>NZ_LJIY01000005.1:233531-236171 GCF_001420585.1 Psychrobacillus sp. FJAT-21963 | reverse complement strand
TATTTAAAATCCTAAAAACTAATATTCAGTATTTAGATTATTATTTTATTACGACTGCACCTTGTTCCACATGAAACAATTGTGCTTGTTGAATCGTTTCATGTGTAAGACCATCTACACTTGTAGTAGTAACAAATGTTTGAACGTCACCTTGTATAGTATTTAACAAATGTGACTGTCTATAATCATCCAATTCAGATAAAACATCATCCAGCAATAAAACAGGAGCTTCACCTACCTCCTGTTTTATCAATTCAATTTCCGCAAGCTTCAACGATAATGCAGTTGTACGCTGTTGTCCTTGAGATCCATATGTTTGTACATCGTAGTCATTAACAAAAAACTGAAGATCATCTCGATGAGGACCAGTAAGGGTTATGCCTCTATCAAGTTCTCTTTTTTGGCTTTCAAATAATTTCTTTTCTAGAAATTCTTTCATCTCACTTTCAGTCCACTCTGCATGTATACCAGAAGATGTTTGATAGGAAACGGTCAACTTTTCAAGACCTCTAGAAATACCAAGATGAATTGGTTCAGCCCATTTTTGTAATAATTCCATGAATTGATATCTTTTTTGAATAACTTTTATAGCTGCATCTATATATTGTTCTGTATATACATCAAACATGACATCGTTTAACAGTGATTTCCCTTGATGCTGTTTTAAAATATGATTGCGTTGTTTTAATATCTTTTGGAATTGAAGTAAATCATGTAAATAAACAGGGGAAATTTGTCCGATTTCCATGTCAAGAAATCGTCTTCTGACTTGTGGACTACCTTTTACTAAGTATAAATCTTCTGGAGCAAACATAACGACATTCAACTGTCCAATGTAATTACTAAGCTTCGTTTGCTCAAGGTGGTTAACTTTAGCTTTTTTACCTTTTTTTGATAATAATAATTCTAAAGGTAAACGACCATATTTTTTTTGAATGTCACCTTTTATTTTACCATAGTCTGCTTCCCAGCGTATCAATTCTTTATCATTAGCTGTTCTATGAGACTTTGCCATTGATAAAACATAAAGAGATTCCATTAAATTTGTTTTTCCTTGCGCATTTTCTCCGATAAAGACATTAATTTTAGAGGAAAAATCCAATTGAATTGAATCATAATTACGGTAATCTTTTAATTCTAATCGTTCAATGTACATATCAATCCCCGTTCTCTGGTCCAACCATTTGGAATCTTCCTACTCCTGGAATATTCACTATATCTTTATTTCGAAGTTTACGTCCTCTTCGTTGATCCACTTCACCATTTACATAAACAATATTTTCGCTTAAAAACCACTTAGCCATTCCACCCGAATCTATTGCATCCGTCATTTTCAATAATTGACCAAGTGTGATAAATTCTGAGTCAAAACGAATCTCTTCCAAAAGTAATTCAACCTCTTCTCATTTTCATTATCCCTTCATTTTACTCTAAATCAGCAAATAAGTAAAAAAAAGATAGCCACCTTTGTGACTATCAAAAATATTAATATGTTCTTACTGGTAATATAAGTTGCAGGATGGAGTCATCATGGACCGACTTCAATACAAAAGGTCTCATTGCTCCTGAAAACAGAATTTTTATGTCTTGTCCATCAATTGCTTTTAATGCATCCATCATATATTTTGCACTAAAGGAAATTTTTAATTCTTCTCCCTCAATTGACTCCGCTTGAATTTGTTCTTCTACATTTCCGATTTCCGGTGAATTGGATGATACCTCAACCAGACCCTGTCCAATCGTTGTAAAACGAACTACATTGTTTCTTTCTTCTCTAGCGAGTAAAGAAGCACGATCAATTGCTTGCAATAATGATTTACCGTTTACGATAATCGTCGTTTTATATTCACTAGGTATTAATCTGGAAGTATCCGGATAGTTTCCTTCAAGTAATCTAGAATAAAACAAAACATCTTCCGTTTTAAACAAAATTTGTTGTGGCGTAATGACGATTGCTACTTCTGAAGAAGTCTCTTCTAAGATTTTGTTTAATTCATTTAGGCTTTTACCTGGAATAACCACAGTATATTCTTCGTTAGGTAAGTCTTTGACAGCTGTTTTTCTTCTAGCAAGACGGTGACTATCTGTCGCTACACAATGAAGTTCCCCATCTTTTACTACCCAGTTAACACCAGTAAGTACAGGTCGACTTTCAGAAGTTGATACAGCAAACACTGTCTCTTTAATAATTGATTTTAATAAATCAGATGGGATGAAAAATTGATGATTCTCTTCAATCTGTGGAAGTAATGGATACTCAGATGCATCAAGTCCAATTAAATTAAATTCAGATTTACCTGATCGTATATGTGTTTGAAATTGGTTTGTTACTTCAATCTCTACATCATTTGTTGGAAGTTTACGTACAATTTCATTAAAGACTCTTGCTTGTAAAACAATGGAACCAGTTTCAGTAATTCGTATAATTTGTTCTCCGTTTTTCTCTACAGGAATAAATGTCTGTATGGTGATATCTGAATCACTTCCGGTAATGTAAAGTCCTTTATCTAAAACTTCTAATTTTAACCCAGTTAATATTGGAATTGTTGTTTTAGAACTTACTGCTTTCATTACATTATTTAATCCTTCTAACAAACTATCTCTTGCTATATCGAATTTCATTTTGTTACCTCACTTATA
>NZ_LJIY01000005.1:0-232213 GCF_001420585.1 Psychrobacillus sp. FJAT-21963 | reverse complement strand
ATAAATATGTATAAAATAAAAAAAGAATAAGATATACACAAATCCACCGACTGTGGATAAATATTATAAACGTATGTGCAAAAAACTTATCCACACATTATTAACAGTTGTGGATAAAAATAAGATGCAGTTTTGGTTTAGAAAAGTAAAACACAAATATCGTACCAAAAAAATGAAGACATTACAAGAGATTTAAGAGTTATCCACAATAGTCCGATTATTAACAATTATAGTTGTCCACAAGGTATGATTATGTTAAAAACATGTTCATAAGGTTTGTGGATAATTTTTTTCGTGTATTTTTTATGCACAATGGTTCGTGAAAGGAAATTATAATCTGTGGATAACCAAGTTTCAATATGAATGAGGGAGAGAGCAAAAAAACAATTGACAAAAGCCGTGCATCTTATATATAATATCGTAGACTGTCTAAAGTAGAACTTTTAAGATGATCATTCAGGAGGTGTCATATAGATGAAACGTACATTCCAACCAAATACCCGTAAACGTGCTAAAAACCACGGTTTCCGCGCACGTATGAGTACTAAAAACGGTCGCCGCGTATTAGCAGCACGCCGTGCCAAAGGAAGAAAAGTATTATCAGCATAAGTCCACTGACCATTTCAGTGGTCTTTTTTTCTTTTATAACGATGAGTTGGAGCAGGTGAACCGATGAATAAGAAACAACGAGTAAAAAAGAATAAAGACTTTCAAACAATATTTAAAAAAGGGAAGTCCTTTGCAAATAGACAATTTGTTGTTTATTGCTTAGAACATGAAGAAGATTTTTTTCGTGTAGGTCTATCTGTTAGTAAGAAAGTTGGAAATGCAGTAGTTCGTAATCGTATTAAGAGGTATATAAGACAAACCTTTTTAGAATTAAAAGATGAAGTAAATACAAATATGGAATATATTATTATCGCTAGAAATCCAGCGGCCAAATTAGACTTTCATGAAACAAAGAAAAGTCTTGAACATATATTAAAAATTGCTAAGGTAATAAAGAAGAAAAACTAGTGAAGACTTTCTGTTAAATGGTAATATAGAATGAATGGATATATATATAAGAAGTATTAGGGGGAAGAAGGTTGAAAAAAAAATTATCATTATTAATTTTACTGCTAGTAACAACTGTATTTCTAGCAGGTTGTTCGGAATTTAATGAGCCAATCTATTCAAGTTCAGAAGGGTTTTGGAATGAGTATATCGTTTGGCCATTAGTTTCAGCAATTACGTACTTCAAAGGAATACTTGGTACATATGGTTTAGGAATTATTGCGGTAACAATTATTATACGTTTAGCAATCCTACCATTAATGATCAAGCAAACAAAAAGCTCTAAAAATATGCAAGAAGTACAACCAGAATTACAAAAATTAAAAGAAAAGTACAGTTCAAAAGATGCTGTAACACAACAAAAATATCAACAAGAAATGATGGCTCTATTTAAAGAAAGAGGAGTTAATCCAGCAGCAGGTTGTTTACCAATATTTATTCAAATGCCGATTCTAATTGGTTTTTACCATGCAATTAGTCGAATGAATAATACCCCTGAAATTAACTTAGGTAGTTTTTTAGGATTTGCACTTGCAGATCCAAGTATTGTTTTAGCAGTACTTGCAGGTCTTATGCAATTGATCGTTTTACGTACAGGTCCAGCAATGGATAATCCTCAAATGAAAATAATGATGTATATTATGCCATTTATGATTATTGGTTTTGGTATCGTATTACCAGCAGCACTAACATTGTATTGGGTAATCGGTAATATTATTTCTATCATTCAAAATTTATTCATTTATAAACCTTGGAACAAACCAAAGGCTGAGCCAGTCAAAACGGGAGGGGCAAAAAAATGAATCAGATTACGCAAACTGCACCTACAAAAGAAGAAGCTATAACTGTTGCATTACAAAAACTTGGTGTATCAAAACAAGAAGTAACAATTACAGTATTAGATGAAGGTAAAAAGGGTTTTCTAGGATTTGGAGCAAAACCTGCAGTTGTTCAAGTAACTGTTCGAATAAATGAAGAAAAAGTAGAAGAAGTGCATGAACCAGAAGTGGAAACACTCGAAGTAAACGATGAAACAGAGATTTCTCCAAGTACTTCAATTGAAGTGCACAATCTAGAAGGTACGAATCACTTAGCAATTGAAGAAACAATTAACTATATTAATGAAATAGCAAAAGAAATGAAGATTGATGATTTAGAAATCAATCAAACAAAAGAAGGAAAATTTGTTTACCTTCAATTAAACAGTAAAAAGGCTGCATTACTTATTGGTAAACGTGGACAAACATTAAATGCACTTGAAAGTTTGGCGCAGCTCGTAGCAAATAAATTTTCTAATTCGTTCATTATCATTAAGCTGGATGTAGGAAACTACAGAGAAAAACGACAAGAATCACTTGAACAGCTTGCAGAACGAATGGCAGATAAAGCAGTTCGAACAGGTAACAAAGTAGAGTTTGAACCGATGACTTCTTTTGAAAGAAAAATAATTCATAATGCATTATCTGTTCGAGTAGATATTGAAACTTATTCAGTTGGAACAGATCCAAATCGATATTTAGTAATCGAGCCAATAAAATAATATAAACGGATTTTAGCTTACGAAAAGCTAGAATCCGTTTTTCTTATTGCTAACTACCTAGACGAAAAGCTCGGAGCAAACCTACCGCAACTCCATTTGTTTGTTTGGGAAGATATTGTGCTTTCGCTTTGATAACTTTTGATCACTAAATAAAATCATCTATACTTCTGATTTTTGACGATTTGTGTTATTGTTATATGTTAGATAGTCATGTTCGTTTTAACTTATTCACATGTGGATAAGTTAGTATGTAAAGGAGGTGGACACTTGTGGAATTCGATACAATAGCTGCTATTTCTACTCCACTTGGAGAAGGGGCTATAGCAATAGTGAGACTTAGCGGTCCCCATGCAATACAGATAGCAAACAAAGTATTTTATTCACCAAACGGAAAAGATTTACTTGTTCAAGCATCCCATACCATTCATTATGGGCATTTAGTTGATCCAAAGACAGAAGAGGTAGTAGAGGAAGTAATGTTGTCTTTGATGAAGGGACCCAAAACATTTACAAGAGAAGATGTAGTAGAAATTAACTGTCACGGTGGGCTTGTATCAGTGAATCGTGTCCTACAGCTTGTTTTGATTAATGGTGCGAGACTAGCTGAGCCTGGTGAATTTACAAAACGAGCGTTTTTAAACGGGAGAATCGATTTGTCACAAGCCGAAGCTGTCATGGATTTAATAAGAGCTAAAACAGATAAAGCGATGAATGTTGCGTTAGGGCAAATGGATGGGCGATTATCTAGACTTATTAAATCATTGAGGCAAGCACTACTCGAAACATTAGCTCAAGTAGAAGTGAACATAGATTATCCAGAATACGATGATGTGGAAGAAATGACTCTGCCACTAATGATTGAAAAATGTACATGGGTAAGGGATGAAATAGACAAACTATTAGTCACTTCATCGCAAGGGAAAATTCTTCGTGAAGGACTTTCAACGGCTATTATTGGTAGACCGAATGTAGGTAAATCTTCCCTTTTAAATAGTTTAATTCAAGAAAATAAAGCAATTGTGACAGATATAGCAGGAACTACACGAGATATAATAGAAGAGTATGTTAATGTACGTGGAGTTCCGTTAAAATTAGTAGATACAGCGGGTATTCGAGAAACGGAAGATATAGTTGAACGAATTGGAGTAGAAAAGTCTAGGCAAGTACTTAATGAGGCTGATCTTATACTACTAGTTTTAAACAATGCGGAGCAGCTAACAGAAGAAGACCGTAAATTATTTGAAGCAGTTCAGGGTATGGATTTTATTGTTATTATTAATAAAACAGACTTACCTACGTCGATAGATTCTAATGAAGTACAACGATTAGCAGGGGACAAACGTGTAGTTACTACTTCTTTACTACAAGAAGAAGGAGTCGATGAATTAGAAGAAGCAATTGCATCTTTATTCTTCGAAGGTACAATTGAAGCGTCTGATTTAACGTATGTTTCAAATGCACGTCATATTTCTTTACTACATTTAGCAAAAGCAACTGTAACTGATGCCATTGATGCGGCACATGCGGATGTGCCAGTAGATATAATTCAAATTGATGTGACGAGAACTTGGGAAATTTTAGGTGAAATTACCGGGGATACGGTAGAAGAAAGCTTAATTGATCAGTTATTTTCACAATTTTGTTTAGGAAAATAAAATAGGAGAGGAAGTAACGAACATGCCAAACTTTGAAGCAGGCAAGTTCGATGTGATTGTTGTAGGAGCAGGGCATGCTGGAGTAGAAGCAGCACTTGCATCCGCAAAAATGGGTGCTAAAACACTTGTTTTAACAATTAATCTTGATATGATTGCATTTATGCCATGTAATCCATCCATCGGAGGGCCAGCAAAAGGAATTGTTGTGCGTGAAATTGACGCATTAGGCGGTGCCATGGGAAAAGTAATAGATAAAACGCATATTCAAATGAGAATGCTTAATACAGGAAAAGGTCCTGCTGTACGTGCACTTCGCGCTCAAGCGGATAAAGTACTGTATCAAAATGAAATGAAACGACTTTTAGAGGAACAAGAAAACTTAACAATCCATCAAGCAGTTGTAGAAGAATTGCTAGTAGAAGATGATAAAATTATTGGGCTCGTTACTCAAGTTGGAGCTATTTACCACGCAGAAACAGTAGTTATTACAACAGGTACATTCTTACGAGGGGAAATAATTATTGGAGACCTAAAGTATTCAAGCGGACCAAATAATCAACAGCCATCCATTAAATTAGCAGATAGCATTCGTAATTTAGGTTTTGATTTAGTTCGATTTAAAACAGGAACTCCACCTCGTGTAAATAGTAAAACAATTGATTATAATAAAACTGAAATCCAACCTGGAGATGATGTTCCAAGAGCATTCAGCTTTGAGACAACTGAGTTTATAATGGATCAATTACCATGTTGGTTAACATATACAACACTTGAAACGCATGAAATTATTAATGAAAACTTACACCTTTCTCCTATGTATTCAGGTATGATAAAAGGTACAGGACCAAGATACTGTCCTTCCATCGAAGATAAGATTGTACGTTTTAGTGATAAACCACGCCATCAAATATTTTTAGAGCCAGAAGGAAGAAATACTAGAGAAGTATATGTACAAGGACTTTCAACAAGTTTACCAGAGCATGTACAACGTCGCCTGATTGCTTCTGTTCCAGGCCTAGAGAAAGCAGAAATGATGCGTGCAGGTTACGCAATTGAATATGATGCAATGGTTCCAACACAGCTTTGGCCAACACTTGAAACGAAAAAAATTAAAAATCTTTATACTGCAGGACAAATCAATGGCACATCTGGTTACGAGGAAGCAGCAGGGCAAGGTTTAATGGCCGGAATTAACGCCGCTCTAAGAGTTCTTAAAAAAGAAGAAAAAATATTAAGTAGATCTGATGCCTATATTGGAGTATTAATTGATGATTTAGTTACGAAAGGAACAAATGAACCTTATCGTTTATTAACTTCTCGTGCTGAATATCGCTTATTACTTCGTCATGATAACGCAGATTTACGTTTAACGGAAATTGGTTACGAAATAGGTCTTATTCCGCAAGAACGCTATGATAAATTTGTGGAGAAAAAACAACGTATTGAAAATGAATTAGATAGACTGCGTTCATTAATGATTAAACCAAATGAACAAACTCAACAATTAATCCGTAGTGTTGAAGGTAGCGAATTAAAAGATGGTATTCGTGCTGCAGACTTATTAAAACGTACAGAAATGCATTATGATTTAGTGGCTCAACTAGCTCCTCCTGAAATGGAATTGATGGAGGAAGAGAAAGAGCAAGTAGAGATTCAAGTAAAGTATGAAGGATATATTGAAAAATCTCTTCAACAAGTAGAAAAGCTCAAAAAAATGGAAGACAAAAAAATTCCTGATCAAATAGATTATGATGAAATTTCAGGATTGGCTACAGAAGCTAAACAAAAATTAAATCAAGTACGACCTTTGTCTATTGCACAAGCATCTAGAATTTCAGGAGTAAATCCAGCAGATATTTCAATTTTACTTATTTATATTGAACAGGGGAAAATTGCAAAAATTTCTGGATAGTCTAAATTGATAAGGAGAACTTCATGAACGAGGAACAATTTATTCAAGCCCTTCACGAAAAAGGAATTGAACTTACGACAGAGCAAGTACAACAATTTAGAAAATATTTTGAAATACTTGTTGAATGGAATGAAAAAATGAATTTAACCGCTATAACGGATGAACCATCTGTATATTTAAAACATTTTTTTGATTCTATTAGTGCATCTTTTTATGAAGATTTTACTGGCTCTTTCTCCGTCTGTGATGTAGGAGCAGGAGCCGGGTTTCCTAGTATTCCTTTAAAGATTTGTTTTCCAAATTTAAAAGTTACAATTGTTGATTCACTAAATAAAAGAATCCAGTTTTTAACTCATCTCAGCAAGGAACTTAATTTAACAAACGTAAATTTCGTCCATGCACGAGCAGAAGAATTTGGTCAAAAAACCGAACATAGAGAAAATTATGATATTGTTACTGCTAGAGCAGTTGCAAGATTATCGGTTCTCGCAGAACTATGCATCCCGTTAGTAAAGGTAGATGGAAGATTTATAGCTATGAAAGCAGCGAGTGCATTAGACGAATTAAATGATGCTAAAAAGGCACTTCAAGTATTAGGTGCAGAGAAAATCGCAGAGTATTCCTTTCTTTTACCGATTGAAGACAGTGAAAGAACGTTGTATGTCTTTTCTAAAACAAAAAGCACACCGAAAAGATACCCTCGAAAACCTGGTATTCCAAACAAAACACCTATTATTTAATCTTTTTTCAAAAGGTTAAAACTTCCGGCGGATGCCATATATTTTGTAAGTAAGTACATTGATCAAGCTGCTTACAAAATATATGCCAAATACGTCAGGGCGTATTTGATTGAGGAACGTTCCACGTGAAACATTTATAGTATTGTAGTTTTATATAGTGAATATTTAGCGTATAGAGTTTCGAAAAGGTGGTGCTTGTTAGATGAAAAGTCCTTTTTCTCGTTTTTTTGGAAGTTCCGAAAAGCAAGGACAAGATGAAATTGTGGAACAACCACAAAGTCATATTGAAGAAGTAGTTAATATTGCGATTGATAAGATTGTGCCGAATAGATACCAGCCTAGAACAGTTTTTGATGATGATAAAATTGAAGAGCTGGCTAGAACTATTCATACACATGGTGTTATTCAACCAATCGTTATTAGAAAGATGGATGACGATAAATACGAAATTATTGCTGGTGAACGTAGATTTAGAGCTATGTCAAAGCTTCAATGGACAGAGGTACCAGCAATAGTTCGTAATTTAAATGACAAAGAAACAGCTTCTATTGCATTAATAGAAAACTTACAACGTGAAGAGTTAACGGCAATAGAAGAAGCTGTTGCTTATCAAAAGCTATTAAAGTTGCATGAAATAACCCAAGAGGCATTAGCACAGCGTTTAGGGAAAGGACAATCAACTGTTGCAAATAAACTAAGATTGTTAAAATTACCTGAGGAAGTTCAACAAGCAATTATGAGGAAAGATCTTTCTGAAAGGCATGCTCGTGCTTTAATGCAAATTAAAGAAAAAGAAATGCAAATAGAGTTAATGAATACTTCTATAGAAAATCATTGGAATGTAAAGCAACTAGAAGAGCATGTGGAGCAAATATTAAATCCACCAAGTAAGGATATTAAAAAAACTCTTAAGCCTAAACGTAAGGCTATTAGTAAAGATGTTCGAATAGCATTGAATACGATTAAACACTCATTGTCTATGGTAACTAAAAGTGGTATTAGTATTAAAACAGAAGAAGAAGATACCGAAGAATTTTATCAAATTACAGTAAAAATACCTAAAAAGAAATCATAATATATTTATATTTTACTTAAACTCTCTCAACTAAATGTGAGAGTTTTTTTTTTGTAACAAGAATAACACCCAAATTTCATTGAAATTTGATAGAATGTAAATAGAGTAATATAAAACGAGAAGAAGAGGGTGCAAGAGTGGGAAGAATTATTGCAATAGCCAATCAAAAAGGTGGTGTAGGAAAGACTACTACATCCGTAAACTTAAGTGCCTGCCTTGCTTATTTAGGAAAAAAGGTATTACTTGTCGATATTGATCCACAAGGAAATGCTTCTAGTGGAGTTGGGGTAAACAAAGGCGATGTAAATCAGTGTATATATGATGTATTAATAGATGACGTTAGCGTTTTAGAGACAATACAGGAAACAAAAGTGGAAAATTTACATATTGTTCCCGCTACTATATCTTTGGCAGGTGCAGAAATAGAGCTCGTTTCAACTATTTCAAGGGAAGTAAGATTAAAAAGAGCCCTACAAGAGGTAAAAGACAAATATGAATATATCATCATTGATTGTCCACCATCATTAGGGTTATTAACGATTAATTCTCTAACTGCCTCCGATGCTATTATTATTCCTGTTCAATGTGAGTTTTACGCATTAGAAGGGTTAAGCCAACTTTTAAGTACGATTAGACTAGTACAGAAACACTTAAATAAAAACTTAGAAATAGATGGAGTTCTATTGACTATGTTTGATGCACGAACAAATTTAGGTATTCAAGTAATTGAAGAAGTTAAAAAATACTTCCAAGAGAAAGTATATAAGACAATCATACCTAGAAATGTTCGTTTGAGTGAAGCACCAAGTCACGGAGAACCGATAATAATTTATGATCCAAAGTCTCGTGGAGCAGAAGTATACTTAGATTTAGCGAAGGAAGTGATTCGTAATGGCTAAAGCATTGGGTAAAGGACTAAATGCATTTTTTCCAGAGGAAGATTTGAAAGCTGAAAAAGTAGATAAAATTAGTTTAGATAAAATTAAACCTAACCCATATCAACCAAGAAAAATTTTTGATCAAGAAGCAATGAAAGATCTTTCTGAATCCATAAAAGAACATGGTGTATTACAGCCAATCATCTTACGTAAAAAAGGCTCAAAATATGAAATTGTCGTTGGTGAAAGAAGATTTCGTGCATCTGAACTAGCTGGACAAGATGAAATACCTGCTGTCATTCGTGAATTAAATGATCAGCAAATGATGGAAATAGCCATTCTAGAAAATCTTCAAAGAGAAGATTTAACACCTATAGAAGAGGCAGAAGCTTATCAAAACTTAATGGAAAACCTAAATTTAACGCAGGAACAGCTTGCTTTTAGATTAGGTAAAAGCCGTCCTCATATCGCTAATCACATTAGATTGTTATCACTTCCTGAAGAGGTAAGAAATGCAATCACAAATGGTGAACTATCCATGGGACACGGTAAGGCGCTATTAGGATTAAAAAAGAAAAAGAATATTCCTTTAATCATGTTAAAAACATTAAAAGAAAATTTAAATGTTAGACAATTAGAAGCACTTGTACAACGCTTAAATGAGAATGTTCCACGTGAAACAAAACCTACTGTAAAAAAGGATATCTTTACTATTGAGAAAGAATCAGAATTAAGAGAAATATTCGGAACTCCGGTCTCTATTGTTAAAAACAAAAACAAAGGTAAGATAGAGATTGAATTTTTTTCAGAGGATGATTTAGAAAGAATATTACAACTATTAGAAGATTAAATTCAACCTATTTCTAGTATCTAGAAATAGGTTGTGCTTTTAATAGATTAGCATTTTATATTTTTGAAGCTTCTCTGTTGTAATGTACAGATTTCCTAAAGGGGCGACTTAGCCCTTTAGAGTCTATGTGCATTGTGCCTACAGCATCATTCTTCATATCATTAATTAGAAATAACAGAGTCATTATTAATAGACATTAAGCTCTTCCAATTCGAGAAGAAGGAATGAGGAAATAGATATGGTTTTACTGGGAACTATTGTTAATGCACTATTAATAATAGTGGGTGCAATAATAGGTAGGTTTTTAAAAAATATTCCTGAAAATATGAAGCAGACTGTAATGTATGCGATCGGGATAGCAGTAGTCGTTTTAGGGATTCAGATGGGTTTGGAGAGTACTAATTTTGTACTTATTATTATTTGTTTAGTATTCGGTGGAGTAATTGGAGAATGGATTGACATAGACAAATGGTTAAATAAATTAGGCAAATACATAGAACAAAAATTTGGGTCTAAAACTGCCGAGGGAGGCAGTATTGCACAAGGATTTGTTACTGGTACATTAATATTTGTCATCGGAGCAATGGGAGTACTTGGAGCATTAAATAGCGGACTTCAAAATGACCATGAATTGTTAATTAGTAAGGGAATAATAGATGGTTTTACATCTATTATACTTTCTGCAACACTAGGGATTGGTGTCTTACTCTCAGCCATTCCAGTAGCAGTATATCAAGGTGCAATTGCATTATTCGCTACTCAGATAACAAAATTAATTCCAGAAGCTGCACTTGAATTATTTATTCAAGAAATGACAGCAACTGGAGGGATAATGATTATAGCTATAGGATTAAATCTACTTGGATTAACAAAAATTAGAGTAGCAAATTTACTGCCTAGTTTAGTTATAGTTGCGATTGCTGTTACTTTTATTTATAATTTTTAAATTATATCTATGCCATGCGAGTAAAAGTGCGCGAGAAATAACTTTACCCATTTCAAATGTTATGTTTAGACGCGTACTTTGTAGTACATTATATTCCATAAAGCCTCCAATATTTACGACTGCTTTAATGGAAATCTCACCGATAGGTGGTAATTCTTTTTTGACTGCTTTTCCTGGATATAAGGGACCTGGATGTACAATTATTTGACCGATGTTCCCTGAATTACCAAGACAAGCATCAATGGCGATAATAAAAGGTTTCGATGGGGAATCAAGTAATTCTTGTGTTATTTCCTCAATATTTAAAGCGTGTAATGGATTGTCGAGTGTTCCAACAATCTGAAAAGGAAAAGAAGAAAGCTGTGTTAAGAAAGAGCCTGTCATTGGTCCGAGTGCATCTCCTGTTGAACGATCAGTTCCAATGCAACAAAAAACTAAGTTTGGATGATCAAAAGGGATTTGATCTAAGAAAAAGTTGCTTAGTTTCCATACAACGCCTGTTTCTTTATAATTGATAGTAGATGATTCTTTTATCTCTGCTGCTTGAAAATTCATATAGAGACTCACTTTCTTTTTAATACAGTATATGTAAATAAGAAACTATTTATTCAGAAAGGTGACATAAAGAATAATATGAACACAGAAGTATCATACACATATTTAAAAAAATTAATATTAAATGAAGAAACTTGGATAAATCTTGGATTAATAGCTTTGAAAGTAATCTTTATATTGATTGCTTCAGCTATTGTGGTGAGAGTTGGGAAGAGGCTCCTTAAGAGAGTGTTTTCCGTAAGAGAAAGAAGTCCATTAGCATATTCTGAACGTAGACAAAATACTTTATTGAAGTTGCTTCAAAATATATTAGCTTATGCCGTTTATTTTACGGCAATCTTAGCAGTATTATCGACCTTTAATATTAATGTAGCAGGATTATTAGCGGGGGCAGGTATTCTTGGTCTAGCAGTAGGGTTTGGTGCACAGAGTTTAGTAAAAGACGTTATCACAGGTTTTTTTATAGTATTTGAAGATCAGTTTGCTGTTGGTGATCAAGTGATGATTGGGCAATCTACAGGGGTAGTTTTAGAAATTGGTCTAAGAACAACGAAAGTAAAAAGTTATACAGGAGAATTGCATATTATTCCAAATGGGAATATTTCAGAAGTTATCAATTACTCCATTTATAATTCATTAGCTTTAATAGATATTAGCATATCTTACGAATCGGATATTCAATCAGTAGAAAATATGATTAGAGAATTTTTACAAGATTTACCTAGTAAATACGAGGAGCTGGTAAAGGTTCCAGATTTACTTGGAGTGCAGAATGTGGCAGCAACCGAAGTAATATTAAGAGTTGTTGCAGAAACTCTACCTAATCAACAACATGGAGTTGCAAGAAGTATCCGTAGAGATATAAAGAATTACCTCGATGAAAAGGGGATTGAAATTCCTTATCCAAAAATGGTTTTATACCAAAGTAAAAAAGAGTAGGTGTTCAAATGGATAGTAAAAAATTTCAATTAAATGATATTGTCGAAATGAAAAAACAACATCCTTGTGGCACGAATGCGTGGAAAATCATTCGTATGGGGGCAGATATTCGTATAAAATGTGAAGGTTGTCAGCATAGTGTAATGATTCCACGAAAAGAATTTGAGAAAAAGATGAAAAAACTATTAGTGCAAGCTGATACGGAGTAAGGATAGACTTTTAGCGTTAAAATCAATATAATGAACAGGTTATATATAATTTTTGTTGGTTTAGAAAATAGAAGGGTTGTGACCATACATGGCATTAACTGCAGGAATCGTAGGATTACCGAACGTAGGAAAATCTACACTATTTAATGCAATAACAAAAGCAGGAGCACTTGCTGCAAACTATCCATTCGCTACAATTGATCCAAACGTAGGGATTGTGGAAGTTCCTGATGCTCGTTTAGATAAATTAACTGAATTAGTAGTACCAAAGAAAACTGTTCCAACGGCATTTGAATTTACAGATATTGCTGGAATTGTAGCTGGTGCAAGTAAAGGGGAAGGTCTTGGAAACAAGTTCTTAGCCCATATTAGAGAAGTAGATGCCATTTGCCAAGTAGTTCGTTGCTTCCAAGATGATAATATTACGCATGTTTCAGGAAAAGTAGACCCTATCGCGGATATTGAAGTTATTAATTTGGAATTAATTTTAGCAGACTTAGAAAGTGTTGATAAGCGTTTGGCACGAGTTGTTAAAATGGCGAAACAAAAAGATAAAGATGCAATGGTGGAAGAACCTATTTTAACACGTTTAAAAGAAACTTTTGAAGAAGGAAAACCAGGTAGATCTGTTGACTTCACAGAAGAGGAACTTCGAGTTGTAAAGGGACTTCATCTATTAACGATAAAACCAATATTATACGTTGCCAATGTATCAGAAGACGATATTATGGCAGCAGATGAAAATGAATATGTACAAAAAGTGCGTGAATTTGCAGCAGAAGAAGGAGCACAAGTTATCGTTATTTGTGCAAAAATTGAAGAAGAAATGGCTGCTCTAGAGGACGACGAAAAATCTATGTTCCTAGAAGAGTTAGGTATTGAGGAATCTGGCTTAGATCAATTAATCAAAGCATCCTATTCGCTTCTTGGCCTTGCTACGTACTTTACTGCAGGTGTACAGGAAGTACGTGCTTGGACATTCCGCAAAGGTATGAAGGCTCCTCAATGTGCAGGAGTTATCCACTCGGATTTTGAAAAAGGGTTTATCCGTGCAGAAACAGTTGCTTACGAAGATTTAGTTGCAACTGGCTCCATGGCATTAGCCAAAGAAGCAGGTAAGGTTCGTTTAGAAGGTAAAGAATATGTAGTACAAGATGGAGACGTAATGTTGTTCCGTTTTAACGTATAATATAAAACAGGTCAGCTAACATGCTGACCTGTTTTTTTTTTTAAACTATGATAAATAGAATTGTTGATTTCCGCTCTCGGATAGAATTTTTGACTTTACTAAATAATGTCGTCCGATAATTAAGGAAATCGTTGAAACGGCTCCCTTTCCGCCCGCGAAAAGCGTCCGTCTGAAGCGGAAATAACCGTTCCGTTACCATTCTTATGGTCTTTATCTCTAACTGGTAATGTGGTGACATACTAAAAGGACAACTTAAATGCTGTCCTGCTTTTTATTATTTAATACGTATAACTTCGGCTCTACAGGATCATCTTTTATAAGCAGATGAGCTGGATATTTTATTAATTCTTTATACATAGCAAAGTCTCCGGCAGCACCTGCAACTAACCATGCTCCTAATAAGACTAATCCTGGGGAATCTACCCAGTATCCGAGAAGCATGGGAAGGACTCCTGTCATCCAAAAAGGAAGTAATAATGCTTTTTTCATTGCACTATTTACAATAGGTAAATTGGTTGTTGCATAGGCAATACCCAGTTTAAGATTGACACCGTAATCCATACTGCTCCATGGGGCTTTCCCGAAAAACCAGAAACCAATTAAATGAAAACATTCATGGAAAACAATTAACAACACATAACCTAAAAAAAATAATAGTAAATCTACAATTGAAAAATTTATGTTGAAGCCATCGTGTAACCAACTATAAATAACTAATCCTAAAATCGATAAGAGTACAGTTATTATCAGACTAAACCAAGCAACTTTTTTTAAATCGATATCAATAATGGTTAAGATATCCTCTTTATTTTCCATGATCAACGCCTCCGAGTTAAATACACTATGGACTTTTTTACGTCCTTTCACTAACGTTAAAATAAATATACAGGAAATGTGAAAAGATTGGTAATGAATCTTGATATAAAAAATAATTTGTGTTACAATTCATTGATGTGAGTAATAACATTACTTGCTCCTTGTCGGCTGTAAGCAGTCGGCCAAAGACCATAGGGAGGTGTAAATAGATGAGAAAGTACGAATTAATGTACATTATTCAACCAACAATTGAAGAAGATGCGAAGAAAGCTTTAGTTGAGCGTTTCAACGAAATCTTAACTTCAAATGGTGCAGAAATCATCGAATCAAAAGAGTGGGGCAAACGCCGCTTAGCTTATGAAATCAATGACTTACGTGAAGGTTACTACCAAATCGTTAAAGCAAACGCTGATTCTCAAGCAATCGATGAATACACTCGTTTAGCTAACATCAATGAAGACATTATCCGTCACATTGCTGTTCGTATCGACGATAAATAATAAAATCGACTAACAAAAGCTGAGAGAGGGAGGTTGAACACTGATGATTAACCGTGTCGTTTTAGTTGGAAGACTAACAAAAGATCCGGAACTTCGCTATACACCAAGTGGTGTTGCAATGGCAAGATTTACACTAGCTGTAAATCGAACATTCTCCAACCAACAGGGTGAAAGAGAAGCTGATTTTATCAACTGTGTCGTTTGGAGAAAGCAAGCGGAAAACACAGCTAACTTCTTGAAAAAGGGAAGTTTAGCAGGTGTTGAAGGGCGTATTCAAACAGGCAGTTATGAAGGACAAGATGGTAAACGTGTTTATACTACTGATGTTGTTGCAGACAGCGTACAGTTCTTAGAACCACGTAATAGTAGTTCTGGAGACCGTAGCCAAGGCGGACAATCGTTTGGTGGTGGACAACAGCAAAATCCATATCCGACATATCAGCAAAACCAACCAATGAATCAGCAAAATTATACACGTGTAGACGAAGATCCATTTGCAAACAGTAGCGGGCCAATCGAAGTATCGGATGACGATCTACCGTTTTAAAAGGACTTCATACACTTTTACTTTAATCGAAAAGGAGGCAACCTATTATGGCACCACGTCGCGGAGGCAAAAGACGCCGTAAAGTTTGTTACTTCACAGCTAACAACATTACACACATTGATTATAAAGATGTAGATTTGTTGAAAAAATTCGTGTCAGAACGTGGAAAAATTCTTCCACGTCGTGTGACAGGAACTAGCGCGAAGTACCAACGTAAGTTAACAAGAGCTATCAAAGTATCTCGTATAATGGCATTACTACCATTTACTTCTGAAGAGAGATAAGTTTAAAAATAGTAAGGACCGGGAAACCGGTCTTTTTTTTATTGTTTAATTACCTATTATTTCTAGACTAAACAAAAGAAATTTAGTTGTAAGAAGAAATCTGTTACAATGAAAAGATGATTACAATAAAGGAAGGTCCCTCATGCAAAAAAATCAGACAAGCTATTTAACATATGGAGCAATGATGATTGCACTATTTGCTATCCTTTTAGCAATGTCCGTGTATATTCCGTTTTTAGGATTTATCACTTCATTTATTGTGCCCTTACCAATTGCTTGGTTTAGCGCCAAATTTGAAAGAAAATATGCAGTATATGTAACGTTGATTGGTTTAGTTATCTCCTTTATTATTGGCGGTATTTTCGGTTTTATATTTGCATTAATTGTTGCACCACTAGGGTTGATCATCGGAGATTCTATTAGAAATCATAAGTCAAAACTGTATCTTCTAATGACTTCTGGGATTTTTTTATTACTAATGACAGCTGTACAATACATAATTTCTATTTTGATTCTGAATATTAATATTCTGGAGCAATTTTTCGAAGGCATTGAAATATACTACGAACAAGTAGGAAATATAATGGCTTCTGTTGGACAGCTACCAAAGAATTATGATGAAATGGTGGCACAGAGCTTACAATTAGTTCAAACAATGATGCCATCTTATTTTATTGCAACAATGTTTGCCACTGCGTTTATCTATTTGTCCATTAATTTACCGTTATTAAGGAAACTGAAAATTAAAGTACCTAAGTTTCCAAAGTTTATGCATTTTAAACTACCTAAAGCGGTGTTATGGTATTATTTAATCGTATCCATTTTAACCTTGATCATTTCTTATGAGATTGGATCATTTGGGTATATGGCAACGGTCAACGCTATGTTTATTTTGCGAGCTCTATTGTTTTTACAAGGGGTTTCATTGATTCACTATTATTTTCATTTACAAGGCTATCCAAGGTGGACGGCAATTCTTGGAACATTTTTAGCCATACCGTTATTTACGTTTACCATTATACTAGGTGTTTTTGACTTAGGATTTAATTTGAGAAGTTATTTACAAGGCAGGCACAAAAAATAAGGAGCTGATCAGGTGGCGTCTTTTTTTAGAAAACGACCAATTCGATATCCACTCATTTTGTTTATGCTTCTCGGAGGGGTTGCATCTTATTTACTCCTGTCTAACAATTTAATCGTTGGGTTATTATTTGCTTTATTAGTTATTGGAGTATCTATATATGGATGGATTTTAGAAAAGCGGGTTTACGAAGAAACGGAAAGACATATCGAAACCCTATCTTATCGCATGAAAAAAGTCGGAGAAGAAGCATTGCTCGAAATGCCAATCGGTATATTATTGATAAATGATCAATATATCATTGAATGGGCAAATCCCTATATGACTCAAAAGCTTCCGTTCGATACGATTATTGGTGAAGAGCTTCTGTCTATATCAAAAGACTTTCAACAGCTTATTAAGCAAGAGGATTCGAAAGAGATTACGATTTCCTTAGATAACAATGATTATAAAGTATTTTATAAGGCGGAAGAAAAATTACTATACTTCTTTGATATAACGGAACAAGTAGAAATTGAATCGTTGTATTACGGAGATAGAACGGTTATTGCTGTTCTCTACATCGATAATTACGATGAAATCGCACAAGGTATGGACGATCAAACAAGAGGACAGTTAAATAGTATTGTGACTTCTTGTGTGAATGACTGGGGAGCTAAGTACGGTATATACGTAAAAAGAATTTCCTCTGATCGCTTCTTAGCTGTATTCAATGAATCAATTCTCGTAGAGCTAGAAAAAAATAAATTCTCTATATTAGATGATATACGAGAAACAACTTCTAAATTTGGCTTCTCCTTAACGTTAAGTGTAGGGGTAGGTGCGGGATCTACTTCGTTAGTCGAACTGGGAGAACTATCACAATCGAGCTTGGATCTAGTACTTGGAAGAGGAGGAGATCAAGTAGCGATAAAACAGCCAAATGGAAAAGTAAAATTTTATGGTGGAAAAACAAACCCCGTAGAAAAAAGGACGCGTGTAAGAGCGCGAGTGATTTCACATGCTCTTCGTGATTTAATCCAGGATAGTGATCAAGTATTTGTTATGGGCCACAAGTTACCGGATATGGATGCCATTGGAGCAGCAGTAGGGGTTAGAAAAATGGCTCAAATGAATAAGGTCGAAGGTTATGTAGTAATCGATTTTAATGAATTAGACAAAAGTGTTCTCCGATTAATGGATGAAATTAAAGGAAAACCCGAGCTTTTTGAGCGTTTTATTAGTCCAGAAGAAGCTATTAATAGAATGACCGATAAAACTTTATTAGTAGTAGTGGATACACATAAACCTAGTCTTGTTATAGATGAAAAATTATTAAATAGAGCAGAAAAGAGAGTTGTCATTGATCACCATCGAAGAGGTGAGGAGTTCATTTCCAATACTTTACTTGTGTATATGGAACCATATGCATCCTCGACGGCAGAACTGGTAACAGAGTTAATAGAATACCAACCGAAGAATGAAAAAATAACAATGCTTGAAGCTACCTCTATGCTTGCAGGAATAATTGTAGACACTAAGAGTTTCACGCTTCGTACAGGTGCTAGAACCTTTGAAGCAGCGTCTTATCTTCGAACACAAGGTGCAGATACTGTTTTAGTACAAAGGTTGTTAAAAGAAGATATAGATACGTATATTGAACGTTCTAAAATTGTTCAAACAGTAGAATTTTTTAAGCCAGGTATTGCTATTGCGTATGGCGCAGAAAATGCTTCCTATAGCCAAGTATTACTCGCACAAACTGCAGATATTCTATTAACAATGAATAATATATCAGCTTCGTTTGTAGTTGGTTATAGAAGTGATTCAATTATTGGAATTAGTGCAAGATCTCTAGGCGACGTAAATGTACAGTTAATAATGGAAAGATTAAGCGGTGGTGGTCATTTAACCAATGCTGCGTGCCAACTAGAAAATGCGACAATTGATGAAGCTATTAATATGCTAAAAACAGCAATTGAAGAGACATTAGAAGGAGGAACAGGGGAATGAGAGTAGTATTTTTAAAAGATGTAAAAGGTAAAGGTAAAAAAGGTGAAGTTAAAGAAGTAGCTGATGGATATGCACATAATTTTTTATTAAAAAATAAACTTGCTGTTGAAGCAAATGCAGCAGCAATTAGTGCATTAGAAGGCCAAAAGAAAAAATCAGAAAAAGAAGCAGCAGAGGAACTAGCTGAAGCGAAAAAGTTAAAAGAACGTTTAGAACAATTAACAGTTGAATTGAAAGCAAAGTCTGGTAACGATGGACGTTTGTTTGGTTCAGTAACAACAAAACAAATCGCAGCACAATTAGAAAAATCACATGGAATTAAAATAGATAAACGTAAAATGGAGCTTGATGATGCAATTCGTGCATTAGGTTATACAAATGTTCCAGTTAAACTACATCACGAAGTAGTGGCTACTTTAAAAGTACATGTAACAGAAGAAGCGTAAGGAGAGAGGTCAATGAGCGATCCATTATTGGACCGTGTGCCACCACATAACCAAGAAGCTGAGCAGTCTGTCATTGGAGCAATATTTTTAGAACCGCAAGCGTTAATAACAGCAGCGGAAATAGTAATGCCGGAAGACTTTTTCCGAGTAGCCCATCAGAAAATTTTCCAAACGATGCTTCGTTTAAGCGATCAAGGGAAAGCAATTGATGTTGTTACCGTAACGGAAGAACTATCTTCCAAAAAAGAATTAGAAGATGTTGGTGGTATTTCTTACATAAGTGAGATAGCAAATGCAGTACCTACAGCAGCAAACATCGGACATTACGCAAAAATTGTAGAAGAAAAATCAATCCTACGCCGTTTAATACGAGTGGCTACAACGATTGTAGAAGATGGATTTACAAGAGAAGACGAAGTTGAGGCCCTATTATCTGAGGCTGAACGAAAAATGATGGAAGTTGCCAACAGAAAAAATGCTGGTGATTTTCAGCATATTAAAGACGTTTTGGTGGAAACATATGATAACATCGAAAAACTTCATTCGAGAAAAGGCGATGTTACAGGTATTCCAACAGGATTCCGAGATTTAGATAAAATAACTGCTGGATTCCAACGAAATGATTTAATTATCGTAGCAGCTCGTCCATCCGTAGGGAAAACTGCATTCGCATTGAATGTTGCGCAAAATGTGGCAACTAAAACCGATGAAAATGTAGCTATTTTTAGCCTAGAGATGGGTGCTGAACAGTTAGTTATGCGTATACTTTGTGCAGAGGGAAATATAGATGCCCAAGTATTACGTACAGGCTCTTTAACGACGGAAGATTGGCGAAAACTAACAATGGCAATGGGTAGTTTATCGAATGCAGGAATATATATTGATGATACCCCTGGTATTCGTGTAAATGAAATACGCTCCAAATGCCGTAGATTAAAACAAGAATCTGGTTTAGGAATGATTCTAATTGATTACTTGCAGCTAATCCAAGGTAGTGGCGGCAGCCAAGCCAATAGACAGCAAGAGGTATCAGAAATTTCACGTTCATTAAAAGGACTAGCTAGGGAGCTACAAGTACCTGTTATTGCATTATCGCAGCTCTCTCGTGGTGTGGAGCAGCGACAAGACAAGAGACCAATGATGTCCGATTTACGTGAATCTGGATCGATTGAGCAAGATGCAGATATTGTTTCATTCTTGTATCGTGAAGATTATTACGATAAAGAAACAGAAAATCAAAACATGATTGAAATTATCATTGCAAAACAACGTAACGGTCCAACTGGTACAGTTACTCTAGCGTTTGTGAAGGAATTTAACAAATTTGTTAACATTGATTGGAGTCAGCATCAAGCTCCTCCAGCATAAGAAATGGTAAGAACACGAACGATAAATGTTTTATTACATTTATATGTTCGTGTTTTTACCTAATATCGGTTGACTATGAGACCATAGCTTGGTACAATTACACTGTTTGAATCAGGACATATAAAATGTCTGACGGAGGTGTTGGCAATGCCATCAGTAGTAGTAGTAGGTACACAATGGGGAGACGAAGGTAAAGGGAAGATAACAGACTTTCTTTCCGAGAATTCAGAAGTAATCGCACGTTACCAAGGCGGTAATAATGCGGGCCATACAATTATTTTTGGTGGAGAAACATACAAACTTCACCTTATTCCTTCCGGTATTTTTTACAAGGATAAAATCTCAGTTATCGGAAATGGGATGGTAGTGGATCCAAGAGCACTTGTAAAAGAGCTTAAAGGTTTACATGATCGAGGAATCACTACAGAAAACCTTCGTATTTCTAATCGTGCACACGTAATTCTTCCCTACCATTTGAAACAAGATGAAGTAGAAGAAGCACGTAGAGGTGCAAATAAAATCGGGACAACTGGTAAAGGGATTGGTCCAGCTTATATGGACAAAGCTGCACGTGTTGGTATTCGAATTGCAGACTTACTTGATTACGAAGTGTTTAAAGAAAAATTAGAGCGTAATTTAGAAGAAAAAAATAGAATGTTCGAGAAGTTTTATGAAACAAAAGGGTTCACTGTGGATGAAATTCTAGAAGAGTTTTATGGCTATGGACAAGAAATTGAAAAATACGTAACAGATACTTCAAAAGTATTAAATGACGCTTTAGATGAAGGCCGTCGTGTATTATTTGAAGGCGCACAAGGTGTTATGCTTGATATTGACCAAGGTACATATCCTTTTGTTACCTCCTCTAACCCAGTGGCTGGTGGGGTAACTATTGGTGCTGGTGTAGGTCCAACAAAAATTTCACATGTTGTTGGAGTATGTAAAGCGTACACTTCTCGTGTAGGAGATGGCCCGTTCCCGACAGAATTATTTGATGAAGTTGGTAGTCAAATTCGTGAAGTTGGTAAAGAATATGGAACAACTACAGGAAGACCACGTCGTATTGGTTGGTTTGATACGGTAGTTATTAGACATGCTCGTCGCGTTAGTGGATTAACAGATTTGACTGTTAACTCGATTGATGTATTAACTGGTTTAAAAACTGTAAAACTTTGTACTGCATACAAATACAAAGGTGAATTAATTACAGAATACCCAGCTAATCTTCGCATTCTTGCAGAGTGTGAGCCAGTATATGAAGAGCTACCAGGTTGGAGCGAAGATATTACAAAATGTAAAACACTTGATGAACTACCTGAAACGGCTCGTCATTATTTAGAGCGTATTTCACAGCTGACAGGTGTACCAATCTCTATCTTCTCAGTAGGACCAGATCGTACACAAACAAATATTATTTCTAGTGTTTGGCGTTAACAAGAAATTCTAAAACGCCCATATTTTAGAAACTGCCAAGAAGATTTTTTGTCTTCTTGGCAGTTTTTTTGTCGAAATATACCAAACGAATCAATTTTTAATCTTCTATTATGACAAATATAACAGAAGACTATGAGAGATTATGTATAAAATACTGATTTTTTGGTAAAAGATTAGATATAAATTGTTAAAATATTTATCGAATCATAGTAAAATAGAATATAATGGAATTATATTCAAAAAAATGGTTCTAATTATACAGTTTCTTTACAAAGCGTCCTATTTCGATACTTGATTAAATCAATTATGTTAAATTAAAAGAGCCTGAAAAAAGGAAATTAATTTTTTATGAACTTGGAAGGGGCTTTATCATGTTTTTGAAAAGAAAGAATGAAGAACAGAAGGATAATTATCTTGAGGTTCTTTCAAACAGAAGATCAAATATAATGAAAAAAGCAGCAGTTTCAATGTTACTTATTTCAAGTGTATCTTTTAATATGGCTTTTGCAAATGAAAGTGAAAATAATAATAATACATTAAAAGAAATATACCATATATATTCTAATGGAAAATATGTCGGAGCACTATCTAATAAAAAAGAAATGCAAGCCATGTTAGATGAAAAAGTGAAGGGTTCGAGCTCCAAGTACGAAAACCTCTCTTTAATAGCTGGTTCCAATCTTTCCGTTATACCTGAACAAGTTTTTACTACATCTACAAACGATGATGCTACCCTTCAAAAGTTAGAGGAACTTATAGAAGTAGAAGCAACTGCTTTTGCACTATCGATCAATGACGAGATGGCAGTCTACGTCAAAGACTTGGAAGCATATCAAGAAGTCATTCGAAAACTAAAATTACATTTTGTGACAGAAGCCGAGTTAAACGAACTGGAAGCAAGAAGTAGTTCTACAGAAACTTTACCCGAATTAAAAGAAAATGAAACACGTATTAAAGAAATAGTTTTAAAAGAAGAAGTTTCTGGCGTAACAGTTGATGTAAATCCTGAAAAGATTGTATCACCAGATGATGCTGTTAAACTTCTACTAGAAGGAACACTAGAACAAGAGACGTATAAAGTAGCAGAAGGAGATGTGTTAGGCACAATTGCTAGTAAGCATAACTTAACAACTGCTGAGCTAATAAAGATCAATCCAGATATGACTGAATCTTCTTTATTACAAATAGGTCAAGAGGTAAATGTAACAGTCTTAAAACCACTTATTAATGTAGATGTACTATATGAGAAAAAAGCGATTGAAGTTATTAACCACAATAAAAAAGTAGAAGAATCAGAAGAAATGTACAAAGGTGATACGAAAGTAAAACAAGAGGGTTCGGATGGTAAGAGAGAAGCAACCTATCTTGTGCGTAAAGAAAATGGAGTGGAAGCAGGCCAATCTGTTATTGAAGAAACTATACTGGTGGAACCAAAAGATCAGATTACTTTAAAAGGAACAAAAGTAATTCCTTCTCGTGGATCAGGGGAATTTGCTTGGCCAGCTGAAGGTGGATATATTTCAAGTAAAATGGGTTACCGTTGGGGTCGTCAACATGAAGGAATTGATATTGCAAGACCAAGTGGATTTGACATTAAGGCAACAGACAATGGAGTCGTAGTAGCTGCTGGATGGGACGGTACATATGGTAATAGAGTAATTGTTGATCACAAAAATGGATACAAAACAACATACGCGCATCTAGCTTCTATAAGTGTTAGTGTCGGAGATGTCGTTCCCCAAGGTTCTAAATTAGGTGTTATGGGAAGTACGGGTCGTTCAACTGGAACTCACTTACATTTTGAAGTAGAAAAAAATGGAGTTACGATTAATCCATTGACCGTGTTAAAATAATAGTATGGAAGAGATAGTCACTAGATTGGCTATCTCTTTTTTAATTGAGAACTAACATACATAGGTACATGTTTTTTTTAAATTTCCCAGGAAATATTTCGACAATCATCGACTTATTCGATTTATGGTATTCTTAAATTAATGCGATTAGTTCAAAAGCATGGTAGAGTAAGAGAATGAATGTAAAAGATAAAAACATTTAAATAGAACAAATTACGAAAAGGGGTTCAACCGATGAGTAAGAAAATATTAGTAGTTGATGATGAAAAACCAATTGCAGATATACTTCAATTCAATTTAAAAAAAGAAGGTTATCAAGTATTTTGTGCATATGATGGCGACGAAGCATTAAAAAAGGTAGAAGAATTTCAACCAGATCTAATGTTATTAGATATTATGCTTCCAAACAGAGATGGAATGGAAGTTTGCAGAGAAATTCGTAAAAGATATGATTTTCCGATCATTATGCTAACTGCAAAAGATTCGGAGATTGATAAAGTACTTGGCTTAGAATTAGGTGCAGACGACTATGTCACGAAACCATTTAGTACGCGTGAGCTTATTGCACGAGTAAAGGCAAATATGAGAAGACATCAAACACTTCAAGAAGACACTGAAGTAATAACAAATGATATTACCATAGGTCCACTAACTATCCAACCAGATGCATACTTAGTGTTAAAGAGAGAGGAAACAATTGAATTAACACATAGAGAATTTGAGTTATTACATTATTTGGCCAAACATATTGGACAAGTGATGACTCGTGAACATTTGCTTCAAACGGTTTGGGGTTATGATTATTTTGGTGATGTACGTACAGTCGATGTAACCATTCGACGTCTACGGGAAAAGATTGAAGATAATCCAAGTCATCCGACATGGATTGTAACTAGAAGAGGCGTTGGTTATTACTTACGAAATCCTGAACAGGAGTAGAGTGCATGCAAAAGGTTGGTTATTTCAAATCAATTCACGTAAAAATTGTCTTGATCTATGTTTTATTGATCATTATAGCCATGCAAATTATAGGTTTGTACTTTGTAAAAGAACTCGAGCAAACATTAAGAGAAAACTTTCAAAAATCTATTTCGGATCGAGTAAGTCTTCTAGAATTCAGTGCTAGAGAAGAAATTATAAAAATAAGAAGTGAAGAAGACGCAACTTTAGAACAAAGTCTGCGTTCTATTTTGTCTGGACTAAATTCGAATGATATAAAAGAAGTTCGAGTGATAGATGCAAGGTATCAAATTCTTGCCACATCGGATATTAACAATCAATCAATCGTGGGACAACGATCTCTAGATGATTTAGTCAGATTTTCTATCACTGCTGAAACTGATTTTGATAAAATTTCTCTTAATCCGGAAACTAAAAAAAGAATTTGGAGACTAGCAATTCCTATTGTAGATAAAGGGGAAGTAATAGGATCTTTATATATTGAATCGAATATAGAAAGTGTATTTGGTCAAATGAATGAGATTAACCAAATTCTAGCTGGTGGAACAGCAGTTGCTCTAGTAATCACTATTGTGCTTGGGATATTAATAGCACAAACGATTACACGACCTATTTCGGATATGCGAAGACAAGCACAGGCAATGGCAAAAGGAAACTTTTCAAGAAAAGTACGTGTTTACGGAAATGACGAAATTGGTCAGCTTGCTATTGCCTTTAACCATTTAACAAACCGATTACAAGAAGCACAGTCAACAACAGAAGCCGAAAGAAGAAAGCTTGCTTCAGTTCTTACCAATATGACAGATGGGGTTATCGCAACTGATCGTAAAGGGAGAATCATTTTAATTAATGATCCAGCACTTAGATTATTACGAATACCAAGAGAAATGGTTTTAAACCGTCCTATTATTTCTGTTTTAGGAATTGACGCATCTGAACAGTCATTTGAAGATTTGATATATTCGAAGGAATCTATAACTCTGGACTTTAGCACGTATGAGCGACCTTTTATATTACGTGTAAACTTCTCGGTTATACAAAAAGAAACTGGTTTTGTGAATGGATTAATAGCAGTTCTTCATGATAATACCGAACAAGAGAAAATCGATATGGAGCGTAGAGAATTTGTAGCGAATGTATCACATGAGTTACGCACTCCACTCACAACAATGAGTAGTTATTTGGAAGCATTGGCTGATGGTGCTTGGAAAGATGAAGAGATTGCCCCATCCTTTCTACAAGTAACTCAAACTGAAACACAACGAATGATTCGATTAGTAAATGATTTACTTCAATTGTCCAAAATGGACAGTAGAGATTATGATTTAAATCGAGATATTGTGAATTTCAACCAGTTTTTTAATCGTATTATAGATCGGTTTGAATTATCAAAATCTCAAAATGTAACATTTCATCGAATGCTACCCGAAACACCTTACTATGTTGACATTGATACCGACAAACTTACACAAGTAATTGATAATATTATTTCTAATGCATTGAAATACTCCCCAGATGGTGGCAATATTCGCTTTGGAATAGCTATGAAGGACCAAATACTGAAAGTAATGATATCAGATGATGGTATGGGTATACCTTCTGATAATGTTGATCGTATTTTCGATCGTTTTTACCGAGTTGACCGTGCAAGAGCACGATCGATGGGTGGAACTGGACTAGGTTTAGCAATTGCCCGGGAAATGATTGAAGCTCACGGAGGGAAAATTTGGGCAGAAAGTGAAGAAGGGCATGGAACGACTGTCTTTTTTACACTTGATCTTGTAATGGATGAGGAAGGTGAATGGGATTGAAGTATATTGAACAAGTAAAATCAGTTATTTTACTTTTACTCATCCTATTAAGTTTAACTTTAACCTTTACTATTTGGACTTTTTCCCCATCGTACGATACGAACGAAACGCCTGTCGTAGATATTGCGATTGCGGAGAAAAAGAAAATGGAAGAAATAATTAAACCATATCGTCTTTTATATAGTCATGATGAAAGTTTGACAGGATCTACATCTCCACTTATCCTTGACAAAGTATTTAGTTCTATGAAAATGTGGGAACTACAAACGGTAGAGCCTTTAAAGAACAAAGTTAGTATTCAACAAATTAACGAATTCATTCGGACACCAAATCGATTGACCTTCTTTTATCCTGCAGAGGTGCCGATTAAGACATTTAGTAACATATTGTCTTTTGATGATCGGAATTTACCGAATGCTTCGTTCAATCGTTTAGTAATAGACTGGAATAATACTTCAGAGGATGAAGTCCGTTTATATTTTATAAATACAATAAAACCAAAAGTTTATACAACGCACGTTGATAAAGTGGATAGAGAAACATTTTCAGCAGATATTTATAAACAATCAATCAACCTATCGCCGTATAATGAAATAGAAAGACCGGGTCAACTTTCGCTCTATGCTTCTAATAATCCAGAGAATGTAATGGGTTTTACGTATATTTTAGAAGAAATAGCACCAGAAAGGTTTAAAAATGCCCTTTTCTCCAATCCAAGTCTTGTTCGAAGTAATCCATTAGGAACGAGTGGACAGGAATTCTCTGATGACAGTGCCTTGATGAATGTTAAGTTTATGTCAAAAGAATTGGGCTATGTCCATCCGTCTTCTGAGAGTGATAAAGCTGGCAATCCGGCAGATATCATCCAATATACTGTAAATTTTGTTAATGAGCATAATGGGTGGACAGACGATTATCGATTCAGTCGCATCAATCCGGCTACATTACAAGTTAGTTATCAACTTTACTTGTATGGAATGCCTGTTTTTAGTAAAGACATGTCAACAGAGATCTCACAATTATGGGGAGAGGACCGTGTTTATCGATATAATAGACCATATTATACATTGAACGAATCTGCCCGTATTAAAACAAGAGAAGTACCATTATCATCTGGACAAGCTACTTATGATCTGATTTCTACCATTTCTAATATAAACATGTCCTCAGTGGATGATATTGTGATTGGTTATAATTTGACTCGGGACGACGAACAACCATTACTTAATCTAGAACCTTCATGGTACTATTTGATAAATGGACAGTGGAATCGAGTATCCCCAGAATTACTGGGAGGTGGCAAGTATGGATTGGAATAAAACAAAAACTATTTTTATTATTGTGTTTTCCATACTTAATGTATTTTTATTTTCCCTTTATTTAAATAGATACAATGAGGCATTGGATTTAGAAGTAGCGAGTGATGCACCTATTGAGGATAGACTTTTTCAAGATAATATTACGGTTCCAAAAATGGATGTAGATATAAAAGAAGCTTCTTACGTTTCGGGAAATACGCATAATTTCATTTTAGAAGAATTAGAAGAATTACCAAATCAGACGATTGTAATAGATGGTTCTAAACTAACGAGTACGTTTAATAAAGCCATTCCGATTACGGAAGTAAACACAGTTGAAAAGATAGTTAGTGAAAATGTATTACGTGGAGACTCGTACGATCTATGGAAAAAAGATGATGAAAACAAATCTGCAACCTTCTTTCAAAAAGTAAATAATCGATTTGTTTATTACAACAAAAATGCGACTTTAGTTGTTTATTGGAATGATCAGCAAGAGGTAGTTCGATATGAACAAACAATATTGGATGATTTAGAGAATTATAATGAAGACAGGATCTTAATGGGTTCTATGCGAGCGATTAAAGTATTATATGATCATGGTCACTTAAAACCTGACTCTGTAGTAAAGGATATTAAACTAGGTTATTCACAACTATTAGAACTAACCGAAACACAAGTATTTTTACCAACTTGGCATATTTTAGTTGAGCTTGCAGATGGAACGAAGGAAGATTATTTTGTAAACGCCATCGAAGGAAGTATTGTTGAAATCCAAAAAGATCCAGAACAAGCTGTTGACAAGTAAGGAGTTTTAACGATGAGATTTAGTGTACTGGCAAGTGGTAGTAGTGGAAATGCAATTTATGTGGAAAATGAAGAGCATTCCTTTTTAGTAGATGTAGGACTTAGTGGGAAGAAGATGGAACAACTATTTAGTGAAATAGATCGGGATATAAAAAAACTCTCTGGTATTTTTATTACACATGAGCATAGTGATCATATTAAAGGATTGGGTGTAGTTGCAAGAAAATACGGTGTACCTATTTATGCAAATGAAAAAACATGGTCTGCTATGGATTCTCTCATAGGAAATGTACCAGTAGATCAACGATTCCAATTTGACATGGAAACGGTAAAAACATTTGGAACAATTGATATTCAGTCTTTTGCTGTCTCACATGATGCAGCAGATCCGATGTTTTACGTTTTCCATGAAAATAATCGAAAGCTTGTATTAATTACAGATACCGGTTATGTAAGTGATCGGATGAAGGGACATATCAAAGGAGCAGATTCCTTCGTTTTTGAAAGCAACCATGACGTAAGCATGCTTCAGATGGGACGCTATCCTTGGTCGGTTAAGCGAAGAATCTTAAGCGATGTTGGACATGTTTCAAATGAAGATGCTGCTGTTGCTATGAGCGAAGTAGTGGATTTCAAAAATACCAATATTTATTTATCCCATTTAAGCAAAGATAATAATATGAAGGACCTTGCTCGTATGAGTGTGGCACAAACGCTTCAATCTTGTGGAATTGTTGCGGGCGAATATGTACATTTACATGATACCGATGCCAATAAGCCTACTGAGTTAGTCCTAGTATAAGTTCCAAAAGCTATTTAATGCTTTTGGAACTTTTTTTGTTCTTTCATTTAAGTTTTATTCAACTTTAAAAAAATTTTCATCTTATTTTAATGTAAGTTGGGTAAATTACTAATACAAGCATATATGTTAGAAGAAAGGGAGATGAAAATGGACGAATATAATCCATATGAACCAGAAAAACCAGAAAAACCAGAAAAACCAGAAGAGCCAAAGAAGGAAAATAAAAGAGGTCTAGCTGGTTATTTTTTTAGTGCGTTGGCAGGCGTTATGGTTGGTGCATTGCTCGTTTGGTTTTTAATACCTTCAGTTGTAACGAACCTACCATCAAATAATGAAATCAAATCAAACAATACAACACAGGAAACCAAACAGCTTTCTGTTGATGTGACAACAGACGTTACAGGGGCAGTTGAAAAGGCCTCTGGTGCCGTAGTGGGTATTACTAATATTCAGTCGGTTACTGATTTTTGGAGTAACTCTCAATCTACACAAGAAGCTGGAACAGGTTCTGGAGTTATATATAAAAAAGCTGGTGGAAAAGCTTACGTTATAACAAATCATCACGTTGTAGAAGGAGCAAAATCTCTAGAAGTAACATTAGTGGACGGAACAAAAGTGGATGCAAAACTTGTAGGAAGCGATATATGGAGTGATTTAGCAGTTCTTGAAATGGATGACGCTGGAGTAGATGCAGTGATTGAATTTGGGAACTCAGATACACTTAAACAAGGAGAAACAGTTATTGCTATTGGTAACCCTCTTGGTTTAGATTTTTATGGATCGGTTACAACAGGTGTTGTATCTGGTAAAGATCGTGCAATTCCAGTTGATTTGAATGGCGACCAAGTGGTAGATTGGCAAGCAGAGGTTTTACAAACAGATGCTGCTATCAACCCTGGTAACAGTGGAGGAGCTTTAATCAATTTAGCAGGTCAACTTGTAGGCATAAACTCGATGAAGATTTCTGAATCAACTATAGAAGGGATTGGACTTGCAATTCCTGTTAACACTGCAATTCCAATTATTGAAGATTTAGAGCAAAACGGAAAAGTAAATCGTCCTTCTATGGGTATTACTCTTTTAGACTTAACCAATGTACCTGCATTTCATCAAAAAGAAACATTGAAATTACCTGCTGAAGTAACTACAGGGGTAGTAGTCGATGAAGTAGTTCCTAATTCGCCAGCAGAAAAAGCAGGAATGGAGACGTATGATGTCATTGTTGAAATGGATGGAAAGAAAGTAGAAGATACGATCGATTTACGAAAACATTTATACAATGAAAAAGAAATTGGAGAAGACTTAAAAGTTAAAGTATATCGCCAAGGAAAAGTAGTGGAGCTTACATTGAAATTAGTCGAAACAGATGCATTATAAACATGTGGATAACTTTCAAATGTAAATAAAAGATTTACACAGCGAGTAGGATGAGAAAAGCTTGTCTTTCCTACTCGCTTTTTGTTTGTTAAAATAGGCTGTGGATAAGAATGTACGATTTGTGTATAACCCTGGAGAAAAATAAGATAATGAAAGGAAGCGAAAAATTGAGAATATTCAGTTGCGAAACGCATATAAATCAAGCTTTAGATATGTTTGTAGCAGAACAAAAAACCTTCCCTATGTTAGAACAATTAGCGGATGAAGAAAAGTTATCCACAAAATGCACATACTGTGATGTCGCAGCAGTATATATTGTAGCTGATGAAAAATAGAGCACAATATGTAGATAACTAATGTGGATATGTGGATAAGTAATGTGCATAACTTGTTTGTAAATGAAATGTAAAGGTGGATAACCTGTGAATATACAAATTATCTCGGTCGGAAAATTAAAGGAAAAGTATTTGAAATTAGGAATTGACGAATACACAAAAAGACTAAGCAGTTACGCAAAAATAGATTTGGTGGAAGTGCCCGATGAAAAAGCGCCGGAAAACTTAAGCGAAGCAGATATGGAAATTGTGAAGAAAAAAGAAGGAGAACGTATTTTAGCGAAAATCGGAGCAGATACTTACGTCATTGCTCTAGCAATCGACGGCAAAATGAAATCGTCGGAGCAGCTTGCAAGTGACCTGGAATCACTCATGACGTATGGGAAAAGCAAAATTGCCTTTGTTATTGGAGGATCTCTAGGTCTACATGAGGAAGTAATGAAGCGATCAGATGAAAAGTTGTCATTCGGAAAGATGACATTGCCACACCAATTGATGAAGCTAGTGCTAGTGGAGCAGATTTATCGAGCTTTTCGGATTATTAAGGGAGAACCGTATCATAAGTAAGTGCGGTTTTTTCTGAAGAAGATATAGCACCATTCCAACATGTGTGGAAGGTGCTGTTTTCATTAGATGAACATTTGTTGCATGAAGGCTTGTTTTTGTTTATCAAGTTCTAGGAGGAAAGACTGTTCAATGCTAATTTTCTTATCATACGTATTCAAGAAGTCTGAAATCTTTTGTTGTTCTTCTTCACAGCAAATCTTGACTTTAAATCTTACTTGCTTGAGAACCATCCCATAAAATCGTCACTTGGTTATTATGTTTATCCTTCATCCGCATTTTATTCGGAGCAAGAACGATATATGCAGTAAATAAAATCAAAAGGAATCGTTTTAGATTTAGTGGATATCAATTATCTCAATCATTTTTACCTCACGAAAATGTAATTGGTCAACCATTTTGGGCACTAATAGAAACAAGAGATGGAAAGGTGACAGGTACATATGTATGTGCACCATCTGACTCTACAGAAAAAATAATACCTTTATTTTACTCAAAAAGGGTGGCAAAAAAATATTTATCTTGTATAGAAGATAAACATGCTGTAGTTAGGGGAGTAAATCAACAACAGTTAAAAGCACTATTAACTATGATAGAAAAAACTGGACAAAATGATGTGGGCTTTATTGTACTTCCTTTTGTTGCAGATAGTCCTGATAAATGGATGGCTATTTCAGTAAGTTTAGAACAATTAAAAGAGGACTATGTAGTTAATTGATAATATAAGATTGAAAGGCTTTCTCTAAAATGTTTTGCTGACTATGTAATAAAAACATTTTGCATTTTCGAGATGTACAGAGCTTTTTAATGAGCTTAATCTGTGAAGATTCAAATAATGAATCTGATTTATATAGTATGTATTTAAAAAATTGGAGGGAATAATTATTGAATCAAATAGAAATCTACAAAACCGCACTTAGAGATAGTGAGGTGAACCATATTATAAATAAGTGTGGTTTTTCAGAAAACAACACAACACCAGTCCTTTATTGGATTGGTGCTGTGTTAAATTAGTAATTAACCTAATATTTCTAGAATCCCTTGGCTCATTTGATTAATTTGCGCCATCATCGATTGAGATGATTGCAAAAGAACTTGATCTTTTTTCAATTTAGACATTTCTTTCGCCATATCCGCGTCACGTATAGTTGACTCAGCTTTCGTTAAGTTTTCCTCAGCGTTTTTAACGTTGTTGTAGGCGTGTTCAAACTTATTTTGATATGCACCTATAGTTGATCTTGCATTTGATGCTTTCAATATTGCATTGTCAATTTTAGTAATTGCTAAATTTGCATTCTCTTGAGAATTAACAGGTAGAGGATCGATATTTAGTTTCTCCACCGTTACATTAGGTATTGATACTCTAACACTTTGTCCAGAATTACTTCCTACTTGTATATCTAAATGTAAGAACAAATCTTTTTCTTCCTCTGTTTCACCAAAAACATTAAGTTCAAACACTCCACTATCATTATTTGGCCAGTTAATACCATAATTCTCGGGTCTATAATCGTATATATATATTTTCCCACCATCAGACGCTAACTGTGAATAGTGTTTTACAAAACTTGTTGCGCCATTTGGTAGAGTATTCGAATTAGTTGGAGTTGGATCATACACAAATCCTGGCTGACCATAAGCTGTTTCAATTATTTTATTGACTAAATCAGTTCCGTTTGCAATTGTACTCACATCAACTTCCATCACGGGATTAGGAGCATTTAATCTTGATGTATCTGGATTACCATTTACAAATTTAATACTATAGGTTTGATTACAAGTACAACAAGTATAGGAAACTCCTTTTCCATCTAACTTAGCTACATCACTAGCAGAGTTAATATTGCTAAAATCAATCATAGCACTAGCGTAATCAATTGAATTGTATGTATATTTATCCGTTACTCCTCCACTTGTTGTAACTTGTTGAACATATTGAGCTATAGAACCAGATGTTATACTTTTTCCGTCTTTATCATACTTTCCGGCAAGCAAAAACATGTCATTAAATTCCGTATTAGAAGCAATATCACTTATTCCTTTTATTATTTGGTCTACCTCTTGTTGTCCTTTTTGTCTATCATCATCTGTTAAAGTATCATTTGAAGCTTGTACTGCAAGTTCTCTAAGTCGCTGTAGGTTTGGATCCAAGATATTTGCTAATCCCCTATCAGCTGTGTTAATTAAAGACAATCCATCTTGAATGTTCTCCCCAGCTTGATTCAACCCGCGAATTTGTGCACGCATTTTTTCGCTAATACTTAAACCGGCAGCATCGTCAGCAGCTTGATTGATTTTATAGCCTGAAGAAAGTTTATTTAAAGTTTTATTTAATTCAGTATTTGTGTGGTTATATCGATTTTGTGTAAACAAACCTTGATTATATTGAATCCGCATTTTCTAGCTCCTTTAAATATCATTGTTAGTAAAATAATACCGCAAAATTCCAATATAGTCCATTTGTTAGTGAGTAATTAGATGTTTTGTTGTGTAGGGAAATGTATATTGAGGGTAATAAAACAGACTTATATTTGTAATTTCAGAACTATACTATAATTAATTATGGAGAATATGAATGTTCGAGTTTTATATCCTTTTTATTGCATATTCTAAGAACCAAAACTATTTTAAGTATTCTTTTTATTGAAATCGCCTTTAGAATAGTTACGGAAAACATTATCATAAGTAAGTGCGGTTTAACGAGAAGACCACCTGGAAAGTTGATACGACAACGATTTAGGTGGTTTAGTCTTTTATATTATGCAAATAGTCAAGTCAAGTCGAACAATGCTGAATCAAATGATAACGTAAGGAAATCTTGGTTTTGTCATCGGTGAGGTGGAGAGTGGGGGCCACTGTCTTTTGCCGATTCTTACCGTGCACTCTGACTTCGTTTTAATTGATCTATTAATGCCCGTAGTAGATGGAATTGAAGCAAAAGAAAAGTTTAGCGAGGGCTAATTGAACAAAAGAGTAAAATTCACCATTTTTTTTAAAATATATAACTGGAAATGTCGGATTTTGTAGGATTCAATAAGTTTTCCGTAAAATATTAGTGTAAAGCTTTCTCCTAGGGATGAAAGCGCTTACCAATGGGAGAGGGAAACTTATTGATGGAGAAAAAATTAAAATTTACTAAGGCATATCAAATTTTTACCGTGCTAGTACTAGGATTTATTGTTGGATTATGAGGATGGTTTCCTTGTGTATCGCCATTAGTTTAGGGTGAATCTTTTGTATAAGGAAAGCAGTTGCAAACTTTGGATAGGCAAATCTGCAGTGAGACGATTGCAACACGTCAGAGCTTTTTTACCGTGCAGATGAGCTCGGCGGCACATATGTGCAAATGACAAAACGACAAGCTTTAACATATCAGAAGTTAACCAAGATCTTGATGAAAACGGCTGAACGGTTCGGCTGGGGGGAACTTCATCAATGAAGCGGTAAAGCTTTTTAGAAAGGTGAAGATATATGATTGAACTCAATCAAATTACAACTCTGTTCCTTGCAGTAGCTCTCTATTTGTTAGGAATGGCACTTGTCAATCGGATCGGATTCCTTAACCGGTTCCTGATCCCTGCGCCTGTTGTCGGCGGTTTGATATTCGCTACTTTAGCGCTAGTGTTGAAAACTACGGGGATTGTCGAGATTACATTGGATACATCGCTACAGACGCTGTTCATGATCGCCTTCTTTACCACGGTCGGCCTTGGGGCAAGCTTTAAGCTCATCAAACTGGGGGGGAAGCTCTTAGTCATCTACTTGCTCTTGTGTGGCGTCACGGTGTTCTTGCAGAATGTCATCGGTGTTTCGTTTGCTCAATTGTTTGGAATTGACCCACTGTTGGGTGTCATGGCCGGAGCAGTTTCGATGAACGGTGGACATGGCGGCGCTGCGGCATACGGACAGACGATTGAGGACTTGGGCATTTCCTCAGCCTTGACGATAGGCATGGCCGCCGCCACACTTGGCCTGATTTGCGGTAGCCTTTCCGGCGGTCCGGTTGCGCGGTACCTGATTAAAAAACATGACTTAAAGCCGGCATCGGGTAAAATAGAAGGCTATGTAGAGAAAGATGAGAGGCCGATTCAAGAGTGGTCGTTCATGGTCCAGGTCGCCCTCCTCACGTTCTCCATGGCAGTGGGAACGTATCTTGGTGATTTGTTTACGAATGTGACCGGCTTCGTCCTGCCGTCCTATATCGGGGCGATGTTCGTGGCGGTCATTGTTCGGAATCTTACCGATCGCTTTATAAAGGGCACGGTAAACATGAAGGAAATCAACTTAATCGGTGACGTTTCGCTTGCGATCTTTCTATCAATGGCACTGATGAGCATCAAGCTGTGGGAAGTCGCAGATCTGGCACTACCACTCATCGGCATTATACTCATCCAGGTTATCTTCCTCGTCTTGTATGCCATCTTTGTGATGTTCCGAATGCTTGGCAAGGATTACGATGCGGCTGTTATGATCTCCGGATTCTTAGGCCACGGGCTGGGTGCAACACCGAACGCAATGGCGAACATGTCCGCGACCGTGAGCAAGTATGGTCCTTCTCGCACGGCGTTCCTGGTCGTGCCAATTGTCGGTGCATTCCTGATCGATGTTGTATTTAGCGCACCGATCATTATCACGACCATTAACTTGTTCAAGTGAGTTATTGGAATGACTGTTTCCAGATTAACTATCTTTGATTTAATAATAAAAGCTTCTAGCCCTTGTCTATCGGCTGGAAGCTTTTTTGTATAAGAAAGGATGAAGAGGCAAAAAGTTATCTTCTAGAAGTGAGAATCCTTACGTCAATATTTTTTATACCCACTAAGTCCGCTTCTCGCTCACCTATTAAGGCAAGCTTATTTGTTAGCACACGTATCACACCTTCTAAATATTATAAGTGTTTATTGGGAAAACCGCATTTACATTAGGTACGGCGAACCGTATCATAAGTAAATGAGGTTTTTAGAAAAAGTTTGATGGGAGAAGTGCTATTTTGATTTTTGAGTGACTAGATGAACATTTGTAACATGAATGGTTGTTTTTGTTCAATCAGGATTTTCTTATCAAAATGAAAAAAATCCTGATTGAACACAACTACAAAAAATGGTTGAATCCTCCATATGCACTTTTGTTGACTTTAATATTCGCCTTTAATTACAAAAAATGAGCCTCGAATTGTTCCAGCAAGTTTAGACTTCTGCCTAGCAAACTTAAACTTTCCTTCTAATTCCTTTGGTACTTCCATCCCCTCAGAAAGCTTAAAACCAACGGCCCGTTTCTTAGGGTCATCAACCGTATACATGACGTTGATTGCAAGACCATCCTCATAAAAGACGTAGGCAAATTTGATATTTTCCACTTGAAAACGTGAAGTCTCTAAAGGTTTGGCAGCAAACTCAATTTCACGTTCTTCTTTCAAAATTCGGTTCACATAATCAAGGGTCTCCTGACTTTCGCTAGCAGGTACAACCGTAAATTCATGCTTATATTTGTTCATAAAGTAACGGGCCTCGTTCGCACGTAAACCAGCAAGCGCTTCTACTACAGGTGAAGACTCTAAATCAACCGTAGACACATTTTTAAAATCAACTATATAGGACATTTCCCAACCCTCCATTTATCTTTTTTTAACAACAGGAATCCACATTTCACCAAAAAGTCCAACCCTCTTTATAGTTTGCGGCTCTTCGGACGTAGCGCCCATGAAGCGATATTGAGTGCAGCGTATGAAAGAGGAAGGATAACATGAAACCCGTATTCACCATAATCGTTAGCAAACGCATGAGACAAAGCCGCACCAGTCATTAAAAAGAAGAGACCAGCGTGAGCCCATTCTTTAAGTCTAGGAAAGCGTGGCACGACGATAGCGATGACTCCAAGTATTTTCCAAGTCCCAAGAATATTCGTGATGTATAATGGGTAACCAATATTCGTCACTAACTCAATGTTTCCCCCCAATTGCATCAGTTGCCCGATACCACTTAACGTAATTGATCCTGCGAGTAGTAATGTGACTGACCAATATGCAATCAAATTTCCATTGAGCTGGGTTTCTATCTTCGCGGTTGTTTCCGCACCAATAACCTTACTCATTTGATCCCTCCTAATCATTGTTTTAAGTGAAAACTTATTAAACGTTACAAATTTTCTGAATAATAAACTCCTAAATAGACACCTCCCTTTATTTCCTAACAACAGGAATCCACATTTCACCAAATACTAAGCCGTTTCGCTGCCCCATCACAACAGCTGTATTTGGGCCACCAACATAGGCAACATTATTTGCTTCTGGCAAGGCTTCTCCAAAGGCAATGCCAGTAAGTTTGTTACTCAACTCTTCATCTGTATTCGCTTCTCCTTTAACAACGAGGTATTCTCCCTTAGGAAATTGGATAACTCTAGTTGCTTCTGGTAATGTTCCCTCTGTCATGACACCAGCATAATGCATCATCTTGTTATTCACGGCTTCGTTAACGACGAAAATGTATTCATTTGTGGCTAGGGCTTTTAACGTGTCAAGCCGTCCATCTTGTTTGACTGACTGCCAAAAGTCTGCCTTTTCCTTGTTTATGCCAGCATAGTCTGTGTAATCGCTCGTAAGCTCAGTTCCCAAACCTAAAACGATAAAGCTGTCTTTTTCTTCTAAAGTATAATTTGCCATTTTCAAAACCTTCCTCTTTTTTAAAGTTTATCAAATGATTTGTCTTTTCACTTGATGAGTTTATAATAGTCTTTAATAGTGTCAAAAAATGATACTGTTTAGGAGGTCCAGATGAAAAAAGTTGAACGGATTAATATCATCATGCGGTATATCAACAACCGATCCCACTTTACAATTTCTGAGATCATGCAAGAATTTAACATCTCTCGTTCAACCGCTATTAGAGATATCAGAGAAATTGAAGCCATGGGGATGCCCCTTGTTGCTGAAGTTGGAAGGGATGGAGGGTATTTTGTCATGAACAATTCTGTCCTGCCCACTGTCCGCTTCACCGATAATGAGATTAAAGCTCTCTTTATTGCCTTTATGGCCACAAGAAATCAACAACTCCCTTATCTAAAGAGCCGTCAGTCTTTAGCTGAAAAATTACTAGGCCTCATTTCAGAAAACCAGCAAGATGACCTCGTTCTTTTAAATCAAATCTTGCTTTTTGAAGGAACTAACCCTAATAATCCCGACCTACTTGATCTGTCAGACCTCCCCCATCCTATTTTAGAAAAACTTATCCAAATCCTTCTTTTGGATCGCTATTTATTGATTACTATCGAAGAAGAGAAGATAGTAAAGACTTATCCAATTTATCTCTTGCACCTTTATCGTGAAAAAAGCCTTTGGCTGATTGAAGGATTTGACTTAAAGGAAGAGAATAGGGATATTTTTCCTGTCGATAATCTCACCAATGTCGAGCCATACTCTACGAAAAAAAGATTAAGTAAGAAAAATATTTTAGAAAAACTAAGTAAGCAGGAAGAAGTAATCAACCTTGTCCTTGAACTTGGTCCAAAGGCAATTGCCCAGTTCAAAAAATACCATCCTTTAAAAGTTTCAATTTCCTATACAAATCCTTACCAAACCACAGCCATTCTAAAGACTTTTATCAATGTTAATAATTCAGGAGAATTGACCGAAATAACAAATTGGCTGCTTTTCCTAGGCGAGGATATCAAGGTCAGGGAAGTGCCAGTAGAAGTCTTAGAAGGTTTACATGAGAGAGTATGTTTGTTCTGCACTTAAGCCATGCGGTTAAAAGCCAAATAATTTTGAGCTTGGCCAATTGCAGTGCCTCTCAATTTTGCACACATTGGGGAGATATATACTTCTGATTAGTGTAAATACTTTGAGAGGTTAATAGCATTTTTATCAGTACTGTTCTTTATTGAATTTCTAGTAAAATCATTTTAACAAAAAAGGTAAAAACCTCATTTAGATGCGTTGCGGTGAACCTTATCATAAATAGAGGATGTTTTAGCCCCGAACTAGTGGGGTGAACCATATCCAAGTTAATTAGATATTAGAATAAAGACAAACCCTAAAAAAGTGTAGGTGAAATGAACCCAAAAAGTTAGACACTTTATTTGTAAGGATTGAGTTCGGTATTGTACCGGACTTAATCCTTTTAATTTTTCCTTAATTTGTTTGTGACTGTAGTATTCAATATATTGTTCAAGTTCTCGCTTTAAGTGTTCCATGTTTTCAAACTCTTGTAAGTAAAGCAATTCTGATTTTAAGAGACCGAAGAAGTTTTCAATTACTGCGCTATCGAGGCAGTTTCCTTTACGAGACGTACTTTGTGTAATGCCATGTTCTTTTAATGCGTGAGCGTCTGATAGTGCCACCCTTGATCAGAGTGAAGTACTGGGGCACCTTCTTCGGATAAGTGAGTGAAGGATTGTTCTAACATCTTTGAAACAAATGGATAAATAGGGCGTTTTTCAACGTTATACGCAATAATTTCTACGGTAAACAAATCAAGTACAGGTGATAGATAAAGTTTCTCACCAAATAAATGGAATTCCGTCACATCCGTTACCGATCTTTCGTTTGGTTTTGGCACAACGAAATCACGTTTTAAAATATTTGTCGCAATCTTACCGACGTTTTCTTTGTATGAGCTTTTGACGTCGGGAAAATGGTTCATTTATGCTCCGGAACTATGAGTGAAATTAAAGGTGTGGTTCTTTCGTTCTATACATGCTACTTAATTGTAAAAAACGCAGATCCATCTTTATAGGAATTTAGACATATGCAAGTGTGACTATTTAATACTAGAGTTAAGTATAGATAGGTATAAAAGCAGTTTCACGTATGTGGCTAAGGTATTATGATAGCCTTGTAACATATAAAATAATCAAGTGAAAAAGGCAAACCACGAGAAATCGTGTGACGCAAAGCCAAGGGCCTGGACCACGCTAAGTGCTATGTGGATGGCAGCCGGTTACCGCAAGGATTCAGAGTCCTTTTATTATGAGCCTTGTTAAGAGGCTTATTTTTATGCGCGTTATTCCTTATTCACTACTGAAAGGTAGGGTAAAGAACATGGGTAAAAGTTTATCAAGTAAAATTTCAGCATTACTAGCATTGGTGTTAGTTTTGCAAGTTTTCCTGTTTCCAATGAAAAATGTTTTGGGAGCAACAGATAACAACCTTCTGCCGCCAAGTAACCTTGCGTACCAACATATCACACCAGATGATGTGAAGCTTACTTGGAGTGCGATAGTTAATGCTACAGGCTATAAAATATATGAAATTACAGAAGGTCAATTAACACCACGTGGTACAGTTACTACGAACAGTTATACGATTAATGACCTACCAGAAGGATCGTATACATATGTCGTTTCAACGTTAAGTGCGAACGGAGAATCTGGTCCTTGTGCACCGATTACGGTGAACGTTGCTTATCCAACGATGACAGCTCCAACACTTTCTTACACTTTACAAAATGCAAACGACATTAACTTGAGCTGGACGACTTCTCAGTATGTAGAAGGATATAAAGTGTACCAAATTGGACCAAATGGAGAGCAAACATTAGTTACTACAGTAACAGGTAAAACGTATACGATTTCAAATGCTCCTGAAGGGAATTTCACGTACGCAGTTTCTTCATTTAACTCTAAATATGGAGAGTCGCCAATTTCTAATACTGTGGACGTAACAATTCATCATCCAGAAATGGCAGCTCCAACGAATTTGACGTATACAATTGCAAACGTTAATGACGTAACACTGAAATGGACTGCTTCTTTACACGCAACAGGTTATAACGTATATCAAATTGTTGATGGGCAAAAAATATTAAAAAGTACTGTAACAGGAACGAGTGTTACATATACGAATACTCCTGGTGGGGAATACGTATATGAAGTTCATTCTCTAAATAGTCGTTTTGGTGAATCGGCAGAAGGAAGTCAAGTAACAGTGAATGTAGGATTGGTAACGATGCTTCCTCCAACAAACTTAACGTACACAATTGCAAATCTTAATGATGTTACGTTAAAATGGAACGCTGCTGCAAATGCGACAAGCTATAAAATTTATCAAATTATTGATGGGCAAAAAGTATTAAAAAGTACAGTAACAGGAACGAGTGTTACATACACAAAATTACCTGCTGGAGATTATGAGTATGTAGTGCATTCTGTAAGTAGCCGTTTTGGTGAATCGGCAGATGGAAGCCAAGTAAAGGTAAACATCGGAGAAGTTGCGATGATGCCGCCAAGCAATGTTACGTATTCAATTGCGAATGGAAACGACATTGTTTTAAAATGGGACGCTGCTACGAATGCGACAAGCTATAAAATATATCAAATTATCGATGGAAAAAAAGTATTAAAGAGCACAGTATCGACAACAGCTGTTACGTATGCAAACTCTTCAGCAGGAGACTATGCTTATGAAATTTACTCTGTAAGTAGTCGTTTTGGTGAGTCGGCAGAAGGAAGTTTAATTTCTGTAAAGGTAGAGCCTGTTGTAATGGCAGCTCCAACGAATCCGACATATACAGCAGCTAACATTAATGATGTTACATTAAACTGGGATGCTGTACCGTATGCCACAAGCTATAAAGTGTATCAAGTTATTGATGGACAAAAAGTATTAAAAAGTACAGTAAATAATACAAAAGCAACGTTTACGTATTTACCAGTAGGTGATTACAAATATGAAATTCATGCTTTCTCTAGCCGTTTCGGAGAATCAGCGGAAAATGCGAAAGTTTCTTTCGAGATTAAGTTCCCACAAATGAGTCCACCGGCAAACTTAACGTATGTTATTAAAAATACTACTGATTTCACTTTAAGTTGGGATGCTGCAGAAAACGCGACAAGCTATAAAGTGTATCAAATTATTGATGGACAAAAAGTGTTGAAAAACACTGTTACAGGAACAACTATTAGCTATACAAAGATGGCACCAGGTGAATACACGTATGAAGTACATTCTGTAAGTAACCGTTTTGGAGAATCAGTAGAAGGTAGTACAGTTTCTTTAACATTAAATGGCGTAGATTTACCTGCACCAACAAGTTTAGCGTATACAATTCTTAATGGAAATGACATTAAGTTGACGTGGACAGCTGTTACAGGTGCTTCGAGCTATAAAATTTACGAAATTGTCGATGGTCAAAGAATTTTAAAGAGCACGTTAACAGGAACGGCTGTGACTTATACGAACCAATCAGAAGGCGATCACAAATATGTTGTGACATCTTTCTCGTCATTGTTTGGTGAGTCATCAACTGCATCAGAAATTACAGTTCCTTTACAGTTCCCGAATATGGATGCACCAAGTTCTTTAACATTTAAAATTGTTAATGGAAATGACGTTTCTTTAACTTGGGGAGCAGTTCAATATGCAACAAGCTATAAAGTGTATAAAATTATTGATGGACAAAAAGTACTGAAAAATACAGTAACAAATTTATCAACTACGTTGTCTAATGTATCATACGGGGAACATGTCTATGTTGTTCATTCTGTAAGCCCTCGCTTTGGAGAGTCAGCAGAAGGTAAAGAAGTATCTGTTAATATGAGTGAAGTACAAATGTCTAAGCCAAGTAATGCTACGTACAGTTTCGTAAATGGAAATGACATTAAATTAACTTGGGAAGCAGTTCCTTTCGGGACAAACTATAAAGTATATCAAATTATTGATGGACAAAAAGTATTAAAAAGTACAGTAAATACTACAACAGTAACGTATGCGAATCAGCCAGAGGGCGAGTATGTGTTTGAAATTCATTCGTATAATTCTCGTTACGGTGAATCAGCAGAAGGAAGCAAAGTATCAATTAATTTAGTTTTCCCAGAAATGCAAGCGCCTAGCAATTTAACGAAAACAGCTACGAATGTGAATGATATCGTTTTAAAATGGAACGCTGCAACGTATGCAACGAGCTATAAAGTGTATCAAATCGTTGATGGACAAAAAGTATTAAAGAATACAGTAACAACTACTTCTGCATCATTTCCTAAAATGGTAGAAGGTCAATATGAGTTTGTAGTTCATGCTGTTAGTCCGCGTTTTGGTGAATCGGCAGAAGGAACTAACATTGATTTCGAGATTATTTGGCCGGAAGTACAAGCTCCAGTCATGACTAACACGATTTTTAACGGCAACAACGTTACTTTGTCATGGAAAGCTGTTAATTGGGCAAACGAATACCTTGTATATGAAGTAACGGGATCAAATCGTCAGCTAGTATACAAAGGATCAGCCTTAACTACACAACTATTTAATCTTTCAGAAGCAACGCATTATTATGAAATTGTTGCATTTAGTAATCGTTTCGGTGAATCAGCTCCTTCTAGCCAATTGGAAGTGGACATTGTATATCCAGTAATGGAGCCCCCAGTAGCAAGTATTAAATTACTAAGTCCGACAAGTGCTCGAATTTTATGGGACTTTGTAACGTATGCAAATGGTTACAATTTATATGAAATTGTGAATGGGGAACCAGTGTTAATTGCCGAAAAAATTAATAATTTATCTTACACGTTTTCAGATTTAACGTATGCAGATCATGAATATTATGTAACGGCATACAGTAACTCATTTGGTGAATCAACACCATCAAACGTCGTGTTAGCGAAATTGATTGTGGATACGACAGCGCCTGTTACAACAGCGGATTTACCAAGTAATTGGACAAATGCAAGTCCTGTAGATGTAACATTATCTACATCTGATGACGAGACAGGAGTAGCAAATACGTATTATTCAGTAAATGATGATGAGTTTAAATCTGGAACATCGTTTACGGTGTCAGAGCAAGGAATTAATAAAATTACTTTCTACTCTGTAGATAAAGTAGGTAACAAAGAAGCAGAAAAAACTGTATTTGTGAAAATCGATACAGAAGCGCCAACTACAAAAACTAGTGAAATTCCAGAGTGGTTTACTGCAAATACATCTATTAACTTATTTGCAACAGATGCATTAAGTGGAGTATCTAAAACGTTCTATTCAATTGATGGAGCAGCATATGTGGAAGGTACAACAATTAAAGTAGACGGAAGCAAATCTTCTTATAAAGTTAGTTATTATTCAGAGGATGTTGCTGGAAACAAAGAGGAAGTACAAACAATTGAAATAAAAGCAGATTTAACGGCACCTACTACAACTGCGACAGCTCCGACAGAGTGGACAAACGAAGATGTAGTTGTAAAATTGCAAGCACAAGATGCTGAAAGTGGCGTAGAAAAAACGTTTTATTCAATTAATGGATTTGCCTATGTGGAAGGAGATACTTTCAAAGTCCAACAGGAAGGAATTCATACAATTCAATTTTATTCTGTTGACTTAGCAGGTAATGTGGAGGAATCGAATACTATTAAAGTGAAAATCGATAAAACAGTACCAGCCGTTTCAATGGATGTAAACAAAGAGTACAAGCTGGGTGATTCATTACAATTAACATATTCAGCGAACGATAGTCTTTCAGGTGTTGTTTCGGAAGAGATGATTGTTACTTCACCAAGTTTAAAAACAACAGTTGTAGCAAATGGGGAATCTGTAAAATTTGATGAGCCAGGTAAGTATAACGTAACTGTTACAGTAACGGATGCTGCTGGAAATAGCGTAACTATTACAAAACAATTTACCGTTTACATTTCAGCTACGCTTGAAGTAATGCCAGAAGTAATTAAAGGAAATAAAGGGGTATTCACAGTACGTGTCATTCTGCCAGAAGGGTTCAGTACAAAAGGCTTCGACTTGAATACTGCAACTGTTAATGGTGTAAAAGCCTTGAATAGCAATAATGGATATTATAATCAAGCAGAACTTGGACAGTTTAAGTTCGAACGATCTCATTTCACGTGGAATCAATCGCAAGTAACGCTTGTGTTTAGAGGTTACGTAAATGGAGTTCTAGTTGTTGGACAAAAAACTGTTAAAGTAATTAAATAAAAGTTTATATTTTTCAATTTCCAAAATCCCTCATTTACTTGTGATATGGAGCACCTTACCATAAGTAAATGAGGTTTTTTCAAAAAATTTGGATATATTAAAAACCGCAAGTATACATGTTACGGAGAACCGTACCATAAATAAGTGAGGTTTTTAAAACAGGCACATTCGCTTCATGCGAATGTGCCTGTTTTTCTACTAAAGTATATGTTGCAACTAAGTAAGCACTTTAACTGGCAACTGTTTCTGAAAATTCATCTCCATCTACCGAAATATATAAAACGGTAGCAATGATCGATGTAGAATAAATTTAACTTTTGTATAATTGCTCATTTCTATTCTGATGTCTTTTGTTTTTGGTCTAAATGATGACTAAAGAATGTTAGCAGACTTGCACAGACTGCAACTATCCCACCGACCCAAGTTACATTCATTAAATTTCCTTGATGGTACACAATTCCGCCTAATGCAGAACCAAAAGCGATACCTACGTTGCTTGCCACTGGCATTAGTGAGGCGGCGAGGCCTGTTGCTTTTGGCTGATAAATTCCTGCGAGGTCAATTAAATATAGCTGAGTAGATGTTGTTAAGAGGATAGCCATTAACGACATTAATCCAATATTTATTAATCCTAAAACAAAATGATTTGTAGTCCAAAATAAACATGTCAGAACAACTGCTTGGACGAGAAAAACAAACCGAAGGCGACCGATTGCATTGTGGCTAGCAATTTTACCAGCGAGGATGTTGCTGAAAATCGAAATAAACCCATAACAAAATAAGATTATACTAATTGAATTATTTGGTGCTCCCATTTCTTTCAAGATTGGTACAAGGTACGTAAAGACTGCATAAGTTGCGCCAAATCCGAGTGCAGGAATGAAAAAAGCCATCAATATACGTGGCTTGGTCAATAAAGAAAACTGATCACGTATCGAACTGCGTACTTGGCTGAGTCTATGAGGTAAGACAAAAAAGGATGCCAAAAACGCCAATCCTCCTAGGAAAGTGGTTAACATGAAAGTGGCATTCCAGCCGTACTCTTCGGCGATCACAATACCAATTGGCACTCCAATGACATTTGCAAGTGTGAAACCACCGAAAACGAATGAAATAGCAAGTCCGCGTTTTTTAATCGGCATGGTTTCACTTGCTACAATCATGGCTAGAGAGATTAAAACTCCTGTTACAATCGCTGTCATAATCCGAAGTGCAAGGAGCATTATATAGCTCGTCGAAATTACGCACAAAGCATTTAGGAAGATGAAAGATCCTATCAAAAACAACATCCATCTTCGCTTTGGAAAATGACTTGTTGCTGACATCACTAGTGGTGTAGCGATGGCAAACGTAATTGCAAACGCAGAAACGAGTGTGCCTGCTTTTACATTAGTCATATTAAGACTTGAAGAAATATCTGTTAAGATTCCGACAATAACAAATTCACTTGTCCCGAGAACAAATGTTAATAAAGAAAGTGTTAAGATAAGCAACCAATGTTGCTTGGATAATTTTGTGGAGTGCATAAATACCTCTTTCTTAGATGAATGTAAATATGTGACATAGTAAATACACAACCTTAACATCATACCAAGAATATGTTTGCCTGAAAAACCCTATCTTAGTCAAGTAGAGGATAATTGATTTCCAGAATCGACAAGGATGCAGCGTTAGCAAAAGACCATTTTAAAAAAGCGCACTTAGGAAATCCACGGGGAACCGTATCGTAAATAAAGGCGTTTTTTTTTATGATGAATAGATAAGCAAAGTATGCAAAATTATTTATTTTGCATACTTTTTCATTAAGAAGGTATTTTGATATAATACGTTGAATACATATAATAAATATATTTTTTTCTCTTTAGCAAATTTTATTAAACAAAATTCAAAAAAACATTCTTATCACTATTAATAACTATGGTGAGATCGGTGCTTTAATAATATGCTATATCGAAGGAGGCGTAGTATGAAGCAACTTTATATAAAGCAGAAGGTATTCAGTCTAAGTGGCAAATTTACGGTAAAAGATCAGCAGGAGAAGGATGTCTATTACGTGGAGGGCAGTTTTATGCAGATTCCAAAGACTTTCTCCATTATGAATACAACAAGAGATGAAGTCGCGCTTATTACGAAAAAGGTGTTTAGCTTTTTACCGAAGTTTTTTGTTGAGGTGAATGGTCGAGAGGTGTTAACGATTAAGAAGGAGTTTTCTTTCTTAAAAGCACGCTATACGATTGATGCTGCAGACATTGAGGTACACGGTAACTGGTGGGATATGGATTTTCAGGTTTTACAGCATGGTGTAGTCATAGGTAAAGTGAACAAGGAGTGGTTCACTTGGGGTGATAGCTACAAGGTTCAAATACTAAATGAGGAGATGGAGGCTATCATTATTGCGTTCGTTGTCGCAATTGATTGTGTCAAAGCTGACCAAGCAGCTGCATCCTCAGCAGCGGCGACCTAATGTAAGGATTTACAATGTAAAATGCTGACGCGTTTACTTTAGAAATTCAAAATTATAAATAACAGTTGAAATAACATCAAATAAGTAGGGAAATCATAAACGAATTCCCTGCTTTTTTTATGGAGTTTTAATGAGAATATTTACTTGATAACTGGATTAATTTTATAAAACCTATAACCGCATTTAGAATAGTTGTGGTGAACCCTACCTTAAGTAGGTGCGGTTTTTCTTAATAATAAATTTCCATTAAACCAACAGGGTACAAATAAGATAGTTACATAAATTTATTTAATTATGAGTTTATAGAGAGCATAGACTTTAGAAAAGTGAAGCAGATAGCTTCACTTTTTTTGTTTTAAAAGACAGACCATAAGAGCAAGAATGAGGACGAAATGAAGATTGATTACTTGTTAAAATGAATTCAACGAACATTAGGAGGAAATAAAATGAACAAGATTCAGGAATTCAAAGAGATGCATTTTTCAAATGATATATTATTTCTAGGCAACGCTTGGGATTTACTTTCAGCCTTAACACTTGAAAAAGCAGGATTCAAAGCCATAGGTACAACCAGTTGGGGTATTGCAAACTCACTAGGATTTTCAGATGGAGAATTGATTGATTTTGATAGACATTTAGGAATCCTCAAAACCATAGTAGAGAATGTGAAAATTCCTGTTTCTGCCGATATTGAGGCTGGGTATAGCGAAGACACTAACATGATTATTGATAATGTTTTAAGGACGGCAGATGTGGGGGTAGTGGGTATCAATATTGAAGATTCATTGAAAAAATCAATTGGCTTAAGAGAGGTTTCAGCGCACGGTCACCTTCTGGAGAAAATAAGGATAGCATTGGACCAGAATGGTTATAGAGATTTTTATATTAACGCCAGAACAGATACTTATTTTCAAATGCAAAATCCTTTAATAGAAACAATCGAACGAGGGAAGGCATATGTTGAGAGTGGCGTTAGTGGGATTTTTGTTCCTGGCTTGAAAGAGCATGACGAGATCAAAGTAATCACCTTGAATGTAAATGCTCCACTAAATGTATTATCTTTACCTGGACTAACAAATTGTAATAAGCTTAAAGAATTAGGCGTGAGGAGATTTAGTTTTGGGAATGCCCTATCTGATAAAGTAAACGCTTATTTAGAAAAGAATGCGGATGAACTACTAGCGTATATGGATACTTCTCATTTGTATGAGAACTAGTATAAGTGCAGAAAGGATAGTGGAATAAATGGTGATAAAAATCAACCTTTCATTTGAAGAGATGTGGGAGAAAATTATCGCTTGTGATCGTAAATATGATGGTCTATTTTTTACGGCGGTAAAAACAACGAAAATTTACTGCCGGCCTTCTTGCAGATCTAGGAAGCCCAAAAAGGTAAACGTGGAATTTTACTATGAGATCAATGCAGTTGAAGAAGCAGGTTTTCGCCCTTGCAAAAGATGTCAGCCAGAAATTGAACAATCACCACATATTGAGATTGTTAAAAATATTATTACGCTTCTAGTCAATCATTATAAGCAAAAAATAGTATTAAAAGATATAGCGGATCAAATCGGTTTAAGCCCTTATTATCTAGAACGCTTATTTAAACAAGAAACCTCCGAAACTCCGCGTACTTATCTGGAAAAAATACGCATCGATAAAGCAGCCTATCTTCTTAAAAGTACAAAAATGTCGAACCTTGAGATTTGCTATGAGGTCGGCTTCCAAAGCCCTTCCAATTTTTATAAAGTGTTCCGAAGTTTGAACAACTGTTCACCTAGCGAATATAGAAAGGTGATTCCAGAATGAATTGGACTGATCATGAATCTTATCTTTTTAAGGAGATCTAATCAGGAAGTACTTCATCAAATAAAAGACGGAGCTGTATATAAACTAATCAAAATTAAAGACACTAGGGAAGGTTGGCAAGCATATGCTGCCTTTTATCTTTGGAGGTCATTATATGACGAAAAAATATAGATTAGACTTTGAATCACCGATTGGCATAATAGAAATAATTGGTACTCGTGAAGTTATCAATTCTATACTGTTTTCTGAAGAGGATAAAAAAGAGAATTCATTACAAGCTGAAACCCCTCCGCTTTTAACAGAATGCTACAACCAACTGGACGAATATTTTAGGGGACTTCGCCAAGAATTTACATTCCCATATCAATTTGAAGGGACTGACTTTCAAAAAACAGTATGGAACGATTTAACAAAAATATCTTACGCTAAAACGGTATCTTATAAGGATATAGCTATTTCCATTGGAAATGAAAAGGCCATCAGAGCAGTAGGGAGGGCAAATGGAAAGAACAAGTTAAGCATTGTCATTCCTTGTCATCGAATTATCGGTTCTACAGGAAAATTAACAGGTTATGCAGGTGGTCTATGGAGAAAGGAATGGCTGCTTAAGCATGAAAAATCTATTAGAAGTATTAAGCCTTAAAAAGTATCTTACCATCGGTGTCCATTTTCTTAACGATCAACCTTTATATATAAATATCTACTATGGGTTGATCGTCAAGAATGCTTTCTTATTGGGAAAAGGTTAGTACCGAGTTCATTTATTCCAATAGCCACTATAATAATAGCCGTGCCTAACCACTGAAGCGGAGTTACTGCTTCTGACAAAATAAGGCTAGCTGATAGAATTGCGATAGGTAATTCATCAGTATGTAAAAAACTCGAAAAGTAATTCAGGAATTAGATAGGAACGCTCATTGAATTGAATAACCAAAGAATCTCATTTTTTTAGTCACGTAGAACCGCACCATAGTCATAGATAAGTTTTCATTAATAAAGCCGAGTTCTTAAAAGGAACGAGGCTTTATAACTTTTCTATGGAAATAAGGTGCTGAAATGGATTGGACATCAATTCATGTATGATATAGACGTCCAACATGAGAAACTACATTCAATACAATTTAATTTAAATGAAGAAATCTATTTATTAATAGGAAAACTCTCTTCTTATTAATTTTTTATGTTAAGGTAATAAATAACAAAAGATTAATTTTTGAAATTTACTAAGTTAGATAGATCTAGATTTTATTTCATGATAATCTACGTGATTATATATAGATCAATAAAAAAATGAGGAAGTACCAGTTTGCATGAAAAATAGTAAAATAAAACTAATTTTAATATTATCAACGGTCTTATTATTATTGTTTACAAGCTTAAATGTCTTTACCTCTTATGTGAAGATGAAAAGGACAGTTGAAGAATCAATTGGAAGCCAAAGTCTGGAAGCAGCAAAGTCTATTGCGTCAACGTTAGATATAGAAACATATGAGCAATTTTTGAAGGACCCCGTAAGAAACGAATATTATTGGGAATTGAGAAGCTACTTAAATGATGCAAGAGAAAAACTGGGTGCTTTATATGTGTATACATTGAAAATTGATAATCCAAAGGTATCGAAAGCAATGATAGCTGGAGTACCTCAGGAATTAGAAGAGGGATTTATAATTGGAGAAGCTTGCACAGTACCCGAAAAGCAGGTAAAAAGAGCCTATGAAGGAAAGACCTATGTAACCGGTGTAATTGAGGACCCCATTTATGGTTCTTATCTTTCTGTTGGAGTACCGATAAAGGATGAAGCAGGAAAGGTGATAGGCTACTTAGGTATCGATCTAAGTGCCGATACAATCAATGACATAAAAAGAGAAGTATTGGAAAATAATCTCTTTCTATTCATTTTTAATGGTGTATTTATTTTGATTGTAGTAGGATCTTTTTTATTTTTACAAAGATGGTATCAAAAAGAAGTGACGAAGGAGATAGGGGATACAGAAGATACATACCAAGCAGAAATTAAAACATTAATCACCTCTGTATCGTCTTTAAAACACGATTTCACCAATCATATTCAAGTATTACACGGACTTCTTCAATTAGGTCAATACGGCCAAGCGCAACAATATCTATTATCACTTTCTAAAGAAGTTCAAGCTATCGAATCTCTAAAATATAATATTGATCACCCTGGTTTATCTATATTATTGCAAACAAAGAAACTGGCTGCACAAAATTATAATATTGATATGGATTTTACGATTTCGGATGATGCATTCAATAAAATTAAAACAACAGATTTAATCAAAATATTATCGAATTTAATAGATAATGCTATGGAGGCAACGATAGAATTACCTGAGAGTGAACGTAAAATTACGATTTTCGGTGAAGCAGATGAGACGCATTATGTATTTATGATTACAAATACAGGAACAAAAATTACCGAAAATGAACATATTTTTAAACGGGGGTATTCAACAAAAAAAGGAGAGAAGGGAAAAGTCAGAGGGCAAGGTTTATTTATAGTGAAGGAAATAGTGAAAAAATATAATGGAAAAATCTCAATCGATTCAAATGATTTAGAGACTATTGCAATTGTGAAAATTCCTCTGAGATAATTTTGAAAGAAAATGTAAGCTTGGAACTTAGCTGATGAAGTTTTCTTACTTCCGATGTTTATTTTTAGTTGAATTCTTCCATAATATAAAGCTCTTGAATGTACAAGGCAGTGCACTAACATTTGTGTGCACTGCCTTGTTTATGCGTTTAAGGATACTAACGATGTTCTTTAAATAACAACTAACACCAAACGATTATTTTATAAGGGGTAGTTTGTGCGGGAATACTCCTTGTGGTAGGACCATAGATAACTATTAAATTTCGGTTTGCAGGGCTTCTTGTAAAAGCTTGCCCATTTGTTAATAATATTTGAGTATATGGTGAAATATTTAATTTTAATTGCCCATCACTACTCTCGAATTGCCCATTAAAGTAATCTACTTTTACATTTTGATTAGGATTATCTTTTACTACAATAAGGGCCCGATATTGCGGTGGGTAAATAAGAGGAACAGGGGCATTTCCATCATAGTATCCAGTTACGGTATCTCCTACAGCTACCATTACTTGGTCGACAAAATAAGTAGCCGGTGACACCACGAAATTTACTAAAGACCCATTTCCGTTATCTACTGCCATTAATGTATAACAACCTTCCCCTTCTCCATTAAGCCCTATCATAAAATCACTAATCATGGTAACGGTACCACGAAAAGCTTGAAAATTTACCATACACAAACCTCCATCACTTTTATACGTATACCTATATATGCTATGCATACCCAAGACTTTGTGCCATTCGAAAAAAATATAGATAGGAAGTAGTGAAATAGGGAAAATTGTTGAGTTGTTCAAAAGAGTTTTTACTATAGCGTATTATATTTCGCTCTTGTAATCTTTTAATTAATTCAAGAAGTTACCCTAATTTCGGGATTATTCAAACGTTTCCGAGCGGAGTTGCTATTTCCATTAATTTGGATATGCTCCATGGCCTTTGCTAAACCGTATATAGGCATATTTCCATAAACGGATTCATAATTTCCTGGTTTTACTTCGTAGGTTTCGTGATAGATTCCAACAGCATCATTATTTCCGATTTTTTTATTAAAGTTTTTCCAAGCAGTCAAATGCTTCTCATTTTTAGCATATTTCAATAAGTCCTCTGTTGAACGCCAATATTGAATCATAACAGTCGTTTTTAGTCCAAAATAGCTTTCCATAGATAAAAAACCTAAGTCTTCTTTGTGTGTATAGAGCTCTCTAATCATCCCAGGCATTGCATTAAATACAGGTAGCCATTTGTTCAGAGCAAATGGTTTGTTAATCCTCATTCCTATTAGAAAAACGACAACCGGATCACTGTTTTCGGTTGTATAACGCCCTGTATAAATCTGTTTCTTCATTTCAATTCCCCCTTGTTTTCTAATTGTTTGAGAGTATCGATACACCATTCAATTGCAGCTTTTGTTATTCGTTTACCATAATCCAATGTAAATAACCAATACTTTAAATCTTCTCCAGTATTATGAGTGGAAATAACTTGTTCAATGTTTTCATATGTTTGGTAACGTATTTCTAATTTCTCCTTATAGTCGTTAAGAAGTAATATTGAATGCTCTATACTTTGATTTCTTCCAAAGAATAATTTAAGTAAAACTTCATTTCTCTCTATTGGTATTTGTTCAATTGGTTGTTCCAGCCAAACTTTTAACGTTTCAATACCTTTAGAAGTGAGGGAGTATTCTTTGCGGTCTGGCTTCCCATCTTGAGCAGAAATATCGACCGTTGCCAAACCTTCGTCAACAATTAACTTTAAGGTAGGATAAATCTGACCGTAACTAATTTTCCAAAAATGATTTAAGCTTTGATCTATTAGTTGTTTAATTGCATATCCAGACCTACATTCTGTTGTTAAAATTCCAAGAATCGCATATGTTGTGTGATTATATTTTTTCATTCATTTCACCCTATCTAAATGATATGTATCTTTTAGATATATAATACTTTATTTTNAGAGGTTTAACTAGCTTTTAATTAATTTTATATTATATAGTGGTAAATATTTTAATTTTCGTCGAACGATTAAATAGAATACGTTAAGTTTAAAATGGATACAGAAATGGTGTGTTCCGAAGTCTCGCATTTGCTTGTTGTAGGGAACGCTTACATTCTTTCTGCAAATCTAATAGTATAAGGATGGTAAAAATGACTAACAAACAAACTAATACAGACGTTATTTTAATTGGTGCCGGAATCATGAGTGCAACTTTGGGATCAATACTGAAGGAGTTAGCACCAGAATGGAAAATTAAAGTGTTTGAGAAACTTGCAAACGCTGGAGAAGAAAGTTCTAACGAATGGAATAATGCGGGAACTGGGCATTCTGCACTGTGCGAGCTTAACTATACAGCCGAAAGAGCGGACGGATCTGTAGATATTAGCAAAGCTATTACTATTAATGAACAGTTTCAGCTTTCAAGACAGTTCTGGTCTTTTCTTGTAAAAAGCAAACTAATCAGTAATCCGCAGGACTTTATCATGCCAATACCTCATATGAGTTTAGTAGAAGGGGAGAAAAATGTATCGTTTTTGAAAAAACGTTTTGAAGCGCTAACAAACAATCCCCTGTTTCAAGGAATGGAATTTTCCGATAACCCAGAGAAGCTGAAAGAATGGATTCCCCTTATTATGGAAGGTCGTACATCAAATGAGCCGATTGCGGCAACAAAAATCGACTCAGGAACGGATGTTAATTTTGGCGCACTAACACATATGTTGTTTGACCATTTAACAAATCATAACGTAGAGTTAAACTACAAACATACAGTCAAGGATATTAAACGCACTAGTGACGGCTTGTGGGAAGTAAAAGTGCATGATTTAGATAGCAATAAGATTGAATATCATACGGCGAAATTCGTCTTTATCGGTGGTGGAGGCGGAAGCCTGCCTTTACTACAAAAAACTGGTATTCCAGAATCAAAACATATTGGTGGATTCCCAGTAAGCGGACTATTCTTAGTATGTAACAATCCAGAAGTTGTGGCACAACATCATGCAAAAGTATACGGAAAAGCTAAAGTTGGTGCTCCGCCAATGTCTGTTCCGCATCTTGATACAAGATATATCGACAACAAAAAATCATTGCTGTTTGGACCGTTTGCGGGCTTCTCACCAAAGTTCTTAAAAACAGGGTCAAATTTTGATTTAATCGGTTCTGTAAAACCAAATAATGTCTTTACTATGTTGGCAGCAGGTGCAAAAGAGATGTCGTTGACGAAATACCTAATCCAGCAAGTTATGTTATCAAATGAACAGCGCATGGAAGAATTACGAGAGTTTATTCCGAACGCAAAGAGCGAAGATTGGGACGTAGTAGTAGCGGGTCAACGTGTGCAAGTGATCAAAGATACGGAGGCTGGAGGTAAAGGAACACTTCAATTTGGTACAGAAGTTGTTACTGCTGCTGATGGCTCGGTAGCTGCATTGCTAGGTGCTTCTCCGGGTGCTTCTACTGCTGTACACGTAATGCTTGAAATCATTAATAAATGCTTCCCACAACACATCAAAGAATGGGAAGAAAAAATAAAAGAAATGATTCCTTCTTATGGTATGTCACTAGCGGAAAACCCAGAGCTTCTTCAAGAAATTCATACTTCAACAGCAGAGACGCTTCGTCTAAGTGACACGGAGCTAGTCAATAGTTAATTCTAGGGTGTAGTAAAAAAGGTATCGAATGAAAATAGATTAATAAAAAAAAGAGGGAGAATGCTTGTTTTACAAAGCATCCTCCCTTTTTCATGCATATAAAATGATGTTAAAAAAACTACATAGTTGTTGTAATCTTTTTAATACCTATTTAAAAAGTGGAATTCTTTTCAATACAACACAAACTGGAATGGCGATGATAATCCCCACTACATTTTGAACGATGTTTCCAGGAATTGAAGCCACTGGTATAACCCAACTACCATAAAGAACGGCTTCACAGATGTAATAAACACCTAGCATAACTGGAATTGAAACGATAGTAGCTAGTAGATTGAAAGCAATACTGTTTCCATCGCGACCGAACGACCACGCTATTTTTCCAACTATATAACCTTGCAAGCCACGTGCTACAATCGTGAATGGTGCCCACAACGTCCAACCAGATACCCAGTCAAATAACCCCATGCCAATAGCTCCGGCAAGTGCTGCTTTTTTAGGGCCAAATAAGATAGATGCTATAAAGAGCATAGCTGTTCCAAGATGCACTAGCCCGCCATTTGCCGCGATCGGTAGTTTAATATTTAACAAGAGGGTTGCAACGAAAACGAGTGCTATTAACATGGATGTTACGATTAAATCGAAAGTGCGTGCGTTTGAATAACTTGTTGTTTTTTGCATAGTAATAAACCTTCCTTATCTTTTCTTTATAGGTATCAGGAAAAAGTTACGCAAGGTTTCCTTTTTCCTTTATTTCCTTACTGATAAAAATCAGTTTTTAATTTACTGATAACATTAGCAAAGGATTGATATTTTTAAAAGTATCAATTTAGTGAAAAACATAGGGGTCAGATTATACACATTATCGTTCCTATTTGAATAAGATGTCTAAGGGAAATACCTTATAGCTAGGAGTACGATAATGTGAATAGATGGATTGCGTTGCTTATAATTTTATGTTCAATAGGACTGGCGGGTTGTCTAGATAAATCAGTAAACGAAGAAGTAGAATCAAATAACCATGAACAGAAACAACAACTGGAAGAAGAACAAAAAGAGCCTAACAATAATAACGAAGTAGAGGAACAGGAAACAAAGCCATTAGTTGTAAATATCATGGATCCAAATACTTCAAGAATAATTAAAACTGTGTCACCGAAAGATTTAGGTTATGAAGATGATCTTGAAACTTATAAAAAGGAAATTGAAAAATTAGCTTATGAGTTGGCAAGAGGTACAGAAACGGAAGCTGGTTATGACAAGAGAATGGTTCTTGATAAAATTGATGAAAACGGTCAGGTCATTAAAGGAAGCCCAAGAATTATTTTAAAAGAAGATGAATTGGTAGATAGGATTATAGAAGCATCTAGTACAGGCGAGGATGTCGATATCCCCTTGTATGTGACAGAAAGTAGTTATGATGTGAAAGATATTCCTCATTTAGAGGATGTATTAATTGCTTCTTATACAACTTATTTTGATGCCTCGGATGTAAACAGGAACAAAAATATTGAAATTTCAGCAAGAGCCATTAATGATGTGATTGTTGGAAGTGGAGATTATTTCTCGTTTAATGAGTTGACAGGACCGAGAGACAAAGCAAATGGATACCAACCAGCACCTGAAATTATTAATAAGAAACTTGTAATGGGAATAGGGGGAGGAGTTTGCCAGACGTCCTCCACTCTTTTTAACGTAGTTGATCAATTGGCGGTAACATATGTGGAAAGAAACCATCATTCTTTAGATGTGGGATACGTCCCAAAAGGAAGAGATGCAACTGTTTCATATGGAACATTAGATTTCAGATTTCAAAATACAAGTGGAGCACCTTTTTTAATAAAAGCAATCTTTGGAAGTAACTTCCTTACAATAGAAGTAAGAACTTCGGAGGAATATAGAGAAATGCTAGAATAAGTCTATAAAGAAAAAGATAAAAGCACATCAACTTTAGTTGATGTGCTTTTATTGGTCTGCTGATTTATTTGTAAGTTTATTGATAAATCCTAGGAGGGTATTTTGTATTTATTAGACCAGAAAAATAGATCCTGAATATAGGAGGAAAAATGGATGCTAAAAATATTATATTAAGTCAATTAAGCGCCTGTTATAATCAAAATAATTGGTTTGTATCGCTAAACAGTTTAATAAATGGACTTTCTGCTTCATGCATCATGGAAAAGCAATGAAACGGTAAATTCCATTTGGGAAATCGTCACTCATTTAGCAACGGTACTTGGTTCAACACAAGGGTTCATTAACCTTAATACTAAATATGAGAGTGGAGAATAAATGGATAAAATAATTCAAAATAAATTAAGAGAAATCGAAGAGAAGTTTCAAGTAAAGGTTCTATATGCTGTCGAATCCGGTAGCAGAGCTTGGGGCTTTCCTTCCAAAGATAGTGATTATGATGTTCGTTTTATTTATATTCATCAACCACAGTGGTATTTGTCTATTGATCCACAAGGAATTGGTGCTAAGAGAGACGTAATAGAGGTCCCAATTAACGATTTACTAGATATAAGTGGTTGGGAAATAACAAAAGCATTGCGTCTTTTTAGAAAAAGTAATCCCCCATTATTGGAATGGATGAGAAGTAATATAATTTATTATCAAAAGTACTCCTTTATTGATAAGTTGCGAAAGTTAGAATCTGAAGTGTTCTATCCGAATGCTAGTTTGCATCACTACTTAAACATGGCAAAGAATAATTATCGAGAGTACTTACAAGGAACAGAAGTAAAGATTAAAAAATATTTTTATGTACTTCGACCTGTATTAGCTTGTAAGTGGATTGAAGAATACAAAAATGTTCCCCCAATTGATTTTCATGAATTATTGCAAAGTATGATTCCAGCTGGTGAATTAAAAAATGAAATTGAACATCTTTTACAAAGAAAGATAATAGGTGATGAATTAGATATAGAGCCACAAATCAAAGTAATTAACGAATTTTTAGACAGCGAAATGATACGTCTTGAAGCATACATTAAAACTATTAAAGTTGAAGTGGAGGACCCTACATTAAAATTAGATAATTTGTTTAGAGATACATTGAAAGAAGTTTGGTGATAAAAAAACGTGTAGAATTTAGTTTACGTGCCAGGTACATAAGAATATGTCCTGGCANTATATAAATATTAATAAAAAACTTTTTTGTGAAGAATGTCTAAGGCTTTTTCAATTTCCTCTAAATCTTCCTTAGAAGCATCTTTAATTCTTTTTAAAAAATCAGACTCTATCAATTGAAACGCTGAATTCATCATGGTTTCGCCCTCTTTAGAGAGTCGGATATACTGTTTTCTTCGATCCTCTATATCCCCAAATTTATCTATTAAATTTTTTTCACTCAATTTTTTGAGCTCTCGACTTGTATTGGGCATTGACATATACTGACAATCGCTAATTTCGCTTGGGGTAACAGGCTGACTGACATATACATATTCAAGAATATTATATTGCACGGGTGTGATTGTATCTAACTTTGCATTTTTTGTTAACTCGTGTGTAACACGATGAACTGAAGTTGTAAACGCCACAAATTTATGAAAAAGATTATTTTTGTTCATATTTATCACCTCTAATTAAAAAGATAGCAAAAATGTTATCATAATACAATTATCATTTGACAACTAAATTAATTGAGTTTATTATTTACTTATCAAATGATAAGTAAGAGGTGAGCTTAATGAAAATGCTAATTATTTACACACATCCAAATCATAGAAGTTTAAGCTATTCATTTTTGCAAAAAGTATTAAAAGGAAGTAGTGAAAGTCCTGTTATAAGTGAAATACAAATATTAGATTTATATGAGGAAGGATTTAATCCAATCCTCGAATTCAATGAGTCAAAACGAAGACGCGATATGCATAGCGATTCAAACTTTGAAAAATATAGGAAACAATTGCTGTGGGCGGATAAGATTGTTTTTATCTATCCAATTTGGTGGGGAAGGCCACCAGCAATGCTTATGGGATATATAGATCAATTATTTGCTTCGAATTTTGCTTATAAGGAGAATGGAGGGCTTTTACCAGAAGGGCTATTGAAAGGAAAGTCTGTAGTTTGTATTTCCACTATGAAAGGTCCTACGAATTATCCGTTATTTCTCTTAAACAATAGTCATAAGATTTTGATGAAAAGAGCATTATTTAATTTTGTAGGAATCAAAAAAGTGAAATTTTTCGAATTTGGTAATATGGAAAGTCCAAAGGGCAATCATGCGAAAAAATTAGAGAAAATTTATTCGTATTTCAGAAAAATAAATTAGGATTACTTAAACTATTTAAGCAAAAAAATAGATGCTCCTTTTTAATTCGGCATCTATTTTCACTATATTATTTTTCGAATTATATCGCTAATGGACGTTTTTAGGATAATCCCTTTTTAATCGTAAAATTATCATATAATAATGTCCAGTTTTGTGGATATGGATAACCTAAAGCCCAGTAACTGATACCACGAAGATTATGTTGTTTGGCCAAGTCAAACTTGGCTTGAGCGCTTCGTGCATCTTCAAACCATACTTCATGACGACGGCCTTGCTCATCTACATAGCGGAAAAATGGAGACTGTGCGGTTGTATCATATTGAATGACTGTGCCATATTTTATAGCTCTTCTTATAGCCTCTTGAGGACTAAATGTTTCTGCTTCTTGACCTTGAACGTGGGGGAGAAGCCAATCCCGAGCATAAATTTGAAAGCCTAAAAATATTTTTTCAGCAGGCATGACAGATAGGGCATATTCTACAACTCTTCTCATTTGGTTAATAGGAGAGATGGCTTGTGGAGGTCCTAATCGATATCCCCATTCATATGTCATCAAGACCACAAAATCTGCAATCCTCCCATGTGCCTCATAATCGTGTGCTTCGTATAATAAACCACCTTGTGTTGCACTAGTTTTTGGTGCAAGAGCGGTGGATACTAAATAGCCTTTCGGATGGAGACGATCAACAGCCAATTGTAGGAAAGTGTTATAATTCTCACGATCTTCAGGTAATACATTTTCAAAATCGATATTCAATACTTTATAGCCCTTAGCATCCATCACTTGTAGTACGTTGGTAATTAGCTTTTCTCGTAAATCCGCACTAGACAAAATGACATGTGATAAATTGGAACCAGCCTCTGTTGAGGAGAAATTCGTAATCGACATCATGGGAACTATATTTTTAGAAATTGCTGCATCGACCATAGCCTGATCATTCATCATTTGTAATGTTCCATCTTCCTTAATCATATAAGCAAAGGGACTAAAATAAGTGAGGAGAGGACCAACTTCATTCAGTGAATTGATAGCATCTTCGTTTGATTGGTACGAATAGGCATTTACTTCTATAGTCGGCTTTGGTCTGGGAATAACTAAGCGCATTCCGGCGTATATCAAATTCGGGTTTTCTATTGTGTTTTCAATAATAATAGCTTGAATTGTAGTACCGTAACGGTTCGCAATTTGCCCTAAAGTCTCTCCCGGCTGCACTATGTGTATAATAGGTGGAATAATTAGCTTTCCACCTGGATATAGAGCGTTTGGATTTGTTAGATTGTTTGCTTGAATAATCGATTGAATAGTAACTCCATATTGTTGTGCGATAGACCATAATGTTTCCCCATATTTAATGATATGAGTTGTACCAGAAACAGGAATAACTAACGACTGTCCAATGATTAATTGATTTGGATTTGGTAAACCATTTACACGAACAATCGAATTCATATTTACAGCATAACGATTTGCAATTTGCCAAAGCGTTTCGCCTGCGATTACCACATGAATAATTATAAAGACTCCCCCTAAACGATTTCATTAATGCATCATATGTAATGATTAATAAAAAGTGTATTTTTACAAAGCCGTTTAATGAAACTAGAGTGTGTAATTATAAATATAAAGCTGACAGAAAAATCCCCAATGACTCTTCATAGATTTCGTCAAACTGAGTAAGGGGTAGCGGATTTGTTCCTGTTCCAAGCTCGATAGTAAAACCAGGTCTTCGCCAATCCTGAATAAACCAGTCTTTATAACCTGCATAGCTTTCAATTGTTTGTATAGGCTCATAACCACTGACTCTACTAAATTCCATAGCAAGAACTTCCGTTTCAGGAGGCTCGAGGTCTTCAAATCCCCAATAAATAACTTCCCCTTGTGTATGGAAAGCAAGTACTCTTGCAAAATCCCTTCTTCTTGTTAGGTCTGCCATTGCAATAGCCTCTGGTTCGGACAATGGACTTTCCCCACCATAATCGCGTGGTCCCGGAGTTTTTGGATTGCGTGCTCTTTCCAAATCCCACTTAGCAGGAAATTGATCGTTCAGATCTACTCCACGTATATTTGCTTTCCATCCAGAAAAGTCCGAACTGCCATTATTCCATTCAATCACTCTACTACTCCATGGCTCATTTGCAGGAGGTCCATTTATGACCAAGTTTACACCATCCGGGTTCACCATCGGCACGATGGATAATGTGGTTTGTGTATATAAAGGGGATGTTTCAATACCTCGAATCGTATTTTGGTTTGTTAAGGATAGCAAATAATCATTTAAAAATGTCATAGTGATGGGAGTAGTAATCCATTCATTAGCATGAAATGAACCGTTGAAGTGAACTCTTTTATCCCCATTTCCTATTAGAACCTCCGGTATTTCCCGATCTAATACAGTCTTTCCAATAGAAGAAACTTGCAGGAATGGGTATACAGTCTGTAATCGTCTTATATCGTTTCTCATTGTATCGTAGTCATAATTTTGCTTACCGTTTACAAGTCTCCAAGTAACTCTAAGAGGAACGCTTATGGTCTGCCCGATTTGGAGACGATTTGTACTAAGTCCAGGATTAACAAGCAGAATTGCATCGAGTGGAAGGTTTCGGTTTTGGGCAATGGACCAGATGGAGTCTCCAGGCCTGATTTGATAGTTGGTAACAACGTATCCCGGAATTTGTATAAGTTGACCTATCGAAAGTATTTGGGGGTTAATGTTTCTATTAGAATCGTTAATAAGCTGTAGGGGAATCTTAAATAATTGGCTAAAATACCAAATTGAATCCCCGCCTCTAACATATACGTCCATTTCGTATCTTCCCTTCATTAAAATTTCACATTATATAAGAATATGAAATGGAAGAGCGTATTATGATTTTAATTATTTACGGGAATTAGAAAGAAAGGAAGTAAAAAAAGCAATAATGACTGTGAATGAGTCAAGATTGCTTTTATAGATAAATTTAGAACATGTCGTTAAGCTCGGTATCTGAATAGACGGATATTAAAACGACGGCTTTGCTGCTACCAATATTTTTTACAATATGCGGCACGCCGAATGAGGATGGCATTTTTTTCGACGAGCTTAATGTTTTTTTATTAACAATTAGTAAATAATCTCCTCTTCTTTAGCCAAGCTATTAAAAAGATACGAGGAAGGTGATGACATATGCATTACGATTATAATGCTGGTGATATTGTCTATATATTTTACCGAAATCCACATATACAGGACGTAGCGAATATACAAGAAGCGGCTGTTGTAAACAACCCGGAAAACCCGGAAGAATTAGCGCTTTTTCTTTATGAAACATATTACCCTTTAACTACTGAAATGGCCATTTATGCAAATGAAACAGATGCTGAACAAGCGTATCGTCAGTATTTTCATTAAAAGGGAGATAACAAATGAGAAAACCATTTACACCACAGCTAGTATATTTTGAACCGAATGCATTGGAATATCCACTTGGCCAAGAACTAAAAGAAAAATTTGAAAAGCTGGGGACAGAAATTCGTTATACGACTTCCCATAACCAGGTACGAAATTTACCTGGGGACAATGATTTTCAAAGATACCGTATTGCAAAGTCGACCCTAGTCGTTGGTATTCGAAAAACACTTAAGTTTGATACGTCCAAGCCTTCTGCTGAATATGCTATACCTTTTGCTACAGGGTGCATGGGGCATTGCCATTATTGTTATTTGCAAACTACTATGGGAAGTAAGCCATATATTCGTACATATGTGAATGTGGATGAGATTCTAGAAGCAGCGGATCGTTATATAGATGAGCGTGCGCCTGAAATCACAAGATTTGAAGCATCCTGTACCTCTGATATTGTAGGAATCGATCACTTAACACACTCTTTGAAAAGAGCCATTGAACATTTTGGTCAATCAGAATTAGGTAGATTGAGATTTGTGACTAAATTTCACCATGTCGATCATTTACTAGATGCCAAGCATAATGGAAAAACAAGGTTTCGATTTAGTGTAAATGCCGATTATGTCATTAAAAACTTTGAACCAGGTACGTCACCTTTAGAGAAACGTATAGAAGCCGCTGGAAAAGTAGCGAGAGCAGGTTATCCTTTGGGCTTTATCGTAGCTCCTATTTACCTTCATGAAGGGTGGGAGGAAGGCTACTATCATATGTTTGAACGCCTAAATGCAGAATTACCTATGGATGCACGAGATGATATAACGTTTGAATTCATTCAACACCGATTTACAATGCCAGCTAAAAAAGTAATTGAAAAAAACTATCCAATGACTAAACTGGAATTGGATGAAACTTCGAGAAGATACAAGTGGGGGAAATACGGAATAGGCAAATACATCTATCAAAAAGAGGAAGAAGAAGATATAAAAGAACATCTATATGGCTATATGGAGAAATTTTTCCCAAATGCTAAATTTGAATATTTTACGTAAATAATTAAAATAAGCACATCACTACGAAGTGAAGTGCTTATTTTTTTCTCATTATAAAGCTCAAATGTCTGCCACTTTTTTTGTCTTGTCGATAGGAGAATCCTTCTGGGCTTACAAATGTACAGGTAGGATCAATAGTAATGTTCTCAGATGGAATACCCGCGAGCTCACACTGCTTTTTCACCGTTAGCTGGTTGTCGATATGATACTTGTTCGTTTGATTATTGTAATAGATAAAATCATCCGCGTAGCCAAGGTCTTTAAATTTTACATATACATCTTTATCGACTTCAAATTTATCCTGGCTCAATGCTGCACCAATTTGGACTTGGAAATCACTCATTGTACAATGTTCCGCTTGTTTTAAATGCTTAAAAAGTTTCAAAGTAATTTCTTTGACTGTACCTTGCCAACCGGAATGGACAACTCCAACAAGTTCATTTACTTCATTATAAAAAATCACTGGCACACAATCGGCCGTAAAGCTACATAGTAACAAATTTGGCTCGTAAGTATATAATGCATCTGTATCTGCAATGGCAGTATCTGATTGATAAGAACCAAGTCCTTTATCATCAAGTGTAACCCGATGGAAATTTGAGCTATGTGTTTGATTGGCACACACAAAATCATCCAACTCACAATGTAAGGAAGCGGCTAATAGCTTACGATTTTCCAATATATTAGTAGGATTTTCACATACATGAAGTGCCATGTTGTTGTTTTCAAGTTTGTTTTCATCCTTAAGGGTTATTCCCGCAACAAATTTTGAATTGTTTAAATATGTTTTCATATAATCACCTTGTTTTAATATATATTAGTGAACTGTTGATGTATAGGAAAGTTTCTACAAAGTAGATATGAAACAAGTTATAGGTATTTTTTTAAGGCAAATCTTCACCAATTAGATTAAGCTTGCTACGTTGAATTTTATTGTGAGAGAAAAATGATGTATCTTTAATAGAAGATAAAATATATAGGTTATAGGTGAATGAAATGTTTTCTAAAAGCAACCTCTTTTTAAGTAAACTTAATAGAAGCGAAAAAATTATATTAATTTTTACTGCCATACTGACGACCCTTGCAAGTGAAGTCAAGGTAGTGCCTTTTGAAGAAGAAGCATTTCGTTTTGGACTGGGGAGTGTTGCATTTTTTCTCCTTATTTTAATTTGGACACCAGTGTCCTATTTACGAACCGGTTTGGTTACCGGTATAACAGTAGTGTGTTTTCGTGTGTTGGAAGAATCGATGCTTGATGGCGTTCAAGTTGTAATAAGTTTGAAAAATAACTTTCCTGCATTTTTCTTTTACTTTGTATTTGCGATGGTATTAGACTTGATCAAAATAGAAAAGTATAAATCTTCTCCTCTTATTTTAGGAGCATGGGCAACCTTGTTAGAAGTCATTGGAAACGTATCGGAGCATGTTTTGAGACATGGATTATTGCACCAAGACTTATTAAGTTTCAAGGATTTTGCTTTAATATGTGGAGTAGCTTTATTTCGTAGTTATTTTGTTGTTGGATTATATAGTTCTATTACAGTTTCGGAGCAAAAAAAACAAATGCAAGAAATGCTTGGTGTAGGTTCCGAACTATATGCAGAAACCCTTTATTTACAAAAATCCTTAAATCATATTGAGCAAATAACTGCCTCTAGCCATGACTTATATAGGCGTTTAAAAAAGAAAGAATTACATGAACTTAGTATTCAGGCATTACATATCGCACAAGAAATTCATGAGGTAAAAAAAGATTCTCAGAGGATTTTATCTGGGCTGACTAAAATAACGAAGCAACAAAAAGAAACACCTCTCTTTCTTTCAGATGTAATGGGCTTTGTTATTAGTGCAAATGAAAAATACAGTGAACTATTAAAGAAAAAGATTTCTTTTCAACTATCCATGTCCGTCGATTTTGAAACAGATAAGCAAATTCCTCTATTGGCCGTGTTAAATAATCTGACTGCCAATGCTGTTGAAGCAATTGTTGGTTCGGGTGACATTACGGTTACTCTGTTTGAAGAATCTGAATTCACTTGTTTTGTTATGAAAGATACAGGTAAGGGTATTCTGAAAGAGGACGAGTCCATTATTTTCGAACCTGGATATACGACAAAATATAATGAGCAGGGAGTTGCTGCAACAGGTATTGGCCTGTCTCATGTAAAGGAAATTATTCAACAGTTGAATGGAACCATTCAAATAGAATCACCTCCAATTGGAACCATTTTTCGAATTCATATCCCTACGGAAAACATACGAAAGCGAGTGGAATAAAACTGCGTTATTTTATTGTAGATGATGATAAAGCTAGTAGAACTATGCTTAAAAATATAATAATTGATCATGAACTTGGCATTGTTATAGGTGAGGCAGTTAGTGGAGCGAGTAGCCTCTCAACAATTCTATCCATGCATCCAGATGTTGTGCTAATAGACTTATTAATGCCAGAGTTGGACGGTATTGAAACAATCGAACAGTTGAGAAAGGAAGGATTTCAGGGTCAATTTATTATGATTTCCCAAATAGTAAACAAAGAAATGGTAGGGGAAGCGTATGAAAAAGGAGTAGAATTTTTTATACATAAGCCTATTAATCGTGTGGAAGTACAAAGTATTTTAAAAAAGACAGCAGAACAATTTAAACTAAAAGATTCACTTCTAGCAATTCGACAATCATTAGAAAATATTGCTCCAGGCAAACCGATAAAGAGACAGCAAAATGTAAAAGAAATTGTATTGTCTATGTTAAATGATATAGGGGTAATTGGAGAAACAGGAAGTGATGATATTGTTTCGATAATAGAATATTTAATGGAGCGAGAGGAACTATCTGTTCAATTACCACCATTGAAGGACCTATACGAAATTGTTGCTTCCAAAACACATCCGGCAGATATAAAAAAGGAGAGTAGAGCAATCGAGCAGCGTATTCGTAGAACGATCCTATCTGCTATGAATAATTTAGCTTCTATGGGTTTAATCGATTATACGAACCTCAACTTTGAATATTATGCTCCTCGGTTTTTTGAGTTTCAAGAAATTAGAAATCAAATGAGACATATGAATGAAGAAACTGATGTAGCAACAAGAGTAAAAGTTAATATTAAAAAGTTTCTTCAAGTATTGTATTTAGAAACAAAGGATAAATACAATCAATAAATATATATTACGTTTTGTCGGATTACGTCGGATTTTGTAAGTTACCTTTAATATATTTTAAAAGCTACTCCGAATGAGAGAAAGCGTTTTCAATATAAAAGGGGTGACGGATTCATGAAGAAAAAGTTTAAATTTACTCTGGCATATCAAATTTTAGTCGGATTAATTTTAGGTATAGTTGTTGGAGCCATCTTTTTTGGTAATCCTGCTGTAGAAAAATATTTACAACCAATTGGTACTATTTTTATTAATATGATCAAAATGATTGTTGTACCGATTATTGTTTCTACGTTGATTCTAGGCGTTGCTGGAACAGGTGATATTAAGCAACTAGGGAAGCTTGGCGGAAAAACATTAATATATTTTGAAATAGTTACGACTATTGCAATAGTTGTAGGTTTATTAGCAGCTAATATCTTTAAACCTGGTGTTGGTGTTGATATGTCCACACTATCAAAAGGTAATATCGATCAATATGTACAAACGAGTGAAGAAGTGCAAAGTCATGGATTTGCTGATGTAATTGTAAATGCTGTGCCAAGTAATATCGTTCAATCTATGGCAGATGGTAATATGCTTGCCATTATATTCTTTTCAGTCTTATTCGGTTTAGGAGTAGCTGCTATTGGGGAAAGAGGGAAACCAGTCCTTGCCTTTTTCCAAGGAACTGCAGATGCTATGTTCTGGGTAACTAATTTGATTATGAAATTTGCACCATTTGGTGTATTTGCGTTAATAGGTGTTACTGTTTCTAAATTTGGATTGGAATCTTTATTGCCACTTGGAAAGTTAATGATACTAGTTTACGCTTCTATGCTATTTTTCATTGTTGTTGTACTAGGTGGTATTGCAAAATTAGTTGGTATCAATATCTTCCATCTAATTAAAGTATTAAAAGACGAATTGCTTTTAGCTTATTCTACATCTAGCTCCGAAACTGTTTTGCCGAAAGTAATGGAAAAAATGGAGAAGTTTGGATCACCAAAGGATATTGTTTCCTTTGTAATACCAACAGGATATTCTTTCAACTTAGACGGCTCCACGTTATACCAAGCGATTGCGGCAATTTTTATTGCACAGATGTATGGAATTGATTTGAGTATTATGCAACAAATTACACTCGTTTTAGTATTAATGGTAACATCTAAAGGGATCGCCGGAGTACCAGGAGTTTCCTTCGTCGTACTATTGGCTACTCTAGGAACTGTAGGAATCCCACTAGAAGGACTTGCGTTTATCGCTGGTATTGACCGTCTTCTAGATATGGCTCGCACAGTAGTAAATGTAGTAGGTAATGCATTGGCTACAGTCGTTATGGCTAAATGGGAAGGTCGTTTCGATAAAGAAAAAGAAGAAAAATACTATGCTTCTTTGGAAGAACTAGCATAATAAAAATAAGAGGGCTGTCCTTAAAGTCATAAAAAATGACTTTTAAGGGTAGCCTCTTTCTTCATAGCTTTTATTAAAAAGTGCGATAGATTTCGGTTCCAGACGGATGCTTTCCGCGGGCGAGCGCCGAGCCTTCTCAGGCCAACATGATGTTGGTCATGAAGGCGTTGAGGCCCACAGGGATGTAGGTCATGCAATCGTTGTCGCAGAACGCGGCGAACTTAGATTGCCTTCCATTTGAAGAGGCGGCCTTAGCCTTCCTTCCTCTCTAACGCTACGTGCGGGGTCTCGGACTGTCTATCTTCCCGCAGGAGTCACCGTCTGAAACGAAAATCCATTACTTCATTCAATCAACAATATAATAAAACGGGATAGTATACAAAAAAACCGCCAAATTTCTTATAATGTAAGTGACCAAACCAACAAAAAGAAACGGCGATTTTTTATGTGCAATCCAATGATTACTACTATAAATTGTAAAATGACAATTCCTACCCATGTTCAAACCATATAACAATCATCAAAGTATGGTGATTTTCAACTTACAAGATCTAATCCCTACTCATCATATTGAAAGTAGCAGGCATTCGAACAGCCTCTTATTTTTACAGCCTTCTAGCAGATAAGCAATTGATGAACGAACCAGCTTTTTAGTATTCCTACCAGATAACTTTCCAATTACGGTTAACTGTTGCCTTTATCGTTTTTCGCTCCAGTATATAGTTAGCAAGGATTTCCGACATGTCTATCGGAATATCTTTCACAATGTCTTTGCCCTTAAACATCAAATAGTCTCCACCGCCACCAGCACGATAATTATTCATCACGACATCATATTCATGCTGAAGGTTTAAAGGAGCACCTTTGTAATTCAATGTAGTTACTCTGTTTCCAACTGGGTTACGAATATCTAAAATATACTCTATGCCTTCCCACATATCATAATTATAATGCTGTGGTTTTGGTTGTATGTAATTAGGATTTACTTCAAGCATTCCTTCTCGATTCAAAACAAAATAACGTGCGCTTTGTTCTAATGCCTCTTTTATATCTTGCCCGGACAATCGAAGCACCTTTAATGTATTTGGATACTTGTAATTAGAAATGATGTCACGCATCGTCACATCTGGTTCAAAGCCAGGAGACGAATTGCTAAAAAGAGAAGTATTAGAGATTTCTACTCCAGCTGTTTCCATTTGTACTTTATTAATAAATTCTATTAGAGGATTGTCACTTGTTCTAATAAGAAATGGATCCTTGATTAACATATCGCCTTCTACTTTGCCGATTGGTTGATCCAGCCAATGTTGAGTTTCTTCTTCAAAACGAGAAGCCTTTTTTAAAACCTCTTCATCTGCTTTAACATTATCTACTACTAATAATTCAGAGGATTTATTTATAATCTCGTTCTGATTATTTAGCGTTAGAGTAACTTTACTTATCATTTGCCCGTTATTAGACGGCTGAACAGTTTCTACACCATTTAAATTGCCAGTTAAAGAGCGATGCTGATGCCCTGTTAGGAGGACGTCTATTTCACTAATTTCCTTACATATGGCATATCCCTGATTTTCTCCCGTTAAGTTTTCTGTTGGTTCTCCAGTCTCCAGATCTCGTTCAAATCCTCCATGGTAAGAAACAATTAATACGTCAGGATGCTCTTTTTCACTAATATATGTAACCCATTTTTTTGTTTCTTGGAGACAATCCTTAAAATCCAAACCAGTTATATTATGCTCGTTTTCCCAATTTGGGATGTAATGAGTTGTAACACCTAGAATAGCTATTTTTACAGATTCAATTTCTTTGATGATATAAGGACAGCCAAAATAAGGCTTCCCCGTATTTGTGTCTAAGATATTAGCAGATAGCCAAGGAAACTGGGATTCTTCAACCGCCTGATTTAAGATATCCAACCCATAATTAAACTCATGATTTCCAATAACGGCAGCATCATAGGACAGGTCATTTAAAATGCTGATCATGGGATTTTTTTCATGTTTTAAAAATTGAATATAGTAATATGTTAGCGGAGTTCCTTGAATTAAATCACCATTATCGATCAAAATTAATTGCTCGTTTAATTGTCGCTCCTGTTTTATTATCGTAGCTAATTTCCCTAAGCCAATATTAGCTTGTTCGTTATTTACATAATTAATCGGAAAAATGCTTCCATGTATATCACTAGTTTGCAAGATCGTTATCTTTTTCAACTATCATTTCTCCACTCTCTTATGGTAAGTATATACATTAGATTATATATAAATAGAACCGACTGTCCAATTGGTAGTTTACAATCGCACGGGACTAGTTCTAGGGGTTTTAACCTTCCACATACAAGCTAATGCAAAAAGCATACTTACTGCCGTAGCATTAAATAGTACATCATATCCAAATATATCTATTAATAAGCCTAAAGAAGGTGGTGAAATTATAGCTGCTAATGAAGATACTAAATAATATAATCCGGTTCGAGTACCAAAGTTATGTTCACTTCCGAGAGAGACAATGTAAGGGTATGAATTTATATTTATACATGCCCAAAACATTCCACCAATTAATAGTAGTAAGCGCAAGGTAAAAAGGGATTCCACCCAATTTAATAAAAAGAAGACAAAAAATAAACCGATAACTCCCGTTAAGATTACTTTTTTCTTGCCAAATTTAGCACCTAGAATACCGCTTGGTATAGCAGCCAGTACAAAACTTAATGAAAAAAATGCAAGTGAAAAGGCAGATGAGCTCTTGGATAAATTAAGCTCGTTTACACCATATAAAGTAAATAACGCTTCCATCCCTTGAATTGCTACAAACCAAAAGAATATTGCGGTTAGAAGAAAGATGGTAGGTTTATTTAACTCTGCTTTGTAATCTATCTTTGGATTAGTTGTTATGGTAAAAGGAATAGCATCTCTATTTTCATTAATATTTTTAAAGACAACTACTAGCGCTAATAGAAAGATTGCAGAGACCGCTAAAAATGGTAGGGATTCCTCCACTCCAAAAAGAATAGAGCCTACACTGAAAGCTAAAATTCCGCCAAGTCCTCCCATAAAATTGATAACACCATTTGCTTTCGTGCGTTTAGCCTCAGGAGTAATATCTGGCATTAACGCAATAGTAGGGGAACGGAATATCGCCATGGATATATTCATTCCTACCATAAAAATCACTAATGTGGTCAAACTTGTGTGGAAGGGAATAAGTGCATAAAACAAAGCTGCTAACGGTATACCAATTAATAGATATGGCATCCGTCTACCAAAGCGTGAATGTGTGCGATCACTTTTGTTTCCTATATATGGCTGTAAGAAAAGTGCAAAATAATTATCAATTGTCATGAGAAAACCAATTAATGCAGTACTTGAAAGAAAGTCGTTCAGAAAAAAAGGAACAAACGCATTATATAAAGACCATCCTAAACTAATGCTAAAAAAACCAAACCCTAATAACCACATCTTTTTCATCGCATTCCCCCTCTAAAAAGAAATCATTATCGTAAAAAATATTTCACTTTATATATATGGTTTTGTGGAAGTAAAGAGTCCTGGGTTAATGATATCAATTAATTAAAAATGCACCCTGTAGAACTACAAGGTGCATTAGTAATATTGTATCAACAAAATAACCCTATGAGTTGTTGGATAAATAGTTTTGAGGGTAAAAGTAGAGTAAAACCAATTAGGCAACCAGCCTACTATAAACTCTACCTCCTGAGAGAAGCGAGAATATAGTATAAAAACGAATTATAGGCCGAAGAAAAGGCTATCTGGAAGTTAATAAAATGAAGGGTAAGCTGATTGAATGGTTAATAGTTGCGGGTAGAAAAAATCTTTTAACTATTATGCAATATAATCTTCCTTAGGAATGTCATTAGGAAGCTTTTTGCTATAATATTTACCTTTTGTAAAAATGGCTAAAATCACGGTGAGAATAGCTGCTAGAAGTGCTGCGAAGAATGCCGCAGTACTTTCCAGAAATGATCCCATATAACCTAGTGCGGCTATCGTACCTAAACCACTTGAGATAAGTAAAGATACTACTCCAACAGGATTCCATTTATATAAATATTCGTGTCGAGCCTCGTAATAACCTGGCCCAATTTTTAATAGTTTTTTCACGATCATGGCATCCGTAACTAGAATCGATGCCCAAGCGAGTAAAAAGACTCCTTGGAATGTCATGGCTGTATCTAAATGATCCACAATACCACCTAACATCAAGCCTATTGCACAAATACCTGAGACAACAACCCAAAATCGTCTGCCTGGTGTAAATCTAAATACGTTCTCGAAGAAGTTAGAAAGTGATAGGGAACTACTGTATATATTGGTAACGTTAATTCTAAGCTGAGTTAACATAGTGAATAATACGCCACCTAAACCTAAGAGAAGAACAATATAAACACCTGGATTTGGTTCACCTAAACGAACACCGAACCATATACCAAGACCACCCATAACTCCAAAACAGAAAATTTGTGGAATAAAACCTATTGCTAAAGAACCAATTTTAATATCCTTTGGCTTAAGAAAACGCGCGTAGTCTGAAGAAAGTAAAGCTGTCAGACCCATTATTCCATGCTGCATTCCTATACAAAGTAGTAAAGCTTGGCCACCCACCTGCACTCCTTCTGGCATATACGTCCAAAATGCTCCTTCATAAACCGATGGAGTGAAGAAAGACACTATGATGGCACACAATAAAAAAATACCGAAAATCGGTAAAGACCATTTTTGTAATTTATCTAGTTGTTTAATGCCAAACCAATTTAATGGAATAACAATAGATCCGAAGAAAATGATTAGTGCCCATTCAGGTAGGGCGGGGAAGAAGGTGTGAACTGCGGAAACTAAAATCAGGCCTTCAAAGGCACAGTACATGATAAAGTTTGTTGCATAAATGAATGAGGTTAACGATGCACCTATGTAACCAAAACCTCCGCCTCTTGATAATAAGTTAACGTTCATCCCGGATTTGGCTGATAGATAAGCTATGAACGTTCCGAGTATACCGGCAACGATTATCGCATATATGGAGGATATGATAGCATTTATAGCCCCGAATTGAAGTGCCATAACGCTTCCCATTTGAAAATAAAAAATTGCCGTTGCGATACCAAATGTGATATTGGTAATACTAAACCAACCCATCTTCCTCTGGTCTCGAGGCACTCGATCTAATGAAAAATCATCTTTCATTTCTTCTGACACTTTGTGATCTGCGACTTTGACAGATCCCATAATATCAACTCCTTTTTTGTATTAATTCATAAAACAACTCACTTCCATTTGTTTGATAAATTCGTCTACCACTTCATCCATAACCTATTATAACAGTAATGCCAACGTTTTTTAAAAATAACGATTGAGATTAGTTAGCTAGAGTTTATTATTTCCTTTAGCGTTTGAAAAAATGTATTTACTTTTAAAAGATTATTTTCAATTCAGAAACTTGTTATTACTTCTAGAATGATTGACAGATAGTATTTCTTATTGTAGACTATGGACAATAATTAAATACGACCTCACTTATGTAGTGGGGTAGAGGCGCGATATTTAACAGTCCTTAGTGGAGTTTGAGAAGCCATGATTCTAGGGAGAAGGAAATGTCGCCGAAGTTTGTAATAGTTCTCGGTATTACTTGCTGGGTCTGTAGTGAATAACTACAGGACTGTCCGCTATAAACATCCCGGTTTATAGTGGTGTGCTATCTCATTTGGGAAAAGTAGAGGATTTAGGGCAACTATACATATTGCGACCTGAGTTCATCTCAGGTCTTTTTTTATGTAAGTTGTCCTTTTTTAGTAGTTAAAAACATAATCATATATAAAAGGAGAGAAATAGAATGAAAAACAAACTAATAGTTTTAGTAATGTTCGTGTCTATCATGATGCTTTTAGCAGCATGTGGGTCAAGTAATACAGAAAATACAGAATCATCATCTTCTAAAGGTGACGACAACACTTTTACAGTTGGTATGGAAGCAGGATATGCTCCATTCAACTGGACTCAATTAGATGATTCAAACGGCGGTGTAAAAATTGACGGCAATGCAGAATATGCAGGTGGATACGATGTAGAAATTGCCAAAAAAATTGCTGAAGGATTAGGAAAAGAGTTAGTTATTGTGAAAACAGAATGGGACGGACTAGTTCCATCCTTAGAGTCAGGTAAAATCGATGCAATTATTGCAGGGATGTCACCGACAGCTGAACGTAAAGAAACAATCGACTTCTCTGAAAACTATTACACGTCTAACTTTGTAATGGTAGTTAAAAAAGGTGGACCTTATGAGGGAGCTACTTCTATTCAAGATTTTAGCGGGGCAAAAGTGTCAGGACAATTAAATACTTCACATTATGGCGTAATAGATCAAATTAAAGGTGTAGAAAAACAACCAGCAATGGATAACTTCCCTGCAATGCGTGTAGCACTAGAATCTGGAATGCTAGATGGTTATGTTTCTGAGCGTCCAGAAGGAATTAGTGCTTCATCAGCGAACGAAAACTTTGCGATGGTTGAATTTACCGATGGATTTGTTGCGGATGAAGAAGAAACAGCAGTTGCAGTTGGACTTAAAAAGGGCAGTGACTTAACAAAACAAATTAATGATATATTGGCGGGCATTTCAGAAGAAGATCGTCAAAACATTATGGATACTGCCATTAAAAATCAACCCGCTTCTGAATAAAGATGAAGTGATACCGGCTGCATCTCTTTGCAGTCGGTTTAATTTTTGAGGAGGATAAGTATGAGCATTGAGTATATAATATCAATGGTTACCAATAACTGGCCGATGTTCCTACGTGGAGCAGGGATGACGCTCTTAATCTCTATCATTGGTACAATCTTTGGAGCCATTATTGGTTTGCTGGCAGGAGTTATTCGAACAATCCCTATGCCAGAACGAAAAGCAAAACGAATTTTCTTGAAGATAGTAAATGCAATTCTAACGATGTATATTGAATTTTTCCGTGGTACACCGATGATTGTACAAGCGATGGTTATCTATTATGGGTCTGCTTTAGCTTTTGGTGTGGATATGGACAGAACTGCTGCAGCTATTTTTATCGTATCTATTAATACGGGGGCATACATGGCCGAGATTGTTCGTGGTGGTGTCATTTCCATTGATAAAGGACAATTTGAATCAGCGCAAGCAATCGGTATGAATCATATACAAACGATGCTTCATGTAGTATTACCACAGGTAGTACGAAATATTTTACCAGCTACAGGAAACCAATTTATTATAAATATTAAAGATACGTCAGTACTGAATGTAATAGGTGTTACAGAACTATACTTCCAAACAAAAACCGTTGCGGGAATCAGCTTCAAATATTTTGAGCCGTTTTTTGTTGCGTGTATTTTGTACTTCGTTATGACGTTTACGGTGACAATCATTTTACGTTATGTTGAAAGAAGATTAGATGGTCCTGAAAATTACAGTATGATTGGTCAACCAACACAAGTCACACTACCAAAAAACAATGCGGGATTATAAAAAGGAAGGAGTGGATAATATGGAAAAAGTAATTGAAATACAACATTTAAATAAATCCTTTGGTAACCATGAAGTATTAAGAGATATAGACTTTTCCGTGAGCAAGGGAGAAGTTGTATGCATCATAGGTTCTTCTGGATCTGGTAAATCCACACTTCTCCGTTGCGTAAATCTATTAGAAAAACCAAGCGGTGGTCAGATTATTTATCATGGTGAAAATATATTAGATGATAAACATGATATCCATGCTTACCGAACAAAGCTAGGAATGGTTTTCCAACAATTTAACTTATTTAATAATCATAATGTGTTAAGTAACTGTGTTGTTGGGCAAGTAAAAGTGTTAAAACGGTCTAAAGAAGAAGCAGAGAAAAAAGCACTCAAATATTTGAAAGTGGTTGGTATGGACCAATATGTGAATGCAAAACCAAGTCAATTATCAGGTGGCCAAAAACAACGTGTTGCAATCGCTCGAGCTTTATCGATGGAACCAGATGTTATGCTGTTTGATGAACCAACCTCCGCTCTGGATCCAGAGATGGTGGGAGAAGTTCTGAAAGTAATGAAGGAACTAGCCGAAACAGGGCTTACTATGTTAATCGTAACGCATGAAATGGAATTTGCAAAAGAAGTTTCCGATCGAGTTGTATTTATGGATAAAGGGGTTATTGCAGAAGAAGGAAGCCCTGAACAAATTTTTAATAATCCAACACAAGAACGAACGAGAGAGTTTTTAAAGCGTACATTAAAATAAGAATTGTATATCCTTTTAGGACAATTTTATTATTATACTTGATTATTATTTGGTTTCCCTTCAACATGAGAAGGGAAGCCTTTTTTATTTTCCTTTATTAAATGGCTAATGTTTTAGCTCGTCATAATGTATGGGATTAAAAATAGACACTTATAGAGTGACACATATAGGACTTAGTTAAAACTTAGTGTTGTTAAAGGGTACAGGACTACTCACTGAAAGTTAACGTAAAAAAAATGTATAATTATCATTGCCAATAAAATAGAATGAATAGTTCTTTTAAAAAATGAGGAGGTTGTTAATGTACCTCTTTTTTTGTTGAAAGTAATTTCATACTTTCCTCACAAAGAGTAGCTATACTAGGTTAAAGATATAATAAGGAGGATTATCATGAAAAAAATAATTTTAGTATCATTTATTTTCATGTTTGCTTTTGCAAATTCAGCTTGGGCACATACAGGATTAGAGAGTTCCAATCCTGAGAGTGGGCAAGTTGTAACAGAAGAACTAAATGAGATTTCCCTCATTTTTGAAGGGAAAATAGAACAAAGTAGCACCTTTGAATTAATGAATTCTAATGGTGAGTCAATTCCAGTTGAAAATATTTCAGTAAATGAAAATCAAATGATTGGAACTTTAGCGATACCTTTAGAGACTGATAGTTATGAAATCGCTTGGAATATCGTTGGAGCAGATGGGCATCCAATTGAAGGAACTGTTCCTTTCACTGTAGAAATTGCTGCAGCGGAAACAACAGAGAACGAGGAAGTAGAACAAGCAGAGACTATAGCAGCACCTAATACAGACCAAGTTGAGCAAACAGAAGAAAGTCAATCTTCATCTAGTACAATTCCTATTATTGTTGTCGCATTGATTGTTATCATTGGTGGGGTCTTCTTCTGGTTACGTAGAAAGATATAATAGATGCTTATGACTGTTGTTAGTGAGGTACTATTATACCTTTGTTTCTCCATTTTGATAGGTAGTTTTCTTATTTCTCTTGTTCCAAGTTCTTTTAAACCTGAGATTCTTGTACAAAGAAGGGTTCAAATTATCGCTACTGTTGGAATTGCACTTTTTTCGTTTATTCCTATTTTGCTGCTTGTCTTGCAATTAGATCAGGAAGAAAATTTTGTAGGAACACTTCAAATGGTCTTAAATACATTTGAAATAGGAAAAGCGTGGTTTTTTACATTCATCGTAGCTAATATGTTATTTATATTTCTTCTTTGGTTTGATGATCAAAAGAATCAGTTATATGCATACGGAGGACTTGCTTTCACTTTCCTTTTAATTTTAGGGTTTGGGTGGGCAAGTCATGCAAGCTCTGTGGGGTACATAAAAGGGTTTATCATTCATACAAGTCATTTTACAGCGGTAACGGTTTGGGTGGGTATTCTACTTGTAGTTAGTTGGTTTTCAAAAGGATTTTCAAACTGGTTGAAGTTTTTAAAATGGTTTTCACCAGTAGCAATCGTATGCTTCATTATTACGATCGCTTCGGGAATAGGGTTAATGACGTTCGTAATGGATTTTGCAACGTATACAGATACCTGGATGCTCTCATATGGACAACTTCTGCTTATTAAACATCTATTCATTATTCCATTGATTGTATATGCAGCTATCAATAGCTTATTCGTTAAAAAGAAATTAATAAAATATCCAAACTTCAACCCTAGACCATGGTCAAAAATAGAGAGCCTAATTATTCTACTCATTTTTTCTGTCACTGCAGCACTTAGCAATCAATCACCCCCTAGTGAAAATACATTTAAAAATGAGGGGCCATCTAGACTGTTCAGTTATTTCTATCAAGGTCAAAACCTTCAAGTAATGCATGTAGAACTAGCATTTAATGCTACAGGTTTTTCTCTATTTGTATTATCTATACTTTTAATAGGCTTAACTATTTACGCTTTTCTTAAAAAAGCACCAGCTTTGATAACTTTCTTTTTAAGCATACTATTTGTCTTTTCAAGTTATTTAGCGTTAATTTTGAGTATTACATAAGAAATAGGCTATCCTCTAAGTTTTATTAGAGGGTAGCCTATTCTTTTTGTTACTCTGTAGCTAAATTAGCTTTTTCTTTTCGTCCATGAAGGAGAAAATATGGAGCAATAGTAAGGAGAATGACTGCTCCTAAAATAACATATAGCAAGCTATATCCAGTAAAGGGAATGATAAAACCAAGAACATATGGTCCAAAACCAAGACCTGCATCCAAGAATATAAAAAATGTAGATGTTGCGAGCCCCATCCGGTGGGGTGGGGTAAGTTTCACAGCCACTGCTTGAGTGGTAGACTGCATATTACCAAAACCAAGTCCAATTAGTACACCAGCTAATAAAAAAGTGAAGCTATTGTTTGCTACACTGAGTAGAAGCATACCAACGCCAAAAATTATAAAAGCAGGATACATAATGTAGTTTGCACCTTTAATATCTAGTAGGCGGCCAGTAACTGGTCTAGATATAAGGATTGCTACAGCATAAACGATAAAGAAGAAACTAGCTGTTTCTACTAAGTCAATTTTTATCGCATAAAAATTAATAAAGGATAGAACACTGGAGTAACAAAATGCAACAGTTAGAATAATGAATGCGATGGGTAAAGCATTTGGTTCCACAAAATTGGATAGTTTAAAACCTTTTGCTTCTTCGTTTTTGATAACCTTTTCAGTTGCAGGTACATGTAGGAAGAAGGACGTTAGGAGACTAATCATTCCTAATGCTAGACAGAAACCGAAAATGACTTGGAAACTAGTATGTTGACTCATATAAATTCCGATGAAAGGTCCAATGGCAGTTGCCAGCGTAGAACTCATACTGAAATAACCAATACCTTCGCCTTTTCTAGACATTGGTATAATTTGTGCAACAATTGTTCCGGCTGCTGTACTCGCTATTCCCAAAGTTAAACCATGAAGGAATCGATTGATTAGTAAGAAAGTTAAGCCGAAATTCACATAATATAAAGAGGTTGTTAGTGTAAATAAAGCTAAACCAACAAATAATGTTTTTTTCCGACCAATAACTTCCATAGGACGACCAATGAAAAGTCGACCAATTAAAGTTCCAATGATAAAAATTCCTGTTATTAAACCTGCTTCACTAGTAGAAGCCTCGTATTCATTTACCGCATAAACGGCTATTGTGACCATCAATAAATAAAAAATTAATATTAATAAAAAGTTAATAGACGATACGACAATAAAATCTTTCGTCCATAGTTTGGCTCTTGATTGATTCATTCGTGTTCACCTTTCGTTAAAATATTTTTTCGTATTTCTTCCATCAAACGAATTGAATTAAGTTGATCCGACTCAGAAATTCCCTTTAAAATATGCTGTTCATACTTATCTACTGTTAGTCGAACCTCTTCATATACTTGTTTGCCTAGTAAGGTCAACTGTATTCTTTTTTCGCGTTTATCTTTACTGGGCATTTGTTCTACAATTCTTAGTTCTTCTAAACGGTTAATTGTTCTTGTGACGGTGGGTTTTTCAACATTTTGGTAATTAGAAAGTTCGACAAGTGTAGCGGAAGACTGATTGGATAAGTAATATATGATGGTCCACTGTGCTCGATACAAGCCGTGTTTAGCCAGTTGTAAATTTAAATGATGCTCAAAAGGACGGTACAAAAGTGAAAATTGACGAAAAAATTCACGATACGTAGTCATAATCTAACACTCCTAAAATAAATTAGTTACCCATGATAATAGTTATCTTGAGTAACTAATTTAATATAACAGAGAATTAATGAGTTGAAAAGACCTTTTATAAAATAGCTATGTAAATGTAATTTATTTCTATGTTGCTCCCGCATCTTTAAAATATCCGTTTATTATAATAAATTAACAAAAAAGCTCCTACTTAACCGTAAGAGAACAGTTAAGTAGGAGCTAATTATCATTATTTAGATGGGAGGGCTTCAATTGTAGAGGCAACTTTTGTAATAACTAGTTCACTTCCTAGAAGTGGTGATTCTTGAGAAGTAGATTTTGATTCGGAATTTGGTCGTTTGTGCGATTCTTTGAAGGCATCACTGTTTTTCCAAGCCTCGAAATTCTCAAGGTTTTCCCAATACATATTTACATTTAACTCATCATATTCTGTAAGGTTTTGTGTAATTGTTACTTCTACTTTTACAAAACCCTCCATTTGTTGTAATGCACCTGGTTTAGTGAAATTAGGTGCCATTTTTTCAGCAAAGCCTGGTTTTGTTTTAATTTTGTTTGTGACAATATACATGTAGCCATTACTCCTTTTCGAGTTATTTGATAAAAACAGTATACCATCTTTTATGTGTTTCACCTTGTAGGACGCGCAGCCCAAAAATTTTCCTCTCTAAACAGTAAAACTTAATTGATATTTATCTTAATCTAATCCATTATTAATAATAGACAGTCTTTTCGTAATCCGTAAATAGAGGATACGCAGAAGAAATATATTCTATGAAGGAAGAATTTTGTGAAAGAAGAAAACATTACTCGCATAAATTTAGATGGCAGAGAATTGATTTTGATCGGAACAGCACATGTCTCCAAACAAAGTGCGGAGCAAGTGAAAGAAGTAATAGAAGCAGAGAAACCAGATTCTGTTTGTATTGAGTTAGATGAACAAAGATATCAATCTGTTATGGACGGAAGTAAATGGAAAGAAACGGATATTTTTAAAGTCATTAAAGAAAAGAAAGCGACATTGCTTCTGATGAATCTAGCAATATCATCTTTTCAAAACCGTTTAGCAAAGCAATTTGAGATAAAACCAGGTCAAGAGATGATTCAAGGAATTGAGTCTGCCAAAGAAACTGGTGCTAATCTTGTGCTTGCAGATCGGAACATACAAACTACGTTTTCTCGTATTTGGCATAATCTCGGATGGTCTGGTAAGGCACAGCTGCTCTCCTCCGTATTCTTTAGTATTTTTAGCAGAGAAACAATTTCAGAAGAAGAATTAGAAAAGATGAAATCACAGGATACGCTCAATGCAGTTCTTGCAGAGTTTACAGAATCATTTCCAAAACTTAAGACTCCTTTAATTGATGAAAGGGATCAGTACTTGGCACAAAAAATTAAAGAAGCTCCTGGGGATAAAGTAGTTGCGGTATTAGGTGCGGCTCACGTTCCAGGTATCTCGAAAGAAATTTATAAAGAACATGATTTGGAAAGACTCAATCAAGTACCACCGAAATCGATTGTTCCTAAAATCCTTGGGTGGGTAATACCAGTGCTTTTAATAGCCATAGTTGTTTACACCTTCTTTGCAAATCCAACTGCGGGCTTGGATCAGGCTTTGAGCTGGGTAATATGGACAGGAAGCTTTGCTGCCATCGGTGCTGCAATTGCTTTTGGACATCCGCTTGCTATACTCTCTGCCTTTATTGCAGCTCCAATAACTACATTACATCCCTTAATAGCGTCGGGATGGGTTTCGGGAATAGTTCAGGCTTATTTCCGACGCCCAAATGTAGGGGATTTTGAAAATCTTTCGGAAGATGTTTTTACGATAAAAGGGTTTTGGCGCAATAAGGTTACACGAATTTTACTAGTAGTTGTTTTAACTAATTTAGTAGGATCAATCGGAACTTTTATTGGTGGGGCAGATGTTATTCGGGTATTTTTTAATAATCTATAATGTAAAACCTCCTTTTTTGCTAAATGGCAAGGAAAGGAGGTTTTATTTTTTTGTAATGGGTTAGGAGTGGATATTATTTCATCTTAAATAAAGGAAATAAAAAACCAACTATTCATAGAATAGCTGGTTTGCCACATTATATTTTCTTTTTAGCGTCTGTATTTTCTTCTAATTTAAATTCTTCTGTAACATCGTCAACGATGTCTTTAGTGGAGTTTTTAAATTCTTTTAACGTTTGACCTACTGCTCTTCCTAACTGAGGAAGTTTAGATGGTCCAAAGACGATTAATGCGATGATTAGAATGATTATTAAACCTGGTACGCCGATGTTTGGCATGGATTGTTCCTCCTTATAGTATGTTACATTTATTCCAATGGCGATGTGTATGCAGTAGTAAACTTATCTTTAGTATAACACGCTTAGGAGAAATTAAGCCCTAGACTTCATTTTCTAATGCCTCTTCTTCCAAAGCTCTTTTTGCTAACTGTTTTTTATATGCCCAGCTCGAAACAAGGATACTGATTTCGAATAACAATAATAACGGTACAACGATGATAAAGTCTGAAATGAAGTCCGGAGGTGTAATAGAAACTCCAACTACTACAAGTATAAAGTAAGAAACTTTTCTCATCTTACGTAGTCGATTAGGTGTGATGATTCCCAGCTTTGTTAAAAACAATATAATCACAGGTAGCTCGAAAACAATTCCAACTGGAATAATCAAATTAAACATGAACGTAAAATATTGTTGCATCCCGTATGTTTCTAGGGCTCCAATTGAATCATTAATATTAGACATGAAGTTCAACATCAAAGGAAATAAAATAAAATAACTAAAACTAATCCCAGCTAAAAACAGTAAAAAAGAGACAGGGATAAAGTAAATGGTTCCTTTTGCTTCTTTCTCTAATAGTCCTGGTTTAACGAATAACCAGATTTGGTGCATCGCGATTGGCAACGTTATTAATATAGATAGTATTAGAGCACATTTGACATAAATCATTAAACCATCTGTATATCCAAATACATTCCATTCCACGTGAGCAGCTGTAGGTTGTGACTTAAGAAATGTTAATGTCCTTGGGGCCATCCAAAATCCTAAGGCTAGAGATAGAATAAATGTGACGGCTACAATAATGAGCCTTTTTCGTAATTCTGTTAAATGTTCGACAAGCGTCAATTCTGGTTCGTGTGTCATTAGTGTGTACCACCCCATTTTCTCAAATAAAGTGAGATATTTATATGCTTAGAAAAGCATGTTTACTAAAATATAATAGTTACTACAAGAAACTGTTGTTTTGTATCATCTCACATTATACTCCAACAGTCGAATTTGTAAATAAAAGCACCTTTTATTTTTCAATTAATATAGGAAAAAAGTTTTTATATATACAAACTTTTTCTAAAACAACCAATATAAATTTGAAACTATTTATGTACATTTTAAGAAAAAATGTAGTAAATGATAAGCTCGTTTGAATATATATCCTTATTAAGGATGAATAAAATTGGCTCAGTATCATTTGGAAGATGAAAATATTAAATTAAGTCTTCTTGGTTTTATGTTAGTAGTAGATTTTGCATTGTTTTTTACTTTTAATAATAGCGTTTTTCCACGGTTTGCTTTACTTGGATCTGGTATTGGTCTATCCATTATAGTTCTTTGCTGGACAGGAAAAAAATATACTTATTTTCTTTCACCATTGTGAGTTTGTACAGAAATATTATCAATAGTTTATAATTTGCATTCTACCATTAAGTAAAAATAATATATATCTGACTAATGTTTAACTAAGTAAATAAATTAGTTTTAGGATAATTAGGAGGTTTTATTGTGTTAGTTGGAGCGCTTGGTATTCTCCTTGTATAGAAAGAGAAGGCACAACAAAAGAAGATCCAGCTACTTCAGCAGTTAACTCTTATCTACAAATGTGGGAAGCAGAAAACGTATTTGTAGTCGGAGCATCTATATTTCCTCATAATAGTAACTTTAATCTTACTAGAACAATTGGAGCACTTTCTTACCGTGCTGCAGAAGGAATTCAAACTTATTTAAAACAAGGTGGACTTCTAGTTAAATAATAATCAATAAAACTCCTAAATAGCTTGTTACAGGCAATTTAGGAGTTTATATAATAGGCTATTTGTTTAAAAGGTCACTACGCATTCGATACAGGATTCAGTGTTTGCTTTTTAACTTTTTATAGAATGTACTTTAAAACTTGCAATTTTGAATGAAACATCCCTATTTAGTAACTATCTAGAATGCTCATGCATGCAGTTCTTCTTATTAACCTTGTGCAACTTCCTCGTCTTGGTAGACTGGTACCCATCCTTCAGTTGTTACAAAGATTCGTGCTGCTACTACTTTACGGTCTTCGGCAAGTGTAAAGTAATGTGTGATATTCTCTGGAACTGAGATTAGATCTCCAGGTGATAGATGGACTTCAAAGAAATTTTCATCTTTTCCTTGAATAATAAATACTCCGTGACCGCTAACAATGTAACGAACTTCATCATCTGTATGAAGATGTTTACGTTCAAAGTTTTTTAATAGTTCATCTAAGTTTGGATTAGAGTCAGATAAAGAAATGATATCAGCTGCTTTGTACCCACGACGTTCTGATATATCATCTATTTCTGCTTTAAATGCATTTAAAATTTCTTCTTTTTCTGCATCGCTAAGATCATACTTTTCACGAAGTTGCTCTGGTAATTTTTCTATATCCCAATGCTCATAAATTACTTCTTGTTGCTCTAAAAATGCAGCAACCTCATTTTGTGCTTCAATTGTTTCATTTGTTCCTTGAATTTTAATGATAGCCATCTAAATCTTCCTCTCTTATTTTTATTTTATTTGACGTAAAGTCAACTGATACTGAAATAAAAATTCACAAGCTTCAAGTAACTTCTTTGCTTCGAAACCATCCCTACCCCAAACAGTAATACCGTGATTCCGTATAAGTACAGCTCCTTTATCACCATCTATATATGTCTGAAACTCTTCGGCGAGAAGTGGAATATGGGCATGATTTGGAATGATAGGAATAGAAAGAATTGCATCTTCTTCCCACAAATCGAAAGCTTTAATAAGTTCTTGCCCTTGAAAATCTATTTTTCCCTGATCACCGTATAATTCGGAGATGACGTTATTAGCAACTGTGTGAACATGGAGACTACAGCCCGCAGAAGTTTTAGAATAAATAGCACAGTGCAATAATGTTTCTGCAGACGGCTTTAAAATGGTATCTTCTATTGGCTCTCCATTTATATTTACATGTAAAAAGTCTTCTTTTGTTCGCTTATTCTTATCTTTTCCGCTTGCTGTAACTAAAAACTCTACTGGTTCATCATTCACCTTAATTGCTAAATTTCCACTAGTTCCCATAAACCAATCTCGTTTAGCAAGTTCGTCTTTTATATCTGCTAACTCTTCCCATCTACCACGGAGCGTTATCATGTTTGAACACCTAACCTTGTTTCAATAATAGTCATGACATCTCGAAAATTTTCGAAAGGTTCATATGGAATATTCAATTCCTTGCACTTTTCAATAAGAAAATCCCGTGCTATGACAACATCTGCTAATTTTGCAGCTTCTAAGTCAGTAATAGAATCACCAATTACAACACTTAACGAATCTTTTTCTTGGAGCTTTCGAATAATGGATGGCTTACAGCATCCGCAACCTTTGCTCGTACATAAATCATCGCAGACATGCGGAAAATTGATTTGTATTCTTTCTCCTGAGAAGTCTGCTTCATTACAATAAACCCCCGAAAAAGGACCAAACTTTTCTAGCATTGGATGAACAAAAAAATCAATTCCACCACTAACAATATAGAGAGGGATATCGTGCTTTCTTGTATAAGAAACAAAATCGGCGAATCCTTCTCTAATCTCTGCCTGATCAAGCAAGTAGCTTATAATTTGATCTTTTATAGATACAGGTAACAGAGAGAACATTTGAGCAACACCTTCTCGGATAGATTGCTTTTGCCCTAAAATATTCTCTTTGATCGGCAAGTATGCTGGGGGAGCAAATTTTTTCATAATGGATATAATATTGTCTTGGTTTGTAATGGTCCCATCAAAATCACAATAGATTACTAGCTTACTCATAATGCTTACCCCCATAGTTCCAATGCTGCTTTTAGTTCTGGAAACTGTTTTGCTGCTTCAGCATACGGAATTCCATCAAGGACTGCTGATACGGCCTGCCTAAAGGCAAGTCCTCCTCCTGTAGCGCCAGTAGGATGACCATGCACTCCACCACCTGCATTTATAATGCTGTCTATGCCAAAGTCTTCGATTAACAAAGGAACCAATCCAGGATGAATTCCAGCCGAAGGAACTGGAAAAGTTCGTTTTACTGCACTTTCTTTCGTCAATTCTTCCCCAAGTGATAGTGCAGCTGTTTTCTCCAGTGCGACGCTTCCGTATGGTGAGGGGAATAATGAAAAATCTGCCCCTGCATAACGAGTCAATTTACCAAGTAAAAGTGGTGTTGAAACTCCATAAAATGGGGATGAAGTAAAAGCACCACTATAGGCTGGATGGGCCATGAATGGCAACTGAATATCTTCATCTTCCACAAGTTCTTGAAGTACATCTAGACCATATGCATGAACATTAAATAATAGAGCATCAGCCCCAAGCTCTTTTGCCTTTTTTGCTTTTGATTTTAAATCGGATGTCCGCCCAGATAGGTTAACTGCATAAAGTGTTCGATGTCCAGTTTCCTCATACACCTGACGTAGTACTTCTTTAGCTGTAATAATTCTTTTTTCAAAAGGAGTAAGGGGGTTTTCGAAGAGAATTTCATCATCTTTTACTAAATCTACTCCACCTAGAGCTTGGTTACGTAGCTGTTCAGATAGGTAATTGATATCTCTTCCAATTACTCCTTTAAAAATACTCATCACAAGTGGACGATTATACACTCCTAGCAATTTACGAATACTTTCAATTCCGAATCTAGGTCCTGGGAAATTATCTAAAAGGTCTGATGAGAATTCCAAGTCTAGTAGCTTTACTTCACCGTCAAGCGATAGTTTGCCGAAAACAGTTGTTAATATGGCAGGTAAATCTGCAGAGAAATTAGCACTAGGATAGTTTATTTTAATCTCTGCTTTGATTTCATCTCGTTTTAGCGGATGGTGACTATTTTCAAATTCAGTTATCGATATAACATTTCCTTTATGCTTTTTTAATTGCTCTTGCTCTAGTAACGGCAAATCAGTCCAGGATCCTATAGTTAAACCGAGCGCAATTCCTTCTGCTTTTTTTTCAAAAGTTCCAGGTTTACCGTAAACCTGATAGAGAGTAGTAATTCCACTCATTTATTATCACAATCCTTTATATAACAAATTTCAACTTAGTCAATGTCGCAGCGTCTTGCCCCTTCTAAATATAAAAAACCTCTTCCAAATAAGAAGAGGTTAAAAAATTAACGACTTCTTATCTCTCAGTCTACTGACTGCAAGAATTAGCACCGTGTCCATAATGGATCGGTTGCCGGGTATCATAGGGCTCGTCCCTCCACCTGCTCTAAATAAGAAAAAGTTATTCAATTGAGTTAGTCAAATTAATAATGATTATTTCATGCAATATAAAGATTGTCAATATAGTTATTAGAATTTTTTTTGTTTTTAAAAAATGATTGACATGTGTTTTTTGAGTATGCTAGGATGATTTTCAAATAGTATAACGTTTTAATTAATAGCACTCTTATCAAGAGCAGGCAGAGGGTAATGGCCCGATGAAGCCCAGCAACCGACCGTAATACCGTTGTGAGACGGGGCGCATTTTGCGCCGAGATGAAAATCTTCTAAGGCACGGTGCTAATTCCATCAGAAAGGTAACTTTCTGAAAGATAAGAGGCGAGAGATCTCTTATTCTACGCCTCTTTCTTATGAAAGAGGCTTTTTATTTTGAAACGGAAAGGTAGAGAATAATGACGACAGCTACAAAGAGACAATATGAATCATTAACAGAAGAAAGTGCTATTTTATATGCAAAAGAACTTAACTTCTTCCCGCAAGACACAGAGTTGGAGTGTCGTGAGATAGGTGACGGTAATCTTAACTATGTATTTCATATTAAGGAATTGAACGGTGATAAGAGTCTTATTATTAAACAGGCTTTACCATACGCAAAGGTTGTCGGAGAAAGTTGGCCACTAACGTTAAAACGAGCAGTGATTGAAGCAAATGCATTAAAAAAACATGCTGAATTTGCAGCCAATCTTGTTCCGACCGTATATGCAATTGATGAGGATCTTGCGCTTACGGTAATGGAGGATTTATCTCACTTAAAAATTGCACGTGAAGGGTTGATTAAACTTGAATCATATCCAAACCTTTCAAAAGATATTGGAGAATATTTAGCTCAAACACTATTTCATACATCTGATTTTGCATTACACCCTTTTGAAAAAAAGAAACTAGTTTCAGAGTTTTCCAATCCAGAACTTTGTAAAATCACAGAAGATCTTATTTTTACAGATCCGTTTTTTGACTATGAAACAAATGACTTTGAAGCATTGTTGCAAGAAGACGTAGAAACTATTTGGAATAACGGGCGCTTAAAGCTAGAGGTTGCAAAATTAAAGAATAGCTTCATGACAGAAGCGGAAGCATTATTACATGGAGATTTGCATACAGGGAGCATCTTTGCTAGTGAAACCGAAACGAAAGTAATAGACCCAGAGTTTGCTTTTTATGGACCTATTGGCTTTGATATTGGATTGTTTTTAGCAAATCTAATCGTGCAAAATGTTACAAGAGAAGAGGATGAGCGGGGAGTTATTGTCACCCATATCAAACAAACTTGGGATGTCTTTTCGACTAAATTTTCGGAATTATGGGATAAAAAAAGTGTCGATTCCTATAAAGACACAGATGGCTATAAAGAATATGTCTTGGATAAAATTTTCCGAGATACACTAGGCTTTGCTGGATGTGAATTAATTCGTCGTACAATCGGGCTAGCACATGTGAAGGATTTGGACAGTATCGAAGATGACGAACAACGGATTAAATTCAAAAAGCAGACCTTACAAACAGGGGAAGCACTTATATTAAAACGCAAAGATATACATTCAATTGATGAAGTATTTGAATTATTAGAGGGGTTTCGCAAATGAGTATTCCATTATCGATAGAGTTGAACGACAAAGAATTTCGGATTTTGGATCAGCAAAAATTACCTCACGTAGTTGAGTATTTAACACTAGATACTTTAGAAGATGTATATGATGCTATTATCACTCTGAAGGTGAGGGGTGCACCAGCAATTGGTATTACCGCTGCATATGGATTGGCTAGAGCAGCCGAAAAGTATGAAGCAAATACATTAGAGGAATTTCATCTGCAACTCAACAGGGATTTCTTGTATTTAGCTAAATCTAGACCAACAGCTGTAAATTTAGTTTGGGCTCTAGAACGTTTAAGAAGTGCTGTTGAAAATGTAGCAAGTGTACAAGAGGCGAAGGAACTTTTGATAGAGGAAGCTATAAAAATTCATAGAGAAGACGAAGCATCCTGTAGAAATATTGGCGAATATGCGTTGTCCTTGCTTGAAGGTCAAACAAAAGTTATGACCATTTGTAATGCAGGTTCAATTGCAACCGCAAAATATGGTACTGCATTAGCACCATTCCATCTTGGGAGTGAGCGGGGAAAACAGTTTGAAGTTTATGCTTGTGAAACTAGACCTGTATTTCAAGGATCAAGGCTAACTGCGTGGGAGCTTCAGCAATCTGGAGTGGATGTAACACTTATAACAGACAGCATGGCTGCACATACAATCGGAGCAAAAGGAATCGAAGCAATTATTGTAGGGGCAGACCGGATAGCAGAAAACGGCGACACGGCAAATAAAATCGGAACACTTAACTTAGCATTATTAGCAAAAGTGTTTAACATCCCTTTTTATGTGGCAGCTCCTTCTTCCACTTTTGATTTGACCATTAAGAATGGAAAAGAGATCCCGATTGAAGAACGTCCAGCGGAAGAAATAACGCATATTGCAGGGAAACAGGTAGCTCCGAAAAATACAAAAGTATTTAATCCTGCATTCGATGTTACACCGGGTGAATACATTACAGCCATTATTACTGAAAAAGGAATTATATATCCGGAATATACAAAAAATATTCCTAGTTTAATAAATATAGAAAAGGGAGAACTCGCATGAAATCAAAAACAGCATGGCTTTTATCCGTATTATTAGTAATTGGAATTATCTTAACAGGGTGTCAACCAAAAGGGGATGCAAAAGAAGCAACAACTACTCCTGCTGATTCCGAAGCATCCGATAATCCGCTATCAGGGAAGAAAATCGCATTGGTTATGCAACAAAATCTTGGTACTTTTTCTGCTCAATACATTGAAGGTGTAAAAGAACAAGTAGAGAAATTTGGTGGGACTGTAACAGTGTTTACGTCGGAAGGCGATTTAGCAAAAATGGCTTCCAATCTAGATGCAGCTGTAAACCAAGGTGTAGATGGAATTCTGATTGATCATGGAACAAAAGAAGCGTTAAATCAAGGAGTTCAAAATGCAGTTGATAAAGGAATACCAGTCGTCGCTTTTGATGCAGGTGTGGAAGTAGAAGGAATCACAGTTTTAGAGCAAGGCGATCAAAAGATGGCTGAAATGACATTAGAAAAATTAAAAAATGATGCTAATGGTGAAGCAAATATAGTGAAAATCTGGGTAGCAGGTTTTGCACCTATGGAAAGAAGACAAGTTGCCTACGAGCAATTCTTAAATGAAAATCCAGGTATTAAAGAAATTGCAACATTTGGTGCAGCGACACAAAATACAGCATTAGACACACAATCGCAAATGGAAGCGATTCTAAAACAATACCCAAATGAAGGAGAAATCACAGCAGTTTGGGCAGCTTGGGATGAATTCGCAAAAGGTGCAGTACGCGCTATTGAGCAAGCTGGAAGAACAGATATTAAAGTTTATAGCATTGATATGAGTGATGAAGATTTACAAATGATACAAAAAGAAAATAGCCCATGGGTTGCCTCAGCGGCAGTGGATCCAATGGATATAGGACGTATTCAAGTGCGTTATTTATATCAAAAAATAAATGGTGAAACTCCTGAAGAAAAAGTTGTTTTAGAACCAGTGTTTGTGGATGCTGAAAAGCTTCCGGAGGAAACAGTGACGACAAATGACTTACATGAATATATCGAAGGCTGGGGAGCAAGCGAGCAAGGTTACACAGAAGCTTTGAAAGAGTTAGAAAATCAATAATGATACAAATGTAGCTGCCCTAAAAAGGGGGCAGCTTCTTTTTAAGAAAGCTTTAACTCATTATTGGTATGGAAGATATGAAAGGGTAGATAGCTATTCTATAAGCATTCGGGCAGGTCGTTATCATGAGCCTAGCGCATCCTACATCTCAGCAGAACGTCCATGCGGCTGACAAGGCGCGAATGCCAGTGAACTCTATTTGATAGGTTAAAGTATTATCCAATTAATGTTTGAAAATAAATAGTTCTTAATACAGATAGAGGCAAGCCACATCCGTGTTTCTACACCAATGCGGCTGGAATAGGGAGAATGCAAAAGTCTTCTTTGATAGACAGTAAAGTTGATTGTTAAATGATTAGATTAAATGCAAATCCTACAATCATTTTATTAACAATAGAAACGGTGATTCTCTAGGATGTGCGCCTTACAAGTTGCATGAGCGATTCATCCTGCGGAGGCTCATACGTAGCGTGCGGCAAGCGCACATCCGTGTCTTCCTCTATAACGTAAAACACTTCAAATACAATTCATTAAGAATAACAAGGCCAACTAGTTAAAATTCAACTGGTATATTGCCTTAAGAAAGGAGATCATCATGGCTAATCCTTTTCTTTCTATGACTTCCATACGTAAATCATTTGGAAATGTGAAGGCACTAGAAGAGGCCGAATTTCATCTAGAAAAAGGGGAAGTACATGCATTGCTAGGTGTTAATGGAGCAGGTAAAAGCACGCTTATTAAAATTTTATCCGGCGTATATAAGCAAGATGACGGTGAAATAGTTTTAGAAGGTAGTAGTGTTCGGCTTCGTTCCCCGAAAGCAGCAAAGGAACACGGTATCTATTGTGTTTATCAAGAGGTGGATACAGCAATCGTTTCGGAATTATCGGTCGCAGAAAATATTATGCTAGATAAAATCGCTACGAATAATAATTTGTTTTTATCCACATCCAAGCTACAAACGGAAGCTAAAAAAGCACTGAAGCATTTGCAAGTAGAAAACATTGCTGTCAATCAACCGGCATTTAAACTTACATTAGCTGAAAAACAATTAGTATTAATTGCACGAGCTCTTGTAAGCTCGGCAAAGATAATTATTTTTGATGAACCAACTGCCCCTTTGTCTCTCCACGAATCCAAAAAGCTTTTTTCGGTAATTGATCATCTGAAATCGCAAGGAGTCGGCTGTATATTTATCTCTCATCGTCTTCCAGAAGTATTTGAAATCAGTGATCGAATCACTGTAATGCGAGATGGAAAGCTTGTAAAAGTTTTTAACACAGAAACTACTCAACAGAATGAGATTATTGAAGCGATGCTAGGAGTATCTTTTAATATAGAACAGGCAGATACAAATCATACTTTAGGAGAAAAAATCCTACAGGTTAAAGAATTATCGGATGGACAGAAATTAAAGGAGCTTTCCTTTACTGTTTCTGAAGGGGAGATTGTTAGTATTGTAGGCCTTGTAGGAGCAGGAAAAACGGAGCTAGCTAAAGCCTTATTTGGCTTGGGATCATTAGTAAAAGGTAGTGTGAACCTTTCGGGCAAAGAGTTAAAAGCGAAACATCCAGCAGACGCCATTCGAGCAGGAATGGCACTAATTCCAGAGGAACGCAGAAAAGAAGGCTTATTTGTACATGAGTCGTTACAAACGAATTCTTCCTTTCCGAATTTAAAGAAATTTTCACGGCTTCTGTTTATGGATAAAGCTGCTGAACGCAACTTTGCAAAGGACATCATCAATCGCTTAAAAATTAAAACGGATCATACGGAAACACCACTTGTGCATTTAAGTGGAGGAAATCAGCAAAAAGTAGTAATCGGAAAATGGATGTCGCGCAACTCTAAAGTGTATTTATTTGATGAGCCGACTAAAGGTGTTGATATTGGAGCGAAAAAGGACATTTTTAATTTAATTCGTGAGCTGGCGAATAATGGTAAAGGGTGTCTATATTTTTCGAGTGAGATTCAAGAAGCAATTGGTATTTCCGATCGACTTCTAGTTATGTATAACGGTCAAATCGTGAAGGAGTTTTCACGTGAGGATGCGACCCAAGAAAGGATTTTGTTGTATGCAAGCGGTGGAAAAGAAGAGTAAGGTCAAAGAAAGAGGAATTCAATTTCTATTTAAATATGGTGCAATTGCCTTGCTATTGATAATTATATTGTACTTTAGCACTATAAGCAGTGCCTTTTTTACATATGGAAATTTCACAGATATATTACGTTCCATTTCCATTGTAACGCTCTTAGCATTAGGAGTTACCTTTACGCTAGTAGTAGGAGGTTTCGATTTATCAGTAGGTTCTACGATGTCTCTATCTACTGTCATTACTGCTTCGTTAATGGTGTGGTATGAGATGCCGCTTTGGCTCGTACTAATCTTACCTATTGTAATAGGAGTGTTGGTTGGATTATTGAACAGTTTTCTTATTGTAGTTTTAGGAATTCCAGATTTACTTGCAACGTTAAGTATGATGTATATAGTGGCGGGCTTTCACCGTACATATACAGAAGGATACTCGATATACAATAATATGCCGCTTACTTCTGGAGGGACGGCACCGGGGCAATTCTCTGAAGCATTTCTTTGGATTGGCCAAGGGAGAATGCTCGGATTACCAGTTCCAGTTTGGATAATGCTTGTCCTAGTAATTATCGCTTATGTTGTACTTAACCATACTCGTTGGGGACGTGTTTTGTATATGACGGGTGGAAATGCTGAGGCTGCAACATTGTCAGGAGTGAATACCCGTAAAGTAAAATGTGCTGCATATGTAATTTCTGGTGTTTTTGCTTCGATGGCAGGTATATTGTTTACAGCACGTGTTGGTTCAGGTCAAATTGATGCGGGTGCACCACTTTTAATGGAAGCTGTAGCAGCTGTCTTTGTTGGATATTCTGTCCTTGGTGCTGGAAAACCAAATGCTATCGGAACATTTTTTGGAGCAGCGGTTATCGGGATTCTCTTGAATGGATTAACGATACAAAACTTACCGTATTATGCCTTTGATATTATTAAAGGAGCAGTGCTCGTTTCAGCTCTTGCCGTAACGTATATTTACGCTAAAAAACGGTTCACCCAGATCTAAATAAATTTTGTGTCTCGAAGTACTTGTTTTCTGCCCGTGCAAGTATATAATTCAAGCATATCCTTTATTATTTATCGAATGGGCTGACAAAATTTGAGACCGTATAATGAAAAAATAAGTATTTACCATGGAATGGCATCTACTATTGCATTAAATTTTTCAAATAACTTTTTTCCGATCTTTGCAATTACCATATTAGGGGCAACCAATTATCAGGTGGGATTAATAAGTTCGTTGCCGCCATTAATAGCGTTATTAATGACTATACCAGCAGCTATTCTACTAAATCGTGCAAGTGCTCAAAAGAAACTCGTGGCGATGTCTGTTTTACTGGCACGATTAATGTTTTTGCTTATTGTACTAGTAGTTTATTTGCCTTCTGATTCGCTACAAGCATGGGCATTTTTAGGAATTATTGCTTTCATCAGTGTTCCGAACACTGTAGCTAACGTAGGTTGGCAAACGTTGATAAGTGGAATGATTGATGAGTCTAGAAGAGGACAATTTTTTAGTGATCGAAATCGTCTGTTAACGATGGTCGGTCTTATATCAACTTTAGTTATTGGTGTTTTAATGAAGGATGCTTCCGAAAGCGTTACTGCCTATCAAATTCTTTTTGCGATAGCTTTTGGTTTCGGTTTGCTAGAAGTTTTTTTCTTATTAAAACAAGAAGAAGATATCATCCCTTCATCAGATGTTCTAGTTAAAAAGAAGTCAATGGACTGGAGCATTTTTAAACATGTGAACTATGTCTGGTTTTTAGCTGCAGCTCTCTTTTTTAATTTTGCATGGCAAATGGCATGGGGATTATTCAACATTTACAATGTCCGAGTAGCAGGAGCAACAATCTTTTGGATTAGTATGTTTTCAGTTGGTAGTATGCTCATGCAGTTTTTAACATTTCCTTTATGGAAGAAGTGGGCAGATAAGTATTCGAATATGCAAGTTTTTATATGGGCAGCTATTGGAATGTCCACTACACCTTTTTTAACAATGCTATCTACGAACTTATATTATTTAACGCTCATTCAAACGACATCCGGATTCTTCTTATCTGGTACTGTTTTAATATTATTTAATTTATTGTTGGAGCAATCACCTGAACAATATCGTACGTATTGCATTACAACTTACAATGTACTGCTTGCTTTCGTCGCATTCATTGCACCACAAATAGGTATTTGGCTTTTGAATGAACTAGGCATGGAAGTAGCTATGTACATTAGTTCTAGTTTACGATTTTTAAGTGCTGGTGGATTTTTATATGTATTTTTACGAAATAGAAAAGTATAAGAACAAAAAAGAAAAGCACAATTATCGTGCTTTCTTTTTTTGTGTCTATTTTTTTCCTATTCCATGTAAGATAAACTGAACAGTGCGTTCTGTTTCAAGTTCGTCATCCCATTCACTCTCTGGGAAAAGAATGTAACGTGAAATCAAATAACCAAAGATACTGCTAACGGCTAATCTAGCCACGCTTGATGGTGGTATATCGATTATTTGACCCTTATCTTGATAATTTTGAATGACAACCAAAATCCGCTCGTATGTTTTTTTAGCTACCTGTTCAACAAATTGTTCCCTAAGTTCGGGTTGAAAAGGTATTTCTTGCATAATAATTTTAATAACAGGAAGAAGCTTCTTAAATACTTCTCTTCTGTTTTCGATTGTGGCTCTTATAAAGTCCTCGGCATTTTCATAAGGCTGGTCTAGTACTTTGTGAAAATCTCTTACAATAAATGGACCAAATACCTTAGAAATGAGAGGAGTAACAATGGATACTAGCAACTCTTTTTTCGTTTTATAGTGTCGGAAAATGGTTCCTTCCGCTACTCCAGCCTTTTTGGCAATCTCACTTGTAGAGGTAGCAGCATACCCTTTTTCTGAGAATGTATCTATTGCTGCAAGGAGTATTTTTTTTTGCTTATCTGTTAATTTTTCTTCATCAAATAGTTGTTGTAACAATATTTCTTCTTCTACCATTGCTTACTCCTTTCCAGTAACAATCTAGATTTTTCGATATTTCTTTAAGGCTAATATATTTAAAATAACAAAAATCAGTGCAAACCCTAATAAAATAAAGAGTTCATTTTTAATACTATCTATTCCGAATCCCTTATACATAACGTCTACTAATGCATTTCCACCATAGTACATCGGCATAAATTTCGCAATAATTTGCATCCATTCTGCCATTCCCTCTATAGGGAGAATGCCTGCGAAGAATACTTGTGGAACGATCGCAATTGGTATAAATTGCATCATTTGAAACTCAGAGTTTGCAAAAGCCGATAAGAGAATTCCAAGTAACAATGCAACTAGTGCAAGAGATAGATTAATGAGAACAACATTCCAAAGAGAACCAACGATTAAAATATCTAAAACCTTTACTGCATAAAAAACAACGATAAGGGTTTGAATGATGGCAAAGAGTCCGTAACCAATTAAATAACCAAAAACGATATCCCTTCTTTGGATTGGAGTCGCTAATAAACGCTCCAACGTGCCTGTTGTTCGTTCCCGCAATAATCCTATTCCTGAAATGAGAAAGACGAAAAAGAATACAAAGAAGCCAACAAGAATAGGACTTAACTGATCAAAAAAGGTTGTTTCGCTATTTCCGTAAATATAATAAGTATTGATTTCTGGGGTACTTAGTTGGTTCACTTGAACATTCGGCAGTTTATCTTGAATATCTGCAAACACTTTGGTTAAATTAGTTGCTTGCTTCTTTGCATTTTCACTGGAGATGGCTTGCATGACTTTTGATTGTAACACCTTCGATGTAGAAGGCTCATCGTTAGTAAGTGTTAAACTCAGTTTATCCTCTTCTATTTGAAGAACTCCATCTAATTGATCTTTTTTTATAACTTGTTCCGTATTTTTTAGATTTTCATATGGTATAACTACAATTTCTTTGCCTTTTAATTGTTCTATTAAAGCTTCTTCTGCACCATGTACTCCTAGGCGAGGAACTGTTGTATCAGCAGATAGTAAATAATGAAGCAAAGTTAAAATGACTAGAGGCGCAATCATCATCAAAGCGAGTGTTCGTTTATCTCGTACCATTTGGATACAAATTCTTTTAATTAAGGCGATTGTTCTCATCTTTTTCACCTCCAGCTAGTAAAAATACCTCTTCAAGACTACTAATTTGGTATTGGTTTTTAAGTTCTAATGGAGAACCACTCGAAATTATTTCCCCATCTCTAACCATGGCCAGTTTGTCGCATTTTTCTGCTTCATCCATCACATGTGTAGTTATTAAAATTGTTTTACCTTCCATTTTTAAACGGTTAATCTCCTCCCAAATGGACTTTCTAAGCTTAGGATCGATTCCGACGGTCGGCTCATCTAATATTAATAGTTCTGGATCGTGTATTAATGCAATGGCTAAAGATAATCTTCGCTTCATACCACCTGAATAATTCTGAACTCTTTTAGATAAATGGGAAGTAAGACCAACTAAATCGGCTGCGTAAGCAATACGTTCCTTTTGAATTTTCTTGTTCAATTTGTAAAGAGATGCAAAAAAGGATAGGTTTTCTCGACCTGTTAAGTCATTGTATAAAGCATCTGATTGAGCCATATAGCCAATTTTCTGGGATAGGTATAAATGAGGAACTGGTGTATCCAATACATGTATTTCCCCATTGGTAGGTTGGTCCATACCAACAATCATTTTGACTAAAGTAGTTTTTCCTGAACCAGATGGTCCGATTAAACCAAATATTTCTCCAGAATGAACGGAAATACTTACTTTATTTAAAACTGTTTTCTTTCCAAAACTTTTACTAACTTGATTCAAAAGAATGGTGGATGACATTTATAAACCCCCTTTAAATTTGAAAGTGAGTAATCACTCACTTTCATTATAGGCATAACTATTTCAACTTCAATAGCATATGTATCGAATACACGAATAAATATATAAAAAAGATTTGTATAACGATTATGAATACAGTAAATGATTGAAAGAGAGGTGATGAACATTAAAATTCTAGTTTCATTTTTATTATTATTTGTTTCGGTCTTATCGTATTTTAATATGCAAATTACAGAACCATTCGATAAAGAGTTCCACGGGAAACAATTTTCGACATTTTACGTGGATTATGAAGAAAAAAGAATGGAGATTGGTATGATTGGAGATATTTTATTGCATCTTCCTTTATATAATTACGCTAGTTTTCTACCTTCATTTGAGCCAGTAAGAGAAAAATTGGAATCCCTAGATTTATTATTGGCTAATCAAGAATCGATTCCCGCAGGTCCTGAGTTTGGATTATCAGGTTATCCTAATTTCTCAAGTCCAACACATATTATTAGAGATTTGAAAGAGGTGGGAGTTGATATGATATCAATGGCCAATAATCATACGCTAGATCAAGGGGAAGCAGGTGTTTTATCTGCTATACGTCATATGAAAAAATACAGCATGCCCTATATGGGTGCATATGAAACTATAGAGGATTTACAGACTGACCGTATTTTAGAAGTAGAAAATATCCATTTTGGTCTTCTCAATTATACATATGGTATGAATGGCTACAATACACCAACTGGTAAAGATTATTTAGTTAATACAATAGATGCTGATCGTATTATAAAAGAGATCCAAGTTCTAAAAGATAAAGTCGACTTTGTTATTGTAAGTATTCATTGGGGATCGGAGTATGAACTTGAAGCTAATGATCAGCAAAAGCAACTTGCGCATGCCATGGCAGAAGCGGGAGCTGATATTATTTTCGGACATCATCCTCATGTTATTCAGCCATATGAAGAAATTGCTACGAAAGACGGTCACACTACGCATGTTTTTTATTCTTTAGGAAATTTCTTTTCTGCTCAAAGTTTTGATTTTACAAATATTGGGGGAATTGCAAAGGTTAGTGTATTGAAGAAAACCATCAACGGAAAAGAAGTGCTGAAATTGGAGGATCCTTCCTTTATAGCTACTGCAGTTATAAAAGAAAATCCCTATAAAGTATATCCACTTGAAGAGGTAGAATCTAAAGTCAACCAAACCGATGAATGGGTTCAAGAGCATCTATTTAATTTTAAAGATTAAATGCAAAATGTTATAGCGATAAATATTTTAGTGTTAAAATAAAATAATGGAGGAGGGTAATTAATAAATAAACCAAAAGTCGAACACCAGGGATAGGAAAAGGAATAGCATCTGTGCGCGTAAAAGAAGGTATATTTCTGATCAAAAAATAAGGCTGGACGGCGGAGCTACTAAACTAAGATAAATCTTTTATAACGGAAATGGAGTGACGATGATGGGGCGTGTACAAGACAAAGTTGCGTTAGTAACGGGTGGTGCATCCGGTATTGGTCTATCAGCAGCAACATTATTAGCTAAAGAAGGTGCTAAAGTAGTTATTGCCGATTTTAATGTCGAGGGTGCAAAAAAAGCAGCCGAGAATATTAAAAGTCAAGGTGGCGAAGCAGTTGGTATTTTTTTAGATGCTTCGAAAGAGGTTTCTATTAAAGAAGCAGTTGATTTTACAGTAGAACATTATGGAACTATAACAGTTTTATACAATAATGTTGGTCTGACCAATCTTCAAAAGGATTTAGATGTAGTTAATATCGATTTAGATGAATGGGATCGACTAATGAACGTAAATACAAAAAGTGTACTTTTAGGTTGCCGTTTCGCTATTCCACATATGGTTAAAGCAGGTGGTGGCTCAATTATTAATACAGCCTCTATGGCGGCATTTGTAGGTGACTCTGTTCGTTCTGCATATGGGGCTTCCAAGGCAGCTGTTGTAAATCTAACAAAATATATAGCTGCACAATACGGGAAGGATAATATCCGGTGTAATGGAGTAGCTCCTGGTCTCATTTTAACTCCAGCGGCTGAGAGTAATATGCCAGAAGCTGTATTAGATATTTTCGAAAAGTTTAATGCACTTCCATACCATGGAGAAGCTAATGATATTGGGTATACAGTATTGTTTCTAGCTTCAGATGAGTCAAAATTTATCACAGGACAAACAATTCAAGTGGAGGGTGGCCATTACATGGCAAATCCAAGTATTGCAGATTTCAAGGAATTTGTAAGTAAGGCGCAATCTAATTAAATCCTAAAAACTCAGATGTGCTTGCATGTCTGAGTTTTATTTATGGAATGGTGCTCCTTTTCGATTTTCCAGTAGTGTTTCTTTAAACGCTAGAACATGTCGTTTATTTTCCATGACAGGAGAGCATATACAAGAAAACATTCGTGTAAAAGGTCGTTGGTCAAGAGGTATGATGGAAAGGTGATGATGTTGTATATCTCTCTTTATTGCGTGAATGGATAGAAGGGATAACCCTTCTTGTCGACTATGGATAATCGTCTCTTTAATACCTTGATTACTACTAATAGTGAGAATGGACTTTACCTTTAAGCCATTGGAACGTAGGACATGTTTTAAATATTCACGTGTTCCTGAACCTTCCTCTCTCATAAACCAAGTTTGGTTTTGTAAGTCGGCTATACTCACGGAATCCTTTGAAGCTAACTCATTTTCTGAAGAACCTATTATAAATAACTCGTCCTCCATAAAAGCTTCCACTTGCAACTCCTTTTCATTTGTTTGACCTTCTATTAAACCAATATCCGCAGTAAGTAGTCGAACAGACTGTACAATTTCTTCTGTGTTTCCGATAAATACTTCTAGCTCCAGGTTTGGGTACTTTGAGTGAAGCGCTAGAAGGATAGAGGGAAGAATATATTCGCCAATTGTAAAACTTGCACCAATAACAAGCTTTCCTTTAATGTCCTCTTGATAGTCTAAAATATCCTTTTGAGTTTGCTCATACATGGAGAGTATTTGTTTCGCACGCTCATATAAAATCTCTCCTGAAGGAGTGATCTTTATTAATTTTGGAGAACGAATTAGTAGCTCGGTGTTAAACTCTGTTTCTAAATTTTTTATATGTACGCTAACGCTTGGCTGAGATATATGAAGGAGCTGTGCTGCTTTTGTGAAATTTTTAACTTCCACTAGTGTTACAAATGTTTTTAGGGCATCATAATACAATTTCTCACTCCCAATCATTAAAAATATTAATGCAATCTATTATGTATATGTATTTTACTAATAATAAAAAACTACGTAAAGTAAACATACAGGAAGAGAGGAAGCGAGTTTAATGAATATGGATAGAGAAGCTAAAAGTATTAAAATTAATAAAGCATTTTTTATTGGAATTGGTATTACGTTAATCATCGCAATGGTAGCTAAATTATTTTCTAGCATCCCATTTCTATCGATTATGGGGCAATTAGTAATAGCCATAATAATAGGGATGATTTGGAGTGCTACAATTGGAGTATCGCAACAGTACCAACACGGTATTTCCTTTTCAAGTAAAAAATTACTGAGGGTGGGTATAATTTTTTTAGGAATGCGGCTTAACTTAGCAGATATTTATCATGCTGGATTTAATGTCTTCTTCCTGGCACTCATCAATATTCTATTTGCTTTATTTGTAGTGTATGGATTATCGCGTTTGTTTGGAGTCGACAAGAAACTAGGTTTGCTAACAGCTTGTGGAACTGCGATTTGTGGAGCGGCTGCTATTGTTGCGATCGCGCCACAAGTGAAAGCGAATGACGATGAAACTGCCATAGGGGTTGCGACAATTGCAATACTTGGGACGCTATTTACATTGGTGTATACTTTTCTTTATCCAATTATGGACTTAACTTCAAAAGGATACGGAGTGTTTACTGGAGGTACGTTACATGAGATTGCCCATGTAATTGCTGCGGCAGAGCCGGGTGGTAATAATGCGGTCGATTTAGCTGTTATTGTGAAACTGACGAGAGTCGCACTTTTAGTCCCGATTGCTTTATGTATAGGTTTTTTCGTACAAAGAGGTGAAAAGAATCAGTCAAAAAGAAAGTTTTCCATGTCAAGTATACCTTGGTTTATCATAGGATTTTTAGGTATGAGTGGCATTCACACTTTAGGGATTTTTCCAGAACAAATTGCAAGCATTTTTGTCTTAATGGCCTATCTACTTATTGCGATGGCAATGGCAGGTTTAGGGTTGAATATAGACATAAAAACATTTAGAAAATTAGGAGTAAGGCCTTTTGCTGCTGGTCTCATAGGTTCCATTTTATTATCTATTTTAGGCTATGTGCTTGTTTATGTATTTCATCTTAATGTGTAGTCAACAAGGAAAGGAGATAGCAGATGAGGGAACAGGATCATGATCGTTTATTGCGCATAAAAACAGAAGGAATTCGTGAATGGCAGCATCAATCTGCTCATTATAATCGTTATGAAGCAACTCCATATGTCGCTCTAGAGGCATTTTTTGATGAATATACATGTAAGTCATCTGATAAATTTGTAGATTTTGGCTGTGGGAAAGGGCGTTTTCCTTTTTACGTTCACCACCATCTTCATGTGTCCGCAACTGGGGTGGAGATGAGTGGACAACTATATCAAGAGGCGATGGAAAACTTAACACGGTATATGGATCGGGCGAAGCATTCAAGAGCTTACATCCGATTTGAACGCATCCTAGCAGAGGAATACAATGTAGATAAGGAAGAAAATCTTTTTTATTTTTTCAATCCTTTTTCCATACAAATTTTTCAAAAGGTGACTCGAAATATACTTCTGTCCGTGGAAAATTCCCCTCGAGCAGTAGATATTATTTTATATTATCCTACTGCGGAATACATACAATATCTTGAAACACAAACCCCGTTTAAGCTTCATAAAGAAATAAAGGTTCCTGCATTATACGAGCAAAATAGCAACGAGCGATTTGTAATTTTTCGATTTGAATAAAAGTTCCTTAATAGAATGAGGATTTCTTTCATACTGGTGTAAAAGGAAGCGTCCGCTCGACTACTGCAGGAAAGCGAGCGGTGAGCTTCGGAATTCGGTAGACAATTATTTTATCCGTTCACCTAGAAGTTCTTTATATTTCACATACCATTCTTTCCATTCATTTTCTCTTGAGTCGATTGTATTACCATCTAATAAGGCTTCAATGACATCTAGACAAACATGCCAACCTGCTAAATCTTTTATTGTTTGCTCTGTAAAGGAGGAGAGTGTTTCTGTAAAAACTAAATGGCATCCTTCTGATTCTGGTGATAATTCAAATCTTGCGATATCCGCATCCCATTCAAAAGCTAAAACCTTAAATTGTTCATAATCTAAAATCTTCATGTCGATATAGGTACCGTCTTGCATATCAAACTTAATCAAACCACCTTTACGTAAATCCACTACTTCTAGTTCCGAGAACCATTTTTGTAACTTCTCATTGTTAGTGAGCATAGACCAAACATCTTTTACTGAATGGTGGAAATGACGATCATAACGTGCGGTATAGATTTCTTTTTCCTTTTGAATAGTTGCAATCATCGTTAGTTCCTCCTTAGGTTATAAATTATAAACAGTGCATAGCTTGTTCAGCTTCATACCATGGCACTTTATATCCTGTCCCCTTCGCACAGAAAATAGAAGTCGAAGTATATTCCGGATCTGCATCTTTATTATAACCAATACTATTAATTACTTCTTCAGTATTATGACAACGATCATATCCCCCAAATAGTAAGCTAAGCGTTCCTTTCCCATGTGTAAAAGAAGCGAAGGTCGTACTATAATTCATAAACGTGGCCACAGGTACTCGACCTTTAATAATTACTTTGTCTCCAGTATTCTCGGGAGATTCAAAAGTTCCGTGAGCTTGTTGAATATCCGACAATACACGACCAATCAGATCCATATCGACTTTTATTTTATAGTCATAAAATGGTTCAAGAAGGACATTTTCTGCTTTTTCTAAACCTTGACGAAGTGCTCGGTATGTCGCTTCTCTGAAGTCTCCGCCATGAGTATGTTCATTATGTCCACGGCCAGTAAGCAAAGTTATTTTAACGTCCGTTAATGCGGAACCTGTTAATAACCCATGATGATGACGTTCCAATAGATGATGTTTTACAAGATTTTGATTACCGATGGATAAATCATTTGCATGGCATACATTATCAAAAGAAACGCCTCTATTTCGTGTTGTAGGTTCGATTAATAGATGGACCTCTGCGTAATGTTTTAACGGCTCAAAGTGTCCATAACCTCGTACAGGGGCGTTAATAGTTTCTTTGTAAAGAATTCTAGGTTCCCCAAAAGAAACTTGAAAATGAAAACGTTCTTGGACGATTTGTTCGAGTACTTCCAGCTGAATTACCCCCATAACATGTACGTGAATCTCCTGGAAGTGTTCATCCCAATAAACTCGTAAAGAGGGATCCTCTGTGTCTAATAACTTAAAGGAACGCAATACCTCTTTGACATGGATAGACGAATCAAATAGAACTTTGGATTTCAGTGTTGGAACCATATCAAATGTTACTTTCTCCTGGTTATCTCCAATTCCATCTCCAATCGAAGCGGTTGTTAATCCGGTTACAGCAACTAGTTCACCAGCGGTTGCTTGATCAACCGTTTGAAACTTATTTCCACTGTACACTCTAATTTGAGTTATCTTTTCTGTTTTTTGCCCATATTTCACTTCATCTCGTACTTTTAGTTTTCCACTTAATAGTTTTAAGAAAGTGACTCTGTTTCCACTTTCATCATGGCGAATTTTATATACTTTAGCCTCAAAATTTTTTAGCGAGTTATAAGAAGTCTCTGTTAATACATCGAGCTTATCCAAAAATTCGAAAACCCCTATGTCCTTTAATGCAGAACCGCTAGCACATGCAAAGATTTTATTTTCTTTAATCATTGTTTTCATTTTGTTTAACCATAGTTCTTGCTCGAAACCAGTGTCCATGTATTTATCTAAAAGCTCTTCATCGCGCTCTGCGATAAATTCTATTAACTCTTCATCAAATAAAGTTGTTAAGTTACAAACATCTCCAGATAAGTTAGCGCGTATCTCCTCTAAAACACTTGCCGAATCTGTTCCTTCATAGTCTGTTTTGTTTACAAAGAAAAAGGTAGGCACTTGGTGTTTACGAAGTAGCTGCCAAACTGTTTCGGTATGACCTTCTACTCCATCCACTGCACTAATTAAGATTATTGCATAGTCCATTACTTGTATAGCCCGCTCCATTTCAGGGGAGAAGTCGACATGCCCTGGAGTATCAATGATGTAATAAGTAGAATCATTATAGGAAAAGATACCTTGATCTGCAAAAATAGTAATTCCTCTATTTTTTTCTATAGAATGACTGTCGAGGAAGGAATCTTGATGATCGACACGACCTCTTTGTCTAATTGTCTTCGTATGATAAAGCAGTTGCTCAGAAAAAGTTGTTTTCCCGGCATCCACGTGTGCAAGAATTCCAATGGTTTTATGCATAGTGTCACCTCAGTTCATTTCTAATGAATGCTTATATTATAGCAAACGATTTAGGAAAGAGCTGAGGGTCACGTTGTGTTATTTGCAACTAATTGAACACGGATGTGCGCTTGCCACACGCTCCGAACAAGAAGGATGAGTCGCTTCCTAACCTTTACAGTTCTTATTCTTTGCGTGCATGGGACACATACCTTGGAGACATCCCTTATAAGAGACAGTTACGCTATAAATAATTAAGAATCTAACTTATAGAGTATCAAGAAGCTCCCGAAATTCCATCTTCGGGAGCTTACAATTCGAATAGGAAAGTATCTACTCTATAATTATTCAAAACAGTGGTACCAAGTTTCCAAGAGTTTGCAGGAGGGCGGCGGATAGACGACTGCCACAGGATTACCAAAAAAGAGGGGAGGGATCGTGACGCTAGTCACGACCCTCCCCTCCAAAAATTCACACTGTAATGATGTAGCCAAAGTCTGTCTAAAGCACTCTGGAAACGTTTGAAACAGGTCTTTATTGGCGCGGTTGCGCTTTTCTTATAAGACACTTTTAGAAGCATCCAGCTTCAAACGGGTAATCATTTTCCATACAATTCCATCATGTGGCATGAATAAGAACACAAGCATAAATATTATGCCTATCATTGCCGCCATCATTCCTGCAATAGATGTGTTCCATAATTTTGCAAGATAGTAGCCTGTTATTGCTGCGGTAACTCCAAAAGTCATGCTCCAAAAAATCATGGACCGAACACTTTTACTTATCAAATAGGCAGTCGCAGCAGGTCCAATTAGCATTGCTACAACAAGAACTGCCCCAACGCTATCAAAAGCTGCTACGGTGGTTAAGGAAACGAGCGTCATGTAAGAATAATGCATGACGATAATCGGTAGGCCGATAGACAAAGCGAAAACTGGATCAAATGTTGAAAGTTTAATCTCTTTGTAAAAAAGTACGAGAAATAATACATTTAATACAAGTACAATAGATAGCATCCAGACAGCTTTAGGCATTGTAAAACCTAATATGCTCCAAGTATCCCATGGAACAAATGCAATTTCTCCCATTAATACGTGTTCCACATCTAAGTGGACGTTTCCAGCAAACAAGGTTATAAACAAAACCCCTAATGCAAATAAAGATGTAAATACGACCCCTATTGCAGCATCTTCTTGTAATCCTCCAGATTGTAGAACTTGCACGAGATAAGTGGTTAGTAGACCTGCAATGGCTGCACCGAGCAGCATCCAAAATCCATTTAGTGATTGAGTGATCATAAATGCAACCACAATGCCAAATAACACTGTGTGGCTAATAGCGTCTGCAATCATGGCAGTTTTGCGTAAGATTAAAAAAACACCCGTTAATCCACATGTAATACCAACCATTGCTCCTGTTAGTAGCACCCAAAACTCATTCATTTTCCATCGCCTCCCGAGCTATTGTAGGTTGTTTAAATGCTTTCTTTTTACGGGATTTAGAGAGTAGTCCTCTTGTTGGTGCGAAAAAATAAGAAATTAAAAATAGAAGGGAAGCACTTAAAACAATGATTGGGCCAGTCGATAAACCTGTTCGCAAAGAGCTGATCAATGTTCCTAATGCACCTGATAGAGCACCAAAGAAAGCGCTTGTCACGAGGATAATTCCTAGATGACTAGACCAAAATCTAGCAGCGGCAGCAGGTATAATGAGCATTGCTGCCATTAGAATGACTCCAACGGCTTGTATACCAGTCACAATAGTTAGCACAGTGAGTGCTGTTAGTAAAATTCGTAAACGTTCAACAGGCAAGCCGATACCCTTTGCAAACACAGGATCAAAAATCATTAACTTCCATTCTTTAAAGAATAACAAGCACATGAATATGATTAACATGGCACTTCCAGACAACCATATTAAATCACTTTTTGCCAGCGTTGCAGCCTTTCCAAAAATAAAATCATTCAATCCACTTTGGTTCCCGGCACCGCTCTGATTTACAAGTGTAATTAGCACAATACCAATACCAAAAAACACAGATAGTACAAGCCCTATAGCAGCATCTGCTTTTAACTTGGATTGACTTACAATCCATTGAATCGTATAAACAGCTATTGCAGAAGTAATAGCGGCACCTAACATAAGAATAGGTAAATCCTTTTGTTGAAGAATCAAATAGGCGATAGCGATTCCAGGAAGTGCCGCATGCGCTGCTGCATCACCAACTAAACTTTGTTTTTGAAGAAAGGCGAAGGTTCCATTTAAACCAGCTGCAATTCCAAGTAAAATGGCTCCTGCAAGTACCCAAAGTAAGTTTCCGGTTATCATTGTTTAATCACCTCTCTGATCCATAAAAAACAATTTTCCACCATAGGCATCCTGCAAATTCTCTTTTGTAAAAGTTTGTTCTGTTGGACCTGATGCAACAAGTGTTTGATTTAATAAAACAATCCAGTCAAAGTAGTCAGGAGCTGTTTGCAGGTCATGATGAACAACAAATACGGATTTCCCTTGAGATTTTAAATCTTTTAAAATAGCTATTATTGTTCGCTCTGTTGCAGCATCAACCCCTACAAATGGTTCATCCATAAAGTAAACATCCGCTTGTTGGGCTAGTGCACGAGCTAAAAATACACGTTGCTGCTGTCCTCCGGATAGTTGACCGATTGATCTATCAGCAAATGAATCCATCCCAACGTTTTTTAGGCAGTCGATCGCAATTCTCTTATCTTTTGAAGAGGGTTTTCTGATCATACCAATATGTCCGTAGCGCCCCATTAATACTACGTCTAATGCAGTGGTTGGAAAATCCCAGTCAACAGCATTTCTTTGTGGTACATATCCAACTATAAGTTCCTTCGGATTTAGGGCACGTTCTAAAATATGAACAGAACCTTTTTTATTTGGTAATTGGTTTAATATAGCCTTGATAAGTGTTGATTTTCCAGCACCATTTGGTCCAATAATGCCAGTTAGTCGACCAATTGGAATCTTTAAATTTACATCTTTTAATACAATTTTCTCTTCATAGGCTACCGATAAATTATTTACTTGTAATGCGTTCATTTTGCTCACTCCTATTTTAGGGAATCGACAATCGTATTGACATTATGTTTGTACATTCCAATATAAGTACCTTCTTCGGTTCCTTCAGCACCCATTGCATCAGAGAAAAGCTCGCCACCAATTTGTATGGAGTGACCTTTTTCCTTTGCCCCTTCAATAACTGCTTTCATTGCTTTGTCAGAAACACTTGATTCGATAAAAACGGCTTTAATATTTTGATCAACAAGAAAATCTACAATGTTTTGAATATCCTTCAAGCCATATTCAGAATCAGTGCTCAAGCCCTGTAAACCTCTTACTTCCATTCCATGACTTCTTCCAAAATAGTTAAATGCATCATGGGCAGTAACAAGCACTCGTTGTTCTTTAGGGATTTCACTAATACGTTGGTCAGACCATTTAGATAAATCGTTTAATTTTTGGAAGTATACTTCTTCATTTTTTAAAAATTCATCTTGGTTATCGGGTATTTCTGCAACAAGAGTTTTAGTAACCTCTTTAACTGCTTGTTGCCAAACTTCAATATCGAACCAAATATGTGGGTCAGAGAGTTCAGGATGTAGTTCGTTACGTAAAATTTGGTTCTTCGGAATAGCATCTCCAATTGCATGAACAGTTTTTTCTTCTTTCATTTTTTCAAAAATATCGCTCATTTTCCCTTCTAGTTCTAAACCGTTATAAAAAATGATGTCGGCTTCTTCTAAGGTTTGTAAGTCACCTTGTGTTGCCTTGTAAAGATGGGGGTCGACTCCAGGACCCATCAACGACTTTACTATGACGTGATCTCCTGCTATTTCCCTTACAGCATCTGCAATTTGACCTGTAGTCGTAACGACCAAGGGCTTTTGCTCATTTCCTATGTTGTCATTGCTTTTGTTGCTGCATCCGGCAATAAATAAAACAGCAGAAAAAATTATTAATATCCACTTTTTCAAAATAACCACTCCTCTTTCCTTTACTCCAATTTATTTCCTTAAGGAAACTTTTAGAATAAAAAAATTTAATATTTTCATTCGAACTAATATTTTTCCTTAAGGAAACTTTTATTCAATAGGTTAACATTTGATTTTTATTTTGTCAAAGTACTTTATGTTAATTGAATAAAAAAGGTGCCATCTAAAATTTGTACTGAAATTTTTTTATAGTGCTATACTGAAGGGACAATTGAAGTAGGGTGAGGAGGTAACAACTATGCAGTATTCTAAATCAAAGATGGAGCAGTTGGTGAAACATAGTACGGAGCTTTCAAAACGTTTGAAAGAGGTCATGAAAGAGCATGACTTAGAAAAAAGTTTTGCTTTAAAAGCTTTGTATCATTCAGAGGTAAAAGATGGAGGGAAATATCAAAGGGATTATCAAGAGTTATGACGACAAAAGCGTGCCGAGTGTGTTAATTCGGCGCGTTTTTATTTTGATATATGAACTATTCAAAATATATCCTATTTTTAGACTACAATAGTCTATAATAAAAAGAGAAAATAGGATAAGGAGAGATAGAGTGAAAACACTTGTTAGTAGAATCCAAGATTTGATTGACCAGTCAAAAGGTACATGGGCTATTGTTTTAGAGGATTTGAGCTTAGGAGAAAAATGGGAACTAAATGGAGATGAGCTCTTTTACGCAGCAAGTGTTATAAAAGTTCCTATAATGGCCGCAGTTTTTAACGCTGTTGAACGTAGGGAATTTTCTCTTTCAGATCAAATTGTTCTAAAAGAAGAAGACTATGTAGGTGGTTCCGGAATTCTTCAACACTTTACGACGGGTACAGCACTTTCCATTCAAGATATAATGATGCTAATGATCATTCAAAGCGATAATACAGCAACGAATATACTGATAGACCTTGTTGGAATTGATAGTGTTGTGCAGTCGATGAATGAAGTAGGGATGGAGAAAAGTACTTTTTACAATAAATTAATGATGAACAATCCGAATCCAAAAGGTTTTAATCAAATTTCCGCTAATGATATAGCTAAGCTCTTAAAACAGATGGCTATAGGAGAATTAGTAAGTGCTAAAGCTAGTGAACAAATGATTAATATAATGAAAAAGCAACAAATAAAAGATTGTTTGCCAGAAAAGCTACCTTCTCCTTATTCCAATTTTAATAATGGAATGACTGCTTGGGAGTTAGCTCATAAAACAGGTTGGATCCCTGGTACTCGTCATGATGTTGGTATCTTTTTTGTCGGTGAAAGAAAACTAATAGCTACTGTTTTATCGGAGGAGGAAGATGATTTGGTGTCCAAGAGAATCCTCTCTGAAATTGGGGAGGCAATATACAATTATTTAAGTAACTGAAAGGAGTAAAGTTATGACTGTTATAAAAAATATAACAATTATAGGACTAGGAGCAATAGGTAGTGTTTATGGCAATCTATTGCAGCGAGTAAGTGACCTAAATGTTCGTGTATTGGTGGATTCTGACAGAAAATCTCGTTACGAATCAGAAGGAATTTTTGTAAATGGGGAAAGGCTGCCATTTGCTTATATTACCCCAAACGAAAAAACAGAGGAAGCCGATCTTATTATTGTATCTGTAAAGTATAGCCATTTACCGAGAGCTATTGAAGATATTCGCAATCAAGTAGGTAAAAACACAGTTATTATGTCCTTACTAAATGGCATAACAAGTGAAGAAGAAATTGCAGAGGTGTACGGAGAGGATAAGGTTGTATACGCAATTAGTAATGGTATAGATGCAACAAGAGAAGGAACGTCGATTTTCTGTTCTAATCCTGGGAAAATCTCTTTTGGTAAAAAACAGAATGAAACAATTTCAGAAAAGTTAATAGCCATAAGAGAATGCTTTGAACGTGCACAAATCCCAAACGATATACCAGCTAATATGGAGCAAGTTCTTTGGTACAAATTCATGATTAATGTGGGAATCAATCAAACTTCAGCAGTAACAGGAGCTACCTATGGAGTGTTTCAAAAGATACCTTATGCAAGAGAGCTGGCGAAAGCAGCAATGATGGAAGTTGTTCAGCTAGCTCAACTGCAAAACATCGCATTAAAAGAAAGGGATATCGATGTATTTTTCGAAACGATTATTAGCTCCTTAAGTGAGGAAGGAAAGCCATCTATGTTGCAAGATATAGAAGCTAGAAGATTTACAGAAGTAGCGATGTTTTCAGAGAAGATGATGGAACTTGGGCATCGTTTTAACATAGAAACACCCGTCAACCAAATGCTGTATCAAATAATAAAAACATTAGAAAGTCGTTTTAATTATTGAGTAAGGTGCATTATGTTAGCTCTCTATAACTAGACAAAGTTATAGAGAAAACGAAAACCGATTTCCCTTTTAAGAGAAATCGGTTTTTATATGCACGATTATTGCAGTATTTTTATGTTTCAGATCGAAAGGTTTTCCCAAGTTCGTTTCCTAGTCCAAAATAGTGACGGAAATTATAAATAAGTGGACTCCACTTATTTGGATCGATATGATTCTCTCCAATAATAATCTCTTTATGGGCATGAATATGTATAGCTTGTGTCTCAACGATTGCAAAGTTAGGAGAATAATCAGGAATTCTAATGTTTCTAACACTTGCTTCTATTTGCAAAGGACATTCCATAATTCTGGATGGTTTTACCGATAAAGAATCAATAGGAGTTAACTCGCTAACGTTATATTTATCTTTAGCATATGTAAATCCATTCTCTTTTTTATTAATTGGAACAGGATTTTTACCTGTGAAAGGCGCTAATTTTTCGACGTTTTCCCATATTGTAGGATTAGGTACATTGATCACACATTCAGGGTGTCGCTCTAAATTTTCAATCGCTTTTCCGCCAAGACCGATTCCTAGAACAATACAATCTCCTAATACCCATGAGGATGAAATAGGACTTATATTTACCGATTCATCCTCATTCCACGTATTTAGTAAAATAACAGGTGTTCCATAGTATAAAATATTTGGTTTAATAATTTCGGTTTTTGGGATTATCTGTATCGTTTTTTTCATCTGAAATTTTCCTCCTATTAAAAAGTTCTTTCTCACTTAGTGTAAAATATAAATACATCCATTATCATCGAAGTATGGATTACATAGGAGGAAATTAAATTGAATGCAGATCCTAATGTAGCAATAGTTGCAACTCTTGTAAGTGAAGCTTCGCGTGCAGCGATCTTAACAGCATTATTAGATGGTAGATTTCATCCTGCAAGTGAATTAGCCTATATGGCTGGAGTCAAACCACAAACTGCAAGTTTTCATTTAAAAAAAATGGTCGATGCAAACGTGGTCGCTGTTGAAAAGTATGGAAGACATCGATACTATGGAATTCAAAATCAGGAAGTTGCTCGGGTTATGGAATCCTTATTATCAATAGCTCCTCCAATTAAAGTAAAGTCCTTAAATCAAGATTTAGAGAATAAAGCAATACGTTCTGCAAGGACTTGTTATGATCATCTGGCAGGGGCATTAGGTGTAAAGTTAACTCAGGCTTTAATTAGAGAAGGAATTCTTTGTGAGGAAGAGAGATGCTTCACTGTTACCGAAAAGGGAAAGGAGTTCTTTACAGCTTTTCAAATTGATCTGGAAGAAGTGAAGAATAAGCGTCGTTCATTTTCACATAAATGTTTAGATTGGAGTGAAAGACGTCACCATCTTGCTGGAGCATTAGGAAATGCTCTTTTAGAAAAACTGTTAGATTTAAATTGGATTCAACGTTTGCCTAAAACTCGAGCGATAAAAGTAACGCCTAAAGGTAAAAACGCACTAAAAGAAAGATTTTCAATTGATTTATAATCTTTTAGAAACAGCCGATCCCTTGTTAAAAAGGGTTCGGCTGTTGCACTCTTTTTAAGAGTTTATATTGTATTAATAATTATTTCGCTGTTACACCACCATCAACAGGTAGTTCAACACCAGTGATGTATGAAGATGCATCAGACGCTAAGAACAGTACAGCTTCTGCAACTTCTACAGATTGGCCAACACGTGGAAGCGCGGTTTGTGACAAGAACCATTGACTCATTTTTTCGTCTTCCATATACGCTTTACTCATTGGAGTTACAATGAAGCCAGGGTGAACTGAGTTTACACGGATATTGTCTTTTCCATAGTCAACTGCACAGGCTTTTGTTAACATGCGAACTGCTCCTTTTGAAGAAGTGTAAGCACCGGCCCCTGAGCTACCTTTTAAACCAGCGATTGATGAGATATTCACGATAGACCCGCCTCCATTAGCTCGGAAATGAGGTAAACCTAATTTAGTGCCTAAAAATATGCTCTTTACGTTAATATTCATAATTTGATCCCATTGTTCTATTGTTAGCTCTTCCATAGTAGGACGTTGGCTAATTCCAGCGTTGTTTACTAGAACATCTAATTTACCAAATGTATTAATCGTTTCTTCGTAAACTTTATTCCAATCTTCCTCTGAAGTGACATTATGCGCTACAGCAATTGCTTCACCGCCAGCTTCCTTAATCTCTGCTACTACTTCTTGAACTGCTGCTTCGTTAATATCTGTTGCTACAACTTTGGCGCCTTCACTAGCGAATAATAATGCTTCTTCACGACCCATACCAGATCCAGCACCTGTAATAATTGCAACTTTTTCTTCTAATCTAGCCATTTGTATTGCCTCCTAAAATTATTTTAACGTTAAAATATCTTAATTACAGATTTATTATACAATCGAGTGATAGCGTTTACAAATGAAAAGAAAATCCAATTATTAGAAACTAATTACTATAAAGTTCTTTCGCTATTGCACGGCCAGTTTCTCTACCAGTAAAAATACACCCACCTAAAAAAGTACCTTCCAGTGACCGGTAGCCATGTACTCCTCCACCGCCAAAGCCAGTAACTTCACCTGCTGCATAAAGACCAGGGACAGGGTTTCCTGAAGCATTTAAAACTCGACCAGATAAATCTGTTTGAAGACCACCAAGCGTTTTGCGGGTAACAATATTCAAACGAACAGCAATTAAAGGCCCGTTTTTCGGATCAAGAATTTTGTGGGGTGGAGCAACGCGTATTAACTTATCTCCGATATAATTTCGGGCACCTCTAAGAGCTGTAATTTGAAGATCCTTCGTAAATCTATTTTCTATTTCTCGATCTCGTGCCTCAATTTGTCTTTGAATTATTTCTAAGTTTAATAGATTACATTTTGTAATTTTATTCATACCATTCACAAGGTCTGCTAAATTATTTGCAATGACGAAATCTTCTCCCTTGTCCATAAATGCTTTTACTGGAGCAGTCGGGCCAGGGAGAACTCTTTTTAACACTTCTTTTATACTTTTTCCGGTTAAGTCTGGGTTCTGTTCGGATCCAGAAAGTGCAAATTCTTTTTCTATGATCTTTTCTGTTAAGATAAACCAAGAATAATCAAATCCTGTTTTTTGAATAGCTTCTAATGTTCCAAGTGTATCGAAGCCAGGGAAGTTTGGTGCTGGGAAACGTTGTCCCTTTGCATCTAGCCAAATAGAAGATGGTCCTGGAAGAATTCGTATTCCATGGTCTTTCCAAATAGGATTCCAATTTTTGATGCCTTCCGTGTAATGCCACATTCTGTCTTTATTAACAAGGCGTCCACCGGCCTTTTGTGAAATACCAATCATTCGTCCGTCTACATGCTCTGGTACACCGGAGATCATATTCTTAGGAGGTTTACCAAGTCGATCCGGCCAGTTTTCACGAACTAATTCATGGTTAGCACCTATTCCGCCACTTGTTACCATTACTGCGTGGGCAAAGTATTCAAAATCTCCTATTATCTCACGTGAGGTTGCTTCCCCTCGGTTTGCATTGCTTGGAACAAGTACAAATCCACGTGTTCCAATAACTCGCCCGTTTTCTATGATTAGTTCATCTACTTGATGGCGGGGTTTATATTCTACAAGTCCTTTTGTAATAGCTGATCGTATGCGAGTTTCAAAGGGTTTTACAATTCCTGGACCTGTTCCCCAAACAATATGGAATCTAGGGACTGAGTTACCATGTCCTTCGGCAAGATATCCGCCGCGTTCTGCCCAACCGACAACAGGAAAAAAACGAACTCCTTGTTTATGTAACCATTCTCTTTTTTCGCCTGCTGCAAAGCGAACATAAGCTTCTGCCCATTTCTTTGCCCAAAAGTCTTCATCGTCATCCCTATCAAACCCAGCAGTTCCGAGCCAATCTTGCCAAGCCAATTCAACTGAATCTTTTATACCAAGTCTTTTTTGCTCTGGTGAGTTCACTAAAAATAACCCACCGAAAGACCACCAAGCCTGTCCTCCAATTGAGTTTTCTGGTTCTTGATCCAGAAGTAAAACCTTTTTTCCGGCATCGGCAAGTTCTGCCGTTGCAACTAAGCCAGCTAATCCTGCTCCTATTACTATCACATCAAATTTCATTTCCCATCCCCCAATTTTCAATAAAATTCTGAAACTTACTGTCATTATATTTCTTTTACAATTGAATAGATATTCAGTTTTAGCATATAAGATTATGCGTGTTATAATAGGAATAACATTGGAGGGAATAAATTGACGAACATTAGCCGACAACCGGCATTCATTTATACATATGCATACAATGATGCAGAACGCTCTCTATGTCATTTGGAGATGCGCTCTTTTTTTGGTAAAGATACTGAGTTAAAAATATTGAAAAGTGATATAAAAATTGATCCGAATAGAAGTCCTTTTATGAAGGGAAGATTAGATATACTAGCAGATGGTGATGAAGTAGAAGAAATCATTGCTCAAGCTTCTGCATTTGGTTCGGAAGAAGAAACAAACAAAGTAATATTTTTAAAAATTAACGATCGCCAAGGGCAAGATAAAATTGAAAATAAAGAACGTCTTCAAATCGAACGGGCTATAGGTAGTGAGATGCAAGGTGACTTTGATCTTCATAATCCCGATCAGTTGTATGCAATCGTCCCATTCGGTGGACGCTGGTATTTTGGATTATATTGCAAAAGTGAACCTATCTGGTTTCATCATATGAAAAAACCAAAAGAATATTCTACAGCTTTAAGCACTCGTGTTGCTCGAGCTGTTGCAAATATTGCAGTTCCTCACCCAGAAGGTATTCGAGCAATTGATCCTTGTTGTGGAATTGGAACGGTTCTTGTAGAAGCACTATCTATGGGTATCGATATTGTTGGAAGAGATATAAACCCTCTCGTTTGTGTTGGTTCCAGGGAAAATATCGCATACTTTGGTTTAACCGGAGATGTGCAAAAAGGGGCAATAGAAGATATTACGGAAACCTATGATGTGGCTATTATTGATTTGCCCTATAATTTATATACCCATGCATCATGGGACGAGCAGTTTGAGATTTTAAAGCATGCAAGAAGAATTGCAAAAAAGGTAGTCATCGTCACAATCGAGTCCATGGACGAACGATTAAAAACGGTGGGCTTTCAAATAACAGACCGTTGTATAACAAAGAAACAGCAGTTTTCTCGTGAAATAGTTGTCTGTCAGTAAAGTAATGAGGAAGGAGGGGGTAGGATGAAAGATCTATCCATTAAGGCGCTTTTAGATGTAATTGGGGAGTTATTTTCTGATGAAATTTCTATAGCAGTTTCTAATACGGAGAAATATATTTATTATCGACCAAGCAAAAGAATCGATCTAAAAATTTCCCCAGGAGACCCTGTCAAGGAGGGTACAATTGCATATAAAGCTATACATACTAAGCAAAAAGCTTCCGAATTTATTGATCGCGAAGTTTTTGGTGTACCCTATCATGGAATGGCGGTTCCTTTTGAGTTTAAAGGGCAACTGGAAGGCTGTGTTTTAGCGATATACCCTTCATTCACAGAAGGAAAATCTGTAATTACGATAAAAACGCCAGATGGTTGGATTCCTATACCTTTTTCAGATGTATTGTATCTAGAGGCGAGAGATCGTAAAACGTACATTGTAACGAAAAATTTATCTGGAACGCATACTAGTTCTCTGCAAGACTTTGAATATAGGCTACCGAGAGAAATGTTCATTCGGTGTCATCGATCTTTTATTGTAAATGTACATCATATAAAAGAAATTTATCCAGATACACATTCTACTTTTGTGCTAGCGATGGATAATGAAGAAAAAATTTCTGTGAGTCAATCCTACTCGAGCTACTTTCGAAAGTTATTAGGATTCTAAATTAAAACGTTTGAATAAGGGGATGTTGTCCTATTATTCAAGCGTTTTTTTGCTTGAAATAAATTAAAAAGAAGAAAAAATAAAATGAAAATTTAAATTGTTCTGTTTCGGTATAGTTATTTTCTGTTTCATTCATCTAATAATAAAACTTAACAAGTTTTTTCGAAATTGTGACAAATACACGATAAGATTTATTTAAGTGTATTTTTTCGAAGGAGATGAAATTTGTGGTAAATAATCTTGAGCGAATTAAAGATAGTAGTTTACATAGTCTTGTAGTTGGAGCAGATGAAGCTGCATTATGGATTCAAGATGGGATGACATTGGGGTTAAGCGGATTTACACGTGCAGGTGATGCGAAAGCGGTTCCATTTGCTTTAGTAGAACGAGGAAAAAACGAAAAATTTAAAGTAAATATTTTTACGGGAGCATCGTTAGGCTCTGATTTAGATAAATTACTGTCCGAAGCTGGTATTATAAATAAGCGTTTACCGTTCCAAGCAGATGCGACGATGAGAAAAAATATTAATAATGCGAATCATTTATTTGTTGATCAGCATTTATCTCATACTGCAGAAATGATACGTTCAAGCGTATTGCCTTCAATTGATTTTGCTATTGTGGAAGCGGTTTCAATCACTGCCGACGGTATGATTATCCCGACTACCTCTGTAGGTAACTCCTTAACATTTGTGTCACAAGCAAAAAATATTATTGTGGAAATAAACATGGAGCATTCCGAATTGTTAGAAGGACTACATGATTTATATGAACCAGCAGAGCAAGGAAAAAGAGAGCCAATTCCTCTTAAAAAAGCAGAGGACCGAATTGGGACAATTGGAATTCCTTTTGATTCTTCAAAAATTAAAGGAATTGTGTTCACAAACCATAAAGATTCACCCTCTACTATTGTGCCACCAGATCAAGAAACACAAGAAATGGCTAATCATTTAATGGAATTTTTGCGTGAAGAGGTTAAGGTAGGTAGACTTACAAAAAAACTGGCACCAATTCAAGCTGGAATAGGCTCTGTTGCAAATGCCGTTTTACATGGAATGATTGACTCTGAGTTTGAGGATCTGCAAGTTTATTCGGAAGTACTACAAGACTCCGTTTTTGAGTTAATGGATGCTGGAAAAGTCAATTTCGCGTCCGCTTGCTCGATCACACTGTCAGCAGAAAAAATGGAGCAAGTTTATGGAAATCTAGAAAAGTATCGAAACCAACTTGTGTTGAGACCACAGGAAATTACTAACCATCCGGAAATCATTCGTCGACTCGGTTTAATAGCTATTAACACGGCGCTTGAATTTGATATTTACGGAAACGTAAACTCTACGCATGTTTCTGGAACAAAAATGATGAATGGTATTGGTGGTTCTGGAGATTTTGCTCGTAATGCACGTATAGCCATTTTTGTTACGAAATCTACTGCAAAAGGTGGCAATATTTCTAGTGTTGTTCCTTTCGCATCCCATGTCGATCATACAGAGCATGATGTGGATGTAGTAGTGACGGAGCAGGGCTACGCGGATCTTCGAGGACTAGCACCTAGAGAACGTGCAAAGTTAATAATTGAAAATTGTGTACATCCAATGTATAAAGAACAATTAAGATATTATTATGAGGAAGCATTAACAAGAGGTGGACAAACCCCTCATGTATTGGAAAAAGCGTTTTCATTCCATACGAACCTAGCGGAAAATGGAACGATGCTAGAAAAAGTAAATTCTATTGTTTAAGTTAAAAACCGATTCCAAGATAATGGAATCGGTTTTATTTTTATAGTAGTCTATAAAATGTGTTTCAGCAACTTGGAGAGGGTAATGCGGATGTGCGCTTGCCGCACGCTACGCATGAGCCACCGCAGGATGAGTCGTTCCTATGTCGCTCATAGGCGCTTGTGCTTTTCTTAGTGAATATCTTTTTTCTTAAATCTTCCACCGCGAACTTCAGCAACATTGCCTAATGCAAGAAAAGCATGTTCATCAAATTCTTCTACAATAGATTTTAGCTTGGCTTCTTCCAGTCGTGTAACAACAGTGAAAATTACCTTTTTATTGTCTCCTGTATATGCGCCTTCTCCATGTAAATAGGTTACACCACGCCCTAAGCGATCCATTATTGCGTCTCCGATATCCTCTATATGGTCACTGATGATATAGACAGATTTAGACTCATCTAATCCTTCAATCACAATATCAATCGTTTTAAATGCGATAAAGTAAGCTAAAAATGAGTACATTGCCTGTTCCCATGTAAAAATAAAACCAGCGATCGCGAAAATGACTAAGTTAATAATCATGATGATTTCACCAACAGAAAATGGGGTCGCCTTATTAAATAAAATTGCTAGTATTTCCGAGCCATCTAAAGAACCTCCATTACGAATGACAAGACCAACACCCATGCCTAAAACAATTCCACCAAACACAGTAGAAAGTAATAAATCAGAAGTAATAGCATCAATATTATGTAAATAAGAAGTACAAATGGATAAGACCGTAATACCAAACAAGGTTGACAATGCGAAGGTTTTTCCAATTTGTTTATAACCTAGGAAAAAGAAAGGGATGTTCAAAATAAATATAAAGATACCTAAACGAACACCTGTAAGATGAGATAAGATGATGGATACTCCTACTACGCCTCCGTCTAAAATCTGGTTAGGGACTAAGAATAGTTCCAAACCAATGGACATTAATATTGCTCCTAAAGCAATCGTCAACATCCGTGCAAACAAAACCTTTTTAGGGGTACTTTTATGTGGGAATTTGCCAGGTTTGACGGCGGTATTCGCACTTTTAGCTATGTCACTCAATTTTAATCTCCTCTTTTCTGAAAATAGCATATATATTTTATTTTATAGANTTTTATTTTATAGAATATTTATACATAGTGAAAGAGGAAAACGGTATAATAATTATATTTCTTGACAATACAAAGTGATGTAATTATGATGGTTACATCGGAAGGTGAAAAGACATGAAAATAAGCAGTCGATTTACAGTGGCCGTTCATATACTATCTCTCATAAATTATGATCGTAATGTTATTTGTACTTCAGAGTGGATTGCAGAAAGTGTAAATACAAATCCAGTAGTAATTCGAAGAGTTATGGGTAAGCTAAAAAATGCAGGACTCATAGATATTCGTCGTGGGCTAGGTGGAGCAACCCTTCAAAAACCGTTACAGGAAATAACGTTATTAGATGTGTATCGAGCGGTAGACGTGGTAGATGAGGGAGAATTATTTCAAATGCATGAAAACCCGAATCCGAATTGTCCCGTGGGAGCAAATATTCAAGGTGTACTCGAATTAATTCTTTTTCGTGCACAAGATGCTATGGAAGCTGTGTTAAAAGAAGTCACAATGGAAGAGCTTGTAAATGTGTTAAATCAAAAAATTGGATAATCATTCAATTTTTTTGATATAGTTGTAACTTTTATGGTTACAACAAAAATAATATCTTCGGAGGGAATATAAATGAAAATAGGCGTAATTGGAGCAACAGGAAAAGCAGGAAATTTAATTTATAAAGAAGCAGCTGACAGAGGGCATGAAGTAACTGCAATTGTAAGAAATGCTTCTAAAGTAGAAGATAAAAATACAAACGTATTAGAAAAAGATGTTTTTGAATTAACAGGAGAAGACATGAATCAATTTGATGTAGTAGTCAATGCAATTAGTGCTCCTCCGGGTCAAGAACATGTACATGTAGAGGCCGGAAAATCATTAATAAGTGCATTAAAAAATGCACCCGAAACAAAACTAGTAGTTGTTGGTGGAGCTGGAAGCTTGTTTGTAGATGAAGCTAAATCAATCAAATTGATGGATACACCTGAGTTCCCTAAAGAATATCTTCCAACGGCATCAAACCAAGGAAAAAACTTAGAAGACCTAAAAGCATCAGAAGGTATTCAATGGACATTTGTTAGCCCTGCTGCATTCTTTAATCCAGAAGGAAAAAGAACAGGTGCTTACCAAAAAGGGAAAGACAATTTCATTGTAAATGCAAAAGGGGAAAGTTATGTTAGCTATGCAGACTATGCTGTAGCCGTAGTAGATGAAATAGAAAATCCTCAACATGTAAACGAACGTTTTACAGTTGTATCAGAAGCAGAGTAAAACGATGGAGATTGGTATTTATACCTTTGGTGATCTTGGTCCAAATCCGCTCACTGGAGAAACTACAAGCACATCACAACGACTAAAAGAAATAATAGAACTTGGAAAAATGGCTGATGAGGCAGGGCTTGATATATTTGGGGTAGGAGAACATCATCGACTAGATTATGCAATATCCTCTCCAGCTGTTATTCTTTCAGCGATTGCCCAAGCAACACAAAATATTAAGTTAACAAGTGCAACTTCTGTGCTAAGTACATTGGATCCTGTTCGTTTATTTGAAGACTTTGCAACTTTAGATCAAATCTCAAATGGGAGAGCGGAGATTATAGCCGGAAGAGGAGCATTCGTAGAGTCTTTTCCGCTTTTTGGATATGATTTGAATGACTATGATGCTTTATTTGAGGAAAACATTAAATTACTTCAGCAATTAACTAGAGAAGAAATAGTAACCTGGCAAGGGAAATTCCGTCCAAATCTAACAAATGCCATGATTTCTCCTAGGCCAATACAAGAGGAACTTCCAATTTGGATAGGAGTAGGCGGGACCCCAGAAAGTGCAGTTAGAGCAGGGAGACTTGGGACAGGTATGGCTCTTGCTATACTCGGGGGAAATCCTCGCAACTTTAAACCACTTGTAGACTTGTATCTACAAGCAGGATTAGATGCGGGTCATGCGCGTGAAAGTTTAGCTGTTGGAGTAACAGGCCATACGTATATTGCTAAAGAAACACAACAGGCCAAGGAGGAATTTTATCCATATTACTCTAATTATTGGTCTTATGTAAATAAGCAGAGAGGTATGGGAACGAGAATGTCTCGAGCTGACTTTGAGCAAATGGCGAGTCCTGAAACTGCATTGTTTGTAGGAAGTTCACAACAAGTGATTGAAAAAATTCTTATCCAACATGAACTATTTGGACATAAACGTTTCATTGCCCAGATGGATATTGGGGGTCAATCATTTAGTACGATAGCAAAAGGTTTGGAACTTCTCGCAACAGAAGTGGCACCAATAGTAAGAAGAGAGACTAATAAATAGATGTCAAATAGACTTGAGGGCTTATTTAAACCTCAAGTCTATTTTTTTGTAAATAGTAAAATAATTGAAACATTTAATATTATCTGTCAAAATAAATATGAAACTATTAGTTATTAAATAGTTTTGAAAACGCATACAAAAAATATTTATGCATAATATGTGTAGTGCGAGGACAATCAAGAAGGGGAGGAATTACAGAATGGTTTATGCATTTCCGAATACAGAAGGCTCGAAGGTTTCATTTAAGGACAAGTATGAAAACTATATTAATGGCGAGTGGACACCCCCGGTAAAAGGTCAATATTTTGAAAATGTTACACCAATAACAGGTAAAGTATTTACACAAGTTGCTCGTTCAACCTCAGAAGATATTGAGTTTGCCTTGGATGCAGCTCATGCAGCAAAAGATGCATGGGGAAAAACGTCCGTTGCTGAACGATCTAATATTTTAAATAAAATTGCAAATCGTATAGAAGAAAATTTAGAAATGCTTGCAGTTGCAGAAACATGGGATAACGGAAAAGCTGTTCGTGAGACACTGAACGCAGATTTACCACTAGCTATAGATCATTTTCGTTATTTTGCAGGGGCAATCCGTGCTCAAGAAGGTGGGTTAAGCCAAATTGACAACGATACGGTAGCTTATCACTTCCATGAACCTCTAGGTGTGGTAGGACAAATTATCCCTTGGAACTTTCCGCTATTGATGGCTGTTTGGAAGCTTGCACCAGCACTTGCGGCAGGCAACTGTGTGGTCTTAAAACCTGCTGAACAAACACCTGCATCTATTTTAGTACTTATCGAACTAATTGGAGATTTATTACCACCTGGTGTTGTAAATATTGTGAATGGATTTGGTTTAGAAGCTGGAAAACCTCTGGCATCTAGTCCGCGTATAAGTAAAATAGCGTTTACTGGAGAAACAACAACTGGACGTTTAATTATGCAATATGCTTCTCAAAATTTAATCCCTGTAACTTTAGAGCTTGGGGGAAAATCACCAAACATATTCTTCGAAGACATCATGGATCAGGACGATGCGTTTTTAGATAAAGCGGTAGAAGGATTCGTTCTATTTGCTTTAAACCAAGGGGAAGTATGTACATGTCCTTCTCGAGCACTTATCCAAGAATCTATTTATGATAAATTTATGGAAAGGGTACTTGCACGTGTGGAAGCAATTAAAACAGGGAATCCACTAGATCCATCCGTCATGATGGGAGCGCAAGCTTCAACAGAGCAGATGGAAAAAATCTTGTCCTATCTTGATATTGGAAAGCAAGAAGGAGCAGAATGTTTAATTGGTGGAGAACGTAATACGCTAGATGGAGAACTAGCAGAAGGATATTATATTAAACCAACTGTATTTAAAGGTACGAACAATATGCGCATATTCCAAGAGGAAATCTTTGGGCCTGTTGTATCCGTAACAACATTTAAAACAAAAGAGGAAGCTTTGGAAATCGCAAATGATACATTATATGGATTAGGTTCTGGTATTTGGACACGTGATATGAACACGGCTTACCGATTCGGACGTGGAATTCAAGCAGGACGTGTTTGGACAAACTGCTATCACCAATATCCAGCGCATGCTGCATTTGGTGGATATAAAATGTCAGGTATTGGTCGTGAAAATCATTTGACGATGCTAAGTCATTACCAACAAACAAAGAATCTACTTGTAAGCTACAATGAAAACAAATTAGGATTCTTTTGATAAGAAAGGGTGAGTGTAGATGGTTGAACGCGTAATCGCTACAGACGCTGCACTAGAACTCATTAATTTATTGAAAGGCAAACATGGTCCTTTAATGTTCCACCAATCGGGAGGATGCTGTGATGGTTCTTCACCGATGTGTTATCCAAACGGGGATCTTATAGTAGGAGACCAAGATGTATTACTAGGACATATTGGAGATACGCCATTCTATATGCATAAAAACCAATTCGATTACTGGAAGCATACACAATTAATCATTGATGTAGTGGATGGCCGAGGCGGAATGTTTTCATTAGAGGGAGTAGAAGGTAAGCGCTTTTTAACAAGATCTAGAGCATTCACCATAGAAGAAAATAAACAGTTACAGAATTGAATATAAACGAATTGGAAAGACTTTGATAGTCTTTCCAATTCGTTTTTTTATGTTAGATTCAGCTATACTATACATAAAGGTTTAAGTGAAAGGGGTTTATTCTAATGGTAGAAAAACTGTTACGCAGTCATGCATCAGTAAGAAAATATAAAGACTATACACTTTCGAAAGAAGAGGTTTATGAGCTTATCGAAACTGCTCAGCATGCAGCTAGTTCTCATTTTGTTCAAGCGTATAGTGTTATATGGATAACAGATGAAGTTAAGAAAGAAGAATTGGGTAGATTATCTCGCAATCCACAGCAATTTGAAACTGCAGGAGCGGCGTTTTTATTGTGTGCTGATTTTAATAGACTTCAAGCAGCGGGTAAATTACATAATACGGAGATTGTAGTAGATACAACAGAAAATGTACTTGTCGGAACAGTGGATGTAGCATTATTTGCACAAAACCTTGTCATTGCAGCAGAGTCAAAAGGATATGGGATCTGTTATATTGGTGGAGTACGAAACGAACCGACAAAAATCAGTCAATTATTTGACTTACCGGAAGGGGTATTCCCACTATTTGCAATTACTCTAGGATTACCAGATCAGCAAAATGAGGTCAAACCTCGTCTTCCGGTTGAAGCTATACTCCATGAGAATGTGTATGATAGTGCAAAATATGAAATACTGCTAAAGGAATACGATCAAACGATGGAGGAATATTATGCTAGTAGGGGATCCAATCAAAAGATAGCGAATTGGACAAATTCTATGGCAGAATTTCTTGAAAAGCCTAGACGCTCCCATATGGCAGAATTTCTAGCTACTAAAGGATTTCATTTTAAATGAAAAATAAATGGACAAAAGAGCTAGTGAAGAGTTATATGGAGCCTCATCGCAATGAAGAAAATGCTTTACCGATGGCGAAATATATGAAAAATCATTTTCCTTTTTTGGGTATAAAAACACCGGAACGTCGAGTGATTTTCCGCAGCCTACTAAATGAATTAGAGCTTCCACCAGAAGAATCATTACAGGACGAAGTATGGTCACTTTATCAGCAAGATGAGCGTGAATATCACTATGTGGCTATTGAGTTATTAAGCAATTTTCAAAAGAAGCTAACTACAAAAGATTTATCTTTTTGTCAAAAACTAATCGAAAATAAATCATGGTGGGATAGTGTGGATTCCATTGGCCCTAACATTGTTGGAAGGATTGTAAAATCCAATAGGAGTGAGGGTGAGTCCGTGATGATGGAGTGGGCTAAGTCTCCCAATATATGGACAAACCGAGCTTCTATTTTGCATCAGTTAAAATATAAAAAAGAAACGAACGAAGCACTCTTGTTTGCAACGATTGAGCGGCATAGTAATTCTAAAGAATTTTTTATTCAAAAAGCAATAGGTTGGGTCTTAAGAGAGTATGCAAAAACAAATCCAGAAATTGTACGGGAATTTGTTGGAAATACCCATCTTGCTCCGTTAAGTAAACGGGAAGCATTGAAGCACCTTCAATAACTAGTGAGATCGTGATTAGCACTATAACTATAGTAAAGGTAAGAACAGGATTATGAAAAAATTGGAGAGAAGTAACTTAGTTACTTCTCTCCAATCAGTCTGTAGACAAATTCGAATTTATTTATATATAGTCGATCTTTATTTTGGACCCGTTAATTTCGGTTCCAGGCGGACGCGTTCCGCCGGCATGGCTTCAGCCGCTTCCCTCGCTACGCTCTGTCCAGGGTCTTTTCGCTCACGGCTGGAGTCGCCGCCTTCCACTTCAATTAACTATTATCCGATTTTCAATTAGGAAATCTTCATACCAATTATATAGCAAGTTTTTATCACTAACATTTTTTCAATTAGTATTTATAAAAAATCGTTTAAAAAGGCGACACTCCTGCGGGAATAGCGTTAGCCGAAGACCCCGCAGCGCAGCGAGGAGGCTAAGGCAACGCCCGCGGAAAGGGAGCCGTTTCAACGATTTTCTTATTTATCGGACGAAATTATTTAGTAAAGTCAAATTCTATAGACTTTTTTAGTGCCATGGTACGCTACGTGCGGGTTCTCGTCTGTCTCACTTTCCCGCAGGAGTCAACTGCCTTTTGTCTCCAATCTCGATTCATGGTAATGGTGTAGCGATTGTACACCTATTATTCCGAAAAGAAATTTTCCGTGTAATATGGGGTATCTTCTTTGTTAAACGCTGTGCCTACTCCTAAGCTTTCAAAATCTGCACTTAGTATATTTTTACGGTGCCCCATAGAATTCATTAGTCCTTCATGGGCAAAAATACTACTAGATTGTCCATAAGCCAAGTTTTCTCCTGCATAAGAAAATAGTAAACCATCATCTTCAAGTCGATCGAATGGAGATTTTCCATTGAGGTTTTCATGACTGAAGTAATTATGGATGGCCATATCTTCACTATGTTTTCGAGCCGTTTCACTTACTGCTTCATCATACGTAAGAATAGAAAGGCCACGAATAACGCGAGCGGAATTTGTTAAGTCAAAAAGCTGAAACTCAAACCCCTTTTTTAGCTCTTCGGAAGGCTCCCCAAATGTCGTTTGATGGTCCTTCTCAACAGATTGGGCTACTATTTGTAAAGCAGTAATCGTGTTACTTTCATGTAGATCATAAAATATCGTTATATAATTTCCATCTATTAAATATAAATCATATTCCCCATTATTTGGTAGGATATAGACTATGTTACCTTTCTTGAGTTTAGTGAGAGGTTCACCAAGCACCGCATGGACCTCATCCCTAGTACTGTCTATATTCAAGCCTAGAAAAGAAGACTGAGAAGGCTGGTTCGTAAACATAGCGTTTGCTACGTTATTAATATCATATGAAACCATCATGAAATTTTTATAGTTCTCATGGTACGTATGCCAAACTAAGTTATACTCATTCAGACTAACTCTTTTAGCAGCACCATGAATTTTCTCAATTTCACTTTTTTTCATACCAATTGTTATTTTATCTAGTTCTATCCCATTTCCTGCAGAAGGCTTTTGTTCAGAAGAAATTGTATCAGCTGGTTCCTCTTTTAATTCCTCCCAATATGCTTTTGCCTCATTTAAATATTGACCGACCTCTAAAGAGTCAATCCAATTATCTACGGGTGTTAAGAAGGTTAAATCTACATATTCGGAAGCATATTCTTCCCATAATGGTCTAGAGAAGAAAATGGCTAAAACTAATAGTAAAAACCAACCTATTTTTCTCATCGCAATCACCGCCTAACTTACTTACTTACTTATTGCACCACACACTATTCGAGCACCTGAGTTTCCAGCAGGATCGGTTTTATAATCATCCGCATTTTCATGGATAATTATAGAACTACCATCCGCATCTAACAGTGAATTGCTTTTCCCAGCTGTTAATACAACAGCGGGTGAAACTGTTTCTAACTCTACTTTACCATCTTCGTCGACTTCTATGTTAGGTAAATCCCCAGCATGATATCCTTTTGGATTTTGGAAGCCATGCTCTTTATGCTCTGGGTTAACATGCGCTCCTGCAGTAGTAAACTCTGGCTTTTCACAAATAGCCTTTTCATGAAAATGGATCGCCTTCGTTCCCGGAGTTAGTCCTTCCGCTTTTAACAGGATGTGTACTCCTTTAGAATGTTCAGAAAGTGTAGCTTGTCCAACTTCTTTTCCTTCTGTGTTCAATAATGAAACTTGTAACGATTCGTTTAAATCTGCATCTGCCGAGGAAAAGTTACATCCTCCCAAGAAGATTGTTACTACCATTAAATAAAAAATGTATTGTATTTTCAACTAATTACCCTCCCCAAATGATATTCCATTCAAGTCTTACCAAATTTAGGGTAAATATACATGAATGATTAATAAAAATGGTAAAGAAAACCGTTTAGCGTATATGCTAAACGGTCGTTTTCTTCTGTCTAACTATAAATACAATCAGAGCGATTATAAGAAAAATAGTAGAAAATAAATATAAATTTTGATAACCAAGTTGGGTTGCAATGATTCCAAGTATATAGGAACCGATCGCTAAGCCTGTATCAAAGAGTGTAAAAAATGTGGCAGTTGCATAGCCGCTTCTCTCATGCTTCGTCGATTGGATTGCAAGCGTTTGGAAGCTTGGCACTACTGCTCCGTATCCTAGGCCAACAAATGCTCCTGAAAGTAAGTATAGAAAAGGAGAATCTACATGAGCAAGTAAAACAAGCCCTATGATAAAGGAAAGTATACCTGGAATAATAATATATTTAGGTCCTTTCTCGTCGAAAATTCGTCCAGTAAATGGTCTTGTTACAAGCATTACTATGGCAAAAACGGCAAAAAAGCTGCTTGTTAAATGGAGCAATCCTTTACCTTGTGAGTAAATAGATAAATAAGACAACACACTAGCGTAAGAAAAAGCAATTAAACTAGCCATCAATGCTACTGGTAAAGCCTTTTTCTCAAAAAGATCATTCCAAGTTAATTTAGTTTTGGGTAGCGAATTAGCAGGCTTCTTATCTTCTGGAATCATGAGTGCAGTAAGTGCACCAATTACTAATAAAGCGGTTAAGGCTAAAAACATGAATTCATAAGAAAAATATTGAACTAGTGTTAATGCAATCAAGGGGCCTACAACTACTGCTAAGTTAGTAGACATTGTAAAATAACCTAGTCCAGCACCGCGTCTTGAAATCGGAATATTATCTGCAGCCATCGATCCGCTTGCGGTAGTTGCGATACTAAAGAAAATACCTTGAACAAATCGTAAAACTAATAATGCTTCAAATGGTTCAATAAAATAGTAAAGCGCTGTACATACTAAATATAGAGACAACGTTGTCCAAAGCATTTTTCGCTTTCCGACGATATCTAGAATTTTACCAGAGAAAGGTCGAACTAAAATTGCAGAAATTAAAAAAATGGTCATTAATAAACCAGCATCTTCATCTGAACGAGATAATACATCTGTTGCATAAAGAGGAAGCACAGAAACTAAACCATAAAATATAATAAAGATAGAAAAGTTTGTTGTGAACAAACTGATAAATGGTTTTGTCCATATGGGTTCTTTCTTTTTCAAAACAATTACGCCACCTTGTTTATTTCATTTTTTGTAGGAGCTGGATTAGTAAAATTTGCTCTTCAGGCGTGAGATTAGAGACAGTTCTCTCTTCAAATTCAACAATTGAAGCTTTAATTTCCGGAAAATCAAGTAGGGCCTTTTCCGACAATTTCACGATTTTTTCCCTGCGATCTTTACCAGGGTAAATATCTACCCATCCGAGCTCAACTAAGCGATAAACTGTACGAGTAATCGTAGGAGCTTCCACATTTAAATACTTCCAAATTTGAGTTAAAGACATTTCTCCATGCTTCTTAATGCAGAAAAGAACAGACCATTGCGATGCATATAAATTATGTTTTTTTAATGTATAATTTATCTCGTTTGTTAAATAACGAGTTTTTTGAAAAAGCTCATGAAAAAGTGGATTCATTATTCGGAAACTCCTTATACGATTATTTTATTGTTTACCTAGTTAAATATTTTACTTCTATGTTCGAAATTTGTAAAGGTATTGATTCGAAGGACATAATGTGATGACAGAGTTTCCTATTATTCACACAAACGTTTGGGATTCTATTTGGGCAGTACCTGTTATTCTCATAATAACAGAAATAGTGAAAAAGGTATTCCCCATTAAACCACAATATGTATCATCAATTGCAACAATAATTGGATTATTCATTTTTATATTCACAGTCACCCTCATGACTTGTCTGCAGGTATTTTTATGGTTTTTTTTATAGCGCAGCAGCAATTGGGTCTTATGCTTCCTTAAAAACATCCTGCTTATCGAAATCGCACATAAAAAAGGATACTAATTAAGTGCGACATTTTAGTATGGAAATCGAACCCTAAGAACTAGCGATACGCCATGTTGGACCATCATGTAATTATCCGCACGATTGATTTACAGAGGGCGGCTCCTCAGCGGAAAGCTTCCGCCAGAAGTAGAAATCAACAGTCTATTCACCATTTTTTTATTGTAAAAGAAAAAACTGCAGACAAGCTCAAAATTCTTTGAGTTTGTCTGCAGTCTGAGCGTATTAAAAAATAGTGCGCTTGATTCTTAGAAGCATTGGAATGAAGCGATTCTATTTAAATCTGTACCATAATATGTCCATCTGCGACCGTTCCATCTCCAGCCAGCAACTGAATTTCTACCAACAAAAGTTGGGAAGAACCAGAAAGAACGTCCATTTGTTAGCCATACATAGGTATTGCGGAATAGACAACCACGAATAGCACCTGGATCTACTGCAAAAACTCCTACACTCTGTTGTCTTTGAGGAACGAAGGATGGAGGGGCACTTGTAGGCGCTCCTCCTTGCTGTTGCTGACCAGGTGGAAATCCTGGTGGAAAAGAAGGACCCTGTCCTGGAAACTGCCCTGGACCCTGCCCTGGAAATTGCCCTCCCGGGAATTGCCCTGGAAACTGTCCTCTACCTGGTTGAAAATCTGGGAATTGATTCATTAATAAATCCTCCTTTCACTATATATTCAACATAGTATATGTGAGGAGGATTAATATGGAACGGTTATAAGGAATGGATATTAGTTAGTGCTTTTTCTAGTAATTGCTCACTTGAGAGAATCTTTTCTCCTCCGCCTTGGGCAATAGTATCGTTTCCTCCACCTTTGCCGTTTATGAAAGGCAAGATAGATTCCATTAGTTGTTTCATACTTTGTTCCACAGCTTGACCTTTAGCGGAAACTAATTGTAAGCGATCTTCATTTTCAGATATTAAGATACAGATTGATTGCTCTGATTCAGAAGTGATGAATTTTGCAAGCTTTTGAAGCTCTTGAATTGTTCGTCCTTGGAAAGTTGATGAGATTAGTCGTCCTTGATTATTTTGAATAAGTTGTTTTGCTTCATAATGCACAAGCGTTTCTTTTAAGTTTGCTATTTGTTTCTCATGTGCTTTTCCGTTATACAGCAATGCCCTTACAGTGTCTTCTAGTTTTTCTTCAGGTGAGCTTAAGCTTTGTATCAAATTAGAGACTATTGATTGTTTACGGTGTAAATGCGATATTACTCGATTACCACAAACAAACTCCACTCGAATCATTCGTTTTTGTTTTTCGGTTTGCAGTATTTTGATTAGACCAATCTGTCCTGTTGATGTTGGGTGTGTACCACCACATGCATTATCATCAAAATCTGGGATAAGAACAAGACGTATATCTTCTTTGACTTTTGTAGCTTTTCGAAGTTTATAGTCCTTAAGATCTGCTTCCGTAACCCATTTTGTCTCTATAGTCCGGTTCTCCAAAATAATTTGATTTGCGAGGTCTTCAACTTGTTGTAACTGTTCCTCTGAAACTTCACTCGTATCTATATCAATTGTGGAGCTATCCTTGCCTAAATGAAAGCTAACCGTTTGCAAACCAAACAAGTTATCAAAAGCAGCTGACAATATATGCTGCCCACTATGTTGTTGCATATGGTCAAAGCGTCTTTTCCAATCGATAGCTCCTTCCACATACTCTATATCGGAAGGAAGGTTTGTTGCTAAGTAATGTCTAATCTCCCCATCTATTGTTTCTACATTCGTAACAGCTATATTATTTAATGTGCCTGTATCATGTGGTTGCCCGCCACCAGTAGGATAAAACGTAGTTTCCGAAAGGACAACATAATCCTGCTCTTTTTTAATAACCTTTGCGGAAAATGTTTGTATGTATGCATCTTTATAATAAAGTTTAATCGTCACATGCTATCACTCCTTTCTTAAAATATAGCATGATAAAGAGGAGACCGCATTTTTAATGTGGTCTCCTAGTTCTTCATAAAGGATTTCTCTCAAAGACACCTCTTTGTAATATCTTGAGTTAAAAATCTATTCACGTTCTAATTGACTGTACATAGGCAACCTTTAGTCAATACAGTATGAAATTGACGATTAAAATAATAAATTTGCAATAGTATTTATTGTCATTCTTCCCTATACTGGAACTATATAGAAGAATTGAGGGGAAATTATGAACTCATCTGCACAATTTTATTGGGATACATTTTGGAAAGGGAGAGTGAAACCTACATCTGTTAGTGCATGGCAGTTTGGAGGAATTCCAGATGAGTTAGCCCAACTAGTTGTGGATGGGGTTAAAACGGCAACTTGTTCTGGACACATCTTTTATAAATTAGAAAAAGAACCTCTACCAAAAGTGGATGACTACAGTGTTGTGCTAAATAGCCAAGATGAGCCAGTTTGTATTATTCGAACTACTGAAGTAAAAATTTTACCTATGAACAAGGTATCTGCAGAATTTGCATATGCTGAAGGAGAAGGAGATCGTTCTTACAATCACTGGAAAAATGCTCATGTTCAGTTTTTTACAAAAGCATTAGAGGAAGTAAATTTAGAGTTCTCCGAGGATATGTTGCTAGTTTGTGAGCGCTTTGAGTTAATCAATACCAAATAATGGGGTGAGAAGATGTTCAAAGCTGTTATGTTTTATACAAATCAATTAAAGATACTAAAAGGTTTCTATAGCAATGTGTTAGGGCTTCAAATTTTAGAGTCAAGTAATTCCTATTTCACAGTATCTATTGGTACGTCCACGCTTACTTTTTGTGAGTCCGAGCAATCGACATTATACCATTTTGCTATTAATATTCCAGGTAATCAATTTACGCTTGCTAAGCATTGGGCATTAGAAAGAGTGACATTAAATAGAGAAGATTCTGTAGACGAAATTTACTATAAACGTTTTGATGCAGATGCTTTCTATTTTGAAGATCCAGCAGGGAATGTAATTGAATTCATTGCAAGACGCAGTGTGGACAAATGGAGCGACTTTAGTGTGGAATCACTATTGAATTTAAGTGAGGTAAGTATTACTACCCCTTTTGTTAAAGAAGTAGGAGATCAACTCCAAAATATTGGTATACCAATTTCAGGTCACGTAGACATTGAACCAGATGAACTCAACTTTTTAGGAACTAAAGATACGTTTATTTTGTTAGTTCCACCTAATAGAAGATGGTACTTTTCCAAAAAAATAAGCGAAAATTCTCCTTTAGAAATAGAGCTTGAAGATGGCCAACGCCTTATAGTATTGAATGACGGAAAGATGCAAATAAAACAATAAAAGCGACAGAAAAATTCCTCTTTAGAATTCTCCTTGCCGCATTTGTTCGCTATTAATTTTGATGGGCTATCAGTGCTTGGGATAAAGTAGAATATGTTTTAATCGATGAAAAGTCTATTTCTAAGGATAGCGCTGTCCTTGCTAATTCTGGTCGTATACCAGAAAAAATAGGCTCTACACCAATCAGTTTAAGTGCTACTAGAAGTTGATATAGCTGTTGGGCCACCATTGTATCCAGAATAGGAACTCCAGATAAATCAATAAAAATAGTAAAAAGTTTTTTTGCAGTGCATTGCTCTAAAGTCGATTCCAATATTATTTGACTCCGTTGGGAATCGATTTTACCAACAAGTGGTAACACACCAATGCCCTCCTTTATTGGGATGACAGGACTGCTTAGCTCTAAAATTAGAGCTTGTTGATATTCGAGCATTTGCTGAGTTAGTTCGTAATGATGTTTTGAAAATATTTGCACTATATAATCAAAGGCTGAATTCATTTCATTTGACCAACTAGAGACATCGTCTACAGTAACTATCTTATCAGTAGATTTAATGAATTCTTGCACAAAGTTCCAATAAACTTTACGTGTATTATTAAATCCCTGAATACTTTCATGAATAGGGAATGATTCTGTAGCTCTTTTTTCAGCAACTTTAAATGCACGATTATCAATATATTCTTTAAATTTATCTTTGTTTTGTACAAAAATAGATGTAATAGCTTCTATTAAAGCTTCATTTTCTTTCCTTAAATATGCTTCAGTTTTTAATGTAACATATGTTGGGTTTGCGAGAAGTTGACAGGTAATCCATTCATCTGTAATTTTTGATTTATTCTCTATTAAATAATTATATAAATCTTCATTAAGTTTACTCATGGAATCCCTCGTTTTCTATATTCTAGTAATTATATTGTAGATTACTTAATGATTTTATACTAGTGATGTTCTTATACAGTGGCATAGCTTGGAGGGAATTGAATGCAAAAAAACACATGGCTAATCATCATTATGGCTATGCTTTTACTTATCGGTGTAGTTTATGTTTTAAATAACAATCAAAAAAACGTAATAGAGGATAAAACAAGTCAGTTAAGTGTAGCTACTCACTCTTTTGAGAAAGTATTGGCTTATGAAAATGACTACATGGGTGATGCAGCTAATACAAGTAATCTATTCAATAACTTGCCGCTAGCTAATGATAAAAAAAGTATAGAAATGGATTCGGAGAAATTAATATTAGTTGTAAACTATGATTCTCTAAGTAGTGAAGAAACGGAAAAAGCAGTCATTTACAACACTACAGCTGCTTTTGTGCTAATTAAAAATATAGAAGAAATAAATTTACAGTATTCAGATCGAACATATGTCGTTAAGAAAGCTAATGTGAAAGAATGGTTTGGAAACGACTTTTCTCAATTAATTAATCCAGAAGTTTTTAAGAAACTAGTACAAAATCCTTTGCTGGAGAAGGATAGCGGTGCATGGCTGAATCTTTATACAAAACAGGGGGAATAAACAATGATGGGTAGTTTAATGACAAAAATAGAGCAAATTCAAAGAGAAATAGATTTTTCAGGGGTGACTTTTGTTAAAAATGGAGAATCAGTGCTTATAGAATCTAACACTGGCTATGCTAATCGTGGAGACTCTATAAAAAATAGGAAAGATACACGTTTCGGTATCGCATCTGGCTGTAAAATTTTCACAGCTGTTGCTATTTGTCAGCTTGTTGAGAAGCAAAAGCTAACGTTTGATACGAAGCTTATGGAATGCTTAGATATCTCTTTTCCGTATTTTGATGAAAATATAACAATTCATCACCTATTAACCCATACATCAGGTATTCCCGATTATTTTGATGAAGAGGTTATGGATGATTTTGAAGAATTATGGATAGCTAAACCGATGTATCATATGCGTCATTTGGAGGATTTTTTACCTTTTTTTCAAAATGAAAAAATGAAAGCTAATCCAGGTGAGCGATTTCACTATAATAATGCTGGCTATATTCTTCTTGGTTTAATCATTGAAAAAGTGAGTGGACAAGTATTTACCGATTATGTACAACAACATGTTTTTGATAAAGCAGGAATGGTCGATTCCGGTTATTTTGCTTTAGATAAACTTCCTGGGAATGTTGCTACTGGGTATATAGATTACAAGGACGGCACTTGGAAAACAAATGTATATTCATTGCCTGTCCAGGGGGGGGCGGATGGAGGAGCCTTTGTAAGTGCTATGGACATGGTGAAGTTTTGGGATGCTCTTTTGAGTAATGCGCTATTAAGTGAATTGGTAACCAATCAATTACTTTTTCCACATGTACTGGAAGATGGGAATGACTTTTATGGTTATGGAGTATGGATTGCTAAAAAAGAGGGAAATATTTATAAGTATCATTTAATGGGTTATGACCCAGGTGTAAGCTTCCATTCTGCTTTTTATCCACAATCCAACATCACACTAGCGATATGTGCAAATATCTCTAAAGGTGCGTTTAAAGTAATGAAAGAAATAGAAGATGAACTGATGTGATAAGATTAAAAAATCCTGCAGAAGTAATGCAGGATTTTTCAACTCTTTTTTCGCTCTTCTCTTTGTTTTCGTAGTAGTTTATAGGCTAGATAGAGCATAGTGATTCCCAAGACCAATGAAAGAATGGAGAAAAGGATACTATTAAGACCTTTTCCAAATACTAATAATAGAAGGTATAGTGGGACAATAATATATATAATCTTTTCTGCGTTAAGTTTCAGTTTGTTCTCCCCCTAATATGTTTTGTATATTCATTATAACAACAAAATAGTTAGGGCATTATTTTCTAACTAGAAAGTGATAAAATAATTTAATGGAGGTGGAATTTTTGAACATAACATCCTATGAGGTTGAAAAAATAAAAGATCCTACAGGAATCATTGTAGGGGATCGTTACGAATTTTTACTTGGTATTGAAGTACCGGAAGATGATGAACTATTTGAAGAAGGTGATTCTTTAGATATAAGGGTTATTTTAGCAGTGGAAGATACAGTGGAACGAATTGTTCAATATCACATTTTAAACAGAAGCAATGGCAAAGTATTGGATTTTGGTTTAGAAGACGAAGAAGAGGCACTTGTTCTCAACTTTTGTAAGGAACATTTTAACGAGGCAATATAAAAAATACTTTAGAGAAGGGAGATCCTTCTCTTTTTTAATGTATAAAAATGTTTATTCACGCAGCGATTTATCTTAGCTGTTTTCTTCTTTTGATAATTGGGGTAAACTGTAAGATAATGATTTAACACTATTCATCAGGAAATCACCACTAGGGAATAATGTTAATTCCTGCATGAATGTGACAGATTTTAAGGAGACTTTATCGGGTGAGCTCGATAAACATCTAGACACAAAGACGCCAAGGCGAATTTCATCATTAATAAAGGTGGCCATTTTAATGGAAATTACGAAGATAATGGAATATGTAAGTATATTAGAAGTCAAAAACGAAAAAGAGATAGAGATAACCGGACTTGCCTATAACTCTCGAAAAGTAGAAAAAGGACAAGTATTTGTTTGTATAAAAGGATTTAAGGTAGATGGACATCAATTTGCGGGACAAGCAGTTGAAAATGGTGCGATTGCATTAGTTGTCGAAGATTTTATAGAGGGATTAGAAGTTCCTCAGTACAAGGTAGAGAACGGTCGTGTTGCTCTTGCGACACTTGCAGATACATTTTATAATCACCCAACGAGAAAATTAAAAACAATTGGAATAACTGCGACAAATGGGAAAACTTCTACATCCTTTATGACAAATGCCATTTTAGAGAATCATGGATTGACTACAGGATTAATGGGGACGGTAGTTGTAAAAATTGGAGATTATGCAGAGCCATCCGAATTAACGACTCCAGAATCTCTAGATTTACAACGCTTTTACGCACAAATGGTCGACGCTGGAGTTACTCACGCAACAATGGAAGTCTCTTCTTCAGCACTAGAGTTAAATCGAGTGGGCTGTGTTGATTTTGATATAGTTACTCTAAATAATATAAGTAGAGAGCATATTGATTTGCATTCTTCTTTCGAGAATTATTTTATGCATAAATCTAGTCTTATTCGTAACGCGGGAGCTGACAAGGTCGCTATTTTAAATCTAGACGATAAATATTCTGCTTCGCTTGTAAATAAAACAAAAGCAAAAGTAATCACAATAGGAGTAGAAAATCAAACGGCAGACGTCTTATGTAAAAACTTAGATTTATCGACAGGACGAGCTATATTTACTGTAGATATTACACGTGACCTAATTACATCAGATTTTGTTATTCCAAAGCAGCAATTTCAAATTGAACTTTCTACTCCTGGATTCCATTCAGTATATAACTCAATGGTAAGCATTGTCATTGGGTTACTTTGTGAAGTACCTGTTGAAACTATTCAAAAAAGCTTATTTGAATTTGTTGGAGTGGAACGTCGTTTTGAAATAATCTTTGAAGAAGATTTTAAAATCATTGATGATCATTTCGCTAATAGTGGAAATATAGATATTACGTTAGGAACATTAGAAAAAATGGAATTCAATCGCGTATCACTTGTATATGCTATTCGGGGAGATCGTGGAGTAACGGTCAATAAAGAAAATGCAGAAGCTATTGCAAGATGGGCTCCTAGACTTGGTATTCATGAAATCACTGCAACCCTTAGCCGATCACATGTCACTCAGAAGGATGTAGTTTCAGATGCGGAGGTTGCAGTATTTAAAGAAGTGATGGATGAAGCAGGTATTAAAGTTCATTTGTACGAAGAGTTACCAGATGCAATCGAACGTAGTTTGGGAGAAGTGACGGATGGCGATCTATTGTTACTGGCTGGATGTCAAGGTATGGATTATGGTGCAAAGATTGCGTTGGAACAACTGGAAACCATTCGACCAGATGTAGACAAAAAGAAGCTATTCCAACCACTTGAAAAACGTGTAGCAGGGAACTCGTAAAAGTAAAACAGGGGCTGTTCTGAGAGTCATAAAAAAGACTTTTAAGGGCAGCCTCTTTCTTCATAGCTGCTATTTAAAAGTGCGATATTATTCCGTTCCAAGCGGACGCATTCCGCGGGCGAGCGCCGATCTAAAACATGCAAATGACAATTCCTCTAGATATTATTGGAGAAACTTTCGTTTCTAAACCACATTTAAAACCCGCGTTCCAACCGTATAACAATTACTAAAGTATGGTGATTTTCGAATTACAATAGCAACAGGATTACAAAAAAAGAGAGGAGGTCGGCTAGTCACGATCCTCCCCTCCTAAAAATCTCACGGTAATGATTTAGCCAAGTCTGTCCATAGCTATCTGGAAACGATTGAAAATAGTTTTGCTTTTAAATGGCGCAATTTTCAAATGCAGACAAGGGTACTTCCCTTTACTCAGTTTCTCGGGTATTATTTTCACTATTTTCTACTACATGCTTAAGGATGGATAGTTTGTTATGCCAGAATTGCTCATAGTAAGAAAGCCATTGTTTTAATTCCTGTAATGGTTCTGTATGAAGGCGATAGATCTTTTCTCTTCCAACCTTTTGACCACTGACTAACTCAGCCTCCGTTAACACGTTAAGATGTTTTGCTATTGCGGTACGACTCATTGGGAAGTGGGAAGTGATTTCCGAAATCGGTAGCTCTTTTTCAGCTAGTAGCTTTAGAACCTCTCTGCGAGTTGGATCGGCTATGGCCTGAAATACATCATACTTTTTTGCAGAAGTTTCCACTTAGTTTTCAATAGCCTTTCTTAAGCGCTCTTGTACGATTCCTTCCCAACCATGAGCCATTCTATCACGGATAACAGAACTTTTTTCATTCGGTTTTATAAGTTTGTCATCTGCTTCTTTCCAACCGCCATGAATAAGAGTAAATTCTGTTTTATCGTCCATCTCTTTTAAAATAAATGAAACAAACCATCCTTCTGCATCCCAAATAAAAGAAAGCTTATTTGGCGGGTCTACTTCTGTTACTTTACAAGGGGATGGACCGAAAGGAGATTGAATATGAAACTCGTATCCCTCTTCTAATTGAAAGTCATTCGGCATAAACCATTTTGCAATCCCGTCAGCGGTTGATACATTTTCCCATACTTTTTGAATAGGTGCATTTATAGTGACTGTTTGTATAATATCTTTAAGTTTATTTCCCAATTAATATCCTTCTTTCTCCAAAAAAATAAAACCAAATGGTTTCATATGAAATAATACGAAACAAAATGGTTTCATGTCAAGTGATTACCATTCAATCTGTTCTGGGTAGTTCACATTAAAACGTAAATCGTGTATAGCACTTTTTGTTTTACTAGCTTCCGCAATTACTTTTTTCTTGATAGCCTCATATTCGCCATTTTCCATTATGATATTTTGGACGATTGAAGAAAAAGATTTAGTTCGTTGCTCTTTAGTCATCTCAATATAAGATAGATTTAACATATCAATATACTGAATTGCATATTCTTCTACAGTTGTCTCTGGTGAATAAACAGCACTCAGTATTACTGCATACTCTTCGTTCGTTAATATATCCTTCCATGCTTCCGAAATAAGTGCTTGGAATTTGCGAACATTTACAATATGCAAATCAAAATCATTCGCAAATTCGTATTTTTTATATAACTGGATAAAATCATTTAAGGCAATAAATGAGAAAACTAGCTCAGGCCACAAAATCTCGGTAGAGTAATAAATATTATTTTCTGGAGCTATAAAGTCATGGGATTTCATCATTTCTTTGTGTAAGCCATTTGCTACAAAATCAATATTGCGATTTCCTTGATAGGCATAACGTATTTCGGATGTCACACCTAATAAACGCATTCGAGCTCCTTGCCAGTCCATATATCGATCTTCTTTTCCCGTCAGATGATGTATTGCAGAGCAAAGCTCATCTAAATCCCAAAAATCACCACTAATTAATACGCCCGTCATATTATCCGTGCTTTTTAACGCAAGCATATTCTCCACCTCCTAAGGTTCTATTACCTTTTTGGTGAATAGTTAAGCGTAGAAAACAATTCTTTTTTCTCTAAATCGGTCAATTCTCTCCATTCTCCAATAGATAGACCTTCTAATGTTATATTCATAATACGAATACGTTGTAATCTCTTCACAGTAAATCCTAGTGCAGAACACATTCTTCTTATTTGTCTGTTTAAACCTTGTGTAAGAGTTATATTAAAAGTATTTTGACCAACTTTTTTTACTTTTGCGGGTAGTGTTTTCGTTCCTAAAATATTTACACCAGAAGCCATTTTTTCAATGAATGAATCGGTTATTCTTTCATTTACAGTAACAATATATTCTTTTTCATGTTTATTTTCAGCCCGTAATATTTCATTCACTATGTCTCCATCATTCGTCAGCAAAATTAATCCATCCGAATCTTTATCTAAGCGACCAATATGAAAAATACGAAGTGGGTGATTGACAAAATCGACAATATTACCTTTTACGTGACGTTCTGTTGTGCTGGTGATACCGACCGGTTTATTCAAAACGAGATACACTAATGGTTGTTCAACGGCAATCGGTTTTCCGTCTACACGCACGTCGTCTCCAGCTTCCACTTTACTTCCAAGTTCAGCCATCACTCCATTGATAGTTACTCTACCATCTGTTATCCATTTATCGGCACCACGTCTTGAGACAATTCCAGCTTCACTTAAAAATTTATTAATGCGCATCCTAAAACACCTACTTTTCTTGTTAGAATGATTATAACAAAACTTGAAACTATTTTAGAGTAAAGCGCGTAAAAAAGAAAAGGAGTGATTGACTATGACGATTAATCAAAAAATAGAAGAGACATTCAACACTTTAAAAAAATTATTAAGCTGGGGTGTTGATAAACGTGTCACTCTCTCGCTTGCTGGTTATTATGTGACTCTAGATAAAGAACTAAATGAAAGTAGATTCAAGGAAATAGAGATCGTTATTAAAAAGAAAGCGGGTATATTCTCTCCATTACGTTCTCACTTAAACCCGCTTTTCATTGCTACATTAGATGTAGCAGGCCAAGAGCCACAACAAGCTGTAGATTTATTATTAGAGAAGATAGAAGCATTAAAAAACTCTTCATTTAAAGTAAATAGTTATACCTATTTAGCAGCGTTATTGATGTCAGATGACAAAGTAAACTGGGCAGAGGAAATGGAACGGGCTAAACAGCTAATGGCAGATATGAAAAAGCACCATCGGTTTTTAACATCAACAGACGATTATCCCTATGCCATGTTTTTAGGGAAATTAAATGGAGATACCGCTGTCCGTGCAGAAACGATGAATCGCTACTATCAGGAGCTTAGAAATTATAAATTCTACTCCGGAAATGAACTACAATGGATGTCGCAGGTACTAACGTATACAAATGCTGAATATGAGGAAGACTTGGTGAAACGTGCAGTCATTATTCGAGATGGATTAAAAAGTGTAAAGATAAAAACATCAGCCCCTCAATATCCTATGATTGGATTTATGGCTGCACTGAAAATGAATGAAGAACAACTAAAAGCAATAGTTACAACATATGAATCACTAGCGAGTATGAAACTATTCTCTTGGTATAAGGATAGTGCTCTATCTATCGCTCTTGGATGGGAAATGAGAGCTTCCAAAGACACTTATGCTACAGCGGCCATCTCAATGGCAACATCGCTTGAAATGCTACTTCAAGCACAACAGGCAATGATGATTTCAACGATCGCTGCTTCAAGTGCCGCAGCTTCATCTTCGAACTCTGAATGATCTTCATGCTATACTATAACTGATATGCTTTACGAAAAAACGATAGAGCAAATAAAGAAAATTTTGAGGAGTAATACATGATGAACACAAATCCAATGAGTCAATCTAGAACTATACAAACCCACTTGATCCTTCCGCCTGATACAAATCATCACCAAACTATTTTTGGTGGACGGGTACTTGCATTTATCGATGAGATCGCAGCGATTTCGTCCATGAAGCATGCGCAAGGTGCAGTGGTAACTGCTTCAATAGACTCTGTTGATTTCCTTTCTTCTGCAAAAGTAGGGGATGTATTGGAGTTAGAGGCTGTTGTTTCAAATACAGGCCGTTCATCTATGGAAGTTTATGTTCGCGTGACGTCAATGAATTTAATAACTGGAGAAGAAAAACTTACAACGGAGTCTTTTGTAACAATGGTTGCAGTAGATGAAAATGGTAAGCCTGTTTCGGTACCAGGTATTCATCCTGAAACAGAAGAAGAAACTCGTTTATTTGAATCAGGTCCTGCTAGACGTATCCATCGTAAACAGCGATTAGAGATGAATTACTAATTGATAAGGATGTGAATATATGCTTAAACAAATAGATGAATTTTATAAGTATATTATGATCACGCTGCTCGTTGTATATTTAATAAACTACGCGTATTTTGGCGAGGTTACTATCACATTCACAATCATAGCACTTGCTATTGTTCTTGAAATAATTAGGCAAAGACACCATATTAAACAGCTCACCTATGCACAGCTTTCTATTATTGGAGTAGTGCTTATAGCGGGTATTGCAGGTATTATTTATTTATTTGTCTTATTCAGCATTTTTATAGTTCCTCTAAGTTTACCAACCGCAGTAGAGGACCTATTACTAATTGCTTTTGCGCTTATTAGTTTATATGTATTAGGATATTTCTTGAAAAAATTATACGTTCGTGCAATTGAAAAACACTAAAAAACCTTTAGAAGTCCCTTAAAATAGGTCTTCTAAAGGTTTTTTTCTTTAGATCAAGATTTAATCCCTTACTTTGAAATGCTTTATCATAATGAAACCATTTCAAATGTTCATTCGTAAGCATAAAAGAAGGAGTGATGGGCTATGCAACATATATACGAACGTGCTGCAAAATATACAAAGCAAGGATCTACACTAATATTTGGCCTATACATAGTTTTAGTAGTTATTTTTAGAGATGTACTGTTGTACGATTTTGAGACTCATTTTTTAATAGGATTTACGGTTTTTATATTGTTTAGTACTTCATTTGTCATTCAAAATGCTGCAGACAAATTACCGAAAGAGCAGCAAATAGATAGTGAATATTATTCTGCTGAATTTCCCATAAAAGAACTTAATTTTCAAAGGGATGTATCTTTTATTCCAGTTACCTACTTAGTTTCAGGAAGAGGAGAACGTTTATATAAGATTGAACCTGCTAAGGAACATGGAGTTAAGAAGATGCTATTGGCATTTGAGATATTTCAAAAGGGAATGTTAATACCCATTACATACCATTTAAAAACAATGGATGATAGCATAGTTAGTCAATTCACTTTGAAAAATAAATTAAAATTTATGCAGATAAAAGTTTATGACCACACAAAAAACCATCTATCCACTGTTGTCATGCCTCCTTTTTCAGTTAAAAATAGAGCCATTATTTTTAATGCGAACAATGAGAAGATACTGCAAATGGAAGCAAAAAGTATGTATGGAGATATTGATGTCGATGATTCCAATGGAAAACGGTTAGCTACGTACCGTTTTGGAATTTTTCCATATGCAACTCATCCTGCATTTGAAATACAAGCAGTAAACGTGCATGTGTCGCTTGCACATGACTTGACCCATGCTCAAAAACTCACTTTTACTGCATTATTTTACTATTGGACCGGTAACGTAAAATAAAAAAGGAGCTGACATTAAGATGTCAGCTCTTTTTTAGTTTTTAAATAGAGAAAACCAGCCTTTAAATTTAAACCAAGCAAGCATGGAAAGAGCAATAACAACGATCAATCCCATCACGACAAAATAACCATATTTCCACTCTAGCTCAGGCATATACGCAAAATTCATTCCGTATACTCCTACGATAAATGTCAATGGTATAAAAACGGTGGATACGATCGTTAAAATCATCATAATCCGATTCATTCGACTAGAGTTAATCGACATATGACTGTCTCTAATATCTGCAGTAAGTTCTCGATTAGATTCAATCATTTCCGTGAGCTTTAGCAAGTGATCATAAATGTCTCCAAAATATGCACGTTCAGAGTGTTGTAAATTTATTCGTTCGGAATTCATAATACGGTACAATAAATCCCGCATAGGTATCACTGTTCTACGTAATCTAAGCAAATCACTACGTAAGTCAAAAACTTGATCTATAGATAAATGTCTCATATCTGAAGAAAGCTTGTCTTCTACTTCATTCAAATAATCCTCAATTTTATAGACGATTGGAAAATAAGCATCCACTACTTTATCGACGATATGATAGGTTGCATGCATCGCCCCACGTTCCCAGCCTTCTGAATTTCGAATAATGCGTTCTCGTGCTTGAGCCAATTCATGCATAGGTGGAAAGTGGAAGGTGACAACATAATCCTTTCCAACAAAAATATCTAGCTCTTCCGCTTCTAACGTTTCTTCATTAATGGTATGTAGAACATAAAAAGCATACCCATCATAATGGTCTAACTTTGGACGTTGAAGTCTTAGTAAACAGTCTTCTATTGCTAGCGGATGGAAATGGAAAAAAGAGCTAAGAAGATTCTCTTCTTCTTGAGAAGGTTCTCCAATATCAATCCAATACCATTCAAACGTTTTATTTTTAATATCATGGAGAGGAAAATCACATATTATTTCGTGATCGGTTGTAATGCCCATCGTTTGAATCATATCAAAACCTCACTTTTACATTGAATGCATGTTGCCATTATCTCATATTCGCATACTTCCATCAAAACACACCTCATAATATTTAACCTATAAATTATTTATAATGACTGGAAAAGTTTGATTAAATAAAAAATAGTATTGACATATATAATTTCTATCTGTATAGTGGGTATTAATCAAATATAACAACTTTCTTATCAAGAGAGGTGGAGGGACTTGGCCCTAGGATACCTCAGCAACAGGCATTTTTGCACTGTGCTAATTCCAAAAGCTTTTAGGCTTGAAGATAAGAAGAGAATAATCACTTTAACGACGTGTAAACCTCTTCTTGTTTCTAAGAAGAGGTTTTATTTGATTTAAAGAGCTATATGGAAAGAGTTTTGGCTTTGGTTTCACCTCGTTCACTTCAGTTACCCATTCGTAAGAAGTGCATCGAGTTAAATATAAAACTTCTTTTTTGAAGATCCCATTTGATCAATAGAGAAAGAAAGTATTTATTTTACACCACACAGAGTTTTGAACTAATCAACCCCCTTGTCTATATACTGGCAAAGGGGTTGATTAGTTATTCGGGTTAATTTTTATTTGCAATTAACTGAGGTGTTTGTCTAGTTTCTATAGCCTGCTTTTGCATTTACTAATATAAGTGCAAGAAGGAGGTGAATTTATCGTGAACCAATATCATCATAGACCTTGTCATTCATGCCATCAACCTCAAGTATCCCCATGGCAACAACCACCTGCGCAGCCAATTGTATGTCCACCGCAATATCGTGTACGTGATTCCTTTATACCGAGAATGCAACCTGTAATTCATCCAATCGTTAATGTGAATCGCGAGCATATTGTAAATGTTCCACAGCATTACTTTACAGAGACTAATCGAAACGTAGTTGTGAATCCACCCCTACAAGCATACCCATATCCGCAAGGAGGATTCCAACAAGCATTCCAACGTCCTTTCTTCGGTCCTCGTTACTAAGGATATTATTGTTTTAACTGCGACGACCAAGTGAAACGGCGCAGGAGCAACGAACTTAACTGCGACGAGTAGCTACCGCAACGCAGGAGCAACGAACTTAACTGCGACGAGTAGCTATGCTACGCAGGAGCAACGATCTCAACTGCGACGAGCAAGTGAAACGGCGCAGGAGCAACGATCTCAACTGCGACGAGTAGCTACCGCAACGCAGGAGCAACGATCTTAACTGCGACGAGCAAGTGAAGCGGCGCAGGAGCAAATGCCTTTTTTAAAAGCGCATTTGCTTTTTTTGTGTGTAAAATCCTTAATCTATTACCTTGATTTAAATTTTTTGTTAATGTTCGCATTACTCACCGAATCCGTGTATTTACCAAAAAAAAGGGCATTATAAATATTTAGACATATTGTAATTTTCTATATATTTTGATAAAGTTATATTTATTTTGATGGGTGAAATGATTAAGGGGGATGGAAATGAAGCTTTTTCTTTCAATTGATATGGAAGGAATCACAGGTTTGCCGGATCATACTTTTGTGGACTCCGGTAAGCATAATTATGAACGTGCTCGCCGTATAATGACACAAGAGGCAAATGCAATTGTAGAAGGTGCTCTATCTGTAGGTGTAAAAGAGATTTTAGTTAATGATAGTCACTCTAAAATGAATAATATTTTAGTAGAAGAGTTGCATCCAGAAGCTTCTTTAATAACGGGAGATGTGAAGCCGTTTTCGATGGTGCAGGCATTAGATGAATCTTACCTTGGTGCAGTATTTGCTGGTTATCATTCGAGAGCAGGACAACCTGGAGTAATGAGTCACTCAATGATATTCGGAGTTAGAAATATGTATATAAACGATGTAGAAATTGGTGAACTGGGATTAAATGCTTATGTAGCAGGGCACTTTGGTGTACCAGTTATTATGGTTGCAGGCGATGATGGTGCGTGTAAAGAAGCTGAGGCACTGATTCCTGGAGTTGTCACTGCAGTAGTGAAAGAGTCTATCTCAAGATCAGCGGTTAAGACATTGCATCCACAAAAAGCACATGCACTATTGAGAGAAAAGGTAGCTGTAGCGATTAGTAATAGAGATCAAATCAAACCGCTCACCCCTCCTAAAAATCCAACATTACGTATTGAATTTGTTAATTATGGTCAAGCGGAATGGGCGGCACTTATGCCTGGTTGTGAAATTATAGAAGGAACGACAATAGTTAAGTTCGAGGCAAAAGATATATTAGAAGCATACCGGGCGATGCTTGTAATGGTAGAGCTAGCAATGCAAACGAAATTTTGTTAAGGGGGGAGTTTGCTTATGGCGAAATATATTATTAAACGTTTTATTATGATGATTGCTACGATTCTTATCATTGCTACCGTAACCTTCATATTAATGCATTCGGTTCCAGGGTCTCCATTTGAAGGAGAAAGGACATCTAATCCTACGATTCAAGCAAACTTAGAAAAGTTTTACAAACTTGATGAACCGATGCATGTTCAGTATTTGTATTATTTAAAGTCGATTGTGACATTTGACTTTGGACCATCGATTAAAAAGCCGAATGACTCCGTAAATGAATTACTTGCAAGGGGATTCCCAATATCTTTTGAGTTGGGAATGGTTACGATACTAGTCGCTTTAATATCTGGAATTATCTTAGGGACGCTTGCTGCACTCCGGCACAACGGAATAATTGACTACTTAGCAATGACTTTTGCCGTTGTAGGGATTTCTGTCCCGAATTTCGTGCTAGCAACCTTACTTATTCAACAATTGGCAGTAAACTTGGAGTGGTTTCCAGCGGCTACTTGGAGCAGCCCGATACATATGATATTACCTACTTTAGCTCTTGCAACAGGTCCTACAGCAATAATTGCACGATTAACGAGATCTAGCATGCTCGAAGTATTGACTCAGGACTATATAAAAATGGCCCGGGCAAAAGGTCTTTCACCGGTGAGAATTGTCGTGCGACATGCGTTAAGAAATGCCCTTATGCCGGTTGTAACTATTTTAGGGACAATGCTTGCTGGTATATTAACAGGGACTTTTGTTATTGAGCGGATATTTGCCATTCCAGGAATGGGAAAATACTTCGTAGAGAGTATTAACAACCGAGATTATCCGGTTATTATGGGGTCTACCGTTTTCTATAGTGCGTTTCTCGTATTCATGTTATTTCTTGTAGATATTGTATACGGATTTCTAGATCCACGAATAAAATTACACCGTAAAGAGGGGGATGCGTAATGACAAACCCACAAAATGTGGTTTCCCCACAAAATGTACAGGACGAGTGGTTTAGACCAAAACCAAAAAATCAAGAAAAAGCGGAGGCTGTTGTAAGGCCGTCGTTATCTTATTGGAAAGATGCATGGCGCAGACTCCGAAAAAATAAACTTGCAATGGGCGGGCTAATATTTCTTATTTTACTTACGCTCTTTGCCATATTTGGTCCAATTTTTTCTCCTTATTCAGTAACAGCCACTGATTATCCTAGTCAAAATCAGGCGCCTTCTGCTGCCCATTGGTTTGGCACGGATGAGGCAGGTCGTGATGTATTTACTAGGACATGGTATGGTGCTCGAATCTCTTTATTTGTAGGAGTAATGGCAGCCCTTATCGACTTTTTCATTGGAATTATTTATGGCGGTTTGAGTGGATATAAAGGTGGACGAACGGATGCAGTAATGATGCGTATAGTAGAAGTGCTTTACGGATTGCCGCATTTGTTGGTTGTTATTTTACTAATGGTTGTAATGGGGGCGAGCTTAACCACTATTATTGTTGCACTTACGGTGACAGGGTGGGTAGGTATGGCTCGTATTGTTCGAGGACAGGTACTTCAAATAAAAAACTATGAATTCGTGACCGCCTCCAAATCCTTTGGTGCAAAGACTTCTAGAATTTTACGCAAAAACCTCCTGCCGAACACAATGGGTCCAATTATAGTTCAAATGACGCTTACTGTTCCAAGTGCTATTTTTGCAGAAGCATTTCTAAGCTTTTTAGGATTAGGAATTGCTGCTCCCTTTGCAAGTTGGGGCGTTATGGCAAATGATGCATTGCCTGTAATTTTATCGGGGCACTGGTGGCGTTTATTATTTCCAGCACTTTTCATTTCCCTGACGATGTTTGCTTTTAATGTATTGGGAGATGGTTTACAAGATGCACTTGATCCAAAATTGAGGAGGTAGCTGTAGGTGAATGACATAAAACAAAAAATCTTACAAGTGGATAACTTACAAGTTTCTTTCCGCACTTTTGGAGGGGAAGTAAAGGCCATTAGAGGTGTAAGTTTCGATTTATATAAAGGGGAGACACTTGCAATTGTAGGTGAATCTGGGTGTGGTAAAAGTGTTACTTCCAATGCAATTATGGGGTTAATTCCACAACCGGCTGGAATCATTAAAAATGGGAGTATTGTTTTCAAAGGGAAAGATTTGACTAAATTGTCTAAAGCGCAGCTTAGAAAAATACAGGGTGTTGACATCTCGATGATATTCCAAGACCCTATGACAGCGTTAAATCCTACAATTTCCATTGGAGAGCAACTGACGGAAGGACTACGGACGCACCAAAAAATAGGGAAGCAAGAAGCAAAAAAGAAAGCAATTGAGATGTTAAATCTTGTAGGGATTCCAAATCCTGAAGAACGATTAAAGCAATTTCCCCACCAGTTTTCAGGTGGTATGCGTCAGCGAATAGTGATTGCAATTGCACTTATTTGCGATCCAGAATTATTGATCGCGGATGAGCCGACAACAGCATTAGATGTGACGATTCAAGCGCAGATTTTAGAGCTATTTGAAGAGATTCAAAGAAAAACGGACATATCAATTATATTAATCACACATGATTTAGGGGTTGTGGCAAAGATTGCAGACAGAATAGCGGTTATGTATGCAGGGAAAATTGTGGAGATCGGTGATAAGAGAGAAATCTTCTATACTCCAGAGCATCCATATACTAAAGGATTATTAAATTCGGTACCGCGACTAGATCTGGAGGAAGAAGAATTACAACCAATAGAAGGTACTCCACCTGATTTATTTTCACCACCAAAGGGGTGTCCTTTCACTGCCCGTTGTGATTATGCAATGGAAGTTTGTGAGCATGCGTATCCATTTACGGCCAGATTATCCGAAGCCCATGCTGTGGATTGCTGGCTTCAAGATGAGCGGGCGAAAGTATTGGTAGAACAAAGATAGGATTGGATGAGAGCGCGAAAGTGCATTCACATATACAATAAAGGGGGAACTAGAATGAAAAAGTGGTTATCATTGTTTGTATTAGCATTTTTGGCATTAGTGCTATCAGCTTGTACAGCAAACAAAAATGCAGGAGAAGAAAAACCTGCAGAGACAACAACAGAGGAAGAAAACGAAGAAGTAGAAGTAGCTACAGAAAAAATACTCTATCTAAATAACGGAAACGAGCCGACCTCGTTTGACCCATCCGTAGGGTTTGATGCAGTATCTTGGAATGCATTAAATAATCTGATGGAAGGATTAGTAAGACTTTCAAAGGATCATATTGCAGAGCCAGCTACGGCTGAGAAAGTAGATGTATCAGAAGATGGTTTGACATATACATTTACAATTCGTGAGGATGCTAAATGGTCTAATGGAGACCCTGTGTTAGCAAGTGACTTCGTATATGGCTGGTTGCATATGTTAAATCCAGAAACTGCCTCTCCAGCAGCTTTTCTTGCATATTTCATTGAAGGAGCAGAGGCTTACAATAATGGGGAAGGTACTGCTGATGCTGTTGCAATAAAAGCGTTAGAAGAAAAAGTGTTCGAAGTAAAATTAAATGCACCTACAGAGGCATTTTTGAATATTATTACAAATCCAAGCTTTTTCCCGGTAAATGAAAAAGTGGCGACGGAAAACCCAACGTGGTTTACAGAAGCAGACACATTTGTTGGAAACGGGCCATTTAAATTGGCATCATGGGAACATGATGTAAGCTTCTCGTTTGCAAAAAATGAAAACTATTGGGATGCAGGTTCTGTTAAGCTAGACAAAGTGGAATGGGCGATGGTAGATGACTCTAATACGGAATATCAAATGTACGAAACTGGAGAACTAGATGTCTCTGGTGTTCCATCTGAACTTGCAGATCAACTAATGAGTGATCCAGAGCTTAAAAATGAGGATCAAGCAGGTTTATACTTCTATCGTTTTAACGTATCACAAGAGCCTTTTACAAACAAAAAAATTCGCCAAGCATTTGGCTTAGCGGTTAACCAACAAGAAATCGTGGAATTTGTAACGAAAAATGGTGAAAAGCCAGCAGAAGGATTTGTACCATATGGTTTCATTGGTCCAGATGGAAAAGAGTTCAGAGAAACTGCAGGTAAATTGACTGGTTTTGATGCAGAAAAAGCAAAAACATTATTAGCTGAAGGTATGGCTGAAGAAGGATATACAGCATTACCTGAAGTGGTCTTAACATACTCTACAAGTGACGTTCATAAAAAAATTGCTGAAGCTCTTCAAAGTAAGTTCAAAGAAGTATTAGGGGTAGATGTGAAGCTGCAAAACGTAGAAGCTAGTGTATTCGCTGCGGAGCAAAAAGAATTTAAATACCAATTATCACGTTCATCTTTCTTATTTGACTATGCTGATCCAGTAAACGCATTAGAAAGCTTCATAACTGGTTCTTCTATGAATCGTACAACATGGTCAAATCCTGAATATGATAAATTAATTACTGATATTAAAAATGAAACGGATGAAGCTAAACGTTGGGAAATGTTAATCCAAGCAGATGCAATGTTAATGGAAGAAATGCCAGTTTTCCCAGTACATTATTACAACCAAGTAACACTTGAAAAGTCCAATGTATCTGGTATCGTTAGACATCCGGTAGGTTATATGGATTTAAAATGGGCAGATAAAGAATAAAAAGTATAAGCGCCTAAATTTTGTAATGAAGGATGCGGTGCTCAAAGTAGTGCCGCATCTTCTATATTAAGGAGATTACCTATATGAAAATTCGACCGAAAAGATTGCAAAAAGGAGATACAATTGGCATTATTGCTCCTTCCAGTCCTCCTAATCTAAAACAGCTAAACAATTCACTAGCATTTCTAGATGAATTAGGCTTGTCTTATCAAATGGGGAAAAGTGTAGAAAACGTGTATGGTTATCTTGCTGGTAATGATGAAGATAGATTAGAAGATTTACATGAAATGTTTGCTAACCCGGACATCGCCGGAATCTTTTGTGCTGGTGGAGGTTATGGTTCTGCTCGGTACACAGATAAAATAGATTTTCAATTAATGAATGAACACCCTAAAATTTTCTGGGGCTACTCAGATATTACTTTTTTACATACAGGGATGAATTTATATTCCAATATCGTCACTTTCCATGGACCAATGCTAGCTTCTGATATAGGGAAATCTACTTTTTCTGATTTATCCAGAAAAATGTTTCAACAGCTATTTGAGCCAATGGAACTGCACTATACATCAGCCATTTCTCCTTTAACTAGTGTTTCGGGGGGAGTAACCCGAGGAGAGTTAACAGGTGGTAATTTATCGCTACTTGCAAGTGGAATAGGGACCAAATACGAAGTAGACACAAGAGATAAGTTATTGTTAATAGAAGACATTGGGGGAGAACCATACCGAGTAGACGGTATGCTCAATCAGCTTCGACAAGCAGGCAAGTTGGATGAGGCAGCTGGTTTTGTCATTGGAGACTTTAATGATGCAGAGCCTAAAAAACGCAAAGTTTCCTTGTCTTTAGATGAAGTGCTGGATCACTATTTAGGTGGATTAGGAAAGCCCGCAGTGAAAGGCTTCAACATTGGACATTGTGAGCCACATTTTGCAGTTCCGCTTGGTGCCGAGGCTCAGCTGGATGCAGAAAACTTATCACTTATTATCCTTCCAGGTGTGGAATAAGGAGGACTTCTGGTTGATTATACAATCTATTGAAACATGTGATGTAGCAGTTCCGCTAACAAAGCCTTTTAAAACAGCGCTACGTACTGTTACTACGGCTTATTCCATTTATGTTAAGGTCACTACGAGTGAAGGGCAAATCGGTTATGGCGAAGCGCCTCCTACACATGTCATCACGGGAGAATCGATGGACAGTATTCGGTATGCTATCAATGAAATATTAGCGCCTCAGCTAATAGGGATGAATCTATTGGAAAGTGAAATGATTTTTCATAAATTGAACACCTCTCTTGTAAGGAATACGAGCGCGAAAGCTGCAGTTGATATGGCTATACACGATTTACTTTCACGTCAATTCGGACTTCCTTTGTATCAATTTCTAGGAGGGTATCGAAGTACACTCGAAACTGATTTTACAGTTAGTGTAAATAAACCAACAGAAATGGCAGATGATGCCGAACGATATGTAAAAGAAGGGTTTAACATACTGAAAGTTAAGGTTGGTATTGGAGAAATAAAGGATGATATCGACCGTATACATGCAATTCGAGAAAGAGTAGGAGATGGACCGAGGCTAAGACTTGATGCAAACCAAGGATGGAATGCAAAAGAAGCCGTGCGTGCAATCCGAAACATGGAGGATGCTGGTCTTGCTATCGAATTTGTAGAGCAGCCCGTTCCAGCTCATGATTTAGAAGCATTAAAATATGTAACTGACCGAACGGATACACCAATCATGGCTGATGAAAGTATATTTTCAGTACATGATGCCAAAAGGGTGTTAGAAATGCGTGCTGCAGATTTGATTAATATTAAGCTGATGAAATCAGGCGGTATATATAACGCCAAAAAAATAAATACACTTGCAGAAGCAAATGGTGTTGCATGCATGGTAGGCAGTATGATTGAAACAAAAATAGGTATTACAGCTGCTGCTCATTTTGCTGCAAGTCATCCAAACATTCAATACTTTGATTTTGATGCACCACTAATGCTAGCAAAGGATCTTGTTCTTGGAGGGGTCATTTACGAAGCAAGTAAAATGAAGTTTTCCACTGAAAATGGACTTGGAATATCACGAGTCAAAACAGAATAGGGGGCTTATGAATGACTACAGAAGCAAATGGATGGGTTTGTTCTGTGAAGGTTGCTACTGTTTGGACAGAACCGGCTTCTGTCAGAGATTTAGATGCACCAGCAATTGCAAATCCTGTTTTATTAGTTGAATGGCTTGAAGCATTACCTTATAAAGAAAGACTTGCACTTTGTAATGAAAACAGAGTACAAACGCAACTTTTATATGGTGAGCCTGTACTTATAGAAAAAGTCGAAGGAGATTGGGCTAAAATTATAGCTATATGGCAGTCTTCTAAAAAGGATTCTCGTGGATATCCTGGTTGGATACCTTTATCACAACTAGCAAAACAAGAGCGAGTTGATGTAAAAGGTGTTGCTCGTGTGTCCTCCATGAAAGCTCCGTTACTGGACATGAATGAGCAACCGCTGCTTGTACTACCATTTAATGCGATAATTCCAGTTATTTCAGAGGATGCAACCTATTTTCAAGTTCAAACCCCTCATGGTAAAGCATTGATTCAAAAAAAGCATGCAGAATTTGCTGAAACGATGGAGCAATTTCCTAGACAATCCGCAGAAGATGCGGTGGATTTAGGCGAGCTTTACTTAGACGTTCCTTACTTATGGGGAGGTATGTCTCCTTATGGTTATGACTGTTCAGGATTCTCATACAATATGTTGAAGGCTTGTGGTTATTTAATTCCGAGAGATGCGAGTGACCAAGCAGTTAGTGGGGAAGAAGTTCCTCTTCATGATATCTCTTCATGGAAAAAGGGTGATTTAATCTTTTTCGCAAATGATGAAGGGAAAGGCTCTGTGCGTCATGTTGGATTTTATTATGGAAATGGACAATTACTTCATTCTCCATCCACCGGACAAACAGTTGAAATTTTAGTATTAAAAGGTTCTAAGCTTGAGAAGGAAATTTGTGCAGTTAGAAGATTTGCCGTATAGGGGGGATTTAGATGGCAGAAAAAGTTCTTTTGTCCGTACAGGATTTAAAGCGTCATTTTGAGATAGGGCACGGCCAAACTTTAAAAGCTGTAGATGGAATTAGTTTTGATATTGTGAAGGGTGAAACTTTTGGTCTGGTTGGGGAGTCTGGTTGTGGAAAATCTACTGCAGGACGAACAATTTTAGGGTTATATAACAAAACGGAAGGAAACGTTTTGTTTGAAGAAAAGAATGTGCATACGATGATTGACAGGGAACGTAAAGACTTTTTGAAAAAAATGCAGATGATTTTCCAAGATCCATATGCATCGTTGAATCCACGGTCAACGGTATTAGAAATTATTGCAGAACCTATGGAAATACATAATTTGTATAAAACAAGAGAAGAGTTAAAAAATAGAGTGTATGAGCTATTGGAAGACGTAGGTCTGAATAGAGATCATGCAAACCGCTATCCACATGAATTTTCTGGTGGTCAAAGACAGCGAATTGGAATAGCTCGTGCTCTGGCGCTAGATCCTGAATTCATTATTGCAGATGAGCCGATTTCTGCGCTTGATGTTTCCGTACAAGCCCAAGTAGTGAAGCTGCTTCAACGGTTGCAAAAAGAAAAGGGACTAACGTATTTATTTATAGCTCACGACTTATCAATGGTAAAATACATTTCAGATCGTATTGGGGTCATGTATTTAGGTCATATGGTTGAACTGACAACAAGTAATCAGTTATATGATAATCCATTACATCCATATACTCAGGCATTATTATCTGCCATCCCAATTCCAGATCCAGATATTGAAGAATCAAGACAACGAATTCTATTAAAAGGGGAATTACCTAGTCCTATCAATCCTCCATCTGGATGTGTATTCCGAACTCGTTGTGCCCATGCAATGTCCATTTGTGCAGAAGAAAAGCCAGCTTGGAAGGAACAAGAACCAGGTCACTTTGTGGCATGCCATTTATATAATTAAAGACTTTGTTAACTTTCAAAGTTGTTTTTTAAAAGAAATCTGTTCATCTAGTGTAATGCCAACCACACGGACGTGCGCTTGCCGCACGCTACGCATGAGCCACCGCAGGATGAGTCGTTCGTTTCACTCACTCCCACATCCTTATGCGGAGTCTCATTCTTCGCTCTCATGCGGCGTGTAAGGCGCACATCCTGGTGACACCTACAAATATAGTTTGGTATCCATTTCATCACAGCATGGAGTATAGAATCACATTTTTGAAACTCTGTACTTTTAACTATTAGATACATGCGGCCGGCACGGAATACATATAGGTATGGCAAGATCTGTGCTTTAAGATAACAACAGTACATTTAACAAAGCCTAATTAAAAAAAGCGTCTGCAAATGCAGATGCTTCTTTTTTTATTCCTTAAAACAAGTCCATCCGCCGAATAACGTTGTAGAAAAAAACTTTGTTATACGTACAAAACCAGCCTCTTGCAGTAATCCTACAATTGTTTCTTCAGGCAAATAAGAAAGAGAAAGAATGTCCTGTTCCATTGCTTCGACTTCTTCAACGGATAATTTGGTTGTATCAAGCCAGTAACTTTTCCATAGCTTCAAACGTTCCTTGAACTCATCACTAGTAGGCTCTCCATATTTACTGATTAAAACGAACGGAGCTCCTTTTTTCAATCTAGCGTATGTCTCTTGTAGTGTTTTTAATTTTTCATCATATGCATGAATGAAATGTAAGACTAAAATACACGTTGCAGCATCAAAATTAGTTATACCTTCCACGTCTTCCACAGTACCTTGAAATAATTTTACTCGATCGTTTACTCCAGCTTCTTTGCATTTTTCTCTTGCGACTGACAGCATCGACTCAGATGGGTCCACCCCTATAAACGTCCACCTTGGATTATTCGAGCTGAAGCTAGTCACTTCATTGCCACCACCTGCTCCTACCACTAATATGTTTACATCCTCCGCGGTATTTGCTCTTAAAAATGTTTGAATCAATCGAAGCATCGAATCATAGGTAGGTAGTGCCCTTCTAATTCCACTATCATATTGCTTGGAAAGTGTCTCATCAAATTCCATTTTCATCCCTCCTAATTCGAACTTTACCATAATTTAAAAAAGATGCCATAACTGTTTGACAATTTATTTACTACTAGTGTATTATGTAACTAGTACACTAAGACTGAGGGGGAAAATAATGAGTCAATGGAAAGGATTGCTTTGGAAAGAGTGGAACATTTATAAAACATTTGTTTACTTAGCAATCATTGTAAATACACTTGGAATATTAGTAGGACCATTATTAATTCAAAGAGTATTTAATGTAGAACAAAATTTTGGTATACATGTTCTCATAGTTTCAGCCATTTTGGGTTTTTTGCATGTTATGGGAATGTTGTTTTTATTTTTTTCAAGTTTAGAGCGAGACATGAAAAGACCAGATATTTGGTTTCATACTGCAGCCTCTTCGTTTAAATTAGTTGGAGCAAAATTATTTTCTATGTCTCTGTTTACTCTATTGTCGCTAGCTTGCAGTGGTGTAGTGACTACAATAGCTAGTTTGTTGTTTTCGGAATTTAACGTAATACCAATTTCTACTGTGATGAAATTGGAAATCGGACTAATCATCGCAGTTTTATTTTCAACGATTACATTCACCATCAGTATTTTTGCTATGTGGGTTGTTGCACGTTTGATGCGACCAATCAATGTTGCCTTTTCAAATGTTATAGCTGTCATTTTATACTTTTTTTGTTTTCATAATTACTCTAAATTTGTGGAGTCCAATATCTTCAAAACGTTAACTGGCTACGGAGAAGTAAATCTTCCTGAAATGAGTCTAGGTGAAGTGTCTTCTAATGATTTCTATATGACTTACCAAGTTAGCAATAACATTTTTATGGGTGAAATAGTATTTGAGATCCTCTTTTTTACATGTTTATTTATTGTCTCCGTATATGCTTTTGATAAGAAAGTGAGAGGATAAATGATAATGGACTTTTTACCTGATAAACCAATATATCAACAAATTATGGAAAGAATTTTTGGAGATTTATTGAAGGGAAACGTAAAGCCGGGGGATCGTTTACCTTCTGTTCGGGAATATGCACTAGAATTTGGCGTCAATGCAAACACGATGCAAAGGGTGTATAAAGAATTGGAACTGATGCACCTTACAGAAACTAAGCGAGGGCAGGGGACATTTGTGACAGAAGATATAAAGCGATTAGAAGTACTTAGAGAAGAAATGATGAAGAGTTTAGTAACTAACTTTATACATCAAATGGAGTCTTTTGGGTTTACTGAGCAAGAAGTGATTGTTCAGCTATCGAAAAGGAGCAAGGGTGAAAATGAATGATTCAGTTAAATGAAGTTACAAGAAAATATGGGAAAAAAGAAGCGGTTAAGAATGTTACTGTAACTTTTCCAAAAGGTCGCATAATAGGTTTGGTAGGAGAGAACGGTAGCGGAAAGTCTACATTATTAAAAATGATGTCAGGGGTTGCGGTGCCACAACATGGAAAGATAACACTTGATGGGGTAAATGTTTCACATAAAACTGCAAATTATGTAGCGTATCTGCCTGATGCGGATGAGATTTATCCATATTTTACAGTTAAACAATTATTTCGGTACTATGATTCGCAGTTTACTGATTTTAACTACGATAAAGCATGTATAGTGGCACAATTTTTAGAGGTTGATTTGAATGCATCGCTGAAAAAACTTTCAAAAGGGAACAGAGGTCGTGCGAAAATCGCTGCAACTCTTGGGAGAGAAGTAGATTACTATCTGTTAGATGAACCGCTATCTGGCTTAGATCCTATGGTGAGACAATCGATCATTAAAGGATTCATACAGTTTGTAGATACGGAATCACAAACAATCATTTTATCTACGCACGAGTTAAAAGATGTGGAGCCTATTTTAGATGATATCGTCGTATTACGTAATGGGACTATTATTGCTAACGAGTCAGTGGAAGCTATTCGTGAGATACAAAGAATAGATATTACGACGTGGATGACACGTTTATTCAGGGAAGGTGAGATCGATGGAAACAAAGCCAATAGTTAAACTTCAAAATGTAACGAAAGTAATTGGGAAAAAGAAAATTATTGATGATCTTAGTTTAGATTTGTTGCAAGGTCAAATTACCGGATTTTTAGGTCCAAATGGAGCTGGTAAAACAACGACCATTCGAATGATGACAGGACTCATGAAGCCTACATCTGGAGAGGTTTATATCGATGGGCAAGCAATTTCAACAAATTTTGAAGAGTCGATGAGCAAAGTCGGTGTAATAGTTGAAAATCCGGAAATGTATAAGTTTATGAGTGGTTATAAAAATTTAGTACATTTTGCGCGAATGAACAAAAATGTAACAAAAGATCGAATAGACGAAGTAATTGCTCAAGTAGGTCTTCAAAATAGAATTCATGAGAAAGTATCCACTTATTCACTTGGTATGCGTCAGCGTCTAGGTCTTGCCCAGGCACTTTTGCATCGACCAAAATTCTTGATATTAGATGAGCCTACAAATGGGTTAGATCCAGCTGGAATTCGTGAATTTCGGATGTATTTACGAAAAATAGCAGTAGAAGACGGCGTTTCAATTTTTGTATCTAGTCACTTATTAGCTGAAATAGAATTAATGTGTGATAGAATCGCTGTCATTCAAAATGGAAAACTAATTTCAATTAAAGAAGTAAAAGGAGAACAAGAATCGCATTATTATGTGGAAGCTACTCCAAAGGAGCAAGTACTAGCATTCTTTGCTTCTAAAAACCTAAAGGCTGATGCTTATGAAAATGGCTATCTACTTCCAATAGAAACGAGCGAAGTACCTTCTTTAGTTGTAGAAATGGTATCAAACGGTTTGCAAATTTATGACTTGCATCCACATAGAAAAACATTAGAAGATCAATTTTTAGAAATGACAGGAGGTGGGCAAATTGCTGAATCTCATAAAAAATGAGTGGCTAAAGCTTTGGAGTAAAAAAGCTACTTGGGTAATGGTAGTGCTCATAGCGGTATTAATGATAGGGTCTGCAGGCATGGCAAAGTGGATGGATAGTCAGATGGGGTCTACGGATAATTGGAAGCAAGTTTCACAAACTCAGATTAAGTCTTTGGAAGAGCAAATGGCTGTGCCAAATTTGCCTAGTGATGAAAAAGAAAGAATAGGAGACCAATTGGCAATTGAGAAACATCGATTGGAGCATGATGTAGCACCAATTAGTGCAAATAGTGTAACCGGATTTATTAATTCAATGCCTGATTATCTTTCGTTCATTACTTTATTTACGGTAATTGTTGCTGCTGGAATAGTAGCATCGGAGTTTTCTCAAGGGACGATCAAAATGCTATTAACGAGACCGGTGAAAAGGTGGAAAATACTCACTTCCAAACTTTTGACTGTTGGGATATTTGCAATTGTTTTGTCTGGTGTTATGCTGATTTTTGGAGTAATTGGAGCGTATATTTTCTTTGATTCTGCTCCTGGAACAAGTTTAGAAGTACTAAATGGTCAAATAGTGGAGGTTTCTTTCTGGGGTAGACTTTTCTTGCTAATTGGACTGTCGCTTATAAATGTGTTTGTAATTGGAGCGCTTGCATTTATGATCGGTTCCGTATTCCGTTCGAGTTCTCTTGCAATTGGGATATCGATTTTCCTTATGTTCATGGGTGTAAATATAACTTATATGTTGTCGATGAGATTTGAGTTTCCAAAATATATATTGTTTGCAAATACTGATTTAACCCAATATATAGGTAATGCTCAACCGATGATAGAAGGATTAACTATGTCATTTTCAATCACTGTAATTTTGATATATGTCATACTATTTTTAGCGATCAGTTACTGGTCATTCACGAAACGCGATGTAACTGCATAAAATGTTATTGACATATTAGTAATTCTTATTGTATTCTGAAAATAACTTAAGGAAAGGAGTGAGGCATTATGGCAAGTGTATATACAAATCAACGAATCTGTAAGTTCATGATGTCCCACTCTATGTGTTTCTAATTGTAAAACGAATATGCTTTTCATTTGCATTCAACATTGCAAATGTTTTTCGTAAACTTTTTGATGCGCTTCTTTACTAATGACCGGGAAACCATGATTGCTGATTCGTGCAGTCATGGTTTTTTTATTGTCTAGCTCTAGTCGCCGATTGACGAGCGACTTGCGCTATTAAAATTAGGAGGAAGCAAAATTGAATTTAATCGAAAAATATGGTTGGACGAATAAATGGGAAGAAAAAATGACGGCTCAAGGAATTGCGGGCCGTGTGTTACTAGAACACAAAAATTTATATCGTGTAGTTACAAATGAAGGGGAATGGCTATGTTCTCTATCTGGAAAATTTAAATTTGATCATGATCGAGAGGCATTTCCAGCAGTTGGTGATTGGGTCGTACTTGAGCAAATGCCTGGCGAAGAAAAAGGAATCATTCAAGAAGTGCTTCCACGTATTTCGCAGTTTTCCAGAAAAATGGCGGGCACGACAACGGATATTCAATTAATCGCGGTTAATGTGGATTATGTATTTCTTGTAATGTCGCTCAATCACGATTTCAATGTCCGGAGATTAGAGCGTTATCTATTGGCAGCGTGGGATTCAGGTGCTACACCGGTTGTAGTACTTACAAAGAAGGATACTTGTGATGACCTGGCCTATTATATAAATGAAGTGGAATCTGTAGCTTTTGGAGTAGATATTTTTGCCGTGAGTAGCGTCAATGGTGAAGGAATAGACGAACTTTCCTTACTGCTTTCAGCTGGTAAAACAGGAGCACTATTAGGATCCTCTGGTGTGGGTAAATCTTCTTTAATAAATGCTCTATCTGGAGAAGAAGTAATGGCAGTTAGCGACATTAGGGAAGATGATAGTAAAGGTCGCCATACAACGACACACCGTGAATTGTCATTGCTTCCGAGCGGTGGCCTTCTAATAGACACACCTGGGATGAGAGAATTCCAGCTATGGGAAAGTAGTGAAGGTGTAAGTGCAAGTTTTAAAGATATTGAAGAATTAGCAGATGAATGCCGCTTTCGTGATTGTAAACATCAAAAAGAGCCAGGATGTGCAATACGAGAAGCAATTTCGACAGGCTCCCTAAAAGAAGAGCGATATAAAAGCTATGTAAAGCTATTAAGAGAGCTTGCACATATCGAAAGAAAAAATGATATCGTAGCTCGAAAAGTAGAACGAGATAAATGGAAGCAAGTGGCGAAAATACAAAAAAGTAATTATAAGAAGAAAAAATGATTGCTTTAAAAGGAGTTTTAATGTGATACAGATTCTTTTTCACCAAGAGGAAAAAGTTGCTGAGGAGATTTTAGAAATTCAACTACTTGCTTATAAAGTGGAGGCAGAGCTGATTGAATTTGATGGAATTCCTCAGCTTCACGATTCTATTCATGACATAATTATGTCAAAGGAAATTTTTATCGGATATTATGAAGAGATGCAGTTGACCGGCTTTATATCATTTATGAACACTGACGAACTTTTAGATATTTGCAGACTCGTTGTACATCCGAACTTTTTTCGTAAAGGAATTGCATCCGCATTATTAAAGCATGTGTTAGAAATCAAAAAAGAAAATCAGCGAGTTGAAGTTTCAACTGGAGCAAAAAATACCCCTGCTATTCAGCTATACGAACGTTTTGGATTCAATAAAATAAATGATATTGAAATAGAACCGAACTTCTTTATTACACAGTTAATTTACAAGTGAAATATTTATGGAATATAAGTCGTGGCTTTGATACAACCTAACTACTAACCAATCCGGTTAGTAGTTTCAGACAGTTGACAAACGCTTTCATTCTTCGTTGCTGGTACCTCGTTGTAAGCTCATGAACCTAAGTTCTATTCGCTTCCGCCTCGTGCTAGCGCGCAGGCCCACACGAAGTGGGTCATGCGACCGTTGCGACATGGATGTCGCGACCTTAGGTAGCCTCGACTGACAAGCGTTTTCAAGTCAGTCTGAAGTGACACCTTCGAAATTTGAACTTGTCCGCAACCTAACTACTAACCAATCCGGTTAGTAGTTTTTTTGTTGTTTTTGATACGAATCGTATCAATTGCACATCTAAAAATTTCTCGTTATAATATAGTCAAAGTTAGTCAAAGTCAGTTTGCGAGAAGAGGTGAGAAGATGAAAAATATATCTGACATTATTGAAGGTTATTTGAAGTCAATTATAGAAGAAGAGAGTAAGGGGCAAATTGAAATAAAAAGAAGCGAAATTGCTGAAAAGTTTCAATGTGTTCCATCACAAATAAACTATGTGATTAATACTCGATTTACCCAAGATCGCGGTTATTTAGTAGAAAGTAAGCGTGGTGGTGGGGGATATATTCGAATTCTCCGCGTACGTGCGCATAACAAGGCTGATTTGATTGAGCATATAATACAAAGCTTACAAAATGGAGCATCTGAGTCGATGACGGAAGATATTGTATTTCGATTAATCGATGAAGAGGTCATTACAAAACGAGAAGCAAAGCTTATTTTAGCGGCGATGGATCGTACGACTCTTTCGATTCCGCTTCCTGCAAGAGATGAATTGAGATCTCGTATTTTAAGAGCCATGCTATTAACGATAAAATATGAAAAAAAGTGAATTAAACGGGGTGTTGAAAAGTGATTTGTGAAAATTGTAAACAAAGACCAGCGAAAGTAACGGTTACACAAGTGCATAACGGTGAACACTTTGAGAGACATTATTGTGAGGTCTGCGCTAATAGTCTCCACCCGTTTTACGTAGAGTATAAACAGGATCCACTCTCCCTACATCAGCTTCTGTCCAACTGGTTCAGTCATGCAGATCAGCAGCCGGTACACCAGAAACAAAGTAAACCACAATTAGTTTGTGATGAATGCGGTTGGTCCATCCAACGTTTTCTAGATGAAGGGAAGTTTGGTTGTGCTTCTTGCTACGATAGCTTTAGAAAACAACTGCCCAATGTATTTAAACGATTGCATAACGGTAATACTACGCATGTTGGTAAGGCGCCAGGAGCTCTTGGAGAGATACTAGAGATAAAGAAGAAAATAGAAGCTATTCGTTTGCAAATGAAAGATGCTATTGAAACAGAACGTTTCGAGGAAGCTGCTAAGTTAAGAGACGAGGTAAGAGAACTCGAAAGTAAGCTTGCCACGGGAGGTGACGAAACACATGTCGATTGAACGCTTTTTAGACAATTCTCCATCAAGCTGGATGGCGGGGAATGGAGAGCATTCAGATATAGTCATGAGTACTAGAATACGCTTAGCTAGAAACTTAAATGGCTTTCGCTTTCCGCTTGCATTTACCGAAGACGAAGCGCATAAAATTGACCAATCCGTTTCGGCTACTTTATTAGATGCAAATGAAGAGTTGCACGCAAATTTTACTTCTATACAAATAAAAGATTTGTCTGAGTTAAGCCGTCAAGTTTTAGTAGAAAAGCATTTAATTAGTCCGAAACTAGCCAATTCACCAAAAACAGGGTCTGTTTTACTATCGGATGATGAGTCTGTCAGTGTAATGGTCAATGAAGAAGATCATATCCGAATTCAATGCTTGTTTCCAGGACTACAAATACAAGAAGCATACGATCAAGCTGATAAGATTGATCGATTATTAGAAAAAGAGTTACCATATGCGTTTGATGAACAATTTGGCTATTTAACAAGTTGTCCAACAAATACGGGAACAGGCTTACGAGCATCTGTTATGATGCATTTGCCAGCTTTGACAATGACAAAACAAATGAACCGAATCATTACAATTATTTCAAGACTAGGAATGGTTGTAAGGGGTATATACGGTGAGGGTAGCGAAGCGCTCGGCAATGTTTATCAAGTGTCCAATCAGACGACCCTAGGTAAAACAGAAGAGGATATACTTGCCGATCTTCAAAGTATTACCGAACAAATTATTCAAAAAGAAAGAGAAGCAAGAAATTCACTATTAAATCATTCTGCCAATACACTAGAAGATCGGCTATACCGTTCACTAGGAACGCTTTCTTTTGCTCGAATTATTTCGACAGAAGAAGCGGCAAAATGCTTATCAGATGTACGTTTAGGAATAGATATGGGACTTATTCAAGACGTAGATGTAACTATTTTGAATGAATGTATGGTGTTTATGCAACCTGGTTTTCTTCAAAAGTATGCTGAAACAACATTAAATGCTTCGGAACGAGATATGTTTCGAGCGAAGTTATTAAGGGAACGGTTGCAAATGGGAGAAAAACTGAATACAAAAGGAGAGGAACTTGCATGATGTTTAATCGATTTACACAAAGATCTCAAAAAGTACTACAACTAGCACAAGAAGAAGCTATTCGTTTAAAGCATGAATCTATTGGTACAGAACATATATTACTTGGTCTTATCCGAGAAGGAAGCGGAATTGCAGCAAAAGCGCTTGAAGCAATCGAAGTTGATCCTAAGGTTATTGAAGCTGGAATTGAAGAGTTAGTAGGGAAAGGGACAGAAGAAGTTGGCCCAATCGTTCATTACACTCCTCGTGCGAAAAAAGTGATTGAACTTTCTGTGGATGAGTCTCGCAAATTAGGTCATTCCTATATTGGAACGGAGCACCTATTACTTGCACTAATTCGTGAAGGTGAAGGCGTTGCTGCGAGAGTATTAAATAATGCAGGAGTAAGCTTGAACAAAGCTCGTCAACAAGTACTCCAATTATTAGGAAGCTCAGACCAATCACATGGCAACGGTAGCAATAGTGCGGCGCCTGCGAGTACTCCAACATTGGACGGATTAGCGCGCGATTTAACACAAATAGCAAGAGAAGGTACACTGGATCCTGTTATTGGACGTAGTAAAGAAATAACCCGTGTGATTGAGATATTGGCTCGTCGTACAAAAAACAATCCTGTGCTGATTGGTGAGCCTGGGGTAGGTAAGACAGCTATTGCTGAAGGTCTTGCACAGCAAATAGTACAAAATGAAGTACCAGAAATTTTACGTGATAAACGTGTCATGACACTTGATATGGGTACAGTCGTTGCTGGTACAAAATATCGTGGTGAATTTGAAGATCGCTTGAAAAAAGTGATGGATGAAATTCGCCAAGCCGGAAATGTAATTCTATTCATAGATGAGCTTCACACTTTAATTGGAGCGGGCGGAGCAGAAGGTGCAATTGATGCATCAAATATTCTTAAACCGGCATTAGCACGTGGAGAAATTCAATGTATTGGTGCGACTACTTTAGATGAATACCGTAAATACATTGAAAAAGATGCTGCTCTTGAGCGTCGTTTCCAACCAATTCAAGTGGATGAACCATCTGTTGATGAAGCAATTCAAATTATTTATGGTTTGCGTGATCGTTATGAAGCGCATCACCGTGTGAAGATTACAGATGAAGCTGTTGAGGCAGCTGTGAAAATGTCTGATCGTTATATTTCTGATCGTTTCTTACCAGACAAAGCAATCGATTTAATCGATGAGGCTGGCTCAAAAGTAAGACTTCGCTCTTATACAACACCACCTAATTTAAAAGAATTAGAAGCGAAACTAGAAGCGGTTCGTTCGGAGAAAAATGCTGCAGTTCAAAGTCAAGAATTTGAAAAAGCTGCTTCTTTCCGTGATAAAGAGCAAAAACTAAAAGATGAATTAGAAAAAATGAAAGACACTTGGAAAGAAAAACAAGGCAAAGAAGAATCTGAGGTAACAGTAGAAGATATCGCAGCAGTTGTTTCTATGTGGACTGGAGTTCCAGTATCAAAACTGGCACAAACTGAATCTGAAAAGTTATTAAAATTAGAAGAAAAGCTTCATGAAAGAGTAATTGGACAATCAGAAGCGGTAGATGCAATTTCTCGTGCAATTCGTCGGGCACGTGCAGGTTTAAAAGACCCAAAACGTCCAATTGGTTCATTTATTTTCCTTGGGCCAACTGGTGTTGGGAAAACAGAACTTGCTCGCGCTTTAGCTGAAGTAATGTTTGGTGACGAAGATGCGATGATTCGTGTAGACATGTCTGAGTACATGGAAAAACACTCAACTTCTCGTCTTGTTGGTTCACCTCCAGGATACGTTGGATTTGACGATGGCGGTCAGTTAACAGAAAAAGTTCGCCGTAAACCTTACTCTGTTATTTTATTAGACGAAATTGAAAAAGCGCATCCAGATGTATTTAATATTCTTCTTCAAGTATTAGAAGATGGACGCTTAACAGATTCTAAAGGTCGTACAGTAGATTTCCGTAATACCGTTGTTATTATGACTTCAAACGTTGGTGCAGATGCCCTTAAATACAATAAGCATGTTGGGTTTAACTTAAATGAAGGTGGAAAAACAGACTATAAAGATATGAAAGGTAAAATGCTAGAAGAATTGAAAAAAGCATTCCGTCCTGAATTCTTAAATCGTCTAGATGAAATGATTGTATTCCACTCTCTAGAAAGAGAACATTTAAAACAAATCGTGACATTGATGACAGAACAGCTTGCGAAACGCTTGAAAGAACAAGGTATTGAGCTTGAATTAACGGAAGCAGCTCAAGACAAGATTACAACAGAAGGATATGATCCAACTTATGGAGCTCGCCCATTGCGTAGAGCGTTACAAAAACATGTAGAAGATCGACTTTCTGAAGAATTACTAAAAGGCGAAGTGCTCAATGGTCAACATGTTGTGTTTGACGTAGAGAACGATGAATTTGTCGTTCGCACAAAAGCAAAAGCAGTTACTGAAGGTTAATAAAAATTTTATGGGCATTCCATACTTTACGTAAGGGATGCCTTTTTTTCAATATAGCGGCAGCGCAGTACCCCTTAAGCTAATAAGCAAATGCTTCTGGTGTAGTGACAGGTGCTAATGTTTTTTTTACATAGGAGGAAGTAATGGCTAAAAGAAAAACGAAATTTATGTGTAATTCATGTGGATATGAGTCAGCTAAGTGGATGGGAAGATGCCCTGGTTGTGGGGAATGGAACACGATGGTAGAAGAGTTAGAAATCGTTTCCAAAGGACCTAAACGTTCTTTTCAGCATTCCACAGGGGTAGCTCAAAAAGCCACACCTATTATCTCGGTAGAAACAGTAGAAGAACCACGAGTAGAAACAGAGCTTATGGAACTGAACCGCGTACTCGGAGGTGGGATTGTGCCGGGGTCGCTCGTATTAATCGGTGGTGATCCAGGTATCGGTAAATCTACTTTACTATTACAAGTCTCTGCGTTGCTTGCCAATAAAGGAGAGCGAGTATTGTATATATCTGGTGAGGAATCTATTAGACAAACAAAACTCCGAGCGGAACGACTTGGTGTCACGTCTGCGGAACTATATATATATTCTGAGACAAATTTAGAGTTAATCAATGAAACAATTGAAAGTGTAGAGCCACGATTTGTCATTGTCGACTCTATACAAACCGTACATCATCCGGAAGTAACGAGTGCTCCTGGGAGTGTGTCCCAAGTTCGAGAATGTACGGCAGAACTAATGCGGATTGCTAAGACAAAGAATATAGCGATCTTTTTGGTGGGGCACGTAACAAAAGAAGGACAAATTGCTGGTCCTCGTTTATTAGAACATATGGTAGATACGGTTTTATATTTTGAAGGAGAACGCCATCACACGTATCGTATTTTACGTTCTCAAAAGAACCGTTTTGGATCGACCAACGAAATTGCTATTTTTGAGATGGTACAACAAGGATTAAAAGAAGTATTGAATCCTTCCGAACTATTTTTACAGGAACGCTCCCATGGAGCAGCTGGTTCCGCCATTGTTGCATCGATGGAAGGGACGAGACCGATTTTAGTGGAAATTCAAGCACTTGTCACACAATCGAGCTTTAACTATCCGAAACGAATGGCTACCGGTATTGATCAAAATCGGGTTTCTTTGCTAATGGCAGTACTCGAAAAACGTATGGGATTACTGTTACAAACGCAAGATGCTTATATAAAAGTTGCCGGAGGTGTAAAATTAGATGAACCTGCTATCGATTTAGCCGTCCTAGTAAGTATAGTATCGAGTTTTAGAGATACAGGGGTTACCCCAACAGACTGTTTTATTGGAGAAGTTGGACTTACAGGTGAAGTTAGAAGGGTATCCAGAATCGAACAACGTGTGCAGGAAGCTGCAAAATTAGGGTTTAAAAGAGCAATTATCCCTGCTTCTAATATAGGAGGCTGGGATTATCCGAAAGGCATTCAAGTAGTAGGCGTTGAATCTGTAAATGATGCCATGAAAGAAGCTTTTCAATAAAATATATTTGTTTCTATGAATGAATTAACAGGGGTGACTAGTTGCTCCTGTTAGTCATAATAGACGTATAACAAAATTTGACGTTATAATAAATGATAACTGGAGGTGGAATGTTTGTTAAAATGGATTATTCAAATTGCATTCATTTTAATAGGAGGTACATTAGGGTTAATATTTTTACCGCACTTATATGAACTTATAAATTTATCCAATAACCCTTGGATTCATAATCCATATGTATCTGTTATTATCGGTGCAATCATACTTTACGTTGCAGCATTATTTTTAACAGACTATTTAATTAATTTCATACGATGGATGGAAGAGCGTCTTTTGAAAGCCCCTATAGGTGACTTACTGTTTGGTACATTGGGGCTCGTCATTGGTTTGATTGTTGCATTTTTACTAGGAACAGCTATTAATAATATTGCTATACCAGGTATAGGCTCGGTTGTGCCGGTGCTTTTATCTATTGTACTTGGTTATTTAGGTTTTCAAGTAGGGTTTAAAAAGCGGGATGAGCTTTTGCAAGTTTTTACTCCTTCCAAGCAATCAGGAACTAAGAAGAAAACTCAAGAGGAAGAAGAGCAAGGTTTAATCACTGGAACATATAAACTTCTTGATACTAGCGTTATAATTGATGGACGTATTGCGGATATTTCACAAACTGGATTTATGGAAGGGATATTGGTAGTTCCGCAATTTGTACTAACTGAGTTACAGCACATAGCAGACTCTTCAGATACATTAAAAAGAACTAGAGGACGTCGAGGGCTAGATGTATTGAAAACATTACAAACAGAACGTGCTTCTGCAGTAAAGATTGTAGAGGATGATTTCGAAGACATTCAAGAAGTAGACATGAAGCTTATGCGTTTAGCGAAGAAGATGAATGGCATTGTTGTAACGAATGACTTCAACTTAAACAAAGTTTGCGATCTTCATCAGGTGCGGGTACTTAACATTAATGATCTGGCAAATGCGGTTAAACCAGTCGTTATTCCCGGGGAAATAATGCATGTAGTCGTAATTAAGGATGGCAAGGAGCATAACCAAGGTGTTGCTTACCTAGACGATGGTACGATGATTGTTGTAGAAGGTGGGAAATCATATATTGGACAAGCGTTGAATGTGGAAGTGACAAGTGTACTTCAAACTTCAGCAGGTCGAATGATTTTTGCTAAACCACAAGACTCGAAATAATAGGGGAGGGTTGTTTCCTAGATTTTCAATAGGATAACACCCTTTTTCTATTGTTACATAGAGGAGAGAATTAGGGGATGTATACGGTATTATTACCCGCTGCAGGCAGTGGGAAGCGCATGGGAGCAGGGCAGAATAAGCTTTTTTTGAAGTTGAGAGATGTTCCAATTTTAATACATACTTTGCGCGTTTTTGAGAATGACCCCATGTGTCAACACATTGTGTTAGCGGTTAAAAAAGAGGAACAGACATACATTGAACAATTATTATTGAAACACGAGATTACAAAAGTAGCAGCTATTACGGAAGGAGGAGCAGAACGTCAGCATAGTGTATATGCTTGTTTAAAAGCTTCTCCAAGCCAAGGGATTGTACTTGTACATGACGCAGCAAGGCCGTTTATTAAACGAGGGGTTATTCACCAGCTTGTTGAAACTGCTACTCAATCGAGAGCAGCGGTAGCGGCAGTTCGTGCCAAAGATACGATGAAAAAAGTGGAAAATGGTATAATTCAAGAAACAGTAGATCGAGAAAGTTTATGGATTATTCAAACGCCACAAGCTTTTCAGTTTGAGCTATTAGAAAAAGCAGAGCGCTTGGCAAATGAAGAAGGCTTTTTAGGGACAGATGAAGCGATGCTAGTCGAACGTTTAGGAGAAAGCGTACATATCGTGGAGAGTACATACGATAATTTAAAAATGACTACAAAAGAAGATCTCCTTTTTGGTGATGTGATTTTAAATAAAATGAAGCAGGAGGAACAATAAGATGATACGAGTTGGACAAGGATTTGACGTACATGAATTTGCGGAAAATCGCCCTTTAATAATTGGAGGAGTTACAATTCCTTATGAAAGAGGACTAATTGGACATTCAGATGCAGATGTATTGCTTCATACGATTACAGATGCAGCACTTGGAGCAATCGGTGAAGGGGATATCGGCAAACATTTCCCGGATACAGATCCAGATTTTAAAGATGCAGATTCAGCCAAGCTACTGGAGCATATTTGGAAATTAGTAGATGCTCACGGATACAAATTAGGTAATATCGATTGTACAATTATTGCACAAAAGCCTAAAATGGCACCTTATATTGAGGCAATTCGTGTGCGTGTGGCGGAGTTGCTTCAAGCGGATGTATCCCAAGTAAACGTGAAGGCAACAACAACAGAAAAGCTTGGATTTACGGGACGTGAAGAAGGAATTGCTTCAATGGCGACAATATTGCTTATAAAGAAAGACTAACTTTTAAAAAGACGTTAGCAGTGGTAGAATAAATAAAGTTTATCCCGCTTTAAGGATAGTAAGATATGGTCATCTGTAAAGGAAACTATCACAAGCTGAAGTTTCACTTTATATGAACGAAAACTAGGAGGATTTACAATGACACAAGAAGTTCGCGTACGATACGCGCCAAGCCCAACAGGGTATTTACATATCGGAGGGGCTCGAACAGCATTATTTAACTATTTATTTGCACGTCACAATAACGGGAAGTTTATCGTTCGTATCGAGGATACAGATATTGAACGAAATGTAGAAGGTGGCGAGTTATCTCAGCTTGAAAATCTTAAATGGTTAGGTATCGAATATGACGAGTCAGTTGATATTGGTGGACCATACGCGCCTTATCGTCAAATGGAACGACTAGATATTTATACAAAGCATGCAGAAGAAATGTTAGAAAAAGGGCAGGCGTATAAATGTTTCTGTACTTCAGAGGAATTAGAAGCAGAACGTGAAGTGCAAAAAGCAAACGGAATAGCTGCGCCTATGTACAACGGTAAATGTCGTCATTTATCTGCAACAGAAGTACAAGAAAAAGAAGATGCAGGTATGCCTTATACAATCCGTATGCGTGTTCCTGAAAATGTAACCTACACATTTGAGGATTTAGTTCGTGGATCCGTTACTTTTGAATCCAAAGATATTGGTGACTGGGTACTTGTAAAAGCAAATGGCATTCCAACATATAACTATGCGGTAGTTTTAGATGATCACTTTATGAAAATTTCCCATGTATTCCGTGGGGAAGAGCATTTATCTAACACTCCAAAACAATTAATGATATTTGATGCGTTTGGGTGGGAATATCCTGCATACGGTCACATGACGTTAATCATTAATGAAAATCGTAAAAAGCTTTCAAAACGTGACGAGTCTATTATTCAATTTGTTACGCAATACAAAGATCTAGGTTACTTACCTGAAGCAATGTTCAACTTCTTTGCACTTTTAGGATGGTCTCCTGAAGGGGAAGAAGAGATATTCTCTAAAGAGGAAATTATAAAAATATTTGACGTGAATCGTTTATCTAAATCACCTTCCATGTTTGATAAACAAAAATTAACGTGGATGAATAATCAATATATTAAGCAATTACCACTTGAAAAAGTTGTGGAACTAGCATTGCCACACTTACAAAAGGCGGAGCTACTTCCAGCAGAACTATCGGAGGAACAACATGCTTGGGCAACGAAGCTTATTGCTCTATACCACGATCAAATGAGCTTTGGTGCTGAAATAGTTGAATTGTCATCACAGTTCTTTGAACATGAGATTGCATATACTGAAGAAGCGGAAGAAGTGTTAGCAGGTGAACAAGTTTCAGAGGTAATGGCTGCATTCAAAGCACAGTTAGAAACTTTAGAAATATTTGAAGCAGCTGAAATTAAAGCTGCGATCAAAGCAGTTCAAAAAGAAACTGGCCATAAAGGGAAAAATTTATTTATGCCAATCCGTGTAGTAACAACTGGTCAAACACATGGTCCTGAGTTGGCAGATGCTATCAGTCTTATCGGAAAAGAAAATGTAATTGCTCGAGTAGCTAAATACGCAAAACAATAATATTGACTTTCCTCTAGTAAGGTGTGAAAATGAGGATACAAATTCCGAACGGAAGCTAGAAAAAGCAAGGATGAGGAGAAGTAAGTAACACAAGTTCTTTAGAGAGGACCATCACCGGCTGAAAGTGGTCTGAACCAATGAGTTACTGAAATGCACCTCTGAGTGCCATGCCGAACATGTCAGTAGGCTGGACGTATCATCTGCGTTAAGGATGCGAAGTGGGAAGGGTGTTTTATTTGCCTTTTCAATCAGAGTGGAACCGCGCCCAAAGCGTCTCTGTCTATTTATAGACAGGGACGCTTTTTATTGTGGAAGAAAAGTTTAGCTTTTCCTACAACGTTTACATGTTTCTAAGAAAGGAGAAAAAAGGATGTTTGAGCGAATCAAAGAAGACATAGCAGTTGTATTTGAACAAGATCCTGCAGCAACAAGTATCCTGGAAGTAGTATTAACATACTCGGGTTTACATGCTATTTGGAGTCATCGGATTGCACACGCTTTTTATAATAAGAAATTATTTTTCCTCGCACGTGTTATTTCGCAAATTAGCCGATTTTTCACTGGTATTGAAATTCACCCGGGTGCGAAGATTGGAAGACGTTTTTTTATCGACCACGGAATGGGTGTTGTCATCGGGGAAACCTGTGAAATAGGGGAAGATTGTACGATATATCAAGGTGTCACATTGGGTGGTACAGGAAAAGAAAAAGGAAAAAGACATCCTACGCTTGCCAATAATGTATTAATAGCAACTGGTGCCAAAGTGTTAGGTTCGATTACAATTGGAGAAAATAGTAAGGTGGGAGCAGGGTCTGTTGTTTTAAAAGATGTTCCAATGAACTCAACAGTAGTTGGTATACCTGGAGTAGTTGTAATTCAAGATGGAGTGAAAGTAAAGCACAATGCACATCATCAAGATTTGAATCACCAAGACTTACCGGATCCGTTCGCTGATCGATGTAGAGAGATGGAGTATGAAATAAAAAATTTACAAGAAGAAGTAGAAAGACTTAAAAAGGAAAAGGAGATAAGTATACATGGCAATACAAATTTTTAATACATTAAAACGTGAAAAAGAACCCTTTGTACCAATGGAAGAGGGAAAGGTAAAAATGTATGTTTGTGGACCAACAGTATATAACTACATTCATATCGGGAATGCTCGTCCAGTGATCGTATACGATACGGTACGAAAATATTTGCAATATCGAGGATATGAAGTAACGTACGTATCCAATTTCACAGATGTGGATGACAAAATTATTAAAGCTGCAAATGAGTTAGGTGAAGAGGTTTCTGAGTTAACGGAACGTTTTATTGAAGCTTATTTTGCAGACGTAGAGGCATTAGGATGCAACCGAGCTGATTCGCACCCTCGTGTGACCGATCACATGACCGAAATAATAGATTTTATTAAAGTGTTAGAAGAAAAAGGCTATGCGTATGAATCTCAAGGTGATGTATACTACCGCACAAGAAAGTTTGAAGGTTATGGAAAGCTTTCTCACCAATCGGTCGATGATTTAAAGGTAGGTGCACGCATCGAGGCAGGGGAAAAGAAAGAAGATGCTTTAGACTTTGCATTATGGAAAGCTGCAAAGCCAGGAGAGATTTTCTGGGAGAGCCCATGGGGTCAAGGACGTCCAGGGTGGCATATTGAATGTTCGGTAATGGCTAGAGAAGTACTAGGTGATACAATTGATATCCATGCTGGTGGGCAAGATTTAACTTTCCCTCATCATGAAAATGAAATTGCACAATCGGAAGCAAGAACAGGTAAAACATTTGCGAGATATTGGATGCATAATGGCTACATTAATATTGACAATGAAAAAATGTCAAAATCACTAGGTAACTTCGTTTTAGTTAATGATATTCGTCAAAATATTGATCCACAAGTATTGCGTTTATTCATGCTGAGTGTACATTATCGTCACCCAATTAACTATTCCGGTGATTTAGTAGAACAAGCGGAAGCTGGCCTAGAACGTATCCGTACATCGTATGCAAATGTGTTACATCGCTTAGACGCGACAGCGGACTTAGGTGACCATCATGATATTTGGATGCACAAAATAGGTGAAGTAAAAGAGCAATTTATCACTGCAATGGATGACGATTTTAACACAGCGAACGGAATTGCTGCAGTTTTTGAATTATCTAAGCTAGCAAATACGTATCTATTAGAAAAACAGACTTCTGAAAATGTGTTAAAGCAATTCTTAACAATTTTTGATGAACTGACTACAGTATTGGGAATTTCTCTCCAACAAGAAAAAGAAGTATTGGATGAAGAAATTGATGCATTAATCGAAGAACGAAATCAAGCGAGAAAGGATCGCAATTTTGCTCGTGCAGATGAAATAAGAGATCAATTAAAAGAAATGAATATTATTTTAGAAGATACAGCGCAAGGTATCCGATGGAAAAGAGGATAAACTTATGACTAACTTTAAGTTATCCGATGTTAAACAATTAAACTCGTTAGCTTTAGCTTATATGGGAGATGCTGTCTTCGAACAAGTCGTTCGAGAGCATCTCATTCGTTCTGGTCGAGTTAAGCCAAACATATTGCACAGAGAAGGAACTAAGTATGTATCTGCAAAAGCACAGGCGACAATTGTTCACGAGCTTTTAGATAAAAAAATCCTAACAGAAGAGGAACTTGCGGTATTAAAAAGGGGTAGAAATGCAAAGTCTGGTACTGTACCGAAAAATACAGATGTCCAAACATATCATTATAGTACTGCGTTTGAAGCGTTAGTAGGAAGCTTATATCTAAGTGAGCAAAAAGAACGGTTGGAAGAATTACTTCTATTTTCAATTGAATTTATTGACGGACAGAAAGGGGAGAAGAAGTAAATGGCAGAGAATACAGAACAAACGGGAGAAATTATCGCTGGGAAAAACCCCGTTGTAGAAGCGCTACGTTCAGGAAGAGATATGAATAAAGTGTGGATTGCTGAAGGCATACAAAAAAGCGGAGTCTCGGAAATAATTCAATTAGCTAAGGAAGCGGGAATCATCGTTCAATTCGTTCCAAAAAAGAAATTAGATAACTTGACCGATGCCAATCACCAAGGGATCGTTGCTTCGGTTGCAGCTTATCGATATGCGGAACTGGATGATTTGTTTGAATTAGCTGCAAGTAAACAAGAAGATCCTCTTTTTATAATTTTGGATGAAATCGAAGATCCACATAATCTTGGGTCTATTATGAGAACAGCAGATGCGGTGGGGGCACACGGTATTATAATTCCAAAAAGACGTGCTGTGGGACTAACTGCAGTTGTTGCTAAGGCATCTACTGGAGCAATTGAGCATATTCCGGTGTATCGAGCTGGAAATCTAGCGCAAACGGTGGATGAGTTAAAAGAACGTGGAGTTTGGATTGCGGGGACAGATGCTACAAAGTCCACTGACTATCGTCATATGGATGCAACACTTCCATTAGCGCTTATTATTGGTAGTGAAGGTAAAGGGATGAGTCGTTTATTAAAAGATAAGTGTGATTTCTTATACCATTTACCAATGGTCGGTCATGTAACAAGTTTAAATGCGTCTGTTGCTGCGTCTATACTTTTATACGAAGTATTGCGTGTAAGACGTCCTCTTTAAGGATAACCTGATGCAAATTCTTCTTGTCGATGGTTATAATATCATCGGCGCATGGAAAGAGTTAAGAGTTTTAAAGCAAGAAAAACTACTAGACGCAAGAGACCGACTTCTGGAACTGATGGCTGAATATAAAGCGTTTACGGGTATTCGTGTAATTGTCGTATTTGACGCACATTTAGTTCCGGGAATTGAAAATAAGCAGAAGCAACGTGATGTAGAAGTTATTTTTACTCGAACAAACGAAACAGCAGATGAGCGAATTGAGAAGCTTACAAGAGAATTAAGTGGTAGAAAAATAGAAATTTATGTAGCTACTTCTGATATGACGGAGCAAAGAGTTATTTTTGGACAAGGCGCATTAAGAAAATCTGCTCGAGAATTTGAAATTGAAATGACGGCTATATCGTCGAATATAACGAAAAAAGTGAGGTATATTCAAGATAATAAGCCGTCTTCCAAGATCCCTCTAACGGACGAAATTGCAGAAATTTTCGAAAAATGGCGAAGAGGAATGAAATGATGCATTGACTGGATAAATTTTCATCCTGTATACTTGTGATAACTATCGTAAACTTGCAGAGGTGACTTCATTGGAAAAGATCGAACATAATCTACAACAATTAGATAGTTTACAAGATGAGGAGCTTGTAGAGATGGTTCATCAAGGTAACACTGAAGCGCTTGATTATTTAATTACGAAATATCGTTCTTTCGTTCGAATGAAAGGCAGATCCTATTTTTTAATTGGAGCAGACAAGGAAGATATTCTTCAAGAAGGTATGATAGGATTATATAAAGCGATTCGTGATTTTAAAGAAGAAAAGCTAGCATCCTTTCGAGCTTTCGCAGAGTTATGTATTACTCGACAAATCATTACAGCGATAAAAACTGCTACGCGTCAAAAACATATTCCACTTAATTCTTATGTTTCGCTGGACAAGCCAATCTATGATGAAGAATCGGATCGGACATTGATGGATATGATTGCCGGTTCGGTAATAGATGATCCGGAAGAATTGATAATCAATCGAGAAGACTATGATTATATGGAAGAGAAAATGGCAGAAATTTTAAGTGAACTGGAACAACAAGTTCTTGCGCTATACTTGGATGGGCAGTCTTATCAAGAAATATCAGAAGAACTAAATCGGCACGTAAAATCAATTGACAATGCACTCCAGCGAGTGAAACGTAAGCTAGAGAGATATATGGAGATTGGTAGTAATTATGCCTAAACACTGGGATTTTGTTGACACTGAATTAGTAAAATGATAATCTTGAAAAAGATTACACGCCAAAAAGGTGAGAAAATGACAAAGAAAATTGTCTTGAGTTGTGAGAAATGTGGAAACCGAAATTATTCGTTTCCTACATCGAAAGAAAGTGCAACACGTGTAGAACTAAAAAAATATTGTTCGCACTGTAACGAGCATACACTTCATAAACAAACATTATGAGTATGTAAAAAAAAGATAGATTTTCCGTGTGGAGGTTTAGCTAGAATGGCTAATGTTGGAGGATTCTTTAAAAATGTAATGTCCGAAATGAGAAAAGTGAGCTGGCCTAAAAAGAAAGAGCTTACGAAATATACAATGATTGTACTTGCAACTGTTGTAATTATGGCTGTATTCTTTGCTGTAGTAGATTTAGGGATTTCAGAACTTTTCCGTTGGTATTTGGATTTATAAAATGTAGTATGTTAATATTTTTGAAATAGCCCGTCTTATTTAAACGAACGGGTTTTTTCATTTGTCTGAGAAAAGGAGGGAAGGACGATTAGTCCGTCAACTATGGAAAAAAATTGGTATGTCGTTCATACTTACTCTGGGTATGAAAATAAAGTAAAAGCAAACTTAGAAAAACGTGTAGAAACTATGGGGATGCAAGATAAAATTTTCCGAGTATACATCCCTGAACAGGAAGAAACAGATATTAAAGATGGAAAAAAACGTGTTGTAACGAGAAAAACTTTTCCTGGGTATGTATTCGTTGAACTTATTATGACGGATGATGCTTGGTATGTAGTTCGAAATACACCTGGTGTAACAGGATTCTTAGGTTCATCAGGCGGAGGGACAAAACCAACTCCTATAGCTCCTGAAGAAGTTCAATCTATGTTAAAACAAATGGGTAATACCGAAGGTAAAGTGGAAATTGATATTGAAATCGGTGAATTAGTAGAAGTGCTAGAAGGACCATTTGCTCATTTCCAAGGTAAAGTAGAAACAATCGATACTGCTAAAGGTAAAGTAACTGTTTCAGTTGATATGTTTGGCCGTGAAACTAATATGGAGTTAGACTTCGATCAATTAACAAAGATATAATTCTTGTCGGACTAGGTACAGAAGCTTTTTATACAATCAGAAATGATACGTTTAAATTTTGAGCTAGTTCACGCCAAAAAATATTATTTTCCATTGTTACTTGCTAAAGGTTGAAAATAGTGGTATCATTTCAAAGGTCAGACTGAAAATTAGTCTGCATGAATTTTTATAATGTTATCGGCAATTCGCTGAGAGACAGATATTTGAGTGGGAGGGGCAACCCAATTACCACATCACGGACTTAAGGAGGTGTGTCTCGTGGCTAAAAAAGTGATTAAAGTTGTTAAATTACAAATTCCTGCTGGTAAAGCAAACCCAGCGCCACCGGTTGGTCCTGCATTAGGACAAGCGGGTGTTAATATCATGGGATTCTGTAAGGAGTTCAACGCACGTACTGCAGATCAAGCAGGTCTAATCATTCCGGTTGAAATTTCTGTATTTGAAGATCGTTCATTTACTTTCATTACAAAAACTCCGCCGGCAGCAGTGTTACTTAAAGTAGCAGCAGGTATTCAATCTGGATCAGGTCAACCAAACCGCGTAAAAGTGGCGACAGTGAAACGTGATAAAGTTCGCGAAATCGCAGAACAAAAAATGCCAGATTTAAATGCAGCATCTGTTGAAGCAGCTATGTTGATGGTTGAAGGTACTGCACGTAGCATGGGTATTACGATCGAAGACTAATACTTAATGTGCATTTTGATATGACGCAATTGTTTTTTGGAAGGTTGTAGTTGTTCCTAAGAATAACTGCAACCTTTACACGTGGGAGGTTTATTCCGCTAAAACCACTATCAAGGAGGACATTTTAAATGGCTAACAAAGGTAAAAAATTACAAGAAGCTACAAAACTAGTTGACCGTAATGCATTGTACTCAGTTAAAGAAGCAATCGAACTTGCTAAAAAAACGAGCACAGTTAATTTTGATGCAACTGTAGAGGTTGCTTTCCGTCTAGGAATCGATACTCGTAAAAATGACCAACAAATCCGTGGAGCAGTTGTGCTTCCAAACGGAACTGGTAAAACACAACGCGTATTAGTATTTGCTAAAGGCGAAAAACTAAAAGAAGCAGAAGCTGCTGGTGCAGACTACGCAGGTGATGTAGAATACATCAACAAAATCCAACAAGGATGGTTCGATTTCGATGTTATCGTTGCGACACCAGACATGATGGGTGAAGTTGGTAAAATCGGTCGTGTACTTGGACCAAAAGGCTTAATGCCAAACCCAAAAACAGGTACTGTTACATTTGACGTAACAAAAGCTATCGAAGAAATTAAAGCTGGTAAAGTAGAATACCGCGCTGACAAAGCTGGTATCATTCATGCTCCTATCGGAAAAGTTTCTTTCGAAGACGACAAATTAGTAGAAAACTTCTTAGCAGTATTTGAAGTAGTACAAAAAGCTAAACCAGCTGCTTCAAAAGGTGTTTACATGAAGTCTGTAAATGTTACAACTACTATGGGTCCAGCTGTAAAAATTGATACTCAATCAGTAAAATAATAATTGACAATCATAAGTCTATCTGATAAGATGACTTTTGTTGTGAAATATACATTTGTACCGAAGACAGTAGGAGTGACTTGTCACTTAATATCCTACCGAGGACATGCAAATTCAGATTCTTATTAGATGATGACTTTCTGCCTCTGTGTCTATCCGTAGATCCAGAGGCTTTTCTTTTGTCGGTATAAATGGCCAATTCTTATAGGAGGTGCCAAAATGAACAAAGCAATTGAAACTAAAAAAGTGCAAGTTGAAGAAATTGCAGAAAAGTTTAAAGCTGCTGCTTCTGTAGTAGTTGTTGACTACCGTGGTTTAAATGTTGCGCAAGTAACTGAATTACGTAAACAACTTCGTGAAGCTGGTGTGGAATTTAAAGTTTACAAAAACTCACTTACACGCCGCGCGACTGAATTTGCTGGTGTTGACGGGATTAATGAACATCTTGTTGGTCCTAATGCTGTAGCATTTTCTAACGAAGACGTAGTTGCACCTGCAAAAATCATTAACGATTTTGCTAAAAAGAACGAACAGCTTGAAATTAAAGCTGGTATCATCGAAGGTACTGTAGCATCTGCTGAGGACGTTAAAGCATTAGCAGAACTTCCATCACGCGAAGGTCTTCTTTCTATGCTTCTATCTGTACTTCAAGCACCAATGCGCAACATTGCGCTTGCAACAAAAGCTGTTGCAGAACAAAAAGAAGAGCAAGGCGCATAATTATTGCGGCTTAACAATTAAAATAAGGCAAATAGCCTAAATTATCCATTATAGGAGGAAAACAAAATGAGTAAAGAACAAATCTTAGACGCTATCAAAGAAATGACAGTTCTAGAATTAAACGACTTAGTAAAAGCAATCGAAGAAGAATTTGGTGTAACAGCTGCTGCTCCAGTAGCAATGGTTGCAGGTGGCGGTGCTGCTGCAGCTGAAGAGCAAACTGAATTTGATGTAATCCTTGCTTCTGCTGGAGATCAAAAAATCAAAGTAATCAAAGTAGTACGTGAAATCACTGGTCTTGGCTTGAAAGAAGCTAAAGAATTAGTAGATAACGCTCCAAAACCACTTAAAGAAGGCATTTCTAAAGATGAAGCGGAAGCTTTCAAAGCTCAACTTGAAGAAGTTGGCGCTAACGTAGAAGTTAAGTAATTTTGTACAGTATGAAGAAAAAAGCTCGTCATTTACCGACGGGCTTTTCTTCGTATGTATATTATGGAGGGTTATTCGGTGTCTGATCACTATTACTCTAGAAAACCTCAAACTGAAAGTAAACCACGTCACTGGAATTTTACGTTACTTGGACATAATTTTCGGTTTGAAACAGATGCTGGTGTATTTAGTAAAAGCGAAGTAGATTTTGGCTCCCGTGTATTAATCGATGCTTTTGAAGCGCCGGAACGAGAAGGAGACTTTCTCGATGTAGGGTGTGGATACGGCCCGATCGGTCTTTCCATTGCGAAAGCAAATGAAGGAAGAACAGTTCATTTAGTAGATGTTAACACACGTGCAATCCAACTTGCAGAAAAAAATGCTGCTGCGAACGGGATACAAAATGTACGAATCTATGAAAGTGATGGGTTGTCAGCAGTAAACACTGCAAACTTTGCGGCTATAATAACTAATCCACCGATTCGCGCTGGAAAAGAAACTATTTTTCGTTTTTACAATGAATCCTATGAAAAGTTGGTTTCAGGGGGAGAATTGTGGGTTGTGATTCAAAAGAAACAAGGGGCACCATCTACTTTTAGTCATTTGGAAGAGATTTTTGGTCAAGTGAAAGTAGTAGTTAAAGTCAAAGGATATTGGATTTTAAAGGCTACAAAAGATTGACTTGACAAAATCGCTATGATATTATAATAAAATGCAAAAATATTATTTTGAGGTAGTATGCCCTTTTGAATTAAATGGAGTAAATATGGGTATACTGGCCGAGAAAAAGTTTGATTAATAAAAAATGAGCTCTTAATTTAGAACTCGTTTTCTTTTTGTCTTTCGATATCATACACTAATTTGTTCATATCGAAAAGACCCAATTATAGCTTTATTGAGGGGTGAATGAGTTGACAGGTCAACTAGTTCAGTACGGACAACACCGCCACCGCAGAAGTTTTGCGCGTATTAGTGAGGTGCTTGAACTTCCGAATTTAATCGAAATTCAAACAGCATCTTACGAATGGTTCCTTGAAGAAGGTTTACGTGAAATGTTCAGAGACATTTCTCCAATCGAGGACTTTACAGGCAATCTATCACTTGAATTTGTCGACTATAGTTTAAATGATCCGAAATATTCAGTCGACGAATCAAAAGAACGTGACGCAACATACGCTGCTCCATTGCGCGTAAAAGTACGTCTCCACAACAAAGAAACGGACGAAGTGAAAGAACAAGATGTCTTTATGGGTGATTTCCCACTAATGACTGAAACTGGTACTTTCGTAATAAATGGTGCTGAGCGCGTAATCGTATCTCAGTTAGTCCGTTCACCAAGTGTTTACTTCCACGACAAGACAGACAAAAACGGTAAAAAAGGTTTTGGAGCAACAGTTATTCCGAACCGTGGTGCATGGTTAGAATACGAAATCGACGCAAAAGACGTTGTATATGTTCGTATCGACCGCACAAGAAAATTGCCGGTTACTGTTTTACTTCGCGCATTAGGCTTTGGATCAGATCAAGAAATCATCGATTTAATTGGTGATAATGAATATTTACGTAACACGCTTGAAAAAGACAACACGGAAACGACTGAAAAAGCGTTACTTGAAATCTATGAGCGTCTACGTCCTGGTGAGCCACCAACTGTTGAAAGTGCAAAGAGCTTGTTATATTCACGCTTCTTTGACCCAAAACGCTATGATCTAGCAAACGTTGGTCGTTACAAAATGAACAAAAAATTGCATATTAAAAATCGTTTGTTTAACCAAACAATAGCGGAAACGCTAGTGGATCCAGAAACAGGAGAAATTTTAGTAGAAGCTGGTACTCTTATTGATCGAAGAGTATTAGATCGACTAATTCCTCATTTGGAAAATGGAATCGGATTTAGAACATTATCTCAAGTAGGTGGTGTTTTAGAAGATGATATTACAATTCAATCGATTAAAATATATGCGCCAAATGATGAAGAACAAAAAGAAATCAATGTAATTAGCAATGCGTATGTGGAAAATGAAGTTAAAAACATAACGCCTGCTGATATCGTTTCTTCTATTGGTTATTTCTTTAACCTATTATTTAATGTTGGAAACACAGATGATATTGATCATCTTGGTAACCGTCGTTTACGTTCAGTTGGAGAATTACTACAAAACCAATTCCGTATTGGCCTTTCTCGTATGGAACGTGTAGTACGTGAGCGTATGTCTATCAACGATACACAATCAATTGTTCCACAACAGTTGATCAATATTCGTCCAGTTATTGCATCTATTAAAGAATTCTTTGGTAGCTCGCAATTATCTCAGTTCATGGACCAAACAAATCCACTTGCTGAACTTACACACAAACGTCGTCTATCAGCTCTTGGACCAGGTGGTTTAACACGTGAACGTGCTGGCTTTGAAGTACGTGACGTTCATTATTCTCACTATGGTCGTATGTGTCCGATTGAAACACCTGAGGGACCAAACATTGGTCTTATTAACTCACTTTCTAGCTTTGCAAAAGTGAATAAATTTGGTTTTATTGAAACTCCATACCGTCGTGTTGACCCTGAAACAGGTCTAGTAACTTCTCGTATTGATTATCTAACTGCTGATGAAGAGGATAACTATGTGGTAGCGCAAGCAAATTCTCTATTAACAGATGAAGGTGCATTTGCGAAAGAAGAAGTAGTAGGACGTTTCCGTGGCGATAACACAGTATTTAGAAGAGAACAAATCGATTACATGGACGTTTCGCCGAAACAAGTAGTTTCTGCTGCAACTGCATGTATTCCTTTCTTAGAAAATGATGACTCGAACCGTGCCCTAATGGGAGCGAACATGCAACGTCAAGCTGTTCCATTGTTAAATCCTGAAGCACCATTTGTTGGAACAGGAATGGAACATGTGAATGCGCGTGATTCTGGTGCTGCTGTAATTGCAAAGTATCATGGAATTGTTGAGCATGTTGAAGCTAAAGAAATTAGAGTTCGTCGCATCGAAGAAGTGGATGGAAAAGAAGTAAAAGGTGATTTAACTTCTTACAAAGTGCACAAATTTGAACGTTCGAATCATGGTACATCGATTAACCAGCGTCCAATTGTGAAAGTTGGAGATCGTGTTAAACCACTTGATATTCTTGCAGATGGTCCATCTATGGAAAAAGGAGAATTAGCATTAGGTCGTAACGTGCTAGTTGCCTTTATGACATGGGATGGTTACAACTATGAGGATGCTGTTATTATGAGTGAACGTCTCGTGAAAGACGATGTATATACTTCAGTGCATATTGAAGAATATGAATCAGAATCACGTGATACGAAGCTTGGGCCAGAAGAAATTACGAGAGACATTCCAAACGTCGGAGAAGATGCATTACGCAATTTAGATGATCGTGGAATTATCCGTATCGGTGCTGAAGTTCGTGATGGTGACATCTTAGTTGGTAAAGTAACACCAAAAGGGGTTACAGAACTTACTGCAGAAGAACGTTTACTTCATGCTATCTTTGGTGAAAAAGCTCGAGAAGTTCGCGATACATCTCTACGTGTACCACATGGTGCTGGCGGGATTATCTTAGATGTAAAAGTGTTTAATCGTGAAGATGGTGATGAGCTATCTCCAGGAGTTAACCAATTAGTTCGCGCTTATATTGTTCAAAAACGTAAAATTTCCGTTGGGGATAAAATGGCTGGGCGTCATGGTAACAAAGGTGTTATCTCGCGTATCCTTCCAGAAGAAGATATGCCATTCCTTCCAGATGGAACACCAGTTGATATCATGTTAAATCCACTTGGTGTACCTTCACGTATGAACATTGGTCAAGTATTAGAGCTTCACTTAGGTATGGCTTCTAGACTTTTAGGTGTTCATATGGCTTCACCAGTATTTGATGGTGCCAACGAAGAAGACGTTTGGAATACGATGGAAGAAGCAGGACTTAACCGTGATGGTAAAACTATTTTATACGATGGTCGTTCAGGCGAACCATTTGATAACCGCGTTTCTGTAGGGGTTATGTATATGATCAAACTTGCCCACATGGTTGATGATAAACTTCATGCTCGTTCTACTGGACCTTACTCACTAGTTACGCAACAACCTCTTGGAGGGAAAGCGCAATTTGGTGGTCAGCGTTTCGGAGAGATGGAAGTATGGGCACTTGAAGCTTATGGTGCTGCTTATACATTGCAAGAAATTTTAACTGTTAAATCCGATGACGTTGTTGGGCGTGTAAAAACGTATGAAGCAATTGTTAAAGGTGAAAGTGTACCAGAACCTGGAGTTCCAGAATCATTCAAAGTATTGATTAAAGAATTACAAAGTTTAGGTATGGACGTTAAAATGTTAACGATTGACGAAGAAGAAATTGAACTTCGTGATTTAGATGAAGATGACGATATTCCTGCTGCTGATGCGCTTGGAATTTTGCCACATGCGAATGAAGAGGAACCAGTCGGTACAGCGGAATAAGAAATAAAATAGAAATCGGACAGGTGATGCCTGTCCGTATTTCCGTATAAAATTGCATAATGCAGAGCTACTTGGAATGTCTTTCAAAGACACAAGACTAAAGGGAGGTAGGCTCCTTGATAGATGTTAATAATTTTGAGTATATGAAGATTGGTTTAGCTTCACCTGATAAAATTCGTTCATGGTCTTACGGGGAAGTAAAAAAACCTGAAACAATCAACTATCGAACACTAAAGCCGGAAAAAGACGGGCTATTTTGTGAACGTATTTTTGGTCCTACAAAAGACTGGGAATGCCACTGTGGTAAATACAAACGAGTTCGTTACAAAGGTGTAGTATGTGATCGATGTGGAGTGGAAGTAACACGTGCAAAAGTACGTCGTGAACGCATGGGACATATCGAATTAGCTGCACCAGTTTCACATATTTGGTATTTCAAAGGTATTCCGAGCCGTATGGGTCTAATTTTGGATATGTCTCCAAGATCACTTGAAGAGGTAATTTATTTTGCTTCTTATGTAGTAATCGAACCTGCGGATACACCACTTGAAAAGAAACAATTACTTTCTGAAAAAGAATATCGTGCATACCGTGATAAGTTTGGGACGAAATTCCAAGCCGCAATGGGTGCAGAAGCGATTAAACGTCTACTTCAAGAGATTGATTTAGAAAGTGAAACGGAAAACTTAAAAGAAGAGTTGAAAACTGCTCAAGGTCAACGTCGTACTCGTGCAATTAAACGTTTAGAAGTCGTGGAATCTTTCCGTAATTCTGGCAACAAACCAGATTGGATGATTCTAGATGTACTTCCGGTAATTCCACCAGAATTACGTCCAATGGTTCAATTAGATGGTGGACGTTTTGCTACATCTGACTTAAACGATTTGTACCGTCGAGTGATCAACCGTAATAACCGTTTAAAACGTTTGTTGGATCTTGGTGCTCCAAGCATCATCGTGCAGAACGAAAAACGTATGTTACAAGAAGCTGTAGATGCATTGATTGATAATGGTCGTCGTGGCCGTCCTGTTACAGGTCCTGGTAACCGTCCATTGAAATCACTTTCTCATATGCTAAAAGGGAAACAAGGTCGTTTCCGTCAAAACTTACTTGGTAAACGTGTAGACTATTCTGGTCGTTCGGTTATCGTAGTAGGTCCAAACTTAAAAATGTATCAATGTGGTCTTCCAAAAGAAATGGCTATTGAACTATTCAAACCATTTGTTATGAAAGAATTAGTTGAACGTGGGTTAGCTCACAACATTAAGAGTGCAAAGCGTAAAATTGAAAGAATGCACACAGAAGTTTGGGATGTACTAGAAGATGTAATTAAGGAGCATCCGGTTTTATTAAACCGCGCACCTACTCTTCACCGTCTAGGTATTCAAGCATTTGAACCAACATTAGTAGAAGGCCGTGCTATTCGTCTTCACCCTCTAGTATGTACAGCATATAATGCTGACTTTGATGGTGACCAAATGGCTGTTCACGTTCCTTTATCAGCAGAAGCTCAAGCGGAAGCTCGTTTACTAATGCTTGCAGCGCAAAACATTTTGAACCCGAAAGATGGAAAACCAGTTGTTACACCATCTCAAGATATGGTTTTAGGAAACTATTACTTAACACTTGAGCGTAAAGGTGCTACTGGAGAAGGTTCAACTTTCTATGGTCCACAAGAGGTGCTAATTGCATACAATACTGGTCATGTACATTTGCATACACGTATTGCAATCGCTGCATCATCATTAAATAACCAAACGTTTACGGAAGAACAAAACAAAATGTTATTGTTAACGACTGTTGGTAAAGTAATTTTCAATGAAATACTACCAGAAACGTTCCCGTATATTAACGAACCTACGGATTTCAATTTACAAATTGAAACTCCTGAAAAATACTTTGTTTCTACAACTACTGATGTGAAGAAACATATTGAATCTATGGAACTTGTTCAACCATTTAAGAAAAAAATCCTTGGAAATATCATTGCTGAAGTATTTAAACGTTTCCATATCACGGAAACTTCTAAAATGCTTGACCGTATGAAGGCGCTAGGATTTAAATATTCTACTAAAGCTGGAATTACAATTGGTATTTCTGATATTGTCGTACTTCCAGACAAAGGTGAAATTCTTGAAGAAGCACAAGGTAAAGTGGATAAAGTAATGAAACAATTCCGCCGTGGTCTTATCACGGAAGAAGAACGCTATGCTAGCGTTATCGGACATTGGAGTAAAGCAAAAGAAGTTATTCAAGATAAACTGATGAAATCACTTGATAATATGAACCCTATCTTCATGATGAGTGACTCAGGTGCCCGTGGTAACGCATCTAACTTCACCCAACTTGCGGGTATGCGTGGACTGATGGCCAACCCGGCTGGACGTATTATCGAACTTCCGATTAAATCATCTTTCCGTGAAGGATTAACAGTACTTGAATACTTCATCTCAACACACGGTGCTCGTAAAGGTCTTGCCGATACAGCGCTTAAAACTGCCGATTCTGGTTACCTGACTCGTCGTCTAGTAGACGTTGCACAAGATGTAATTGTTCGAGAAGATGACTGTGGAACAGATCGTGGTTTACTAATAGGTTCATTGATGGAAGGTACAGAAGTTATTGAGGAGTTTGGCGAACGTATTGTTGGTCGTCATACGAAGAAAACTATTTACCATCCAACTACAAATGAAGTTATTTTAGCAAGAGACGGACTTATTACTCAAGATATCGCTCGTCTAATTGAAGAAGCTGGTATCGAAGAGTTAACAATCCGTTCAGCATTTACATGTAATACAAAACATGGTGTATGTAAAAAATGTTACGGCTTAAACTTAGCAACTGGAGATACGGTAGAAGTTGGGGAAGCGGTAGGTATTATTGCAGCTCAATCAATCGGAGAACCAGGTACTCAGTTAACGATGCGTACATTCCATACAGGTGGGGTTGCTGGAGACGATATTACACAAGGTCTTCCACGTATCCAAGAGATTTTTGAAGCTCGTAATCCTAAAGGTCAAGCTGTTATTTCTGAAATTACAGGTATTGTTACTGAAATTGATGAAATTAGAGAAGGTCAAAAAGAAATTACAATTCAAGGTAATGTAGAAACTCGTAAATATTTAGCTCCGTACAATGCTCGTTTGAAAGTTCAAGTAAACGATGCAATTCAACGAGGACAGGTATTAACAGAAGGTTCTGTAGATCCAAAAGAATTGTTGAAAGTAAAAGATGTTTCTACTGTTCAAGAGTACTTACTAAAAGAAGTACAAAAAGTTTACCGTATGCAAGGGGTAGAAATCGGAGACAAACACATCGAAGTAATGGTTCGCCAAATGCTTCGTAAAGTTCGCGTAATCGAGGCTGGAGAGACAGATCTATTACCAGGATCATTACTCGATATCCATCAATTTGCAGATGCAAATAAAGAAGCAGTGTTGAACGGGAAAATTCCTGCAACTTGCCGCCCAGTTATTCTTGGTATTACTAAAGCTTCTCTTGAAACAGAATCATTCTTATCTGCAGCGTCATTCCAAGAAACGACTCGTGTCTTAACAGATGCAGCAATCAAAGGAAAACGTGATGAGTTATTAGGATTAAAAGAAAACGTAATTATCGGGAAACTAGTTCCAGCTGGTACAGGTATGCAACGTTATCGCCAAATCGAAATCACTACTAATCAAGCAGACAAAGGTAAAGAAGCAGTAAGCGCTGAATAAAAAATAAATATTAGGGAGAGAGTTCTCCCTAATATTTTAATGTTTATTGTTGACACCTTATTATATGAATGATAATATATTTAAGGTTGATAGTTATCTGACTTGTAGCTTTGGAGGATATGAAAATGTCTTATGAAAAAGTGAAACAAGCAAAAAAAACAATCATAGGTACAAAGCAAACAGTAAAAGCAATGAAACAAGGGCTTGTCAAAGAAGTTTATATTGCACTAGATGTAGAGGAAAGAATCATTGAACTTGCAGTAGCGATCGCACAAGAAACCAATGTTCCTATCTACTACGTCGAGTCTAAAGTAGATCTTGGCAAAGCATGTGGATTGCGCATAGGCGCATCCGTAGTAGCTATTGCTGTGTAACAGTTTTTGTGTAAAACACAAAGACTTTGTTTTTACCCAAAAAATGAACCACCTGGATGTGTGGTATTAACAAGAACAAATGAAGGGAGGAACAATCGATGCCTACAATTAACCAATTGGTACGTAAGCCTCGTAAATCCAATATCACGAAATCAAAGTCTCCAGCATTAGGAAAAGGCTATAACAGCTTTAAAAAATCAGCTACAAATCTTAACTCGCCACAAAAGCGTGGGGTTTGTACTCGTGTTGGTACTATGACGCCGAAGAAACCAAACTCAGCACTTCGTAAATATGCACGTGTACGTTTAACAAATACGTTAGAGGTTACTGCTTATATTCCAGGAGAAGGACACAACCTACAAGAACATAGTGTTGTACTTATCCGTGGAGGACGTGTAAAAGACTTACCAGGGGTACGTTATCATATCGTACGTGGTGCTCTTGATACAGCTGGAGTTAATGGTCGTATGCAAAGCCGTTCTTTATACGGTGCAAAACGCCCGAAAGAAAAGAAAAACTAATTTAAAATAATTAATAAATAGACATTCGTCGAAAGGAGGAAAACACATGCCTCGTAAAGGTCCTGTTTCCAAACGTGACGTGTTACCAGATCCAATTTATAACTCAAAACTAGTAACTCGTTTAATCAACAAAATGATGATTGATGGTAAAAGAGGTACTTCTCAAAAAATTCTATACGGAGCGTTTGATCTTGTAAAAGAACGTTCTGGTAAAGATGCTTTAGAAGTATTTGAAGCTGCACTAAACAATGTTATGCCAGTTCTTGAAGTACGTGCTCGTCGTGTTGGTGGTGCAAACTACCAAGTACCGGTTGAAGTACGTCCTGACCGTCGTTCAACACTAGGTCTTCGCTACTTAGTAAACTATTCACGTCTTCGTGGAGAAAAAACGATGGAAGAACGTTTAGCTAACGAAATTCTTGATGCATCTAACAACACTGGTGCTTCTGTTAAGAAACGTGAAGATATGCACAAAATGGCTGAAGCTAACAAAGCATTTGCACACTATCGTTGGTAAGATTTATTTAAAAATCATACTCTAATCCGAAATTGGAAGGAGAAATACAATATGGCTAGAGAGTTCTCCTTAGAAAAAACACGTAATATCGGTATCATGGCTCACATCGATGCTGGTAAAACGACTACTACGGAGCGTATTCTTTATTACACTGGTAAAATCCACAAAATTGGTGAAACGCATGAAGGTGCATCACAAATGGACTGGATGGAGCAAGAACAAGAACGTGGTATTACAATCACTTCTGCTGCAACGACAGCTGCTTGGGACAACCACCGTGTAAACATTATCGATACACCAGGACACGTAGACTTCACTGTTGAAGTTGAACGTTCTCTTCGTGTACTTGATGGTGCGGTAACAGTACTAGATGCTCAATCTGGTGTTGAACCACAAACTGAAACAGTATGGCGCCAAGCTACAACTTACGGCGTACCACGTATTGTATTTGTTAACAAAATGGATAAAACGGGAGCAGATTTCCTATATTCTGTAGGAACTCTTCGTGACCGTTTACAAGCTAACGCTCATCCAATCCAATTACCAATTGGTTCAGAGGACCAATTCAGTGGAATTATCGATTTAGTAACGATGAAAGCTACTGTCTATGGTAATGACTTAGGAACTGATATCCAAGAAGTAGAGATTCCAGAAGAATATAGAGCTCAAGCTGAAGAGTACCGTGAAAAATTAGTTGAAGCGGTTGCTGAACTTGATGAAGATCTAATGGAAAAATATCTTGGTGGAGAAGAAGTTACGAACGAAGAATTAGTTAACGGTATCCGTAAAGGTACTCTTAATGTAGAATTCTATCCAGTAGTATGTGGTACTGCATTTAAAAACAAAGGTGTTCAAAAAGTTCTTGACGCTGTTGTTGCATACCTTCCATCACCACTAGATATTCCTGCTATGAAAGGTATTGATCCTGATTCTGAAGAGGAAGTAGAACGTCATTCAGATGATTCAGAGCCATTCTCTGCATTAGCATTTAAAGTAATGACTGACCCTTATGTTGGTAAACTAACATTCTTCCGTGTATATTCTGGTACACTTCAATCAGGTTCTTATGTGCAAAACTCTACTAAAGGTAAGCGTGAGCGTGTAGGACGTATTCTACAAATGCATGCTAACTCTCGTGAAGAGATTTCACAAGTATATGCTGGAGATATCGCGGCTGCTGTAGGATTAAAAGATACAACTACTGGTGATACACTGTGTGATGAAAAGGCTCTAGTTATTCTAGAATCTATGGAATTCCCAGAACCAGTTATTTCTTTATCAGTTGAACCTAAAACAAAAGCTGACCAAGATAAAATGGGTCAAGCATTACAAAAACTTGCTGAAGAAGATCCAACATTCCGCGTGCACACTGACCAAGAAACTGGCCAGGTTATCATCGCAGGTATGGGTGAACTTCACCTTGATATCTTAGTTGACCGTATGCGTCGTGAATTTAAAGTTGAAGCTAACGTAGGTGCTCCTCAAGTATCTTATCGTGAGACTTTCCGTAATTCTGCACAAGTTGAAGGTAAATTTGTACGTCAATCTGGTGGTCGCGGACAATTCGGACACGTTTGGATTGAGTTCTCTCCAAACGAAGAAGGAAAAGGCTTTGAATTTGAAAACGCAATCGTTGGTGGGGTAGTACCACGTGAATATATTCCAGCTGTTGAAGCAGGTCTTCGTGACTCGCTTGACAATGGGGTTCTTGCAGGCTTCCCATTAATCGATATTAAAGCTAAATTATTCGACGGATCATATCATGATGTTGACTCGAATGAGATGGCATTTAAAATTGCGGCATCTATGGCATTGAAAAATGCTGTATCTAAGGTAAACCCAGTTCTACTTGAGCCTATCATGAAAGTAGAAGTTGTTATTCCTGAAGAATATTTAGGAGACATTATGGGTGATATCACGTCTCGTCGTGGTCGTGTAGAAGGTATGGATGCTCGTGGTAATGCACAAGTAGTTCGTGCAATGGTTCCACTTGCTGAAATGTTCGGATATGCAACGTCTTTACGTTCTAATACGCAAGGACGCGGAGTATTCTCAATGGTGTTCGATCACTATGAAGATGTTCCAAAATCAATTTCGGAAGAAATTATTAAAAAACATAAAGGTGAATAATTGAATTTTCACCAATATTCAAGTATAACTAAATTATAGTGTATAAAAGATAGGGGGACGTACGCCCTCTACCTTTTATCATAAAAAATCAAACAATCACTGAGGAGGCACTCTCTAATGGCTAAAGAAAAATTTGACCGTTCCAAAACGCATGCTAACATCGGTACAATCGGACACGTTGACCATGGTAAAACAACTCTAACTGCTGCTATCGCAACAGTTCTTTCTAAAAAAATGGGTGGAGTAGCGAAATCATATGCTGATATCGATAACGCACCTGAAGAAAAAGAACGCGGTATCACAATCAATACATCTCACGTTGAATATGAAACTGAAACTCGTCACTACGCTCACGTAGACTGCCCAGGACATGCTGACTATGTTAAAAACATGATCACAGGTGCAGCTCAAATGGACGGCGGTATCTTAGTAGTATCTGCTGCTGATGGCCCAATGCCACAAACTCGTGAACATATCCTTCTTTCTCGTCAAGTAGGTGTTCCATACCTAGTTGTATTCATGAACAAATGTGATATGGTTGACGATGAAGAACTTCTTGAATTAGTTGAAATGGAAATTCGTGACCTTCTATCTGAATACGATTTCCCAGGCGACGATCTTCCAGTAATTAAAGGTTCTGCTCTTAAAGCTCTTGAAGGTGAGCCTGAGTGGGAAGAAAAAATTATTGAATTAATGGACGCTGTAGATAGCTATATCCCAACTCCAGAACGTCAAACTGACAAACCATTCATGATGCCAGTTGAGGATGTATTCTCAATCACTGGTCGTGGTACAGTTGCAACTGGACGTGTTGAACGTGGCCAAGTTAAAGTTGGAGACGTTGTAGACATCATCGGTATCGTTGAAGATCCAAAATCAACTACTGTAACAGGTGTTGAAATGTTCCGTAAACTTCTTGACTATGCAGAAGCTGGTGACAACATCGGTGCACTTCTTCGTGGGGTTGCTCGTGAAGAAATCCAACGTGGTCAAGTATTAGCTAAACCAGGCTCAATTACACCACACACAGACTTCAAAGCTGAAGTTTATGTTCTTTCAAAAGAAGAGGGTGGACGTCATACTCCATTCTTCTCAAACTACCGCCCACAGTTCTACTTCCGTACAACTGACGTAACAGGCGTTTGTAACTTACCAGAAGGCGTAGAAATGGTTATGCCTGGAGACAACATCGAAATGACAGTTTCTTTGATCTCTCCAATCGCTCTTGAAGAAGGTACTAAATTCTCTATCCGTGAGGGTGGACGTACTGTAGGCGCTGGCGTAGTTGCTACTATTACTAAATAATTTATAAATTGATAAAATCCATCTCGTGACGACGAGATGGATTTTTTTTGTACAAAATAGTGTAAACTATTTGTAGGGGGGTGCTTCCAATAAGTACAAAAATATTGTTAATAGAAGATGATCAGTCCATTTTTGATATGCTAAGAGATCGTTTTATTCAATGGTCTTTTGATGTAATTAGACCTGACGACTTTCAAAAAGTAATACATACATTCATTGAAGAAAAACCCCAGTTAGTTATTATAGATATCCAACTGCCTGCATTTGATGGTTTCCATTGGTGTAGAGAAATTCGTCATATTTCGAAAGTACCGATTATATTCTTGTCTTCTCGAGACCATCCGATGGATATCATCATGGCCATGCAAATGGGTGCAGATGACTTCGTTCAAAAGCCATTTCATCTAGACGTATTGATAGCTAAGGTCCAAGCCGTATTAAGAAGAACATATGATTATCAGGAAGAGAATATGGATACAAATAGCTGGAATGAAGCAGTTATTGACTTTGCTAAAAGTGAGATTACATACAATAACCAAGTAATTGATTTAACAAAAAACGAACTTTTTATTCTTCGTATTCTTATACAATCAGTAAATAAAATAGTGTCAAGAGATGAGTTAATGCGTAAATTATGGGATGACGAGCGTTTTGTGAACGACAACACTTTATCTGTAAATGTTAATAGACTTCGCTTAAAACTAGAGGAAATAGGTTTAAAGGATGTTATTGTTACGAAGAAAGGTCTAGGTTATATGGCTATTACAAAGGAGTAGACTCATTGTGTTCATAGCGTACATAAAAGAAAGAAAGGCGTGGCTTCTCTTTTTTCTAAGCCTACAGATCTGGTTAAATATTATACTGACATTAGACGTTGCTTTTTTTAATATATCGTTGCTTTATATTAACGTTATAAATTCATTGGCATTTATACTATTTTTTATTTGGAGATACAGAGTGGAATCAGTTTTTCTGAAATCGTTAGAGGAGAATATAGACAAGGAATTTACACTAGATATGTTACTTGCTGCTCTTCCAGAAGGAAAATCTACTTTTGAGAAAAGGTTATCAGCTGCATTAGATGAACTGTTTATAGTGGCTAAGGAAGAATTGAACAATATGCGAGTGGAACATTTAGAAGAGAACGACCGCACGTTAACGTGGATTCACGAAGTAAAGACCCCTCTAACAAGTATGAAACTAATGATAGATACTGTAGAAAATTCTAAAGTGAAGAAAAAACTGGAGGTTGAGTGGCTAAGAGTCCATTTACTATTAGACCAACAGCTCCATCATACAAGATTACCATCTTTAGAAAAAGATTACTTGATAGAGCCAATTAATTTTGACAAAATTATACCTGCAGAAATAAAAGAACTGCAAGCTTGGTGTATGCAAAAGGGGATAGGCTTTGAAATCGATCTATCGAAAGAGGAAGTATTAACAGATCAAAAGTGGTTATCCTTTATAGTTCGTCAGATACTATCAAACGCAGTGAAATATAGTAAAGAGAATGGAGAAATTCAAGTCTTTTCTCAAATGGATAGTTCTAAACATACAATTTTAAATATTCAAGACTTCGGTATTGGAATAAGCTCTGCTGACTTACCTCGTATATTTGAGAAGTCTTTTACAGGAACGACTGGAAGAGAAACAATAGCATCTACAGGTATGGGACTTTATCTAGCAAAGAACGCCGCAGACAAATTGGGTATAGATATAACCGTTGATTCCAGAGTAGATAACGGCTCGATTTTTTCACTTAAATTCCCATTAAAAAATGAAATGACTAGAATTTCTGGTAGGTGACAAAATTGTCATCTACTTTCTTTTTTTGTCATGTAAATCGAACGATTAATAGAAAAGAAAACCGTACAATAAAGTTAGTAAAATGTAGGAGGTAAATGCATGACTATTTTAAGCGGTCGTAAAATAAAAAAAGTATATGGTAAAAAGTTATCGGCTCAAGAAGTGTTAAAAGGAATTAATATGGACGTACAAGAAGGAGAATTCGTTGGAATAATGGGTCCATCAGGGTCTGGGAAAACGACACTACTTAATGTGCTAGCTTCTATTGATCAAGCGACAGAAGGAGTAATTGAAATTAGTGGACATAATTTACGTACGATGAGGGAACGTGAATTATCCAACTTTCGCAGAGAACAATTAGGATTTATTTTTCAAGATTATAACTTACTCGACACATTAACAGTAAAAGAAAATATATTATTACCACTTTCCATTAGTAAAATATCTAAAAAAGAGTCTGAAGAACGATTTAAAGAGCTAACGAAAATATTAGGGATAGAAGAACTGGCAAATAAATATCCAAATGAAATTTCCGGTGGACAAAAACAAAGAACCTCAGCAGCACGTGCATTAATCAGCAATCCATCTATAGTATTTGCAGATGAGCCCACAGGAGCTCTCGATTCTAAAGCTGCTACGGCACTATTAAGTAACTTAGAGAAGATAAATAAAGATAAAAAAGTAACAATTATGATGGTTACCCATGATCCTGTAGCAGCAAGCTTTTGTTCTCGCGTTCTATTCCTAAAAGATGGACAATTATATACAGAATTATATAAAGGGGAAAAGGATCGTGGACAGTTTTTCCAAGAAATAATGAACATTCAAGGTGTGCTTGGTGGTGATGGATATGACGCTTAGTCAACTGGTTTTCCGTAGCATGAAGAAAAATATTAAGCATTATTACTTGTATTTCTTTGCATTAATCTTTAGTGTGATGCTTTATTTTTCTTTTGTAACACTTCAATACAATCCAAGTGTTGTAGAAATTTCACATGGCGTAAAAGCAATAGCTGGTCTAAAAGCTGCATCCTATTTATTGTTATTTATTGTGGTGTTTTTTGTTTTATATGCAAACCGTCTATTTATGAAGAGAAGAAGCAAAGAAATTGGATTGTATCAACTAATTGGAATGTCAAAAGGGCTTGTAACAAGATTGTTGGCGCTAGAAAATACAATTTTATGGATCGGGGCAATTGGAATAGGAGTTTCATTGGGTTTTTTGACTTCTAGAATTTTTGCGATGATACTACTGCGAATTTTAGAAAAAGATGTTCTAGTAGAGTTAATCTTCTCGATCGAAGCATTACAAATGACGATATTAGTATTTCTGGTACTTCTAATTTTAGTTTTAGCTCAAACGATGCTTAGTATCAGACGTGTTTCTTTACTGGCATTATTTACAGCAACGGCAACAGCTGATACAAGAGTTAAAAGATTTAGTGGGTTTCAAATGTTTCTTGGTTTTATCGGTCTTGTAATGATTGGGTACGGATATTATTTGTCAACGAATCTATTTGAAATAGAAAGTGATAATGTTAACGAACTACTGTTTAAAATGCTTAGCATTTTAGGGTCAACAATTATCGGGACATTTTTTGTTTTTCGTTTTTCAGTAGCATTCCTAATGAATTTAATTCGAAAGCAAAAAAGAGGTCATTTGTCTATTGAAGATGTATTATCACTTTCCCCGATTATGCATCGAATGAAATCGAATGCTATGTCTCTCACAACAATTACCGTTTTATCTGCAACTGCTTTGGGAATTCTTTGTCTATCCTATATTTCTTATTATTCCGCTAGTTCCATGGCAAAGCAAAATATTCCGTTCGACTACGTGCTGTTGAACGATCAAGGACAAAGTTTTGTGGATGAATTGGAGAAAAAGAAGATTAGTTACAAAGAAACAACGATAGAGCTCTTGGATGTAGAGATAGATACTTCGAAGTTATATGTGAGTGATATTCCAAATGGCTTAAGTATAATGACAAAGACAGAGATGCCGGTGGCTAAATTGAGTGATGCTCAAAAAGTGATACCTGGACTTAGTTTAGAAGAAGGAGAAGGCTTTGTTACAGGCTATAGCAACATGATGTCAGAAATTGTGAAGATCGAAGGAAATAGACCTGTACAGCTCACTACTACTAATGGCGACGTGTCTATTACTATAAAAGAAATAAGAGAGGAGTCATTACTTGCATACTATCTCACCGGGGGTGGTATGATGATTGTTGTTTCGGACGCTCAATTTGAAAAGTTAACAGAAGATAGCTTAATCCAGCAACAAACAAATTGGACGAAACAAGTAGGTATCGATTTAGTGGATCGTTCGAAAAAAGAAGAAACTCAATCCATATATGAAGAAACAACGAATGATGGTCATTTTGAAGTAACTGCAAATAATGCTGAGAATGAAGTTATAAATATGGATTCGCAGGAAGAATATCGACTTTCAACTTTAGATATGATGGGGCTAGTAATATTTATTACAGGATTTCTAGGCTTAGCATTCTTAATGACGACGGGTAGTATCTTATATTTTAAACAAATGAGCGAAGCGGAAGAAGAAAAGGCATCCTTTACTATATTAAGAAAAATTGGCTTTACAACGAACGAAATAATGAAAGGAATCTATAAAAAGCAATTGTTTAACTTCGGGATACCATTAGTTATTGGTCTAGCACATAGTTACTTTGCGGTGAAATCCGGTTGGATGCTTTTTGGTACAGAGCTAGTAGCACCGTTGTTAATCACCATGAGTATATATGTAGTCTTATATTCTGTATTTGCATTTCTTTCCGTAGGTTACTATAGAAAAGTAGTAAATGAGTCACTTTAAGGAAAATATAAGAACTTTATATGAACAAAAGCCCCTTTGCGCCTATAGCAAAGGGGTTTTCGTATTGACATATGTGTGAATAACAATTAAACTTTAGTATATTAGTAATCTAGTGTGTGAAAGTGAGGGTTATATATGAATGCTGTATTAGTTGCAGTAGGAGTTATGTTGATATTGAGTTTACTTCGAATCAATGTTGTATTCTCGTTAATTATAGGTGCTCTTATAGGGGGTCTTACAGCCGGCCTATCAGTCACGGAAACAATTGAGGCATTTACGGGTGGATTAGGTGCTGGAGCGACAATAGCGTTAAGCTACGCATTATTAGGGGGCTTTGCTGTTGCGATTTCGAGAACAGGTATACCGGAATTGTTAGTAGGGGTCATATTGAAGCTTGTGAAAAGAGAAGGAGATTCACAGAAAGCAGGATTAGCTAAAGTATTGGTGTTTTTATTGTTACTTATGATGGCGATCTTCTCACAAAACTTAATCCCGATCCATATCGCTTTTATTCCTTTGTTAGTTCCTCCGATTTTGAAAGTCTTAAATATGTTACATGTGGATCGTCGATTAATTGCGTGTATTTTAGCGTTTGGTTTAATAACACCTTATATGTTCCTTCCATACGGATTTGGCGCGATTTATCAACAAATTGTAGCAACACAAATGGGATTGTCTGGTCTAGAGATTGCACTTAGTGATATTCCAAAAGCTATGGCTGTTCCAGCATTAGGGATGGTTTTTGGATTAGTACTAGCGTTTGTATTATATCGTAAACCAAGAGTTTATAAGCAAGAGGATGTTGTCGTAGAAGAACTTGAGGTAAATGTGAAGAAAAGTAGTATAATCTTTACAGTTATCGCATTGATTGCAGCGTTATACGTACAAATAGTAACTGATTCGATGATTGCTGGGGCGCTTGCAGGTATTACTGTTCTGTATGTAAGTGGTGCTCTTAAATGGAAAGAAGCAGATCAATTGTTAACTGAAGGCATGCGTATGATGGCGTTTGTTGGGTTTGTAATGATTACTGCAAATGGTTTTGCGGCAGTAATCAATGCCACTGGTCATGTTGAATCATTAGTGAAGGCGTCTGCAGAGTTATTAGAGGGTAATGTTAGTTTGGCCGTATTAATCATGTTAATAATAGGATTAATAGTGACGATGGGAATTGGTTCTTCATTTGCTACTATTCCAATAATAGCAGCTATCTTTGTACCACTATCAGTGGAGTTAGGATTGAGTCCACTAGCGACCATTGCTTTGATTGGGACAGCAGGAGCATTAGGTGATGCAGGGTCACCAGCTTCTGATTCAACTCTTGGTCCGACTGCTGGGTTAAGTGTAGACGGACAGCATAATCACATTTGGGATACATGTGTACCTACATTTATTTGTTACAACATACCGCTAGTTCTCTTTGGATGGATCGCGGTTATGTATGTTCTATAGTTAGGGAAGTAAAGGACGCTCATTTAATGGAGCGTCCTTTATATATATAAGAAAGGCATTAACAACTTAATTTATCGTTTCATTTGAAATAATAGCGATAGTTTTGTATACTGATAAACGGCTTAAAGAAGCTAGTTTATTAGTTAAGAGAAATAATATATCAACATTTAAAAAGAATTTCGTAAAAACACTTGCGGAATTATTTTATTTTGTATATAATGTTGAATGTTGGTCTTTGACTGCGATGAAGCGAGAGGTTACCGACACACCCGGCCGCTTTGCCATGGCGAGTGTACGGAAAATTTTCGTGGAGAATGTCTAGAAAATAGGCGAAAAGGAGGGAAAATAATGGCAAAACAAAAAATTCGTATCCGTTTGAAAGCGTATGATCACAGAATCCTTGATCAATCTGCTGAGAAAATTGTGGAAACTGCTAAACGTTCAGGTGCAAGTGTATCAGGTCCGATTCCACTTCCGACTGAGAAGTCTGTGTACACAATTCTTCGTGCTGTTCACAAGTACAAAGATTCTCGTGAACAATTCGAAATGCGTACGCATAAACGTCTGATCGATATCGTTAACCCAACACCACAAACTGTTGATGCGTTAATGAAGCTTGATTTACCATCTGGCGTTGATATTGAAATCAAACTTTAATGGTAAAAAATAAAAAACAACTAATTATTATAGGAGGTGTGACGGATGACCAAAGGAATCTTAGGTAGAAAAATCGGTATGACGCAAGTATTTGCTGAGAACGGTGACTTAATCCCTGTAACTGTTATTGAAGCTACTCCAAACGTAGTACTTCAAAAGAAAACAGTAGAAACAGACGGTTACGAAGCAATTCAGTTAGGTTTTGAAGATAAGCGAGAAAAGCTTTCTAACAAACCAGCGAAAGGGCACGTAGCTAAAGCGAGCACTGCTCCTAAGCGCTTCATCCGCGAATTCCGCGGCTTGGATACAGCTAATTACGAAGTTGGTCAAGAAGTCAACGTTGAAAGTTTCGCAGAAGGCGATGTAATTGATGTAACAGGTGTTACTAAAGGTAAAGGTTTCCAAGGTGTTATTAAACGTCATGGACAATCACGTGGACCAATGGCCCACGGATCTCGTTACCACCGTCGTCCGGGTTCAATGGGGCCAGTTGCTCCGAACCGCGTATTTAAACAAAAGAAATTACCTGGTCAAATGGGTGGGCATGTAGTTACAATCCAAAACTTACAAATCGTAAGAGTGGATGCTGAACGTAACTTACTACTTGTTAAAGGTAATGTTCCTGGTTCTCGTAAATCATTAGTAGTTGTAAAAGCTGCTATTAAATCGAAATAATCTCTGAAGAAAGGAGGAAACAGGAATGGCAAAAGTATCTTTATTCAATCAAGCAGGATCTTCTGTTGGCGAAATCGAGTTAAACGATAAAGTTTTCGGTATTGAGCCAAACGAATCTGTTTTATTTGAAGCTATCATTGCTCAACGCGCATCACTTCGTCAAGGTAATCACAAAGTGAAAAACCGTTCTGAAGTAGCTGGTGGTGGCCGTAAACCTTGGAAACAAAAAGGAACTGGTCGTGCTCGTCAAGGTTCAATTCGCTCTCCACAATGGCGTGGTGGTGGTATTGTATTTGGTCCGACTCCACGTAGTTACAGCTATAAATTACCTAAGAAAGTACGTCGTCTAGCTCTTCTTTCAGCTCTTTCATCTAAAGTGAACGAAGAAAGCATCGTAGTACTTGAAGGTTTAGCGTTCGATGCACCAAAAACAAAAGAATTGGTGAAAGTGTTATCTAACCTTTCCATCGATAAAAAAGCGTTATTCGTAACTGCTGATTTAGATGAAAACGTAGCGTTAGCAGCACGTAACATCCCTGGAATCACAGTTGTGTCTGCTACAGGCATTAACGTTTTAGATTTAGTTGGTCACGAAAAATTAGTGATGACTAAAGCTGCAGTAGAAAAAGTAGAGGAGGTGCTTGGTTAATGGAAGCACGTGATATTATTAAACGTCCGGTCATTACCGAGCGTTCTTCTGAAGTAATGGCAGATAAAAAGTACACTTTCGAAGTGGACACTCGCGCTAACAAAACACAAGTTAAATATGCTGTTGAAGAAATCTTTGGAGTAGATGTTGAAAAAGTTAACATCATGAACTACAAAGGTAAATTCAAACGTGTAGGTAAATTCGGTGGTTATACAAACAAACGTCGTAAAGCGATTGTTACATTAACTGCTGATAGTAAAGAAATCGAGTTATTCGAAATCTAATCCTTATATAAGGAATTTAATACTCAAGAAGGAGGGAAAAAAATGGCGATTAAAAAGTATAAACCAACGTCAAACGGACGTCGTAACATGACATCGTTAGATTACGCTGAAATCACAACTGACAAACCTGAGAAATCACTTCTTGCTCCTGTGAAGCGTAAAGGCGGCCGTAACAATCAAGGTAAAATTACTGTTCGTCATCATGGTGGTGGACACAAACGCCAATACCGTGTCATCGATTTCAAACGAAACAAAGATGGCATTCCAGGACGCGTTGCCACTATTGAATATGATCCAAACCGCTCTGCGAATATCGCATTGATCAATTATGCTGATGGGGAAAAACGTTACATCCTAGCTCCTAAAGGCTTAGAAGTTGGCATGACAATCGTGTCAGGTCCTGAAGCTGATATTAAAGTAGGAAACGCTCTTCCATTACAAAACATTCCAATGGGTACTACTATCCATAACATTGAAATGAAACCTGGTAAAGGTGGTCAGTTAGTTCGTTCTGCTGGTACATCTGCTCAATTACTTGGTAAAGAAGGTAAATACGTAATCGTACGTTTACAATCTGGTGAGGTTCGTTTAATCCTAGGTGTTTGCCGCGCAACTGTTGGTGAAGTAGGAAACGAACAACATGAACTTGTGAACATTGGTAAAGCTGGTCGTAATCGTTGGTTAGGTAACCGCCCAACTGTACGTGGATCTGTAATGAACCCTAACGATCACCCACACGGTGGTGGTGAAGGACGTACGCCAATCGGTCGTAAGTCACCTATGTCTCCATGGGGTAAACCAACTCTTGGATACAAAACTCGTAGCAAGAAAAACAAATCCGACAAACTTATCATTCGTCGTCGTAAAAAATAAAGTGGTTTTACTACGGTTCAAAGAAAGAACCGTGGTGCAATCACGGAGGGAGGTTCCAGCATGGGTCGTAGCTTGAAAAAAGGACCTTTTGCAGATGATCATTTATTAAAAAAGGTCGATGCACAAAAGGACTCTGAGAAAAAACAAGTGATTAAGACTTGGTCTCGCCGTTCTACTATTTTCCCTACTTTCATCGGTTTAACGATCGCAGTATATGACGGACGTAAACATGTTCCTGTATACATTACTGAAGATATGGTAGGTCATAAACTAGGCGAGTTTGCACCAACACGCGCTTATAAAAGTCATGGTGCAGATGATAAGAAAACAAGACGCTAATTTGAGAGGAGGTCATTCAAATGTCACAAGCAAAAGCTATTGCTAAAACAGTGCGCATTGCTCCTCGTAAAGTAAGATTAGTCGTAGATTTAATCAGAGGTAAGCAAGTCGGTGAAGCAGTTGCAATTTTACAACTTACTCCTAAAGCAGCATCACCTGTTGTTGAGAAAGTATTAAAATCTGCTATCGCTAACGCTGAGCACAATTATGATTTAGATGTTAACAACTTAGTTGTTTCTGAAGTCTTCGTTGACGAAGGTCCAACACTAAAACGTTTCCGTCCACGTGCTATGGGTCGTGCAAGTGCTATTAACAAACGTACAAGCCACATCACAGTAGTGGTATCTGAGAAGAAGGAGGGATAATTCGTGGGTCAAAAAGTACATCCAATAGGATTACGAGTAGGTATTATTCGTGACTGGGAGTCAAAATGGTACGCTGGTAAAGACTATGCAACTCTACTACACGAAGATTTAAAAATTCGTAAGTACATTGAAACTCGTTTGAAAGATGCATCAGTTTCTACAGTAGAAATTGAACGTGCTGCAAAACGTGTAAACATTACAATTCACACTGCGAAACCAGGAATGGTAATCGGTAAAGGTGGTACTGAAGTTGAAGCACTTCGTAAACACTTAAACGATACTACTGGCAAGCGTGTACACATCAACATCGTAGAAATTAAAAGAGCAGACTTAGATGCTAAATTAGTAGCAGAAAGTATCGCACGTCAATTAGAAAGCCGCGTATCTTTCCGTCGCGCTCAAAAACAAGCAATTCAACGCACAATGCGTGCAGGCGCTAAAGGTATTAAAACTCAAGTATCTGGACGTCTTGGCGGCGCTGATATCGCGCGTGCTGAACACTATAGTGAAGGTACTGTACCACTTCATACATTACGTGCTGACATTGATTATGCACATGCTGAAGCTGACACAACTTATGGTAAGCTAGGCGTTAAAGTATGGATCTATCGTGGTGAAGTCCTTCCAGTGAAGAAGAACTCTGAGGAAGGAGGCAAATAATATGTTAATGCCTAAACGCGTTAAATACCGTCGTGAACACCGTGGAAAAATGCGTGGTGAAGCAAAAGGCGGTAAAGAAGTTTCATTCGGTGAATTCGGTCTACAAGCTACAGAAGCTAGCTGGATCACAAGCCGTCAAATTGAATCAGCTCGTATTGCAATGACACGTTACATGAAACGTGGCGGTAAAGTATGGATTAAAATTTTCCCACATAAACCTTACACTAAAAAGCCTCTAGAGGTTCGTATGGGTTCCGGTAAAGGGGCTCCTGAAGGTTGGGTAGCAGTAGTAAAACCAGGAAAAGTTATGTTTGAAATTGCTGGTGTATCTGAAGAGATCGCTCGTGAAGCGCTTCGCTTAGCATCACATAAGCTTCCTGTTAAATGTAAAGTAGTTAAACGTCAAGAAATTGGTGGTGAATCTAATGAAAGCTAATGACATCCGTGAACTTACCACTGCAGAAATCGAACAAAAAGTGAAATCACTGAAAGAAGAGCTTTTCAACCTTCGCTTCCAATTGGCGACTGGTCAATTAGAAAACACAGCTCGCATTCGTGAAGTACGTAAAGCGATTGCGCGTATGAAAACTGTGATTCGCGAAAGAGAAATCAGTGCAAACAACTGATAAAGGAGGTTTTCAGGCATGACTGAGCGTAATCAACGCAAAGTATACACTGGCCGTGTAGTTTCTGATAAAATGGATAAAACAATCACTGTTTTAGTTGAAACTCATAAAAAACATAAATTATACGGTAAACGTGTTAAGTATTCTAAGAAATTTAAGGCTCATGATGAGCAAAACGTAGCCCAAATCGGCGATATCGTTCGCATCATGGAAACTCGTCCGCTATCTGCTACAAAACGTTTCCGTCTAGTAGAAGTTGTAGAAAAAGCGGTTATTATCTAATAATGAATTTCGGAACTAATTAATTCCGAAGGGAGGTTACCTAAGTGATCCAACAAGAAACTCGTATGAAAGTTGCTGACAACTCAGGTGCACGTGAAGTTTTAACTATTAAAGTACTTGGTGGTACTGGGCGTAAAACTGCTAATATCGGCGATATCGTCGTATGTACAGTTAAGAAAGCAACACCAGGTGGCGTTGTCAAGAAAGGTGACGTCGTTAAAGCTGTTATCGTTCGCACAAAAAGCGGCGTACGCCGCAAAGATGGTACTTATATCAAATTTGATGAAAATGCTTGCGTTATCATTAAAGATGATAAAGGACCACGTGGAACTCGTATTTTTGGACCTGTTGCTCGTGAACTACGCGATAGCAACTTCATGAAGATCGTATCTTTAGCTCCAGAAGTTCTTTAATTTACATGAAAGTGCCAATCAAGGAGGTGCGACAGAATGCATGTTAAAAAAGGCGACAAAGTAAAGGTAATCTCAGGTAAAGACAAAGGGAAAACAGGTGTTATCCTAACTGCTTATCCTAAGAAAGACCGTGTGTTAGTTGAAGGTGTAAACATCGTCAAAAAACATATGAAGCCAAACCAAGCTAATCCGCAAGGCGGAATTGTTAGTCAAGAGGCTGCAATTCACGTATCGAATGTTATGTTAATCGACCCTAAAACTGGCGAGCCGACTCGCGTAGGTTATAAAGTAGAAGATGGCAAAAAAGTTCGTGTTGCGAAAAAATCTGGTGAAATTATTAAATAAGTAAAAAGAAGGGAGGTACACACATGAACCGCCTAAAAGAAAAATATCTTAAGGAAGTTTCTCCTGCTCTAATGAGCAAGTTTGAATATAACTCAGTAATGCAAGTACCTAAAGTTGATAAAATTGTTATCAATATGGGTGTGGGCGATGCAGTTTCTAACACAAAAGCACTTGATGCTGCTGTAGAAGAATTACAAATCATCGCAGGTCAAAAACCTGTAATTACGAAAGCTAAAAAATCGATCGCTGGATTCCGTCTTCGTGAAGGAATGCCAATCGGTGCAAAAGTTACTCTACGTGGTGAACGTATGTATGACTTTTTGGATAAATTAATCGCTATCTCTCTTCCACGTGTACGTGACTTCCGTGGTGTTTCTAAAAAAGCATTTGACGGTCGCGGTAACTACACTCTTGGAGTTAAAGAGCAATTAATCTTCCCTGAAATCGATTATGATAAAGTTTCGAAAGTACGCGGTATGGACATCGTAATTGTAACAACTGCGAACTCTGACGAAGAAGCTCGTGAGTTATTAACACAATTCGGCATGCCATTCCAAAAGTAAAATAAGGGAGGCGAAAACGTGGCTAAAAAATCAATGATCGTTAAACAACAACGTACGCCAAAGTTCAAAGTGCAAGAATACACACGCTGTGAGCGTTGTGGACGTCCGCACTCTGTATATCGTAAATTTAAGCTTTGCCGTATTTGTTTCCGTGAACTTGCATACAAGGGACAAATTCCTGGCGTTAAAAAAGCAAGCTGGTAAACCCCTATACTGGGAAGGAGGTAAATGTAATGACAATGTCAGATCCAATTGCAGATATGCTTACACGCATTCGTAATGCTAACATGGTTCGTCACGAGAAATTAGAAGTTCCTGCTTCAAACATGAAAAAGGAAATCGCTGAAATTTTAAAACGCGAAGGTTTCGTTCGTGATGTTGAATATGTAGAAGATAGCAAACAAGGAATTATCCGCATCTTCTTAAAATATGGTCAAAACGACGAACGCGTTATTACTGGTTTGAAACGTATTTCAAAACCTGGTCTACGTGTTTATGCTAAAACAAACGAAGTGCCTAAAGTTCTTAACGGTTTAGGAATCGCTTTAGTTTCTACTTCAAATGGTTTATTAACAGATAAAGAAGCTCGCGCTAAACAAGTTGGCGGAGAAATCGTAGCTTACGTTTGGTAATAATCAACAAACGAATGGAGGTGCAACAAAATGTCTCGAGTAGGTAAAAAACCAATAGAGGTTCCTGCAGGTGTTACTGTAACTATCAACGAAGATAATACAGTAGTAGTAAAAGGACCTAAAGGTGAATTAACAACATCTTTTAACCAAGATATTAAAATTGAGCAAGAAGGTACTGTAATTACTTTAGTACGTCCTTCAGAATCTAAAGAACACCGTACAATTCATGGAACAACTCGTGCTTTATTAGCAAACATGATCACTGGTGTTTCTGCAGGATTTGAACGTGGACTTGAATTAGTTGGGGTAGGTTACCGTGCACAACTACAAGGTAAGAAACTTGTACTTAATGTAGGGTACTCACATCCAGTTGAGTTCACTCCTGAAGATGGACTTGAAGTTGAAGTTCCTTCAAATACAAAAGTTATCGTTCGCGGTATTAACAAAGAACGCGTTGGTGCATTAGCATCTAACATTCGTGCTGTTCGTCCACCAGAGCCTTACAAAGGTAAAGGTATTCGTTACGAAGGCGAAGTTGTACGCCGCAAAGAAGGTAAAACAGGTAAATAATGCATCGCGCATTAGAAAGGAGTGACCACTGTGATTACGAAACAAGACAAAAATCAAGTTCGTAAAAAACGTCATGCACGTGTTCGTACAAAAATCACGGGTACTACTGAACGTCCGCGTTTAAATGTATTCCGTTCTAACAAACATATTTACGCGCAACTGATCGATGATTCAAAAGGTTTGACAATTGTGAGTGCGTCTACTATGGATAAAGACTTTGATGGAACAGCTGGAAATGTTGAAGCTGCTAAATCAATCGGTGAAATCATTGCAAAACGCGCTGTTGAAAAAAACATCAAATCTGTTGTATTCGACCGTGGCGGTTACTTATATCATGGACGTGTTAAAGCGTTAGCTGAAGCTGCACGTGAAAACGGCTTAGAATTTTAAGAAGAAGGAGGGACATATTTCATGCGTGGTATTGACCCAAACAAACTTGAACTTGAAGAACGCGTAGTTACGATTAACCGTGTTGCTAAAGTTGTAAAAGGTGGACGTCGTTTCCGTTTTACTGCATTAGTAGTTGTCGGTGACAAGAATGGACATGTAGGATTTGGTACTGGTAAAGCTCAAGAGGTTCCAGATGCAATCCGTAAAGCTGTTGAAGATGCGAAGAAAAATTTAGTGGAAGTGCCAAGAGTTGGCGGAACAACTCCTCACCAAGTAATTGGACGCTTTGGAGCTGGTTCTATTCTAGTTAAACCTGCTGCACCTGGTACAGGAGTTATCGCTGGTGGACCGGTTCGTGCGGTACTAGAATTAGCTGGTATCACTGATATTCTATCTAAATCACTTGGATCTAACACACCAATCAACATGGTTCGTGCTACATTAGAAGGATTGACTCAACTAAAACGCGCTGAGGACGTTGCTAAATTGCGTGGTAAATCAGTAGAAGAACTGTTAGGATAAGGGGGGGAAATTACAATGGCAACTAAATTAGAAATTACCCTTACTAAAAGCCTGATTGGTACTAAACCAAATCAACGCAAAGTAGCTGAAGCTCTTGGACTACGTAAAATGCATCAAACAGTTGAGCATCAAGACAACGCCGCTATCCGCGGAATGGTTGACAAAGTAGCTCACTTAGTAACTTTGAAAGAAATTTAAGGTTTAATTTAAGAATAAGGAGGTGCCACCATATGAAACTACATGAGTTAAAACCTTCAGAAGGATCTCGTTCTACACGTAATCGTGTAGGCCGTGGTATCGGTTCTGGTAATGGTAAAACTGCAGGTAAAGGTCATAAAGGTCAAAACGCTCGTTCAGGCGGTGGGGTTCGTCCAGGATTTGAGGGCGGTCAAAACCCATTATTCCGTCGTTTACCAAAACGTGGATTTACGAACATTAATCGTAAAGAGTTTGCAATTGTGAACCTTGACACATTAAATCGTTTCGAAGAAGGCACAGAAGTAACACCTGCTCTATTAATCGAAACAGGTGTTGTGAGCAGTGAGAAGTCTGGTATTAAGATTCTTGGTAATGGATCACTTGACAAAAAGTTAACTGTAAAAGCTCACAAATTCTCTGCGTCAGCTAAAGAAGCAATTGAGAACGCTGGCGGACAAACTGAGGTGGTTTAATGTTTCAGACAATCTCCAACTTTATGCGTGTGAGAGATATTCGAAATAAAATCATTTTTACTTTATTGATGTTAATCGTCTTCCGTCTTGGTACATTTGTTCCAGTGCCGAATGTCGATGCAAATGTTTTAAAACAAACAGATCAATTAGGTTTGATCGGATTTTTAAATACATTTGGTGGTGGAGCCCTTGCTAACTTCTCTATTTTAGCAATGGGAATCATGCCATACATCACAGCTTCCATCATTGTTCAATTGTTACAAATGGATGTTGTACCGAAGTTCACAGAGTGGTCAAAACAAGGGGAAGTCGGAAGACGGAAGCTTGCTCAGTTCACTCGTTACTTCACAATTATCTTAGCTTTTATTCAAGCAATCGCGATGTCTTACGGATTCAACCGTATGTATAGTGGTTCTTTAATAAATGACGAAGGCATCATGACATACCTTGTTATTGCTATTGTGTTAACTGCAGGAACTGCATTCTTAATGTGGTTAGGTGAGCAGATTACAGCAAAAGGTGTTGGTAATGGTATTTCTATCATTATCTTCGCTGGTATCGCTGCTGCAATTCCGAATGCAGTAAACCAACTATATGCACAACAAATTGTAGATGCTGGTGATGCACTATTTATTAATATAATCGTAATGGTTTTACTTCTATTGGCAGTCATCGCAGTTACAGTTGGGGTAATTTATGTAACACAAGCGTTACGTAAAATTCCAATTCAATATGCGAAACGTGTTGCTGGTACTGCTCAAACAGGCGGTCAACAAACACACTTACCTTTAAAAGTAAATGCTGCGGGAGTTATTCCAGTAATCTTTGCATCAGCTTTCCTTATGGCACCACAATCTATTGTTTTATTTTTTGGTCAGAATAAGGTAACTGATTTTATATCAAATGCATTAGATTACACGCAACCAGTTGGAATGATAATTTATATTGCTTTAATCATTGCGTTCTCTTACTTCTATGCATTCATTCAAGTGAATCCAGAGAATGTAGCGGACAATTTGAAAAAGCAAGGTGCGTATATTCCAGGTATTCGTCCAGGAATTAACACACAAAATTATTTGACTAGCGTATTATATCGATTAACTTTTGTTGGTTCTATTTTCCTTGCTGTGATCTCCGTTATGCCTTTATTGTTTGTTAAGTTTGCGGGATTACCGCAATCTGCACAAATTGGCGGAACAAGCTTACTAATCGTTGTAGGTGTTGCACTTGAAACGATGAAACAGCTAGAATCACAATTAGTTAAGCGTCATTATAAAGGCTTTATGAAATAATGTTGGTTTTTAGGAACGACATAGTTCCTAAAAATCTACAAAATAGTCCTGAGGGGGGCATTTCCGTATGAATATCGTTTTAATGGGTCTGCCGGGTGCTGGTAAAGGTACTCAAGCAGATAAAATTGTTGAGAAGTACGCAATCCCTCATATTTCTACAGGCGATATGTTTCGAGCAGCAATTAAAGATGGCACGGAACTTGGCTTAAAAGCAAAATCGTTTATGGATCAAGGTGCACTAGTACCCGATGAAGTAACGATTGGTATTGTCCGTGAAAGATTGAGTAAACCAGATTGTGAAAAAGGATTCTTACTTGATGGTTTCCCAAGAACAGTACCTCAAGCGGAAGCACTTGATGCTTTACTTGCGGATCTTGGAAAATCACTTGAGCATGTGCTTAACATTCAAGTTGAAAAAGAAGAATTGATTAAACGTCTAACTGGCCGTCGCATTTGTAAAGAGTGTGGCACTGCTTACCATTTAATCTTTAACCCTCCTGCTAAAGAAGGTGTTTGTGATAAAGATGGTGGAGAGCTTTATCAAAGAGCGGATGACAATCCCGAAACGGTTACTAACCGTCTGGAAGTAAATATGAAGCAAACTCAACCTTTGCTTGATTTTTATGACAACAAAGGTGTTTTAACAAATATAGATGGACAGCAAGAAATTTCAAAAGTTTTTGCTGATCTTGATGCTCTGTTACAGGGCAACCGCATTTAATAGCCCGGTGCCTGTCTCAGATTGACTGAATAACCGGGCATTATGCAAAGAACGAAATGTTTTTTTCGAGAGCTGCAAAAGCATATTGCGCCCGGTATACGAACTTAGGGAAAGAAATGTATCAAAAAACGAGGGCCCCCTAGTCCACGTGCATTTCCACTACTTAAGGGGTATAATGGGTTTCGTGGAAGCATCTATGTAACGAACGGGTACTATGGAACTCATCCAACACTTTCGTACGAATATGTTGACATGAGGGAGACAGGTTTCTACCAGTCAGTCTACGCCGTGGATTGCTACAAGCGAAACCTTACGAGTGTCTTTCGAACATCTCTCATGATTTCCAAACATATGCTTAAAACGAATAGTTTCGTTCCATTAGAGGCTATACTAACAGCAAATTACGTTTGAATTTTGATGAGAACCTGATTTGTATATAGAAGGGAGACAGGGTTGATGGCGAAAGATGATGTAATTGAAGTCGAAGGAACAGTTGTTGAGACTTTGCCAAACGCGATGTTTAAGGTAGAATTAGAAAACGGTCATACAATACTTGCGCATGTATCTGGTAAAATTCGTATGCACTTTATCCGCATTTTACCTGGAGATAAAGTCACAATTGAACTATCTCCTTACGATTTAACTCGCGGTCGTATTACGTACCGTTTTAAATAATCTTTTGCACTCCGGACTACTAAGGAGGTTAGGTTAGATGAAAGTGAGACCATCTGTAAAACCGATCTGCGAAAAATGTAAGGTAATTCGCCGACGCGGTAAAGTAATGGTAATCTGTGAAAATCCTAAACACAAACAAAGACAAGGCTAATAAGAAGGAGGTGCACGACACATATGGCACGTATTGCTGGTGTTGACATTCCACGCGACAAACGCGTTGTTATTTCATTAACATACATTTACGGTATTGGTAAAACAACTTCACAAAAAGTATTAGCTGAAGCTGGTATTTCTGAAGAAACTCGCGTACGCGATTTAACAGAAGATGAGTTAAACAAAATCCGTGAACAAATCGGTGTATACAAAGTAGAAGGTGACCTTCGTCGTGAAGTATCACTAAACATTAAACGTTTGATGGAAATCGGATCTTTCCGTGGTATCCGTCACCGTCGCGGCTTACCTGTACGCGGACAAAATACGAAGAACAATGCTCGTACTCGTAAAGGTCCACGTAAAACAGTTGCGAACAAGAAAAAATAATCGGTAAAGGAGGTTTCTTCCTAACATGGCACGTAAACAACAAACACGTAAGCGTCGTGTGAAAAAGAATATCGAATCCGGTATTGCTCACATCCGCTCTACATTTAATAATACAATTGTGACTATCACAGACATGCAAGGTAATGCACTTTCTTGGTCAAGTGCTGGAGCTCTTGGATTCAGAGGTTCTCGTAAATCTACTCCATTCGCTGCACAAATGGCTGCTGAAACTGCTGCAAAAACATCCATGGAACATGGTTTAAAAACTTTAGAAGTAACTGTTAAAGGCCCAGGTGCTGGTCGTGAAGCGGCTATCCGTGCACTTCAAGCTGCAGGTCTAGAAGTTACAGCTATTAAAGACGTAACACCAGTACCACATAACGGTTGCCGTCCACCAAAACGTCGTCGCGTGTAATAATAGGTGAAACTCATTGTTTGAGAACATCATTTATTGTACAGACTGAAGTTGTGCAAACAGCAATCAGTTAAACGATCGAATTCATATGATGGAAAGAACCTATACATTCGATGTTTTGAGGGAGGGTAAATTGGAATGATCGAAATTGAAAAACCAAAGATTGAAAGTGTAGAAATCAGCGAAAATGCCAAGTTTGGTAAATTTGTTGTAGAACCGCTAGAACGTGGCTATGGAAATACTTTGGGAAATTCTTTACGTCGTATCCTTCTGTCTTCTTTACCAGGAGCTGCAGTTACTTCTATTCAAATTGATGGCGTTTTACATGAGTTTTCAACTATTGAAGGCGTAGTGGAAGATGTTGCATCTATTATTATGAATGTTAAGAAACTAGCTTTGAAAATCTACTCTGACGAGGAAAAAGTCATTGAGATTGATGTAAAAGGAGAAGGAACGGTTACAGCTGCTGACATTACACATGACAGTGATGTTGAGATATTAAACCCGGATCTCTATATTGCAACTATCGGCAAAAATGGTCATTTCCGCATGCGTATGTATGCAGGTCGAGGCCGTGGCTACACTCCTGCTGATCAAAACAAACGTGAGGATCTTCCTATCGGCGTAATCCCGATCGACTCTATTTATACTCCAGTTTCACGCGTTAATTTTCAAGTGGAAAATACTCGTGTTGGTCAATTGGCAAACTACGATAAATTAACTCTTGATGTGTGGACAGATGGCAGCACCGGTCCAAAAGAGGCGATTTCGCTTGGAGCAAAAATCTTAACAGAGCACTTAAATATTTTTGTAGGGATGACCGACGAGGCACAAACTGCTGAAATCATGGTTGAAAAAGAAGAAGATCAAAAAGAAAAAGTATTAGAGATGACTATCGAAGAACTTGATCTTTCTGTTCGTTCTTATAACTGCTTAAAACGAGCTGGTATTAACACAGTACTTGAGCTTGCGAACAAGTCAGAAGACGATATGATGAAAGTAAGAAACCTTGGCCGTAAATCTTTAGAAGAAGTAAGAGCGAAGTTAGATGAGCTTGGCTTAGGATTACGTAAAGAAGACTAAGCGAATTTTGATATAGCTAGATATGAACTATTCACCAAAGGAGGGAAACATCCATGGGTTACAGAAAACTTGGACGTACAAGTTCTCAACGTAAAGCGATGTTACGTGACTTAACAACTGACCTAATTATTCATGAGCGTCTTCAAACTACTGAAGCACGTGCAAAAGAATTACGTTCTGTTGTTGAAAAAATGATCACTTTAGGTAAACGCGGAGATTTACACGCACGTCGTCAAGCAGCTGCTTACATTCGTCGTGAAGTAGTAACTTCTACTGATGAAGAAGGTAATGAATCAACAATTTTTGCATTACAAAAATTGTTTGATGATGTAGCACCACGCTATGCAGACCGTCAAGGCGGTTATACTCGTATTATGAAAGCTGGACCTCGTCGCGGAGACGGAGCACCTGTTGTAGTAATTGAGTTAGTTTAATTTAAAGTGTATACATGCACTGCATAATTAAATGAAAGCCCCAAGGCGAATTTGATTAAGATAAAGTTGAAGAGGGTAATTGGTGTTCCTACCACCCTCTTCTTTTTTCAAACATATTTATTAGATTTATACGACAATATAAAAGCTGAGTGTTATGATGAGCGGACTTTTTACGTGATTTATCTGAATCGTGTTTAAGAAGTAGCGTCTTGTCTAGCTCTACGCACCTCATTTTTCTAATTGGTCTTGAGCAGCCAATTATGAAACCGTTATAGAAGAGCGCATTTCTCAAAATGAGGTGCGCGCTTTTTTATTTTATCGTAGAATGGTTACATGAACTTAGACAGCAGAGTGGAGCTAGAGGAGGTAAAGGATGAAAAGCGAAATTATTTCTTTACAAGAAGTAACTTTTACATATACAGAAGAAGAGAATATTCGTCCAGCAGTAAATAACGTTTCTTACACAATCCGAGCAGGTGAGTGGGTTGCAGTAGTAGGTCATAATGGTTCCGGTAAATCGACGCTTGCACGATTAATGAATGGTCTTCTATTTCCTCAGTTGGGAAAAGTACGTATTTTTGGGGAAGAGTTGAATGAACACAATCTATGGGAAACTCGTTCGCAAATGGGAATGGTGTTCCAAAATCCAGACAATCAATTCGTGGGAGCCACAGTCCAGGATGACGTAGCATTTGCATTAGAAAATAACGGTATCCCGTTTGAGGAAATGGTAGAACGAGTAGAAGAGTCATTAGTTAAAGTAAAAATGAAAGATTTTATGAACAGCGAGCCTCATCATTTATCGGGAGGACAAAAGCAACGTGTCGCAATAGCTGGAGCAATCGCATTAAAACCAAAGATTTTATTGTTAGATGAAGCAACTTCTATGCTTGATCCTCAAGGTAGAGAAGAGGTTCTTTCAACCGTACGTCAGTTAAAAGATGAAACCGATTTAACAGTTATATCTATTACACATGATCTAGAAGAAGCATTACACGCGGATAGAGTCATTATGATGAATAACGGTAAAAAATACGCAGAAGGAACGCCTGAAGAGATATTCCAAAAAGGACAGGAACTAGTAGATCTAGGACTTGATTTGCCTTTTGCGATGAATATATCTCGGTTATTACGTTCCAAAGGAATTACACTAATGGAAGACCATATGACAGAAGAAGAGTTGGTGAATGATTTATGGACATCATACTTCAACAAGTAAGCTATGCTTATGCAAAAAATACACCTTTTGAAAAACGAGCGTTGTTTAATGTAGATCTACATATACCTTCAGGCAGTTACCAAGCAATCATTGGGCACACGGGATCCGGTAAATCAACTATTTTGCAACATTTAAATGCATTACTAACACCTACGGAAGGTTCTATTAAAATTGGAGATGTCGAAGTAAAACCGGAAAAGAAAAACAAACAACTAAGACAGGTTAGACAAAAAGTAGGTATTGTTTTTCAATTTCCAGAGCATCAATTATTTGATGAAACGGTGTTAAAAGATATTATGTTTGGTCCCATGAATTTTGGTGTATCAGAAGAGGAAGCAAAAAGACGTGCAATAGAATTAGTAAAGCTGCTAGGACTCCCTGATGAGGTATTAGAGAAATCACCTTTTGATCTCTCAGGAGGACAAATGCGCAGGGTGGCAATCGCTGGGGTACTTGCGATGAATCCAGAAGTATTAGTACTAGATGAGCCAACAGCTGGATTGGACCCAAGAGGACGAAAAGAAATAATGGAATTATTTTATCAGCTTCATAAAGAAAAAGGTTTGACGACTGTTTTGGTAACACATAGCATGGAGGATGCAGCGAGATATGCTGATCGTATTGCTATTATGCATAATGGCAAGTGTGTCTTAGAAGGTTTACCAATAGAAATTTTTGATAACGAAGAGCGCTTAACAGATTATCGCTTGGAATTACCTCAAAGTGTTAAATTTCAAAAAAAGATAGAGAAGATGACAGGAAAAAAACTGCCTTCAATATGCTTAACCGAAGAATCCTTGGCAGAAGAGCTTGCGCAAATGATTAAAAAGGAGCGTGAGGTTTAATGCTAGAGAAAATGATATTCGGTCGCTATATACCAGGAGATTCTTTTATACACCGGTTAGATGCTCGGGCTAAATTGATCTTTGTCTTTTTATTTATTGCTATCGTTTTTATTGCGAATAACTGGATTACTTATGGTATTTTGCTTGTGTTTACATTTTTAATTATCCGTATGTCCAAGATTCGCCTATACTTTTTAATAAATGGTTTGAAGCCAGTTGTTATACTAATCATTTTCACGTTTTTATTACATTTAATATTTACACGTGAAGGTGACATTATTTTTCAATGGAAGTTTATATCTATTTATGAGGAAGGTTTACGACAAGGGATATTTATTTCTATACGTTTTTTCGTACTAGTAATATTGACATCGATTCTAACGCTCACTACTACCCCTATATCGATTACAGATGCATTAGAGACATTATTGAACCCTTTAAAGAAATGGAAGCTCCCAGTGCATGAATTAGCGCTAATGATGTCAATCTCGCTAAGATTCATCCCAACGTTAATGGATGAAACAGATAAAATCATGAAAGCGCAAATGGCGAGAGGATCTGATATGACGACTGGAAGTATGAAGGAAAGAATGAATGCCGTTGTTCCACTTCTCATTCCGTTATTTGTGAGTGCCTTTAAACGTGCAGAGGATTTAGCTACAGCAATGGAAGTACGAGGATATAAAGGTGGAGAGGGTAGGACAAGATATCGCAAGTTAGAATGGGAAACGCGAGATACGATTAGTATACTGTCACTTGTTCTCTTAGCTGGAATTCTTGTTTATTTTAGAAGTTAGACGAGGTGTAGGTGTGAGGTTAAAAGCAATTGTCAGTTATGATGGAAGTGGATTTTCCGGGTATCAGGTTCAACCGGGGAAGCGCACAGTACAACTGGAGCTAGAACGTGTTCTTGGAATCATGCATAAGGGAGAATCCGTAAAAGTAGTTGCAAGTGGGCGTACAGATGCTGGGGTTCATGCTACTGGACAAGTTATTCATTTCGATAGTTCGCTAACGTTACCAATGGAAAGATGGCGAACAGCATTGAATGTACAACTTCCAGGAGATATTCGCATTTTATCGGTAGAACAAGTTCAAGATGATTTCCACGCAAGATATAATGCTACAGGGAAAACCTATCGCTATATTTGGTCATTAAATGATGTGCAAAGCCCCTTTGAACGCAATTATTCAGTCCATGTTGAGCGATATAAACCCAATGTGGAGCTAATGAAAGAGGCTGCAGTATATTTGTTGGGAACGCACGATTTTTCAAGTTTTTGCGCTTCTAATACTAGTGTAAAAGATTTTGTAAGAACTATTCATTTCATCCATTTAGAAGTAGAAAAAGAGTCTAATCAATTGCATATGGTGATTAACGGAAATGGATTTTTATATAATATGGTTCGCATTATTGCAGGAACTTTATGGGAAATTGCAATCGGTAAAAAAAGTGTGGAGGAGATGCGGGACATAGTTAATTCTTGTGATCGAAAGAGAGCAGGAAAAACCGCGCCAGCACACGGTTTATACCTAGAAAATGTGGAGTATTTCTCATGAAACAACTTTTCCAGGTGTTTTTCGAAAAACGCTTGACTTAATCGAGTTTTCGTTATATGATGATGTATGGTATTTTCATTAACCCCACAATATAAGCCCCGAAACTTATTGGTATGAGGATATAGAAAATTATAGATCGATTATGATTGAATTAGGAGGACAAAATACATGCGTACAACATTCATGGCTAAAGGTCACGAAGTAGAACGTAAATGGTTAGTAGTTGACGCTGAAGGCCAAACTCTTGGTCGTTTAGCTTCAGAAGTAGCTGCTATTTTACGTGGAAAACACAAACCAACATTCACACCAAACGTTGATACAGGTGATCACGTGATCATTATCAACGCGGACAAAATTCATTTAACTGGGAACAAGTTAAATGACAAAATTTACTACCGTCACACTCAATTTGCAGGTGGACTTAAACAACGTACTGCATTAGAAATGCGTACTAAGTACCCAACTAAAATGATCGAATTAGCAATTAAAGGGATGCTTCCTAAAAACACAATAGGACGTCAAATGTTCTCAAAACTTAACGTTTACGCTGGAGCAGAACACCCACATGCAGCACAAAAACCAGAAGCATACGAGCTTCGCGGATAATTAATAAGAGGAGGACATACACTTGGCACAAGTTCAATATATCGGCACTGGTCGCCGTAAAAGTTCAGTAGCACGCGTACGTTTAGTACCAGGCGAAGGAAAAATTATTATTAACAAACGTGACGTTGAAGATTACGTACCATTCGAAACTTTACGTGAAATCATTAAACAACCATTAGTAACTACTCAAACTCTTGGTAGCTATGATATTCATGTAAACGTTAATGGTGGTGGATTCACAGGTCAAGCAGGAGCAATCCGTCATGGTATTGCACGTGCTCTACTTACAGTAGATCCTGATTTCCGTCCAGCATTGAAATCTGCAGGATTCTTAACACGTGACCCACGTATGAAAGAGCGTAAAAAATACGGTCTTAAAGGCGCGCGTCGTGCACCTCAGTTCTCAAAACGTTAATATTGCGTTTTCAAAGACTCTCAACCATTTTGGTTGGGGGTCTTTTTTATTAATATGAGAAAGACTTAAAACTATATACACCGATAGAAAAAACATCTGTAACGAAAGAAGTTACAGATGTTTTATATTATTGATTTCTTCCATATTGATAAAAGGCATATTTGAATCGAGTACGCCTTTTATTCGTTTCGCCTTCATTCTTTCTCCTTGCATCCACTCGTTGAAATCAAAGATAAGTGGTAATCGATCACCGCCAAGTGTAAATCCAATTCTCATTTCTTGTGGAAAATAGAAGGAAGTATGCAAAGTACCTGCCCATGCTCCATATTTTTTTGAAAAAATACCTTTATCCGTGTCATTCATCATTCGGTATGCTGTGTACGGATCTGTAACATTTTTTTGTTGTTGGAGAATCGCTTGTTGTCTTCGGAAGGAGTCATCCATACGATATCTATTTTCTTCTGTTAATTCTTCAAAATGATTCGTACATACATTTGATTGACGAACTTCTACCGCTCTTGGTGAAGCTTCTACTACAAATGTCTCTCCTTTAGTATCCAATAAAACATAGCTGAATGAATGACGATGCGGAATTTCCTTCAAGAGATCAATTGCTTCATCTACGTTTGCACATGTTTCTAAAATAATGCGACCGATCATATTACAGACAAAGCCATCCTCTGAATTCTTTCTATTAATGAAGTTATAGCCCATTGCAAGCCCTTTTTCGTTCATCCCATCTGTACGACCTGTAATTTGCATAGAAGGCCCAATTACGGCATAACCTCCATCGGTCGGCCGATATATAGTAAAGCGCCCTTCATATGAAAATGGATGGTTGTCATAGTTGCGAACCATATATTTATTTCCTGTAAAAATGGAACAACCGCTTCTCCCATATTCAAGATAATATCCACCAAATTCTCGAATCGCATCTTCCATCTTCCATTTTAAAGAATCAGCAAGTCCCTGAATCTCATCCCAAATTTGAGGGGCAAATGTTAAAATTACATTTTTGAATTCTATTTCATTAATAAGGAAGTGGCGACTTTTTGAAGCCCACTGTTTCTTTCTATTTATTAATATTGGTGATTCTATTAAAAGGTCCCCTTGCATATAACCGAAATTATAATGATCTCCTTGAAATTGAACAATCTCACTGTAAACATTCCCCATGCCAAAAATCCTCTCGGTTTTACTTAATATTTCTATTTTAAGTAATAATGAAGTACTTTAAAAAAGAAACGACTTATAAAAGGGAGCTAGATAAATTTCAGGATACTAAAAACGCATCGTATTTTTAACTGGTCATTTAATAATACCTGCTGGAGAGTACTAAGGTTCGAAGAAGTTAATATACACTAAAAAAGGCTGTAGATCACTCGTTTTATTCGAGTTTTTCTACAGCCTGGGGACAACATGATACATGTTGTCCGTGGAAAGATTATTTATTTAATTTTTTGTCATAATCAAATTCAAATTCTACGTCCTCAGGTTTAACGAATTTCGTTTTATTTTTTAATTTATAGCCAATCCATAAGCAAAGGAAGAGAGGTATGCCTAAGTATGCAGCAACAACGCTACCCCAATCTACTTTATCTGCAAGGAAAGCTTGGAAGTTTTGAGCTAAAATAACGATTAATCCGCATGCAATCGCAAAAATTGTACCGATCGGAAACCATTTTGCTTTATAAGGTAATAGGTCCAGTGAATGACCTTGAGCAACAAAGGCTTTACGGAAACGATAGTGACTGATCGAAATACCGAGCCAAAAGATAAACCCAGTAATACCGATAGCATTCATCAACCAAATATAAACGACACCATCACCAAAGAAAGAAGCCAAAAAGGCAAGCGTACCGATAGCACACGTTAAAATCATACCAGCCACTGGAACACCACGTTTATTAAGCTTGCCAAAAATCTTAGGAGCTTGTCCCTCTTTAGCCATGGAATATAGCATACGAGTGGATGCATATAGACTAGAGTTACCTGCTGATAAAACAGCTGTTAAAATAACTGCGTTCATAAGAGATGCTGCAAATGCAATTCCGGCTTTTTCAAAAATTAGCGTAAAAGGACTAACCATGACATTTTCACTTTGTAAACTTGGATGTGTGTAAGGAATGATTAAAGCAATTACGAGAATCGCTAAAATATAAAATAAAAGAATTCTCCAGAAAACACTTTTTATAGCGATAGGTACATTTTTCGCTGGATTTTCACTTTCACCAGCAGCCACTCCAACAATCTCGGTTCCTTGAAAAGAGAACCCAGCTGCAATAAAAACAATAAATACACCAATGAGACCTCCTGAAAAAGGAGCATCGCCAACGGTAAAGTTTTTAAATCCTACTACTTCTCCACCCATGATTCCGAAAATCATCAGTACACCTACTACGATAAAGATAACAATCGCACTTACTTTAATTAAGGAAAGCCAATATTCACCTTCCCCGTACCCTTTAACAGATAAATAGTTCAAAAGAAAAATAAGCGTTAAAAATGATGCACTCCATACCAATGATGGACTATCTGGAAACCAAAACTTCATAATCATCGTGGAGGCAGATAGCTCTGCCGCTATGGTCATTGCCCAGTTAAACCAATATGTCCAACCGATTGCGAATCCAAATGCAGGATCTACGAACTTTGTACCATACGTACTAAAGGAACCACTAGTTGGCATAAAAGCTGCCATTTCTCCAAGGCTTGTCATAACAAAATAGACCATTGCACCAACTAAAGCATATGCAAGTAAAGCACCACCTGGGCCAGCTGTATTGATCGCTGCGCCACTACTTAAAAATAGTCCTGTACCAATAGAACCTCCAATTGAAATCATCGTTAAATGACGAGCTTTCAATCCCCGTTTTAATTTTTGCTCTTCTGGTTGAATGGCGGACTGTAAAAGGTTTTTTTCATCTTTTGGCACCACTATCTATCCCTTCTGTTTGAAAAATAAAGCGCTTTCTTTTTTTAGAATAATATTTATTCTTAGATATTTACTATATTTNTATTTACTATATTTTTATTTGAACATGGCTCCACATCCAGTGCTATTGTGATAAAAAAACGTAATAGATATGACTATTCAGGCAAAATAGGATGATAAAAAAATGTCGTAATGTAAATTTTAGTGATTTGAATGAAAAAGTCAATTGTTTTTTTAGAATAATAATTGGAAAAGAAAAAATATTTTGCGTTTTGTATCCTATTGTGTTTAATAATGGAAAGGATTTTTTGCACCTATTACTTATAACTTTCTTTAACGTGTTTTTATATTGTGTTACAGGAGTGTTACTGGTGCCTGGCACCAGTAACACTCCTGTAGTATTCTTGAGAGATTTTATGAAAATATATTGTTTCGTTGAATTGGGAGGGGTATATTAAAAAGGCAATTATTACATATGAAGAGGTAAATTATGAGAAGTAAATTTAATGTTGTTACGTCTACTATTCTGCTTAGTATTTTCATTGCGAGGTTTGGCACTTTTTTAGTGCTACCGTATCTTACACTATTTTTATTAGATGAATTTCATTATTCAAGCTTTCAGATTGGAGCCATTATTTCAACCTTAGCGTTATCTAATTTGTTTATGAGTTTCTTTATTGGGCCATATATTGATAAGTTTCGAAAAGATAAAGTCATCATTACGGGGCTGATCGGATATTTAGGGTGTTATTTCTATTTCCCGTTTATTGATCATTACGCTGGGTTCATTTTGTTTGCTACGGTATTAGGGATAAGTCAAGCAATTGTAGAGCCTACGTATCGTGTGCTGTTAAGTCTGTACACGGAGCCTGAAAATAGACGGTTGATCTTTAATATTCGGTATTTTTTAATTAATATTTCTGCAGCGATCGCTCCGCTAACGTCTGTCTATTTTCAGCAATTTGGCATGGAGAAGTTGTTTTTCGCTGTTGGTTTTATATTCTTAATTAATATAGTGACATTTGCCGTTATCTTTAAAAAGTATCCGATGAAACAAGTGGCGGCAGATTCTAAGAAAATATCTATATTTCAATCGTTCTATGTGTTTAAAAAGGATCATGCATTTAGCATATTTATATTAGCTTTAATTTTCATCAGTTTCGGTTATAGCCAATTCGATTCGACCTTTAGCCAGTATTTAGGTATTACGTTTGATTATGAGCTAGCGATTAAGTATTTTTCATGGCTCATCACAACCAATGCCATTACTGTTATCGTGATTCAATACTTTGTTTATAAGTTAGGGGAAATAATTAGTACAACGACTTCCTTGATGATTGGAAGCTCTTTGTTATCGATTGGTTTGTTTTTCTTTGGACAAAGTGAGCACATTTTCATGTTAATCATTGCGATGGTCATTTTTACAGCTGGAGAAGTTTTAGTGTTCACAATGGTGGACATTCATATTGATGACATGTGCGAAGACCATGAAAAAGGAACCTATTTTGCATTATCAGGGGTGAAATCGATTGGTAGAATAGCTGGCCCAAGTTTAGGTGGTTTCCTATTAGACAGCTTGAATGGTGGGGGAATGGTATTTACTATCATTGGACTTATTACTGTGTTGGCTGTACCATCCTTTTATTTAAGTAACAAAGTGAGGAGAAATTTAAATGCGCCTATACAACACCATTAAAAACAAAGCGTACTGGTTAGTAGATCAAATTAATATAGAGGGCAAGTCAGAAGAAGATTATAAAGTGGAATTTACCAAGTTATTAAAAGAATATGAAGAACAAAAAATTGAATATTTATCATTACTAATGGAAGAACACTTTGAAAACTGGTTACTTTCGAAAGGATTTAGAAAAATTTCGGTCATCCATGAATATACAAAATCGTTAGAAGAAGAACAGCTAATTGAAAGTGAGTTAAAATTCCACGCTCTATCGGAAGGGTTAATGACAGACAAAGAGTTTGCCGATGCATATGAATTATGTCGTTCAGGTTCTGCCAATAAAAACATCCCACAATTAATCGAGAAAATAATGGCCGCCCTATCTCAAGAGCTGGGAGAAAGTTGGAGAAGTCATTGCTATTACTTTTTAAAAGACAATGAATTGGTTGGAATTAGTATTCCCCATATGGAGATGGGAACAACAGATGAAGGGAGAATGTTCTACTTCGGCATTGTGCCTAACAAGAGAGGTTTCGGTTTGGGAGCAGAGATTCACAAAATCACGTTATATCTAATGAAGCAGATGAACGCCAAAAATTACGTAGGTAGTACAGATGAAAGTAATAAACATATGATCAATATCTTCAAGAAAAATGGCTGTGTTATTAGAAATAAAAAAGGAATTTATAGAATTGATAAAGATTAGATAACTTGTTCCAAAAAGCAAACATACTCTTTGTCCCTCATACGTATAATGAGTGAAAAAGGAGCGATGGAACTGAAAAAGTGGCTGGTTATTGGAGTATTGTTTTTAATTTCTTTGGTTGCAGTGTTTTATAGTACAAAAGCAAGCGATTTAAGTTTTTTCATGCCGGAACCATTAAGTGGGGTTAAAGTAGTAATAGACCCTGGGCATGGAGGTTTGGACGGAGGCGCCAGTCATGGTGAAACAGTAGAGAGAGATATTACGCTTGCTATGTCTCTAAAACTGGAAAAGACTTTAAAGGAAAATGGTGCTACCGTTGTTTTGACACGTCGTAAAGAAGGGGATGCAATTGCCGAGCATGCTCCCGATGAAGATTTCCCAACAATCCGTTCAAGAAAGCGTGCAGATTTACTTCTGCGAGAAGAGATTATTAATAATGCGGAAGCGGACATAGTGATCAGTTTACATGTAAATGCGGTCCCTGAGGAAAGATGGAGAGGGGCGCAAGTATTCTATCATGCGGAGGGACATGAAGGTGGGGAGTTACTAGCGAAATCCATTCAAGGGGCAATCCGTGAAGATATTGGAAATACAGAAAGAGAAGCACTTGCCATCAAACAAGTTTATATTTTGAAGAAATCAAAAGCACCTACGGTATTACTAGAAACTGGATTTTTGAGCAATAATGAAGAAAGAGAATTGCTAAAATCCGATAAGTATCAAAACCAAATGGTAGACGCAATTACAAAGGGTGTACGTCGTTTCGTAGAAGATAATATTTACTGAGTCAATGTGAGGGATTGTAGACACTCGTATATGGTATACTATATTGCGAATAGTTAACTTAAAGGGGAGTGTCTACAAATGATTAATGAGCAACAAGTAAGAGCATTATTAGGAGAATTAAATGATCCATTTTTACATAGAACATTAGAAGAAACAAACGGAATTTCAGAGGTATCTATAAAAGAAGAAAAAAATCATGTCAGTGTAAAGTTAGCAATTGCAAAAATTAATTCTGCAGAGCAAATGCAATTGCAAGGAAAAGTAGTGGAAGTATTAAAGGACGAAGGAGCAGCAACTGTTGGTATTCGTTTTGAAGAACTTCCAAAAGAAGTATTAGAGCAATTTCGCGGTCAAGCAAAAGAAAGCGATAATGAAAGCATCCTTTCTCCTGGCAGCAAAGTGAAAATTATTTCAATTGCTTCTGGTAAAGGTGGAGTTGGTAAATCAACTGTATCCGTAAACTTAGCAGTAGCACTTGCACGTCTAGGGAAAAAAGTCGGCTTAGTAGACGCAGACATATACGGGTTTAGTGTTCCAGATATGATGGGTGTCAAAGATATGCCACAAATTAAAGAAGACCGTATTATCCCTGTAGATCGTAAAGGTGTAAAAGTAATTTCGATGGGATTCTTCGTAGAAGACAATACTCCGGTAGTTTGGCGTGGGCCAATGCTTGGAAAAGTGTTAGATCAATTCTTTAAAGATGTGGAGTGGGGCGAGTTAGATTATTTATTATTAGACTTACCTCCAGGTACAGGTGACGTTGCCTTAGACATTCACCAAATGTTACCTACCTCTAAAGAAATAGTAGTAACAACACCGCATCCTACTGCAGCATTCGTAGCAGCACGTGCTGGGGCAATGGCTCTTCAAACAGATCATGAAATATTAGGTGTAATTGAAAACATGTCTTGGTTTGAATCTAAATCTACTGGAGAGCGTGAATTTGTATTCGGTAAAGGTGGGGGACCAAAACTTGCGGATGAACTTCGTACAGAATTACTTGGTCAAATACCACTAGGACAACCAGATTGGAACGATATTGACTTTGCTCCCTCTGTATATGGAGAAACACATGATACAGGTAAAATATATTTAGACATTGCTCGAAAAGTTATTGAAAAAGCATAAGAAAAAGGCCGTTTCCTTAAGAGGAGCGGCCTTATTTTTCAGCTTCTTTTCCTTGTTCTGATCCCTTCTCTTCGGAGCCACCGCCACCACCTTCGCTTTTTTGTCCTCCTCCTCCAGCCTCTTCAACAAGTTTTTGCCACTTAGTTTGCAATAAAGGACTTTGGATTGTTTCTTCCACGACTTTTTGCATTTCTTTCCGCATATCAGGAGATTGTAATACTTTTCCTAGCTCCTTATTCATTTCAGCAGAACCAAAAAAGCTTTCGAGGCTTTTCAAGTATTCCGGATCTTTCATGAGAGTCTTCATTAATTCTTCCTGTTGCTTCATCATACTTTTTGCCATTGTTTCTGAAAATTTAGGGTCTTGATAAACTTCTTTCCAAAATTCTTCTGCATCCTTTGATAACATGGTTTGTTCAACCGACTTCTTTACTTGCTCGCTGTCAATAACTAACATTCCTTGAAATTCAGGGTCATCTAAAAGTTTTCGAACAGATTTTTTTCCTTCTTCTGTTTGTAGTGCATCAATCACCATTTTTTTCATCTCATCATAAGAAGGCGTGGAAGAGGTAGGATTACCATTACATCCAGCCAGTAAGCCAATAGTTAATAAAATGAAGGCAAAATACTTCAAATCAATCACCATCCTTTCAATTATTGTTCACATTTTTTATTTAAATATGTACTGAAGTAAGTAACAAATAGATTTTTTTGTTAATGGTTGTTACAATCTATATGGGAAGTAGAAGGATATGGAGGATTTTTTGCCGTGACAATTCGAAATTGGTTTAAATTTTTTCTAAATGCTATGTGGATAGGTGGACTAATCACAGGTGTGTTAGGTTTATTTATACGTTGGGACGATGCTTTTGCTAAATATTTTGAAGCAGGTCAATGGAGTGAGTTCTTCGCAGCATTCGCTTTTATGGTTATTATGGGATTTACGATAAGCGTAATCACTCAAATGGGCTTTTTTGCTTATTTAACAATTCATCAAATGGGTGTAAATATTTTTAGAACATTAACATTATGGAACTGGGTACAACTACTAATAATACTTATCGTTATTTTTGATTTGGTTTTCTTCCGTTTTAAACCGAATGCAGAAACAACAGGGCAAATTTGGTTATATGTTATTTTATTACTCATACTAATTGTAACTGCAGTAGTAGTAGCGATAACTAAAGCCAAAATAACTAAAAAACATACACTTATATCTGCATTATTCTTTATGATTGTTGTTTCTACATTAGAGTGGTTGCCTGTATTGATGGTACGAGCAGACAACGTAGATAGCTGGGTGACATTATTATTATTCCCAATTCTCGCAGTTAATGCCTACCAATTATTAGCTTTGCCAAAATACAATGCAAAATCAGATGAAGATAGAAAAAAACTAGAAGAACGTAGAAAAGCAAGAAAAGAAGCCGTTTCTAAATAAAAAATGCTCTGACATCTAAATGGTCAGAGCATTTTTTTACTCGTATGTTGTTAATCAGGAATAGTTTTACTTTTAGTTGTTAAACCAAAAATATTTTGTTCAACAGAAAGTAGAGAGTCAGATTTAAGTAGTTGATTTAATTGCTTTATATCTATTCGTTCCTCCTGATGGAGCGGAACACTTAGAATATCTCCTTTTTCGAGCTTAGGAAATGGATCTCCTTTCATCCAGTACTTACTAGAGCTTAGTAAATTAACTTCATTTTCCCACGCTGTTTTTTGTAATTCCATAGGAAACTCATAGTCTTTTGTCCGAAACCAAAGCGGAAGTTCACCAACAGATTGTTCAAATTCATCAATTTCCTTTTTAAATAAATTAGGATCTTCTATATATTTAAGCCCATCTTGCCCTAATAGACTAATAGGAATACTTTTCTCTTTCATTATTTTAATAAGAGAAGGTGAACGTTTAATCCAATCAATACTTATGAAAAAATGTGGATAAGGCGCTTGCAAACTTTTTATGAAAGTTTCCATATCCTCTTTACCAAAAGTTAAATCGATTGTAATCGTTTTGCCATGTGATCCTTTAGAGACAACAGTAGGTTCTTCAGTTAACTGAAAAACAGGAAGCATTGATGAATACTTATTTGGGATAATAAAAAAGAGACTTAAAAATACCAGCACAGTTCCGATTAGTAAAAGCTTTGTTTTCATTGTAATATCGCACCTTTCCATTCTTTCTAATAAATTTTATGATTTAGTGTTGACATTCATGTTAAAACGATGTTAAGATACAAAGGTCGCCAAAACAAAACGACAACATGAACATTGAAAACTGAACATGCAAAACGTTAAGACATATAGCTTGATAGACTAGCTTCGGTTAGTCG
>NZ_LJIY01000004.1:82026-313496 GCF_001420585.1 Psychrobacillus sp. FJAT-21963 | reverse complement strand
TTTTTCTGAAATTACATTTAAATTCTCATCTATTTACAATTAAACAAGAAAGGTATATTGTGTTAGTGATACAAAACAACTAATTTATGTATAAATTGCCGCTGGATAAATACTACACATTTCTTTTGCTAACAGGAGGAAGTACCATGCCAAACATCGGAGTACCAGGTTTAATAATCATTTTAGTAATTGCCCTAATCGTATTCGGTCCATCAAAACTACCTCAATTAGGTAAGGCAGTTGGACAAACGTTAAGAGAATTTAAAAACTCAACTAAAGATATCGTAGACGAAGTAGCAGATGAATTTAAAATAGATAATAATGACTCTTTGGATAAAAAGAAAAGCTAAAAAAAAGCCGACTATTGGCTAATAGTCGGCTTTTGTGATGGAATTGTTAAGATTAATGGCTAAGCCAAAGAATCGGATGGTTCAGCAAAAAAAACAGATAGTTAAGTACAAAAAACTAGTTGTTTAATTAAAACTTAAAGCTATTTCTGCAATTAAAATTCAGAACCCCATAAAGAATTAATAAATTGAGAATAGATTTCATCCTTTGTTTACTTGAAGGGAGGAGGGGATAGTGGGTTGTGCTCCCATTTGAGTAACAACATACGTCGCAATTTTTGTTGCAAATGAGATACTATCTTTTAATGAGCTTCCTTGACATAAACCTACAGCTAATGCCCCATTAAATGCATCGCCAGCTCCAGTTGTATCCTTAGCTTCTACCACATTTGTTTTTACGTATCCATATTCATTACTATTCATATAATAGGAGCCTTTTTCTCCTAACGTAACAACAACTGCATCTACTCCTTTTTTAAGTAATAGTGAGCATGCATGGAAAAGGTCTTCCTCGGTTTCCGTTTTTAACCCAGTAAGTATTTCTAACTCAGTTTCATTAGGTGTTAAAATAGAAACTTTACTCAATAAAGAGTCACTTATTTTTTGTGCAGGTGCAGGATTTAAGATAATATGTACATTTTTTTTAGCAGCAATATCAGCAGCCATTTCAACTGCTTGCATCGGAATTTCCAACTGTAAGAGGAGAACGTCACTAGCTTCAATTAACTTTCTATCTGTATGGATTTGGTCAGCTGTAACTAGAAAGTTTGCTCCGGGAAATAGTACGATTGAGTTTTCTCCAGAGTCAGCTACTTGAATTATTGCTTGCCCAGTCAACCCAACTTTTTGGACAGAATCAGTATTTACCCCTTTAGCTTGTAAGTTTTGCTTAACTTGTTCCCCGAAGTTATCTGCACCTACATTACCTATAAAATATACTTTAGCTCCTAACTGACTAGCAGTAACAGCTTGATTTGCTCCTTTTCCTCCAAAAAACAACTCATGTTTTGTACTGTGTAACGTTTCGCCTGCTTTTACAATATGCGGAACTAGGTATACAAGATCCATATTAGTGCTCCCTACAACTGTTATATTCATGAATTGTTATACTCCTTCCTTAACGAGTTTTTAAAATTACTTCCACTAATTGACTCTTTGATAGAATTCCAGGTGGAAATTTAAGTAGTTTCGCAATTTGAGCTACAGCGGGAGGTTTTAACATGCTTTTTTCTAAAATGTCTGCATTATAAAAAACCATTTGTGCATTGTCATCTGCTACTAATTTTCGGTTCGCCATTACAACGATACGTGTAAAATAGTCCGTTACAAATTCCATGTCATGGGTAATGGTGATTACAGACTTCTGCTTTTCTTCTAATGCTTGAAGTAAATTACCAAGTATTTGCAAACCAATCTTGTCTTGACCTGCAGTTGGCTCATCTAAAATGATAATATCAGAATCCATTGCTAATACAGACGCAATTGTTACAAACTTTCTAACGGAATAAGGTAAGTTATATGGGTTTTCTTCTGCAAATTCGGAAATGCCACATAATTTCATCGCCCAAGCTGTTAATTCATCTACACGGTTGGGTTCAAATCCCATATTTTTGGGTCCAAAACGGACCTCGGATTCAACATCATTATGGAATATTTGATCGTCTGGGTTTTGGAATACATATCCTACCTTCCTCGAAACTTGCGCTGTAGTATGATCTTTCGTATCCCAGTCCCCAACTAATACGTTACCTTCCGTAGGTTTTAACAAACCATTCATAAGCTTTACTGCAGTTGTTTTTCCTGCACCATTTTGACCTACAATTGCTAAACGCTCCCCAGTTTCAATGGATAGAGTAAGGTTTTCAAGTGCCTTTGTTCCGTCTGGATATGAAAAGCTTACATTATTTAAGTGAAGTTCGGTCATATTCATTCACTCCAGTCATATTTAGTGCTTCAGCTAGTTCTATATCACGTACAGGGAGGAAAGAAAGTGGCATCCCTAAGTTTTGTAGTTGTAGTGCAATTTCCGTCACATGTGGGTATTGGATTTCATACTTTCTAAACGCTGGATTTGCAAATACTTCACGAACAGGCCCATTCATTACTAACTCACCTTCGTGCATAACAAGCAAATTATCAGCGTATTCAGCGATTAAATCCATTTTATGTTCGACTAAAACAATGGTTTTGCCACGCTCTTTCATTAATCGGATAATATCAAAAATTTGTTCCGTACCAATAGGGTCAAGTTGGGAAGTCGGTTCATCAATGACTAATATATCTGGATCCATAACGATTATGGATGCAAGAGCAACACGTTGTCTTTGTCCACCTGAGAGATCGAAGGGATTTTTGTCACGTAAATGCTCAATCTTAACTAGTGTTAGTACTTCTTCGACCCGTTTTTTTATCTCTTCCACAGGAACGCCTAGGTTTTCTAAGCCATATGCAACTTCCTCGAATACATTATCTTTTACTCCAGAAACTTGGATAAATGGATTTTGAAATACGTATCCTACTTTTTCTCCAAGTTGGCCTAATTGATAATCAGACATTCTTTTTTTGTCTACGATAACTTCTCCTTCTAAATCCCCTTTGTAAAAATGTGGAATGAACCCGCGAATTGTATTGCAAAGTGTTGTTTTACCAGAACCATTATTACCGATAATTGCTGTAAATTTTCCTTTTTCTATTGAAAATGACACATTTTTTAATACAAAATCATCGCTTACTGGATAGCGATAAGACACATTTTTTAAATCAATCATTACTGTCATAAGAAAAACCTCCATACAAGTAGACCTATTAAGATTAGTAAATAGATTAGTGGTAAAACACGGTCTGCAGTATTTTTAGTTAATTGGTGTAGGCTTGTCTTTTTTACTGGTGCTGAAAATGCACGCGATTCAAGCGTTATTGCTCGTTCTTCGGTTCCTGCTATTGAGGATAAAATAAGGGGCGTTAGTGTTGGTATAAAAGCTTTAGCGCGAACAAGTAAAGAGCCTTCTGTTTCTACACCGCGAGTTTTTTGTGCTTCCATAATTGTGTTAGCTTGACGACGCATTTCGGGAATAATTTGAAGTGTTGATAACACCACATAGGCTCCCATTGGTGGAAGACCCTTATCTTCTAAAGACTTAACAAAATCTCGTACCTCAGTTATGCGGAAAAATAATATAAATGCAGATCCTATAGCGAGAATGCGAGATGTCAATAATAGCCCATAATTCAATCCCTCTTGTTTGATTTTAAAAATTCCCCATTCCCAAAGTACATTTTCACCAGGGTAGAACAACATTTGCATAATGAATACGATGATTAATACACTTAATAATGCCTTTAAAACAATATTAAGAAATTCTTTCGTTACACCTGCAAGCATTGCAATTAGTACTAAAACAGGGAAGATAGTAAAGGCAAAAATATATCCAGGCATAATAAGTACTATTCCTAAAATAAAGAGAGAGAAATAGAATTTTGTCATTGGATGAAGTTGAAGTAAAAGATTCTGTTTCAAATAAAATACGCCCCCTTGTAAAAATAATCTCTTCCCGTTAAATTGTTTAATCAACAAGTTGAACGAGAAGAGTTGAAATCATTTCTTGTTATTACGCTTCATATATAAATCTCCATAATTCATTTTAGATAAATAGCGATCTGACATACCTTTAACGATAAAGTAAACGACTAATACAGAAACAACCTTATCCGCTACTTCAGTGATAAAGCTGGAAGAAAAAACTGCTGTCCATAATTGTTGCCCAGATGCTAAGAAAGTAGCGGTAATTAGGGAAGAGGTATTTCCTGTTGCTCCTCCAAATACTAGAACTGTTATTGGTGCAGAGACAATTACGGCTATAAAAGTAATAATGATACCGGAAACAATGGTTTTAGGTACGTTTTTGAAGAATCCGTATTTAGAAAGGTAACCTGCTCCGATACCAATCGCCATAGATGTTAATGCATAGGGTAAATATACCGGATTGAAAATAGCATTAATTAGGTTTGTTATAAGTCCTGCTAGTAGTGCAACCCAAGGACCTGCAATTACACCCACTAGTATCGTTCCAATAGTGTCTAAGAAAATAGGTAACCGAAGTACATTGGCTAACTGGAAACCTACTAGATTAATAGCTACAGCAATAGGAATTAGTAACATTGCCATCATATTAAAATCATCTTTAAAACTACGTTTCATACATTTCTCCCCTTTGTTATGTTATATTTAACCGATTTGACGGCTCATTATTTTAACGGCGTTCAGAAATTGTTCTACGAACTTCTCTCTGTGAACCGTATGTAATACTTTCACATTATGCGGAAGCCCAGTTCGTTGTGAATAGTCTACAACCGTTGTTCCTGCTGTAAGTCTTCCTTCTAATTCAACAGCAACGTAACAATTATCCCCATCAAATAATTCAGGTGTCAGAACATAAGATACTGCACACAAATCATGTAAACGAATCCGTTTTTCAAAATCTGGTCCATGAAAAGCTGTTTGTTTTGCTGCATTTACATAAAAACGAAGCATCTTGACTACCTTATGTGCAAAATCAGATCCAATTTCCTCGATAGTCTTTAACTCTTCTAATGTGACAAAAGCTTTATGTGTAACATCTAGTCCACTCATCACAATTGGAATTCCGGATTGAAAAACAATTTCAGCTGCATGGGGATCAACGTAGACATTGAATTCCGTAGTTGGTGTCATATTTCCCCCAACAGCAGCTCCTCCCATATAGGAAATATATTTTATTTTTGATTTTACTTCAGGATGTGCTATTAAGAGGGCACCCACATTTGTCAGGGGACCAGTAGCTATTAGAACTATTTTTTCATCACTAGCTAATAATGTTTCTTTCATTGCTTCAATTGCATTTCGATTGCTTAAGCGAATAGTCGGTTCTGGGAAAAAGACATCCCCAAGTCCGTTCTCGCCGTGGACGTCATCAGCAATTTCGAGTTTACGAAAAAATGGATTATTTAAACCTCTAGCAATCTCAATATCTCTTTTCATGTAACTGGTAAAGGCAAGTGCGTTGTTAATTGTTTTTTCTTGCGTTTGGTTTCCGGGCTCTGTCGTGATTAATTTGATATCCAATTCCGGATGTGCGAAGGCTAAAGTTAGTGCCATAACGTCATCTATCCCAGGATCACAGTCAATAATTACAGGTATGGTCATTTATTTACACCTCATTTTATTTGTTTCGTACTTTCTCTCACGATTAATGTAGGCTCAAAGACTATAGCCTCAGATTCTTTTTTTTCTATCTCATTTATTAATAGTTCGATTGCTTTTCTTCCCATTCCGTATGTGTCTTGTCTAACTGTCGTTAGTTTTGGGATTAAAGCACTTACTAATGAAATGTCATCAAAGCCAACTATAGATAGTTGTTCAGGAATTTGAATTCCTATTTCATGAGCTGCCTGATAAATACCACAAGCCATCAAATCATTTGCAGCAAAAATTGCTGTTACAGTGTTGTTATTTAAAAATTCTTTTGCAACTTGATATGCTTTATCCATCTGAAATCCACCAACTAAAATGAGCGAAGGTGGAATCTCTATGGAAGCTTCCATTAAAGCTCTTTGAAATCCAGATAATCTTTGTTGGGAGTTAAGAATTTCGGAAGGGCCTGTCATACATGCGATTTGAGTATGGCCTAGATCTGTTAAATGCTTACCTGCTAAATATCCACCTCTTTCATTGTCTAAAAAGACACCAGATTGTTTGTTTGCCTCTTCGCCACGATCGAATAATACGTATGGAACTTTGCCACTTTGTAATAGAACTTTGCTAGTTTGTGATAATCTATTCTTACTCGATAGAAGAATCCCATCTACCTGTTGTTCCTTTAACAAACGTAAATAATTTTCCTCTTTTTGCAATTGATCATCTGAATTACAGATGATAAGACTATAGTTTCTTTTGTTCGCCTCATCTTCAGCACCTCTGCAAAGTTCTGGGAAAAAGGGGTTAGATATATTTGGCACAATTAAACCGAGCATACTAGAGCGTTTGGTCACTAATCCCCGTGCTAACTTATTTGGCTGGAAATTTGCTTCTTGCATTACTGCCAGAACTTTCTCTCGAGTTTCTTTTGACATTCCTTCTTCTTTATTATTCAAGACACGTGAAACTGTTGTTATCGAAACACCTGCCTCTCTCGCAATATCTTTAATCGTTAATTTCTCCATACATTTATCACCTGTTCCTACAGTTAGGAAAACGTTTTACGAAAACGTTTTCTCTAATTATAATACAGAATATTGTAAGCGTTTGCATTTGTCAATTAAATTATGAATATTTTGTGAAAAAACTTGCTATCGAGATTATATGAAAATCGCAACTAAGATATTTTTGTTTTTTTAGAAATCTTATTCAATCCTAAACTTTTTTCACCGATTTCTATGAATAGGCGAAATAATACAACATCAAAAATGAAATGAAAATAAGAGAGAGGATAGTACAACTGGGTGAGATATGGTAAGATTAAATTAGTAACAGGTACTAATATTAGGTATAGTATATTCGGATAATAATTTGGAGGTAAATATGAGAGATTTAATTCAATTAAAAGATAAGAATATTGTTGTTATGGGTGTTGCGAATGAACGAAGCCTTGCGTGGGGAGTTGCAAAGTCACTGTATGAGGTAGGAGCAAACGTCATTTTTACTTATCGTAAAGAACGTTCTTTAGGGAAAATTGAAAAGTTATTAGTAGATAATAATTTAGAAGCGAAACTTGTTGTCGCATGTGATGTGAATAGTGACGATAGTATGAAAGCAGCCTTTGAACAGATTGGAAAAGAAGTGGGAGTAATACATGGAGTTGTCCACTCAGTTGCTTTTGCTAATGGAGAAGATTTAAAAGGTGATTTTATTAATACATCTAGAGATGGTTATGCATTTGCTCAGGATACAAGTGCATACTCTCTTATTGCTGCAGCAAGAGAAGCTGCACCTTTCATGACAGAAGGTGGCTCTATCGTAACGATGACATACTTAGGAGCAGAGCGTGTATTGGAAGGATACAATGTGATGGGCATTGCAAAAGCGTCATTAGAGGCTTCTGTTAAGTATTTGGCGTTGGATTTAGGAAAAAATAATATTCGTGTGAATGCAGTTTCTGCGGGAGCAGTTAGAACACTAGCGGCAAAAGGTATTTCTTCTTTTAATACAATTTTGCATAAAATAGAAGAAACAGCTCCTTTAAAACGAAATGTAACACAGGAAGAAGTAGGGGATATGACGGTTGCACTTCTAAGTAATCTATCAAGAGGCGTAACGGGAGAAGTTGTTTACGTGGATTCCGGATACAATATTATGGGTTAACCTCCACAAAGAGGAGAGAGTGAAATGACGAACCATAGTGATTTTCAAAAAATCCTAGCAAAGCCAGCGCAACGAGCGCTTGCAGGGGCAAATATTGAAACCTTGGAACAATTATCGAAGTACTCTGAAGCAGAAATTATGGAGTTGCACGGTATTGGTCAGAATGCTTTTAAAAAGCTTCAAGAGGCACTTTCTGATAATGGATTGTCTTTTGCACTTAAAAAATAAATAGAGTGGGATGAAGAGGGGGTTTCTTCATCCCACTCTATTTATTTTAGTGGACGATAGTTTCGGAACATTGGCCCACCGTTGACAAGGGTGCTGATTTTTCACATGTAGATTTAAATATAAAAAGTATAATCCTCTGGTAACACACGCTTTAGAAATTTTTTTGTACGCTCTTCTTTTGGACTTACGAATATTTCATGAGGTGTACCTTCCTCAACTACGACGCCTCCATCCATGAAGATAACTCGTTTAGCAACGTCTTTTGCAAAGGACATTTCATGTGTTACTACGAGCATAGTGGTTCCTTCATTAGCAATGTTTTTCATAACAGTTAACACTTCACCAACAAGCTCAGGGTCAAGGGCTGAAGTAGGTTCATCGAATAAAATAATATCCGGGTTTAATGCAACTGCACGTGCTATCCCTACACGCTGTTGTTGTCCACCTGACAGTTGGCTTGGATAGGAATCGTATTTATCCGATAACCCAACTTTATCTAGTGCTTTCTTTCCTATCTCTACAGCTTCAACCTTTGGCACTTTGCGTCCAATGATTAATCCTTCTGTTACATTTTCTAAAGCAGTTTTATTATTAAATAGATTATAATTTTGGAAAACAAAAGCTGTTTTTTGCCGAATTATTTGAATATCTTTCTTAGAGGCAGAATGTAGATCGACATGTAAATCTCCAAAAGCTGCTTTGCCGCTATCTGCTTTTTCTAAAAAATTTATACAGCGAAGTAATGTCGTTTTTCCAGAACCACTCGGTCCTAAAATGACAACTACGTCCCCTTTATCGATCTTCAAATCGACCCCTTTTAATATCTCGTTATTACCAAAAGACTTGTGAATATCTTTAATTTCTAACATTAGAACGCCTCCTTATCAAGCACTTGCGTATTTATACTTACGTAATCGTTTTTCATATAACTTGAACCCATATTCTACTAGGCTACAAAGGATGATATAGACGATAAAGATATCGATATATGCTTCCACATAGTTGTAACCAACATTCGCTTCCACTTTTGCCTTTAATGTAATCTCTTGTAGGGACATGGCATAGCCGAGAGAAGTAGCTTTGATTAAGTTTACAGTTGCAGTACAAATGTTAGGTAAGGCAGCTACTAATGCTTGCGGAATAACTATTCGTCTATAGGCCTGAAAATTTGTTAAACCAACAGATTGCGCTGCTTCCAATTGACCTTTATTTACAGTGATTAATGCAGAACGGAAAACCTCTATTAAAATTGCTGTTGTGCTAAAAGAAAAAACGATAAACGCGTACCAAATTGGATTAATTTCATATACTTTTATGTTAATTTGATACTTTTCGAACAGAGAAGTTAGAATTAGCGGAACGCTAGCATAAACAATAAAAATTTGAATTATGATGGGGGTTCCTCGAACAAAAGATACATATACTTGTGAAATTCTATTTAATACAGGTACTTGATTGATTCTTGTTAATGCCAACAAAAAACCTGCAGGGAGTGCAATGAGCAATGCTACAACTGTAACGAGTAGAGTGACTGGCACACCGGATAATGCAACAAAAAACGTATCTATTAAAAATTCATAATTTAAACCTTCCGACATTTCGAACACTCCTTACGTCGTTTTAATTGTTTGCTTGCCCTTACTAAACATTTTTTCTAGTTGTGCAAAGAGTTTCTCTATTAGGATAGATAATATCCAGTAGATTAAAGCTAGTGCAATAAATATTTCTAAAGCATGAGAATTATAGTTGGCGGCAATAATTAAATTTGCTTTGCCGACTATATCTATTAATCCAATTGTATAAGCTAATGAACCTTCTTGAAGGAGCGCGATCATCCCGTTCCCAAAGTTAGGTAATGCTACAACAAGAGCTTGAGGGAAAATAATACGGCGATATGCTTGAAAGGGACTTAAACCAACGCTAACAGCAGCTTCATATTGACCTTTTTCAATAGACTCATATGCAGAGCGAATAACTTCCGACATAATTGCGGCAAACTGCAAAGTAAATGTAATAACTACAAATACTCCTGTATGAAGGTCCTGCAAATAAATCCCAAAGTTTTCAGCTAATGAAGGTACACCATAATACACTAAAAACAAAAGAACAATAGAAGGTGTACACCTTAAAATAGTTGTATATAAATTAGCTAGTTTTTTCCCTACTTTATTCTTCCCTAGTTTCATTGCTGCAAGGATAAAACCAAAGAAGGTTCCAAAAATAATAGATAATCCAGCTACTAGAAAAGTAACTTTCAAAAACGGAAGCAATGCTGGAAGGGAACTCCATATATAAGAAACATCAAAATATTTTTCCATTTTGCTAAATCTTCCCCCTATGCAAATGGTAAAGGCTGTTGACGTATGCTACGCGCAACAGCCTTCATTGTAATATTGTAATTATCGTTTTACGCTATCCAATACTTCAAATAGGTCTCGACCGTAGAATTCTGTGCTAAGATCGCTAGTTTTCTTTTGTTCTTTTAATTGTTTGATAGCTTTGTCGTATGCATCAGCAAATTCTTGTTCTTTTTTGTTGAATAATGGCCAAGTTTTAATTACTGCGAACTCGTTATAAACAACTTCATCTTTTAAGTTGTAGTATGGACCATCTTCTGCGAGTACTTGTTTTTCAAAGACACCTTCCAATGTAATACCACCATCCACGCGTCCTTCATTCACCCATTGAACTACGTCTACTGTAAACGCATCTCCAGCTTCGAGTTTAACCGGATTGTCTGGATTTTCTTTGTTGTACTCATCAATGATTGTGTATTGTGCATTATTTGCTGCGATTGGAGCTAGTGAAAGTTCTGCTGAAGCAAAATCTTCTAATGATTTAATCTGTTCATTTTCTTTTTTCAGGACTAGACCTGTACTACTTAAACCAAGGAATTCTTGAGGGAAGATAAATTTTGCAGTACGTTCTTCCGTCCAAAATGCATTTTTAACACCTACTTGGTATTTCCCTTGTTCCACTCCAATCAATAAATCATCGCTTGTTGTTCCCACGTATTCAAATTCATATTCAGGTAGAAGCTCATCTACTAACTTCATCACTTCTACATCATAACCTGTCGCATTTCCTTTTTCGTCTTGCCATGAAATTGGTTTAGAAGCTTGGTCGTATGCTACTTTTACTTTACGTACATCTCCGTTACTTTCAGTACTGGTACTTGCGCTTGTATCATCATTTGATCCACATGCTGATAAAATCGTTACGGATGCCAATCCGACTGCTGCTAATTTTAAATACTTTTTAAATTTCATTTTCACCATTCCCCTTATTTAACTAATTATTTTTGATTTTTTCTTCTTCCAATGCAGTTAGTGCTAGTTTTTTAATCGTCATATCATCCATCGGAGGGTTATGTAGTCCGGCTCGAACATCACGATAGTAGCGTTGTAATGGATTGGTTCTTTGCAGACTTTTCGCTCCAACTAACCGCATCGCTTTATCAACGATTGTTATAGCAGAGTTTGTCACAATATGCTTTGCAACACTTACTTCATTTGTCAGTAAATGTCTTGTAGCTTCGTTGTCATAGGAAGAAGCTGCTCCATAAATGACAAATCGTGCTTTCGTAAGCTCTAAATCTATTTCCCCTATGAGCTGTTGAACATTTGGTAACTGTGCAATAGGACCATTCAAACTATTTGGAGAATGCGTATTAGCAAAGTGAACTGCGTAATCGCGAGCAGCTTGTGCAACTCCAAGATAAGTAGCTGGAATATGGAGTAACCAGCCATTTATTTTCCCACCGCTCGCAAACTCTGGAAGTTCAACTAGATCAGATTCATGGACAACTACATTATTTAATAGTAAATCGTTGCTGCTCGTTCCACGCATCGATACGACATCCCATGTTTCTTCGATGGATACCCCATCTAAATTTCTATTGATAAGGAAGAAGCCAACTCTTTCTTTTTCTTCAATCCAAGCAGAAGTTAAAAAATAGGAAAGCACTGGAGAAGCCGTTGTGAAAATTTTTCGACCATTTATTACCCACGTGTCTCCATTTTTTACAGCTGTTGTACCTGGGCGTCCTCCACGGGTGGGGCTGCCTGTTTGCGTCTCACTTGCAGAACGATTTATTAGTGCACCGTTAATAACCTCATTTGCAAAAAAGTCTAATTTATCCTTTTTCCAAAGGCTTTTCTCGTACAACTCACCGACAACCCCTAAACTCCAACCCATAGACAAGGCAGTGTTAGCATCATAGCTTGCAAGTGTTTCTTGCAAAAGAACCATGTCATAAACAGAGAATCCTTCTCCGCCTAACTCTAAAGGTAATGTAAGGCTTGCATAACCAATCCCCACTAAGTCCTTTACATTTTCTAAAGGGAAAATGGAAAGTTCATCAATTTCTGCGGACTTACTTTTAAATTTCTCCTCAAATTGATGCAATTGATCAAGCCATTTTTTTTGTTTTTCAGTTTTGATAAATATATTACTCAACAGTGTTCGTCTCCTTTAATAAGTAACGTACTATTCTTATTGTTAAAGTATGAATTAAATGAAAAAAAATCTCTTTTCAAAACGAAAAGAGTTTCATGTATATTATGTACACTTATCTCTCAAGACGTTTCTTGCTGGATGTAGCACCATGCCATAATTAGCGGTTGCTGAAGCATCATAGGGCCAGTCCCTCTGCTTCTCTTGATAAGTAATATGGAGTTGTTGAAATGAGTTTACTACGTTAATTGAGTGAAGTCAATGCTAAATTATACAAAACAGATAGGAATTAATATATTTTGTGAATATTTTATTCAACTTAAACAAAAGATGTTTCTTCATCATTTTATGGGGAACTGTATGTATGTGATGAATTTAATAGAGGAGGAATAAGCTTGGATAAAAAAGTAAATGAGAACAGTAAAAATGAACAATTAGAACAGTTTCGTGTAGATGATAAAGATAAGTCTCTTACTACGAACCATGGATTAAAAGTTTCAGAGGATGAATTTTCTTTAAAAGCAGGCGAACGTGGTCCTACTCTCTTAGAGGATTTTCATTTTCGTGAAAAAATGACCCATTTTGATCATGAACGGATTCCAGAGCGAATAGTTCATGCTCGTGGCTATGCTGCACATGGAGTATTTGAATTATATGAATCCTTACAACCTTATACAAAAGCGAAATTCTTGCAAACACCTGGTGAGAAAACACCGGTTTTTGTAAGGTTTTCGACCGTAGCTGGATCTCGTGGATCGGGTGAGCTTGCTCGTGATGCACGTGGTTTTGCTACTAAGTTTTATACAGAAGAGGGAAATTACGATTTAGTAGGAAACAATATTCCTGTATTTTTTATCCAAGATGCCATTAAGTTTCCTGATTTAATACATGCGTTAAAACCAGAACCGCATAACGAGATTCCACAAGCTGCAACTGCACATGATACTTTTTGGGACTTCATCGCAAACAATCAAGAGTCAGCTCATATGATTATGTGGGCGATGTCGGATAGAGCCATTCCTCGCAGTTTCCGAATGATGGAAGGGTTTGGCGTAAATACATTCCGATTTGTAAATGAAGAAGGAAAGTCCCATTTTGTAAAATTCCACTGGAAGCCAGTACTAGGTGTACATTCAGTCGTATGGGACGAAGCGCAAAAGATAAATGGGAAAGATCCTGACTTCCATCGTCGTGATTTATATGAGTCAATTGAAAATGGAAACTATCCAGAGTACGAATTTGGCGTACAGTTAATTGCGGAGGAAGACGAATTTAATTTTGATTTTGATATTCTAGATCCGACAAAGATATGGCCAGAGGAAGAAGTACCAGTAAAAATTATTGGTAAAATGACGTTGAATCGCAATGTAGATAATGTATTTGCAGAGACGGAGCAAGTTGCCTTCCATCCTGGTAATGTAGTTCCGGGGATCGACTTTACAAACGATCCACTTCTACAGGGGCGGTTGTTCTCATATACGGATACACAATTGATAAGACTTGGTGGCCCTAACTTTCATGAGCTACCGATTAACCGTCCAGTCTGCCCATTCCATAATAACCAACGAGATGGATATGGTAGACAAACAATTAATGTAGGAAGAGTAAGCTATCATAAGAACTCGTTAGCAGGAAATACTCCAGCTCCTGTAAGTGAAGCGGATGGTGGATATGCACACTATCAGGAGAAAATTGATGCACGCAAGGTACGTGCCCGAAGTGAAAGCTTTAAAGATCATTTTTCTCAAGCTACTCTGTTTTGGAATAGTATGAGTAATCCCGAAAGAATTCATATAATAAATGCATTTAGCTTTGAGCTCGGAAAATGTCTAGAAATATCAGTACGTCAACAAGTATTAGAGATGTTGGCAAACGTTGACTTGGAATTGGCTACGAAAGTAGGAGAAAACCTAGGCTTAGTCGTGCAAGGGAGCGATCTTACAAAGAACAGCAAATCATCTCCAGCATTAAGTCAGCTGAATACAATGATGAAACCCGACACACGTAAAATCGCAGTGTTAGTAGGAGATGGATTTGACGCAAATCTTGCAGCTATTTTAGATAGTTTAAAAGCAAGCGGAACGCAGCCCGAGGTTGTAAGTGATCATGGAGGAGCAGTTGCAGGAGCAGATGGTTCCCTGTTACCTGTAGATCATACTTTCCTAACTGCCGATTCGGTTTTATTTGATGCTGTTTATGTGGTAAGTTCGCAAGGTAAGACGGCCATGTTTAATAAAGAAGCGGCTTATTTCATCAAAGAAGCATATACTCACTATAAACCAATCGGAGCAACATTTGATGGTGATCAGTTGTTAGATGAGCTTAGACTGACAGGACAACTAGGTGTGCTCACAAAAGAAACCGGAAACAGCTTTGTTGAAAGTTTCGTAAATTTAATAGCTAAACACCGTTACTGGGATCGAGCAGTATAAATAAGAAAAGGCAAGTCCATCAATGGGACTTGCCTTTCCAGTTTACCATAGTTTAAGAAAACGGAATGCGACAAAACGAAAATAGATTGGTTTATCGCTTAGCCGTGCGAGGCCAAATGTAATAAGAGATGGAAATGACAAAATCAATGCCAAGCACGATACTCCAAACCTTTAATGTACCTGACAAAGCCTCAGATCTTGAAGGATCATCGATTAAATAAATTAAAACAAGGAGCAATCCTCCGCCAATAATATAGGCGAGGAGATGTTGAAGAGTACCTAACATCGAATGCTTCGCGTATTCTAACCCCGTTTTACGAACTGGTTTGGTCCCTTGCCTTTTTATATAATACAGAAACTTCTCATCCGCCCATCGAATCATACTTTTTCCAAAGGCAATTGATGTTCCTAGATAAATCGCTGCAATAGCATGCGCCATCGTTGCAGTTGCCCCATTGTATAAATCAGTAGCTGTAATGACAAGAAGAATCAAATCAATTAATGGGGTAAGAGCAAGAAAGAAAAGTCCAAGTCGTTCACGTTTTAATATATATCTAGTTATTAGTCCAAGTAAAATAACGACCCAAAATCCTACTTCACAAGCAATAATCGTCCATGCAATGAAATTCAAGTCAACACCTCTTTCAAAATATTTCTAGTTTCATTATAGATGAACCAGACCGAAATGGCTTTACTTATTCATACGTTTTTGTTATATTCTGATAAACAAATATCCACATATGCTATGAAGAGAAGAGTAAAATAATGTTGTTTTTTTTAAAGAGAGCTTTGTTTGCTGAAAAAAAGCAAAAAACACTTATTTGAAAATGGTCTCAGAGCTTCGTACTGAACGTATTACTTAGTATACTAGTAAGCTACGACAAGAATCAGCACTTGTTATAAATGCTGGAGTATTAGTTTTTGATACTCACTAAGGTAGACAACGGGAGTTGTTTATAAATTTAGGTGGTACCACGAGTTTAACCTCGTCCTTTTTAGGACGGGGTTTTTTGTTTTTATTTAAATTAAAAAAGGGGATGTCAAAATGAGTATTTTTATTGGTGGAGCTTGGCCTTATGCAAATGGATCGTTGCATTTAGGACATATTGCTGCGTTATTACCAGGAGATGTATTGGCACGGTATTTTCGTTTAAAACGAGAAAAAGTCCTTTATGTATCAGGGAGTGATTGCAATGGAACACCTATTTCCATTAGAGCAAATCAGGAAGGGGTGACAATAAAAGAAATCGCAGATCGCTTTCATAAAGAGTTTGAAGAATGTTTTGCAAAGTTAGGTTTTTCTTATGATTTATACACTCGGACAGACGGAGAATTCCACCATCAGATTGTCCAAAAAATATTTTTACAATTGCTCGAGAACGGTTATGTCTATAAGAAAGAGATTGATCAAATGTATTGTGAGTATGATCAACAGTTTCTTCCGGATCGATATGTGGAGGGAATATGCCCGAATTGTTTTTATCCTTCAAGAGGGGATCAGTGTGATAATTGTTCAACGATATTAGATCCTTTAGATTTAATTGATTCAAAGTGTAAAATATGTGGAAATGAACCAATCGTGAAATCCACTGAACATTTTTACTTTGCTCTTAGCCAATTTCAAAAGGAAATACAGTCATATGTGAATAATGCTAAAACAGAAAGAAAATGGAGAGAAAATGCATTAAATTTATCGGAGAGATATCTGCATGAAGGTCTTATAGATAGAGCAGCATCAAGGGATTTACCGAATGGCGTTAGCATTCCTGTGGAAGGATACGAAAATAAGAAGGTCTACGTTTGGATAGAAGCAGTATCAGGTTACTATTCTGCCTCAAAGGAGTGGGCATCTCTTCATGGAAAAAATGATGAACAATTTTGGAATGAATATACAAAATCCTACTACGTCCATGGGAAAGATAATATTCCATTTCACACAATCATCTGGCCTTCCATTCTACTTGGGATTAACAATAACGCGCTACCGACACATATCATCTCCAATGAGTATTTAACATTAGAGAAAAAGAAGCTATCAACAAGTAAAAACTGGGCTGTATGGGTTCCGTATATTTTAGAGAGGTATGACCCAGATTCAATAAGATATTTTCTAACAATTAACGCTCCAGAAAATAGAGATACGGACTTTTCTTGGAGGGAATTTATATTTAGTCACAATTCCGAGTTATTGGGTGCATACGGTAACTTTGTCAATCGTACATTAAAATTTATTGAAAAATCTTATGTTGGAACTATTTCAACGGGAAGTATAAATAGAGATGTACTAAAAAAGGTAGAAAATTTGTATGTTATTATTGGAGATTTAATTGAAGGTGGACATTTTAAAAAAGCGATCGAAGAGGTCTTTGAGTTTATAAGATTTGCGAATAAATATTTTGATATGGAGCAGCCATGGAAGCAATTGAATGAAGACAAAGATTCTTGTGATAATACATTAGTCACTAGTGTTTTCATCATCTCGAATCTTGCTCAACTACTAGAGCCTTTCTTACCGTTCTCTAGTACGACCGTAAAAGAAATGTTGAATCTAGGCGATTTTAATTGGAACGTTATTCAAAGAAAAAGTTACACATTGAAATTTGTAAAGCCACTATTTGAACGCTTAGACATTAAGTTAATAGAGGAAGAATTAAACTATTTAAATAGTCAGGTTCATATAGATATTCATCCGTCATGAAATTTGCTTATGAGAGCTATGTCAAGGGTGTGCCTTGCACGCAGCAAGAGCGCGCAAGAAGCGACTCATTCTGCGGAGGTTCGCGTAGCGTGCGGCAAGCGCACATCTGAGTTCTTTTCTTCATAAAAACACTCAAAAAAAAACCCCTATTCAGCTAGAGGTTCGAAGTAAGGTATTATAAGCTCTTTCAAGAGCGGAAAATGTACTTTCTATACAATCGTGGGTTTCAGTTATGAGGCTATCTATATACGTTATTACAAAATGATTTTTATGATAACATACAGATAGAAGTGGCGTTTGGTCTGGGTTCTTAAGAGTTAAAGTGACGTTACTATTACTAAACTTTTGCAACGTATCAAGCATTATTCTGGTGTGACACAATGACATATAACAATAGTCTCCTCTCTATAAAGGGGATATGACTAAGGAAAGTCTAGTAGTCCCATACTATTTGCCATACTCTTAACTTAACACACTATTTGTACAATGTATATAGACGGAAAGTTTTAAATAGTCAATTTTCTTGGAGTGAGTTAACTGTAAATACAATTAAACTAACCGCGATGAGACCGAAGAACGTGGTTATTTCATTCTGTTTTGTTCTCTTCTTTGAAGCAAAAACATTTTAGGAAGTTCAAATGACGAATAATAGGTTATATTAATAAAAACAAGAGAATTATAGGAGGAACTTGGATGCATTATGTAATTATTGGTGGAGATGCAGCCGGTATGAGTGCTGCAATGGAAATTGTTCGTCAAGATTCAACTGCTAAAATTACAACGCTAGAAAAAGGTCATATATATTCATATGGTCAATGTGGTCTACCTTATGTAGTAGGGAAACATGTCCCATCATCAACCGATGTGATTGCAAGAAGTGTAGAGATGTTTCGGAGCAAATACGGAATAGATGCCAAAACAGGATATGAAGTAACAAATGTTGATCCACTAACTAAAACAATATCCGGAAATATTCTTCAAACGAGAGATATATTTTCCTTAAAATATGATAGACTCCTTATCGCCACCGGGGCAAGTCCAGTTATACCTGACTGGGAAGGAAAAGATTTAGCAGGTATTCATACAATCAAAACCATTCCAAATACGGAAGCAATAATTGCAGATCTAGAACAAGTAAACCATGTGACAATTATCGGTGGAGGTTATATTGGTCTCGAGATGGCTGAGAATTTTGTAGGCATTGGGAAAAAGGTACGAATAATTCAACGTAGTAACCAATTAGCGAATATTTTTGATGAAGATATGTCTGGTTTTATTTATGAAGAGGCAATAAAGCAGCAGGTTGAAGTTATTTTGAATGAAGAAGTACAATCTTTTTCTGGGAACCATCGTGTAAACACTGTTATAACAGATAAAAAAAGCTATCATACGGACTTAGTTTTAATAGCAGCTGGTGTTAAACCGACGACAGATTTTCTAAAAGATACAGGAATACAAACAATACCTAATGGAGCAATAATTGTAAATCGTCATTTGGAAACAAGTATTCCCGATATTTATGCAGCTGGAGATTGTGCTACTCATTATAATCGGGTTAAACAAAAGAACGATTATGTTCCACTTGGTACCACAGCAAATAAACAAGGCAGGCTAGCCGGATTTAATATGATGGGACAAAAAAGAGAGTTTAAAGGAATTGTTGGTACTTCCATAATGAAATTTTTTGATTTATCCCTTGGTAAAACAGGGCTTTCTGAAAAAGAAGCGGAACAACTTGGTATCTCCTACGAAACCCATTTGCAACAAGTAAACGACATCGCTGGCTATTACCCTGGAAAGGAAGGAATGCAGATTAAATTGATTTATCGGAAAGATAATCAATTACTTCTTGGAGGTCAAATTGTTGGGGGAAATGGAGTAGATAAACGAATTGATGTGCTTGCAACAGCTCTTTTTCATCAAATGAGCATTTCTGATTTATTAGATCTAGATCTTGCTTATTCCCCACCTTTTAACGGAGTCTGGGATCCATTGCAACAATTGGCGAAGCGAGTACGTAAAAAATAAGACTTGACGATTTTTTCATTGTTGCATATACTAAACAAAATAATTTAACATAAGCGAAGAAAAGGACTTGATTCATTTATTTTTTCTTTTTTAGAGAACAGGGTCATTGGCTGAGAGCCCTGAAGGAAAAAGAATGTTTTACCACCTTGGAGCTATTATGGGGAATCAAAACCATAGTCGGGAAACCGTTATCTTTTATGAGCGCAATATTTTTGGTGTTGCAAAATTAGGGTGGAACCACGACCACACTCGTCCCTTTACCGGGATGGGTGTGGTCTTTTTTATTTATACCTAATCATCAACACTGATAAATATCAGAGCCTATAAATTAAATATGTTTTAAGCGAAGAAGAGGACATGAATTATTCTTTCATTTCTTATCAGAGAACAGGGTCATTGGCTGAGAACCCTGAAGAAAGAAGAATGATTTACCACCTTGGAGCTATTATGGAGAAAGTAAAACCATAATCGGGAAACCGTTATCTTCTATGAGCGCAATACTTTTTGTGTTGCAAAATTAGGGTGGAACCACGACCACACTCGTCCCTTTACCGGGATGGGTGTGGTCTTTTTTTATATCTATTTAGTTGGACGTTTAAACCCAACTGAATCAATTTAAAGCCACTGGCAAATGTCACAGATTTTTAAAACCGGATGCAATGTGAATTTTATCAAATAGGAGGAGTTATTAATGTCGATTAAAGCAGAAGAACGAATTAGTCACCAAAAGTTAGGTCAGCAATTAGAGTTATTTATGTCAAGTGATGAAGCACCAGGAATGCCATTTTATTTGCCAAATGGGATGGTGTTACGTAATGAACTAGAAGGTTTTTGGAGAGAAAAGCATCGAAAAGCAGGGTATCAAGAAATAAAAACACCGATCATGATGAAGCAAGAACTATGGGAGAAATCTGGTCATTGGGAACATTACCACGAAAATATGTACTTCTCCCAAGTAGATGATCAAAAATATGCAATAAAACCGATGAATTGCCCAGGTGCAGTGCTCATCTTCAACAGTAAAAGAAGAAGTTATCGTGAGCTTCCTATACGTTACGCAGAACTAGGTTTAGTCCACAGACATGAGTTATCGGGTTCTTTAAATGGACTTTTACGCGTTAGAGCCTTTACACAAGATGATGCGCATCTCTTCGTCCGTGAAGATCAGATAGAAAGTGAAATTGATAAAGTGCTTGATTTGGTGGATGAATTTTATTCCGCTTTTGGCTTTAGTTACAAAATAGAACTTTCCACTCGCCCACAAGATTTTATGGGAGCGGTAGAAGTTTGGGAACAAGCAGAGCATGCTTTAGAGTCGGTTTTAAAGAATAAGAATCTAGAGTATCAAATTAACGAAGGGGATGGAGCCTTTTACGGACCCAAAATTGACTTTCATATACTTGATTCACTCGGACGTAGCTGGCAATGTGGAACTGTTCAACTCGATTTTCAAATGCCTGAAAAATTTAATTGTCAGTATATTGATGAAAACAATGAATTACACCAGCCGATAATGATTCACCGTGCAATTTATGGCTCTATTGAGCGCTTCATAGCAATACTTATCGAACATTTCCAAGGGAGTTTTCCACTTTGGTTAGCACCTGTTCAAATCAAAATTTTACCGATAGCAGATGCACATGTTTCCTATGCAGAAAAAGTGAAAGAGCAGCTTGAACAAGAAGGCTACCGTATAGAAATAGATGACCGCGTGGAAAAAATAGGATTGAAAATTCGAGATGCTGCTTTGCAAAAACATCCTTATTTGCTTATTGTCGGAGAGCAGGAAATGGTGAACAACAAAGTCTCTGTGAGAAAACATAAGGTTGGTACTATTGGTGAAATGGACCTTGATGAATTAATTGATCATTTAAAGGAGAAATGAAAATTAACATGATTCCCCCTCAGACAGAGGAAATTTTCATGATGTTAACGAATGGAATAGGAGAGGGGGATATCATGAAAAGTTTAAATAATCGTCTATCGAGAAATTTGCAGGAATTTACTCAATTGTATACAAACGAACTTAACAATACTTTAAATGGGGATTTAATAGAAGGTGTCTATTTATATGGTTCTATTGCATTAGGAGCATTTAATGAGTATAAGAGCGATATTGATTTTATTGTTTTATTAAAACGACCTGCTAGTGAGCAAGAATTGCCCTCTATTAAAGAGCTTCATTCAAAAATGAATACTAATCACTTTGGAAATAGAATGGACGGTGTTTACCTCCAAGCAAATTTAGTAGGTAAAATAAACGAAGAACAACCTTTTTATCCTTATTGTGAGGAAGGAATAATAGATGTAGGACATTGGGATGTTAATCATATTACATGGTGGGTCTTAAAAAAACACGGCATTACATTGCAAGGTAAACCAATTGAAGATTTAGAAATTCCTACAAACTGGGAAGACGTTATGAAAACATTAAATTATAATATCAATCATTATTGGTTTAATAAGACGAAAGAAGTCGATAACTTTTTGTCCGACGATATGATAGAGTTCACGACTACTACGATTTGTAGAATTATATGCTCTCTAGAGAAAAAGGATATTTTTTCGAAAGATGCAGCAGTTAATGAATGTCTAAATATCCTTCCGGAAAGATGGTATGTCTTGTTAAAAGAGGGAGCCCGAATAAGAACGGAAAGCATTACGAAATCACTGTTCGTCAGTAATAGGATAAGAGCAGAAGAATGTCGAGATTTTATTTTATTTGCACATCAGTTGTGCAATGAAAAATTTTTTGTGGAGGTGTAAGGAATGGAAATAAAAATGCTATCACCAGAAGATGCAAGTGCCTACTGGGAATTGAGATTAGAAGCTTTACAGTTAAATCCTGAAGCTTTTGGGACTAGCTATGAGGAAGCAATACAAAGAACGAATCCTATTGAACTTGTGGAAAAGAATCTTCAAACAGAAGGAAATTATACATTTGGAGCATATTACCACGAGAAACTTGTAGGTATGGTGACATTAGTTCAAGAAGGGGGATTAAAGTTAAGGCACCGTGCAAATATTTATGCAATGTACGTAAGTCCCCAAGTTCGAGGGCGAAGTGTTGGAAAAGCCTTACTAGTTGAAGCCATAAACAAGGCGAAAGCCATCAAGGAAATTGAAAAAATTAACCTTTCAGTTGTTTCAACGAATGAAGCAGCAAAAAACTTGTACTCACAATTAGGATTTACCGTATTCGGAGTAGAGGAAAAGGCATTGAAAATGAATGATACATATTTTGACGAAAATCATATGGCACTTATTATAGATAAGGAAGAACAATGTAGAGACTGAAAAGAAAATCAACAATGAAAAACCGAGCCCACGGAAAGCGTGGTGGTCCTTGCCGAATTTATTACTCAACTCTATACACCTAAAATAGAGTATGTCTACATTCTGAAAACCGCTAGATAGCGGTTTTTTTTTGTTTCCATCTTCTTATCCATTTCCACATTAATAGAGCTGTTATGGCACCTGCGGTATCAAGCATTACATCCTGAGCGGTTGCTGTGCGTCCACTTGTTAATGACTGGCGGAATTCATCTGCAACAGCGTAAAGGAATGTCAAAATAACTGCAGAAAGTGTTCGGTATTTAATATTAGGCAAAGCAGCATAAATAGCAAGTGCAATAAATCCAAAATAAAAGAAATGAGTGGCTTTTCGAATTAAAAATTCAACAAAAGCATAATATCCACGTTCTTCAATAGAAACTAAAATGCCCCAATAGGGAATTTGTAAATAGGACAGAATGGATTCTAGTGGTTTATTCGGAAGCCACGTTTTAAGAGTGGATTCAAGGGATTGCTGTTCCGCTGTTTGTCCAGATGAAATGAATACAATAATAAGTAAGATTAGTAAGGGAATAATTTTTTTCATAATAAAACCTTAACATATAATTTGAAAGTTTGGGTGGTTACAGGAGAAGTTTGGAGTTTCTTGGCTCTGAATTTAGCCAAATAAGTAGTAATCGGATAATAAATAGGAATTATCGGATAATAATCCTTAACAATCGGATAATAACATCACATAATCGGATAATAAAAACCCGACGAGTATCTAGAAATTACTCATCGGGTTTTCAAGTTACTTAATAGGAATCCAAATCTCAGAGTAATAATCAGGATTCGATGGATTCTCATTGGAATAGACTTCTAGCTCAGGTGTTCCTGCTTGCTCATAAGAGTTAGAGGGAAACCATTCGGAGTAAATTTGCTTCCATGTATTTTGCATTGCATCTGGCATTGGACCGTGAACCTCAAACACTACCCATTTCGAAGCAGGAATCTCCATAGCTTCTAGGTTTTCTGGTACGTCACCTACATGGCTCGTTGCAATCCAATAATCGATTAAGCTGTTATCTTTAAAATTTTCATCTGCAACGCAAACCCCTAGTACACCATCGATTGCACCATTGTTTAACTGGAATAGTAAATCATCCGTTCCGTCTCCGTTCACTTCATCCCAAAATAAAGGGATACCTTGTGTGTTCTCACCATTTTTGCAATTGTACGTTCTTTTCAATCCAACCACTTGGAAACTGTCTCTCTCCACGATTTTATACTTCATTGGTTCTGCTCCTTTCAAGCTTACCTGGATTATCAGGCGATTGTATGATTGTAATTTTCCTTGCATCTTACGTGCTTCACTCGGCGTCAAGTTGTGTTGCTTACGAAAGGCTTTTGTGAAAGCTTCAGGAGTGTCGTAGCAATATTTGTAGGAGAGATCGATAATTTTATTATCCGTGTTCATTAATTCCTGCGCGGCTAATGTTAGTCTTCTCCGTCTGATATAATCCGAGATAGACATATCTGTTAAAATAGAAAAGGTTCGCTGGAAATGAAACACGGAGGAATTTGCTTCTTTTGCAATTTTCTCCATTGATAACTCCTCTAGTAAGTTTTCCTCCATGTAATTAATTGCTTTTTGAATCGACTCTACCCAACCCATTGCACTCACTCCTTGTATTCATCATAAGCAATAACTAGTAACCCATCCTGTCATTTTGTGCTTACTTTGGACTGTTTTTTTAGCTTAAAGTATTTCAACTATTTCTTTTGGACGAACATCTAGTGTAGGAAGGTCCTCTATGTTGACCCAAATCGGTTCGTAAGTTCCACGTTGGACCGAAGTTTGTGTGTATTCTTCACCAGTTCCTGCCCCAAAAGTGCCGCCAATAATATCGGCTAAATAATAATATTGTCTTCCGTTTTGCTCTAATACTTTTAGTGGACGTTTAATTTGAACGTGTACGCCTAATTCTTCGAACGTTTCTCTTATTGCAGCTTCTTCAGGAGTTTCACCGCTTTCAATGCCTCCACCTGGAAACACATAATAAGTGATATGTGGTTTAGTCCTTTTAATTAATGCAACACGATCATTTTCAATAATGACAGTTGCTCCTCGGTTTCTCATGTGAATACCCCTTGTTTCTTTTTATTTAGTAGTAAAATTATAACAATAATTGATTGAAATAGGTGACAATAATGAATGTAAATATATCTTTACATTTANTTTTTACAATAAAAATATATTTATTTTAGCCTAAAGCTGTGTTTTAATATGAGAATGAATACTGATAATGTGGTGTGAACACTGATAATAACACAGGTTTTGTCCCGTTAGCCAATATTCCGCATTTAAAAAAATTCTTATATTGAACGGGAGAAAAAAAGATGGGTATTTTAAGGAATTTAAAGGTTACTCAGAAGTTATTAGTGTTAATAGGAATTGGAGCACTAGCATCTTTGTGTATTGGCTTAACAGGATTTAATTACGTTAAAGAGATGGCACAAAAATCAGAAGAAGTTTATAACCAATTATTAAAACCTACTCAATGGCTTGGCGAAGTGAGATATGAAAATGCTAGAATTGATAGTAATTTACTGAGCATCACATTAACAGATGATCCTAAAGATAATGCTCAGTTGAAAGCTAGTATGGATAAATCAATTGAAAACGTCATATCACAAATGAACAAATTTAAAGAAATTGCTCAAACAGAACGAGAAATAGAATCTATAAATCAATATGATCAAGATGTAGCAGATTTAACTGAATCAAGGGATGAAATGATTAATTTTGCAATGAAAAATGAAAACACAAAAGCATATGAGATATATAAAAGTAAAGTAAGTGAAAAGAGAGAATCTATCGATCAAACATTGCTGACTCTTCAACAATATAATCTTGAATATGCCGAGGAAATTAATAAACAAAATCAGAATGAAATCAAACAAGCGATAATCATGTTATGTGTAATATTAGTTGCAAGTATGGTTATTTCAGTTTTTGTAGGACTAATTATTATGAAGATGATTGTAAGACCGACAAACGAACTAAAAGAACTTCTTTCTAAAGCTGAGGCTGGAGACTTTACTGTTCATGGTAGTTATCGATCTAAAGATGAGCTTGGAGTATTAACAAATTCCTTTAATCAAATGATTAGTGGGGTAAGAGGAATTATTCAGACTGTTGCTGAAACCTCTCAACAAGTTGCTGCGGCTTCCGAGCAGCTTACTGCTAGTGCAGAGCAGACTTCAGCTGCTACACATCACGTTGCTAATGCTATTGAGGAGATTGCTACAGGTGCTGAACACTCAACTAGTAAACTTGAACACAATTCAAGTGAATTACAAGATGTATTAAATGGAATTAATGTAATAGTAGAAGGATCAAATAAAATTTCTGACCTAGCTAAAGATACATCGAAAGAAGCAGAAGAAGGAAATATGATTGTAGCAAACAATTTACAACAAATGAGTAATATTCAATCTTCTGTTCAGAAATCACATGAGGTAATATCTTCTTTATCCCACCAATCAAATGAAGTGGGCAAGATTCTTGATGTTATAAATGATATTGCAGCTCAGACTAATTTACTTGCTCTCAATGCAGCGATTGAAGCTGCACGTGCGGGTGAACATGGTAAAGGTTTCGCAGTTGTTGCAGATGAAGTAAGAAAGCTTGCTGAACAATCTATGTCATCAACCAAGCTTATAGCTGAAATTATTACTAGCATTCAATATAATTCAAACGAATCCGTACAATTTATGGGAGAAGTAATGGACAATGCTGAAGAAGGAATGCAAATCACTACTGAAACAGCAGAGAAGTTTATGCAAATACTAGAAAAAACAAGAAATATCACTCCTCAAATTGAAGAAATGACGTCTACTGTCCAAGAGATTTCAAGAAGTACACAATCTGTTTCTGATACAGCAGAAGAACTAGCAGCATTTGCTCAGGAAAATGCTTCAAGCTCTGAAGAAGTGGCAGCTTCTACAGAACAGCAATTGGCCTCAATGGAAGAAATCAGTAGTTCTTCTAAAGTGTTAGCTAAAATGGCTGAAGATCTGAATGAATTAGTAACCAAATTTAAAATTTAAATACTTGTATTACACACGCAAAAAGGGCATTCCGATTCAGAATGTCTTTTTTCTATTTCTCTACCATCATATTAATTATTTTTTTTACATATTTCATCGTACGTTCATGTGCTTCTTGAAGAGAATAGGAAGCTCGATTATTTAGTAAGTTGGAGAACATACCCTAACGAGTACCATGAAATCGGATGAAACAAAGTTTTATATAACAGAATTATCTGAAAGCTTTTGGAGGCGAAAAAATGGTGTATGATAAATTGAAAACTTTTGAGGTTGACCGAGATTTTGTATAGAGATTACTTATAAAGAAAGCTGGAATAGATGTGGATTCAATAATATTGCTAATTGTTATTATTAATGTAACCTACATGACACTAACAACCTTACGATTAATTTTAGTAATTAAAGGCTACAGAGGTGTAGCGTCATTTTTATCCATGGCTGAAGTGTTTGTGTATTTAATGGGTTTGACGATGGTATTAGATAATTTAGATAAACCTTTAAATATATTAGCGTATTGTATTGGATGGGGACTCGGGGTTTATTTAGGTAGTATTATTGAAAATCGATTAGCACTTGGGTATATCGTTTTTGAAGTAATTGTTGATTCGTTAGAAATCGAATTGCCAGCTCAAATTCGTACAAAAGGATATGGCGTCACATCCTGGGTTGCGGATGGAAAAGATGGAAAACGACTATGTATGAAAGTCCTAGCGAAGCGTAAAAACGAGCAGAAGCTAAAAAACTATATTGTGTCTTTATCTCCAAAGGCATTTATCATTTCATATGAACCCACTAGATTCAATGGTGGGTTCTTAGTTAAGTTAACAGAATAAGTGAGAAAGAGTCTTTATTCCAATAGGTGAATAGGCTCTTTTTCTTTTTATATGATGTTCTTGGGATACCTTAAAAAGATGCATCTATTAGTGATTAAAATAAAGGGAATTATGTTATTTTGTTAGAAAGTTAATAGTAGTGATTTAAAATAGTTAATAAAGGAGATATATAAATGTCTAAATATGAGCAAAAGACAAAAGAAACAGAACATGATGTGGTGGAATTTATCGAAAAGGTAGATAGTCCGAAGAAAAGAGAGGACGCATATAAACTTTTAGAGATTTTTGAGGAAACTTCCGGCTATGAGGCTAAAATGTGGGGTCCAAGTATTATTGGCTTTGGGTCCTATCACTATAAGTATTCTTCTGGACATGAGGGAGATGCTCCGCTTGTCGGTTTCTCTCCGAGAAAGGCGAAAATTAGTTTGTATTTTGCTACGGGTGACACAGAACGTGAGGAAACATTAAAGCGGTTTGGAAAGTATACTGCAGGAAAATCCTGTGTGTACATTAATAAAGTAGAAGATATTGAGGTAGATGTTTTAAAAGAGATGATTACTCAATCTATTAAGTTTTTACAAAATTTGTATCCGAACAATTAATATTAATGGAAGTTAATGTATTTATTTTGCTACTTAGTGCGAATTTCATGTATAATGTTACAGTATAAATTTAATGAAGCGAAAGAGAGTGGGACTTTATGGGTCGTAAGTGGAACAATATTAAAGAAAAGAAAGCTTCCAAAGATGCTAATACTAGTCGTATTTATGCTAAATTTGGTCGTGAAATATATGTAGCTGCAAGACAAGGTGAACCAGATCCTACTTCTAACCAAGCATTAAAAGTAGTTTTAGAACGTGCAAAAACATACAGTGTGCCTAAGCATATTATTGATAAAGCAATTGAAAAAGCAAAAGGTGGATCTGAAGAGAGCTATGACGAGCTTCGTTATGAAGGCTTTGGTCCAAGTGGTTCAATGGTTATCGTTGACGCTCTAACAAATAACGTGAATCGTACTGCATCTGATGTACGTGCTGCATTTGGGAAAAATGGCGGTAATATGGGTGTGAGTGGTTCGGTTGCTTATATGTTTGATGCAACTGCAGTTATCGGTTTAGAAGGAAAAACAGCTGATGAAGTACTAGAATTATTAATGGAAGCGGACGTAGATGCCCGCGACATTATCGAAGAAGAGGATTCTGTCATTGTTTATGCAGAACCAGATCAATTCCATGCTGTACAAGAAGCATTAAGAGAAGCTGGCGTATCGGAATTTACGGTAGCGGAGTTAACAATGCTTGCTCAAAACGACATCTCCTTAGATGCTGATGCACAAGCTCAATTCGAAAAAATGATTGATGCTTTGGAAGATCTAGAAGACGTGCAGCAAGTTTACCATAACGTAGACTTAGGAGAATAATATAGTTTAAAAGGTTGTCTCATACGTAGTTTAACTACGTGGAGGCAGCTTTTTTTATTTATTTTTGCTTCTGAAGATGTTTAGTTTGAAAAAATGATGCTTTAGTTGGAAACTAAGTAAGTTTAGCTGTAAAAATGAAGCACTTAGTTGGAATTATAAGTGTTTTAGTTGGAATTTAATTCTCAGTGCAAAAATGGACGAAACGGAAAATAATATAATACGTCCAATACTGTTAAGGGGGGCATAGGATGAGCAAGAAGTATTTATTCTCTTCAGCAATCATTCTTACGCTAGTTATGTCGATTTTTTTCCCAAGTAAATCACAAGCAGATTGGACCAACTCGTTTGAGAAGTATTCAGACATGGAGGGAACTTATTCTGGGAACTTTTCATAAACCTATCCAAAAGGTACTAATTATTATTCAATTGTTGGGGTAAGCACCGATGAAGCTTTTGCCGTTAAAAATAATGGAAGCTATATAATAGTAACAAGGGATGGTGAGTACGCAGGTGATAAAAATGACTTGTTATAATTACTATTCTTGGTATTTATATTAGTAAAAGGAGAAAATAAATTGGCTAACGAATATCCGAAGCATATTATTGCAGTGTCTGCGTATGTTACAAATGAAAAAGGAGAAGCATTATTAGTTAAAACACATTTGCGTTCAGATACTTGGGAAGCTCCTGGAGGGCAGGTAGAAGTGGGAGAACCATTAGATGTTGCACTGAGTAGAGAAATCTTTGAAGAGACTGGTATTATAGTGCGTCCATTAGGCGTAACTGGAGTCTATTACAATATAACAAAGCATATACTGTCCGTCGTTTTTAAAGCAGCTTATATTAGTGGGGAAATGAAAATCCAACCGGAAGAAATAAAAGAAGCACAGTTTATTAGGCTAACGGAAGATAATATTGCCGACTATATTACACGACCGCATATGAGATCTAGAACATTAGACGCAATGAGAGCTGTTCATTTCATTCCTTATGAAACATGGGATGTAGATTCTTACAATATGCTCGGTAGATTGGAATAGAGAAGGGAGGCTAGTTATATTTTGCTGCAAACATCATTAGTCACTGTAACGCATGACCCGGAAGGAAAGAACATAGAAAACTTTAAAAGATTGCAACTAAGCTTGGAAGAAATATATGGAGAACTTTTTATTACCATTAGTGAAGAATCTTCATCGGAATTAATAAAAACGATTGAAAATAGCAGTTTTAACTTTAAAATTATCCCCAAGACAGGAGCGGCAAATGCCAGAAGGGAAGCATTGAAGCATGCACTGACAGGGAAGGGGCGACACTTTCATTACTGTGACTTTGATAGAGTTTTAACGTGGGGTAAAAACCATTTAAACGAATTAAAAGTACTGGTTGGAGACATACCAAATCATGATTATTTAATACTTGGCAGGATAGAACGAGCAATGAAGACACATCCTATTGAATGGATAGAAACAGAAAAAATCACCAATCATATAGTTTCACTGGAACTTGGAAAAGAAGTAGATATAACCGCGGGATCTTGTGGATTTTCTAGAGAAAGTGCTGAATACATTACTACGTATTCGAAAGAAAAGATGACAGATGCGGAATGGGCGATGATTGTACATAGGATCGTCAAACGACAAGTTGATTACCGAGCAGTTGAAGGTTTGGAATTTGAGGAAGAGATTAATGGTTTAAATAGAACGATTAGTGATTCAGAAAAATGGTTTAGTCGTTTAAGGCTTGGATATATTATAAGTGAAACAGCAATGAAGGTTGGTAAATAGAAAACAGCCTCCCCCGTTTCTGGAAAGGCTGTGGTTTTAGTGAGCTGCTGAATTTTTTCTGCGATATTGCCATTGTTGGTATTGGAAACGAACGAAACACCCAATACAAAATCCGAGGATTGCTATTAAAGCAGCGAGACCAACCATTATTGTCGTAATATTAAATAATACTACCCAATTTAATAGAAAACTTATACTTGCAACGAATAAGAAGCCGACTGCTAGCCATTGGTTAAATCTTAACTGAGCATAATCCTCTTGAATATATTGATTTGCAGGCTTCGATAAAAAACGTTTAACTATGACCAATATTGGATGAAAACCAGTTAATAAGCTAGAAAGATTTGCGATTAGTGGAATAAATAAAATCCACGCAGATTGTGTAATAAGAGCTATAATAACAGACACAACAATTGTCCATTGATTTGCCATGACAAGAGGTTTTGGGATTGTTTTCATTTTAAAACCTACTTTTCTTATTGGATTTATATTTATTATAAGATGATTTGATGAAATTGTAAATAATTTAATTCTTACATATTTCCCGGGAAATTGACAAATCTTGAGTGGCTTCAACAAAAAAAGAGGCAATCCTTTTAAGGAATAGCCTCTGAAATTTATTTTCCTTTTAATTCGTTAATTTGCTTTGTTAGTTCTAAAAACTTTTGGTCTAACTCGTTGTATTTTGGATCGCTTTTTTGTATATAACTAAGTGCTCCCAACACTGCCTGCCGTTCTGTTTCAAGTTTTAATAATTCTTTTTCAAGATTGGATTCATTGTTTTTATTTATCCATTCATTGTAACTCATGTCTATTTTTTTTATTGTTTTATTTTCAAAAATAAGCAGTTTGTTTGATAGTTTATCTAAAAAATAACGATCGTGTGTAACTAATAAAATGGTACCGGGATAGGTGGAAAGCGTTTTTTCTAATTGCTCTCTAGATGGAAGATCTAAATGGTTGGTTGGCTCATCTAATAGTAAAACATCCTTTTGGTTTAGTATGAATTCCATGAGTTTTAATTTTACTCGCTCACCCATACTCATTGTTGAAATAGGGCGAGACCAGTGATCCTTTGAAAATCCGAGGTTCATCATAAGTGTTTGTATTTTACCTCTAATCTCATAATCTGTAGGACCAAAAAATTCGAAAGGTGTTTTTTCCTCTGGTAGATCAAATACGGTTTGACGTAAATAGCCTATATTCATCGCTTCTGATTTCCATAGTTCTCCTTCACTCAATTCTTCCCCCAGTAACATGCGGAAAAATGTCGATTTTCCACTTCCGTTAGGACCAAGAATACCAATCCGCTCTTGAGATTGTATAGTAAAAGAAGCATTTTGAAATAAAAGATTGTCCTCGAAACTCTTTGTTATATTTTTGGCTTCTACAACACGTTTCCCTTTTTTCTTGTTCCCTTCAATAGAGAAGAGCACTTCTTTCTCTTCTTCTGGTTTATCTATAGTGTTTTTAGAAAGTTCTAGTTCTAACCGTTTCTTTTTAGAACGAATTTGAACATCCATTTTCTTAGCTTTGACACGGTAATATTCTTTATTAAATTCATGTTTTGTTGATTCTTCATGTGCTTTGGAAGACCAGTTTTTTAACTCTGATATTTGTTTCTCTACTTGCTGTATTTTAGATTGCTGAGCATCATAAAGTCTTTGTTGGGTTAATCTGTTTTCTTCCTTCTTTTGTCGATAAGAAGAGTAGTTCCCTGTATAGACCGTCAATTTTTTATTTTCAACTTCCCAAATACAATCAGCTACCTCATCCAAAAAGTATCGGTCGTGCGATACAAAAATAATTGTTCCTTGGTAAGCGTTTATCTGCTTTTTCAGGAAAGACAAGCTATCTTGATCTAAATGATTAGTAGGTTCATCTAGTAATAGGACTTGAGACTTCTCAGCAAATACGCGTGCTAATCTTCTCTTCATTTTTTCTCCACCACTCAAATGGGTGTAACTACGACCTTTAGGAACAGACCATTTACTGAAGTATATCCATTCATCATCAGCGTAATCCTTTTTGTTAAATTGTTCATCTTCCTGTTTAAAGTAACTGATAGTTGGTGGGGCTCCAAACCACTCGATTTGTCCTTTTGTTGGGGCAGACTCTTTTGAAAGTAAAGAGAGTAGAGAAGACTTACCTTCTCCATTTCCACCTACAATACCAATCACAGACCCGGAAATAATATCCGCCTTCACATTTTGTAAAACTATCTTATCGCCAAAAATAATACCTATATCGTTTAATTTGCCATGTAGTGTCATAAAATCCTCTCCTTTTGGAGGAATAAAAAAATCCCTCCGATATTAAACGGTAGGATTACATACTGACCATTAAATGAATATGCAAAAAACCACTACAAAGCGTTAGCGTATTGTAGAGAATTATTTGCAGTAATTTTGAAAAATGGGCAGACTAATCCTATTTCCGGTTTCGTAAAGTTTTATTTTGTTACTGCGCAAATATATCGCAGAAAAACTTCTACTGAGAAATAAGATTAAAACTTCATCGGCCACCCATCGTCCCTTCAAAATTTGATGTCTTCATTATATCATATTCATACTTTCGTTTTAAACTCAACTTTCCTCTTTTAAAAATAATTTAGTTAAAACGATAAAACCAATAATGGCATACATAATCGCAAAAGCTGAAACCGTCCAAAATTCTTTTCCAAACTGATCTAAACTGTCAGGCTCAAAAAAATTAATAACATTTACAACTGGAGGAAATATGATAAATAGCCATTTTAATAAAGACAGTTTCTCTACAATTCCTTCATAAGAAATTGTTAAAACGATGACGAAAACTGCAAAAAGCCATGTATATTTCTTTGGTACAAATGATGAAATAGAAGAAAGCGATCCAACAAAAATACCAAATATGGCCAACAATAAATGTATAAAAATAGAGAGGCCAAAATGATTTGTTGTCATTGCTTCTTTGAAACTGTTCATTAGTATGGGATAGAAAATTGCAAACAAAATAAAAATAATGGAGATCAAGATACAGATTATCCATTTCCCCCATAGATAGTTCTTTTTGCTAAGGTGGACAAATAATATATTTTTCTCAGCTTCCTCTTCAATAGAAAAAATACTCATCGATACCCAGGTCATGACTATATAGATGGCGATGCTTGTTACTGCGTAACTACTTAATATTTCCACGCCGCTGTAACTATATAAAATAAAAACCCATATTAAAAAGGATGCTGCTGGAGGGATAATTTTGAATGAGCGTATATAACTTATCAATTGGTATCTAATAAATCCTGGCACAGTTACTTCCTTTCCTTGACCTCAAGTACTGAACAATTTTTATTTAACAAATACAATAAAAGTAAATCACTTTTTTCTAGCTCCACCGTTATTAATGCCGTATCTTCTTCAAAGTGAATTTCGATCATATCAAGTTCATTAAAAATTGCCTTGTTAGGGAATTTTACTTTTACCTTTCTGTGTATACTAGTAGTTTCTTTTTGAACTAAGGTACTACCATCTTTAACATATACAATTTGATTGGCTAAAGTGTCTACTAACAGGTCCTCGTGAGTGGTAAAAATAATCGTCATTTGTTTTTTTAGTTTTTCAAGAATTGCAATTAGACTTTGTTGAGAGGTAGCATCCAATCCAGTTAATGGTTCATCCAAAAGAAGGATGTCTGGTTTAGTTAGAATTGCTTGAAGGATACCTACTTTTTGTTTCGTACCTTTTGAACATCGCTTAAGAGGAACGTCCATAAAAGACTCTATTTCAAACAGATGGACATACTCTAACAACTCTTTTTCCGCTTGAGTCGATGATATGCCATGAAAGGATGCTGTTAATAGTAAATATTCCTTTAGCTTAAATCGTAGGTTTTCAGGGAAATGCTCCGGTACATACCCAATTCTGTTTCCATTTCTTAAGATTTTTCCGCTAGAGGGCTCATAAATTCCGGCTAAAAGTTTTAATAAAGTACTTTTGCCTGACCCATTTTGACCACGTATAGCAACAGATTCATTTTCATGAAGCTTAAAGGAAACATTTTGTAAGACTACATGTCCATTTATTTCTTTCATTACATTTGAGGCCTCAAAAATTATCTTCTTCATCAGCACCACTGCCCGTTTTTCTATTATTCTAGCATATAACAATCCATTTTGAAAATTTATCCAAACCACTATTACAAGTAGATTACTGGTGCCTGGCACCAGTAATCTACTTGTAATAAAATGCAAAAAAACTTTATTTTCAATTAAATTTCGAGAAATGTATTTAAATTCGTGATTTTTTATAAAAATTCCTGTACAATTGACACATAATTTTAGGAGGTAACAGAGGATGAAGCAACTAGACGCGTATGAAATTATTTCTTATATTCAACATGCAAAAAAATCAACACAGGTAAAGGTATACATAAAAGGGAAGGACATCAATCAAATTTCTTTTGGTGAACAAACAAAAGTATTTGGAGAAGGTAATTCTCTTGTGCTATTTGGAGAATGGTCTGAAATTGAGCCAGTTTTAAATGAAAACAAAGATCAAATTGAAGATGTAGTTGTAGAAAATGAAAGTAGAAATTCTGCTATTCCACTTTTAGATTTAAAGGGAATTAATGCGCGTATCGAGCCAGGTGCGATTATACGTGACCAAGTGAGCATTGGCGATAACGCTATTATTATGTTAGGTGCTGTTATTAATATTGGTGCCGTTATTGGTGAAGGTACAATGATCGATATGGGAGCAATTCTTGGTGGGCGTGCAACGGTAGGTAATAACTGTCATATTGGCGCAGGAGCAGTGCTTGCTGGAGTAATTGAGCCGCCTAGTGCAACTCCGGTTATTGTGGAAGATGATGTACTAATCGGTGCAAATGCAGTTGTGTTAGAGGGATGTAGAATAGGAAAAGGTGCAGTAGTTGCTGCTGGAGCTGTTGTGACGAAGGATGTTCCACCGTATACAGTAGTTGCTGGAACACCTGCTAAAGTCATTAAAGAAATTGATGATAAAACAAGATCTAAAACGGAAATCATGCAAGAACTACGTCAATTATAAGAAGGTGTCCTATGAAGTCTTTACTTGAAATTCGACGGGATTTGCACCGTATTCCTGAACTGGGCTTCCAAGAGGTAAAAACAAATGCTTATTTATTGGAGCAGATTCATTCGCTTCCCCAGGAAAGATTGAAAATTGTTACATGGAAAACAGGAATAGTAGTTAGAGTAGAGGGCACAAATGCGACAAAAACGATAGGTTGGCGTACGGATATTGATGGTTTGCCTATTTCTGAAGCTACGGATCTTCCATTCAAATCCGAGCATGCAGATAAGATGCATGCTTGTGGACACGATTTGCATATGACGGTAGCGCTTGGGCTGTTAAAGTCCCTTGTGGAGAATCCTGTTAATGATCATGTCGTTATTCTATTTCAGCCTGCAGAAGAAGGTCCTGGTGGAGCATTACCAATGAGAGAATGGTTGAAATTGGAGCAGCCGGAGCTTGTACCTGATCAAATATTTGCCTTTCATATTGCACCTGAGTATCCAGTAGGAACTGTTGCAACTAGACCAGGACTGCTGTTTGCAAACACATCCGAACTATTTATTGATTTAGTAGGGAAGGAAGGCCATGCTGCATTTCCACATCAGGCAAGAGATATGTCAATTGCAGCAGCGACTCTCTTACTACAACTGCAAACAATTGTTAGTAGATCAATAAACCCTATGGATCCAGCGGTTGTTACAATAGGAAAAATGACTTCCGGGACAGTTCAAAACATAATTTCTGGTCAAGCACGTTTAGAAGGCACTATTAGAACAATGGATGCCCAAACAATGTCGACAATAAAAGAAAAAATTGAGTCGTTTTGTCGAGCAACTGAAATGGCGTTTGATTGTGATATTCATATCGATTATGGTTCTTCTTATTATCAAGTTAAAAATGAAGTAGCTATAACTAATGAGTTTTTAGCGTTTGCTGAGCAAGACAAAAAAACTACCGCTATCTTATGTGATGCTGCAATGACTGGAGAGGATTTCGGGTACTTCCTACAAGAAATTCCTGGTATGTTATTCTGGGCAGGGGTAGATTCTTCTTTTGGATTGCACCATGCAAAATTAAATCCAAATGAAGCGGTCATTGATTATCTTGTTCCATTTGTAGATGCCTATATTCGTAAAATTTCATGCTAATAAAAATAAGGAGCTACCCAACTTAATGGGTCGCTCCTTTTTCTTTGAATAGGTTATGAAACCGATTTACATAAAGAACGTATCAATAGACATAGCGGCGACAGCGATGCGACCAGTTTGTATCTAAAGATTTAAATGAAAATGATTTTAGGAATTTCTACTGGTTAGAGGAAAAAAAGAAGGACTCATCATACTTAACAACATTTGAATGTAATCAATTTTCACGTGTTACTTTGCAGATCCTAAGAACAAAGGGAAAAAGAGAAAAGATGAGATCGCTGCTTGGAATGAGATTAAAAAACTTCCTGGTAACAATGAGTACATAAGGAAATGATAACAGAGCCAAAAAAAAAATGATTAATGTGGGGTGTGGATATTAATGAAAAGAGTAGCAATGTTTTTTATATTAATTCTATTTTCTATTACTCCAACTGTTCATGCTTTAGAGTGGGCTTATTTTTTTGTTGTATGGGATGGAAATGTTTACGAAGTGAAAGAGGAAGAAGTAGGTGAAAGTGAAATAGGCAAGGCTATAGGATACGTAGAAACCAAAGCTAATAATAGAACTGGCAAACACGTTGGTAATGCATCTAACTACTATCCAATAGGAACAAAATATTATGAGATAAAGGGAATACAATCAGATAAAGCAATTGCAGTTGAAGCAGGAGAAAAACAATGGGTAAAAGCAGAGTTTATACACAAAAAGCCTTCTTACTGGCTGGAAAAAGTTTTACCATTTCTTTTGCTACTATTAATAATAGTTGTGTTTTTCATTGCGTTTAGTAGTAAAAAACGTTAAATAATTCAACAAGAAAACAAAACGGTCCTTATGGAAACCGTTTTGTTTTAAATTCATTTGTTCTCGGTATTAATCCACAAGTTCTACATTATAATCCCTAAACCAAATATGCAATTGAGCCAAATAAGCTAATAATTGCGGACCAGACATTAACTGGCCGAACCAAGGGACTTTAAAGGCATCTCCATTCGAATTTATTAAATCACTTAGTCGATGTGCATGAAAAAGTTCATGCAGTATGGAGTTTTTATCTAATAACTGTTCCTTTAGTAAGCTTTGAACTTTCTCCGAGTAAACAGGATTATGGGTTTTCGGATAAGGGCTCTTCTTTCTGTAAAGTACTTCGGTAGGAAGAATACCTTGAAATGCTTTTCTTAGAATTCCTTTTTCTTGATTACCTACCATTTTATAATCCCATGGAATATTCCATGCATATTCCACTAAACGATGATCCGCAAAAGGAACACGTACCTCCAAGCTTGCGCCCATGCTCATTCGATCTTTTCGGTCAAGTAAAGTCGTCATAAACCAAGTCATATTCAGATAGAATAATTGTCTTCGTTTAGCTTCAATTTCTGTTTCACCATCCAATAATGGAGTTTCTATGAGTGTCGTATTATATGCATTTTCTACATAGTCATCTATATTTAGTTTTTTGTGCCAGCTATCATTAAGTAGAGAATTCCGTTCATTTTTTGAACGTATCCAAGGGAAGACACTATCGGAATTGGCTACTTGATGAAACCAAGGATACCCACCAAAGATTTCGTCCGCACATTCGCCAGATAGACCAACTGTAAAATTTTGTTTAATTTCTTTACAAAACCAGAGTAAAGAAGAATCAATATCCGCCATTCCTGGAAGATCTCGAACGTGTACAGCGTCTGTCAAATATTCAACGAGTTGGTTTTGACTAATGATGGAGTAGTGGTGAAGTGAACCGAGACTATTGGAGACTTTTTGGATCCATGGCCGGTCGTCGCTTGGTTGAAATGCATTTCCTTGGAAGTGTTGTTGATTGTTTTCATAATCAATTGAGTAGGTGTGGAGAGGGGCCTTGTTATCATGTTTATATGCATTGGCTGCAATTGCAGTAATAATACTAGAGTCTATGCCACCTGAAAGAAACGTACAAAGAGGTACATCTGATACTAGTTGTCGCTCTACGGCATCAGTTACGAGGAAACGCACATTTTCTATCGTTTCATCTAAGGAATCCGTATGTTCTTTGCTTTCTACATTCCAATAGCGCCAAATACGATGTCCATTTTTTGAAAAGGTCATGGCATGTGCGGGACGTAATTCATTAATTCCATCATATACACCTGATCCAGGAGTACGTGATGGTCCTAAACCAATTATTTCTGCCATGCCAACTCGAGTGATTTTCGTTGGAATATCTGGATGGGCAAGAAGTGCTTTTAATTCGGAGGCGAATAGTAATCCGCCATTTCTTTCTGCGTAAAATAGTGGCTTAACTCCAAGTCGATCTCTTGCGATAAAAGCCTTTTGTTCTGTTTCATCCCATATTGCAAAAGCAAAAATACCATTAAAATAATCAACACATTTTTCTTTCCATTCAATATAAGAAGTCAATAAAACCTCCGTATCTGAATGACCAGAAAAAGTATGGCCACGTTTCAACAGTTCCTTTCGAAGGTCTTCTGTATTATACAATTCTCCATTGTACGTAAGTGTATATTGGTTATGTTCATACGTTTTGACCATGGGTTGTTTTCCTCCAACAGGATCGACTACAGTTAATCGCCGATGACCTAGTAACGTATGGGGACCAAACCATATATTATTGTCATCTGGTCCTCGTCTACTTAGAGTTTCCGTCATTTTTTTTACAATAGGCAGCTCGTTTCGTAAGTCTTTATTAAAATGAATCCAACCAGTGATTCCACACATTTATTCGCATCCCTTCTTTCATGAATTATTTTATGCAGCAATTGCTCAATTGAGCCAAAAAAAATAATCGTAAAAGTAAAAACTTTTACGATTATTGAGGAAATGTCAAGTTGTGACTTTAAGTACTGTTTTAATTTTTTGAATGATTCCACCAGAGCTATATGTTAGCACACTTCGCTTGTAGAAGGACAGGCTAAGTAAGAACATCAAAATAACTGTACCTATTAAAATAAGCATAGAGAGCATTGGCTCGAATGAGGATATATCTGTAGCTCCTATTCGAAGTGGCATTACCATCCCCGCAGTAAAGGGGATATAAGAGAATATTTTAATGATCAATGTATCCGGGCTATACATTCCGGATAGCAGTACATAAAATCCGATAACTCCAAGCATCATTGCTGGCATCATCGCTTGGCTAGATTCTTCTACCTTCGATACGAGTGAACCAAGCAAAGCTCCAATGATTAAAAATAACAATATCGTTAACAATAAAAACAGAACCGCATACCCGATAAATGAATACGATAATTCATTAACAATCTCTATAACGGTATCCCATTTTGAACCCCCATCAATGACCATAAACAAAAGACCCTGGACAAGTAAGAGTGCGCCAATTTGTGTGAGTGCCAATAAAAATGTCCCCGTTAGCTTCGCCATAAAGTGTGTGGATGGCTTAACGCTTGCAAGTAATACTTCTAGTACACGTGATCCTTTTTCTGATGCAACATCCGTTGTGATCATCGATAAAAAGCTCATAACAAAGGAATAAATTATAAATCCAACAAGCATGGAAGCACCAATACCAGCTGCTTTTTCATCTTCACTTTTTCCTGTTGCAGATTCATCTAAACTTTTCATCGAAATAACCGTTTCCGACTGAAGAATTTTTTCCGCTTGCTCCGCTGTTAAGTTAAGCTGTTGAACTTCATAAAGCTTCCCTGCGTACTGTAGTTGAGCAGATATGCTTTGCTGGTCGTTAAATGTGAGAGGCTCGAAAGTTGCGATTTCTGCAGCTAATGATTGATCTTGATCTTTTATAAAAATAGCTGCATCAAAATCACCGTCCACTACTTGTTTTTCTACTTCTTCTATCTCTTCGGTAGGGAAAGTAAATTCAATATCATTACTTGATTGGAATAGAGCCTCGATGTCCGCTTCGGTTTCATTCAATAAAGCAACTTGCAACGGCTCATCTTGGAAAAATGCTTCCTTAATATCAGACCAAAACATGAACACACTAATAACACCGACATATATAATAATTGAGATGATAAATGATTTTGCTTTGATTTTTTGTGTATATAACTGCTTGACGAGAAGCCAAAACTTAGACATGTGTTCCACCAACCTTATCTTTGAAAATTTCATCTAAGGATAAATAATCTAAACTGAACTTCTCTATATACTTCCCATTTGAAACAAAGTCAAAAATGGATTGAGCATACGATTCGTCTTCTAAAGTAAGGGTATACTGCTCTTTTCCAACTTGAACATCTTTAACACCATTCAAATTAGCCAGTGCTTCTTTTGGAATATCAGACCGAACCATCAGCTTTGTCTTTCCGTATTGTTTTTTCAAATCTAACAAACTACCAGCAAACAAAGAGACACCACGTTTTAATAGACAAAGATGATCACAAAGCTCCTCCACATTTTCCATCTGGTGGCTAGAGAACAAAATCGTTGTCCCTTTGTCCTTTAATTCCAAAATGGCACCTTTCAATAAATCCTTATTAACAGGGTCTAGACCACTAAACGGTTCATCCAAAATAAGAAATTCTGGTTGATGGATAAAGCTTGCAATCAGTTGGACCTTCTGTTGATTCCCTTTGGACAAAGTCTCTGCTTTTGCTTTTCTTTTATCTTCTAGTTCAAAACGCTTGATCCAGTAATCTACCTCTTTATGTAGGTCTTTTCGATGTTTCCCTCTTAATTCACCGAAGAAATACAGTTGTTCTTCTACTTTCATAGTAGGGAATATACCACGTTCTTCAGGCAAATATCCTAGAACATTTCGATCGATGGCATTAATATTTTTTCCATCCCAAGTAATAGAGCCTTCGGTTGTTTCTTGAAGGTCTAAAATCATACGAAACGTAGTTGTTTTACCTGCACCATTTTGGCCAATTAATCCAAATATCTCTCCTTTTTCAATTTCAAAAGAGAGATTATCAACGGCCACAAAGTCTTGATATCTTTTCGTTACTTGATTGATAGATAGTGTCATATACAGACTCCATTCTCTAATTTTTTGTATCCTTTCATGTATACGTACTACATTTGGATAATGTTTCAATTTTTTTGTAACGTTTTTGTAAAAGCTACGTCAAATTCTATAATATGGAGTAAAAGGAGAGATTTAATGAAAAAACTAAGCATATTTGCTGGAGTAATCCTATTAACCACCTTTTTATTTAATTACCCGGTCGTTAATGCAGACATGGAAGAAGTCAACCAGGATACAACGAACTTTATAAAATCATCTGGAGTAATAAAAGATATCGTAAAAACGGATGACTTAGTGACCCTTACTGTTGAAAGTGAAGACAAAGAACCTATTATTACCAATTTTAAAGTTTCGAATGACACTCTTTTGTTTAATAGCGGAACAACAAAAGAAGTGAAAAAGGAATTTTTCCAAAAAGGGCAACGAATAGACGCGTATTATGACAAAAATAAGCCGATGCTTATGATATATCCAGCTCAAATTTCTCCAGAGCTAGTAATCGTGCATGACGCTAAAAATTCAAGCTCAGTAAAAGTTGGGAAGTTTGATGAGCAATTCTTAAGTTTAGATAAAAAATTGAAACTTAAGATAGACAAAGAAACAGTTTTAGTAAATGAACGTGGAGAAAAAGTAACGCAAAAGGATTTAAGAGGAAAAGAACTCATCGTATTTTATACGATAGAAACCAAAAGTATTCCAGCACAAACTGTACCTAGTAAAATAGTAGCGATCAACTATCAGTCTCCTGAAATGAAAGAAGTTCAAAAAATCATAGAGAAAGATCATTTTATGCAAAATGGCACGAAAATGATTCCTCTTCGAAAAGTAGCGGAGCAGCTAGGATACAAAGTGAATTACCATCCAAAGCGTAATATCGTTTATTTAAAATTAGGAAACAGTTCAATTACTATTAAGCGTGGAGAAGAGATGTATGGCTACAATCGAAGTCTTCGAAAATTTAAAGAAAAGTCAGTTGTTAAAGACAATGAAACATACGTTTCTGAAGACATATTGGAAATACTTATTCTCGACAACCCATCCAACTCTAAATGAGGAGGATGGGCTTTTTTATATTCTAGTATAAAAATCTCCATAAATAGAAGGTTGCATAAGCTTCCCAGCCCTTCCAAGCTTGTGCAAGCTGTAAAATCTCATCTTTTGAAGGTTTCTGCTGAGAACCTGTTATATGTTTGAGAGCATTATGAAGCCCCACATCGTCAATAGGAAATGCAGAAGGGAATCGCAGGCAGCGCATTAGAACATAGTTAGCAGTCCATGGACCAATACCACGTATGCTAGTAAGTAATTTTTCTGCTTTTTTTATCTCTTTTGTTTCTAAAAGCATTTCTTTTGAAAGTAATCCCAAATCTATTAGATTTGCTACATCTATTAAGTATTCACATTTTTTTACCGTCATTTTTAAGTCTGCTAAATCTTTAATTGAAAGTTGCGATATGTCCCGAGGCGAAGGGAACACCCAATACTGTTTACCTTCGAACATAACTGATCGACCATACTGTTCGACTAATCGTCTCTTTAATGTATAAGCATAGGTTAAATTGATTTGTTGGCCTAATATACCCCAAACCATTGCTTCAAATAAATCTGGAATCCCCATAATACGTAGCCCATTAAATTTAGTAACAGCTTTTTGAAGAATGGGGTCCTTAATAGAGAGCTCATAAAAGGTACTCATATCTGTTTTCAAATCAAACCATTCGATAATATATGCTGCTACTTGTTCACGAGCTTTAATACTTAGAGGTCTTGTATCTCCTAAAAAATCTACAACTAGTGAGTGGTCATCTCGTTCTTTAATTTCTATTAGAGTTGTATATTCACCTAAAGTAATAGCTTTTCTAACCTTATCCTCTTTAATAAGAAACAAGCACTCATTCGTAGACCTAGATAAATAGTGAAGGTTCTGCTTAAAAGAAAAATTTGATGGTGTATTTATAATGATTTGCTCATCTTCTTCATTCCAAAACATATGATTACCACCTCCCTGACTTTTATTTTATTATATACGTAAAAAGTTTCGTTATCTTGCTATTACGACGTAACAATCAGCTTTTTTAAGAAAATAAAAGTATACTAAAAGTAGAGGTGATTTCATGATTGACGAGCATTGGGAGGCAATTACTCAAAATAATTCAGCATATGATGATGTTTTCTTATACGCAGTCAAATCGACAGGGATATTTTGTAGACCATCTTGCAAATCTCGAATTCCGAAAAAAGAAAATGTACGAATCTATACAGAAGCTAATGAAGCAATTGAGGATGGTTATCGCCCGTGTAAACGTTGTAAGCCAACTGGTTTGCGACTGCCTGATGAGGAATGGATTGAACAAATTACGGGATATATAGATCAACACTTTCATGAACGGGTCACGTTGGCTCTTCTTGCAGATATAGGTCATGGAAGTCCCTTTCATTTACAAAAAACATTTAAGAAAGTATTGGGAATATCCCCTTTAGAATATTTGCAACAAGTTAGAATTGCGAAAGCAAAAAAATTGCTAACGACTACTAATAAATCACTTAGTAAAATAGGCGACGAGATAGGGATGTCCAATATTCCCTATTTCATTACACTATTTAAGAGAGTCACAGGATATACACCAATTCAATTTAGAAAAAAGGGGAACTGCTCAGATGAGTAAACTATATTGGATGTATTTCATCCATAACGAATGGAAATTTTATATTGCTGCAACAGAATCAGGGTTATGTTATGTAGGTTCACCAGACAAGTCATATGAAGAAATGGAAGTTTGGGTGAAGAAGCGCTTCCCAAAATATGAATTTGTAGAGAGTGATGAGGCTTTAACCTCATATACGAATGAAATTAAAGAGTATTTAGATGGACTAAGACGTGAATTTACATTCCCAACGGATCTAAAGGGTACTACATTTCAACTAGCTACTTGGGATGCTTTAAGAAAAATTCCTTATGGAGAAAAGAAATCGTATTCACAAATCGCTGAATTGATCAATAATCCTACCGCTATTCGAGCAGTTGGTACAGCAATTGGTGCTAATCCAGTCCTTATTACTATTCCTTGCCACCGAGTAATAGGAAAGAATGGGACATTAACGGGCTACAGAGGTGGATTAGAAATGAAAGAAAAACTATTAAAACTAGAAACCGGTGAAGCATAAATGCAAACAAAGCGAATAAAAGAAGCATATCCAATAGATTTACTATTACTTGCAGATCCATCTGAAAAATTGGTGAAACAGTATGTGGAACGTGGAGAATGCTATATAACGGAGCAAAATGGGAATACAATAGGGGTATATGTATTGCTTCCAACAAGACCTGAAACAGTAGAGCTTGTGAATGTAGCAGTAGCGGAGCAGCAACAGGGAAGGGGTATTGGAAAGTTACTTGTCCTAGATGCAATAGAGAGAGCAAAGCAACAAGGGTATAAAATAATGGAAATTGGGACTGGAAACTCCAGTATTGGGCAGCTAGCTCTCTATCAAAAATGTGGATTTCGTATAACAGGTGTAGATAAAGACTTTTTCATTCTTCATTATGAAGAGGAGATTATTGAAAATGGAATTGCTTGTGTAGATATGATTCGTCTAGCTAAGCAACTATAAAAGAAGCTGTCCTAATAGGACAGCTTCTTTTTCTAATTTGTATGTAGGACTTCTAATATTCTTCGAAGTTTAATTGCTGGTATTTGACCAGGAGCAGAGGCTTCTATTCCAGCACCAAATGTTGCTGCTGACCCAAAAACTTGTCCAGCTATCCGACTAATAGCGCCAGTAGAAGCCATAGACATTGTTATAATTGGCCGATCTGCATAGAGTGAATTCATCGTATAGGTAGCATCCAAAAGCGTTAGAACATCCGTTGGAAGTTTAGGCATTACAGCTATTTTGGGGATATCTGCGCCTAATTCCTGCATTCTTTGTAACCTAAATATAATTTCTTCTTTCACAGGAGTTTTTTCAAAGTCATGATTGGACATGACAACGTAGACGTTATTGATTTTAGCAACTTCCACTATTTCACTTACATTTGGATCAAATAACTCTACATCTATCAAATCAATTTGTCTTGATTGCACTACTTTACAAAGTAATTGCTTGTAATAAATGTCCTCAATTTTTTTATTTCCACCCTCACGGTGACTTCTAAATGTAAACAGTAAGGGAGTAGGGTACAATGCTTCACGAATTGTAGAAAGTGTCTTTAACACCACTTCTAAGCTTTCAACTTCATCGAGTGCATCCGCACGCCATTCAACAATATCTGGACTGGCTTGTTGTATTGTTTTAATCTCCACAAGAAGCTGCTCTAAGTTTTTCCCCATGAGTGGAACGATAATCTTAGGCATACCTTCTCCAATATGTATATTGCGTATTGAAATAACTTTCATCATTTACTCCCCTCTAGCAGTATTTTAAGTTATAGTAACATACAAAGATACAAAGGGGGATGTTAATATGATTTTTAGACAGTATGAAAATGCGGAGGAGTTTGCTCAAATGGCTACACCTTTCTTACTTAAAAATGAGGATAGGTTTAGCTTGTTTTTAGGCGTACTACAAGGAATAAAAGAGGGGAAATATGATAATCCTTACATGGCGACGATTGAAGAAAATGGAGAGTTGTTAGCACTTTTTCAAATGACACCTCCACATCCATTTAATATTATTTTTGTGGATGAAATTCGAATGGAAGCCTATATCGATTTGTGTATCCAAGAGTTAATGGCACAATCAATCAAAATAGAATCTATCATTAGTGTAAAAGAATGGGCATACAAATTTGCAGAAAAATGGCGGGAGAAAACAGGACAAGGCTATTCAATCGCAATGGATCAAGGGGTGTATCGTTTAGATCAGGTGGTTGAATCGTTGGAAATGAGTCCTGGTACATGGCGCTATGCAACTTTAGAAGATGCACCTCTTATAGAAAAATGGTATAGCCTTTTTGAAGGGGATACAGGACTTCCAAAAACGGGGCCGCAAGAAATAAAAAAGAAAGTAAAAGTGATGTTAGATGCAAATGAAGTATTTTTATGGGAAAATGAAGGAAAGATAGTATCTATGATGAAAAAAGCAAGACCTACTGAGAATGGTGTGACTGTTTCACTAGTATTTACACCAAAAGAGCAGCGCAAAAAAGGATATGCACGCACAATGGTAGCTGCGGGAAGTAAAGAGCTTTTGAAGGAATTTCAGTTTTGTGTACTTTACACAGATATGCTAAATCCTACTTCTAATAAAATCTATCAGGAAATTGGTTATCAAAAGCTAATGGATTCAGTTCATTTAAAATTTATAAGGTAATAGCAAGAAAAGGAGATTATAAAAGATGGAGAAACAAGCAAATATAAAAGTAAATGGTATCGATTTTAGTTGGGACTTGGAAACAGGGAAACTCATGTTTGAACAACAAGATGCCATGCTTTTTTGGATTTCTTCAGCTATGCGATCATTCTTAGAAACAATTGAGGAAATCACAGGAGAGGAAGCTTCTCAATTGGTCTTCGAAACAACAGGATTTAGACAAGGGCTCGTTGTAGGAGAATACTTTCAAAACATGAAGTCTGTTGGTGTTGAAGAAGCTGCAAAGCTAATTACGGCCACTTATGCTTCTGCAGGTTGGGGACTTACGGTTATTGAAGAATTAGATTTAGAAGCTAATACCTTTAAAGCCAAATTTAAAAATAGTTGGGAACATAAAATAAATGAAGCACAAGGAAGGTCTGTAGGTGGAAAATATATTCCAGCTCACTATGCCGGAATATTGACTGGAATATTAGGAATTAATATTTGGTACGAGGTTGTTCATTATCAATTAGAAGGTTACGAGCATACCGAAGTAAAGTATTTCCCTTCAGATATAACAGTAAATAATAATATAAGTGAATTAGCTAAAAGAACACAAATGGAACAAATTATGCAATTAGAAGCACTTGTAGAAGATAAAACAAGAGACCTTTCTGAACTTGTAAAAGAGCTATCTTCGCCAATTATACCCGTGTTGGAAGGTATCGTTGTTGTACCGCTTATTGGTAAATATGATGAAGAGCGTTCATTGGAGTTAGTCGAAAAAACATTAAATAATATACCGAACTATAAAGCAAACTACTTAATACTTGATTTAACTGGTTTAGATGAAAATATTAGCAAGTACACAGCTCGGTTAATTGAAAATATTGCATCCGCTACTTCTTTGATTGGAGTTAAGACTGTCTTAGTAGGCATTTCTCCTGCATTAAGTATGGTCATTACACAATCAGATGTACATCTATCGAAATACGATTGCTTTCAAACCCTTCAACATGGCATTCACTATGCTTTAGGACAAATGGGAAGAAGAATTATTTAAGTAATTATTAGTTACAGTATGGGAATCGGGGGAGATTTTCTTGCAAATGATGTTTCGTTACAATTGGATGGTTAGGGAAGAGTGGTATCGATGGTGTAAAGAAGTTAGCGATGAAGAACTTCTCTTAGTGAGAACGGGCGGAGTAGGGGGGATATTGCATACGCTTTTTCACATTGTGGATGTCGAGTGGAGCTGGATTCGTATACTGCAAGGAAAACCAGACTTTCAAGAGAGATTTGATGATTACAATACGTTGGAAAAAGTGAAAGAGTTAGATGCATTATTCAAATCAGAGGTAGAGCCATTTGTTCTTGCGTGGAATGAAAATATGGAAAATCAGCTTTTTTACGATACAATGCCTGATGGTAGGGTTGAGACGGATACATGGGGCGAAGTCATGCGACATATAATCGCTCATGAAATTCATCATATTGGACAATTATCTGTGTGGGCTCGAGAAATTGGGAAAAAGCCTATTTCAGCTAATTTGATCGGTAAAGGTCTTGCTTCTAAATAGAAAATTTAATGTCCTATCACAATTTTTGTGATAGGGCTTTTTATATTTATAAAAACGGATGCAAATAAATTTTCATAATGTTACATTTTAATTGAATAGTTTGTAAGAATCGAAAAAACAAAGTGGGGTAAAATGATGAAATTTGAAATGATGAGACACCGTTTATTAGATGGATTGAATGATGTAATGAAAGCCGTTAGTTCTAAAACAACCATTCCAATTTTAACGGGGATAAAATTGGAACTCACCGAAGAAGGATTACACCTAACAGGTAGTGATTCAGATGTTACAATTCAAACCTTTATAAAGTCGGAAGAAGATGGGGACCAAGTAATTCGCGTTATAGAAGAAGGTTCCATTGTTTTGCAAGCACGAATGTTCAATGAAATTGTAAGGAAGCTACCAACTAGTGATGTAGAAATAGAAGTGAAAGAAAATAATCATACGTATATCAGTTCTGGTAAGTCCGAGTTTCATATAATTGGATTAGACCCATCTGACTATCCATTGCTCCCAGAGATTCAGGATGATTCACAGTTTGAAATTGGATCTGATTTATTAAAATCTCTTGTGCGTGAAACGGTATTTGCAGTATCCGCATCTGAAAGTCGTCCTGTATTAACAGGGGTCCACTGGCAAATTAAAGATGGAGAACTTACTTGTGTAGCTACAGATAGTCATCGTCTAGCTCGCCGTAAACTCATTTTAGAGCAGCCGCCAGAAGGAGAATTTAATGTAGTAATTCCGGGGAAAAGCCTAAATGAGTTAAGCAAAATTATTGGAGACTCCGCTCAACCTGTTTATATCGTAATGACGAGCCAACAAGTATTATTTAAAACGAAAGATGTTTTATTCTACTCCCGTTTACTAGAAGGAAACTATCCAGATACCTCTCGATTAATTCCGATAGAGTACAAAACGATTCTTACCTTAAATAGCAAGGCTTTATATCAATCGATAGACCGAGCATCTTTATTGGCACGTGAAGAACGGAATAACATTGTTCGCTTATCTTCATTGGAAGGAAAAAAAGTAGAAGTATCCTCTAGTTCTCCAGAGATTGGAAACGTCGAAGAGGAAATTGAATTATCAACAATGGAAGGGGAAGGAATAAAAATTTCATTTAGTGCAAAATACATGATGGATGCTTTAAAAGCTTTTGATGGACAAGATATAGTCATCCAACTAACTGGTGCCATGCGTCCATTTATTATTAACTCAGCTCAAGATGATACTCTATTACAATTAATTGTCCCAGTTCGTACATATTGATATTAGATATGAACGGATAAATAAATTTCTGACCGAATAAACAGAAATGTGACCAGATAAAAACTTTCCTGTCCAGATAATAATAATGATTATATTCAGACCGAGCCCATCTGTTTTTCCTCTTGGAAGGGGGCAATGTCTGAAACCAAATAGCTGTTTTTAAAATAAAAGAAGAGTCCCGTTATCTAACAATACGGGCTCTTCTTTAACTGGATATAGTATTATAATTTTTAATTACCTTAGAGAAAAATGTTCCGATATTATTTACGACCTCTTCTTCGACTCAATGGTGTTATATAATTTTAGCACAAGATTTCTGAAAGTCTTGACCTCATCAATTGTAAACTCCGAATAATATTTTTCAATAATGGATTCATCGATTTTTTCATATTCTTTAAAAAGCGACTTACCTTCGTCACCCAATATCACGATAACTTCTCGGCGATTGTTTACATTGATTTCTCTTTTGAGGTATTTTCCTGCTTCCAATCTATTTAATAGTTGACTGACAGAGCTGGGTGATAATGATAACCTCTCCGATAATTCATTTGCTGTTATGCTTTCCTCATCCCGAACAGTACGTAGGATAAGGAGTTGCTTTGGCGTTAATTCGTTCTCTAATAATGCGGCAAATTCTTTTGCAACTTGTGAATTTACTTTTTCTAATAAAGCAAAAGCTTCCTTCACATACACACTGATTTCTTTTATGTCTTCCATTTCTATAAGCCCTTCTTTATCTGGAACTCTTCCCGTAAGATAGAATACATAAATAAATCATCGAATTTCCCATCTCCATATTCATACTTTCTAAGTAATCCTTCATTAACAAATCCATTTTTTTCTGCTAGCTTTTGTGATGCAATGTTTAAAGGTTCAATAATTGCCTGAATGCGTTCTAAATTCATCCTTTGAAATCCGTAACTAAGTATAGCCTGGAAAACCTCCGACATGATGCCTTTTCCCCAATGCTCTCTAGACAATTCTGCCCCGATATCTGCGCGGAAATGTTTTTGCTCCCAATTTAGGAAACCGCAGCTTCCGATAATTTGATGACTTTCTTTCAGAGATACTCCCCATCGAATCCCTTTCTTCGCTAGACGAATTTGATTGTACCAATCCATTTCGTCCAAAGCATCCTGAATCGTAGTAAAAGGGCTTATCCCATAATATTTCATAACTTCTGGATCTGATAAGTATTGGAACATATCTTCTGCATGTTCTTTTTTTATTTCTGTAAGTATTAAACGCTCTGTTTCAATTATTGGAAATGTATCGTTAATCATAAGTAACATCTTCCTTTCTTAAGCCTGTGATGTAATAGGGTGTTTAAAATGTTTAGGTAATCTTGTGTGTGGATGATTATATTTTACAAACAATGTTTTACTGTCTTTAAAAGGTTAAGTTGTAAACATGGTTGTGTCGCCTATGGGAGTAAAATGAAGCAAAATGTCGCTCGTATCTTCATTAGCTAAATACTTAGCTAACTCAGTTATATTATATGAATGCTCGCATAACACATCAAAAATATGTAAAGTGTTACCTTCATTTTTACATAGGACAATCACATCTTCTTGTGGAATATAAAAGATATTCTCTGGAAATACGTACATACAATAAAACATTAAGAGTTCATTCGTATTCCTTGTTGCGAAAAAGTCAGATACAAATTTACCTTTTGAAGAGTGGTCAAAGATGAACGTTAAATCTTCTTTGTCATGTCCAGATAATTTTTTTAAGCCATTATTATAGTTGCTACTTCCATTAAATTTCATGGAATATTGTGTCTCCTCATACACGTCAAAACCGAATTTTGGATAAAAATCTAGAACGTTAGAATTAGCAAACAAATAGAAGAAATCGACATCCTTATAATCTTCTAAAATTATCTCCATCAGCTTTCTGGCAAGACCTTGTTTACGATAAGTAGGATCAGTCATAACAGTTCCGATTTGTACTGCTTTCTTGATTTCATTTTCAATTACTACGTCGATAAGATTAACCGAAGCATTTGCTATCACCTTATTTTCATTAGTAAAAGAATAAGGTATATATTTGTGCGACCAATAGCCATGTTCAAACCAAGATTCAAAATGGATACCGAATATAGAACTGGCTAAATCATTGAAGCTTTCTCTTAATTTTTTGTTATTTTTATAGTCTTTCTCCTCCGTATAAGAAACGCTCATAAATAAACTCCTTAAATACTTTATGTGTATAAACTATTTATANGAAAAGCCAAACAATTTTAAATTAAAGTTGTTTATAAATATTAAGTAAAGAAATAACAATAATTACAGTTCCACATATCAAGTAGATATAAAAAGATTTCCTGCTATTTATTTCGGTATTAGAAGATAGAAGAAACGATATTCCTAATAAAATAAAAGCAATATCAAAAATGAATGGTAAATCTTTAATAGAAGACGAAAAGAAATGAGAAAGCATTAAAACAAAAGCTATAATACTTAACATTAGTGAATATGCTGCGTATTTACTATTTGGTCTTATCATATTATTTTCCTCTCCATTCTGCTTACTAAAATTAGTATCAAGCAAGGTACACCTCATTTGCCAATGTTTTTTATACTGAAATCACTATCTCATTTATAATACGTACCATATATTGGAATGTTTCGTTTTTCATAATTTTTGTTATTAACCCATCAGTTTAGTTGAAGTACACAGTAAGGAAAAGAGGATGAAAAAATGAAAATAGAATGGCAAAGTCTTAAGCAGGTGCAGGGATGTTTATTGAAAGGTATATATGCAACTCAACTTCATGTTAGAGGAGATGATTTGGTTCTTTTTTCTTCAGAATATGTTTTAAAGATTAATAACCCAGATACTTTAGAATTTTGGTATTGGAATATAAATTGGTTTGAAGACGAGGATGGTGATGATCACCTCATCATGAACGAACAGGAAACCCCTGAACCGTTAGACTATGTGGAAGAACCAGACATTTCGCCACATCAACATATCATAATTGGCTCACTATTTTATTTTAAAGATAATTTGATTAATAAAGTAAGCGGATACGGATATAAAGATGAGAATATCGAAGTCTTAACCACACTTGTATTTGAATTTGAAGATTCTTATCTTTTTATAAAAACGGGACCTTTAATAGAAGCAAGAATTACGAAAAATAAACCAAATAATTTAGGTGACTTCATTTTTTCCTTGTGACTAATATTCGTATATGTTCTTCAACTAACAAGGCAGGATAGTTAAAGAAGAAATATGAAAAAAGATTTGAAAGGCAGAAACGCAGAATTTGGATTAAGAATCCATTCTTTGTATTTATCGTAAAGTACTGATTCAAGATGTGTTTTGATCGGGGTTTATACAAGTGATCAAACTTTAAATTCCCCTAATTAATGCTCGTTTCTAGCTTTGAGTTCCCTATGTTATTTCGATGTATACCCCTGGATTGCAATTATAAGAGATATAATAAGGGAAATACTAAAATGGCGAGCTTCCTTGGTTCAGCTTTGGATTTGCGATCTCAGCGACAGTTTATGTTATGATTGCAGACAAAAGTGGAGTAGATGCAGTTGCAACTGGAGGAAGTATTGCAAATGTAATTTTCGCAGTCACCGCATTGTTAACAATTATCTTCAAGGTTCCAAATAATGCAGGCAAAAATGAAGCTTCATAAAGGAGTTTGTCAGATATGAGAGAAAAATTAATGAAAATGTTGGATGAACGTAAAGATGAAATGATTCAAATTCGCCGTTTTTTACATGAACATCCTGAATTATCATTTAAAGAAGAAAAAACGGCTCAATATATTGTGGACTTTTACAAAGGAAAAAACGTCGATATTCAAACAAACGTCGGAAATGGTTACGGAATTATTGTAACAATAGTAGGAGGAAAACCAGGAAAAACAATTGGATTACGGGCAGATTTTGATGCGCTTCCAATTGTAGAAGAAACGCCCGTTCCTTTCAAGTCGAAAAATGAGGGTGTCATGCATGCATGCGGACATGATGGTCATACAGCTTACTTGTTAGTTCTAGCAGATTGTTTAATTCAATTGAAATCAGAACTATCCGGAACTATTAAAATAATTCATCAGCATGCTGAAGAGGTTCCACCAGGTGGAGCGAAAAGTATAGTAGAATCTGGATTGTTGGATGATTTAGATGAAGTGTATGGAATTCACTTACTTCCAATTGCTCCTGTTGGAATGGTTGGTTACAATAAGGGCTATGCTTTTAATGGAAGGGCCTACATGAAATTGAAAATACAAGGCCAAGGTGGGCATGGTTCTTCGCCACATTTAGCAAATGATGCAATTGTTGCGGGTGCTCATTTTGTAATCGCAGTTCAAACCATCATAAGTCGCCGATTAAGTCCATTTGACATAGGAGTAATTACAATTGGATCGTTTGATGGAGCTGGTACCTTTAATGTGATTAAAGATAGCGTAGAGCTTGAAGGTGATATCCGTTACATGACTGTTGAAACGAAAGAAACGATTGAACGTGAAGTGAAACGACTTGTCAAAGGGCTGGAGGAAGAGTTCGGTGTAAGTTGTAAACTTACGTATACGCCAGACTACCCGCCATTGTACAATAATCCTGAACTTACAGAAAAAGTGGCAGTAGCACTTAAAAATGCGAATATAAAAGAAATCACAGAAGTAAAAGAAGTTCCGCCAATGGCACCTTCCGAAGATTTTGCTTACTATGCAGAAAAGTTCCCTGCTTGTTTCTTTTATATCGGGTGTACACCAAAAGGCGTTGATAAGCCATATTTCAACCATAATCCCAAATTTGATATCGACGAAGATTCTCTTTTAGTTGCAGCAAAAGCGGTCGGACAAGTTGTTTGTAGTATGCAAGAATAAAAAAGTAGTGTCGTTCAAATTTCATTTTGAACGACTCTTTTGCGATTAAACCGGGACATATAGAAAGGAGGAATCGACGCTTTGACTTGGGATATTCTTAACATCATTGGTACCATTGCTTTTGCGATAAGTGGTGTCCTTGTCGCAATAGAAGAGGATTATGATATATTAGGTATTTACTTTTTAGGATTTACAACCGCATTCGGAGGCGGTCTTGTTAGAAATTTATTAATTGGAATACCAATTGAGAATATATGGTTACAAGGTTATTTATTTGAAATAGCATTTGTGACTATTACTATAGTTTATATACTGCCGAATGAAAGGATAAGTAATTGGAAAAATTGGGTAGTGTTTTTTGATGCCATTGGTTTAGCAGCATTCGCCATTCAAGGTGCAAATTATGCTGTATCTATTGATGCTCCATTAATTGCAGTAATTATAGCTGCTTCCATGACAGGAGCAGGTGGTGGGATTATAAGAGATGTGTTTGCAGGTCGAAAACCGATGATTTTTCGTTCAGAAATTTATGCCTTATGGGCAGTATTAGCAGGTCTTGCCATTGGTTTAAATTGGATACGCGGGCCCTATGCCACATATTCCCTCTTAATCGTAATTGTTATATTAAGGCTATTATCCGTCTATTTTAACTGGAATTTACCACGCAACATTGAAAATAAAAGAAGTATGGGCAAATAAAAAAACAAGATATTGCTGTCCTTCAAAACAATACTTTGGGAAGGTTGGCGTAATATTAAAACTTTTTATAACATCAACCAAGAAAATTTCAAAAACTATTCGTATCTTTAAGTTGTATTGTTTTTGCCCATACTTGTATAAACCCCAAATGCTTATAAACTAGTTCTCCCGCTATAATTGTGCCTATGAGGATTCATTCCGTCTATAGTAGTAACCCCACTAAACTCATGATAATGACCGCCATTAGGAAGAGGAATAGCTGGACCAGTAACTCCACGAATTTCGTGTTGATGTTGATCGTCCACAGATGTAAAGGTAAAGTATCGATGAGTGTGTTGGACTCCACTTGGTGCTGGTTCAGTAATTCCAGCGTATCTGTGATTATGTCCCGCATCAAAAGAAGTAACTCCTCTAAATTCGTGGACATGGGCAGGGACGGGTCTGCCATCCCATGAAGTGATAAAAAGTTGGTGGGAATGCTGAGGATCCGAATCGTCTGAATGGTACATGAATCCAGAAACAGGGATTTCCAAATGTACAACTCCTTTTTGCTATTTTCAATAACTTATGTAATTGAGATAAATAAGGATACAAACTGTATTAGAAATGATTTAGTAGTACAATCTCCTTTTAGGATATGATCACAAGTACGATGGCGTTGATTCAAGAAGGAGTGACGGTTTTTTGTTGAACAATGAAATGTTTTATAAAAGTTGAATTACGAGGTTTGTTTATACTTAGATTTTGATGATTCTGTATGAATTTAATCAATCTTTTTTCAAAGGTTACACTTTCTTTCGTTATTAAAACTAATAAAGAGCGTCGTATAATTGGGCTTATACAAACGCTCTTTTATAATTAATTCATTGCTCGACTTTTCGTAATTACTGTAATTTTACCATTATCAGAAGAAAGCTTAACTTTATTTGTTCCTAGACCAATCACTGTACGTGAGTTTTTTTCACCCAAAATATTAATTCCTCCAAAATCTGTCTTGGCCTGAATCGTTACATTTGTAGGTTCATTTTCAGCTTCTACAAGAATACTACCGTTATCTGTCTCAAGATCAATCATACGATTCAAGGTAGTAGTCAGCAGGGAGATTCTGCCGTTATCTGTTTTCCCAGTGATATTACCGTTTACATATTCCATCATAATTCGTCCGTTATCCGTTTTTGCTCGAATTTGTATAGCATCTATATTTCGGAGTTCAATACGTCCATTATCCGTTTGAGTAGAAAGCTTATCGACTTGAATTTTTTCCAAATCAATTCGACCATTGTCTGTTTCTACATCTAAAACAGTAGAGGCAAATTCTTTTAAACCAATACTTCCGTTGTCAGAAGTAACCTTTATTGTTTTCCCAAGAATTTTTTCTGCTCGAATACGACCGTTATCCGTTTTCATGACGATGGACGAATATAGTTTCTTCGGCAGTGCTACGTTCACTTTCATTTCTTTAATCAGGAACAAAAAGCTAAAAAAATTGAATTTCTTTGTTTTTAATTGAATCGACAATGTATCATTTACTACATCCGCTGTTAGTTCTAATTTTTCATTTTCACCTATTAATTCAATAAACGTTTCATCTGTTTCAGAAGGAAATACATTAAGAGAGCCATAATCTATATCCATCATCACGTTAGAAAAATTAGAGTGAGGAACGTGTATCATTTTATTGGTTGTTTCTATTTTTTCTGGTACATGGCTTTCTAGGATCTCCTGTGCTATTTCTTTTGGAGAGCCTAGAGAAACGGCGATGTCGCTTTCCGTTTTTCCATCTTCACGACCGTTTCTAAAATATTCTTTTATGTCTGATAGAATATCATTTCGTTCTTCCGTAGGTAGTTTCGTTAAAGCAAGCTCCAGTTCCCTTAGAAATTGTTGTTCAGTCATTTTTTACACCTTCTTCGATTAGATTGTTTACACCATTTGTAAAGGTTTTCCATTCATTTAACTGTTCATGTAAATAAGTTCTTCCTAACTCTGTCAGCTTGTAATACTTTCGTGGTGGACCTTCTGTGGATTCTTGTAAATAAGTTGTGAAGTAACCTTCCTTTGTCAATCGACGTAGTAATGGATAAACAGAGCCCTCCGATATAGAGATTTGATCTGATATTTTTTGGACAAGCTCATATCCATAACGATCTTGTTTATCTAATAGAACTAGCACACAAAGGTTCAATACGCCTTTTTTAAACTGGATATTCATTTTTTCTTTCACTCCCTTCACTACTATTCAATAAACAGTACCTTTGATAGTAATATATCATTTAGTATTATTCTATGCAAGGTACTAAGTAAAATAGTATAAAATATTTGTTAGGAATCAGTTATAATCGGAATTAATGAAAGGATTGATACGTGATGAACCCTTTTACCGAAAGAGTTATTAAAATAATAAAGTCGATTCCCGCAGGGAAGGTCATGACATATGGGCAAATTGCTAAGATTGCAGGGAGTCCTAGGGGAGCAAGACAAGTAGTGCGCATTCTGCATTCAATGAGTGCCAAGCACAGTTTACCTTGGCACCGTGTGGTTAATGCAAAAGGAGAAATTGCCATTCCGGATGAAGAGTCTGCTTATTCACAAAGGACTATGTTAGAAGATGAGGGAGTTTGCTTTCGACAAAATGGTCTTGTGGATTTAGAAAAGTCCAGATTTGCATCTGAGGTACTTGTATTTGAAGAAGATCTTATTTAAAGAGAAGAGGAAATGGAATGGATATGTTTAGCTGGCAAGGTGCAGCAGGAATTTGTATAAATGATCAAAATGAAATTTTAATGGTACTTCAAGCTGCTCCGGGAGAAGAGAAGAAATGGACTGTTCCATCAGGCACACTAGAAGAAGGAGAAACATTTGAAGAATGCTGCGAAAGAGAGTTTTGGGAGGAAACAGGTTTCAGAGTACGTACATTGGAAAATGTTCATTACAAAAGTGGGGTACTGAGTGACTATGGAATATCCTACAAAGTAGATTATTTCTTAGTCGAAATAGTCAGCGGAGAAATTACAATTCAGGATCCAGACGAATTTATTCATGAAATTGCTTGGCAACCAGTGGAAGAACTTTCTAAGCTGCCTCTTGCCTATCCTGAAGATGTAGACATTATCCAAACAGTTATCTCCATGCAAAAAAACTAAAAGGCAATATGCCTTTTAGTTTTTTGTGTATATGTGAACCGCATCTCTTAAAAACTCAGCCGCACCAGGTTGAATTTTATCATAATATGCGGTAAACCGTTCATCGTCCACATACATTTGAGCAACACCTGCATGTGCCTCTTTCGTATACTCGTTCCAGTAAAAGCTTAGCCATTGGCGATGTAAATCTGCTGTCTTTTGAGCAAGTTCACTATTAGGGTCACCAGTTGCCATTGCTGCTTTTAAATTTACTGCAATCTCCTCCCCTAAATACGTAACTTCCTCATACTGAGCTTGTGTCATTCCTTTTACTTTTGCGTTGGATTTATTTACTGCTTCCTCTCCGTACTTTTCACGAATTTCTTTCCCATATTGTTTCTCATTGTCTTCCACCAGTTTTTGCTTAAACCCTTCAAATTTCTCTTTATCTGACATGATAATTCCCCTCTCCGTTTGTTGAATGGATTTATCGACGTTTGCAATTAATAAATCCAATTGTGTTCTTTTTTCTAACAGTTTTTCTCGATGTTCTTTCAGTGCAATGGAACGGTCGAATGAAACAGAAGTCATAATTTCTTTAATCAGATCTAGGTTCACTCCAAGCTCCCTATAAAACAAAATTTGTTGCAATTTATCTATTTCGGCAGACCCATAAATACGGTAACCAGATGAATTAATACGTGCGGGCTTAAGTAGTCCGATCTCGTCATAATATCGAAGAGTCCTCGTACTAATTCCTGCAAGCTGGCCAAGCTTTTGCACCGTATATTCCACGCTATCACCTCCTAATAACTACAGTCTAAACCTTTACGCAACGTCAAGGTCAAGTATGAATTGTTCATTTTGTTTCATTTTATTATACTTAAAGAACTAAGTATGAGGGGGCAATAGTATATGACAACAATAGGGTTTGTACGGCATGGAGTGACAGCTTGGAACAAAGAAGGAAGAGCGCAAGGAAATACAGATGTTCCGTTAGATGAGGAAGGAATTGAAATGGCAGAGCGCGTTGCCGATAGAATTCAATTGGAAGAATGGGATGTCATTTATACAAGTCCATTAGTTCGAGCGAAAAAAACTGCAGAGATCATAGCCGAAAAACAATCTGGCGCTGAACTTTTTACAGATAAGCGGTTAGGGGAAATTGGTGGGGGCATAATAGAAGGAACGACCGAAGAAGAACGTGTAGCCAAATGGGGAGCAGCATGGAGAGATCAGGACTTGGGATTTGAGCCAGATGAGGTCATTATTTCTCGAGGGATGTCTTTTATAGAAGATGTGAAACAAGCACATCCAGGCAAACGGGTATTGGTGGTAAGTCACGGAGGCTTCATTAGTAGACTATTAAATGCACTTATTCCTAATGGAGAATTTTCAAAGGATATTGGGAATACATCTGTAACGGTAGTTGAATTAAAGGAAAATAAAAATTTATGTCATTTGTTTAATTGTATGAAGCACTTAGAAGCGAGGGAAGTTTAATGATGGATGCAGAATATTACATAAAACAGCTTGGGTTAGAACCTCATCCAGAAGGAGGATATTTTAAAAGTACCTTTGCCTCGGAAGAATCAGTAAGCAGTAGAAAGTTATATACTAGCATTTACTTTTTACTAGGAGCTGATGATGTATCACACTTTCATCGTCTGAAGTCCGATGAACTATGGTACTTTCATGGTGGTAGCTCGTTATTAGTGCATGTGATTGATGAGGATGGTAACTACGTAGAGCACAGGGTAGGGTTGGATATTGAAAATGGAGAAACCCCACAAGTCCTTGTACCGAAAAACTCTATTTTCGGATCTTCGGTTATGGAGAATGGATCTTTTTCTCTCGTTGGAAGCATGGTTGCACCAGGATTTGAATATGAAGATTTTGAGCTTTTTACTCAAAGCGAGTTATTAGACAAATATCCACAGCATGAACAAATCATTCGTAAGCTGGCGTATGAAAAATTATAAGGTATTGGCAAAGAGAGACCAATGTGGTTGGGTAAGAAACGATGTAAAAGACGAACTTTAATATGAAAGTAATTAACGACAATGCAAAAGTAATCACTAAAATGCCCTCAAGACTAAAACTTGAGGGCATTTTCCTATTTATTTATTCAGCTTAAAATAATTCTCTCCAAGTACTCTATCCACATAATAGGATCCTTCGACTAATTCCTTTTCAACAAATGAAGCAATATCCTGTTGATCTAAGCCATATAATTCTTCAATTTCACGGGAGAATAATAGCTCTTCTTTTACTAATATATTTTGTAGCTTTGGAGCCTTCTTAGGTTGAATATTTTCATCAGGAAGCATTTGTTGTAATGCTTGCACATAATATTCATATGGACGGGCCCCTACCACTTTAACTCCTTTTTGTTCTTCGTTTAAGAAAATAATAGTAGGGAATCCTCGAACACCTAATTTACTAACCATTTTAAAATCTTCTTCCAGGCTAGCTTGTGCTGCTGCAAGGTGAGATTCTTTCACAATTTCCTCACCTTTTAATCCCATTTCATTGATGATGTCGATTAATACTTCATCACTTGCAATGTTTTTATTGAATGGAAATACTGCTTCTCTCGCTTTACGTAAAAAGATAGGTGCTAAGTTTGCATCTAGTTGTTGAATGGTTTTAAATACACGAGATGGAATATAAGAAGATGACACAGGGTCTTCTAACCAAAATGATCCATCTATTGGCATACGAGTGTGGTCTCCTACCTCTCGCCAATGGGCAGCAACATCCGCTGGTCCAGAAATTCCATTAGCAACATCTGCAAATCCATCCCATTTTTCGAGTAGACCACCCATTAAAATATGCATATTAATATAATTTCCGTATTCTTCTACAAATTTACGTAATGTGGGTTCTAGAGCCCAACAGTGTGAACAAATTGGATCCGTAACATAATATACATCTATTTTTTTGTTTGGAGCAGTTAGGTCGATTAGCCCCATTGCAGTATTTCCTTCATCAACAGGACCGCATATACCTGTTTCTAAGTCACACATCATAGCGTTTTTATTCGTCATATCTGTCCCTCTTTTCATTAATTTTCTAAAGAAATATGTTTTTTTGCCCAAGCATGCACTGGTTTAAGTGCTTCCGCAAGCTCCTGACCTGTATCTGTTAGGTGATAGGAGATTTGAACTGACTGCTCCGTGCTCATATTCTTCTCGACTAAACCGTGTTCTGCAAGTTCCGTCAATTTTAACGATAAAGCACGAGGTGTAATATCAGTTAAGTCCTTTTTCAGGTCTGAGAAATGAGCTGTATAATTTGGGCAATTGGATAAGTAATGCACGATTAAACCGTTCCATCGTCTGCCAAGTATTTGAAAGGATGATTCTAGATATGGGCAAATTTTCATGTTATTCATTCCCTCGATTCTAATAGAAGTATATTATGATATAAAAAATATATNAAATTATAATATAAAGGAATATTGGATAAGAATAGAGAAAGCAGAGTGGGAAAGGTTATTATGCAGGAGGTTCTGAAATGATTAAAAAAGTAGGGATAATCCTTTTAGTATTTGTCATTATGATTGCGGTAAAAATGTATTTGGGAAACAAACAAGAAATAAAAGAAGTTAATCATCAGGAGGAAGTACCCATAAGAGAAATGCCTTTAGAAAATGAGAATCTTGTTTCTCTCGTTTTTGATGCGGCAGAAAAGGGACAAGCCTGGGATATTCCGTTTTTCGTGGGAGAAACAGATATTCAGGAAGTCCATCAATTATGGGGGACTCCAGAGAAAATGAACGAACTTTCCTCGAAGATTTATGAAGACTATTTTTCTAAAGATGCAACAATCGGTCATCTCACCAATCTTGTTTTTGATATACGCTCAAGCTCACCAGAAATTCAGCAAATCGAATTAGAGGATATTAAGAAACTAAAGGGACAAGCTGATGAAGTCCGAAGTTATCAAGATGCAAAGACCAATCAAATTATTCTTGTATATAATGTTACTTCTACGTATCAACTTAAGTGGGTACTGCCAAAGCCAACAGAAAGTATACCTAATCCTAAAGTTGACCATATTTCGATTTTTACAGAAGTGAAAGAGGAGGTTAGTACTGATATCGCGGTTATTAAGGAAATGAGTTTGGAAGAAAAAGTTGGGCAAATGATTTTCGCTGGTATAGACGGAACTAGCTTGTCTAAAGAGTCAAGATTGCTAATTTCCAATGATAAAGTTGGTGGAATAATTTTATTTAAAGATAACTTGAAGGATGTCGATCAATCCATCTCCTTATTAAATGAATTGAAAGGAGAGAATGAGAAAAATAAGTTTCCTATATTTCTAGGTGTTGATCAGGAGGGCGGGAGAGTTTCCAGACTACCTGAACTTATACAATTGCCTACAAATCAAGAAATTGGGAGGCTAAACGATTCTTCACTCTCTTATAATATCGGTAATCTATTAGGAAAAGAGTTAAATGCGTTTGGCTTCAATCTTGATTTCGCACCGGTACTAGATATAAATAGCAATCCTAAAAACCCGGTTATTGGGGATCGTTCCTTCGGAAACAATGCACGCATTGTTAGTACCCTTGGAATTCAAACGATGAAGGGCATTCAACATCAACGAGTTATTCCAGTAGTGAAGCATTTCCCTGGGCACGGTGACACAGCTGTAGATTCTCATAAAGAGCTACCCATTATTCAAAAGAGTTTAGAAGAATTACAAGCATTAGAATTAATACCTTTTAACGATGCGATAAAAAATGGTGCAGACGTTGTTATGGTTGGACATATTCTTATGCCAAAAATTGACCCAACTTATCCTTCTTCGATGTCGAATGAGTTAATCACAAATATACTGCGGGAGAAGCTGAAGTTCGAAGGTGTTGTAATAACGGACGATATGACGATGGGGGCGATATTAGATAATTATAAAATTGGGGAGGCTGCTGTAGAAGCAGTGAAAGCTGGTAACGATATTGTTTTAATTGCTCATGATTATGTCAATATTAAGGAAGCGATAGACTCCATTTTATTAGCTGTTAATGAAGGACAGATTTCAGAGGAAAGAATAAATACCAGTGTGGAAAGAATCCTATTATTAAAAGAAAAGTATAAACTGAGTAATGAGCGAGTAGATAGGGTAAACATAGAAGAGTTAAACCAAACCATCGTACAAATATTAGGGAGATGAAAAGATGAAAACAGTGCAAATAAAAGGTTCAAGTGTAGCTTATATAGATGAAGGGCAGGGAGAGGTATTATTTCTAATTCATGGTTTTTGTGGAAGTTCTGCATATTGGAGTAGAGTAGTTCCACTACTGGCTAATCAGTATCGTGTAATTGCGATAGACTTACCGGGTCATGGAGAATCGGAGGTACAGGACAGTGTGAATCAAATTGACAATTATGCGGATTTCATCCACCAATTTTTAGATTCTTTGGAGCTAGACAAGGTAACAATGCTTGGTCATTCTTTAGGTGGTTATATAACACTCGCATTCGCAGAAAAATATAGCGAACGATTAAATGGCTTTTCCTTAATACACTCAACTGGATTCCCCGATTCAGAGGAGGCTAAAAAAGGAAGAGATACTTCAGCTCTAAAAATAGACGATGAGGGGATAGAAGTATTTGTTGACGGATTAATACCAAAACTATTTGCACCAAATAACGTGAAGAGTCATCAAAACTTAGTGGAGGAAGCGATTAAAATTGGATATTCAACTTCTCCAATTGGTGCTAAGAATGCTCTAATGGCAATGAGAGATAGAAAAGATCGAAGAGAGATAATTAATATTACTAAATTACCAGTAGTGCTTGTTGCTGGGGCGGAAGATCAACTTATCCCATCTGAGAAAACCTTCACGGCAAATGGAGTTAATATAAAACAAGTAGTGCTAAAGGATGTAGGACATATGAGTATGTACGAGGCGCCAAAAGAACTGGTTAAAATCTTTGAAGAAAGATGAACTCGAAAACGTTTTCCTGAAAAGAAGGGTTGGTCGTGACGATAGTCACGACCAACCCTTTAAAATGTAGAAAAGTCTATTTAAAAGCCCCTTTTTTTCTGGTTTTTAATGTTAATAGAAGACCGACTTTCTGTGAATTGGTCTTCTAAAAAGTGTATGTTATTTATTATATAAACTAATGTATAAGGAACCATTCGTTTGTACTTGTGCATAAAACACTTCATCCACTGAATCGATTCCTTGTTTTCGAAGTTTTTTCATTACCCACTCCTCAGATAAATCTAATTCAGTAAGATTTTTTTGTACTATTTTACCATCCGCTATTATTTCAGAAGGTAAAAATGTTGGAAGAGTAATTGTAGCCTTTACGTCTGTCTTAGTAGCTTCTTGCTGACCTACTTTTTTAAATACACTCAATTCTCCGTTTGTCTCCAGAACTGCATAATGTACGTCTTGTATGGAAAAAATAGATTGTTCTCGTAGCAGCATTAACACATCATCCATATGTAAACGAGCAGTCTTTAAAGACTTCACCACAAGTTGTCCGTCTTTAATAATAATAGTAGGTTCATCATCTATTAAGACACGCGCTCTCGGAGATTTCAGTGATATAAAGCTCATTAATAGTGTAAGAAGTGTCCACCACACTAGTGATACTAGGCCATCAAGAAAAGGTGTTTCGTGTTGTGCGGCAATCTCAGCGGCAATAGATCCTATTGTTATTCCTGTGATGTAATGGAAAAAGGTCAATTGACTCAGCTGTTTCTTTCCTAATATTCTTGCTAATATTAATAGCACTATAAAGGAAAAAGTTGTTCTAATTAACATTTCCCAAAAGTTTAACTCGAAAAATGTATCCATATTCATTTCAAACACCTCTTTTAAAATGACTTCTATTTAGTGTTGCCTAGAAAAAAGTAACTATTCTTGCTTTCTTGTTAATTTATAATTAATTGTCGAAATTTGCGCTATAATAAAACTATTCATGTATATCAATCTTAGAAAGAATGTGAAAGATATGTCTATAGCTAATGCCTCGCATAAAATGGGAAATCCAGTTTATCCTATTATGTTTGCGATCGGAGTTTGTCATTTGTTTAATGATTCACTACAATCGGTTATTCCAGCAATGTTTCCGGTTTTAGAAGAAGAAAGAGGATTGACGTTTACACAGTTAGGTTTAATATCTTTCATGTTGAATATCGTCGCTTCAGTTTTACAACCGGTAGTAGGTTTTATAAGTGATAAAAAACCTATGCCATATGCACTTCCGCTAGGTATGATAAGTTCCTTTGTTGGGATAGCGGGTATTGCATTTTCTACGGAATATTGGATGATTCTTGTTTCCGTTGTATTCCTTGGTTTTGGTTCTGCCATATTTCACCCAGAAGGTTCTCGTGTTTCCTTTATGGCTGCTGGTTCTAAAAGAGGGCTATCGCAATCCATTTATCAAGTCGGAGGGAACTCTGGACAAGCTCTTGCTCCATTAATAAGTGCATTTATTCTAGTACCATTTGGTCAAAAGGGGGCTGCACTTTTCTTAATTGTTGCAGCTATTGGTATTTTTCTATTATCCAGAATTTCTATTTGGTATAAGAAAGAGTTAGAAGTTGAGAAACTTTCTAAAAGGAAAAAAACAATACTTTCTTCTTTGCCACCTCTTTCTAAAAAACAAGTGGGTATAGCACTTACACTTTTAATGATCATTATTTTTGCGAGATCTTTTTACGTAACTAATATGACAAACTTTTATATTTTTCATTTGATGGAAAACTACGATTTATCGATTAAAAAAGGACAGCTTTTTATTTTTATATTCCTTGTGTTAGGAGCAGTTGGGACATTCTTTGGTGGTCCAATGGCAGACAGATTTGGTAGAAAAAACGTCATTTTACTTTCAATGGCTGTTCCAATTCCTTTAAGCCTCATTTTGCCGCATGTCCCAATTTGGGCAGTTGTTTTACTACTAGTAATTATTGGATTCTCCATCATGTTAAGTTTTTCAGTCACTGTCGTTTATGCACAAGAACTTGTACCTAGTAAAATTGGTACTATGGCGGGTTTAACAGTTGGACTTGCCTTTGGTATGGGTGCAATAGGGGCGGTCTTAATAGGTATATTAATGGATAACGTCGGTGTATACACAACGATGATTATCGTTTCAACGCTACCCCTTATCGGATTGGTTGCGCTTGCCTTACCAACAGATCGCAAAATAGCGGTTCAAAAGTAAAGAAGAAATAGGGGGTTCTATTAAAAGAAGGAGAAATTGTAATGAGTGATATGGAAGATATAAGTTCAGTGTGGATTGATGGGGATATAGAAACTGTTTGGGATGCTATAACGGAAGAGAAGAAAATCTCACGATGGTATGTTCCGGGTTCTCCGTGGGAAATACCTAATCTGAAAGTAGGGGAGAAAGCGACATTTACGTTAATGCCTAGTGTGCATAATAATCTTTCCGAGAAACTGACGATGCCTTTAACTATTGTAGTTCTAAGAACTTATAAGGAATTTTCTCTTTATTTGGACTCGCAACAAACTCTTCTATCCTTTGTAATAGAAAAGGAAGATAATGGGGCTAGAGTGACGATGAATTCAGGTGGCTTCGATGAGTCATTAGCAAATTTAAAAGCCTTAATAGAAGGTAACGAAATTCCTTTTATTTAGGCTAAGTTATTGATAATTGTTCATTTTATTAGGGCTCATTCTTCGTGCTCATGAGCATCACACATCCTAGAAATAGCCCATGGAAATCTTTTTGCAATTAATAGAATCTTCTTTAATCCTTATTTAGAGAAGACAACGGCACTCGCGCCTTGGCAGCCTGCTGCCAGCGCGAATGCCAAAAAGCTCAAAAAAAAGAAACTCATCGGAGTTTCCTTTAAAAATTATTGTTTAATCTTAACATTGCACCCGTCTGGAACTTGAGAGTTGTCTGTTACCAGGTTCTCTTGAATATGGACTTGGTGCATCTTGCTGTTATGCATGAATTTAAAAATCCCATTATCAAAATCTGTACCAATTTCTTTAAAGAAAATACCTTCTTGGCACATGTTTTTAGCACATGTAAAGGATACTTTATAATCATCGCCATCCGCGACCAAATACGCACGTACTCCTTTTTCGAAAATGCCATCTTCCTCGTCTTTGACAGATCGTTCTACGGAAACAACATGGAAATCAACAAAAGGAATTTCACGTAATAACACATTCATAAAAGAGCCCTTTGTAATCTCTTCCCATCTACTTTGGGCAGTTTGTCCAATAATTATTTGGGTTATATTATGTTTATGAGCTACTTCTTTTATTACTTTTGGTGAAGGGCGTTTTTCGTTATCGCGAATGATAAATTCGTCTACTTCTAGTTCTTCAGCTAAATTCTGCCATTGTTCAATATAACTTGATTTCTCGGCATCGAATGCATCGTATGGAAGAGGGTCAACTGTAAGAATATAGAGAGGGCAATCCATTATAGTAGCCATCTTATGACCTCTTCTTATTAAACGTTCGCCATTAGGACCATAGTATACGCAGACCAATATACTCTCATCCATTCTGCCTTTCGTGTGTTTCACGGTAGTCTACACCTCTTTTTCAGCTAAATAATTTTATCGTCTTTCCATTTAATTTCATCTCAAATTGTTTAATCCTCAAGCACTTCAAGTGCGAAAAGCGCTTATTTAGTGTATAATTTACAAAGTATATTCATGCATCCCTCAATTAGGTTTATATCCCATGGCAAGGAATGGGCACAAATCTTTCATTGTACTACACCTCAAAAATCTCCAAAAATACATAAGGACTCCATATGGATTCCTATTATGCTACTAGTTAGTGGTATAGTCAAGCATCTAGTTCAAATGAAATAATTCTGTAAAATTACAATTCTACAAAATTTGTCAAGTAGGAGGTTAAATTTTGTTCCCTGTTAGTTTAATTATTGTTATTCCATTTATTATTGCGGCAATCGTACCGTTTATATATAGGCGATTTACCAAAATTCATGTAGGCTGGTTTGTCCTTTTAGTCCCTATTTTTTTGTTAGTCATGCTTGCTAGGCTAATTCCCTCGATAGCAGGTGGTAAAACATATATCCATACTTATGAATGGATACCTCATTTAGGAATTAATTTCACTACTTATTTAGACGGTTTAAGTATGATATTTGGTTTACTTATAACTGGTGTAGGTAGTTTAGTTATTCTATATTCTATTTTTTATCTTTCATCTAAAGAATCCCTTCAACATTTTTATTGCTACCTACTACTATTCATGGGTGCCATGCTGGGAGTTGTGTTCTCGGACAACTTAATGGTTTTATATGTATTTTGGGAGTTAACAAGTGTTTCTTCTTTCTTATTAATCGCCTTTTGGCATCATCGTAAAGGCTCAAGACAAGGAGCTCAAAAAGCAATGCTTATTACCGTGAGTGGCGGAGTAGCGATGCTTATTGGATTTATAATGCTTCACTCTATGACTGGGACATATAGTATTCGTGAGATTATTTCAAGTCTAATCGAGATGACAGATCACTCGTTTTTTATACCAGCAATGATTTTGATATTAATAGGGGCGTTTACAAAATCAGCACAGTTTCCATTTCATATTTGGTTACCTGATGCGATGGAAGCTCCAACTCCCGTGAGTGCATACTTACATTCCGCTACAATGGTTAAAGCTGGTATTTACTTAGTAGCCCGTTTTACACCTATTTTTGGTGGAGAACAAGTTTGGTTTTGGGCGGTTAGTGGAGTAGGTATGATTACATTATTTTGGGGTTCTTTGAATGCAATTCGACAAACAGATTTAAAGGCTTTGCTAGCGTATTCAACTGTTAGTCAGCTAGGTCTAATTATGAGTCTTCTCGGCTTAGGGTCGATTGCACTTCATTTGGGGTATTCGAAGGATTCGATTATTTATACGCAAGCAACTTTTGCCGCACTTTTTCATATGATCAATCACTCAACCTTTAAGGGTGCTTTGTTCATGGTAGTGGGAATTGTCGATCATGAACTTGGGACCCGTGACATACGAAGGCTCGGTGGGTTAATGGCACTCATGCCGTTTACATTTACGATTGCTGCAATAGGAAGTTTATCGATGGCAGGATTGCCACCTTTTAATGGTTTTTTAAGTAAAGAGATGTTTTTTGCAGCCACAGTAGCTATTACTGATGCTAATGTCTTCTCGCTCGACTCCATAGGTATCATTTTCCCAATCGTAGCGTGGATAGCAAGTGTCTTTACGTTTGTTTATTGTATGATTATCATTTTTAAAACATTTTTAGGACCAGCTCAACCAGAAAAGTTAGACAAACCAATTCATGAAGCACCTATAGGAATGCTTATTTCTCCATTTATATTAGTTGCATTTGTGGTAGGTATATTCTTATTCCCTAATTTACTAGGTGAATATATACTACGTCCAGCGATGTTTAGTGTATATCCGACATTCGCGGAGGCAGAAAGCCTCACTCCGAAAATTTCTGCCTGGCATGGAATTAAACCAGAATTACTTATGACGATTGGTGTTATTTTGGTAGGGGCAATACTGTATTATCGACTAAAAAGTTGGAAGCCAATATACAGCTTATTTTCTCAAAAATACACATTTAATGCGTTTTATAATAGGTTGCTTGCAGACAGTGAAGTAAGTTCTACATTAACAACGAAGTCTTATATGACTGGATTTTTGAGAGATTATTTAGTTTATATTTATTTGTTCTTTATAGTAACTTCAGGTGGCTTTTTATTATTTTCATCAGCATTTTCGTTTAGCACTGCTAACAATGCTCCAATTCGAGTGTATGAAGGTATACTTGTTGGCGTAATGGCGATTGCTGCAGTTGCAATGATATTTGCGAAATCTCGTGTGACAGCAGTTCTTTTGAATGGTGTTTTGGGTTACGCTATCTCTATCTTTTTCGTTATATTCCGTGCTCCAGATTTGGCGCTAACCCAGCTTGTTGTAGAATCTGTCACTACGGCTTTATTTCTTTTGGCATTTTCTCATTTACCGGATTGGAAGAAAGAGAAATCATCATCCAATAATAAGATGATTAATGCAATCATCTCGATTGCTGTTGGGGCATTTGTCATGCTAATAGGTTTTTCAGTCATCAATTACAATTCATTTGCATCGATATCGGTATTTTTTGAAAATGCTTATGAACTAGCTGGTGGAGCAAATATTGTGAATGCCATTTTAGGGGATTTCCGTGCATTTGATACGATGTTAGAGGTTGTTGTACTCTTTATTGCCGGCTTAGGAGTTTATACTCTCATTAAGTTACGAGCAAAGAAGGGGGCAGAAGACATTGAAGATCAATGATGTTATTTTACGGACAGTTACTAGAATTGTTGTGTTTATTATACTGACTTTCGGTGTGTATTTGTTTTTGTCTGGTCATAATAAACCTGGTGGTGGATTTATAGGTGGCTTAGTGCTTGGTTCTGCTATCGTGCTACTTTATTTAACACATGATATAGCATCGATCAGCAAGAGTCTTCCCTTTGATTTTAAACTAGTAGCTGCCTTAGGTGTGTTAATGGCAACTTCTACAGGATTTGGTTCTATAATTTTGGGTGTGCCTTTTTTATCGCAGTCTTTTGGCTACTTTGATCTCCCTATCTTTGGGAAAACAGAGCTCACCACAGTGACTATTTTCGAGGCTGGTGTGGCATTAACCGTTGTCGGAGTAGTTGTAACAATTATTTTGAGTATAAGTGAGGATGAGTAGAGATGGAAACGTTAATTATGATATTAATCGGAATACTAACAGCCGTTGGAACCTATTTGATCCTCTCTAGAAATATTATTCGAGTAATTTTAGGGACCGCTGTTCTGTCTCATGCAGTTCATTTGTTGATCTTAACAATTGGAGGCTTAAAAAAAGGTAATGTACCTTTACTTAAGCAGGCAGACGCTCCTTATACAGATGCTCTCCCACAAGCATTGATTTTAACTGCTATTGTTATAAGCTTTGCGGTGACAGCCTTTTTACTTGTTTTAGCTTATCGATCTTATCAAGTAAATAGGCAGGATGATCTTCATGCATTGCGAGGAACAAATGATGAATAATTTAATTGTTTTGCCGTTAATCATTCCGATTATGGTGGGAGTGATACTCGTATTTCTACGTTCGTATATACGTTTACAGAGAATCATTAGTTTGATAGCAATGATTGGAGTGGCGTGTGTTAGTGTCTTTGTTTTAAATACCATTCAATCGGAAGGTATTCTGCGGTTAGATTTTGGTGGTTGGGAGCCTCCATTTGGGATACTTTTTGTCGCAGATTCTTTTTCCATGTTACTAGTATTAACAGCAAGTATTGTAACAGCAATCTGTTTAATTTATGCCTTTTCTTCAATCGGAGAAAGACATGAGAAAATGTTTTTCTACCCATTTGTCTTATTTTTAGTAGCAGGGGTAAATGGTTCTTTGTTGACTGGTGATATGTTTAACTTATTCGTTTGTTTCGAAGTGATGCTTTTAGCCTCTTATGCGCTTATAACGCTTGGAGGGGAAAAGGTACAATTAAGAGAATCGATTAAGTACGTGGTCATAAACGTGGTTGCATCTTGGTTCTTCTTAGTAGCATTAGCTTTTCTATATGGCACAACTGGAACTTTAAATATGGCTCATTTAGCAGAAAGAGTAGCGGAAGCAGGACAAGATCCATTACTTACAACGATAGCCATCGTCTTTTTGCTAGTGTTTAGCTTAAAGGCAGGATTGTTATTATTCTATTGGCTTCCAGGTTCTTATAGTGTTCCTCCGACTGCAGTAGCCGCACTTTTTGGAGCTTTACTAACGAAGGTAGGAATATATGCATTGTTCCGTACTTTTACGCTGATTTTTTATCATGAACCAGATGTTACGCATAGTTTAATCGGTGTAATGGCAGGAATCACTATTGTGGCAGGTTGTATGGGAGCGATTGCGTTCAAGGATGTGCGTCAAATTGTTGCTTATAATGTAGTCATTGCAGTTGGATTTATTTTAATTGGACTAGCAGTTGCGACACCCGCTTCGATTGAAGGATCTATTTATTACATTATCCACGATATGATTGCAAAGGCTATGTTATTTTTACTTGTCGGTACGATGATTCTACTTACTGGAAAAAATAAAATAGATGAGATAAGTGGTCTTATTCGGAACTATCCGATGTTTGGGTGGCTATTTTTCATCGTTACATTGTCTCTTACAGGAATACCTCCACTAAGTGGTTTTGTTGGGAAAATACTGGTAGGGCAAGGAGCAGTGGAAGCAGGTTCATATATTTTATTGGCTTTAGCTTTTATATCTAGTATTGTGGTGTTGTATTCACTACTTCGCATATTTTTAAACTCCTTCTTCGGTGAAACAATTATTAGTTTAGGAGAAGAAATGCCACTTAAGAAAGGATTGCTAATTCCAATTGTTTTATTAGCCATTGGAACAGCTTCACTAGGACTTGGGGCAGAATTTATATCTACCTATGTAAGTGATGCTGCAAAAACTCTTGTCAATCCCGCTATCTATATTGAAGCGGTTTTAGGTGGAGAAAAGTAGAGGAAGAGGTGAATATACATGCCTGCACAGTTTTTACTTAATTTGTTTATCGCGTTTTTATGGATGTTATTACAGGATGAAGATGAGCTAAGAATTACAACCTTTATCGCTGGTTTCCTTGTAGGGATAGGGATTATCTTTTTAATGCATCGTTTTTTTGGTACGCAATTCTACTTAAGAAGATTAGTTTCTATATTAAAACTTATATTTATCTTTATATCAGAGCTAACGTTTTCAAGCATTTTAATTATTAAACAAATATTAAATCCTAGACATAAAATTAAACCTGGGATTTTCACTTATAAAACTGAACTACGAGGTGACTGGGAAATCACAGCACTCGCCATGTTATTAACACTTACTCCAGGTTCTGTCGTAATGGAAGTAAATCCTGAAGGTGATATGTTTTATATTCATGCGATGGATATTGAGAAATCAAAAGAAGATGTATTAAGATCAATTGAGCGATTTGAAAAAGCGATTATGGAGGTGACACGTTGATGATAGAGATGATTCTTTTAGTTGCACTCGCCTTTTTTGCCATTTCCATATCGATTGCTCTTTTTCGAATGATTAAAGGGCCAACGATGCCAGACCGTGCAATAGCTTTAGATATGATTGGTGTCAATCTTCTATCTTCGATTGCTGTTATTTCGATGGTATTAAAAACAATGGCCTTTTTAGAGGCGATTCTTATTTTAGGTATTCTTGCTTTTATTAGTACAATTGCATTCTCGAAGTACATCGAAAGGGGGATTATCGTTGAGCGCAAGTCAGATAATTGAACTTGGTGCAGCTATATTAATCTTATTAGCTAGTATTATGAGTGTTATTAGTGCTTTTGGTATTATAACTCTCCCTGATATTTATACCCGTTCACATGCGGCTACTAAGAGCTCTACGTTAGCTGTATTATTATCCCTTTCTGGAGCGTTTGTTTATTTTTGGGTACATGATGCATTTATTAGCGTAAGGTTAATTTTAGGGATTATATTTGTTTTTTTAACAGCACCTGTCTCGGGGCATCTCATAACTCGTGCGGCGTATCGTTCAGGAGTGAAACTTTCTAATTCTTCAGCGGAGGACGAATTGAAGGAAGTTTTATTTCCAGAAGAGAAAAGTAAGTAAATCAACACCTTCCAAGATTTAGCGAGGGCACTAAAAAGTCCTCACTGAGATTTCTATAAGAGTATGTGAACGACAAGTCGTTCACATACTCGATTTTTATTTAGGACTCGTTAATTTCCGTTCCAGGCGGACGCTTTCCACCGGCATGGCTTCAGCCGCTTCCCTTGCTCCTGCGCAAAGCTCGTCGCAAAAAAACAATGCTCCTGCGCAAAGCTCGTCGCAGAAAAAATGTTGCTCCTGCGCAAGCTCGTCGCAAAAATTAATTTCGCTACGCTCAGTCCAGGGTCTTCAGCTCATGCACCTGACGCTTCGCTTTCGGTGCAGAAAACATTTGCTATTCCGGCTGGAGTCGCCGCCTTCCACTCCAATAAACTATTATCCGCTTTTCATTTAGGAAACCCTTATGCTATAAAAAAGCAAGTTTTTATCACTTACATTTTTTCGATTAGTATTTATAGAAAATCGTTGAAAAAGGCGACACTCCTGCGGGAATAGCGTTAGCCGAAGACCCCGCAGTTGAGAGGAAGGCAATCTAAGTTCGCCGCATCCTGCGGCAACGATTGCATGACCAACATCGTGTTGGCCTAGGATGCTGAGGCAACGCCCGCGGAAAGGGAGCCGTTTCAACGATTTTCTTATTCGGACGACATTATTTAGTAAAGACAATTTCTATAGACTTTACAGTGTTCTCGATTTGGCTTGAGGTTTTTTACAAAAATAATGTATATACATATTCCTTATTCATTGTAATATTCCCTTTTAGAAGGAGCTGTACTTAAAAACAATAATAGAACGGTTAGGGCTAACATTAGTAATGAACCACAAATTACGACGAACTGGATGGAGACGAGTTCTGCTGTAATCCCAATAACTATTGTACTTAAAATAATGAAGAATGCTTCAATTAACCCGTATATACTGCCAACTCTGCCCATCATATTTACTGGGATATTATTTTGATAAAACGTATGAAATCCTGTATTAGCGAATGCTAGAGAAAAGGCAAGGATAAAAAAACCTATGCCTGCTACTAAAAAGGAGCTCGAAAAAGCATATACAATATAACCAATTGAAACAAATAAAGAACCAACGCCAATTAAAATAAACGTCCTCAGCATTTTTAGAAATATGGAGTTCACTATAGCCCCTGTAATAATACCTGCCCCTGCGATACTTACAAGAAACCCATACTCCGTGTTCGATAAGGAAAGTACTGATTTTGCAAATGCAGCTTCTTGAGAGTCCAAAGAAGTCGCCATTACCATCACACAACTAAACAAAAAGTAAATGATCATAATATAAGGAAAATGCCGACTGAAGTTTAAAACAATACTCCAATCTTTTTTTAATACCGCCCATGTAAAATGGTCATCTGCTTGTGCAATCGCCTGATACTTTTCCAAATTAGGCATAAATAAAGTAACGATACCTGATAATAGGAGGGCAGTCGCGTTAATAAAAATTGCTACTGTGGGTGTGCCTAGTAAAAATAGAATTCCAGCTATCGCCGGTCCTATCAAAAAAGCTCCAGAATCTATTAAGCTTCGCAGCGAATTAAATCGTTTTCTTTGTTCGATTGGTATTAACTTTGTAACATAGGTCATAGATGTTGGTTCAAATATAGAACTTGCCATATTGATTATAAAGACAAGGGAATATATTAGCCAAATGTCTGAAACAAACGGTAGAAATGCTATAAACATTGCTCGAAATAGATCAAGCACTATCATTAAATTTCTTTTATTGATTCGATCAATTACACTACCAGCCCAACTATTCGTAAACAAGGTAGCCAGAGGTTTAACAATATAAAGTCCGGCAACAGCAAGAGGGGAGTTCGTCATATCCAACACGATTAAATTAAGTGCAATTAAATAGACCCATGCACCAAGATTAGAAATGCCAATTCCCACTAATAATATAAATGGGTACTTCCATGATGAATATAATTTATTCATTGTCCTGTTATACTCCTTTCTCAATTAAATGGCTTTTTAAACTTTGCTGTTAATAGTTAAAATCATACGGGGATTATACGAATCTATTTGCAATTAGCACGTCCGCATGAGCCACTATAGTAACAGAGCATTTATTAAAAAACTGCAAATAAAAAAATCCCACCCCCAAGACAAATGTCTTAGGGACGAGATTTAGAAAGTCGTGGTACCACCCTAGTTTATTAATATGTCACCATATTAATCTTAATCGGTACGGCAAATAAACTACGATTTGCGAATACCTGAGCCCGATAACGGGAGCTCCCGTCACACCATCTCCTATTAGCAGGGTCCTTTGTGATGCTCCGAGACTTGGTTCAATAAATAATTCTTACTCCTTTTCAGCACCCGGAGCTCTCTTCAAAAGAATTGATCGATCTACTCTTCTCTTCATCGCATATAAATTTTACCAATAGTAACATGATTCAGGTAATTATGTAAATAATATTATTATAATTACGACAATTTTCTATATATTTCGTCTGATATATTGCATTCTGCGTCAATACATAGTATTATCAGGTCTGATATATTTGCAAGCTGAAGAAATGATAAAAATCATTTATGCAAATTCATCTAAGAAAATACACAAGCTAAAACAAAAATGATTTTGTTTATCATTACAGGAGGCAGAATAATTATGGATAAAAAATTATCATTCTCCAATCATCTTGTTATTGGAGTAATGTTGTTTGCACTATTCTTTGGAGCAGGAAATCTAATTTTCCCAGCTAGTTTAGGTCAGAACGCAGGAACGAATGTATGGCCAGCGGTAATTGGATTTTTGGCAACGGGAATTGGATTACCTTTCCTAGGTACGCTTGCAATGGGATTCTCAGGAAGTAAAAATCTACAGGAGTTATCAAGTAGAGTAAATCCTATTTTCGCTGTTATTTTTACCTCTTTGTTATATTTAACTATAGGACCTTTCTTCGCTTTGCCAAGAACAGGAGCCGTTTCTTATGAAATTGGAATTCAACCGTTTATAGATGCTGACTATGCACAAATTGGATTACTCGTATTTACAATACTTTTCTTTGGAATTACATTATTATTTTCTCTTAATCCTTCGAAAATTGTAGATAATGTAGGGAAATATTTATCACCGGGAATAATTATTGGGTTATTTATCTTATTACTCTTTGTTGTTTTGAAGCCTATGGGTGGGTTTGAAGCTCCTCAAGGAAGTTATGTGGATAATGCATTTATGACCGGCTTTACAGAGGGATACAATACAATGGATGCTTTAGCTTCACTTGTATTTGGTATTATCGTGATCAATGCAGTTCGTTCCATGGGAGTTAATTCGACAAAAGGAATTATATCTGCAACAGCTAAGTCTGGTGGAATTGCTGTATTCTTTTTAGGCGTTATATATGCAGGGATTGCTTATTTAGGTGCAACAAGTACAAGTCTTTTTGGATTGTTTGATAATGGTGGTCCCGTTTTAAGTAGCGCTTCTGAGCATTACTTCGGTTCATTTGGAGCAGTGCTTTTATCTGTTATTATTTTCTTAGCATGTTTGACAACTAGTATTGGTTTAACAACTGCATGTGGGGAGTATTTTCATACGTTGATGCCGAAAATTAGTTATAAGGCATTTGTCATATTCTTTAGTGTGTTTACATGTATTATTGCTAACTTTGGATTATCAAACATCATTACATATTCAATTCCTGTATTGATGCTGCTATATCCATTAGCAATTGTAATGATCTTGTTGACATTCCTTTCACCGTTATTTAATCACGCAAGAATTGTTTATGTAAGTGTTGTACTCGTAACTTTTTTAATTAGTGTTATTGACGGTTTTAAAGCATTATGTGATTCACTAGGCATTGATTATTTTGGATGGATGAAACCAATCGTATCATTATATGAGAATTATTTGCCGTTCTATAGTGTAGGTCTGGGCTGGTTAATTCCTTTCATAGTTGTAACTCTTATAACTGGCATAATTGCAAAAATGCAAAAAGCATAAAAATAACAAGCCCATTTACTTAATGTAAATGGGCTTGTTTTCTATTAAAATTCTTCTATAGTATAAATCCAATTTGCGCGCATAACTTCTGTTACTTTTTTTGTGTCCTTTTCTCTAAGAAAACGAATTATTTCAGCGTGTTGTTCTACGGAATACTCTCTAAGATTAATTTTTTCATAATAGAACAATCTTCGCACATGTGCTTGAAGCATTTCTATCATAGAAAGTATGTATGGATTATTGGCACTATCCACAATAATCTGGTGGAACTCTTCGTCTACTTTCAATGCAGTGGTAAATTCCTTTGTCCGAAGCGCATCCGCGAATTGCTTGTTCTTTTCTTCTAGTAATTCAAGTATGCTCTCATCCATATTAGGAATAGAGAGTTCGGCTGCAAGCGCTTGCAATACTGCTAATGGTGGTAAAAGATTATTAATGTCGTCTGTTTCTACTGCAGTTACTTGCGTAGCTCTTCCTGGTTGCATGGTGACAAAGCCTTGTGATTCTAAGAGCTGAAGTGATTCACGAATGGGAGTTCGACTAACTCCCAGTGCCTGTGCAAGCTCGATATCATTTAATTTTTCTTCTGGTTGTAATGTACCATCGATAATCCATTGCTGTAATTGATTAAAAGCATGAAGTTTTGCGGTAGTTCTTACAGGTTTTGTATGATTAACTGGTATCGGCATGTGACAACCCTCCTTCAAAAATCTTAATAGTTAACAAAATTATACACTATATTATACAGTATATCGCATTTATTGTTAAAAAAGTTTTATTCCATCAAAATTTTTAAGGTAAGAGCTCTCACATCAATTACAGATTCTTCCTCCATAATGTCTTGTAACATAACTTCTTTAAAGTAATTAACACTTTTTTCTAAAGGCATATGAACTATTTTTCTTAAAGCATTATCGTACATTTTTAAAAACTCAATATCCGTATTTCCGCGTTGTAATTCTGCAAAAGCTTCATACACTTGATCGAGTTTATCAGCAAGTTCAAGTAGTCTGCCTTCAATGGTTTCGTCTTTTCCTTCTTTCATTCGGTCGAAAAAAACAGGTTGGAATTCCTCTGGGATTTCATCTAAAATAAATTTCTCCATCATTTTTTCTTCTACATGAGAAAGCATCTGTTTAAGTTCTGGTGAAGCATGCTTTACTGGAGTTTTAATATCTCCGATAAAAATTTCAGCAAAGTCATGATTAATCGTTTTTTCATAAAGTGACTTCCAGTTAATAGTCGCTCCATTGTTCTCTTCGATTGTTGCAAAAAACATCGCGTATTGAGAAACCTTCCATGAATGTGCAGCAACATTATGATCCTCGAACTTAAAACGTCCTGGGGCACGTATAATTCTTTCTAAATCGTTCATGCTCATAAAAAACTTATGAATACCCATTCACAATCACTCCTTTTTATTATCATACTTGAAAATTCGAAAATATTGTAATGAAAGCATAATTGTAAGATAACCAAAAAATAAGGTACTATGAATGTAAAATGAAAGAAGGATTAACAATGACTGAAATTCAACCAGTGCTAAAGAAGCTACAATGGAAAGAAACAGGAAAAGCAGTGCTCATTTTAAATGCCCCATCTTCTTATAATGAGGTTTTAACTGCTTTTGAAGGAAGAGTAGATAAAAAAGTGGAAGAAGAAAATTATGGGTTTATTCAAGTGTTTGGAACTTCCAACGAAGAGATAGTTAACCTTTCTAAATCAGTTGTTGATTTTCTTGAAGAAGATGGTCTTTTATGGTTATGTTATCCTAAAAAATCTTCCAAAGTATATAAAGGCTCAGATTGTAGCAGAGATACTGTTGCACGAGTGCTTGCCGAAGAAGGTTTTGAACCCGTTCGAAATATTGCAATTGATGAAGATTGGTCAGCACTTAGGTTTCGTAAGGTAGAAAATATTAAAAAGATGGTACGTAAATTCGCACATACAGAAGTAGGAAAAGAGCGTACAAATGAGCAATGATGCTATAAAACAATTACAATTTATTTCAGAAACAATCTTAGAACTTTTTGAACTAGTGGATGAAGAAATACTGCATAAAAGTCCAGTCGTAAATAAAATGAGTGTATGGGAAGTTTGCATGCATCTCTCCCAAATACCAGGAGCAGATTTGCATATTCAAAAAGGCTATTCGGCACAGCAAATGACGGAGTATTATCAAACAAATATGTCTAAGAATATAGCAGAAGTAAAAAATCGATTTACAACTGGTATTCAAGAACTTCTAATCTATTATGAGAACATAGCTGAAGACGACTTAAAGGAAAGATTCACCACATATTGGGGAAGTGATTATAGTAAGGGTGAATGGTTTATTCAAATTATTAATCATTTGGTGCATCATCGAATGCAATTGTATCAATATTTGCTATTACTAAATCAAGAAGTACATATTGTTTTATTTCGTTGAAAAGTGGGAATCCTATTATTAAATAAACGCGAGCGCGAATATCTGCCGATAGGCGAGGCTTTGGGTTTTGGACAGATAATTGATTTTTTATCTGTTAATAAAAGGAGGAGTTCTTATGACGACGAAGTACGATAAATTAAAAGATACATTACTTGAGCGTTTAAACGAATTGGAACATAGTAGAGATAATAATGAGGAGTTTAATACAACGGAGTTATCTTTTTATGATAACCATCCTGCCGATAGTGCAACTGATTTAACGCTTCAACATACTCGTTTGGCAATGCAAAAGCATGAAGAGGATGAAATGCAAGATATAAAAGAAGCACTAGCTGCGATGGAAGAAGGAACATATGGTACTTGCACAGAATGCTCGAAAGAGATTCCGATGGAAAGATTAGAGGCTGTACCAACTGCTTTAACTTGCGTAGAACATGCAAGACAAGAGGTAAATGAGGATATTCGTCCAGTAGAAGAAGATATTCTGAATTCAACTACTGATCAACCGGTGGAGGATGAAGATCCACGAGTGCGAGATTATTCTAACAGCTTTGAAATATTAGAAGAAGTCGGATCATCGGATACTCCTCAAGATAAACAGTAAAACAAAGGATGTCCTGTAATTTAGGACGTCCTTTTATTATGCATATAATTCAACAAAAGTAACCCACTATAGTACACTGAGAGAAAGGAGGTTTTCATGTGACTGCTATTGTTTTATTTGATGGGGAGTGTAACTTTTGTGATGCAAGTGTTCAATTTATCATCGCAAGAGATCCCAAAGGATTTTTTCAGTTTGCTGCCTTGCAGAGTGATATAGGAAGGGAACTTAAAATAAAGCATCTTATTCCTGAAAAGCTGAATAGTGTTTTAGTAATTGAAGATAATACAGTATATGATTCCTCCGACGCTGCAATTTTTATATGTAAACATTTAAATGGACTATGGAAGGTTTTTTATGTTTTTAAGATTATTCCCAAGACATTTCGAGATACTCTGTATAAATTTGTTGCGAATAATCGGTATAAATGGTTTGGCAAAAAAGAAAGCTGTACAATTCCGTCTCCTGAAATGAGAAATCGATTTTTATGAGATAAAAATAGAGGTGCTTAGTACTATGAACAGTGAAATGTATGACGTTACTATTATTGGTGGAGGTCCGACAGGATTATTTGCTTCATTCTATGGAGGACTACGTGGTCTTAAGGTGAAAATAATCGATAGTTTACCGCAGCTTGGTGGACAGTTAATGGAGCTTTATCCTGACAAATATATATACGATATTGGAGGGCTTCCAAAAATTCTAGCTAGAGACTTAATAGCAAACTTGGAGGAACAGGCTGCTTATAGCAATCCAACAATTTGCCTAGAGGAAACGGCAACATCTCTTGAGAGATTCAACGATCATTTTAAATTAACGACGGATAAAGAGGTGCATTTTACCAGAACTATTTTACTTACTTCTGGCATCGGTTCGTTCCAACCTCGTAAATTAAATGTTCCAGGAGCTGCAGAATATGAAGGGAAAAATCTTCACTACAAAGTAAAGAACTTACAGGATTTTAAAGATTCTACTGTACTTGTATTAGGTGGCGGAGATTCTGCGTTGGATTGGTCCTTAATGCTTGAAGATGTAGCTGCGAGCGTAACTATTTGCCATCGCAGAGAGTTTACAGCTCATGAAATGACGGTTCAACAACTGAAGAATTCAAAGGTGCATATAAAGACACCTTTTGGAATTAAAGAATTAGTTGGAGATGGTAATTCCATTCAAGAGGTTGTAATCGTTGCAAAAGATAAATCTGAACAACGAATCCCGGTTGATCATGTCCTTGTCAATTATGGAAATGTAGCATCACTAGGTCCTTTGAAGAATTGGGGTCTCACGATGCAAAAAAATTCGGTAGTTGTGAATGAAAAAATGGAAACGAACATGGAAGGGATATATGCTGCAGGGGATGTTTGCACGCATGATGGGAAAGTAAAACTGATTGCAGTAGGATTTGGAGAAGTACCCATTGCGATTAGTCATATTAAAGCCTTTATTGACCCAAAATCACGTGTTCAACCTCCACATAGTACAAGTGTTTTTGAATAAGGTGATTTGTAGATTTCCAGTAAGCAAAAGAGTAAAGGTTTAAGTAACCAATCCGCTGCTAATGCAATTAAAGAAAATAAAAAACACCAAGAGCAATTATTCTCTTGGTGTTTATATTACTTGTAAAAGACTTTGTCGATATTGTATTTTGCTTTCAGTGTGTTGATAGCATATGTTTCGTATATTTCACGATCCATTGCTTCATCCACTACACATACGCTAATTTTGTAGACCTCGTCGCGATGTTTGATCATCGGAGAAACATTGTCTTCAAAATGTTTTTTAATACGCTGTCTAATTTTACGCGCTTTTCCTACGAATAATAGCTCATCGTTTTTGTTATAGAACATGAAGATGCCGCCTTTATCTCGAGGGATTTGGTGAAAGTCGATAAATCCATAAATGGATGGAATTTCTGGCTCTCCCTCTTTGCGCACTTGCTCACGTTGCGTAATAGTTACAGTTGGTTTTGGTAGTTCGATTTTAATCATTCACTCACGTCCTCTTATTGTCTGGCCTTTAGTCTACCATATTCTCTTAGTAATATCTATTCGGAACAAAAATGAATAATAGCAGGATTAAGCTTTAGAAGTATAGAAATAATAATTATAATTAAACATTGGAGGAATGTAGACATGATTAGAAAATTAGAAGACTTTTTAGCAAATTGGAAACATGAGAGTGATTCTACCCTCAAAATACTTGAAACATTAACAGATGACTCTTTAAAACAAAAAGTTTACGATGAGGGCAGAACACTGGGGCAACTTGCTTGGCATCTTGTTGTAACGATTGATGAGATGATTGGAAAAACGGGATTACAATTTACAGCTACACCGCATGACGCACCTAAACCCGAAGCTGCTAAGGAAATAGCCAAGGCATACAAAGATTCAAGTGACGCTATGGTCCGAGCTATAAAAGAACAATGGACAGATGAAACATTGTTGGAAGAAAAAGATATGTATGGTGAGGTATGGACGATTGCAAATATCCTACAAGTACTAACTTTTCATCAAACACACCATAGAGGTCAAATGACTGTGCTTATGCGTCAAGCAGGGCTCGTTATTCCTGGAATGTATGGTCCCTCTAAAGAAGAATGGTTGGCTTTTGCTGGAGAAGCACCGGAGTGAGAGTCTAAGTTTCACATGTAGCGTAACTAGTTACCTATATTAGATGGCTTGTTGACTCCGAAATCGGCAGTACTACATCGAACGGAGTTTGTTATTATAAAAGAAAACCGGTAACCCTGTGAAAGGAGTACCGGTTTTCTTTAGGAGGAAAATAATGAAAGTATACGACTTGCATTGTGACGTATTGTATAAATTGGCAAAAGCAGAAACTCCAATATCCTTTGCGAACTCTTCCTTACTTCAAGCAAATAAAGAAGCACTTGAAGTAGGACAGGTAGCACTTCAATTATTTGCTGTGTTTGTGTCAGAAGGCTTTCCTAAAGAAAAGCAATTTATGGAGGCAATTCGCCAAATAGAGTTTTTCTATACGGAAATTGTAGGAAAACATGATAATGTCGTAGCGATTAATAAGTGGGAGCAGCTAGAATCCCTAAAAGAGGGCCAAATCGGTGCTGTCCTTTCATTGGAAGGCCTCGATATGATTGATGGAAATCTTTTGAAATTAAAGTTATTATTATCACACGGAGTTAAATTGGTAGGCCTTACTTGGAATGGAGCAAATGAAGTTGCAGATGGAGCATCGGGAAATTCGGGAACTGGCTTAACCTCTTTTGGAGAAACAGTAGTGGATTTATTAAATGAAGAAAATATTATAATTGATGTTTCTCATTTGAGTGAAAAATCATTTTGGGATGTGTTGCCGAAAGCAAAATGGTTGATGGCGAGCCATTCAAATGCAAGAGCTATATGTGATACGCCAAGAAATTTAACAGATGATCAATTAAAAGCTTTGATTGCAAGAGAATCTCCCATTCATGTTGTGTATTATCCACAATTTATTAACACTTCCAACAAACCTGTAGAAATGGAACACCTGGTTGAGCATATTAATCATATTACTGAACTTGGAGGTAAACATCTGGTTGGATTGGGTTCTGATTTTGATGGAATTGGAGAATTTGTTGTAGGGCTGGAAGATGCATCGAAAACACAAAACTTAGTAAAATATTTATTAAAAAGCTATTCAGCGAATGAAGTAGAAGGATTTACTTCTCAAAATTTTGCGAGATTTTTGAAACGAATGGGTAAGGAGGAACAAATGTGAGTGGCTTACCAGATTGGTTTTTTGCTCTTGTCATTGCGGTCGTCATATGTTTTATTCTTTTAGCGGAATGGTGGACGCGTAGAGGATAAGGGATATGCTATACTAGGGTTGAAATTAGAAGAGAAAGAGGTTTCATATGCTAACATTTGAAGAAAAAGAAGTAATCATTCAGGAATTTCCGGAGTTAACTCGTAAGGAAGTATCCATGAAACGAGTGAATTACCATTACGAAGATAGTTTATATGATAAAACAACTGTTATTTATCACCTTCACCCAAATGGTAATGGATTTGTTTATGTAGGAGATCTTCCTCAATATACAGCTAAAGAAAAAGGACTTGTGAATATTCGTGAAGTTTCAGCAGATGAATTAAGACAAATGATCAAAGACTCTATTTCTTACTTAGCTACAGAGGAAGAAGAATTTCTCGAGGAAGAAGTAGAAGAAGAGTGGAAAAATAAAGAAAACTCTAAACTAACGTTGTTGCAAGAAGATACGCTATGGAATATCTATCATGGATACAACTTAGAGGATAGCTTTGGTTCGTATGAAGAAGCGACAACTTATCTATTAGAAGAAGGCTTTCGCAGAGTAGGGAAGAAGTAAGGAGGCGTTCCGATGAAAGGTAAATCTACGGTTATACTCCTAGTGGCTGTTCTCCTTTTTGCTATTGGAGCCGCCTTTTATTTTATAACGCAGTTTTTTGAAGATAATCCTACACAGCCTCAGCCAACTGGCTATATTACTGGAGTTATTATAGACATGAACGAGGATGGAGATATATTAGTCGTAAGTGACTTGTCCGTAGAACAGGCTATAACCCTTTCTGTTCAAGACGCGATTGAACAAGGTAAAGATGCAACCTGGTTTTCTTTAACGATGGATCAACGGAATAAACTAGAGAAATACGATGAAGTAAAGGTCGGGCATGATGCTTTAGCAGAGTCGTATCCAATGCAAGGTGTAGCCAAGACAATTGAGAAGTTAAATGAATAAAGATACAGTAATATAAAGCTACTTGCCCCTCGGTTAGTTTGGGCAAGTAGTTTTCTTGGTTACTATTAAAAGCATGTTGTTCTCTTACAACAATAATTATATGAAAGTTGGAAATAAATGACGAAGGATCAACGTAAGAAACTGTCTGTATTAATGATTAATATGTTTATAGCGGTTGCAAGTTTTGGTATTATTATTCCGATTCTACCTGCTTATTTAAAGTCCATTGGTCAAGGAGGAACGGCAGCAGGATTAATGATCGCCATATTTGCTGGAGCACAACTTGTAATGTCTCCAATCGCAGGAAAATGGGCAGACAAATATGGTAGGAGGATAATGATAATCGCTGGTTTAAGTGGTTTAGCATTATCTATGTTTGTTTTTTATCTTTCCGATTCCGTAAGTATCTTGTATGTGTCTCGTATTATCGGTGGTGTAGGAGCTGCGCTATTAATTCCGGCGATCTTCGCTTATGTAGCTGATATTACGACAATGGAACAACGTGCAAAAGGGAATAGTTTAATCTCAGCGTCGATGTCGCTTGGTATAGTAATCGGTCCTGGAATCGGAGGATTTTTAGCAGATTTCGGTTTAAAAATTCCACTTCTTATTTCTGCCATCGTTGGTGTTTTGGCAGTAATCTTTTCCATGTTCGTATTGAAAGAAAGTAAAGCGTTAGAAAATGTTGGCCCTCAAAATAAGCCGGAGCCTATGGTAAAAGAGATCGTACAGTCCTTTAAAAAGCCTTACTTTATCCCCCTTGTCATTACACTAGTGATGAGCTTTGGATTAATGGCGTATGAGTCGGTCCTTGGTCTATTTGTAGATAATGAATTTGGTGCCTCTCCTCAAGATATAGCTTGGATGGTGACCGCAACGGGAATTGTCAGTGTTATTGTTCAACTGTTCGCTGTAGATATAGTTGTACGTCGCTTTGGCGAAGCTAATGTATTAAAAATCTTTTTAGGTATCACAGCATTTGGATTTTTCCTTTCCATAGTAGCCTCGAGTTACACGTTTTTCTTTGTAATTACGATGATTATTTTCCTGTCTACTTCTATATTACGTCCGGTCCTTACAACATTGATATCCAAGCTAGCTGGTCAAGAACAGGGATTTGCAATGGGGATGAATAATGCATATATGAGTATAGGAAATGTATTAGGACCACTTCTTGCCGGATTATTGTATGATGTGCATATTATATATCCGTTTGTATTAGGGTTAGTTGTCCTAGTTATTACGATGATTGGATCGATCATGTGGAAGGGTACAAATAAGTTAATATTAGAAGATTAGCTATGAAAATTTAATCATAATTGCTACGCCTAGCCATAACTATCAATGGTTAGGCTTTTTATTTTGAACACTAACTAAGAACTTTGTGTCTGTCATAAATTTGTGCTTCTTTTTTGATTGAATTGATGAATTATACTAGTATTTTAAAAAAACAGAAAGTTATAATTAAAGAAAGAACGAAGAAAAGGAGAGATATTTATGGTGTACCGTAAAAACCGTAAGGCTCATTTAGCAATGGCCTTTCTTTTTTTAGTATTAACCTCCAATTTTCTTTTGTATCAAACGGGAGTTCAAGAATTTTTATCGTTACAGGTGACTAGTGGCGTAGCAATTGGCTCTTTAATTGATTTAGCAATCATTGCACCGCTTCTTTTTTATGCTGCTTTTAAAATTACGATTAAACAAACTATTGGTTTAATGGTTGCTGGTTTAGTAATTGCACGGATTTTTATTCCTTTTGAATTATTTGCACCTTTTGCTGGAATACTGTATACAGGAATTGCTATAGAAGCTTTACTCGTTCTAGCTGAACTAGGTCTTTTATTTCTAGTTATTTGGAAAGTGCCACAGATTCGAAAACAAATGAAGAAAATGAATGAAGACCCAATTTACAGCATGTTGCCTGCCATCGAAAAAGTAGTAACGAAGAATGTTTTTATCCAAATTTTCATGTCCGAAATTTTAATGATGTATTATGCATTTTTCACTTGGAAAAAGAAAGCGCCAAGCTATGCTAGCGTTGTGACAATGCATGAAAAGACGAGTGCTGTAGCCATTAATATAATGCTTATACACGCAATTCTTATTGAAACAATCGGACTGCACTGGTGGTTGCATGAAAAATCACTCATTCTGTCAATTGTTCTCCTACTTTTGAATATTTACTCAGTTACTTTTGTTCTCGCTGACATTCAAGTAACTAGACTACATCCAATGGAAATAAAGAGCGGGAAATTATATATTACTCAAGGATTTGCATCTCGAATAATTGTTCCACTTTCTAACATTAAAGAAGTGGAATGGGGAGGATCACCACCAAGCAAGAATACCGTGAAATTTATGTATAAAGATTTTGAGGAAGTAGACCCACAAGCGATTGTCTACCTTCACGAAGCTGTTCAAGCTACGATGTTTTTGGGAATGAAAAAGAGTGTAACAGAGTTTGCTATACGAGTGGATGAACCGGAAAAGTTGAAGCATCTGTTGCAAGACATTTAACTGTGAAAACATCCTTTTGTTTGACCTATATAATGAATCAAGTTATAATTATCTCAAATTCAAGATAAATAAAAGGAGTTTTATACATGAAGCATGTTTTTTATAAAGGTGAAGATTCTACTAGACCAACATTATTGCTTTTACACGGTACAGGTGGGAATGAGCATGACTTAGTAGGCTTGGGGAAAGAAGTAGACGGTGAAGCAAATATATTAAGTGTTCGCGGTAACGTATTAGAAAACGGGATGCCACGTTTCTTTAAACGTCTGGCTGAAGGTGTTTTTGATCTGGAGGACTTGAAGCTCCGTACAGAAGAATTGAAAAACTTTATCGATGAAGCAGCAGAGAATTATGAGTTTGATCGTAATAATGTAGTCGCTATTGGTTATTCCAACGGGGCAAACATAGCGGGAAATCTTTTATTTGAATATGAGAATGTCTTAAAAGGAGCCATTCTACATCATCCAATGGTTCCAAGACGTGGTGTAGAATTACCTCCACTTACAGGTGCCCCAATTTTTATTGGAGCAGGAAAAAATGATTTCATGTGTCCTGCTACTGAATCTGAGGAATTACGTGATTTGTTACAAAATGCAGGAGCAGAAGTAGAACTATATTGGCATTCCTATGGTCATCAATTAACGCAAGATGAAGTGCAAGCAGCAAAAAACTGGTACCAAACTAAATTCTAACAATCGGATGGTTGAGTCGAATAATCGAGTGGCTTCGTAATTTAATCGAATGGCTATCCCGAATAATCGAGTGGCTTCGTAATTTAATCGAATGGCTATCCCAAATAATCGAGTGGTTCCACAAGATATTTGGACGAAAAACGGAGTTAAATAATCGAATCCATGTAAAAAAGGCAAGCAGAAAATCTCATCTGCTTGCCTTTTTTGTTAATGCCACTTACTTGCTTTATATGGACCTTTACTAAAAGGCATCCACCAATTCCATTTTCCAAATAACTTCATTAAGCTTGGTACTAATAGCAAACGAATAATGGAAGCATCTATGGCAACTGCAATGGCAATTCCAACTCCAATTTGTTTAACTGGCATCACATCGGTAAATGCAAATGCACCAGTGATGACAATCATAATAAGTGCAGCCGATGTAATAATTTTACTTGTAGAGGTAAGCCCATCAATCGTAGCTGCAGTGTTATCGAGATTCTTTGCATACTCCTCTTGAATACGAGAAATTAAGAACACTTCATAGTCCATGCTCAACCCAAACACTAAACTAAATACAATGACTGGTATTATTAGTGCAATCGTTGTTTCCTCTATGCCGAAGTGACCATATTGGAAAATGTATACTAAGATCCCGAAAGTAGAAGAGAGTCCGATCACATTCATTATGATTGCTTTCAACGGTATTAATATAGAACGGAATGCAATCATTAGAATAACAAAGGTTGAACCTAGGATTATTGCCAGTAATAACCCTACTTTATCGAATATTTCATCAAATATTTCTTGATTGAATTTTGGGTGTCCACCAAGCATGATGTCCACGCCTACATCTTTTTCAGACCATTCACGAGCCCAATCCTGTGCCTCTGTAGACGATCCGTTTAAGTTAAGAGTGACTGGCATAAGTAATTTATCATCTTGTATAAACGATTCCGTCAAAGGGGTTAGCTGAGCTTTTATTTCAGGAACTTGCATACTCTGTTCCCATTGCTCTACAGTAGCGATTTCACTAGCTGTAAAAATGGTATTAACAGAATCTACATCTTTATCCGCTAACAACTGGTCTTCTAAGTTTTTTATTTCCTCTAAACCTTTTGTATTGTCCCAACCATCTTTTCGTTCGGCAATTATATAGATAGTTGATTGATCACCTAATCCAAACTCATCATCCATCAATTCATATGCTTTACGAGAATCGTACGAAATAGGGAGAGAATCAACCTGTGGAATAGCGAGTTCCATATCTTTTACAGGAATAATACCAATTCCTAAAACAATAAGTGCTACAACAATTAACGTAACTGGTCTCTTCATAACAAATGCAGCAAAATTACGCCATCTCGTAGATGCACCTGGTTTTACTCGTAGAATTGTCCACTTATTTATATGTCCTTTTAGTAAAAGTAAAATGGATGGCAATAAAGTGATAGATGCAAGAACAGCCATGAACACCACAAGCATCCCGCCAAGTGCAATGTTTTGGAAAATATCCACTTTCATCACAAGCATGGCCCCTAATCCAATAAATACGCAGACAGCAGAGAAAATAATTGAACGACCAGCAGTTTGAATAGCAGTGGAAACTGCATTTTGTACAGATTGCTTCAGCAATTCCTCCTTGTATCGATTAATAAGTAATAGAGCGAAGTCGATACTTAACGCTAGCCCAAGCATTGGTATGATATTCATAACAAATATGGACAAGTCCATCGTACTACTGAATAATGTCATTAATCCGAAGGTAGAAACAACCGTAATTACTCCAACAAGAAGAGGTATTACCGCAGCTACTACACCACCAAATGCTAATAAAAGAACAATGATAGCAATTGGTAAACCAATTGTTTCTGCATTTACTAAGTCTTTTTGACTAGCGCTATTAATATCTTCATTAATCGCAGCGCCGCCAGTTAATGTAACGCCCTTTTCAACATCAATTGTTTCACGTAACTTATCTACTACCCCATTAGTATCACTATTAAAATGAAGCATAGCATAAGCCACATGGTCCTTATAAAGAGCAGGATCATCCAAAGGGGATTGAATTGATTCGGCAATATCTAAATCCTCAATATTAGCTAACGTTTTTTCGATTGTTGCATCCGAGGTGTTATCAAACACGACAAATAATGTTTCAGCAGGTAAGTCGAATGTCTCCGTTAGTTCTTCCATAACTTTCTGATGTTCACCATCTGTGTTAAAGCCATCGCCTTCCAATAAACCCGGTAAACGAATAGCCAAAAACCCCAACCCAATAAACAGAATTAACCAAGCAATAAGAATTGCTTTGTAATAACGGATGACTATATTAGATAAAAAACGCATAAATTTCCCCCTAACAAAATATCTAACCCCATTGTACTGTAAAGAAGAGAAAACATACTAATATAATGTTAATATAATAGGAACAATGAAAGGGAGGTTTAGTAAATGAAAATTACTCCACCGAAACTATCTAGCTCGTTAGAAGAACTGGACATCCAAAGTGCACTTCAGGAAGATAATTATGTCTCAAGCGGTATCGTTACAGAATTAAATTTCGAAGAGGAACAAGAGGATAAAATTATATTCGATCAAATCCATTTTCAAAACATTTCGATGGAAGGAGTTCGGTTTCATCAAGTAGAATTTATCGATTGTTTATTTGATAAATGTGATTTGTCCAATGTAGACTTTGGGGACGCGGTATTTCATCGTGTAGAAATTCGAGGCTCCAAGTTAATTGGTGCAAATATCTCACAGAGCAGACTAACAGAAGTAAAAATAGAGGACTCTGTTGCAAATTATGTAAGTTTGAGTTTTTCTAAACTAAAGAAAGTAGCCTTTAAACAAGTCACGTTAAATAGAGCAGATTTCATAGAGGTTGCTTTTGATAAAGTAAAGATTGAGAAATGCGAACTAAACGACGCTAACTTCACGGAAACTTCCATGAAGGACATTGATTTAAGTTCCAATACATATGAGCAATTAACTGTTTCCATTGAGAAGCTTAGAGATTGTAAAGTGTCTACTGAACAAGCAATTGGTTTTGCAAAGTCACTAGGATTAAAAATAATAGAATAAAGAAAACCCCTTGTCCTAAGACGAGGGGTTTTCTATTAAAAGAATAAGTTTAGTACTTGGTAGATAAGTCCTGCAACTATCGCAGAGATTGGAAGTGTAATAATCCATGTTAAAACGATTTTTTTAGCTACTCCCCATTTTACACCTTTCACACGTTGTGCAGCTCCAACTCCCATAATAGCAGAAGAAATTACATGTGTTGTAGATACTGGTAAATGAATGGTTGTAGCACCAAATATAATCATAGCAGATGATAAGTCAGCTGCGGCACCGTTGATCGGACGTATCTTCATAATTTTACCGCCAACTGTTTTAATGATTTTATAACCACCAATGGATGTACCTAGACCCATTGCTAATGCAGCAGAAATACGTACCCACATCTGAATATCATCCGTAGTTTGTAATTCTGCAGCAATTAATGCCATCGTAATAATCCCCATTGCTTTTTGCGCATCATTAGTTCCGTGTGTAAAAGATTGAAGTGCAGCTGTACCAATTTGGAATATACGGAATCCTTTGTTTGTCCCATAGAGGCTTCCTTTTTTAAAGATGACTTTAAACAAAGACATCATAAGAAATCCGACTGCAAGTGCAAGGAATGGGGAAAGGATTAGTGCTTGAATTATTTTAATGAACCCTGCCCAATTTAAAATGGCAAAGCCGGCAGCAGAAACTGCAGCTCCTGCGATAGATCCAATCAGCGCATGTGAAGAACTGGATGGAATTCCAAAATACCATGTAACCAAGTTCCAAATAATAGCTGAAAGAAGTGCAGCTAATATAATGAGGGAGCCGTTTTGCAGTGCAAAAGGATCCACAATATCTTTTGTAATTGTTTTGGCAACACCTGTAAAAGTGAGGGCACCAACAAAGTTCATAATTGCAGCCATCATAACAGCTACTCTTGGTTTTAAAGCTCTTGTTGAAACGGATGTTGCAATTGCATTAGCAGTATCATGAAATCCATTGATAAAGTCAAAGGCTAAAGCAAAAAATACTACTAGAATCGTAAGAATGAAAATAGTTTCCATTTTAAAGCACTCCTACGCATTTCGCATGATAATTGCTTCAATCGTAGTTGCTACGTTTTGACAATAATCCGCGACTTCTTCTAATTTTTCATATATATCTTTAAATTGTATAATTCGAACTGGATCTTTTTCTTTTAGGAATAATTGTTTAATCGACGAACGAAGTACATCGTCACACTTACGTTCATAATCTTTTATAAGAATAGCATGTTCATGCATTTGAAGTAACTTCTTATTTGCAAGAAGCTCCATAGCTTTTACAATTTCATCCGTACTTTTAACGATATAACCTAAAAACGTACGCATAGAATCATCGATTTCAATGAGCGAGAACATTTCTAGATTAGCAGTGAAATCGTCAATTCCGTCTAAAATATCATCCATTCTAACAGCTAATGACAAAATATCTTCGCGTTCAATAGGAGTCATGAAGGATTTGTTAAGCATCACGATTAAATCGTGTATTAGTTTGTCCCCTGCAGTCTCATAATTTTTTACATGCACACTGATTTCTTTTAAATCAGCAACAGTGTTGATACGGAAGTCGTCAGCGTAATGAGCTGCTTCTTGGACGTTCTGAGCTACCTTAAGTAAAGATGTAAAAAATGGATCTTGTTTTTTTGAACTAATCATAAAAGCCTCCTGGACTTTAGAATTTTTTTTGTCGATTAATCTCAAATATCATAACAAAAAAATTACAAAATCTACACACTTTTTACTTAAAAACTGTGAAATTTACAATGCTGTAACATTGTTCCCTAAAATAAGGGTGATAAAACATATTGAAAACGTTTACATATTTGAATTTACAGTAAATATTGATATTTTCAGAGGAAAAAATTTGTCGATTTAAGCAAAAAGATAGAAAAAACTATTTTTGAAAAAAAGTAAAAATATGAAACTTTCAGAAAGTGTTTCCGTATATATAAGTAGTTGGAAAAAGGGGTGATAAAAATCGAGCAAATCTTTTTATACGGTTTAATCATTGTTGGTCTTGTAACGATTTTATATGTTTTGTTTGCGGATGCGATTGACGGTCTAGATGCCGGGATTTTTAATCCTACTGTTATTTTATCTTTTGTTTTATTTGTATGTGCTTCAGGCTTTATATTATTTAAAATTACAGACTGGAGTAATACGATTATTATCGTTGCTGCACTAATCATTTCTAGTATTTTGTCCTTTTTAATGTATTACTTTATTTTAGTTCCGTTGGCTTCATCAGAAGTATCAACAGCTTATACGGATGAATCACTTCAAGGACAGGTTGGAAAAGTAATTGTTCCTATTCCAAAGGACGGTTTTGGCGAAATTGTTATTGAGACAGTTAATGGATTGATATCCAAAAGGGCAACTGAGTATGACAATGAAGAGATTGACTACGGTAAACAAGTATTAATCATTGATGTAGATGCGGGTACTTTTTTAGTGAAAGAATATGAGCCATTAAAATATAAGGGGTAGGGGGAAATGAAATGTTGGATATGGGACTTTTAATAGTAATTGGGGCTGTTGTATTTGTGATAGTTGTTATCCTAGCAGTTTACATTACAAAATACCGAACAGTTGGACCGGATGAAGCGCTAATCGTAACGGGGAGTTATTTAGGGTCGAAAAATGTACATACAGACGACTCTGGCAATCGCATTAAAATTATTCGTGGTGGAGGTACTTTTGTATTTCCAGTATTTCAACAAGGCCAACCACTAAGCTTATTGTCAAGTAAATTAGAGGTTACAACACCTGAAGTGTACACGGAACAAGGAGTTCCAGTTATGGCAGATGGAACAGCTATTATTAAAATAGGTGGTTCGATTTCGGAAATTGCAACAGCGGCGGAGCAATTTTTAGGGAAATCAAAAGAAGATCGAGAAAACGAAGCGAAGGAAGTATTGGAAGGTCACTTACGTTCTATATTAGGATCGATGACAGTTGAAGAAATTTATAAGAATCGTGACAAGTTTTCGCAGGAAGTACAACGTGTTGCTTCGCAAGATTTGGCTAAGATGGGTCTTATAATTGTTTCATTTACAATTAAGGATGTTCGAGATAAGAACGGATACCTAGACTCTCTAGGTAAACCAAGAATTGCACAGGTGAAAAGAGATGCAGATATTGCTACTGCAGAGGCTGAAAAAGAAACACGTATTAAACGTGCGGAAGCTTCAAAAGATGCACAACGTGCTGAGTTAGAGCGAGCTACAGAAATTGCGGAAGCGGAAAAAGAGAACCAACTGAAAGTAGCAGAGTACCGCCGTGAACAAGATATTGCTAAAGCACGTGCGGACCAAGCGTATGAGTTGGAAACTGCAAGATCGAAGCAAGAAGTAACAGAGCAAGAAATGCAAATTCAAATCATAGAACGTCAAAAGCAAATTGAATTGGAAGAGAAAGAGATACTTCGTCGTGAGAAACAATATGATTCGGAAGTGAAGAAAAAAGCGGATGCCGATCGTTATGCTATTGAACAAAATGCAGCCGCAGCTAAGTCTCGAGAGATAGCGGAAGCAGATGCGGAAAAATACAGAATTGAAGCGAAAGCAAAGGCTGAGGCAGAAAAAGTTCGATTAGATGGTGTTGCTAAAGCAGATTCTCAAAGAGCACAAGGAGAATCTGAAGCAGATATTATTCGTCTAAAAGGTCTTGCCGAAGCGGAAGCAAAACGTAAAATTGCAGAAGCGTTTGAAATGTATGGGCAAGCTGCAGTTCTAGACATGATTGTACGGATGTTGCCTGAGTACGCAAAGGAAATTGCAAGCCCGCTCTCAAATATTGACAAGATTACAGTGGTCGATACAGGCAGTGGTGAAGGTGGAGGTGCAAACAAAGTTACTTCTTATGCAACCAATTTAATGTCCACTCTTCAGGAAACATTGAAGGCTTCCTCCGGAATTGATGTAAAAGAAATGCTTGAAAATTACGCAGGAAAAGGAAATATTCGTCCGAGCATTGAGCAGCTTACTCATGCTGTAACTGCTAAAAGTGAATCACAGTCGGTAGAAGATTTAGAAGAAGCACTAGTCAAATAAAAAGATGCAGACCGTTCGCTTTAATAGTGAGACGGTCTTTTTTTGTAAAGAAAAGCTCTGTGAAGACGGCCAAGGAGAGACTAATCCGGCGGAGGCTCACGCGAGCTTGCGGTAACCGCACACTCAAAGCTGTATGATACTTCCTATATATTAGGGATGCCTCACCAGACACAATCTGCCCAAAACTCTCCGTAACGATTTCGAGTTATGTCATTAAAGGGATCGAGTAGCTTTTTTCTATATACGCTTCTTTCATAAATGTTAGTGTAAAAGCTTTTGCTAATTGTTATAATAAATATAAATATTTCGTCAAATTCCAACAAAATAAGACTCCCTTAAAAATAGGCAGAATAATCAGATTTATATTTTGTGCATGAGTAGTTAAAGATATAATGGAAGAAAAAATAGTTTAAAATGCTGTCAGAACGCATGGAGGCCAAATGATACTTACTAAAGAGCAGATCCTGGATATCAAAACTAAATATTCTTTATCTAAAGTCGTGACAGATAAGACTATCACTACGTATATCGGAAGCGCTAATAACATTTCTTATTCTTTATATACTTTGCTACCGAACAGCACTTCTTGGATTAATTTTTATTCAAAAGAATATAACAATTATGTAGAGCGCTATACCATTGTTGATGGAGAGTTAGAAGTTAAACGTAAAGGTGAAAAGGTTATTTTACAAGCAGGAGACGTCATCAATGCTAGTATGGAACCGTCCGTTGTAACCTGTTATGCACAGAAAGAAGTAGAGATATTATTGGAAATGACAACTCCTTTTTTTGAGAGAGATTTTACAGAACGAGAAATTTTGCACCGCGATGCGAGAAGGATACAAGAAGTAGATGGATATACATATCATCATTGTGCAAGAATAAGAGATTATTCCATTGAACTATGGAAGCGTATAAAACCTGGTGAAAGTATTAAGGTCATAAGTACAGGATCGTATTTTCATGACATAGGAAAGCTAGCAGTTCCAATTGAAATATTAAATAAGTCTGGGAAGCTTACAGATGATGAATGGAAAATCATTAAAATGCATACAACGTTAGGTGCAGAAATGATGAGAAATCATGAAATTGAACGATTACGTCAAGCCGCTTTTATTGTAGAGGAGCATCATGAAAGGTATGATGGAAAGGGATATCCCTTTGGGTTAATCGGCGAAGAAATTTCCTTAGAAGCTTCCATTGTTGCGGTAGTTGACGCTTTTGATGCAATGACGACAAATCGTGTATACAGAGGTGCTATGACATTCGAAGAAGCGATAAAAGAAATTAAAAATGGTAGAGGCACCCAATTTAACCCATTAGTAGTAGATGAATTTCTAAAAATGTTAAAAGAAAAGAATTATGAATGGAATTAAAAAGGAGAGAAGAAAAATGACTTATCGTATTGAGCATGACTCTATGGGAGAGATAAAAGTTCCGCAAGAAAGTCTTTGGGGAGCACAAACACAAAGATCGAAAGAAAACTTTAAAATCGGTACAGAAAAAATGCCGATTGGTGTTGTACACGGCCTTGCCCTATTAAAAAAATCTGCAGCAATTGTTAGTCATTCTCTTGGGAATTTATCTGAAGCCAAAAAAGATGCCATTTCCGTAGCTGCCGATGAAATTCTTGCTGGCAAACTAGATCATCACTTTCCATTAGTTGTTTGGCAAACTGGTAGTGGTACACAATCTAATATGAATGTAAATGAAGTAATAGCTCATCGAGGTAATCAAATCCTTGAAGAAAAAGGTAGCGAAGAGCGTCTTCATCCAAACGATGATGTTAATAAATCTCAGAGCTCTAACGATACGTTTCCAACAGCACTTCATATTGCAGGAGTTCTAGCAGTTGAAAAACAACTTTTGCCTGCTATTGAGGTCTTAAAAGAAACACTTGGGAAAAAATCAGAACAATTCATGGATATCGTGAAAATTGGTCGTACTCATTTACAAGATGCAACTCCGCTTTCTCTTGGACAAGAGTTTAGTGGTTGGCACAGAATGTTAGAGAAATCAGCAAAAATGATTACCCAGGCAGTTCATGACATGAAGGAACTTGCAATCGGTGGTACTGCTGTAGGAACAGGGCTAAATGCACCAAAGGGATTTGGTGATTTAGTTGCTTCGGAAATATCTAAAGAACTAGGTATTGAATTCACTTCGGCTAAAAACAAATTCCATTCCTTAACTAGCTATGATGATGTTGTATATGTACACGGAGCAGTTAAAGCACTTGCTGCTGACTTGATGAAAATTGCAAATGACATTCGCTTGCTTGCAAGTGGTCCACGCTCCGGAATTGGAGAGATTACTATTCCAGAAAATGAACCAGGAAGCTCTATTATGCCTGGAAAAGTAAACCCAACACAAAGTGAAGCGATGACAATGGTTGTTGCTCAAGTGATGGGGAATGACACGACAATTTCTTTTGCAGCTAGCCAAGGGAATTATCAATTGAATGTATTTAAGCCAGTAATTATTCACAATTTCCTTCAGTCTACTCGTTTACTAAGTGATGCAATCATTAGCTTTAACAACAATTGTGCTGTGGGAATCGAACCAAACCTGGAAACAATTAAACATCATGTGAACAATTCATTAATGCTTGTAACTGCTTTAAATCCTTATATTGGATATGAAAATGCAGCGAAAATAGCAAAGCATGCACATAAAAATGGAACGACATTAAAAGAAGCTGCAATTGAATTAGATTTATTGACTTCTGAAAAGTTCGATGAAATTGTACGTCCTGAAAAAATGATTTAACCAAAAATCATTGGTGTATGCAAATCTTCTTAAGGTGAAATTTGAATATAAAGAGGTTATCTATCAGAATGAAAAAGATATTGTTTATACTACTAAGTTCTATATTAGTGCTTTCTGCGTGTGGTCAGAAAGAGACGGAAGTAGGCCATGAAGAACATGCCGAGCATATTGCTCATTCAGAAAATGGCGATATACAAGAAACAACTGCATCAGCTGAAATTTTACCAACATTTTTAGACAGTCAATCTGAGGATATGAAGCTTGTGTACCAAGCAGCGGCAAAAGCAAATGATATCCTAAAATGGATGCCTTGCTATTGTGGATGTGGTGACAGTGCTGGTCACATGAGTAACTTTAACTGCTTTGTACAGGAGATTAAAGAAAATGGCGAAGTAGTATGGGATGACCATGGTACACGTTGTGCAGCATGTTTAGAAATTGCTGTTATGTCGATTAATATGACACAAGAGGGTAAGTCACTTGTAGAAATTCGAAATGCAATCGATGAAGCATATAAAGAAGGCTATGCAACTCCAACAGATACACCGATGCCATCATAAAAAAACAGCCCGTTTCACTAATTTAGTGAGAATGGGCTGTTTTCTTTTAAGAAGAAGTTTCCACCGCAACTTGTAAATTTTGTACCAGAGAGCTATTTACATCTCAGACACTTCCTGTTAAAACATAAACTCCTATAGAAGGAAGGTTACAGATTGTTATGGAGAAGCGACTGCTCGGTTTTGGAAAACTGCAGAACCATCATTTTATATATACATTACTCACTAATGATTCTTGTATGACATCCGTTGGAATTTCAAATGTTACGAGACCCATTGAACCCGGTGCTACTTCATATTTATCGAAAGAAATGGTCAGTTTATGGTCTGCTGTAATAGAGAACGTTTGATCCGGGCGAATTGCTTCAAAGCCTATTTCCTCTTCGCTCGCAATCCAATACACAATACTTTCATCCGATTCCATTTGTCTTATCATTTCTTCCTTGATATAGGAGGAAATTACTTCTATATATGCATCATCTTTAAACAAGCTCGGTAACGTAATAAGAACTTCATTTTTCTTATCTATTGTATCTGTTCTTAGCGTAGTAGATGAGGAACCTACAAGGTTCACTTCATAACGACTTATCGATAGAATTTCCTCTGTATCGGTGACCACTTCATACGTAGATGCTACACCAAGATGGCCCCCACCAGCTTCTTTTAATGCTTCCATTTCAATTAGGAAGCTTTCGTAAAGTGCTTCGTTTTCAGCAATATATTTTTCATTTAAAATATTTTCTAATTCTTCATTTTCTAGTCCAGTGACGTTAGGAGTTTTTATATCAGCGTTGTATGTGTCCTCAGATACTTGAATTTCTTGTACTGTCACTACTTGAACAATAGAACCTAGCACGGGTACAGATGATAGAGTTTGGGCCAATGCGGGACTTACATTTACACTTGCCACAAAGATAGCGGCCGCTGCTACCATTCCGATGCCCCATTTTTTAAATGGCATACTTTTTTTCCTCTTTCCTTTTGACTCACGAATGGTGTCCTTTACAACATGTTTTAGCTCAGTTGGTATTCCAATATTATCGTATTGTTTTTTAGAATCATGTAACTTACTCATGCATGCACCTTCTCTTCCATATTTGTTCGTAATTTTCGCAAGGCAGCATATAATCTCGTCTTAACAGTATTAGTGTTTTCTCCTAGCATGGTGGCGATATCCTCGATTTTCATATCTTCAAAGAATCGAAGAATAATTATGGTTTTGTGCTGCGCTGATAAATGGTCTATTGCTTCATACAAATCAATATCTCGAATTTCGTCCTCTTGAATTGGTAGATGAAAGTCTAACACATCATCCTCAACTAAGGCGATTCTTTTATTTTTGTGAATATAATCAATCGAGGTATTGATTAAAATTCTATAAAACCACGTTTTTAAATAATGAATATGGTCTAAGGAATCAATGGATCGTAGAGACTTCATAATACTTTCCTGTATTATATCCAATGCAGATTCCTTACTTTTAACATAGCTAAAAGCAAGACGATAATGCGCATGTTGATTTTCAATAATATAGTTTTCAACTAGCTGAAACTTTTCTTTTTTTGTCATGACATCTTTGTACTCCTTTTTCATTTCAGTAACATAATTATGTAACAAAAATTAGACGAAGAACTGGAGTGGAAAGTTTGCCTTATATAAAGAATATTTTCCCCAGCAACAATCCTTCAAATGTAAATATGAATGGCGATGTCCCTTTTCTTAAGAAATTCTTCATATTTATCCTTCTAAAATGTTAAGAAACAATCGATATACTATGTTCATAGTAAACGGAAGGAGAAATAAAATGATACAAGTACAGGATGTAAATCATACATTTTTAATCGGGAAAAAAGGAAAGGAAAAGAAAGTGCCTGTTTTAAAAGGGCTATCTTTTGAAGTGGAGCAAGGAGAGATTGTTGCGATAGTTGGAAAAAGCGGCTCAGGTAAGTCTACTTTGCTTCACACAATAGCGGGTTTTATGAGTCCTGAACAAGGATCCATTACTGTGAATGGTAAGGAAACTGCTTATTTAAATGAAGCAGAAAGAGCACAGTTCCGATTAAATAATTTTGGATTCATCTTTCAAAATTTTCAATTGATGCCGGGACTAACAGCGTCAGAAAATATAGAGCTTCCGCTTAAATTAAAGGGAGTATCTTCTAAAAAAAGAAAAGCTAATGTAAAACAATTGCTACAAAAAGTTGGACTACAAGAAGTAGCAGATCATTATCCAAATGAATTATCAGGGGGGCAGCAACAGCGTGTAAGTATTGCGCGTGCACTCATAACTAATCCACCGATTATCTTTGCAGATGAACCTACTGGTAGCTTAGACTCGGAAACAGAGCAAGACATTTTATTGCTTATACAGGATCTTAATCAAGGATTAGGTGTAACGTTTGTCATTATTACCCATGATGAAGAGGTTGCAAGTATTGCACATCGTAAATTTAAAATGCATGACGGGGAACTAGTAAAAGGAGGTGCTCCATATGTTGTTTAAAGACCAAGTTGATTTTGTACGTCAACATATTAAGAAGAATAAACTGAGAGTATTTATGACGGTTCTAGCTGCCACAATGGGATGTGCATTTTTAATCGTGCTTGCCTCCATCGGGTTCGGGATTCAAGATACAATGCGGAAAGAAATATTACAAGATCAAGCGATTACAGAAGTAGAAGTGTATCCAAATGCTGACGAGGAACTGGATATTTCACAAATAAGATCTCTTGAGCATGTAGATGCAATTGTACAAAGGTTAAATTTAAATGCTATGGCTAATTCTCAAATAGAGGACCGTACCCTTCAAGGAAATGTAATTCTTACAAACTTTGACGAAGAACAAAAATCAAATCTACAATTATCAGAAGGCAGAATGCCCGAAAAGGATAATGAAATAATAGTTGGCTATCAGTTTGCGGAAAGTTTGTTAACGGATGCAGAACGTAAAGAAATGGAACAAAATGCAGAAGAAAATGCAGAACAAATCGGAGGATACAAGGACTCTTTAATCGGAAAAACAATCTCTTTATCACTTCAGTCTTATGAAACTGAGGAAGCTTTTCAGGAGAAATGGAATTTTACAATTGTTGGAGTTACAGAAAAGCCAGCAAGAGATTGGATTATAGATACAAATGTGTTGGTCAACGAATCTTGGAAGGACAAGTTTAAAGAAGTAATTGTTGCGAATTCAGAAATAGAAGTAGTAGAAGCAGATTTATTTTATGCACAAACGAAAGTATTTACCTCTAGTTTAGAGCATGTAAAATCAGTTACAGAAGATCTAAAGAAAAAAGGCTATAATGTCTATTCGGTCTCTGAACAGTTGGAACAAATAGATGTTTTTTTCATGGCATTTAAAATTGGCCTTATATTTGTAGGCACAGTTGCAGTATTGATTTCATCCATTGGAATCTTTAACACAATGACTATGGCTGTAACTGAAAGAACTCGAGAAATAGGAGTCATGAAGGCGATAGGGGCAAGTCCCAAACTTATTCAACGGTTATTTTTAATGGAAAGTGCTTGGATCGGTATTATTGGAACAGTTTTAGCTGTGATCATTTCATATGCAGTGAGTTTCCTGGCAAATTTGGTATTACCAATGGTAGTAGGAGCAGCGTTAGGGGATGAAGATATTCAAAATCTATCCATTACTTTTTCGTTGATTCCATGGCAGCTTGTTGTTATTGCATCGATCATTAGCATAGGGGTTGCAATGATTTCTGGTTGGAGACCCGCACGAAAGGCAACGAATATTGATGTAATCAATGCTTTAAGACAGGAATTATAAAAGAAAGGTCGTCCTTGATTGGGACGACCTTGTTTATTGTGCGATTGTAAAATAAGCAATAAATAGAACAAATACAACGAGTGCATTTATTAAATTGTATTTAGAACGAGAAATTTTTTTATCGAATCGATCAGATTTGTTAATGAATTTAACTCCTAAATAAGTAATGATAATTGCTAAAACCAAAGCAAGAATTGGCGGCATTGGATATACATGTACATCGACAAAATGAACGATAATGATTGCAATAGCCATGGCAATACCATAAGCAACTTTCTTTAAGGTTGGTTCTTTCACTGATTTTGCTCCATTTCTTTTAAAAATAACTTATTGTATAAGTATAACTTCTTTTTAAGATAATTCCTTTACTAGTTTCAATTCACTTTGAATTTTTGTTTTAATTCTTTATTTTCAAGGACATCGCAATGGGATTTCATTATATCGCCACAACAAGTGTTAACCCGAGTAACTCTATGTTAACCTTATTATAACCCCAAGTTGCAGAAGCTGGTTAGTGAGTAATTTTAATGACTGTTTAGCAAGTAAAGGAATTGTAGCCTAGGCTAATACTGCACTCTTTGGAGACTGTGGATTTGCCTGCATAGGAATGGCTGGAGCATAAAACAATTAACTGGAGGTTTTGAAATGCTAAGTAATACATTGTCAGTAATCCTAATTGTGCTAGGCATCGTCTTAGCTTTATCTCTATTTGGTGTTATCGAAATTCCGCTAGGATTCGTGTATATCGGCATATTTATAGTGGCCATTGCCCTGTTAATAGTTATTTTTTATAGAAAAAGGAAAATGGAAGGAAATAACTCCTAGTAAGGAGCTATATAGGGAAAAGTCGGTTCTCAAGCAAGGAGAACCGACTTTTTTCAATTAAAATACTCTTTTAGTTCTTTTTCTAAGAAAGGATTCGCATGGAGCATTTGTTTAAAATGCTTATATCCTTCCAGTTGTTCAGATGTTGCCTTTTTCCCTGTTTTATATGCACGTATTAAGATGTTTTTAGGAGTGTTTTCTAAATCGATAAATTCGACTAATTGTGCTTCGTAACCAACTATATTTAAGATTTCAGCTCGAATAGAATCTGTAGCAAGTGCTGCAAAACGTTCTTTTATAAGACCGTGTTTCATCATAATATCTAGACCTGGTGCATCTAGCTGTCTATTCAGTTCGTGCTGACAGCAAGGAACACTTAAAATAACGCTAGCACCCCATTTGACAGCGCGGGCAAGAGCCATATCTGTTGCAACATCGCAAGCATGGAGCGTGACTACCATATCCACAGAAGTTTCCTCGTTGTAATCATTAATATCTCCTACTAAAAACTCTAACTGATCATAGCCTAAGTCCTCAGCAATTTTCGCGCATTCTTCAATAACTTCTTTTTTCAAATCTAAGCCTGTTACTCGAATGTCGAGACCCTTTTCAATTTTTAAATAATGATAGAGGGCAAATGTTAAGTAAGATTTACCTGATCCAAAATCCAGAATTCGAACGGTTTTGTCCTTTGGTAAGTGAACAAGGGTATCATCGATAAATTCAACAAAACGATTGATTTGTTTAAATTTATCGTACTTTTGTTTTTTTACTTTTCCTTCAGCGGTTTGGACGCCTAAATGTATAAGGAATGGATACGGTGTATTTTCATCTAGCAAATAATTTTTTTTTCGATTATGTGATAGGTTTACTGGTTTTGCTGTAGCTAATTTCTCGGACTTCCACATTACTTTGTTTTTCTTGGAGAGTTGGATTTGTACTTTTTCCATTGTGAAATCAGCATGAATTTGACGAAATTGTTCCAATAGTTCGGTCAGTGTTGTTTCAAATGCCTCTATTGTAATATTTTCATGCTTCAAAATACGTTCATATTGATACTCTAGCTGAATATGATATACATTTTTTATTTCAATCGGTTTTAGTTTTACTCGTTTAATTTCATTTGACTTGGCACGAGGCTGACTGACTGTAGCAGTAACCAACTGCTTTTTCTCTATTTGCTCTAGCAGATAATCTTTCATTTCTTGAAATTCCATAAAAACCGCCTTCTTTTAGTAGGATCCTTGGCAATAGTGTATCACAACAAGGAGATTCTAGGGTAGAAGGATGGGTTAGTTGGAAAAATGAATATATTAGTTGGAATTTTAGGCCGATTAGTTGGTAAATAAGCAAGTTTAGTTGGAATTATCGGACCTTTAGTTGGAATGTAAAAGAAATCCCCTTCAGTCTTGAAGGGGTTATTCTTTGATATAAGTCAGAGTTTTACCAGTCACTCCAAATAATATGGTTAGGATGGGGCTAAGCAAGCAGAAAAACGCAAATGGCAAATAGTCGAGAGTAGAAACAGCTAATACATTCGTGATAAATATACCGCACACACTCCACGGAACAAGAGGATTAACGACAGTACCTGCATCTTCCATTACTCTTGCCAAGTTCTTATTGGCTAAACCGACCTTTTGGAATGGAGCTTGGAACGCCTCCCCAGTCAATAAAATCGATAAGTATTGCTCTCCGATTAATGTGTTTACTCCAATTGCGGTAAAAGCGGCTGCCGAAATAACGGATCCGACAGTTTTTAATGAACTCTCTACTTTTAGTAATAAACTTTGTACGATACCAAGAGTGAATAAGAGTCCCCCCATACTTAAGGCAAGTAAAACAAGACCGATAGTGAACATCATGCTATTCATACCACCTCTGGATAACAGGGAGTCTACTACTTCAATACCTGTTTGAGATGAATAGCCAGTGAATAATATGTTTAATATTTCTCCAGCTGTAAGGTATTGATGGAAGTAAGAAACTACAATCCCTGCAATAGAAGTTAGAGCAAGAGATAATATTGCAGGCACTTTCTTTATGGAAAGTACAATAAGTAAAGCAAGTGGTAATAATGTGTACCAATGAATCATACCTGTTTGAAGAAGGCCTTCTTGAAAGCTTGAAATCTGCTCTAAATGTTGAGAATCTTTATTTGGCGATAACATACCGTAGCCTATTAGCGAAATAACAAATGCTGGAATAGTTGTCCACCCCATGTTCTTTATATGGTCGAATAAATCCACACGAACAATTGCAGAGGCAAGATTTGTAGTGTCTGATAAAGGAGACATTTTATCTCCAAAAAAAGCACCGGAAACAATTGCTCCAGCTGTAATAGCTAAAGAAATATCCATCGCACCTGCCATTCCGATAAAGGCAACTCCAACTGTTGCGACAGTAGTTAACGAGCTTCCGATAGACAAACCAATTATACATGTAATGATAAATACGATGGCATAGAAAAAGTGTGGCGATATGAACTGAAAACCAAGATATATAAGTGTAGGGATGGTTCCACCTATCATCCAGCTACTAATTAAAATGCCTATAAAGAAAAAGATGAAAATGGCTCCAAGCCCCGCCTTTGAACCGTCAACAAGTCCATCTTCTAATTGTTTGTAAGGTACTTTTTTTATGAGTCCGTACGTAATGAGTAAAAGAATAGCGAGTAAAATAGGCATATGTGGAACTGTATCAAATTTTATAATACAAATGGCCATTATAGAAATAATTGATAAAGTAAGCAGTATTGACTCCCAAAATGACGGAGTGATTTTTGATTGAATACGAAACACTGTAAAACCTCCAAGGTGATTAATATTAGACATTAAAAAAACCTTCTATATCCCTATTTGTTAGGGACGAAGGAATCTCCGCGGTACCACCCTATTTGTTGGGCCATACATACCCAACCACTTCATTTCAAAAAGAGCTTTAAAAATTGTTGTAATTCATCTGTCATTCTACCTGAACTTTCACCAACCGTTCAGTCTCTTTTTTCTGTAAACATGCAGACTACTATGACAATCACTCTTATATAATTCACTTTCGCGATTCAACGCTTTCAATCACTGAAGTAATTAGGATTTTACCACTTTTCAGCGCCCTGTCAAGTAAACTAGTAATTTTTTAACACTATTATTTATTCAGAATTTTATGATAAAATGATACTGCATATAAACAATCAAAGGGGAGATTTGTTTGTTAAATGAAAAAACAGTAGGAGAAATTGTTAAAGAAGCAGCGAGAAAGTATCCGGAAACAGAAGCATATGTTTACCCAGAGCACGGTATCCGAAAAACTTATAAGGAATTCGATGAAGAAACTGACGAGCTAGCAAAAGCTTTTATTGGAATGGGGATACAAAAAGGGGAACATGTTGCAATTTGGTCAGACAACAAAAGAGAGTGGCTACTAAGTCAGTTTGCGACTGGAAAAATGGGGGCAGTACTCGTTACTGTGAACACGAACTATCAAGAAAAAGAGTTAGAATATTTATTACAACAATCTGATTCTACTACCCTAATTTTATGTGAGTCTTTTAAAGGTACTTCCTATTTAGATATTTTGAGATCGGTATGTCCTGAGATTTATCACTCGGAAAAAGGGAATATTCAATCCGAAAAACTTCCTCATTTTAAACGTGTCATTGTGATGAGCGAAAATCAGTATCCTGGAATCTATACTTGGTCGGAATTACTTGCTCATGGAAAAGGAGTATCTGAAGAAACTTTAGATGAAACGTTTAAATCAATTAATAATGAAGAAGTGATTAATATTCAATATACTTCTGGAACAACAGGCTTTCCAAAAGGTGTAATGCTTTCACACAAAAATGTAGTCAATAACGGACAACTTGTCGGAGATTATATTCATCTTTCAGAACATGATCGTCTATGTATTCCCGTTCCATTCTTTCATTGTTTCGGCTGTGTGATGGGGACAATTGCATCGATTACTCATGGTACTACAATGGTCATTGCGGAACAATTCGAGGCGGGAAAAGTCCTGCAAATTGTACAAGATGAAAAGTGTACAGCCTTACATGGTGTACCAACGATGTTTATAGCAGAGCTAAACCATCCAAAATTTACTCAGTTTGATTTATCTACACTCCGTACCGGGATTATGGCAGGCTCCATTTGTCCAATAGAAGTCATGAAAAAAGTGATGGAAGATATGGGGGCATCCGAAATTACAATTGCATATGGACAAACAGAATCATCCCCAGTTATTACACAAACAAAAACAGACGATGCAATTGAAAAACGGGTTTCCTCTGTCGGTAAAGCACACCCTGGAGTTGAAGTTAAAATTATCGATCCGGTGACAGGAGAAGAAGCACCGGCAGGAGTTCCAGGAGAACTTTGTACAAGAGGTTACCTTGTAATGAAAGGCTATTATAAAAATGAAGAAGCAACAAAATCTGTTATTGATTCGAATGGCTGGCTTCACACAGGAGATATTGCTGTAATGGATGAAGATGGTTACATCGATATTACAGGGCGCATTAAAGATATGGTGATCCGTGGTGGAGAAAATATTTACCCAAAAGAAGTAGAGGAGTTTCTATATCAGCATCCTGCTATTCAAGACGTGCAAGTAGTTGGGGTGCCTGATGCCAAATACGGAGAAGAGCTAATGGCTTGGGTCATTTTGAAGGCTGGTGAAAGCATAACTTCAGAGGATTTAAAAGAGTACTGTAAAGGGAAAATATCGTTTCATAAAATACCAAAGTATGTGGAGTTTATCAATTCATACCCAATGACGGCTTCTGGTAAAATTCAAAAGTTCCTTTTAAGGGAAATGTCGAAAGAGAAAATTGAAGTTTAATAATTAGCGACATATTTCCTGGGAAATAGACATAAAAAGTATAGATGCATATTCAATAATGGAAGAGACAAATAAAAGTGGGGAATCAAGCGGTAGCACATATTATTTTACGTAAAAATTTTTACCGTGGAAAATGTCACATTTTCTCGTTTATCGTCTAATGTATGTAGGTGATAGGAAAGATAGGATGATTGAATAATTGGAGTCTAGAAGGGTAATGAATAGTAAGGTGAAAAATTAAGAGTAAATTGTTTAATTGAATGGTCCATATATAAATTAAAAAATTATTATGAGGTGACAGAGATTGAGTTTAAAAGCGGACAATATATTTATTAATTTACCTGTAGAAGATCTAAAAAAGTCAGTTGAATTTTTTTCGAAGATTGGATTTGAATTTGATGCAAATATGACCGATGACAATGCAACGTGTATGATCATAAATAAAAATATTTATGTTATGTTGTTAGTTAAAGATTATTTTAAAACATTTACGAAAAAAGAAATTTCAGATACAAAGAACAGTGCTGAAGTGATTTTGGCATTATCGGCAGATAGTAAAGAAAAAGTAGATGAAATTGTAAATAAAGCATTGGAAGCCGGTGGGAAAGAATCATATGAGCCTGTTGATCATGGTTTTATGTATGTTTGGAGTTTCCAAGATATAGATGGTCATCAATGGGAGATAATGTTTTACGATGAAACGGGAGCCACTCAAAATTAAAGATTAAAGTTAATTTCTAATAACTAGCAGGCGTTGATCCAAGAGGATTGACGCTTTTTGTAATGATTTTTATTATAACTTTCGCAGTAGGTAGAACGGTTATTTTATTACTAGGCGCTAGAAGTGGAAATCAACGAAGAGATTTGAAAAGACCTTATAGAAGCGATGCTTTTTGGATTTGTTGTATACTATTACAAAGGAAATTTATAGAATTAGAGGTGTATTCATGTATTTAGATCACATTGTTCATCTTGTAACAAAAAAACCAACAGAAGTTGTAGAAGAGTGGAAAGGTAATGGGTTTCATGCTGTTATAGGAGGACAGCATACGCGATGGGGTACGTATAATGCGCTTCTTTACACAAAAACTAGTTATATTGAATGGCTTGCACTAGAAAATGAAGAAATTGCATTAAATGCAAATCATCCATTAATCAATCTTCTACTACATGATTTGAAAACGAAACCAGGTTTTGGAACAGTTTGTATTCGAACTGAAAACATCGAGAGTCTATTTAATCAACTAGAACGAAAAGGTATAGAAACCTCCGGAGTTTTACATGCTGAAAGAAAAACGACAAGTGGCTTGGTTCGTAAGTGGAAAATGCTTTTCGTAAGGGAAGAGATAAGTAATGATTTACCGACTCCGTTCTTCATTGAATGGCAGGAAGATGATGAAGAACGCTATCAATTATTACAAAAGGATGGAACAATAGTAGATAGTAATTTAGAGTTGACTATTTCAACTTGTGAGTTTCATGTGAGAAATCCTAGGGAAGTAATGGATAAATGGAAAAACTACTTTGAGATAAAAGAACAAGATAACCAAACATTACTACTAGCTAATACAAATTTAGTTTTTAAAAAGCTTGAGACAGGAGAACAGGAAAGACTTGCTTGTATATATGTAAATGGCCACGGAAAGCAGGAGCCGATTTATTATGAGCAAGGGACTTATTGTTTTTGCGAATAGGGGGAATCAGTTTGGATGAATTATTAGAAAAGGCGATTGTCGTCGCTGTCAATTTGCAAAGTGACGAGCATTTTGAATATGAATTAGAGGAGTTACATAACTTAGCTAAAGCGTTAAATGTGGAAGTTGTAGGAGAAGTGACACAAAATCTTGAAAGAGTTACGTCATCCCATTATGTTGGTACAGGTAAAGTGGAAGAGATTAAAAACTTCTATGAAGAAGCAGGAGCAAATCTTGTCATTTTTAATGATGAACTTTCACCGTCCCAAATTCGTAACTTAGAAAAAGAATTAGAATGTAAGGTAATCGATCGTACGATGCTTATTTTAGATATTTTTGCACGTCGAGCTAAATCGAATGAAGCACAAATGCAAGTAGAGCTTGCCCAGCTCCAATATATGTTACCACGTTTAGTAGGACTAAGAGCATCACTTGGTAGACAGGGTGGGGGAACTGGCGGCGGATTTAAAAACCGTGGTGCTGGGGAAACGAAGTTGGAGCTAGATAGACGTAAAATTGAAGACCAAATTGCTAAGTTAAAACGTGAGCTAGAGCATGTAAAGGACCAACGAGAAACACAAAGAAAGCAACGGAAGAAAAATGCCATACCAGTTGTGTCACTAGTTGGATATACAAATGCTGGTAAATCCACTATTATGAATCAACTTCTTCATAAAATTGGTCAAGAAGAATCGAAGCAAGTATTTGAAAAGGATATGCTTTTCGCGACATTAGAAACTTCTGTTCGGCAAATAAAATTGCAGGATCAGAAAGAGTTTTTATTAACTGACACGGTAGGATTTGTTAGTAAGCTTCCTCATCATCTTGTCAAAGCTTTCCGCTCAACGTTAGAAGAAGCTCGAAATGCAAATTTACTTCTCCATGTGGTAGATGTTTCGAATGAAGAGCACCGCTATATGATGGAGGTTACAAACGAAACCTTACATGCCGTCGGGGTAGAAGATGTACCAACTATCTATGTATATAACAAATCAGATTTGGCAGAATTAAAGTATCCTCATGTATCCGGCAATAACATTTGGATTTCTGCAAAAGAAGGAACGGGTTTAGACGAGCTGCTTGAATTGATTAAAAAGCATATTTTTTCTAATTATGTACAATGTTCTTTACTCGTACCATTTGATCGAGGAGATATCGTGTCATATTTAAATGAGCATGCCTCTATTATGTCCACCTCTTATGAAGAAGAGGGTACTCTTGTAAAAGTAGAATTAAAACAATCCGATTACAACCGTTTTCTAGAGTTTGTATATGCCGAGTAGTGATTAAAAAAAGGTTGCTCACAAGTAGGATTTTTACTTGCGAACAACCTTTTTCTATTAGTAATTAGAATCTTATAATTCTTGAAACTGAATATTATGAAGTCTGGCAAAAATTCCATCCTGCGCTACTAATTCACTATACGAACCATCTTCTGCAATTCCGTCATCGGTTACAACAATTACTCGATCCGCATCACGGATGGTTGCAAGACGATGGGCAATAATAAGGGTTGTACGATTTTCTGCAAGCTCCATTAAAGATTTTTGGATGATTTTTTCTGTCTCTGTATCAAGGGCAGAAGTTGCCTCATCCAAAATTAAAATTGGAGGATTTTTAAGGAACATGCGAGCTATTGCTAGACGTTGTTTTTGTCCTCCTGATAATTTAAGTCCACGCTCACCGATTTGTGTGTCATATCCATCTGGAAGCGAACTAATAAAATCTTCCAAATGTGCTTTTCTCGCTGCCTCCTGAATTTCTTCTTCCGATGCTTCTTTTTTACCGTACGCAATATTCTCTCGAATTGTACCAGTAAATAAAAATACATCTTGTTGAACGATACCAATTTGAGAACGTAAGGATTGCATCGTAACATCCTGAATATTTAAACCATCAATGGAGATTGCACCTTCATTCACATCATAAAAACGAGGAATGAGCGAGCATATAGTTGTTTTACCAGCTCCAGAGGGACCAACAAATGCAACGGTTTCTCCAGCTTTTAGCGATAAATTAATATTCTCGAGCACTGATTTATGCTCATCATAGCGAAAGCTGACATTTTCAAACTCAATGTCCCCATTCAAATGAGATACATTTAATGCATTCGGCCGGTCTTGAACCTCAGGATCCTGCTCAATAAGTTCTAAAAAGCGTTTAAATCCGGCCATTCCTTTTGGATACAGTTCTAAAAGTGCAGTAATTTTATCTACTGGTTTTATTAACACGTTAACATAAAGGACAAAACTTACTAGCTCTCCGTAGGATAGCGTCCCATTGTATGTGAACCATGCTCCTACAACCAAGACTACCAATGTTACAAGGCGAGTCATCATATAAATGCTAGAATGCGTTCCAGCCATCACTTTATAAGCAATAAGCTTTGCTAGTCGAAATTGACCGTTATCTTCTTTAAAGCGAGCAATTTCAAAGTTTTCATTTGTAAAAGATTGTACTACTCTAACACCGGACACACTATCTTCAACGCGAGCATTTACGTCTGCAATTTTACCGTACATGTTCTTCCATGCTTTGTTCATCATAATATTTCCGTATGTAGCAACAATAGATAAGAACGGGACCATAATGATGGCGATCACTGCGAGCTCTGGATTAATGTTGAACATAATTGCAAAGGCACCGATCAATGTCATAATGGCGATAAATAAATCTTCGGGACCATGATGGGCAAGCTCACCAATATCAAATAAGTCATTTGTAATCCGGCTCATAATATGCCCGGTTTTTGTATTGTCAAAGAAGCGGAATGATTGCCGTTGTACATGGTTAAATAATTGCTGTCTCATATCCGTTTCAATATTTATACCGAGTTTATGACCTAAATAACTAACGATAAATTGAAGAAATGTACTTATTATATATACGATAAATAGTAAAATACTCACCCTTACTATCATATTCCAATCTCCACCTGGTAAAAGGTCATCAATGAACCATTGAACTGCTACCGGAAATGCAAGTTCTAAAATAGCTACGAACACTGCACTGCTAAAGTCGATAATGAATAATCGTTTATGCGGTTTGTAAAAGGCAAAAAACTTTTTAAGCACAGAAATCTACTCTCCTTTCCTATGTCATAACGACTATTATATAGAATAATTTCAGAATTCGAAATAAGTAAATGTTTTTTGACAATAAAAAAAGGGAAGTTTATAATATGTTTTTTATAAGCAACACTCAAAGGTCGGACATCTGTACAACTTTTTGATTACTTTGAGTTTTCTAAATTAGAAGAGAGGTATAAAACATGGCTACAAAAGAAGAAATAGTTCAGTCGGTACCGCAGAAAGGGTTTTTTGGGCATCCAAAAGGTTTATTGTCTCTATTTTTTACGGAGTTTTGGGAGCGCTTTTCTTACTACGGAATGCGAGCGATATTAATTTACTATATGTACTACGAAGTAACAGCAGGCGGACTAGGGATGGATCGTACTACAGCTAACTCCATAATGGCTATCTACGGTTCATTAGTTTATATGTCTGGAATTATTGGTGGTTGGATTGCTGATAGACTTTTTGGTACTACTAAAACCGTATTTTACGGTGGTGTCCTCATTATGTTTGGACATATAGTGTTATCGTTTCCTGGTGGAACGACACCATTGTTTATTTCAATGGCTTTAATCATTGTCGGTACAGGTTTATTAAAACCGAATGTTTCTAGTGTCGTCGGAGATTTGTATTTAGAAACTGATCCTCGTCGTGACTCTGGCTTTAGTATTTTCTATATGGGTATTAACATGGGGGCATTTATTGCACCTTTAATTGTCGGAACAATTGGACTAAAGTATAATTTCCACTTAGGATTTGGAATTGCAGCTATAGGTATGGCAATTGGTTTAATTGTATTCCTAATTACAAAGAAAAAGTATTTAGGTTTAGCCGGCTCTTATGCTCCAAATCCAATGGGAAGAGAAGAGCGCAAAAAAGTATTCACTAGAATTGGGGTTGGAGTATTACTACTTCTAATCATCGGATACTTTTTAATTGAACAAGGTATTATGACATTCGATGCATTTACAATGACCGTATCTATCTTAGGGATTGTTATTCCAACGCTTTACTTTATCGTTATGTATAGAAGTGAAAAGACAACGGTAGATGAAAAATCTAGATTACTTGCGTATATTCCGTTATTTGTCTCAGCGATGATGTTTTGGGCAATTCAAGAACAAGGATCAAGCATCTTGGCGGTATATGCAGACGAACGTGTAGATTTAACGATCGGTTCTTTTGAGATATCTCCTGCATGGTTCCAATCATTGAATCCGTTATTTATCATTGGGTTTGCTCCAGTGTTTGCTTGGCTTTGGGTAAAACTAGGGGATCGACAACCATCTACACCGAAAAAATTCGCATACGGCCTATTATTTGGTGGTCTGTCGTTTATCGTCATGATTATCCCAGCGTATGTAAATGGGACTGAATCACTTGTTAGTCCATGGTGGCTAGTATTGAGTTTCTTTTTAGTTGTTCTTGGTGAATTATTACTTTCGCCAGTTGGTCTATCTACAACTACTAAGCTTGCGCCAACTGCATTTGCTGCACAAACGATGAGTTTGTGGTTTATGACAAGTGCTTCTGCTCAAGCGATCAATGCACAAGTCGTTAAATTTTATTCTCCAGAGAATGAAATTCTTTACTTCGGGGTCATAGGTGCGGTAGCAATTGGAATAGGATTTTTACTATTCTTCTTAACACCACTTATTCAAAGATACATGCGTGGAGTAAACTAATAGAAAATAAATGAAACCTTTCCTTAACTTTCCTCGTAAAGTTATTATCAATAGGGAAGGGATGATAAACGATATGAAGAAATGGTCGACACTTTTAGCTGTAGCCACATTAACATTAGGTTTAGCAGCGTGTAATGAAACAGCTGCCCCGGCAAATGAGAAGGATGTAACTGAGAAAAGTGAGTTAACTTTACAAGAAGTATATGATAAGTCAATGGCAGCTTCAGAAGAATTAAAGAGTGTAAAAGCAAAAATTGATATGAAGCAAACGATGCAATTGCCTGGACAAGACGTAAATTTAGACATTAATTCATTAATGGATATGGATTATATAATTGATCCATTACAAATTCACCAAACAGGAACAACATCTATGAAATCTACTGATGAAAATATGGGAAATCAAGAGATGAAGATGGAGAGCTATATAACGAAGGATGCTTTTTATACGTATGAGGGAGAATCTGGTCAATGGATGAAGTTTCCTCAAGAAATGATGAATCAGTTAATGAGCACAACAGATCAATCGAATCCATCAAATCAATTAAAACAAATTGAAGGATATTTAGAAGACTTCACCTTTGAGCAAGATAACGACAACTATATTCTTACTTTAGAAGCGTCTGGAGAAAAATTCACCGAGTTAGTAAAAGAACAAGTGGATGAGGCTCTTCAAAACATGGTTGGTGTGGAAGAAATTGAAATGGATATGATTATTAATTCCGTAAACTACTTAATTCATATTGATAAAGAGACATTCCAAACAAATAAAGTAGATATGGTTCTTGATATGGATATGACAATCGACGGAGAAACAATGAATATGAAACAAGATATGAAATCCGACTTCTCTAATTTCAATCAAGTAGAAGAAATTGTTATTCCTCAAGAAGTAATTGATAATGCGGTAGAAATTTAAGCTTTAACTGTATATGCGAAGCGTCAAGTCGATATTAAAAATAGCGAAAAAGACTGCTGTAAATGTTGCGAAAAAGCGACAATTACAGGCAGTCTTTTTGTTTTACATATTTTTTATAGTAAAATTAAATATGAGCTAATTTCAGACTGTAGAAAAACTCAATTTTGGGTTCATAGAGTTGTATATTAAATTCGGCAAGGACCACCACTTCGCTTTCCGTGAGCTTGGCCTCCTAGGCAAACACGATGTTGGTAATGTAATCGTTGCCGCAAAAGTTCTTTTGCGACGAGCTTTGCGCAGGAGCAGGATACGACGAACTTAGATTGCCTTCCCCTTAACTGCGTGGTCTTCTGCTCAAGCTTTTCCCACAGGAGTCTTCGTGGTGGTCCTAGCCTTATAAACAATTCCTTATAGATATCTATTATCTTTACTTTTAAATGGTTAAAGCAACCTCTTTAAAAAGATTTATTATTTAACATAACCGTTTATAATATACTCTTTTCGTCAAGCTGAAATTTGATTGAAGTGACAGGTGGCGACTCCAGCGGGATGAGTGAGACAGATAAGACATCACAAGCGACGCGTAGCGGCGGTGATGGTTTATCGCTCACCCCGCGGAAAGCGTCCGCGTATAACGGAAATCAACTATACTTTACATTACTAAAATATATATTTCTTTAGTTTCCTTTAATTTGGTTCGTGTTTTTTAAGTAAATTTGAATTATGAAATTGCTTCATATAAATAAAATAGGATGAACTGGCATATACGTGTATTATCAATTGAAAATCATTTTCATTTAAGCGTTGACTTGTATTGTCAAGGTGCTATAATAAAAACTGTGAGTAAATGATAATGATTTTCACTATCGCCCTTTCACAAATAGAAATGTTGAGGATAGTTATGAAAAAAAGATATCTTGTAATTGCACTAGTCGCACTTTCTCTCTTATCTCTCTTTGTTGGTGTAACTAGAATCTCACCAATGGATTTGTTAGATATTACTTCGGAGGAGACACAAATATTTCTCATTAGTCGCTTACCTAGACTTATCGCCATAATACTTGCAGGAGCAGGGATGAGTATCGCAGGTTTAATAATGCAGAGTCTAAGTAGAAATAAATTTGTATCACCGACCACAGCTGGTACGCTTGATGCTACCCGCTTAGGTATTTTAATCTCGATGCTTGTATTTACAAATGCAACGTATATGCAAAAAATCTCTTTTGCATTTATATTCGCACTAGCAGGTACATTGCTCTTCATGCAAATACTAAATCGGATTAAATTTAAGGATGCAATTTTTGTTCCGCTTGTAGGTCTGATGTTCGGAAATATTTTAGCCTCTATAACGACGTTTTTCGCTTACAAATCAAATATAATTCAAAATATCACCGTTTGGTTACAAGGGGACTTCTCTTTAATTTTAAAAGGTAGATATGAATTGCTCTACATAAGCGTTCCAGTACTTATTATTGCCTATATTTACGCTAACCGCTTTACTGTAGCAGGAATGGGAGAGGATTTTGCAAAAAATCTCGGTCTTTCCTACAAAAGAGTATTAAATTTAGGTTTAGTGCTAGTTGCTTTGATCTCTACAACTGTTGTTTTGACAGTAGGAATGATTCCTTTTTTAGGATTAATCATCCCAAATATAGTATCCATATTTAAAGGAGATCATTTAGAAAAAACATTACCACATACTGCGTTGCTAGGAGTCATTTTCTTGTTGATATGCGATATTCTAGGTAGGGTATTAATCTTTCCTTATGAAATCCCGATTAGTATGACAGTTGGTGTAATCGGAAGTGCAATCTTCCTATTCTTGCTGTTTAGGGGGAAAGCATATGCGTAACAAAACAAAAATGATTATATTACTAGCTTTGGCAATAGTTTTTATAGTACTTTATTTGTTTCAAGGGTTGAATGGAAGCTATGATTATGCATTGCCACGTCGAGCTATAAAGGTATTGGCGATGGGACTTACTGGGGTAGCGATTGCTTATTCTACGGTAATTTTCCAAACTATTACACATAATCGAATATTAACTCCAAGTGTAATGGGTCTGGATTCGTTATACATGTTAGTACAGACATGTATTTATTACTTCTTTGGTTCAATGTCGATTTTAGTTATAAACAAAAACTATAATTTCTTTATTTCTGTTATAGCAATGATCGGATTTGCTCTGTTACTTTATCGCTTTTTGTTCAACGCAGGGAAACGCCCAATCTATTTCTTGCTACTTGTAGGGATTATATTAGGAACATTTTTAGGAAGTATTACAACTTTCCTTCAAGTACTTATTGATCCAAACGAGTTTACAAGTTTACAAAATAAGATGTTTGCAAGTTTTAACAACGTAAACGGTGATTTAGTTTGGTTAGCGATGGTTATTATCGTCTTAGCCATCCTATATGGTTGGCGCACGATTAGAGAGTTGGATGTAATGTCGCTAGGACGCGATAATGCTATTAATCTCGGTGTGGATTATGACAAAATAGTTAAAACGATGCTCGTACTATCAGCTGTTTTAATTGCTACTTCTACAGCGCTGGTTGGTCCTATTACATTCTTTGGCTTAATCGTCGCAAACTTATCGTACCAATTCTTCAACACATACAAGCATTCGGTATTAATTACTGGAGCTAGCATAATGAGTTTAATAGCACTAATTGGAGGACAGTGGATTGTAGAACGTATATTTACATTTGATACAACACTGAGCGTGATAATTAACTTTCTCGGAGGAATTTACTTCATTTATTTATTACTAAAGGAGAGTCGAGCTACATCATGATACAAGTTAAAGAAGTAACAAAGTATTTTTCTAAAAAGCCAGTAGTGGATAACGTAAGTGTTAATATCCAGTCAGGAAAAATTACATCCTTTATCGGACCTAATGGTGCTGGAAAATCTACACTTTTATCAATGGTTAGCCGCTTATTGGATGCAGATACAGGTGAAGTTCTACTAGATAAATCGAATGTTAGTAAATGGAAATCCGATGAGTTTTCTAAACGCGTATCCATATTAAAACAATCAAACTATATGAATGTACGCTTAACGATTCGTGAACTAGTGTCATTCGGCCGATTTCCTTATTCTAAAGGACGTTTAAATACAGAAGACATGAAAATGGTCGACCAGGCTATTGAGTATATGAATTTAGCTGATATCGAGGATAGCTATTTAGATGAACTTTCTGGTGGTCAACGCCAACGCGCATTTATCGCAATGGTTATTGCTCAAGATACGGAATACATCTTGCTAGATGAGCCATTAAATAATTTGGACATGAAGCATTCTGTACAAATTATGAAGATTCTTCGCAAGCTTGTGGAAGATCTAGGTAAAACGGTTGTCATCGTATTGCACGATATTAACTTTGCATCCGTGTATTCAGATTATATTGTCGCATTGAAGGACGGCCGTGTGATCAAAGACGGTCCTACTCATGAAATTATTAACTCTGATGCACTAAAAGAAATTTATGACATGGATATTCCAATACAAGAAATGAATAGCTGTCGAATTTGTGTTTATTTTAATTCATAAGAAAAAGGAGCGTTTAATAGATGAAAAACAAGAAATTTTTAGCGGTGATTTTCGCCATGCTAGTTCTATTACTTGCAGCGTGTGGATCAAACGAAGATGCGTCAACTAAAGAAGAAGGTACTTCAGAAGAAAAAACAGGATCAAACGAAGCATCATCAGTTTTCCCATTAACTATTCCTCAACCAGAGGGATATAAAGAAGTAACACTAGATAAAAAACCAGAAAATGTTGTTGTTTTTGACTATGGTTTTCTTGATACATTAGATGCACTAGGCGTTGATGTAACAGCTGTATCTCAAAGCAGCCTTCCTAAATACTTAAGCAAATATGCAGATGAAGCTGCATATAAAAATGCTGGAGCACTAAAAGAGCCAGACTTTGAAGCAATCAGCACGATGAATCCGGATGTAATTTTCATTTCTGGTCGTCAAGCAGACGCTTATGAAGAATTAAGTAAAATTGCTCCTACTGTTTATGTTGGAGTTGATACTACTGACTACATGAATTCATTCAAAGCTAATACTGAGTTAGCTGGTAAAATTTTCGGTAAAGAAGCAGAAGCAACAAAGGCATTAGAAGAAATTGATGCAAAGGTTGCAGAAATGTCAGAGAAAACAAAAAGCATTGAAGAAAAGGCTTTAGTAGTTCTTGCATCTGAAGGTGAACTAAGTGCATATGGTCCAGGTTCACGTTTTGGAATAGTACATGACGTGTACGGCTTTAAAGCAGTTGATGAAAATTTAGAAGTTTCTACACATGGTCAAAATGTTTCATATGAATATGTGTTAGAGAAAAATCCAGATATCCTATTCGTAGTAGACCGTGATGCAGTTGCCTCTGAGGGTGAGTCTGGCACAAAAGCGGCGATTGAAAATGAAATCGTAAGCAAAACAAATGCTGTTAAAAACGGTAAAGTATATTATTTGGATCCAGAAGCTTGGTACTTAGCAGGTGGCGGTATTGAATCGGAAAATGCAAAAATTGATGCAGTCCTAGAGGCAATTAAATAATATGTTTTATCAAATAAAACGGATGGTTATAAAAGAAGGTTTTTCGTCTAGTGTGGTAGAACGTTTTCAAGGAGAAGGAAAACTTGAAAAGCAACCGGGCTTTGAAAAGTTAGAAGTTCTAGTGAAAAAAGTTCGCCGTGGGGAAGAAGAAGTCCTTGTAGTAGTAGGTTGGAGATCAGAAGAGGACTGGAAGAATTGGGAGAAGAGTCCCGAGCATATTGCTGGTCACAAAGCGAATATAGGAAAGCCAAAGCCCGATTATATTATTGAATCCAGCCAAAATGTATATGAAGTAAAAGTAAGTAAATAATCTGAAATCCACAAGGTACGTGTACCTTGTGGATTTTTTTCGGCAGAATCGATCAATCTTCATGTTAAGTCGCTCCATAAACGAACCGAATTGCTCTATTAATTGGATGCTTATATTTTAATTGTACATAATATATTATCTAGCTTATACTTTTTGTTAGGAGGGGATTTTGTGAAAAAATGGTTTTATCCACTCGGAGTAGTTACTTTGGTAGGATTTGTCATGTTGTTTCTAAAAGTTTCAAAAGAAGAAATTATAGCAATTGATCATACAATGTCCGAACTTCTTGCAGGAAATGCTTTTATAACTTTATTTCATTATATTGGCGAAACAAAGTTTATTTTAGTAGCTATGCTTCTATTAATTATCTATTTGTGGTTACATTCAAGAAATTATAGAGCTATGCTCTTTGTTTTATTTTCAGTGGGTGTAGGAAATGTGCTAAATCAATTATTAAAAAAGTGGATTCAAAGAGAACGACCAGATGTTCCTCATCAATTAGAGACCTTTAGTTTTCCTTCCGGCCATGCAATGGTTGGTTTACTTTATGTATTTACCATTACATATTTATTGACAGAGCATCAGTCAAATAATAAAATCAAAATTTTTACGTGGATTTTGGCTGTTCTTCTTGCAATGATGATTGGTCTATCCCGTATTGCAGAGAGTCGTCATTATGCTTCAGATGTGTTTGCTGGATGGATGGTAGGGTATACATGGTTTGTAGTGGTTGCCTTATGGTACGAATGGAGAAAAAAGAGTTTTAAAAAAGAATAGAAACAAAGGTCCTTTCCTTTATGGAGAGGATTTTTTAACTTGTAGAATAAAAAAAGGAGCAAATGTATATGTTTGAGCTACCAGATGAACTAGTTAAACTTGGTAAAAAGAGAATAGAAGGTTTTCCTGTAGAAGGTTTTGTTAAGGGGAGAGGGCCGCAAACCCCTACAATTATGTTAATTGGGGAAGCGCCAGGAGAAAATGAGGCAGTTGAAGGTATACCCTTCATAGGAAGAGCAGGGAATGAATTAGCAAAATCACTTGCCACAATCAACCTAACGAGAGATGAAGTATATATGACGAGTGCTGTAAGAAGCAGACCATATTTGTGGAAAGAGAAGAAAATGAGAAATGGGGAAATAACGAAAAGAAAATATAATAGGCCACCTACTCAGCAGGAAATAATTGCTCACGCACCACTTCTCGATTTTGAATTAAAAAATATTTCCCCACTCGTTATTGTAACTTTAGGCAATGTAGGACTCCAGCGTCTATTAGGAAAGGAAGCAAGGGTGTCAGAGATGCATGGCCAAATCATAAAACATCCCGTTCAACACCTTGCTTCACTAAAAGAAAGTGTATATAAATGGTCTACAGAGGAATATATTATAATGCCTACGTATCATCCAGCTGCAGTTTTTTACCGCCCATCTAATCGAGATATATTAGAAGAAGATTGGTTAAATATTGGAGAGTATATTAAAAAATCTACTGCATTTTAATGTTTTCTTCAATTGAAAATTGTTGCGTCAAGGAAACTTAATGCGTATAATAAAGTGGAAATCATTGATAAGAAAGAAGTTGGTACAATGGAAGGCAATGTTGTTTTTGCACTATTACTTACATTGTTTGCGGGATTAGCAACAGGAATAGGCAGTTTGCTATCTTTGTTAACTTCTCGAACAAATACTAAATTTTTATCTGTTGCGTTAGGATTCTCGGCAGGTGTAATGATATATGTATCTTTAGTTGAAATATTTGTGAAAGCAAAAGTTTCATTAGTAGCGGAGCTAGGCGAGAAAAATGGTTATTGGATGACCATTGTTGGTTTTTTTGGTGGGATGATTTTTATTGCGATTATTGACCGTTTATTACCTTCCCTTGGCAACCCACATGACGCTAAAAGTGTAGAAGATATGGATGTGACACCAACTAATGCTGAATACACAAAACTAATGAAAATGGGTATGTTTACTGCACTCGCCATCGGAATACACAACTTTCCAGAGGGAATTGCAACATTTGCTTCTGCGTTGCAAGATCCAAATCTAGGGATTGCCATAGCGATAGCTGTAGCTATTCATAATATTCCAGAAGGGATTGCGGTTGCTGTTCCTATTTATTATGCGACTGGAAATCGTAAAAAAGCATTTAAATTATCATTTCTTTCGGGACTTGCAGAGCCTGTGGGTGCGTTTGTTGCATACTTAATATTAATGCCATTCTTAAACGGTGTAGTTTTCGGTGTAGTATTTGCCGCTGTTGCAGGAATTATGGTGTTTATTTCGTTAGATGAACTATTACCAGCTGCAAGAAAATACGATGAAGCGCATTCTTCTATTTACGGTGTCGTAGCTGGAATGCTTGTAATGGCACTTAGTCTAGTTTTAATGGCATAGAAAAGAATATGTTTCAAATGTATAAAGGCAGTGCAGTTCTCATTAAGAGAGAACCGCACTGCCTTTTTTATTTTTTAATGCAACAATTCCTGTCCGATTGATTGACACTGGTACAAGTTGAAAGTTAGGGAATATACCACTTAACTTAGAGATAAAGTCTTCCTCTGTTCCTCTTTCCACCAAAGAGAGAAGGGTAGGTCCAGCTCCACTTATACATGTTCCGTATGCACCGGCTCTTTTCGCAGCAATTTTAATCTCTTTGCTTTCTGGAATAAGGTTTAGACGGTATGGTTCGTGGAATAAATCCTGTTCCATATACACACCAGCTTGTTCAAACGATTGAGATAGAAGTGCGGCTATTAATAAATTTGCAGCAGCACTTGCTTGTGCGGCAATTTTACGTGTATAGGTTTCAGGTAAGGCATTTCTTGCTTTTTCTGTTTTTAATTCAAAGTTTGGAATGAACAAAACAAAAGCAGCACCAATATTAGCTGTATGAAATACGTGAATTTCTCCATTTTCAGCACAAGAAGAAATAGTAAAGCCACCGAAAATAGAGGCAGCTGCATTGTCAGGATGTCCTTCCATTGACGTTGCTACTTTTAGCTTGTCTTGTGAAGTAAGCTGAAGATCGAGCACTTGGTTAGCAACTTCTATTCCAGCCACAATCGCAGAAGCACTACTCCCCATCCCGCGAGCGAGGGGGATTTCACTTCTGACCTCTAAGTGGCAGGCAGGTAATTCTAATCCGTGTATTTGTGCAGTTTTTTGTGCAGCTTGCACCATTAAATGATTTTGTGGATCTGGTACTTCTGGAAGATTATCTGTTAAATTATCAATCTTCCATTTCTCAGAAACTTCCACGTCTACTTCTAAGTATTTATCCAATGCTATTCCGATTGAATCAAAACCAGGGCCTAAGTTAGCGGTGCTTGCAGGTATTAAAATGGACCATTTGTTACTCATAAAACTCCCTCAATGTATTGACGAATTTCTTCCTCGTCATTTTTTAATGAAACTAACTCAACTGTAGATACATTCATCGCTGTATCTGGATCTTTTAAACCGTTACCAGTAAAAATAGTAACCACTTTACTTCCTGCAGAGATTTTTCCACTTTTCACTGATTTAATAACTCCTGCTAAGGAAGCAGCAGATCCAGGCTCTACAAATATCCCTTCGCGATTAGCGATTAATTGATAAGCGTTTAGAATTTCTTCGTCTGTGACAGAATCAATAATACCACCAGATTCGTCTCGTGCCGCTTCAGCTAAAGACCAGCTTGCAGGATTCCCAATACGAATCGCTGTTGCAACTGTTTCTGGATTAGCAATTGGAGCACCTTGAACGATTGCAGCAGAGCCTTCAGCTTCAAAACCGAACATTTTAGGTAGACCTGATTGTTTTACTTCATTATATTCTTTGAAGCCTTTCCAATAAGCGCTTATGTTACCGGCATTTCCAACTGGAATACACAGAAAGTCAGGTGAAAAGCCTAAAGTGTCGACAATTTCAAAAGCAGCTGTTTTTTGACCTTCTATTCTATATGGATTGACAGAGTTAACTAAAGCAACGGGTGATGTTTCACTAACTTTCCTAACAATTTGTAGTGCATCATCAAAGTTACCGTCAATTTCAATTATTTTAGCTCCATACATACATGCCTGAGCTAATTTACCAAGCGCGACTTTTCCTTTTGGGATGACGACAATCGATTTTATTCCTGCACGAGCAGCGTATGCTGATGCAGCTGCCGAAGTATTTCCTGTAGAAGCACAAATGACACATTCACTGCCATCTTCGATTGCTTTAGCAACAGCGAAAACCATTCCTCGGTCTTTAAATGATCCAGTAGGATTTGCACCCTCTACTTTTCCGTAAAGTTCAATACCCAGTTCTTTGGACAAGTTATTTAATTTTATAAGAGGCGTATTTCCCTCGTGTAATGTTAAATTTGGTGTTTTATCTGTTACAGGTAAAAAATCTTTGTACTCTTCGATTAAACCTTGCCAAGCCATGTTGTGTTCCGCCTCTCTGTTCTTCTTGAATAAACATATGTATTTGTATAAAGGACATTTTACCTTAATAATACTTAAAAAACAAGATAAACTTTCTATTGAAAGTTTGCTAAACGAGCATTATACTAATCATGTAAACAAAAAACATTACAGGTGTAAAGACAGGAGAAAAAATGGCTACTATAAAGGAAAACAAACCCCTATCAAAAAATAAATTACTAGGCATTGCGGGTCTAGCTTGGATGTTCGATGCAATGGATGTAGGAATTTTATCCTTTGTTATTGCAGCGCTTGTTAGAGAATGGAGCTTGACTCCTAATGAGATGGGCTGGATTGGAAGTATAAATTCAATAGGGATGGCTGTTGGTGCATTGGTATTTGGAGTACTTGCAGATAAAGTAGGTCGTAAAAAAGTATTTATGATTACATTGGTCTTGTTCTCTGTGGCAGGGGGTTTATCAGCTCTCACCACTACATTAGCTGCATTTTTAATTCTACGATTTTTTGTTGGAATGGGGCTAGGAGGAGAATTACCGGTTGCATCCACGCTTGTTTCTGAAAGTGTCGAAGCAAAAGAACGAGGTAGAGTAGTAGTATTACTTGAAAGTTTTTGGGCAGCGGGCTGGCTTTTATCAGCACTAATTTCTTACTTTATAATTTTAAATTACGGTTGGAGAATAGGTTTAATTATTACGGCACTACCAGCGTTTTATGCAATTTATTTACGTTTAAAGTTACCAGACTCTCCGCGTTTTGTATCCAATGAAACACAATCAAGATCAATTATGCAAAATATGAAAGATGTATGGTCGAAGAAATATGCAAAAAGAACACTTATGCTTTGGATTGTCTGGTTTATGGTAGTCTTTTCGTATTATGGAATGTTCTTATGGTTACCAAGTGTAATGGTAATGAAGGGATTCGATTTGATAAAAAGTTTTGAATATGTATTAATAATGACTCTTGCTCAATTACCTGGCTACTTTACAGCTGCTTGGTTAATTGAAAAGGCAGGTCGTAAATTTGTATTGATAACGTTTTTACTTGGAACAGCAGCGAGTGCACTAGTTTTTGGTTCCGCTGATTCAACAGCTGTATTAATCATTTCAGGTATGCTCCTTTCATTTTTTAACTTAGGAGCTTGGGGTGCTTTGTATGCTTATTCACCAGAACAGTATCCTACAGTAATACGCGGAACTGGTTCCGGAATGGCTGCATCCGTTGGGCGTATTGGTGGGATTTTAGGACCTTTGTTGGTTGGTTCTCTTGTAACTGCTGGCTACGAAATTGGTTATATTTTTGGCATTTTCTGTGTGGCCATAGTAATTGGCGTTTTAGCAGTACTCTTCCTTGGTACAGAAACAAAACAAGTGGAATTAGACTAACTAAATATATAAAACCTGTTCCTTAAAGGGAGCAGGTTTTATTTTGTTTCATTCCCAATAACATAGTAAAATGAAAGAATGGAAATACGGGAGGTGCAGGACTTGGGAGATCTACGTCATAAACGAATTCTTATTATCGGTTCAAGTGGTGCAGGCAAATCAACCTTATCAAGAAAGCTTGCTGAACAATGGAAATTACCAATTGTCCATCTGGATGCCCTTTTTGGAATCCCGGATGGGTACCTACACCAAAACAAGCATTTCGCGAAAAAATTCAGACGAAACTAGAGGGAAATGAGTGGATTATCGATGGCAATTTTGACTCTACTTTGGCATTAAGAGCTAAATACGCAGATTTAATTATCTTCTTAGATTTTCCTCGGTTACTCTGTACGTATCGAGTTTTCAAGAGAGCATGGGAGTACAGAGGTAAAACACGTCCTGATATGGGTGCCGGGTGTGAAGAAAAAATAGATTTAGAGTTTGCTCTATGGGTATGGCGTTTTCCAAAAGATGTCCGCCCAGGTATATTAAAAGTATTAAGAGAAGCAAGTAACGTTGATATATGTATATTAAGAAATCCGGTGGAAGTGAAAGCCTTTATTGATACTGCCCCGAGTAGATAAATGTAGGAGGAACAGCTATGAGAGACAAACAACTATCGGAGAGGCAAATTATCGAACTAATTGAAAAGGATGCCGATATCATTCTCCCGTTAACGAATGGAGAGCCACATAAATTACTTGATATTTTGGAAGAAAATACGGATGCTTTAACTAATGTGAAAATTCATCAGTTACTCGCATTAAAGCATCGAAAGTATATGGAAGGTGCATTCCCTGGAAAGCTTAGTCATGTATCCTATTTTTTAAGTGGTGCTACTCGGAATATGTTTCACCAAGGATTAGTAGACCTAGTGCCAAATAATTTTCACGAAATGCCAAAGATTTTAAGACAATCGACCAATTTATCGATGATTATGGCAGTAGCTTCTCCGATGGATGAATATGGATACTTTTCACTAGGTACTCAAGCGGACATTGTGTCTGAATTTATTGGAAAGGTTCCTTTCCTATTAGAAGTAAATAAACATATGCCTCGTACATTTGGTGAAAATCAAATACATATAAGCCAAATTGAAGGTTTTGTTGAAAACGATCGTCCTCTTTTTGAAGATATTTCACCGCCAATTGGTGATAAGGATATGAGAATAGCTTCTTATGTAGCAGAAAGTATTCAAAATGGGGACACTTTACAAATCGGAATCGGCTCCATTCCTAACGCAGTAGTAAGTTTACTGAAAGATCATAGACATTTGGGCATTCATACAGAAATGTTTGTAGATGGAATAGTGGATCTTGTGGAAGCTGGTGCAATAGATGGGACGCAAAAGTTTACAAATAAAGGGAAGATAATAGCGACCTTTGCACATGGATCCAATAAAATCTATAACTTCTTGCATAACAATCCTGCTGTTCAATTTTTGCCAGTAAGTATAGTAAATGATCCTAGGGAAATTGCAAAGGAAGAACGAATCGTTTCTATTAATGCTACGACAGAAGTTGACTTATTTGGTCAATGTGCATCGGAAACGGTTGCCGGAAAATATTACTCCTCGACGGGAGGACAAGCTGACTTTGCAAGAGGGGTGCGTTTTGCAAAGGAAGGAAAAGGCTTTGTATGTATGACATCTACTGCAAAAAATGATGAGATTTCTCGGATACAACTAAGACTTTCCCCTGGATCGGTCGTTACAACGTCTAAGAACGATATTGATACAATTGTTACAGAATATGGAGTAGCGAAAATGTTTGGAAAGCCAATTTCTGAGCGTGCAAAACAACTCATATCAATAGCGCATCCTAAATTTAGAGAAGAACTAACTTTTGAAGCGAAGCAAATGGGGTTTATATAAAATGAGACCAATGGACGTATCATTTTTTCATCAACCAACATTAGAGCTAGCTAGAAACTTAATAGGAAAGAATATAGTCCATGAGCATGGAAGAGGGCTAATTGTAGGTAAAATAGTTGAGACGGAAGCCTATATGGGACCTGAAGATCGTGCAGCGCACAGCTTTGGAAACAGAAGAACAAAACGAACAGAAGTAATGTTTGGTGGGCCAGGGCTTATATACACGTATCAAATGCATACACATACACTGATTAATGTTGTAGCAGGTATGGAGGGCATCCCCAATGCAATATTAATTCGAGCTGTTGAACCTGTAGAAGGCTTAGAGCTAATGAAAGAATTTCGTAACAATCTACCAATGAAGCAGTGGACAAATGGCCCCGGGAAATTAACGAAAGCTATGGGAATCACTATGGAATATTACGGTAAACATTGGACGGAAAAGCCTTTATATATTGCAGAAGGTAGTGAGGTGTCGTTCATATCAACAGGTCCTAGGATTGGTATTGAAAACAGTGGGGAAGCTGTGCATTACCCTTATCGTTTTTGGGAAACGGACAATCCCTTTGTATCTAAAATGAGATGAACCTACTGAAATCAAAAGATAGCGTCATATCGAAAGTACAAGAAAAAATACCGACCAGAAATGGTCGGTATTTTATATGAATTAGATAAGTTTTCCCATATAATATTCATCTACGAAATGTCCATTAATGATGAGTGCATTTTTACGGTCGCCTTCTTTTTCGAAACCAAGCTTTTTATAAAGTTTTTGAGCACCTATATTTTCTTTAATAACAGACAGTTCAAGCTTGGATATTCCTACTTCTTTTGCCCATTTTTCTCCATGTACCATTAAGGAAGAGGCAATTCCCTTTTTAGAGAATTCTTGTTTCACACCGATTACTACAGAAGCTCGATGCAAGGCACGTGGTGCTGGTCCACCCGTAAACAATACATATCCAGCGAACTGCCCGTTCATAATAGCTAAAAGTAAATTAGAGTTTTCGATATTTTTCCATGCTGTCATCTCTTTTCGGATACTCTGTACTGTCATTTGAATATCAGATTTTCCATACAACATAAAATCAGTTTCCGAAAATATGGTTTCTTGCAAACGAATAAATGAACGGGCATCATCTAACTCTGCTTCTCGTATGATCAGAATGTCTTGGTGGTTATTTACATCATCCATTATCGAATCGGTTTCGAGAACCGTACTATGAAATAAAACAGATTTTCCTAGGTCTACTTTTTTTACTGAGTAACCATGGTCTGTCCAAGCGAAATAATGTAATGCAGGAGGCTTTGTTTTTTTCCACCAACTACTACTTAAATAAGCTGCGTTAGGTAGTACTTGTCCGATGATTGCTTCAATTTCTGCATATGTTAATCTAATCTCTTTGTTCGTCGATTGTTGAAAGAAAGTGGAAAGGGGAATATATTTGCTTTCAAATATTTTAGGCATTATTTCACTCATTTCATAATTTATAGGCTAAGTATAGCATCAATTGTAAGACATGCGCACTACTAAAAGCTTATTTTAACGTCAATTTATTCCTATAAAAAGAAGTGTTACTTCATAACGAAGTAACACTTCTTTTTAAGAATATTATGCTTGTACTAAATCTAGCTGTAAAGCAGGTCCAAAGAATTCATAGTGAATTTGTTCATTTACAAAGCCTAACTCTAGTAAATGATTGATCATTGCTTCCATAAATCCAACTGGGCCACAAACATAGACATCTCCATCTTTACGTGCATGTTCTTTTAATACATCCTTCGTTATGAAGCCATCCCCACTATCAGAATATAGAGTAACATATTTTGCATCATCCATTGTTTCCATTAAAGAACGAATATCTTGGTCGAATGGATGTAAGTTTTCATTCCGAGCACTATAAAGGAAGGATACTGGTCGATTTGGTTGAGTCTTAGCTACTGTTTCGAACATACTCATCATTGGTGTGATACCAACTCCTCCACTTAAGAAAGTTACAGGAGTTGTTTTTTCTGGATCTAAAACAAATTCACCAGCTGGAGCAGTAAGTTCAACTATATCTCCAACATTAACATTATTGTGGAGGTGAACAGAAACTTTTCCTTCTGGATTATTTTCATCTTCTTTTTTCACTGAAATACGAAATGATTCTGAATCAGCTGCTTTAGATAAGCTATACTGTCTGTTCATCAAATACGTTTCGCCTGGAATGCTCACACGAATCGTAATGAATTGTCCAGGCTCATAAGAAGGAACCGTAGATCCATCTGCTGGTTTTAAATAAAATGAAGTAATGTTTTCACTTTCTTTTACTTTATCTGCAATAACGAAGTCTTTAAAGAATCTCCAACCGCCATCTTTTGACTCTGCTGCTACATACATTTCTTCTTCGATGCCTATAAAAGCATCTGCGATAACTCCATATGCTTCTGCCCAAGCATTAATGATATCGTCAGTAGCAGCATCTCCTAATACTTCTTTGATTGCGCCAAGTAGATGCTCACCTACAATTGGATAATGTTCGGGTTTAATGCCTAAACTTACGTGTTTTTGTCCTATTTGTTTCACCACTGGAATAATTGCCGCTAAATTATCAATATGGGTTGCTGCTGCGTATACAGTGTTCGCTAGCGCGGTTTGTTGACGACCTTTTGCTTGGTTTGCATGATTGAAAATATTTAAAAGCTCTGGGTGTGCGTTAAACATATTTTTATAAAAAGCTGTGGTTATTGCAACTCCGTGAACTTCTAATACAGGTGCAGTTGATTTTACGATATCAATTGTTTTTTGAGATAACATAATTTACACGTCCTTTTATTTTATTTACAAATACAGAATACTCCTAGCCATTTTTTAAAGCAATATTTAAAATACATCTTTAAAGTAGATGTAATATTTCAGACACATTTCTTTCACGATTCAGACATAGTCGTTTATAATGATTAGTAGAATGGCGGTGGAAAAATGAGATTGACTATGTATACAGATTTCTCACTTCGAGTGTTAATATACCTGGGAACCAAAAATAGAGATGAACTTTCTACAATACAAGAAATATCCACTGCTTATGGAATATCAAAGAATCACTTGATGAAGGTGACTTATGAATTAGGGAAACTTGGCTATATAGAAACAATCCGTGGCCGAGGTGGTGGAATTCGTTTGGCAATGGAGCCTGAAAAGATCAATATAGGACAAGTTGTAAGGAATACAGAAGATGATTTCCATCTCGTTGAATGCTTCGATTGTCATTCGAACTCCTGCGTAATTACACCGGTTTGTGGACTAAAAGGTGCACTAAATAGGGCTTTGCAAGCTTATTTTAAAGTGCTGGACGAATATACATTGGCAGATTTTTTACTTCAAAAACATTTGTTAGCAAATTTACTTTTTAAAGAGAAACAGGATATATGATAAAATAAGTTCGAAATTGATTATTAGGAGGATTATTAATGGAAAAAGTATTAGTTTTTGGTCATAAAAACCCTGATACAGACACAATCACATCAGCAATTGTATATGCATATTTAAAAAATGCCATTGGGGTAGAAGCAGAAGCGGTTGCTTTAGGTGATGTGAACAATGAAACAAAATTTGCTCTTGAAAAATTCGGATTTGAAGCACCTCGAATTATTGGGGATGTTTCAAGTGAAGCGAAGAAAGTAATTTTGGTAGATCACAATGAAAAACAACAAAGTGCAGATGGTATTGAAAATGTGCAAGTAACGGAAGTTATCGACCATCACCGTATTGCAAACTTTGAAACAGCAGATCCATTATACTATCGTGCAGAACCAGTAGGATGTACTGCAACTATATTAAATAAAATTTTTAAAGAAAAAGGTGTAGAAATCCCTGCAAACATTGCTGGATTAATGCTTTCTGCAATCGTTTCAGATTCTTTATTATTTAAATCACCAACATACACGGAAGAAGACATTGCTGCTGCTCGTGAACTAGAAGCAATTGCTGGTGTAAACGCGGAAGAGTATGGACTAGCTATGTTGAAAGCGGGAGCAGATTTAAGCGATAAGAGCCTAGAGGACCTTCTTTCATTAGACGCAAAAGAATTCGTTATGGGTGAGTACAAAGTAGTCATTGCACAAGTAAATGCTGTAGACGTAAATGACGTAATGAATCGTAGAGTAGAGCTGGAAGACTTAATTAATCTTGAAATTCAAGAAAAAGAATTAGATCTATTTTTCTTTGTAGTAACGGATATTCTAAACAATGATTCTGTAGCGCTAGCCCTTGGTAAATTGGCGTTAAAAGCAGAAGCTGCCTTTAATGTAAAATTCGATGATAACAATATCGCATTACTGAAAGGCGTAGTATCTCGTAAAAAACAAGTAGTACCAGCCTTGACTGAAGCGCTAGCATTATAATTGTAGAAAATGGCTATCTCTTGGATAAAGAGATAGCTTTTTTATTTGGAAACGAAGTGCATCTCAGAAAATCCCGAGTGGATCTCAGAAAATCTCGAGTGGATCTCAGAAAATCCCGAGTGGATCTCAGAAAATCTCGAGTGGATCTCAGAAAATCCCGAGTGGATCTCAGAAAATCCCGAGTGGATCTCAGAAAATCCCGGAGGTATCTCAGAAATCCCCAGGTATCCCCGAGAATCTAAGAACTCGAATTTTCATAGAGCATTAAAATTGTTGAATACTTAAGAAGTCTTTACAATGTAATGGAGGTGAGAATAATGAAAATTGAAGTATGGTCAGATTTTGTTTGTCCTTTTTGTTATATAGGAAAAAGACGTTTGGAAGAAGCTTTAGAGCAGGCTGGGTATGCAAATCAAGCAGAGGTTGAATTTAAGAGCTTTGAGTTGGATCCGAATACTCCTAAAATTTCGGACCAAAGCATGTATGAAGTGCTTGCTGAAAAGTATGGATCTACTGTGGAAGCAGCTAAAGGAATGACCGCACAAGTAGTGGAGCAAGCAAAAACAGTTGGTCTCGATTACAATTTTGACAAAATGAAACCTGCAAATACGTTAGATGCACACCGTCTGGTGAAGTGGGCAACCGAACAAGGGAAGGCTGCAGAAGCCAATGAATTGTTACTGCACTCTTATTTTATTGAAGGTAAAGAGATTGGCAAACACGAGGTTCTCCTTGATTTAATTGATTCTCTTGGATTACCTAGAGATGAAGCGGAAGAAGTGTTGAATTCCAATAAGTATTTGACAGAGGTTCGTCTTGATATCGCTAAAGCTGGACAAATTGGCGTGCGCGGGGTTCCATTTTTTGTTTTAAATGATAAGTATGCAATTTCTGGTGCACAACCACTTGAAACGTTTGTTGGTGCATTGAATAAAGTTGCGGAAGAAGAAGGACTACAAGCTAAATAATATACAAAAAATCAGTAGGAGAAATTCTGCTGGTTTTTTATTTTGAGTTAGTTTTTTAATGGAATGGGGTATAACAATTTATGTAAAATTGAGGGGATAAGATAAAAAAACGTGCAGCAGATGCGCTTGCACGTTTTTCCTTAACTTCTTCTCTCAAAACTTAAAAATCTAGTGCCTTGAAAAGTAAGAACACCTAAATCATCTTCAGCGAGCATACCATATTCTTGCCCGTTAACGTGAAGCTCCATTCGATCCCCGCTTTCTACTTGAAATGTTACGTAATACGAAGTAGAAGCAGAACTATTTCCAGAACCACCGCTTGTATCGGAACGTTTTGCTACTACCTGAGTTGGCACAGAAAGCTTTGGAGAATTATTGTTTTTATTCCACTGGGATATGCTTTTTATGATAGTGAAAATAATAAGACCAAATACCAAAATGAAAAATAGACCAATGAATATGGGTATACCCCCAAAGAAAAAGCCTAAGCTATCCATTTTAAACCCCCTAATAAAAAAACTGTTTTTTTCTTATACGTAAATAATTGAATAAAGTTTCGTTTATAGATAGACACTAGAAGAAAAGGAGGAAATCCAATGAACGATCAAATACTACCAACTGAATCACAATCTTATTGGCGTGCCACAGAAGACTTTCCAATGTTTCCTGAAATAAGAGAAAATGTAGAAACCGATATTTTAATTGTAGGAGCAGGTCTTACAGGGATTACTGCTGCGTATTTACTTAGCAAGAGCGGAAAAAGTGTAATGGTTTTGGAAGGAAGCAGAATATTAAAAGGTACAACTGGTTTCACTACTGCAAAGGTGACAGCGCAGCATGGGCCTATTTACCAAAAGCTAATTTCCATATTCGGTGAAGAAAAAGCAAGACTATATTATGATGCCAATACGGAGGCTAAAAACTTTATAGAGAAAACAGCCAAAGAATTGGGAATTAAATGTGATTTTGAAAAGGTAGATGCTTATATATATGCTGATACTAAAGAAGGAGTACAAACAGTAAGGAAAGAAATGGATGCCTATACTAAGCTAGGTATTGAGGGGGCAACTCTTACAACAAATACCGGTCTTCCTTATGATGTAATGGAGTCATTGAAGTTAGAAAATCAAGGACAATTCCATCCGTTAAAGTATGCAACTGGATTAATGAATAAAGCAATTGAAAATGGTGTGCAGTTTTTTGAAAAATCGCGAGCAAAAACTATATCAAAAAATATAGTAGAAATGATGAATGGTCATAAAATACGTGCAAAGAAAATATTAGTTTGTAGCCACTTCCCATTTAATGATGGAAATGGTCTGTATTTTTCAAGAATGTCCCCAGAAAGATCTTATGCGTTAGCTGCGCCAGCCGAATCTAATTATCCAAAAGGCATTTATATTAATGTAGAAAAGCCAACAAGATCCGTACGTACAGCGTTGGGTAAAGATGGAAAAAGATATTTAATACTAGGTGGAGAAGGTCATGTTACCGGTAGATATGAAGGTGATATGATGGATAATTATGATGCACTAGCTGCATTTGGTAGAGAGAAATTTAATATAAAGCAGTTTACGAATCGCTGGTCTGCTCAGGATTTAGTGACCCTAGATCAAGTGCCGTATGTAGGAATCATGACGTCAGGTCTTCCTGATGTATTGGTTGCAACTGGTTACGCAAAATGGGGTATGACGAATAGTACGGTAGCTGCCCAAATAATGGCGGACAATGTCATGGAAAAAGAAAATCGATACGCGGAACTTTACAATCCAATCCGTTCCAAAATGAAAAAAGAAGATATAGCTAGTTTTGCCAAGTATAATGCAGCCGTCGCAAAAGAATTAGTAAAAGGAAAGACTGAAAAAATAGATGTCTTGTTTAAAGATTTACAACTTGGTACTGGAGACATCGTAAAACTAGACGGTAAGAAGGTTGGAGCATTTAAGGATGTCACTGGTGAGATATATTTAGTTAAACCAGTATGCACACATATGGGTTGTGATGTCGTATTCAATAATGCAGAGACTTCATGGGACTGTCCATGTCATGGGTCACGATACACATTTAAGGGTGACGTGATTGAAGGGCCCGCATTCGAGCCGTTAGAGAAAATAGAAAATATTGAATAACCGAGCTTAGAGAAAAATCTCTAAGCTTTTTTAATTCTATTAAAACAAACGATTGTTCTCCTGCGATATCTCTATTAAAATTGGGATATAGTTAAGGAGAGAGAATGAATGAAATCCCTAATGAAATTACTTCCATATGTGAAGCCATATACACTGTTTGCGATTCTTGGACCACTTTTAATGTGTATTGAAGTAGCTATGGATTTATTACAACCTACCATTATGCAACATATTATTGACGTTGGAATTGCAAATAATGACAACGCATATGTCATGAAACTTGGATTCTTTATGCTGTTTACAGCATTTATAGGATTAATAGGTGGTGTGGGTAGTACGGTTTACAGTGCTAAAGCATCTGTAAATTTTGCAACCGACATTCGCCGAGATGTATTCAAAAAAACGGAGCAGTTTTCAAGTGAAAATATGGATTCATTTGGTGCCGGTAAATTAATAACTATTGTTACGAATGATGTGGCAGCAGTTCAACAAGCATTAATGATGACGTTAAGAATCTTTGTGCGTGGACCCTTACTGTTCATCGGAGCAGTCGTTATTGTATGGTTTACTGCTCGAGAACTGTTTCCGGTGCTGTTAGTTGCAATACCAATATTAATGGTTTTAATTTATTGGTTTTCTTCAAAATCTGGTCAATTATTTGCAAGAGTACAGAGAGCAATGGACACGGTAAATACGAAGTTACAAGAAAATTTCGCAGGTATTAGGGTAATTAAAGCATTTGGCCGATCAGAATTTGAAACAAACACGTTTAAACAGGTAAATGATACATTAACGAAGCGAAACATGGCTGCTGAGCAAGTAATTTTAACACTCATGCCTATTATGCTTTTTGTAGTAAATATCAGTGTCGTTTTCGGGATGTGGATGGGAGCCATTAAAGTAAATGAAGGTACGCTCCAAGTCGGTGTCATTCTAGCTTTTATTAACTACTTGAATATTATAATGAACGGACTAATGACGAGTAGTCATGTTTTGATGCAAATTACGAAATCTTTTACTTCATCAAATAGAATACAACAAGTACTTGATACTGAAATAGATATTAGGGAGCCTGTAAATCCTGCTTTGCTATTAGAAATGGAAGGAAAAGTGGAGTTCCGACATGTTAATTTTAGTTATAGTAAAAACGGTGAGTATGTTTTAAAAAACATTTCCTTTCAAGCGAAGGCAGGGGAGACAATTGGTATTATTGGCTCTACTGGTAGCGGAAAAACAACACTTGTCAAACTGATACCACGGTTGTATGATCCAGATTCTGGGGAGATTTTGATTGATGGAATAAACATTAAAGAATATCCTCTTAGAAAACTGAGAGAATCTATAGGTTTTGTGCAGCAAAAGGCAACATTATTTTCTGGAACAATTGAGGAAAATCTTCGCTTTGGTAAAGAGGAAGCAAATCTAGAAGAGATGAAGGAAGCAGCACGGTCTGCAGCTGCTACTGAGTTTATTGAAAAACTCGATGGTCAGTTTACTTATGAGCTCATGCAAGGAGCGACTAATTTATCAGGAGGACAAAAGCAACGTCTTGCAATGACACGTGCTTTCATTCGGAAGCCTAAAATATTGATATTAGATGATTCTACATCCGCAATAGATGCTTTATCGGAAGCGTCTGTTCAACACGCATTAAACCAAAACCTCTCCAATACGACTGTGTTCATCATTTCTTCGAAAGTATCTTCCATTATCAACGCAAATCAAATTCTAGTGATTGATGAAGGAGCGATTGAGGCGTGTGGGACACATGAAGAATTGTTAGCAAGTAGCGACGTCTATAGAGGAATTTATGAAACACAAAATGGGAAGGAGGTTCTTTCCTATGAATAAAGCTTCTCCAAACGACGCGATTGGCAGAGCACGTGGTCCAAGAGGGTTTAGAGGGCCAGTAGAAAAAGCAAAGGATAAAAAGGGAACCATTAAGCGTATATGGAACTATATGGAGAAGCAAAAGATTGCGATGATTGCTTCTATTATATTTGTTATTATCTCAACTATCTTGAATTTACTCGTTCCATATTTAATTGGAATCATCATAGATGACTATATCATTCCTAAGGATATGGAAGGGACTCTTCGTGTTTTATTATTATTAGCATTGATTTATATTGCTGCATCTATCTTCACTTGGCTACAAACATTCTTAATGGTTCGTGTGTCTCTTAAGACAATTCGAATTTTACGCCAACATTTATTTGAGAAATTTCAAACACTGTCTTTACGTTTTTTTGATAAACGGACACATGGTGACTTAATGAGCCGAGTGACAAATGATATTGAAAGCTTAAACAATGCACTCAGCCAAAGCGTTATACAAATATTTTCATCGATATTAATGGTGTCGGGTGTTGCCATTGCCATGTTTATGCTCAATTGGATGCTTGCCTTAGTGGCTCTAACAATTATTCCTTTAATCATTATTACGACGAAAAAAATAATTACGTATAGCGGTAGTAATTTCATTAGAAGACAACGAGACTTGGGTGAATTAAACGGGTTTGTTGAAGAAGCTATTTCGGGAAATGAAGTAATTACCATCTTTGGACAAGAGGAGAAAACATTCACAAAGTTTGCACTGGTAAATGAAAGATTACGTCAGTCTGCAACAGCAGCGGATACTGTATCTGGCTTTCTCGGCCCAATTAATAACTTTATAAACAACTTAGGGCTAGCGTTAATCATTGGAATCGGAGCATTGATGACAGTCCAAGAGATGGCAACTGTAGGGATAATTGCTGCTTTCGTTACATATTCTCGTCAATTTTTTCGTCCAATCAATCAATTATCAAGTCTATTAAACACTTTCCAATCTGCAATTGCAGGAGCAGAAAGAGTTTTTGAAATTATGGATGAGGCACCTGATCTAACGGACAAAAATGATGCTATTGAAGTAAATTCCTTTAGAGGCGAGGTCGAATTTTCGAATGTGAACTTTTCCTATGAGGACGGAAAGCCAATTTTAAAGGAAATTAGTTTTCGGGCGAGGGCAGGAGAGAAAATTGCTTTAGTAGGTCCAACGGGTTCAGGGAAAACAACTGTTATCAACCTGTTAATGCGATTTTATGATATAAATTCAGGTGAAATTAAAATTGATGGTCGTAAAATTCAAGATTATAAAATTAGTTCACTACGTGAAAAAATTGGCATCGTATTACAGGACACTTTTCTATTTTCTGGCACAATCATGGAAAATATTCGATATGGTCGATTAGAAGCAACTGATGAAGAAGTCGTAAATGCGGCTAAGATGGCCTCTGCACATGGATTTATCAAACATTTACCTGACCAATATAAAACGGAAATCACTTCGGGTGGTTCAAGCTTAAGCCAGGGGCAACGTCAATTGTTATCTATCGCTCGTGCGATTCTAGCGGATTCGGATATTCTAATTCTAGATGAAGCAACTTCTAGCATTGATACACGTACAGAAATTGCGATTCAGCAAGGACTAAGTCGTTTATCGGAAGGTAGAACTAGCTTTGTTATCGCACACCGATTAAAAACCATTGAAAATGCTAACCAAATTCTCGTTATCCATGAAGGGGAGCTCATAGAATATGGCACCCATGAAGCGTTACTTCAAAAGAAAGGCTTTTATAAAGAACTCTATGAAAGTCAGTTATATAGGTAAAATTGTGCATGAAAGTAGTAACGTAAACCGGTACTTAAACACCATTTTTGAAGGTGACTTTCCCACATGAAAGTTGTGGCATTCTGGCTCAAATTAAAGAATAATAGAATTAAAAGAAGAGGTGATTCTATTGTCAAACATTTACTCTGTAAAACTTTTATTTGAACATATCTCCTCACCAGAATCGATGCCTAATAAAACTTTTGAAGAAACGATCAATATTGTCCGAGCGGATAAATTAGAGGACGTAGATGGATTAGTGAAGCAACACTTTAAAGACGTGACATATGCCAATGCATTTGGGGAAACCACCACTATAAAGTTATTAATGATTCTTGATGTATTTGAACTTGTAGATAATATAGAAGAATGTTTAGAGTTTGGAGAAGTATATAGTCATCATATAATTCTGGATGAAGAAGTTTGTCTAGAACGTAACTATGGAAATTAGAAAGGACCCAAGAGTTAATTTCTTGGGCCCTTTTTTATTAGATGTAAAAATTAATAGAAGTGATATCAGGTTTGTCTTGTATCGCAAATTTATTAATAGAAGTGATGTCAGGTTTGTCTTGTATCGCAAATTTATTAATAGAAGTGATATCAGGTTTGTCTTGTATTGCAAGTTTATTAATAGAAGTAATATCAGGTTTATCTTGTATTGAAAGTTCTTGCCCACCTACATTAAATGTAATTAATAAACCTACTAAACAAAGTGTACCGATAATAAATTTTTTCATGTTAGTTCCTCCCAATTAGTTACATGTGATAATTTTAAATTATAGTTAAAACCTAACTGATAATAAATTGTTGATTGTTTGTATTGTTTTTTATCAGCTAATCTTTTTGCCAGCACTTGGCAATAAATAAAACAATATTTGTAGTCTTGTATATCCTCGAAATAGGCTAGGGCTTCTTTAAAGATTGGAATAATATTATCTTTCTCTAATAAAAGTGCTCTGTATATACTTAAATGACTTTTATAGAAAGATCTATATTCCTCAGTCAACTGATCTAGTAACTCTAATCCCTTTTCTAGCCAAATCTTTGCATTTTGAACATCATTTATTTTGTGATATTCCTTTAATATTGAAACAATGGTCACTAATTTATCATTTGGATTAGTTTTTATATTTAAACTATTTTGAAAATGATAAAGTGCTTGTTTTTGATTTCCTAGAATAGAATAACTTGCTCCTAAGTTATGTTCAATCTTTCCGTTGTATTTAGAAGAATCGATTTTTAAGCTGATTTCTTTCGCTTTTTCAAATGTAGCTATCGATTCTTTTAATACCCCAGTATCAATCTGAGCAATCCCTAAAATAATTAAACATTCGATAGAACGTTCTATTAATAATTCTTGATTAAAATAGGAAAGAGCAGATTTTACATAATCGATAGCCATTATATAACGTGATTCTGACAGAAGTGATAAGCTCGATACGTAATAAAGTTCGGCCATTTCCCAGTCTTCCATACGATAGTTTTTTATAAGTGTAAAAATTTGAGAGAAAAACTCGGATGCTTGACTGAACTGATTATTTTGATAAGCTACTATTCCTTGAATCGTATATAGATAAAATAACTGTTCGGAATCCATTTCCTTTTTAAACTCCGCTAATATAGCTAGATTGTTTCTAATATTAATCGTTTGATCTGGTAGCATTAGTATTAATCTAGTTTCTATTAATAGAAGTGTCAGTCTATTGGGTTCGAAAGGATGACTCTCAATATAGTTATGGATATCTAGTTGCAGAGCTTCTGCTTTTTGCTTGTTTCTAGAGTTAATGACTGTTTTAAATTTAGTTTTAAATTGAATCGTTTTCTCTTGGTCTATTTCACTCTTTAAAGAGTCCAGAGGGATGTTCAAGCGCGTAAGAATATGCTTTTGGATATCTTCACTCGGTATTACTAAACCATTTTCTATTCGACTTAAGTAAGAAGGAACGCAAATACCTGAAGCCAAATATTCTTGTTTCATATTCTGTCTCTGGCGTTCTAATTTAATCAATTGTCCTATTTCCATACACAAGCACCTCCTCAATAGGACCTAGTAAGAAAAAAGAAAACCAATACAATATTAATGATAACATAATATTATTTGGAAATCAGAAGAAATAGAGAACAGGAAAGTGCGAATAAAAAACACCCAAATAACTCCCTATTTTCATATCAACTTTCCCAAATATTTGTTGTGGAATTATTTGGGTTTTTAGTTAATACTTAAATTATTAATGTAAATGGGTGGTGAATTTTTGAGAAAAAATTTAAGTATCTCGATTCGCAAACTTCTTTTTTTCTTGCTTCTTTTTTCCATCATGTGTTGGTTTCTATTAACAACTCTACCATATAACACTGACGAACATAATCTAAATCACGATACAATTCCAATTAAAATTGAAGAAAATAAAAGTAGAGAAGCACTAACTGCTAAAAAGATGGAAGAATTTAAAACAGCGTTAGAGGTTTTCTATTCCAAAGCAAAGGAACTATGGTGAAAAAAATCCAAAATAGACTTAATTGACTTTCCATTTTACGATAAACCTTGTCCATGAGTGAATTCCCTGTATAGATCATGTTTAGCGATTAGCTCTTCATGTGTACCTGCTCCCGTAATTTTTCCTTGCTCTAGGAAGAATATTTGGTCAGTAAAAAGACAACAATTAACCCGACAATGGTAATTACGAGTGATAAGGTCACTGCTATAATTGTTATTTTAACTGACCATCTAAGGCTTTTAAGAAGTTGAAAAAATCCTTTTGTAGATGTTTACATTGTATGTTCCATTTCATAAAACAATTAAAAAAACGTGCGAAATAATCTCGACACGATTTTTATGAAGATATAACTTTTGACTCGGTTTGAGCACGCTTTTGTAACTCTATGATTAAAGGATCCGCTGAAGTTTCGAGTAGACTTGCTTGTTTTTGCTGTAAATCTATTCGCATTCTTTCCGTTTCAAGTAAAAAATTATCATATTTGAGCTTTTCTAACTCTATTTCGTCTTTTACAATTTGTGCACGTATGTTTTGTGATTTGCGTAAATGAGTTGACCATATTGCGGAAAGTGGTATCGAGAAAATCATCACCACTGCAATAAGTCCGATTCCAAGTCCAATAATATCTTCCATTATTATCACTCCATTTCCATTTTCTTTAGTATATACGAAAATCTCAAAAGATAGTTTCAAAATTTAAAAAACTACTCTGAATAATTTCAGAGTAGTGGAAAATGAACGAAATTTAGTTGAGAATATTGATTTTACATTTTCTTACTTTTTTAAATAGGCCCAAGCATACTGAGCGTATAGTTCTGCACCAGTGACGAGTGCATCTTCATCGATATCAAAGTTCCCATGGTGATGAGCCCATTCTGTATCTTTTTCTGGATTACCACTTCCTACAAGAGCAAAGCTACCAGGTGCCTTTGTAAGGAATGCAGAAAAATCCTCACCGCCCATTGTAGGTTTTTCGTTATAAATAACTTCTGAACCGAAAGCTTCAGTAGCTACCTGTTGAACAAGTTCCGCGCTTTCTTTGTCGTTGTCTACGGCATCTGTACCTCGGATATACTCTACTTCAGCAGAAGCACCGTATATAGAAGCTACACTCTCAGCGTATTGTGTAATGCTTTTTTCGATATGATTACGAGTATCTGGATGAAACGTACGTACAGTTCCTTCAATTTCAGCATTTTCAGCAATTACGTTAAATCTTGTTCCTACTACCATTTTTCCTACCGTGAGAACCGCTGGACTTTGTGGATCAATTGTTCGAGAAACAACGGTTTGCACATTCATGACAAACGATGAGGCAACAAGTGCCGCGTCAATACAAGCTTCTGGTATAGCACCATGCCCACCGCGTCCTTTAAACTTCACTTTAAAAATATCAGCAGCAGCAAAGGAAGGCCCTGGTGTACAAGAAACTTTGTTTGTTGGCATTTGAGACCAAATATGAATACCAAAAACATTGTCTACTCCATCCATTGCGCCTTGGTCAACCATTGCTTTAGCCCCGGCAGCTGCTTCTTCAGCTGGTTGGAATAGGAAGCGTACATTTCCAGGAAGTTCATCTTTCACTTCAGATAAAACCTTTGCAGCGATTAGTAGCATAGAGGTGTGCGCATCATGTCCACATGCATGCATTTTTCCTTCGACTTTAGAAGCATAAGGTACATGGGTATTAAGCTGTTGAACCGGGAGTGCATCCATATCACCGCGAAGAGCAACGGTTTTTCCGCCTGGAGTTCCTTGAATTTCGGCAATAACTCCTGTAGGCTCAGTTTTTCGATATGAAATTCCGAGTTTATCTAAGTACTCACACACAAAAGCTGTCGTTTTAAATTCTTCAAAAGATAACTCTGGCTCACTATGTAATTTACGGCGTAGAGCAGTTAATTCATCTTTAGAATTAGTAATAGAGTCTTTCAATTTTAAATTAATCATTATTTATTTCCCTCCGTTAATTGTAAAGCTGTTTGGAACAAAATATTAGCTCCTGCAGCCAGGTGGCTCGAATTAGACCATTCCTCTGGGCAATGACTTAGACCATCTTTACTTGGAACAAACACCATTCCACAAGCAGTGAAATCAGATAAAACCATCGCATCGTGACCAGCACCGCTATTAATTGTGCAATAAGGAATGTCTAATTTGTCGCTCACTTCTTTAAAAGTGGATTGAATTGTTTCATTCATTTCTTTCGGTGCAATATAAAGCAATTGTTCAGTGGAAGTAAGGATACCCATACCAGGCAATTAATTGCTCTACTTTTTGCATTGCGCTATGAACATTTTCTTCTTTAGCTGAACGTATATCTACCGAAAAAATTACTTTGTTTGGGATAACATTTGATCCATTAGGAAATACATGTAACTGCCCGGTTGTAATAACCGTACCGTTTCCTTCCTCTAAGGCAAGCTGAGGGAAAGCTGCAATGATTTCTGCGGCAGTGACAAGTGCATCTGATCGTCGTTCCATCGGTGTTGTACCAGCATGTCCTGCTTGCCCTTGGATGGTAACTTCTAATTGAGTTAAACCAACGATTGCTTCCACAATACCAATTGGAATATTTTTTTCTTCTAAAATTGGACCTTGTTCGATATGAAGCTCTAAGAATGCTTTAATCGTTTTTGGATCACGAATTTTATCGTTCGAAGGATCTAATCCAATGCTCATCATCGCATCTTCAGCAAGTATCCCATCTTTATCAGCAAGACTTTTAAACTCTTCATTAGTCAATAAACCCATCATTCCTCTCGAACCCATTAACCCTCCACCAAAACGGGAGCCTTCTTCTTCGACAAGAGCAATAATTTCGAGAGGATATGCTGGCTTACAACCGGTTTCTTGAAAGAGTGCGGCTACCTCTAAGCCGACCACCACTCCTGCAGTACCATCATAAGCTCCTCCATTTGGGACAGAGTCAAAATGGGAACCGACAATAATAGATGGAGCATCTGGCTGAGTTCCTTCGAGTTTTCCAAAAATGTTACCAAATCCGTCTTCAGAAACAATAAGCCCATATTCAGTCATTTTCTCTATGATGTATTTTCTAGCGTCTAGATCTTCTTTAGAATAGGTAAGCCTTGTGACTCCTGCGCCTGGAGTAGCCGTGAATTGACTTAGTAGCTTAATATGTTCTTCTATTCTAGCTTGATTTGCCATATTATCTCTCCTAATCTTATAAGAATCCTACGAAAATACCTGCGAGAATAACAGAAACGATCGTAACACTGATGAATCCTCCGACTAGCATAGGTGGCAGCATATGTGCAGTTAAAGCTTCTCGTTCTTTTTCATCCTGGGTTAAAGAATTAATTACTTCGTTTGTAATGATGTAATCAGCAGGAAATCCGTAAAGGGCAGTTAACGAAATGGCAAAAGCCATATTTTTGCTCACTTTTAGAACTTTTCCCATAAGTAAAGAGAAAATATACATACCTATTACTCCAAGAATAATTGTTCCAATAAGTGGATATAGAATTTGCATAATCATCGAAGGTGTTGCTGTCTTTAAAGCATCAAAAACGAAAAGCATCAGAACCATGATACATAAGCCGAAACCATTTGCTTTTTGTAATACTTGGCGTTCTAAGAAACCAATACTCGATGCGATAATACCGAATAATAAGCAAAGAACATACGGACTAATGGATACAATAGGTTCTAAAACAGTTGAAACAAGATAGGCAAGAAAACCTACCAAAGCTAAACGGAAAAACTTAAAGTAATCTGTGTTATATTTTGCAGGCATTTTGCGGAACATTTTCAGCTCTTCTTGTGGTTCATCTGTAGAAGTGTTGGTTTGTCCTGGTATTGTAAGTTCTCCTTTGCGGAATTTTTCAAGAAGTGATTTCCCTTCTTTCTTAAGTGCGATAGATGTAAGTGGATAACCAGCAAAGCCTTGCATAACGTAAATAACAATTGCAAATACAGATAATGTTGTTAATCCAGCATTTGCTGCTCCCTCAGACATGATCAATGCGGAGACCAATCCTCCAACAAGAGGGGGGATTGCAACAATAACCGTTTCAAGATCAAATAATAAAGTTCCTATACTAAATAGAACAGCGATAATACCTAATATTCCAGCTAGTGAAATTAAGATCGTTTTCCACTGCTCCTTTAATTGTTGAATGGACAGTAAAGTACCCATATTAGTAATAAGTAAATAAATCATCATTGTTGCTACTACAGGAGGTACCCCTGCAATGGAAACAATCTCTTTTGGAAAGAAAGTCCAATAACCAATAATAAATAGAACGGCGGAAACGAAAACGGAAGGGATCCATGCCTTCGTTCTATTAGAGACAAGATCTCCGATAAATAAAATTCCGACAACCAAAACTAAAGCTAGCATTTGAGGCATAATAAACTTTCCTTTCTGACAATATAGAATACTCCATACAATAGCACAGATTTGATGTAGTATAAAGTATATAATATATTCAAGAATAGTCAGTTTTTTTAGTTTGGAAATGTATGTGTTTTCATATTTCTAGCGTTTTGAAAGAAACAAAAAAAGCTATCCTAGTTTTTTAGGATAGCTTAAGATGTATATAGATTATTGAGCTGGGTTTAACTCTAGTTCCACAGTGATTTTGATGTCTTCACCAACAAGAACGCCACCAGTTTCAAGTGCTTGGTTCCATACTAGGTCAAAATCTTTACGGTTAATTTTTGTATCCGCAGAAAATGCTACTACTTCTTGGCCCCATGGGTTAGTTCCTTTACCGCCGTATTCTACTTCGAAAGTCACTGGTTTTGTTACACCTTTAATTGTCATATCACCAGTTACGTCATATTCACCATCATCCGTTTTTTTAATGTCTGTAGCAACGAATTTAATACTTTGGTATTTTTCTGTATCAAAGAAGTCACCTGAACGTAAGTGGTTATCACGATCTTCGTTATTTGTGTTAATTGATTTTACATCGATATCGAAGCTGATAGTTGCACCAGTTAAATCTTCAGCAGTACCTTCTAGGTCAGCTGTGAAATTTGTGAAAGAACCTTTTACTTTGGAAACCATCATGTGTTTCACAGAAAAGTCGATACTAGAGTGTGCAGCGTCAAGATTAAATTTTGTCATTATAAATTTCCTCCTTGGAATGTTTTTTGATAAACTTATTATAAAACAAACTTATTTTGAAATCAAGATGTTTTATTTCAAGATAAATAAAAAATTCAACATTATTCTGTTCCCATTAAAAAGTTTATTAAACTATAAGTTACTTTATGTAACTAACTTTAAAATAATACTATGGTTACGTCAAGTAATTAAATTACTTTGTTTTACAAATTACTTAGAGGAGAATATAATAGAAAATGATAGAGGTGAAACAGATGAAAGAATCATTATTATGCCCGCGATTATCGAAGGCAATGGAATTGATAGGGAAAAGATGGACAGCTTTGATTGTTTACCAACTAATAGATGGAGCGAAACGATTTAATGAAATTGAATCTTCTCTTCCTATAAGTGGGCGGTTACTTTCTGAGCGTTTAAAAGAACTTGAAAAAGAAGGTATAGTAGAAAGAACTGTCTTTTCAGAAGTCCCAGTGCGGGTCGAATATAACTTAACAGACAAAGGTCTTGCCCTAAAAGATGTAGTTGGCGGAATAGAAACCTGGTCTAAAGAATGGTTATAACAATTTTGCTTGATATATTAGTTGCTAAAACGCATACTATGTAAAGGTGAATTGTATATGAAGAAAGGATTGTCTTTTTTGAGTAAACAAAAATGGTTTCAAGATTTAACTACACAACTAGATGCAAGAAATGTAAAAATAGATGAAGCACTAAATTTGCATACAATGACACGGATGGGTGGGGTTGCGGACGTATTCGTCACTCCCGAAACGGAAGACCAAGCAGCATTTGTTGTTCAATATGCGTTCAAAAATGATATCCCTTTATTACTTCTTGGAAACGGATCAAACATGGTCGTCCGGGATGGTGGAGTTAGAGGGATTGTTCTTCGCTTAGAAAAACTAAATAAGATTACGATAAATGGAAATAGAGTAATTGCAGAAAGTGGAGCGGACATTATTGACGTTTCAAGAGCTGTGGCCAAAGAATCACTAACAGGATTAGAGTTTGCCTGTGGAATTCCTGGATCGATTGGCGGTGCAATGGCAATGAATGCTGGTGCTTACGGTGGAGAAGTTCAGGATGTAATTGTTCAATCTACAGTCCTCACACCTACCGGAGAAAAACTTGTTCTTTCTAAAGAAGCATTAGAGCTTGGCTACCGTAAAAGTATCATCACAAAAAAAGGATACTATGTTTTATCGGCTGAATTTGAATTAAAACCCGGTAATCAAGAAGAAATTGATGCTAAAATAGCTGACCTAACATATCAAAGGGAATCCAAACAACCGCTTGAGTATCCTTCTGCAGGAAGTGTATTCAAACGTCCTCCTGGTTATTTCGCAGGAAAGCTTATCCAAGATAGCGGATTACAAGGAAAAGGCTTCGGCGGGGCAGAAGTTTCAACAAAGCATGCTGGTTTTATAGTCAATAAGAACAATGCAACCGCTACTGACTATATAAGCACAATTGAAATGGTTAAGAAAGCGGTAAAAGAGAACTTTGGAGTCGAGTTAGAATTAGAAGTAAAAATTGTTGGTGAAAACAAACAAGAATAATATAAATATTGACCTATGAATATATTTATTCATAGGTCTTTTTTTATGTTATAAAGGTAATTTAATACGGATGTCGATGAATGTAATGTAATAAAAGGGGGTACGAATGTGAAGAAAAGGTGGAAAATAATTGCTTGGTTATTGGGGAGTATCCTTGCGATAATTGCAATTGCGGTAATTGGAGTGAATATGTATATATCCAATTCCAAGCCTATAATTAAGGGAGATCTTTCCGTAGATATATTAGAGGCAGATGTCAAAGTTGTGCGAGATGCTGACGGTGTACCTCATATTCTAGCAAAATCGGATGCAGATTTATATCGCGCTCAAGGATTCGTACAAGCACAAGATCGACTGTTCCAAATGGATTTAGCGAGAAGGCAAGCAAGTGGGCAATTATCAGAAGTTGTAGGTGAAACAGCTTTAGATACAGATAAGTTTTTCTTAACATTTAGCTTGCGAGATGCTGCAGAAAAATCATATGAAGGTTATAGCCTAGAAGCAAAAGATGTGTTGAAATGTTATACGGAAGGGGTTAATGAGTTTATCGCCTTCGCGAAAGAAGAAAAGAAATTGAGTTATGAGTTTAAGCTCCTTGGATATGAACCAGAAGAGTGGACGCCTATTGATTCTTTGGCAATAGGAAAATTTATGGCATATGATCTAGGAGGGAATTGGTCAACCTTGGCAATTAGGCATTGGGCTCTCAATGAATATGAGGAAGAAAAGGCGAAAGAATTATTTATTACTTATCCAGAGGATGCACAATCAATCATAGAGGCAAACAAAAATAAACCAGTAAATGTAAGCGGTTACTTTAATGCTTCTTTACTACCGAATGAATTTAACGGGAGCAACAATTGGGTCGTTAGTGGGAATAAAACGGAAAGTGGCATGCCACTACTTGCGGATGATCCACATTTAGGATTAAGTACGCCTTCTATTTGGTATCAAATGCATTTAGAGTCTCCAGAACAAAACGTAAGCGGGGTTATATTTGCTGGAATCCCTGGAATTATTCTAGGGCACAATGAAGACGTTGCATGGGGTGTCACGAATGTGGGACCTGATGTCCAGGATTTATATATTGAAACACCGAACCCGGATGACCGAACACAGTTTTTTTATGAAGGTAAGTGGGAGCAGGCAGAGGTACGTAAAAATGAAATTAAAGTAAAGGGACAAGAAGCCATTCCTTTCGAGGTTGTGGTAACTCGTTATGGGCCAATTATTTCAGATGTTTTATTCAAAGAAGAGAAAGCATCCGCTTTGTTTTCCATGCAATGGACTGCGCTAGAGCCAACGCTTGAATTACAAGCAATTCTTAAAATGAATAAATCGACTAATTGGGATGAGTTTGAGACTGCTCTAGAGGATTTCCATGCACCTGCACAAAACTTTGTGTTTGCTGCTAAAGATGGAACAATTGCATATAAAGCAAATGGTAGGCTACCAATACGTAAATCGGGAGACGGACAATTACCTGTGCCGGGAGACTCTGCTGACTATGGGTGGGAAGGGTATGTGCCATACAATGAACTACCTAATATTGTGAATCCTTTAGAAGGGTTTATTGCGACAGCGAACAATCAAGTGGTAGATGATTCTTATAAATATCATATTACAGACTTTTGGGCACAATCCTACCGATTTGATCGTATTGCAGAAGTGTTGAAAAGTAATTCCGATTTAACAAAGGAAGATATGATGAATTTACAAATGGATCAAACGAATTTATATGCCCGGGAATTTTTATCTTCTATGATTAATTCAGTGGAAAAGCTAGACAATGGTGGGGAATATAAAGAGATTATTAGTTTACTAACTGAGTGGAACCAGGTGGATGACAAGGAGTTAGCGGCTCCTCTTGTTTTTCATAAATGGATGAAGCAGCTTCCAAAGACTTTGCTGGAAGATGAAATGCCAGAGGATGTATACAATATGTTATCTGGAAAAGGAAATATCTCGGATCAGTTTTTAAGGAAAGGATATCGTAATGAATCTAGTGCATGGTTAGATGAGTATGGTGGAGTGGACAAATGGGTTTATGATTCTTTTGTAGATGCGATTGCGGATGTTAAAGAGGAGTTTGGTTCAAATGAAGAAAAGTGGAAGTGGGGGGATTATCATCAGTTAACATTTGACCATCCCTTGGCAGGTGCCTCGCCGATTTTAGAGTATTTATTAAATCCAAAATCTGTGCCAATTGGCGGCTCAAATATTACAGTGCAGGCAGCTGGTTTCGGTGATGATGGAAGAGTCGACCACGGAGCATCCTGGCGATTTGTTGCGGATTTGGCAGATTTAAGTGAGTCATATCATATCGTTGGACCTGGTCAAAGTGGGCATATGAAATCAGATTGGTACCATGATCAGGTGATGGATTGGGCAGAAGGAAAATATCATACAACAGTTATTGATGGGGACATAGAGAAAGGCTATGAATTGAATTTGAAATCTAAATAAGTTTGGATAGAGAGACCACTCAGTATCTGAGTGGTTTTTTTGGGTTGAAACTGCTATGCGGTCAGAAAAATACCTATCCGGACAGAAACTACAACTATCCGGTCAGATATAATTTTATACGGACAGAAACCACACTTATCCAGTCGGAAATAATTTTATACGGACAGAAAATCGATTATCTGGTCACATCGGATGGTTTGCTCCAATAATCGGATGGCTCACTCATAGAATGAAAAACATTCAAATAAATGTTTGAATGAAGTTGCATATTAAACAGTGTGAACATATAATGAAAGTAACAATCAAATGAACATTTGAATGAGGTGAGGAAATGCAGACCAAAGATATGTGTGAAGTGACAATTGTACATGAAGAAGTAGTGCAGGCTGTCAAAAAGAAGCTGCCAGAAGTTACAAAGGTTGCTCAAATTTTTAAAGCGTTGGCAGATGAAACAAGACTTAAAATTGCATATGCACTAACAATAGAAGAAGAATTATGTGTTTGCGATGTGAGTGAGATTATTGGATCATCTACAGCAACTGCATCACATCATTTACGATTTTTAAGAGATTTATCCCTTGCAAAATCACGTCGTAAAGGTAAATTAGTTTATTATTCATTAGCAGACCATCATGTGAACGAGCTAGTTAAAATCGCGTATGAACACGCGGTAGAAGAGGGTGAGAAAGATGGAGAAAACAGCTAAAAAAGAATATCGCTTAGAAAATCTTTCATGTGCCAGCTGTGCCATGAAATTCGAAAATAATATAAAAAGTCTTCCTAATGTCGATGACGCTCTTGTTAATTTCGGAGCATCTAAAGTTTCTGTAATAGGAGATGTGACGATAGAAGATATTGAGAAAGCAGGGGCATTTGACGGCATTAAAGTAGCACAACAAAAGCAACGTAAAGTAGAAGGAAAGGTACCGTTTTTTAAACGAAAGGAAAATATCGTGACAGTCATTTCCTTTGTATTTTTAGTCATCGGGATTGTTGCGTCCATTGTCAATGGTGAGTCCCATCCATCTGCAGTCGGCTTATTTGTTGTTTCCATTGCTGTTGGTGGATACGAAATGTTCAAACATGGGTTTAAGAATTTATCAAAATTTTATTTTGATATGAATACGCTAATGACTATCGCCATTATAGGGGCAGCGATTATCGGTGAATGGAGAGAGGGTGCAGTTGTCGTCTTTTTATTCGCAGTGAGTGAAGCATTAGAAGCTTACTCGATGAATAAAGCACGACAATCAATTAGCCAGCTAATGGATATTGCTCCTCCAACTGCAACGATTCGCCGTGATAATCAGCTTGTAGAAGTCGATACAGAATTTATTCAAATTAATGACATTCTCATTGTGAAACCAGGACAAAAAATTGCAATGGATGGAATTGTTTTAAAAGGTACATCAGCTGTCAATCAAGCGTCTATTACAGGTGAGTCAGTACCTGCAGTAAAAACTATAGGGGACGAAGTGTTTGCTGGTACATTAAATGAAGAGGGCTCTTTGGAAGTTCAAGTAACTAAGAGAGTAGAAGATACTACGATTGCTAAGATTATTCATTTAGTAGAAGAAGCACAGGCTGAAAAGGCTCCTTCACAAAAGTTTGTCGATAAATTTGCGAAGTATTATACACCTGCTATTATTGTGATCGCCTTTTTAGTAGCAATCGTTCCTCCATTATTCGGAGCAGATTGGCAGACATGGATTTACCAGGGACTTGCAGTTCTAGTAGTAGGATGTCCATGTGCATTAGTCGTATCTACACCTGTTGCAATCGTAACAGCAATAGGAAATGCCGCAAAACAGGGTGTACTTATTAAAGGTGGAATACATTTAGAAGAAATAGGCCGTTTGAAAGCAATTGCGTTTGATAAAACAGGAACATTAACAAAAGGTTATCCTGAAGTGACTTATGTGGAAGCAGAATCCGATAATGACTTCATTCAAAAAGTAATGTCGATTGAAACGTATTCACAACACCCACTTGCACAAGCAATTGTAAAGTATGCTTCTAAGGAACATATACAAGCGGTAGAGGTCGAGGAATTCCAATCTGTTACTGGAAAAGGTGCAGAAGGAGTAATAGAAGGAAAGAAATGGGCGGTAGGAAGCGTTGCTTGGATAGGTGCGATTAACACTGTTCCAACGGAAGTTATAGCTCGTGTGGAAAAGTTACAAACAGAAGGAAACACAGTGATGCTGGCTTCAGAGGATGGAATATACAAAGGATTTATTGCTGTAGCAGATCCAATTCGTTCAACTAGCATGACAGTATTAGCCGATTTAAAATCTGCAGGTATCAAACATACTGTAATGCTTACCGGAGATGATGAGCGAACAGCTCAAGCTATTGCTGTTAAACTTGGACTAACTGATGTAGAAGCCGGGCTTATGCCTGAACAAAAACTATTAGCTATAAAATCACTGAAAGAAAAGTATGGGTCAGTAGCAATGGTTGGAGATGGTGTAAACGATGCTCCAGCACTTGCAGCATCAACGGTTGGAATTGCCATGGGTGGAGCCGGAACAGATGCGGCTCTTGAAACAGCGGATGTTGCTTTGATGGCCGATGATTTAGAAAAACTCCCATATACGATTCGATTAAGTCGAAAAGCATTGCATATTATTAAAGAAAATATTATGTTTGCATTAGGATTAAAAATCATTGCACTTTTACTCATTATTCCAGGATGGTTAACGTTATGGATTGCCATCTTTGCTGATATGGGTGCGACATTACTGGTGGTACTAAATTCTTTACGACTACTAAAAGTGCATAAGTAGCACGGGAGGGGTAGCATGAAGCTTACAGAATGGACAATGGAAGAACAAGAAGAGCTAATACATTTTATGACGACTAACACTTGGCCATATCATGGTAACTCTCATCCGGCGAGAGAATTAATAGAAAAGACGATTGAAGAAGGTGGATATCAATCGGATCAAGTGAAGACATTTTGGGTTGAAAATGAAAAAAAAGAACAAGTAGGAATTGTTAAAATCTATGACTTACAAGATGAGATTCCTTTATTTGATTTACGAATTGCAGATGAAGCACGTGGAAGAGGATATGGTCCTCTTGCGTTGAAAATGGTTACTGAGTATGTTTTCCAACTGCCTGAAGTGAAAATACGATTGGAGGGTCATACTCGACAGGATAATTTTGCTATGCGTAAAACGTTTGAAAGAGCTGGCTTTGTGAAAGAAGCTCAGCTCAGACAGGCTTGGTTTTCTCCCAAGGAAAACTCTTACTATGATGCAGTGACATATGGAATGACGAGAGATGACTTTTTAAAGGGAACCGCAACTCCGGTTAACTGGGACGATGATTTCAATAAAAAAGCAAAGAATGAAGAGCGACACTCTATTTCAGAGGAGTTTTACACAGAACGACTTATAATTAGAGCACCTCGTTTGGAGGATGCAGAAGTTGTGTGGAGGTCAGTAATTAACTCTCATGATGCATTAAAAGAGTGGATGCCCTGGGCACAAAATAAACAAACATTGGAACAGATGACGACTAATTTACGCCAAGCGGTTGCTGATTTTATAACACGAAAAGACTTACGACTTCATTTGTTCTTGAAAGATACTGGTGAATTTGTAGGTGCATCCGGATTACATCGAATAGATTGGAATGTACGAAAGTTTGAAATTGGCTATTGGATTGATTGTAAGTTTGAAGGAAAAGGTTTAATGACGGAAGCTTGTGAACGAATAACACAGTTTGCTTTTGAGGATTTACAGGCAAACCGAGTAGAGATTCGTTGTGATAGTGAAAATGTTCGAAGTCGCTCCGTTGCAGAAAGAGTCGGATATACATTAGAAGGATTACTTCACAATGACTCCTTATCAGCAGATGGGAAAAGACTTAGAAACACATGTATTTATGGGAAAACAATCCAATAAAAAAGGATGCTCATAGAGCATCCTTTTTCTATACGGACCGTCTTCCTGTTACAAGTTGAATAACAAAAATAATACCTGCTATAATTAGTAGTGTGTGGATTAGCCCTCCACCAATTTTTAATACTAAACCGAGTAACCAAAGTACGATTAAAATAACGATAATAGACCATAAAATTTTACCCATATATATATTCTCCTTTCCGCTTTAGCATTTGGTTATTAAAGTTTTACCCTTTCGTATATAGTGTTAAACATCATGATAATTTTTAAGGAGAAGAGATAAATTTGCTCACAAACGTAACGGAAGAAATTGTGAAGAGCCTGGTGACGATGCTTATGAGAGGTCCGGAATACCAAACCTTTTGTAAATGTGAACAATGTGAATTGGATATTATAGCTTTAAGCTTAAATACTTTACCCGCACATTATGTCACAACTGACAAAGGAAGAACGGCTGTATTTGAACGTTTAAATTCAAAAGAGAACTTAGAATGGATTAATAAGAGAATTATCCAATCAATACATGTTATTGGAAAGTATCCTCATCGTAGTTAAACCTTAAACTTTTCTCTCAGAACCTTATCAAACGATAAGGTTCTTTCACTTAGAAAAGCTCTACTTGGATAAAATAGCTATATTTGTGAAGAAGAGAGCGTTGTAGTAAAATAAACGGAGTAGTTATGAAAGGAAGATACGTATGCCAACACCAAGCATGGAAGACCATATCGAACAAATATATTTGTTAATCGAGCAGAAAGGATATGCTCGTGTGTCTGACATTGCAGAAGCCTTATCTGTCTTGCCTTCGTCTGTAACGAAAATGGTACAGAAGTTGGATAAAGACGGTTTTTTAATTTATGAGAAATACCGTGGTCTTACACTTACTCCTAAAGGATTAAAACTTGGGAAAAAATTAGTGAAAAGACATGATTTATTAGAAGACTTCCTAAGACTAATTGGAGTAAAAGAAGAGAATATATACAATGATGTAGAAGGAATTGAACACCATTTAAGCTGGAATTCCATTGATCGTATAGCAGATTTAGTTTTGTTTCTAGAAGAGAATCCAGATCTTCAATCAAAACTCCTTGAATTACAAGAAGAAGAGAGCGATTAGTTTATATACATAGTCTTTGTTACGGATTAGTTGGAGAGTTTATAATGCAAACGAAAAGGTAATAAGTAAAGTAAGGGTTTCTGAATATATAAGTGGATAATGTAAGATACAAATTAGAAGTAAGGTCAAGACCATTATCATAATTGGTCAGAAGGAGAGCGGTGAATTTGGCAGAGCTAGAATCAGGAGAAATTGTAAAATTAAAAGTTGAAGAAAAAGAAGGATCAAAATGGATTCTCACACATAAAGGAGAAGAAATCTCTTTAAATGCTTCTGAAGCACCAGAAGATTTACAAGTGGATGACAAGATTGAAGTATTTTTATTTGTAGATCGTAGAGGGAATTTATCAGCTACCACACAACTTCCACATATTACAAAGGGGACGTATGGATGGGCAAGGGTGATAAAAGTTACGGATAAAGAAGGGGCATTTGTCGATATTGGCACTTCTAAGGAAGTACAAGTAAAGGCAGAGGACTTACCGAAAGTGAAAGAACTGTGGCCAGTTATTGGCGATCACTTATATATGACACTTCGCACAGACAAAGAAGGAGAATTGTTTGGTCGTCTTGCAACAGAAGATCGCGTGGAGGAACTATATATAGATGCTCCAACTACTTTACTAAACAAAAATGTACAAGCTAGAGCGTATAGACTTCTTCCGATTGGATCTTTCTTACTTAGTGTTCCAGAAAATTACCGTATTTTCGTGCACCAATCAGAACGTGTGGAAGAACCTAGATTAGGCCAGGATTTAACGGTTCGTATCATAGATACAAAGGAAGATGGATCATTGAACGGTTCCTTATTACCTCGTAAACATGAACGTTTGGGAGACGATGCGGAATCTATTTTTAGATATTTAAATGACGTAGGTGGTAGAATGCCATTTACTGATAAGTCAACGCCTGAGGAGATCCAAGAAATGTTTACGATGAGTAAAGCGGCTTTTAAACGAGCACTTGGTAAACTCATGAAAGAGGGTAAAATTGTTCAAAATGATGGCTGGACAGAAGTAAAAATGTAAAAGAAAGTTTCCAATAGTTAAACTTGGAAAGGTCTAAATAGTTAGAAATAATTGGAGAAGGAGTAAAAAGAATCGATCAGTCGGAACTTTTTGCTCCTTTTTTCGTACTAATGGAAGAATGGATTGGAAGAAAGGGGATATTTGAGTGAAGAAATTATTACAACCATTTATCGCTGTCATTTTATTGTTTGGAGTTTTAGTTACTCCTTCTATCACGTTTGCAGACTCTACGGGTACTACGGAACCAGTTAACGAAAAATTCGGTGCACCAATAGTCGTTTATGGTGGGAACCTGACAGATGAACAAAAAAATAGTGTGAAAAATAGTTTAAAAATAACCGAGAATTCAGATGTTCAAGAAATAATCGTAACAGGGAAAGATTTAGCGACGTATTTAAAAGATGGTGATGCATCTGCACGAATGTTCTCTTCAGCCAAAATCACTAGAAAAGATGCTGGTAAAGGTTTAGTAATCAATATTGTCACACCAGATAATATTACTGAGGTAACTTCAGAAATGTATGCAAATGCAATGCTTACAGCTGGAATTCAGGACGCAGTTGTAGAAATCGCTGCTCCAAAACCAGTTACTGGTCATTCGGCGCTCGTAGGAATATATAAAGCGTACGAAGTGACAGGCGGAGAGTTAGACCCAGAACGTACAGATGTAGCAAACGATGAACTATCGGTAGCGACAAATCTTGCAAAAGAAGCAGGTATTGATGAAGCGAAAGTAAGTGAATTGTTAACAGAAATTAAAAAACAAATTGCTGAGCAAAATCCTGTTTCACGTGAAGAAGTTGAAAAGATAGTTACGGAGCAGTTAGCTAAGTTACAGATTGAACTATCTGAAAAAGATCGCCAATTACTAATAGATTTGATGGATCGAATTCGTCAACTAGACATCGATTTTAGCCAGTGGTCTGATCAATTGAATGATTTAAGTAAAACGATAGAAGATAAGATTGGTAAGATTGTAGATGATGAAGGATTTTGGCAAAGTGTCAAAGACTTCTTTAATAATTTAATTGATTCCATTCGTTCTTTATTTAATTAAACGATACACCCTAATTGTCATCGCAGGCATTTAGGGTGTTTTTATATGGGCTAGCGTTTAGCATTTCCTATTTGCACATACTATATTTATTTGATATTATAAAACTAATGAAATTATCTTGAATTCGAGATAAATTGGAGGAGAAAGTAATGAAATTAGCAGGAATACACCATGTTTCAGCAATCACAGCAGATGCTGATAAAAATCACGACTTTTTTACAAGAATACTGGGCATGAGATTAGTGAAAAAAACAGTCAATCAAGATAGTACATCTTCCTATCATTTGTTTTATGCAGATGCTGTAGGAACCCCGGGAACAGATATGACTTACTTTGACATTCCGATGGCAGGAAGAACATATCCTGGAGTATCAAGTATTAGCAATACGGGATTCCGTGTAAAAAGCGAAGATGCTCTGAAATTTTGGAAAGAACGATTTACGAAATTGGAAGTACCCCATGACGAAATAAAAGAAAAATTCGGGCGGAAAACACTTTATTTTGAAGACTTTGAGGGCTCTCGTTTAATGCTAGTAGTCGATGATGGTAAAGGAATTCCATATGGAGAGGCTTGGGTGAAAGAAGAGATCTCTGCTGAAAATGCGATTGTAGGATTAGGTCCAGTGAAGCTAACTGTACGAAAAGCAGATCCAACAGAAAAAGTGCTTACAGAAATTCTAGGATTCACGTTAGCTGGATCTTATCCATCAGAAATAGCTAATATGCCTGAAGTGTTAGTATATACCACAGGTGCAGGGGGGCCGGCAGGCGAAGTGCATATTGAAACAAGAAATGATTTACCACAAGAGAGACCAGGTAGAGGAAGTGTGCACCATGTTGCATTCCGTGTGCCGACAATGGAGGACTATCCAAAATGGGAAGAATTATTGCGTGCAAAAGGATTTGTCACATCAGGTTTAGTAGATCGTTATTATTTCAAATCCATTTATTTCAGAGAACCGAACGGTATTCTATATGAATTGGCTACAGATGAGCCAGGCTTTAATTCAGATGAACCATTAGAATCCTTAGGTGAGTCTCTCGCGCTACCTCCTTTTTTAGAACCAAAAAGAGAGCAAATAGAAGCTAAGTTGCGTCCGTTGTCAATTAACAAATAACTATGTTAAAATTCAAAAAAGGAGTGGTTGACTGTGGAATTTCAATACAAAGAATTAGGAAATGATGTTTATGCCTATCAATATGTCCAAGATGGTGAAAGACTTGGTGAAATTACGTGGACTTTACTTGGAGATGTCATGGTGATGGACCACACATACGTTTCAGATAAACTACGAGGGCAAGGTATAGCAAAGAAATTATTAGATACTGCAGTAGCCTACGCTCGTGAAAAAGAATTAAAGATGGAAGCTGTATGCTCATACGTTGTGGCAGCTTTTAATAAATCAAACGAATATGACGATGTAAAAGCTTAATAAATGTAAAAGGCAATCCGCTTATTTAAGAAAAGTGGATTGCCTTTTACATTTGTAATGTTAAATAAAGAAAACTAAAATACCGGTTAATACGGATGCACCTGCCAATGTGTATAAGAAATCAGACTGATTAAAGATTAACTTTTTCTCCATCCTATTCCTTCCTTTCTGTAGTAAGTGTTAGTATTTAAGTACCCCCTAAAACAACTATTAAACAAGTTTATTTCATTTTGTATAGGGTAAAAGTAAAAAAAGATGAAACTTTTAGTAAGGTTGAACGTAAAATTACTATATAAAACATTAATGGAGGTATACATATGTCTCGTACAGGAGAAAAGGTTTTAGGTATTATAAGTGCAATTTTTACACTTCTAGCAATTATATTGATGGCGATAATTGTAACTACTGGAAGTGCAGCCATACAGGATGAGGCATTTAATACGGAGTTTGAGCAACAAATATTAAATGATCCAACTTTAACTGGCCAGGATGCCGAAGCAATTGCGCAATTGGTGGATATACTTCCAAGTGTGTTTGGTGTATTTGGTTGGGGATTTGTTGTTGCCCTTGTAATTAGTCTTATACTAAATATTGTAGGGATTGTTTCTATATCCAAAAATAAAAATCCAAAATTAGCAGGTATTATGTTTATACTAGCTGGACTGTTTGCGGGGATCATATCGTTAACATCGATATTATTATACATCGCAGCAATTATGTGCTTCGTCCGTAAGCCGCCAGTTCAATTCGCTGAGCAAGAATACTACAATCCAGATCAAACGGTATAAAGATAAAACACCGACTTACTCAGTAAGTCGGTGTTTTTAATAAATACACATATTTAGCCGTGGATAGAGGATGACCTTCAAAGTATTCGTCAAATTCTTCCAAGCATTCAAAACCGAAACGTTCATAAAATGCACGCGCTCCATCATTTTTGCTTTCTACATAGACGAATAACTGACGTCCCGTTGGCATCTCGTTCAAGCCGGCCTGTAGTAGTTTTTTGCCGTAGCCTATTTGCTGATACTCTGGAAGTACATAGATAGCGGTTAGCTCGGCATCTCCATCTTCATCTACATACGTAAAATTAGCAAATCCAATTGGCTTTCCTTCAAACTCTGCAAGTAAAAAAATAGTTTTTTCCATTCTTTTGGCTAACATCGTATTTGAATAAGCCTTTTTTAGAAAAAGCTCTTGTATATTGTCTGGAATAATTCCTTTATATGTGCTGTTCCAACTGATCTTTGCGATTTGTTGAACAGTTGCTAGATCATTTAACGTGATCGCCCTAATCATTTGAGTCACCTCTAAATTCTTTTTGTTATCATAACAAAAATAATATCAATCTTCTACTATTGTGTGATAATAAAAATGAAAGGTGGGTTTTTTATGGAATGGAATTTACAAAAATTTAATGAAATGGACGTATATCAATTGTACGAAATACTCAAGCTACGCGTGGATGTTTTTGTTGTAGAACAAAATTGCGCTTACCCTGAATTGGATACTTATGATTATAATTCTTTGCATTTATTTGCTTGCGAAGAAAATGAGATAATTGCCTATTGCCGAATACTTCCACCTGGTGAAAAATATGAGGAATGCTCTATTGGTAGAGTAATTGTGAAAGAAAAATTCCGCGGGACTGGTGTTGCAAGACAACTTATGATAAAAGCTTTAGAAGAAGCAGAACGCACTTATCAAATAGAATCGATTCAACTATGTGCTCAAAGTCATTTGAAAAACTTCTACAGTTCCTTTGACTTTCATGCTAGCTCGGATGAATTTGATGAAGATGGAATTCCTCATGTTTATATGGTTAGAAATAAAAAAGTGTAAGTTTTGAAATAAAGGGTAAGTAATAAGTAGAACATAAATAATTAGGAGGTACATATCATGGCTAAAGGAAAAAATAACACATTACTACTAGCAGGAATTGCTGCGGGAGCCTATGCATATTTTAGTAAAAAAGAAAATCGTGATAAAGCGATAGTTGCATTTAATAATACAAAAGCAAAGGTTAACTCATTTATAGATGCACAAAAACATAATCGCTCCGATTTAACTGTTGCTGGGCACCCAGATCCGCACAATACTCCCGATAGCAAGATGGTAGACGAAGGCGCAATGACAAGTGTTCAATATTATAATGATGAAGTGCAAAATAAGGACAAGAAAACTCCAGAATATAATGAAGTGAGTTCTTAATAGAAAGGGTCTCCAGCATGGGGACCCTCAATTTTTTTTATCTTTTAGTATAGATAATACTGATAAACATATTAACAATCCACCCGTCAATAGAAATCCGCCGTTTGCAGTAAGTTGCAGTAGTCCAGTAACACTAGAACCAACTACCACGCCTATTGAAAAAAAGGCGTAAAAATATCCGTATGCCTTTCCCCGATAAGTAGGTTCTGTTGAGTCAATTAGCAACGAATTTATAGAGGGGAATAGAAATGCAAATCCTACTCCATATAAACTCATTCCCACGTATAGCAGTTGTAATGTGTCAATCTGTCCGAGTAAAAGCATGCTTATCCCCATTAATCCCATCCCAAAATCGAGTGTTTTAATAGGTTTAACTTTATCAAATAGTCGATTAATAGGTAATATGAAGACTAAAATTGCCACAAAGCCAAAAGTACTCAGTAATAGTCCGCTTGTTTTTGAATCATACCCTAGATACAGTACTTTTAAAGGGAGCATATAGGCGAGTACGCCCTGTGAAAACATCAAGAAAAAGGCACCTGCAAATGCTTTTACCAAACCACTTTCTGCAAAAATGTCTCTTACTGTTACAGAAGCATTTTCCTTCGTTTTTTTGTGAATGGAAACTGTACTTAATAAGAAAACTGATAAAATACTAAGAATAAGCATAATAGAACCTGTGATACTTAAGACAAATACTTCATCTTTTTTACTAGCCATAATTCCACTAAAAGCAGGACCTAAAATCGCAGCTAGTCCTACAAATGCTCCTGATAATGCAACACTTTTTCCACGCTTTTCAGCAGAGGTTTGATTCGCAGAATACGTAAAAGCTGCAGGAACGATAAGACCTGCAAGCAGTCCATGGATAAAGCGGACAATTAATAGACCGATTGGGTCTGATACCCCTTGGTACATAAAGAGGGAAATACTCGTAGCAAATAAACCAATGATTAATATAGAAAAAGGACCTTTTTTATCGGTTAAAAAACCTGAGATGATGTTTCCGATTGTATTTGAGAATGAATACATTCCTACAACCAAGCCCGTTAAGAATGGGGTAGCACCTAAAGATTTAGCGTAAGGACTCATTATAGGTAGCTGTGCAAATAAATCAAAAAAAGAAAAAAAGACAATTATATATATAAATACCCGCAAGTATATTCCTCATTTCTATTTCAGCTTCTACTCTAGTTTAGCACTTTTTTATTATGTAATCTGTTTCATAATAGGTAAATAGGGTATTAGGGAAATAAAAATTACAAATAAAGGAGGTAAATAGATTGAAAAAAGCAATGGTTATATTTAATCCTTCATCTGGGAAGGAAGAAGCCGAAACATATAAAGAAAGGGCTCTTACAGTTCTCGATGCACTTGGATATCAAATAGTTGAAAAGGAAACAGAAAAAAAAGATGATGCTATTACGTTTGCCAAACAAGCTTGTGAAGAGAAAATGGAGTTCCTCGTAGCTATGGGTGGAGATGGGACGATAAATGAAGTTATAAACGGACTAGCCAATCAATCATATCGACCTCTATTTTCAATAGTGCCTCTTGGAACAGTAAATGACTTCGCACGAGCATTAGGAATCCCTTTAGAGCCAGAGATTGCAATCGAGGCATTAAAGATGACCAATACAGAGTTTGTAGATATAGCTCAAATTGGTAATAAATATTTTGGAAATATCGTTGCAATCGGTGAGATTGCAAGTAGAGTTGCGAACACTTCCGTTGAGAAAAAAACGAAACTAGGTTCATTAGCATATTTAATTGAAGGTGCAAAAGTAGTTATTTCTAACGAAGAGGTGGGTTTCACTATTCAACATGACCATGGGACCTGGACTGGAACATCGATGCTCGTTTTAGTTGGCTTAACAAATTCAGTAGGTGGATTTGAAAAAATGATGACAAATGCCGAAATCAACGATGGACTTCTTCATGTGTATATTTTTAAAAAATCTGGTATTGCTAACCTCGTTCGAATGGGTACAAAAATTTTATTGGGCACATTAAAAGAGGATGATGGAGTGGAGGTCATTACGACTAAAAAGGTTTACATGGAGTCTGATCGACCATTATTTTGTAACGTTGACGGGGATGAAGGTGTATGTACACCATTTGAAATTAAGGTACTACCAAAGCACTTAAAATTATTAATTCCAAATAATAGCTAAATTATCATCATAAATGTTTCCATTTTCCAACAAAGTGTTATAAAATGATTCTACGTACCCAATAAAGAACGATACCAAAAGTACTATAAAAAAAGAAAGATGAGGTCCTTATGCAATACTCACAAAAGATTTTTTTAGAAAGCTTTTCCAAAGCGTATACAAAAGAAATAAGCGTAATTAACAGCATTGAAGGTTTGAGTTTGTTTTTAGATTTAGAAAAAAAATTATTTCTTCATATGTATGCTTTCGAGCTTGAGGAAGCTAAAAAAGTATTAAGAGAAATCATAGACTTAATTATTATTAGAGCTGAGAAGTTAATGATTATGTATGTCAAAAATTACTACATACAATTAGTTGCTGTGATGGCAAGGAAATTACAAGAAAGCCAAGTTCCCTCTGATAAGGTAATGGCTTTTAATATCGCTAGTGTCAACGTTATAGAAACAAAAATGAGCGATGCACAGTTTCTTCAATGTGCAGATGAATTAGTAGAGTTTTTTGTATTGGTCATTACAGAAAGAAAAAAACCGTCCTTTGGTCATCAAACAGTGAACAAAGTTATCTTATTTATAAATGATGAAATTGAAACAAATTTAACTGTGGAAGATATTGCTAAGTGTTTTAATATTAGTACAAGTCATTTATCTCGAATTTTTCGGGAACATACAGGGGTAACTCTAGTAGAATATTTAAATATTCGTAAGGTAGAGGAGTGCCAGTATTATCTAAGACATACGAACAAAGGGATTTCCGATATTTCTGATTCATTTCACTTTTGCAATCAAAGCTATTTCACTCGTATATTCAAAAAGTATACAGGTCTAACACCGAAGCAGTTTAGGGATCATCATGAATACCCTAATTTCAAATATAATTTTCCAAATGAAAGCAGAGCTATATAAGTATTGCTATGTTTATATTTGATAAATAGCTTCATAGAAGGTATACTCGTTATAGTTTGAAAAATGAAGGTGAATGAATGAAAAAGAAGATTAGTTTGCTTTCTATTCTTGTCTTTGCAGCAGTTGTTCTAAGCGGATGTTCAGGAGTAGAGAATAAAGAAGGTACTTTTTATAATATTTTTGTTCGACCTTTTGATTTTTTACTTCATTTCTTTGGAGAAATATTCAATGGTAGTTATGGACTTGCTATCATAGCAATTACATTAATTATTCGATTTGCTTTAATGCCTTTGATGCTTAAAAACTATAAGAATCAACAAGGTATGAAAGAAAAAATGGATAAATTGAAACCAGAAATGGATGAGATTCAAAAGAAATTAAAAGCTACAAAGTCAAAAGAAGAACAAATGGCTTTACAACAAGAAATGATGGGATTATATCGTAAGCATAATGTAAACCCTTTGAATATGGGTTGCTTACCAATGCTTATTCAAATGCCAATCGTCATGGGATTATATTTTGCAATCCTGCACTCAACAGATGTGAAAACACATCCCTTTTTATGGTTTAACTTAGGTTCTCCGGATATTGCGATGACGCTTATTGCAGGTGTGGTTTATTTTGTTCAAGCAAAAGTTTCATTATGGACTGTACCAGAGCAACAAAAGCAACAAATGAAAATGATGATTTATATTTCTCCTATCATGATTATGTTCATCTCGTTCAGCTCTATGGCTGCATTACCATTGTACTGGGCTGTCGGTGGGATTATCTTAATCTTCCAAACATACTTAGGGCGTAAATTTTATTCAAATCATCCAGAAAAAGCAGAAGAATCTGTATAACGAAAACGTTTGTCAACAGTCTAAAACGAAGCTTTTTATAGCTTCGTTTTTTCTATGAGAGGTGTAGTTTAAAAGTGAATAAGAATTGGATCATTGGAATCTTAATTGCAGCGGCTTCCATTGCCTCTTTAATATTTATTATAGTAGGGAATTTAAACATGGCAGTCCTCTTTATGACTGCTATATTTGCTTTAAGTAATGGTTACCGAGCGGTCAGCTTTAAGGAAAAAGGTTTTGAACGGGAAGCAAAATGGATGAAGGGAATGTCTATTTTATTTATCGTATTATTTTTCGTCGTTCTAGGAATGGTTTTAATATAACTTTTGTTCATGGGTTGTCCACAAAGACAACCCATTTTCTCATCCAGTTTTAGAAGAAAAATGTTAAAATGATAGTATCGTTATTGGAAAGAAGGAAGACAATGCATTCTCGACAAAGTTTATTTAAAAAGAAAAAACAAAAAAAATGGCCATATATTGTCTCGGGTACAATTTTGGGATTGTTAGTTACAGCCATTGTCACTTGGATTGGAATAAATGATTGGAATATAAACGAAAGTCTTGCATCTTTAGGTCTGACGAATAAAACAGAAGAGATGACTACAGAGGAAAAAGAAAAAGACATGATAGATGAGCAAGAAGCAGAGGAACCGACGAAAGAAGAGCAGGTAGTAGAACCACCAGTTGTCGAAGAGCCTGAAGTCGATATGTCAGGAGCAAATGGATACATAGGTCATGAAACGTTACCAACGGAACCGACATACTTCCAAGGAGTACTCATTGCAAGTAAAAAGTATCCACTACCTTCAACATTTGACCCTGGAGAAAGTAAGGATGCAAGAGCAGCATTTGAAGAAATGGCTGCCGAAGCAAAACTTTCTGGTTTTGACCTCGTTGCATTTAGTACATATCGTTCATTTGAATATCAAACTACACTTTATCAGAGATATGTGAGTAATGATGGGCAAGAAGAGGCGGATCGCTATAGCGCACGTCCAGGATACTCCGAACATCAAACTGGTCTTGCTTTTGATATAGGAGAACAACATTTTGAGCAACATTTTGCGCGTGAAAGCTTTGGAGAAACTGAGGCTGGAAAATGGGTTGCTGCCAATGCACATAACTATGGTTTTATCATGCGTTATCCAAAGGAAAAAGAAAAAATTACCGGATATATGTACGAGCCATGGCACTTCCGCTATGTTGGTAAGCAACTAGCGGGCGAGATTTATGAAGCAGGCACTACGCTAGAAGAATATTTGGATATATAAAAAGTCAGCGTCCTCATTAAGGGACGCTGACTTTTCTAGTTATAGGATTGGGGATAATAATCGTGCTAGAGATTCTTTAAACTTAATCATACGAGTTCTTTCCTCATATAGTTCCATAGTCAATGGAGTAGATAACTTCATATCCTCCTCGAATAGCTCTGCAAGCGCATGAGAAGTTTCGCGGTCATAGATAAAAGCATTAACTTCAAAGTTTAACTTAAAGCTTCGGACATCAATATTTGCTGTTCCTACAGTAGAGGCTTCATCATCAATGACAATCATTTTTGTATGAAGGAATCCATTTTCATAAATATATACTTTTGCTCCGGCTTTTATTAATTCTCCTACATAAGAATAGGTAGCCCAATAAACGAATATATGATCTGGTTTGTTTGGAATCATTATCCGAACATCGATACCAGATAGACAAGCAATACGAAGTGTATCCATAAAGCTCGCATCTGGAATGAAGTATGGTGATTGAATGTAAATATACTTTTTCGCCATCATTAGAAGCTTTAAATATCCGTTTTTTATCTGCTCCCATTCGGAATCAGGTCCACTGGAAACAATTTGCAATCCAACTGAGCCTTTCATCGGGATAGCTGGGAAAAATACATCGGAATATTCAATATCATGTTCGGCGGATGCTTGGTTCCAATCAAGTATAAATCGGGTTTGAAGTGGATGTACTGCACTTCCTTCTATCCTTAGATGTGTATCACGCCAATAACCAAATCGTTTATTTAATCCTAAATATTCATCCCCTACATTAAATCCTCCGATATAACCAATTCGACCATCAATAACGACAATTTTTCGGTGGTTACGATAATTCATACGTGGATTAATAAGAGGTAGGATAGAAGGGAAAAATGCTTCTACACGGCCACCTAATTCTATTAACTCTTTAAATTGCCTTTTCCGCAAAGAGCGTGAACCTGTGTCATCATATAAAATTCGAACTTTTACTCCTTGCTTCGCTTTATCTAATAGTACTTGGTAAATCTCTTGACCAAGATTGTCTAGACGAAAAATATAATACTGAATGTGAATATGATCCTTTGCATTTTCTAAATCCTGCAAAAGTGCCTGGAATTTTTTTCGTCCGTCATTAAAAATATCTACTTTGTTATCTTGAGTTAGTACCGCTTGGTTATTGTGTAAATGCATAATAATTAACTCTTTATAATGCATGGCATCATCCAAACGAAAATCAAACGAATCATCCTCAATCGCTTCCATTTGAAATTCTATTAATTTATCGATACCAATTTTGTTTTTACCTTCCCAACGAAATAAATGCTTTTTACGCAACTTTCTTCCAAATAATAAATAAATACCGAAACCTACAATAGGTACAAAGAATAAAACCAAGATCCAAGCCCAAGTAGAGGAAGCATCTCTTCGTTCCAAAAATATTAATGCAATTGCAAAGAAAATATTTAAAATAATTGTCCCTGTCACTATTAAACTAATAATGCTAGCCGCCACAGTTTCACCTCCTTCTATTTTATTTTTTTTGGAAGTTAGTTTTAGTATATCCGATTTAGGGGAAAGAATGAAGAAACTAGGTATTATGTGGTAGAAAGTATAACCTACTTGACCTATTGGAATAAAAGTATTATTCTATGTTAGGTGAAAAAATGGAGGTAATGAAATGGACATATTGTTTATCATTCTTAATATAGCTGCCTTACTGTTGTTCGTGGGTGTTCTAATAGTAATGCAAAAGAAACATGTATCATTTTCTAAACGCGTATTTACAGCGTTAGGTTTAGGTATAGCTTTAGGATTAGCATTAAATCTAATTTACGGTGTAACATCTGAAGTGTTAGCTAAATCCGTAGATTGGTATAACTTGATAGGAACTGGCTATGTGAAGTTACTTCAAATGATAGTAATGCCACTAGTATTTATTTCTATTCTAGGCGCTTTTACGAAGTTGACGATTGGGAAAAACTTTGGGAAGATGGCTGCAATTATTTTAAGTATTTTAATTGGAACTACTGCTATAGCAGCACTAATAGGAATTGGTTCTGCAGCAATCTTTGATTTAAATGCAGATCAGATTGTGCAAGGTGAAGCAGAATCTGTACGCGCAGAGGACTATGAAGCACGTTCTGCTGAAGTAGGAGATAAAACACTTCCTCAGCAAATGCTTGATTTACTTCCAGCTAATCCATTTTTAGATTTCACGGGTGCGCGTGATACATCTACAATTGCGGTTGTAATATTTGCAGCATTTTTAGGCTTTGCCTACTTGAGAGTAGCTCGAAAAGATGGTGAAACTGCTGCTACGATTAAAAAAGGAATAGACGCTGTGTACTCGCTTGTTATGAGTGTAGTGACACTTGTTCTTCGATTGACTCCATATGGTATCCTGGCAATTATGGCTAGAACCGTTGCGACATCTGATTTTGCAGCAATATATAATTTAGGTAAATTTGTGGTAGCATCCTATGTAGCATTAGCTATTATGTTTGCAATCCACTTAATTATCATTTCACTTTCAGGTTTAAATCCTATAACGTATGTGAAAAAAGCAGCAGAGCCACTCATTTTTGCATTTACATCACGTTCAAGTGCAGGTACTTTACCTATTAATATTAATACACAAACAAATAAACTAGGCGTATCTGAAGGTATTGCAAATTTCTCTGGTTCCTTTGGATTGTCCATTGGGCAAAACGGTTGTGCGGGTGTATATCCTGCCATGCTAGCATTTATGATTGCTCCATCTCAAGGTATTAATCCTTTAGATCCGATGTTTATTCTTACTGTAGTTGCCGTAGTGGCTATTAGTTCTTTTGGAGTTGCAGGTGTAGGTGGTGGAGCGACGTTTGCCGCGATACTTGTACTTTCTGCTCTGAATTTACCAGTTGCATTAGCTGGTTTACTCGTTTCAGTAGAGCCATTAATTGATATGGCACGTACAGCTGTAAACGTGAGTGGATCAATGACTGCAGGTGTTACAACTGCGAAAGTAACCGGTGAATTAGATAAAGACGTTTATAATGCACCATTAGAAACACAAACAGTAGAATAACAAAATTACAAAAAAAGCTGTCCTTTATCGGACAGCTTTTTTGTATGCGCTCAAATAAAATCTATGCTCTTAACATAAACTTTACTTGTGGTTTTTTAATATTACAAAAGAATTTTGGTATAATTGTACTAAATACCAACTTTAATCCAGGTCTAAATCTCGACTGACTGGAGTTAAAACCTCCGGCGTATGTCTCAGATTTTCAATCTAAACGAGAACGGATATACGCCAATGTGAATTTAATTGATAAAGGGGATGGAGCCGTGTTACAAGCAATAAATCTTCATAAAAAGTTTAAGACAAAGGAAGTGGTTCGCCAAGTAAATATGCAGCTAGAAGCAGGAGAATCTATTGGACTTCTCGGGCCGAACGGGGCAGGAAAATCAACAACTATTTCCATGCTTTCTTCTTTAGTAATGCCAACAAGTGGTGAAGTACTTTGGAATTCAGAATCGATCAATAAAAATCCCGAGTCGCTTCGCAAAACATTGGGGGTAGTTCCTCAGGAAATTGCTTTATACCCTGAGCTATCGGCAAGAGAAAACCTAGCTTTTTTCGGTAGAATCTATGGTTTAAAAGGTTCACTATTGACCGAACGTGTAGAAGAAATATTACAGAAAATTGGATTAACTGATCGAAAAAATGACATTGTTAAAACATTTTCTGGTGGTATGAAACGTCGCCTTAATATTGGAGCTGCACTTTTACATAATCCATCTATTTTAATTATGGATGAACCAACCGTAGGGATTGACCCACAGTCAAGAGCGTATATTTTAGATACTGTTAAACAGCTTGTTGAGGAAGGAATGACCTTATTATATACAAGTCACTATATGGAGGAAGTTGAGCTCCTTTGTGACAAAATTTATATTATGGACCAAGGTGAGATTATTGCTTTCGGTACAAAAGAGCAGTTAAAATCACTAGTTTCTGATAATCAAACGATTGAATTAAAGGGACATTTACTTTCAAAAGAGTTTGGGGAGGTACTGAAGAAACAATTTCCTGCTGCCAGTGTTCGTCATGAAGAAGATATTCTGCTATTATCCATGCCTAAAAAGGAAGAGCCACTTGCTAGCATTTTCGCAATAGCTGCAGAAAATGATGTGACAATCACTTCGGCCATCATTAAAATACCTTCTCTTGAAGATGTATTCCTACATTTAACAGGAAAAGCATTAAGAGACTAGGGGGATGGCTATGCTACTTACTTTAATTGGAAAGCAAATAAAAATGCTATTACGAAACAAGCAACCACTTATTATTTTATTACTCATGCCACTTGTACTTATTACAATTCTTTCTACTGCGCTTGCTGGTGTGATGAATAGTGGTGGGGAACCAGCTATTCAAGCAAGATTAGTTTTAATAGATACTTCTAGCTGGGAGAAGGAAGAGGAATCTATCATAAATTTCTTAAAGGAACAGGGATTGAGCGGCTCTTCTTTAGATTCGGTACTAATTCAAATGAAAAATTATGATCCTATAAAAATTTTAGAAGACTCCATTCTATCAACCGATGGTATAAAGGAGTATATAGTGGTTGAAAAGAAACAGTTTACAGACTTAGAAAATATTCGAAAAGACGAAAATACGGATGGTATATTAACAATTCCATCGAGTTTTCGTTTGGATTATATAAAAATGGCTTATTTTAATGAGACGCAAACACCAGAGATTGATTTATTTCTTAGTCAAGAAAATGAAATACGAGCTTCTATTATTCAATCCGTAATCAATGAATGGCAAAATGGCTATACGAAGTCACTTGCTCTTACGAAAGCTGGATTATCACTGGATCAACGTTTGCTAAACAGTTCAAGTGTTGAAAAAGTGGAACAGGTGCTGGAAGAAAGTGAAAGAAAAATTCCTGCCTCTGTTTACTACACTGCTGGAATGCTTGTGATGTTTGCTCTGTATATCCCGTCATTTTTAGCAGGCTTTGCTTTGCAGGAGGTGCAATGGAAGGTATATGACCGAATTATTTTAGCAGGAGTATCGGCTAATTGGTACTCAATTTCTATTTTTATTACAGGGACGCTGGTAGCTTTTGTTCAACAATTGTTACTTCTACTTTATGGGAAGTTTGTGCTTGGAATCGAGTGGATTGGACTAGATGCAATGGCTATTACCGTTTTAACCTATAGCTTTTTTATTGGGGGACTATCAGCATTACTGACCACCCTTCAACTTAGAACGAAGTCAGAGGGAGCAGCGAATATATTTAATGGCTTAGTAATTACTATATTCTCATTTCTTGGTGGTTCTTTTTTCAATATAGGGGAAGTATCTACACTACTTGCCAATATCGGTAATCTTACACCAAATGGAGCTACCATGACTGCCATCCTATCCATTCAAAAAGGTAGAGAATTAGAGGTAATATGGCCATTTATGTCTGTTTTGGTTGTGGCATTTAGCCTTTGTGTGTTTCTCTCTATTGTTTTATTTCCAAAAAGAGGGGTGACATCATGAAGGGTATATGGATTGCAAGGTTACAAAACTTAAAAAGAAAGCCACTTATTCTCATTTCAATGACTATCATGACCGTTATCTTTGCATATGTGTTAAGTGGTTCAGTTGGTAGTAAATTGTCTCTATTAATTGCTACGGATGAATCTAAAATGAGTAAGGAAGTTTTAGAGAGGATACAGATAGAAGAGGATTATGCAATAACTGTTTTATCGGAGCAAGAACTTCAGGATACAATAAAGGAAAAAAGGGACACGATCGGTGTATTGCTAAATGAAAAAACGTATAGTGTTCTAGCAGACACAGAGTCAGATGTAGTAAGAAATCTTTCTTTAAATGTAGAGACTATCTATAATGAGCTAGCTTTTCAATATCAGATAATTGATGTAGGTGGGGAAAGTAAGTGGGAGGAAGTAGAAAAAGGCTTAGAAAATCCTGCTTTTCAAATAAAAGAAGCATCGATGGATGAGTCAAAAGTGTTCCGCTATGATGGAGCATTACAAAGTTTATTTGGTTTTATGCTTTATTTTGTTTTTTATACAATCTCTATAAATGTACAATTTATATTAGAAGATAAACGTTCAGGAGTATGGAATCGTTTGAAGCTAGCATCAATCAGTAGATTTCAATTGTATTTTGGGCATTTATCGTTTAGTTATTTAATTGGACTGGTCCAAATGCTTTTAGTCATTTTTGTTTTCCGATTTATAGTTGGCACAAATATGTACGGGGGATTATGGAAGGTTATCGTCATTTGTAGCTTCTATGTATTACTTGTGATGGCATTTTCTTTATTTGTTATCTCGTTAGTCAAAACAGTAAGTCAAAGCAGTGTAATTATTTCTTTGCTATCTGTCGCTTTTGCAATGATCGGCGGTGCTTATTGGCCACTCGAGATCGTACAGTCAGAAGGCTTGCTAGCAATGAAATGGTTGTCTCCTATCTATTACGGAATGGAAGCATTAAAGAGAGTTACCATTTATGGGGAAACCTTAAGTAACGTTTGGACGTATGTTAGTATGATGTTACTTTTAGGCGTTATCCTATTAGCGGTCGGAATCACTTTATTGGAAAAGAGAACGGAACGCTATCATTCAAGTGAATAGATTGGGGAGTTTGGGGTTATGTATTGGTGTAAAATTGCACGGACCGAAAAAGAATTTGATGCAATCGCTCGATTAAATTATCAGACATTCGTGGAAGAGATTCCGCAGCATGAACCAGATCCGAGTGGAATGAGAGTCGATCCATTTCATCATGAAAACGTATATGTGATTGTATTGAAGGATCAAGAACTAGCGGGGATGGTTGCCTTTCGAGCAGTCCGTCCTTTTTCGCTAGATCTAAAACTTGGTCCAGTAGAGGATTTACTTCCTGAGGATGCACTTCAAGGGATGCTTTGCGAAGTTCGATTAATGGCGGTTGATAAAGCACATCGAAATGGACGAGTGTTTTATTATTTAGCTAGGGCATTGTCTGATTATGCCTATGAAAATGGCTATGGAGCAGCTGTCATATCAGGAACGATTCGTGAACAAAAACTATATAACCAGCTAGGTTTTGAACCCTTTGCAGACACGGTCGGGACAGGAGAAGCTCTGTTTGTTCCGATGGTACTGACAAGAGAACGATTTGACAACTCGGTTGCTGCTCGTTTTAAACAAAAAAGATATTCATTTTATCCTGGGCCTGTCCAACAATCGGAATCTATTCAACAGGCATTTTTAGAAAAGCCAATATCCCACCGTTCGCATGAGTTCAAGGTAATGCTGGAGCGAGTGAAGAGTCGTCTGCTAGAGATGAGTGGAGCAGCACAAGTCCATCTGTTAGTTGGGAGTGGAACTCTTGCCAATGAGGCGATGATTGCCCAATTGCATGTGCTTGGCGAGAGGGGGTTACTACTAACAAATGGTGCCTTCGGAGAACGTTTGGAAAAGCAAGCGAAAAGATGGGGACTTTCCTTTGAGGTTGACAAGTACGAATGGGGAACTTCCTTTGATATAGCTGCGATTGAAAAAGAACTTGCTACAGGTAATTATAGCTGGTTGCTAATGACACATGGTGAGACCTCTACTGGAATGTTAAATGAATTGGAGAAGTTAGCTGATATATGTAAGCGTCATAATGTATTGTTATGTGCAGATTGTGTGAGTTCATTTGGTGCACTTCCTTTTCAGCTAGATGGTGTTTATTTAGCTACGGGGGTAAGTGGAAAAGCTATTGGAACAATGAGTGGCTTGGCATTTGTATTTGCTAATACGGACATTACAGTAAGTGAAAACATACCAACGTATTTAGATATAGCATTTAGAAGTAATCACGCAGTTCCATTTACAATGCCTTCTCAGTTTGTATTGAGTTTAGAATATGCATTAAAGGCATATGATGGAGGATTTAGATATAAACAATTACATAATCGGATGCGATTTATCGAAGAAGATGTGAAACAGCATCAAATTGAACTGTTAGCAGACAAACATTATCCAATGATTTTTACGTGGAAGGAAAAGAATTATAGTCACTTAGCGGAAGACGCAAGAATGTCAGGATTTGATCTGCATTATAAAAGCGATTATTTAATTGAAAACGGCTTGCTACAAATTTCATGCATCCAACCTGATTTTGAAGATGCATGGACTAAATTTATGGAATGGCTTGATAATTATCGTGCTTATCACGGTGAATGAAAGATTGTGACCGGATAGTAAATAGAATGACCGGAAACTAAAAAATCTGACCGTTTAGAAAAAAATGTGACCAGATAAAAGAATTTCTGAGCGGATAAAAAATAATACGTCCACACAGTCAAAATAGGGCAGTCTCCAAGTTAGGAGACTGCCCCTTTTTCAAAACCTTCATAAATTGCATTTCTAGGATATCTCTTTCGCATATTGTTTAAATATACTAGGAAAGAAATCTCAATGATTAGCATAAACACTACAATCAAAATACTCCCAGTTATGCTATTATCGAAAGTTGTATTCATTAAAAACGATTGTATGAACAAGGATGGCAAAGCAATCGCCATATACCAATAGAACATTCGCTTAGTTGAAATGAAACCTTCTTTATATGGAAGCTGCTTTGCAACCTCTTGCAGAAGGGCAAACAATAAATATATAAGAATCACTTTCAGCAAACTGAGAAGAGTTGAGTAATATCCTAGCCATTCATTCAGTTGGATAACTTGATCATTTAAAAAGAAGTTAGGCACCGAAATAATAACTAAAATAATCGATAGGACCTTTAGTTTCTCATAAGGTTGAGAGGATAAAGTCGCTATTTGTTTGATACCATTGTAAACAAAGATATATCCGATAAAATCTGGCAAGAGGTCAACGATCAAGTGAAACTTGATGAACACGAAAAGAAAGCCGATGAATAGCTGTTTGAATCCATTTCTCATTTCGCTTCACCTCTCGCTTTCTTTACAATGTTATTCACTTGATCTTGCGTCAATATAGGATTACTAATAATATTGATCACGTGCTTGATTTGAGTCCCGTCGGCATCCTCACCTGTCCAATCTTGGATAAGTCTAATCGTTTTTGCCTTATCCAAGTCATCTTTCGTGTGAAAGAAAATTCCTATTGAATCTCCTGCATTTATTTGAAGCGGCCATTTTACATCTGTATAAAGAGGAGCGTCCAGATCCCCCCATTCTTTTGAAGCGTCTTCTCTTATAATAGGGCTATGTTCATCTGTATCTTTCCATACCATCAGTTTTACATCGATATTTTGTTGAACTTCCTTTGGTAACTCAAAAGCCTCCATCTTTAAGGGTTCTTTAATATATAGATATTCCGCTAGAGAGTTGCCATTATATTCAAGACCTCCACTATTTACAAATTCTATATCGGAAACTTTGTGAGGGGAGAAATTTAATTTTGTTAAATTTAACGGCACAGTCTGACCGTTTGTAAAAGTGGCGTATATCTGATTATGATTTTTTAATTCCTCTTGAAAGTTTTTTATATCCTCTTCGCCTAAGCTGAACATAGCCTCTTTTGAATAATGATGAGTAAATTCTTGATTGAAAGATTGTGCAGTTGGATTCTCGAAACCAGGGAATGTGAAGTTTCGCTCATTCCATAAGCTTTGTGCGCCAATGGAAAGCGACTGCAACTCTATAATATCTTTTTTATTCGTTATATAATGTATGGAAAAATTTGTACTATCACTTATTGGTATATCTAAATAAGCATTTAGAATAACTGGTTCCTCTAGTTGCTTCGATTGAAAGTAAATGGAATTGACAATCCAACTTATCACAATAAGGCTAATAACTCCCCAAAACCAATTTTTCTTCATAGACTACTTTCCCCCAGTGATTTTCTCGTACGTCTCTTTAATAAAGGATTTATACGGAGAGTCAGGCATTTTATTGATATTATCTATAGCAAACTGTGCTGCTTCCAAAGCTTTTTCCTGTTGACCAAGCTCCATGTAGCATAATGCAGCATATGCATCCTTTTCGTAGAATATTGACAAATCAAATGGGTGATGGAGAATACTAGGGATTTCAACTGCCTCTAACTTTTTAAGTGCATCTTCAAATTGCTGTAAACCATATAATGTTTTTCCTCTTTCAAGTAGGAAATAAGGTGCGAATAATTTATTCTGTATGCGGACCTTAAAAGTATCGTTATATAACTGGTCTGCTTCTTTATATAGTTTTTTAAAAGAAGTTAAGTAGTGAATATTAGCGTACGAAATGAAAATCTTCGAATCCTCATCCTCGGCAAATTCACTATATGCAAGTAACTTTTGTAAATAATACTCTTTTTTCTCTTCGTCCGTAGCCATCATAGCGTGGGCGGTAGCTAATCGATATAAATTATCTACTTGCTTAAATATTTTATGCTTATTTGAATATGCAATTGCTTTTTCCATCTTATCGATAGCATCTTCATGTTGACCTACTGCAAAATAAAGAACAGCCTCCAGATAGTCATAGTCTAGTCGAGATAGAGGGTCAATCCATAAGGGATTCATTTCTAACTGAGAACGCTCTGAAAGTAAAATATTTAGCGCTTCCTGATAATTGTGATTAGTATAAGGAACTAAAGCAAAAAATGTCCCTATTTCTGCCCGTTTGGTTGTTAAATTTAATTGCTCATACATTAAAGCTACTTGTTTTAATAGCTTCAGAGAATATTCTTTGTCCTTTAATGATATACATCTACTATACAATTCAAGTAAACGAGCTGCTTCATACCCCTGAGTGAGCTTTGGGACACATGGCTCGATTAGATCGATTATTTGTTCATATTCATTCGTTAAATCTTCATACTTCGTATTAAAAAGTAGTTCAGCCTTCTCTAATACTTCTCTTAAATCCTGTGTGCTTACTTCTTCCAAAAGCTCTGAAACATCTACTCCTAACTGATAGGCAATGTAATTTAAGCTTTCCATAGAAGGATTGGCTTTATTGTTTTCAATTAGACTAAGCATTCCTTTAGTGAGTTCTGAGCCTGCAAGTGCTTCTAATGTAATCTTTTGTTGTTTTCTAATTTTGCGTATGCGATCGCCTAATGTTGGCACAAGAATCACCTCTTTATCCATTTGTTTAATTATATTAAACTTTTCGTTGAATTGAAAGGATAAATATGGTATTATTTTCTTTACATAGAAAAAAAGTAAGGCCTTTGGTGGTTGCCAAAGATTTTGAACAGGGGTAAATCGTATTTGCGATTCAAAATCTCGGCCTTTTACCAATGAGAATTTGAAAAAAGGGGAAATAAAAATGGAAGAAGTGTTAAAGCTCAAAAGGGCAACGTATCATTTGTGGACATTCACGATAAGCAAGATCATATCAACATTTGGGGCGCAAGTGTATTCATTTGCCATCAGCTTTTATATTTTGCAATTAACTGGTTCTGCCTCAAGCTTTGCAATGAATTTGATTTGTAGTATTTTACCAAGGACGCTTGTAGCACCTTTTGCTGGTTATGTAGCTGATAATTACTCTAGGAAAATGATTGTCATCGTTGCTCAAATTGCCACCACAATTGCAATTGGTGGTTTGCTAATTGTTAGTTTAACAGCAGGTTTATCATTGTTAGCAATTTATACAACTACTGTAATTTTATCCATCACTTCATTATTTTCAGGTGTAACATTTAGCTCGTCAATCACAGGACTAGTGGATGAAGCAAGAATACAAAAGGCAATGTCTTTAAATCAAATATCCATTTCATTTGCTGCAATTGGTAGTCCAGCCGTAGGTGGGTTACTCTATGGTACTGTAACAATGCCAGTTTTTCTTGTTATGTATATGGCTGCATCGATTATTGCAGTACTCTTAGAGTCCACGATGAATTTTAATTTATTTGCTAAACGGAAAGAGGTAGTAGAGGGAGAAGTAAAAGAGTCGATGCTTCAAAGCATGAAGGCGGGATTCAACTATTTAATGAAACATTCCATTTTAAAAACGATGGTTGTAATTTCTCTTTTTATTAATTTTCTGTTCGGTGCATACCAAGTGGGATATTCATTTATTTTAATTGAGAAATTAAAAATAAATGCTCAGCATTTTGGATTCACTGAAGGAGCATTTGCAATCGGAATGTTGATTATGTCCATTTATTTTACTTCTCGTAAAGAGCTAAAGTATCCATTTTTAGTTTCTAAATGGAGTATCGTGGTGATGGGAGTGCTAATGGGCGGAGTGGCATTACCTTTGCTGTTCGATATGTCCTATAATTGGTTAGTAGGCTTTTACATTCTCCTTATGTTTGGTTTTGGTATATCGATGATTGTGACTAATACACCAATTCAAGTGATGATGCAAAAAATGATTGAGGATGATTATAAGGGGCGCGTGTTTTCTATCATTGAAACTTGTGCAATGGCTCTCATGCCGCTTGGAATGGTATTGTTTGGTTTCTTATACGATGTTTTACCGGCAGAAGGTATTCTCATAGTATCAAGCCTTGTATTAATCTTGGTGGTATTACTACTTGCAAGACCATCCGTTGTAAGAGCAGCACATCCTGAATTACAAACTGCGCAACCAGAGTTACAATAAAAAAATGCCAAGGAGCGAATCCTTGGCATCAGACTGTTGAAAAACGCTTTCATTCTTCGTTGCTTACACTTCGTTGTAAGCTCATGAACCTAAGTTCTATTCGCTTCCGCCTCGTGTCGGCGCGCCTCGACTGACAAGCGTTTTCAAACAAGTCTGAAGTGACACTTTAGAAATCTAAATTTAGCTGCTACCTGAAGCCAAGGAAAATCCTTGGCGTTTTGTGGTAAATTAGGTGAATCGCTCAATGACGATCAAGTATCGCACAATCTCTACTTACAATCCCTCAATCTCACGCTACTTCTCTCAATGATTTTGTAGATTTACGATATGCGAAGATTAATCCGATGGAAAGAACTGCGAGTACACCAGAGAACATATAAATATTATTTGGTTGGATTGTGAAAAGCCATGCAAATAATAATGGGCCGATAATTCGACCTAAGTTATCCATCGAATAAGTCATACCAGCCGCTGTACCGTAGCTTCCACCAGATTCCTTCGTAGTAAGTGAAACAATTGTTGTTCTAGCTAGTGCATTCCCAGCGGTAAACACACAAAGGGAGAATCCTGCCCAGAAAATACTCGATGTAAACACGGTCATAAATAGACCAATTGCAGTAATGATTTGTGCGTATAATAGCCATTTCGTTTCTGTACCGTTTTTAATTCGTCGTACCACTCCGCCTTGAATTGCCGCATCCACGAAGCCGCTAAACATAAACAAATAGCCGATTTGCAAAGGGGTAATGGCAACTTTCTCGATTTGGAACAGCTGGAAGGTTGCTTCTAATCCAGCCAATAAAAACGTCACCATGAATGAAAATAGGAATAAATACTTTATTCGATATGACCAAAGACTCGCAGCACCCTTAGGAAGAAGTGCTCGTTTATTCGCTTCTCCAGATCTCTCTGGCTCCTTCAATATAATAAGTGCATATACAAAAATTACTAGCAATAAAATTGCAGACACGGTAAATGGAAGTGATAAGCTTACGTGTCCGAGAACACCACCAATAGCTGGTCCAAAAATAAATCCTAGACCAATGGACATTCCAAGAAGCCCCATATATTTGTTGCGATTTTCTTCGTTGGATAGATCTGCTGCAAATCCCGTTACAGCTGTGTAGAGGGCTCCTGAAAAAAGACCTCCAACGACACGAGAGAGATAAAGCATAAAGAGCGAATCAAAAAATAATGAAAATAGCCAAAAGCTAAAACTGAAACCAACTAGTCCAACTAAAATGAGTGTCTTTCTTCCAGTACGATCCGAAAGCATTCCCCAAAATGGAGCAGTAAAAAATGAAGCTAGTGAGTAAACTGTTAATAGACCACCGACATGTATTTCATTATAATTTTGCTCCAAAATAACCTCTGGCAATATAGGTATGATTATTCCAAAACCAAGATAAACTAAAAATTGTATGGACATTAGTATAAATATAGTCTTTTTCATACAGAAACCTGCTTTCTGAAAATCTTCTAGTTTCTATATTACACTTTTCCTATATGTTTGACATCTCAGTACCTAAAACCATATAAAAAAAGCTACCCAATTATAAAAAAGGATAGCTAATGATGTTTAATAACTCCTTGGTTCGGATATACTTTCCATAGCGTGAGAAACTTCTTGTACATGTGGAAATGGAAATGCTAAATCTGCTAATGATACAAAACCAACGAGCGTACCGTTCTCAACTACTGGCAGACGACGGACTTGACATCTTGCCATCACTAATGAGGCTTCTACTGTAGTATCATCAGGTGAAACAGAGATTACGGATTTCGTCATGACATCTTCGACTTTACTTTTCACATCTTTTGCAACGGATCTTGTTACGATATCTCTATCGGTTATCATACCAACCAATTTTTTATTGCTTACAACGGGAAGACAACCGATATCCAATGTTCGCATTTGCTCAGCAACCTCATTTACGTAATCCTGTGGATTGCAAGTCGCGACTTCTCTACTCATCACATCTTTTACATTCACGTGAATCACTCCTTATGGTTATTGCTTAGCTTGGTTTACAATCAAATAAAATATGTAATAAAAATGAAAGATTAAAACGATGTAAATAGTGGTATTATAGGATTGAGAAAAATTAATAAATAAGAAACTTTTTTGTATATAAATCGTAATACTATATGGAAGGACGAGGTGGAAAGAATGGCTAAGGAAGTTGATTTAAAGAAAATTGTAAGTAATCTTTCAAAGCTTGGTGTGACTGTTACAATGACAAAATCGAGACTTGACATGCTTAAAGCGTTAGCACCACCAGCACAAAGTCCTCAAAGCTAAAAAGAGGGTGACTCGGAATAATTCGAGCCACCCTCTTTTTATTTGGTTTTTAGTCATCTTCGTTTTTAGCGAACATATACGTTTTATGATGAAATTTCATACTGAATACTAAGCCGATTGCTAGCATATTTCCCATTAGCGAACTACCGCCATAGCTTATGAATGGTAAAGGGATACCTGTAATCGGGAGTAACTGAATCGTCATTCCAATATTCTCAAAAACGTGGAATGTAATCATTGCAATGATTCCGGCACATACATACGTACTATAGGCATCTTTTAACTGTAATGTAATCTTTGTTAAGTGGAAAATAAGTAAAAAGAAAAGACTAATGACGATACTAGCACCTACAAACCCATATTCTTCTCCAATAACAGCGAATATAAAATCGGTATGGTTTTCTGGGACATATACAACGCGACCACCATATCCTTTCCCAAAAATTTCACCAGAACCGATAGCATTTAAAGAGGTGATCAAGTGCATGCCTTCATTGGAGGCATAAGAATACGGATCTAACCAAGAATATATTCGAGCAAATTGATAACTTTGTAAGCCGAATTTTTCCTCTAAAAAGTCCTGCATATAAATTGCCATCCAAAGAAGGGAAGCTCCTATTGTTACGGAGCCCAATAATAAAGGAAGAATAATTTTCCAAGTTATTCCCGCTACAATGACCAATGCAGCAGTAATAGCAATGAATACTAGTGCAGTTCCAAGGTCGGGCTGTTCAAGAATAAAAAATAACGGAACGAGTAAGGTGATACCAATTTTTCCAAGCAGAATAAAATCCGTTTTTATGGTCTTCATAAGATATACTTCATGATGTTTTGTTATTAAACGAGCAAGAGCCAAGATATAAAAGGTTTTCATAAATTCAGCTGGCTGAATATCGCCTATTGGTAAATGGAACCAGCTTTTTGCATTGTTCCGGGGTTCAACAAGTGCCATGCTTCCTGGCAATATAAAAAGAATAAAAAGTAATAATAGTCCAAAACCGTAAATATACCAAGACATTTTTTTGTATTGTTCTGGTTCAAATAACATTACAAGTCCAATAATAACTGTTCCTACTATATACCAAAACACTTGCTTAGCAACAAAATTCGTTGCGTACTGTCCTGATGTCATAGCAGAAGAAATTGCTAGCAAACTAACAATCAAAAATAGCAATATTATAAAAGCGAGCGTCCAATCAAATCGATCGGCAAAGCCTTTTTTGTTTTCCATAAAGTCACCTATATTTCTATCAAATTTCATTTTTTCCTGTGCAGTATTAACAAACTACTAGTCGCAGCTTACACTTTTCCTATTATAGCTTAAAAAAATGTTTTTTGCTTGTCGGTTAATTAAGACGATGCACGAAAATCATATGTTTCATTTGTAAAAAATTATGCTAATATAAAACAGACAATGAAGGAGTGAACCTAGTGGCAAAAAAAGAGAAAGAAGTAGAAGAATATTTAACGCATCTATATGTACATGTAAATGACATTGAACATTTCGCATTATTTAGTGGACTTACGATCCAACAGTTTATAAAGAATTTCTCTGATTTGTCGGCTCTTTTATTATTAAAACATCATTATGAGGACGCATCTTTTAATATTCATACGCAATTAGAGTTTGTGGTGAAAGAACAATATAATCATTTTCTAAAGGATTATGCAGAAAGACCAACAGCACTTTGTTTGCTTGATTTTTCGGATGAGCGGAAATTAAATATGATGTCCCCTCAGGAACAAGCAGAGCTACTTTACATAGCACACAAAAAAGAGGCATTTCGTCTTCCTTTTTATCATCATATACAAAATCGTTTTGTTTATTTATCAGATGAAGGTCAACAGATCACAAAAATATATTTTCGTGATATTGAGGATATTAACAATTTAATAGCTAGTGTATTTAATCAATACATCCATGAAAAAATGAAATCAACTGCTTTTTGGAGAAAAAAGAACAACGTAATTTTACCTGAATTATCCATAGATAAGGTAGAAGCATACGCTGATTATTTTGAAGATGGTGCATTACTCTCCTTTTTTAAATTAGATAAAACAAACTATGGCATAGAGATTAGAAGCTTACCTGAAAATATTTTTCCGGATGAAGTTCTTGGGGATTTGAACGATCATTTAGCAAAACCTGCAAATTTGATCATACAATTTTAAATTCGGCTATACTTAACGCTTTTGCTACTTTCAGTTGCAAAGGCGTTTATTATATTTTGTGGTAATACTTAATGAAAACGATTCCGATTGTAACAGCATATTATAGTGGAAAAAGTGTTGGGTATGATTTAAGTCGTTGAAGTGCTACCTAAAATAGTTAATTTATATCATCGGTTGATGGTTCATCTCTCGATACAGTACGTGATAAACTAATACTATCCAAAACGTGGAGGTTATTTACAAATGAAAATTAAAATAGGTTTATTATATGGTGGGAAATCAGCGGAGCATGAAGTTTCGTTATTGACGGCAAGAGCAGTTTCTCAAGCTATTAATTTTGATAAATACGAAGTATATCCAGTTTTCATTACTAAAATGGGTGAATGGAGAAAAGGTAGTGCCTTAACTGGTCCTATTGAAGATATTGAGTCTTTAAAGATTGGAAATGAAAATAGTAAGCCTAATACAATTACAAGCTTCTTGCCTGTAGAGGGAGACGTGACTTCACAATTAGATGTAGTTTTCCCGCTACTACATGGTCCTAATGGGGAAGATGGTACGGTTCAAGGTTTACTGGAAGTATTGAACTTACCGTACGTGGGAAATGGTGTGTTAGCATCTGCTGCTGGGATGGATAAAGTAGTGATGAAGCAATTATTTGCACAAGCAGGCTTATCTCAAGTTCCTTACGTACACTTTATTCGTAAAGAATGGAAAAATGGTCAAGAAGAGTTATTACAAAAAATGGAACAAAATTTAAATTGGCCATTATTTGTTAAGCCAGCGAACTTGGGTTCCAGTGTTGGGATCACGAAAGCAAGTAATAGGGAAGAGCTTATAAAAGCGGTAGAATTTGCTTTCAAATATGACCGTAAAATTATTGTAGAGCAAGGAATTGTAGCTAGGGAATTAGAAATGAGTGTGCTAGGAAATGATTCTCCTCGATGTTCTGTGGCAGGGGAAGTCTTACCAACGAAAGATTTTTATGATTATGAAGCAAAATATGAGGATGGTACAACGAACTATGCTATTCCAGCAGTTATTTCTCCTGAATTATTGAAAAAGATGGAAGATGCTGCGATTCGTGCTTTTAAAGTACTAGATTGCTCAGGTCTTGTTCGTGCGGACTTTTTTGTAACAGATAACGAAGAAATTGTTATTAATGAAGTAAATACGATGCCTGGATTCACCCCAATTAGCATGTATCCTAAGCTATGGATTGAGTCGGGTTTATCTTATTCCGATTTAATTGAAGAATTGATTACTCTTGCAATCGAACGCTTCGAGGAAAAACAACAACTTGAGCATTCGAAGGATGGAGAGTGACATAATTGAAAAAATACTTACAAGAAATCGCAGATTGGTTAGGGATACAAAAACCTGCACTGAATCCACAAGTGACTGGTGTATCAATTAATACAAGAACGCTGCAACCTGGGGACATATTTATCCCTTTTCGTGGGGAAAATGTAAATGGCCATCGTTTTGTGAAGGATGCTTTTGATAAGGGAGCAGCAGCGTCTTTTTGGTTAAAAGATGAACCAAATCCTCCAGAAGATGTTCCTCTTTTATTCGTAGAAAGTGGGGAAAAGGCACTTCAGCAGATGGCGGTAGCGTATCGTGAAGAATTGAAAGCTACTTTCATTGGTATAACAGGATCTAATGGGAAGACTTCAACAAAGGATTTAGTTGCCGGAATGTTATCTCCCTATTTTCGGGTGAAAAAAACGGAAGGCAATTTTAATAATGAGCTTGGATTGCCTTTAACGATTCTTTCTCTTGAAGATGACACGGAGTTTGCTGTACTTGAGATGGGTATGAGTTCATTTGGAGAAATTGAATTTTTATCTAATCTTGCAAAGCCTATGTATGCAGTAATTACCAACATAGGGGAAGCACATATGCAAGACCTTGGTTCCCGAGAAGGAATCGCGAAGGCTAAATTTGAAATCATATCTGGATTAAAGGCAAATGGACAGCTGTTTTATGATGGGGATGAACCATTATTACGCCCATTTGTGGAAAATGCTCCTTCTATACAGACGAAATCCTTTGGCCTCAATAAACAAAATGATTTATCTATTATTGAAGTGAATTTTACAGAACAAGGAAGCACTTTCCGTGTAGCCGGGGAGTTAAACGAAGAAATGTCTATTCCTGTTCTTGGAGAGCATCAAGTGAAAAATACATTGGCTGCTTTATTAATCGGGAAAGAGGTTGGCTTAACTGCTGAGCAAATGCGAGATGCATTGAAAAAAATCGTCTTAACCGATATGCGAATGCAGGTGATCGAAGCTTCAAATGGCTCTATTTTTATTAATGATGCATACAACGCAGCACCAACTTCAATGAAAGCCGCTATATCATTTTTGGAAAGCTCATCGATTAAACCAGTTAAGTGGCTTGTACTTGGAGATATGCTAGAGCTTGGTGAAAATGAAAAGCAATACCATGAACAAATGAGTGAGTTTATTTCTAATGATGTATTTACAGGAGTTTGTTTATTTGGACCAAGAATGGAATGGTTATACGGTCGATTAGTCGAGAAATTTAATGAAGACAGTATTATTTGGGTTGAAAATGACTATGAACAACTCATATTATTTTTAGAAAAGCGTATAAACGAAAAATCAATTGTTTTAGTAAAAGGGTCTCGGGGTATGAAATTAGAAAGAGTTATTGAACCGTTTCAAAAATAGAAACGGGAATGGAGGGGCAACATGAAAACAGGAGTACTTTGCATACACGGATTTACAGGTGGACCATATGAGGTGCAACCTTTTGTAGATTATTTACATGCAAATACAGACTGGAAATTTGTTGTTCCTACTCTTCCAGGCCATGGGGAAACGCTATCGCTTGAAAAAATATCCGCAGAAAATTGGATGATGGAAGCAGAGCTAGCACTTAGACAGCTACAAAAAGAAGTAGATCGTTTGTTTATTATTGGATTTTCTATGGGTGGTGTAATTGCGCTATATTTAGCAAATCGTTATAAAATCGATAAATTGATTTTACTAAGCGCAGCAGCCAAATACATTTATCCTACTCAGTTACTTCAAGACATCCGAGAGATTGCAAAGGAAGCTATGACTGGAAAACTTGAAGATAACAGCCTATATAAATTGTATAGAGCTAAATTGAAAGCTACTCCAATTCATGCCACGATAGAATTTATGCGTTTAGTACGTATGGTTGAACCTTATTATGGCCAAATTAAAATACCAATCTGTCTAGTCCAAGGAAAAAAAGATGGGATTGTACCTTATACTACTGCCCAGTTCTTATTTGACCAATTAGGATCAGATAAAAAAGAACTTATTTATTCCGAGGTTGGAAAACACCATATATGTTATAGTGACGACAGTGTAGGTTGGTATAATAAAGCACTCCAATTTTTAATGGAAGAAGAGGTGGAAAGTATAGGGAGTAATTAACTAATTATTATAACAGTTGCTTATTCGTTGCAACGTAGGATATAGCATGATAGACTGTAAAGAGCAATGGATACATTTTGTGTGAAGACTCTTCAGCTTTTTATTGAAGAGTACTTTTTTTTGAACATAACGGTTTGTTGAAGTAATCAGAGTAATTACTCTATAACGAACCGCTCGGCAAAAGACCGGGCTTTCCCTTTAAATAAGACCCCTCTGAACTGAAAACCACAGAGAATTTTAAGAAACGGAAACGTTCCTCGTATAGGCTCGAATTTGCCGCAATTTCATCTGAAAATGTAACCATTTGTCAAAACAGAACAAAAAGGAGATTAAAATTTTGACAAATTTTTCAGAATTAAATATTAGCGCTTCTACACTAAAATCCGTTCAACGCATGGGTTTTGAAGAGGCAACACCAATCCAAGAAGGTACTATTACACATGCTATGGAAGGCCGCGATATTATTGGCCAAGCACAAACAGGTACAGGTAAAACTGCTGCTTTTGGTATCCCTATGATTGAAAAAATCGATACAAAAAACCCTAATATACAAGCACTTATTATCGCTCCAACTCGTGAACTTGCAATCCAAGTTTCGGAAGAGCTTTATAAATTAGGTTACGACAAAAAGGTTCGTCTTTTATCTGTATATGGTGGTCAAGAAATTGGTCGTCAAATCCGTGCACTTAAAAACAAACCTCAAGTAATCGTTGGTACACCTGGTCGTATTCTTGACCACATCAACCGTCGTACGTTAAAACTTGATCAAGTTCAAACTCTTATCTTAGACGAAGCAGATGAAATGCTTAACATGGGATTCATCGAAGACATCAATACAATTTTAGAAAGTGTTCCTGATGAACGACAAACATTATTGTTCTCAGCTACAATGCCAGGACCAATTCGTAAAATTGCTGATAAATTCATGAAAGATCCAGTAGAAGTAAAAATCAAGTCTAAAGAAATGACTGTTGAAAACATTGAACAGTTCTTCGTAAAAGCTACAGAGCGTGAAAAGTTCGATGTTCTTTCAAGAATATTAAATGTACACCAACCTGAGCTTGCAATAGTCTTCGGTCGTACAAAACGTCGTGTAGACGAATTAGCTCAAGCACTAAGCATTCGTGGTTACCTAGCGGAAGGAATTCACGGAGATTTAAGCCAAGCGAAACGTATGTCTGTATTAAAACAATTCAAATCAAATAAAATTGATATCCTTGTTGCAACAGATGTAGCAGCACGTGGATTAGATATTTCTGGTGTAACACATGTATATAACTTTGATATTCCACAAGATCCTGAAAGCTATGTTCACCGTATTGGTCGTACAGGCCGTGCAGGAAAACATGGTATCGCTGTAACTTTCGTAACACCAAGAGAAATGGGTTACTTACGTATCGTAGAGGATACTACGAAAAAACGTATGACACCTCTTCGTCCACCAAGTTCAGACGAAGCGTTAGTCGGCCAACAACGTGTTGCGATTGAAACATTATCAGAAATCGTGAACAAAAATGATTTAGGTGATTACCGCACATTAGCTTCGGAAATGCTTGAAAAGTTTGAAGCTGTTGATGTAATTGCTGCAGCAATTAAATCATTGACGAAAGAACCAGATGATACGCCAATCGCACTTTCTGAAGAACGTCCATTACCAGCTCGTAGAGAGCGTAGCGGTGGTGGCGGACGCAGTGGCGGCGGTGGTTACAAAGGTAATCGCAGTGGTGGCGGCGCGGGACGCAGTTCTTCAGGTCGTGGAGGTAGCGATCGTGGGGGTTCACGTTCAGGTGGCGGTGGTCGTCCTAGCAGCTCACGTCGTAGCAGTGGTCCACGTGATGGCTCTACTCAACGTAGCACTAGAACTCGTTCACCACGTAACGAAAACTAAAATTAACTCAAAGGATGAATCTTACATTTCGATGTGGATTCATCCTTTTTTTATGTAAAATTAAAAAGCCAAGGATAATCGAACCACGGAATAATCGGTTGGCTCTCTCAAAAAAACGGATGACTCTATTAAAACTTGATAGACTGCGAGAAACATTCCTAAAAATTTTGAAACATTTTGTCTTACAAATCGTATACAATGACAAGAGAAGAGGTGTTTACAATGAGAACAGAACCAATAAATCGGATATCTGAAAAAGGGCTTCGCGTGTGGAGAATTTATGGAATCTTTCAAACGCTCCTTGCGATTTTGCTTGGAGTTGGAGTAAGTGTTATAAATTATTTTAATGGGAACTTTATTTGGTTATACATAGTTGTAGGAGCAGTTGTATTATTGATCGCATATTTATTGATTTACTTATTTCCCAAAGTAAGATGGATGCGCTGGCGTTATGAAGTACGTGAACAAGAAATTGAATTACAGCATGGATTATTTGTAGTGAAGCGAACGTTGGTACCAATGGTTCGTGTCCAACATGTTGATACGGAGCAAGGTCCAATATTAAGAAAGTACGATTTAGCTTCTATTACTATTTCTACTGCAGCGACGAATCATACTATTCCTGCACTCATTACAGAAGAAGCAGATGAACTAAGGGGAAGAATTTCTGTACTTGCAAGGGTGGCGGAAGATGATGTCTAACGAAAAATATAAGCTACACCCAATCTCCGCTGTTATTAACTTTGTGAAAGTTTTAAAAGATATGATTGTGCCGTTAATAGCTGTCGTGGTGTTAAATGGTTTTGGAACAAGTACCGAATCAGATGGTTGGTATTCTTATATTACATCAGGTATTTATGCTGTTGTTCTAATATTTCTATTAGTTAGCGGTATCATCAAGTGGAAACGGTTTAGATATTGGTTCGAGGATGAAGAATTGCGAATCGAGTATGGATTGTTCGTCAAGAAAAAACGATATATTCCATTTGATCGTATTCAAAGCTTAAACTATACAGAGGGTATTTTTCATCGACCATTCGGTCTTGTTAAAGTAAAAGTTGAAACAGCTGGTGGCGGACCAACAAAAGAAGCGGACGCCGAATTAACCGCAATAACAAAACATGCCGCTGAACAAATAAAAAAAGAAATGCTTATAGCTAAAAATAAGCAATCAGAAGAAATAGAAATAGATGAATCGATTCTAATAGAAGAAGTTGTAAAAGTAGAGACGCGACCGATTTTTAAAATTTCGATGAAAGATTTATTTGTCTTAGCGAGCACTTCTGGTGGTATGGGAGTATTTTTCTCGGGGATAGCCGTATTTGCTTCCCAATTTTCCAATATCATCCCCTATGAAAAAATATATGATGAGATAGTAGTGTTCATTCGTTTTGGAGCCCTTCTAATAGCATTGGCTGTTTTCCTTGTTTTATTGGTTGCCTGGATTGTATCTGTAGTGCTTACCATTATTAATTATTATGACTTCACTATTCGTGTAGAAGATGACGAGATAATTATTACAAGAGGGTTATTGGAAAAGAAGAAAATCACGCTACCACTTTCTAGAATTCAAGGGGTAAGGATTGTGGAAAATCCTCTTCGGCAATGGACAGGATTTGCATCAGTTATTGTAGATAGTGCGGGTGGGTCCCTTGCAGAGAAGGATGAAAAGATTCGACTGCTACCTTTAATAAAAAAAGCAGAAATCAATCACGTATTGGAACAGATTTTTCATGAAATTCATATGGAACCAACATTCACAAAAGTTCCGAAGAAATCGAGAAGGTTTTTCTACCGACTAGATTATCTCTGGATTATTCCTATATGTGCGGCTGTTATTTACTTTTTTTATCCGTTTGGGCTCCTGTCGCTTATTTTAATTCCTCTAAGTTACCTCTTAGGAATGTGGCAACATCGAACTGCTGGATATGCAATAGAGGGACAGCACTTAATAATGCGCTATCGAAATATTAGTAAAGTAACGATTTGGATGGAAAAGAGACGCATCCAGTCTATGACGGAAAGAACGACTTATTTTCAAAAAAGACAAAACATATCATCCGTTATCACCACTATTAAATCGGGAATAGGTGGCGAATCATCCACTGTTCCTCATTTAGATAAATCGGATGCAGAAAAGCTACTCAATTGGTATGAACCATTCAAACCTCATATGATAGAAAAAGAACAGCCGGAATAGGCTGTTTTTTTAGACTGTAGACAAACTTAATTTTGGGTGCATAGAGTTGTATAATTATATTCGGCAAGGACCACCACTTCGCTTTCCGTGGGCTTGGCTTCAGCCTCCTCGTCACTGCGTTCCTGCGGGGTCTTCTGCTCAAGCTGTTCCCACAGGAGTCTTCGTGGTGGTCCTTACCTTATAAACAATTTTTTATAGATATCTACTATCTTTACTTTTAAATGGATAAAGTAATCTCTTTTGGAAGATTTCTTTATACATAACGTTTATAAAAATACTATTCTCGTCAAGCTGAGGGGCTGTCCAATAAGTCCCTAAAATAAAGCAGATGGAGATAAACGACTCTTTTTTCTCCATCTGCTTTTGTGTTTCCATCTAATAATGTTGATTGAGTGAAGTAATTGATTGGGGTGAAAGGCGGCGACTCCTGCGGGAAAGCGAGACAGTCCGAGACCCCGCACGTAGCGTGAGCTGCGGAGGAGGCTCGGCGCTCGCCCGCGGAAAGCGTCCGCCTGGAACGGAAATCTATCATATTTTTTAATAGAAGCTACGAAGAAAGAAGCTGCCCTTAAAAGTCATTTTTTTGACTTTCAGGACAGCCTCTTCTATTTAAAATTTATAAAACCTTCAATTTGTTCTTGTTCTTTTTCTTTTTCCATGCTGCGATTCGTTTTGGGTGGAAGTATATTAACCCAATGATAAACCCTGTAACTAGCCCCGCTATATGGGCAGTAACATTAATATTTGCTTGAAGGAATGTCATCACCACACCAATTACAATGATAGGCAAGATAATTTGTTTTAACTGTGGCAATAAATTTTTCGTATAATAAACTAAAGCGCCAAATGCTCCCAAAATACCATAGATTGCTCCACTAGCACCAACGCTCATATAATTCCAATCTTGAATTAAATAGGTAACAATATTACCGACAAGTCCAGATAGGAAGTATATTGTTAAAAAGCGTGCTTTTCCAGTTAATCGCTCTAGCTCTGGACCAAACAGATACAAAGAGAACATATTGAAAAGCAAATGCATAAAGCTAGCATGTAAAAACATTGGTGATATTAATCGCCAATACTCACCTTCACTAATGAGCAAATTAAAACCAATTCCTAAATTAAATAATTGATCCCCTAGAATTGGAATACCCGTTAGAATAAAGATAACAATATTCAAAGCAAGTAAAATAGACACAACAGGATATAACTTAATATATTGCTTAAAGTTTTCTCTTCTTACAAACATATCGTCACCTCAAATTTTCTAATAATAGTATAGCCTGTATTAGCGGCATTTGAAAGGAGTAACATCGTGATTACTGGAATTGGATTAGATATTACAGAACTACATAGAGTGAAATCAATTAAAAATAAAACAAATAAATTCGAAGAACGTATTCTTACAAAAAAAGAAATCGAGCAGATGCAAGGGTTATCCGAAAACAGACAAATAGAATTTTTAGCAGGACGCTTTGCTGCAAAAGAGGCTTTTTCCAAAGCAAAGGGAACTGGAATCGGCAAAAACTGTAGTTTTCAAGATATTGAAATAATTCGAGAGACTAGTGGAAGACCAACCCTTTATTTTAAAGGAAAGCTAGTAAATGGATTTGTTTCAATCACCCATACAAAAGAATATGCAGCTGCTCAAGTAATTCTGGAATCATAAATGGTAGTCCACCTACATACAATGAACGAACGCAGTGATAATAGAAAGGGTGGACTGATTTGAAGAGCCGACTGGCTAAATTGTTGTTTGCATTAACGATGATCCTGATACTTTCTGCATGTGGGGCCCAATCCAAAGAAGACGTTTTGAAAAAGTTGAGCAACAAATGGATAGATACGAAAGGGTATGAACTGACAGCAGAAATGAGTATTCAAACGGGTCAAGATCCAAGAGTTTATCAAGTGGAAGTATGGCACACAAAACCAGATTTTTACCGTGTGAAAGTTGCTGACGCAAAAGAAGAAAATACGCAAATGATTGTTCGAAACAAAGAGGGAGTTTTTGTTGTAACACCTGCACTTAACAAAACGTATAAATTCCAAAGCAAATGGCCATCTGAAAATAGCCAAGCCTATTTAATAGGTTCTCTTGCGGAAGACATTAAAAAAGACAAATCTGCCAAATTTAAAGAAGAAGGTAATAAATACGTCTTTGAAACAAAAACAAATAATAACCATAAAAACATGCTACCGTTCCAAAAAATCTATATCGACAAAAAGACATTATTACCAACGGATGTTTCTATCTTAAATGAAAATAAAGAAGAACAAATTCACATTAAATTTAATAAGGTGACATTGGGTAAAGTTCATACTGCGGATGAATTCAAAATTGAACAATCTCCAACTGGTCAAGCAGATGAAGGGACAGTAGAAGCTTCAGCAGATATGGAAAATGCTGAATTTGAAACACACTATCCAATGGCGCAAATTGATCAAGTGCATTTAATTGATGAGAAGGTTTTAGAAGTAGATGGTGATAAGAGAGTTATTTTAACATTTAGCGGTGAAAAAGAGTTTACAATTATTCAACAGCTTACGGAGAAGAGTACTTCTTCAACGATTCCAGTATTTGCACCAGGAGATCCAGTTGATTTAGGATTTGCTATTGGTGCTGTAACGGATCAATCTATTTCTTGGGAAAAAGATGGAATGTCCTTCTTCCTAGCTTCGTCATCCTTATCTAAAGAAGAAATGATAGAAGTAGCATCCTCCATGTCCGTAGCTGAACCGAAGTGATTGAGTGTTGACTACTCCTTCGTAAGAGGAGGATAATAAACACTAAAAATGAAAAAGAGGTAAGTTCCATGTCGCAATTATTGTATCGACCAACATTCATTCAAATAAACTTAAAAGCAATCCAATCAAATATACAACAATTGAAGCAAACACTCCCAAAGCACACACAAATAATTGCGGTAGTAAAGGCGAATGCCTATGGGCATGGCGATATAGAAGTGGCAAATGCCGCATTAAATGCTGGTGCTAAAGTATTAGCAGTTGCGACTCCAGAGGAAGCACTGCATATTAGAGAGGCAGGAATAACAGCTGAACTTCTTGTACTCGGAGCAGCACCAGCATCTTTTTTCTCTAAAGCCTCTGAGTTGAATATTACATTAACCGCGTATTCTCTTGAATGGCTCCAAACCGTTCAAGATGAATCGCTTAAAGTTCATTTGAAAATAGATAGTGGTATGGGAAGAATCGGTTTCGTAAAAGAAGAAGAACTAAAAGAGGCAATAGCATTTATCGATCAAAAAAAATATCTACAAGTAACTGGCGTATTCACGCATTTTTCCACAGCTGATGAAGAAGATAAAGAACATTTTCATAAGCAAGTAGCTAATTTTGCACGTATGCTTTCATTATTCGAAAGAAAACCGGACATGGTTCATACATCGAATAGTGCTGCTGCTTTAAGGTATCCCGATCAATCTTGGGATGCAGTTCGTTATGGAATTTCCATGTACGGTATTGCTCCTTCTCTATTTATGGATAATTGTTTACCTTTCCCTTTAAAAAGAGCGCTATCTCTCGAAACTGAAGTGGTGCACGTTAAAAAAGTGGAAAAAGGAACACCGATAGGCTATGGGGCTACATACAAAGCTGAAGAAGATGAATGGATTGTAACACTTCCTATTGGATATGCAGATGGACTGTTGAGAAAGTTGCAAAACCAGGCAGTTTTAATAAAAGGAAAAAGGGTACCAATAGTAGGAAGGGTTTGCATGGATCAATGCATGATTCGACTAAAACAACCCGTTTCTATAGGTGAAAAAGTAGTTCTAATAGGCAAACAAAAAACGGAAGAAATCAAAATCGAAGAATGGGCAGATGCACTAGAAACAATACCATATGAAGTTTGTTGCATGCTCTCTAATAGAATACCAAGGGTATACAGTAATAAAACTTCGACAAAATAATACTACAAGCAGAATTTGTCAAACCATTTCTTATTATGTCTTTTATTTCGCTGATAGTAGTGGTAATATAAAGTATATTGTCATATAGGGAAATGTTTTGTCGGAGGTGTTTGCTGTGGTAAGTGATAAAAAGAAAAAGGAAGCGATTATTCAGCTTCCAAAGCAAATGGTTAATGAAGGAGTAAAAACCGTAAAACAATCATTAGCTGGTAGTGAAGGTATTGTACGTGTACAGGCAAAGGAATATATGAAGAAAGGCCAGTCAAATCTTATAAGAGAAGCGATGATGAAGGGCTATGTTGAAATGTCTCATATAAACTTAACTATCTGCACTGAGTGTTTACATGCAGAGTATGAAGCTCAACATACGACAGAGCGACTCGTAAGTGGAGGATGAAAACTTGATCGTAAAACGTGGGGACGTTTTTTTCGCAGATTTATCACCAGTAATAGGGTCTGAGCAAGGGGGCACCAGACCCGTTTTGGTGATACAAAATGATATTGGTAATCGATTTAGTCCTACTGTCATCATTGCAGCAATTACCGCACAGATACAAAAAGCAAAATTGCCGACACATGTTGAAATAAATGCAAAACAGTATGATTTCGAACGTGATTCTGTTATTTTATTAGAACAGCTACGAACGATAGATAAATCACGACTTACTGATAAAATTACACATCTTGATGAAGATGTAATGGATGAAGTAGATCATGCTTTAGGTATAAGCTTAGGAATTGTAAAATTTTAATACATAGATAAAACACGATGTGTGACCGACGAGACACATCGTGTTTTTTATTTTTTAATATATGTTAAACTATGTAATAACGTAATCTATTTAGAGTAGTTGAAAAAGATGTAAAGTAAATGAATATTCGATACAATAATACTAACAATTTTGATTGAGGAGTTGTATGTAATAAAATGAATAAACAAATTGCTGGGTATATTCACGAGCATTTAGATGAAATATTAGAAAAGTGGACAGTGAAAATGGAAGAGGAGAACGACGATCGATTTTTTCAAATAATGTCCGATCAAGTTATTAATAGCACTGTACGTGAATTTGGAGATCTGATTATATCTAGTTTAACTGAAAGTGAAGAAATATATAAAGTAAAGTTAAATGAGTTCTCGGTCAAAGTAGTACAATACGGATGGTCCGTTTCTTTCGTGTTAAAAGCGCTAACTAATTTTACGAATGTTCTCTATGTAAAAATGGATGAAGACGGTTATTTAAATGAACAGAATATTCAATCATATATGGAAATTATTAATAACTGGATGACACCACTAACACATAGTATTGTCGAAGCGTATTCAAAAGTATGGGATAGAACCGTACAAGTACAAAAAATGGCTTTGCAGGAGTTATCTGCATCTCTTATTCCGATGTTCGACAAAATTTCAGTAATGCCTTTAGTAGGTACAATTGATACGGAACGAGCAAAATTGATCATGGAAAATTTATTGCATGGTGTAGTAAAACATAGAGCGGAAGTCGTATTGCTAGATATTACAGGTGTTCCAGTTGTAGATACCATGGTAGCGCACCATATTATTCAAGCGGCAGATGCCGTTCGTTTAGTTGGCGCAAAATGTATGCTTGTTGGTATTCGACCAGAAATTGCACAAACAATCGTTGCACTTGGCATCAATTTAAATGATTTTACAACAACTAGCACAATGCAAAAAGGAGTCGAGCAGGCGCTTGCTCTTACAAATCGAGCTATTGTAGAGGTGGATGAACAATGAAAACAAGAATTCCAATATTAAAATTAAAAGACTGCTTAATCGTTTCTATTCAATGGGAGCTAGATGATCAAACGGCAATTTCTTTTCAAGAGGATTTATTGGACAAGCTTCATACTACTTCTGCAAGAGGGGTAGTGCTAGATTTAACTCCAATCGACTTTATCGATTCCTTCATCGCAAAAGTGCTAGGAGATGTTATTAGTATGTCTAGTCTTATGGGAGCAAAAGTTGTCATCACTGGAATTCAGCCTGCAGTAGCAATTACATTGATAGAATTAGGGATTCGACTAGAAAATATAGTAACAGCCCTGGACTTAGAAAATGGATTGGAAAAATTAGAACGAGAATTGGAGGCCTAATCCATATGAACTTTGAGTCTTCTGTTGATATTATAACAGAGTGGGACATTGTTGCTGCTAGGCAGCTTGGAAGAAACAAAGCAAAAGAAGTAGGCTTTGGAACAGTCGACCAAGCAAGAATTACTACAGCTATCAGTGAACTTGCTCGTAATATTTATTTATATGCTGGAAAAGGAAAGATAGAGATCAACCATATTACAGAAGGCAATCTTAAAGGGTTATTAGTTACCGCATCGGATGAAGGCCCAGGAATTGCGGATGTTCGAAAAGCTTTGGAAGATGGTTATACCACTTCCGGTGGACTAGGTGCAGGACTTCCTGGTGTGAAACGTTTGATGGATAATTTTAAGATTGAGACAGTAATTGGAGAGGGTACAAAGATTAGTGCTACTAAGTGGCTTAGATAGGAGGTGATTGAGGAGTGCCTCAAGAGTTTAAACGAGAATATAAAAATATATTAAAAGATTATACGTTAAGGCAAACAGAGCATAATTTATATGAGGGGCAAAACTTTAGTAAGCAACTTATACAGAAGAACATCTCCCCAGAAGATGTTATAAGCATACATAAGGCCTCTTTAGAAGAAATAATGCCCGAGTTACCTGAGAACGTCTCACATTCTTTTGATTTATTAATAGAAGTGATGATTCACTATGGTTTGGCGCTAAAAGAGCATCAAACTTTAATAAAAAAACAAGAAAATTTTAAAATGGAAATGGAACTAGCTGCAAACGTTCAAAAAACATTGCTAAAAACAAAAGTTCCAAATATGTCTGGTTTAGATATTGGAATGATTTCTGTCCCTGCAAAAGAAATGAATGGTGATTATGCTTATTTCTTAAGTGACGAAACAAACTTAGGTATAGCTGTAGCTGATGTTATTGGAAAAGGAATTCCCGCTGCACTTTGTATGTCGATGATTAAGTATGGGATGGATGGTTTATCAGGAGCAAAAACAGAACCTGTTGTTGTTTTGGATATTATTAATAGGATCGTAGAGAAAAGTGTTAGTGATTCGATGTTTATATCGATGTTTTATGGAACATATGATTCAACGAATAACGAGTTTACTTACGCTTCTGCTGGACATGAACCACCATTATTTTATTGTGAAAAAAGCAGTAGCTTTAAAGAGTTACAGGCAAAAGGCTTACTCCTTGGTGTTATTCCAAATGTTAAATATGAACAACAATCTATTGTATTAGATAAAGGTGATTTTGTTGTCATGATGACAGACGGTGTGACAGAGTGTCGCTCGAAGGAAGGCTTCATCGAACAACAAAAGGTGATGGAAATCATTGAAAGTGTGAAAAATGAACCTGCGCAAGTAATGGTTGAATACGTATTCCATAAGTTAGAAGAGTTACAGGACTTCGAACAACGAGATGATTTTACATTGGTCATCTTAAAGAAAATGTAATAGAAATGTTTATCACTGGCTAAAATGTGGTATAGATTACTATAGATAGCGAAAACGGGGGATAAAATAATGAATATTACAGTAGAGTTATTAGAAGAAAACATGAAGGTGACAGGGATTATTAAAGGCGAAATTGATGCTTTTACCGCACCTATTCTTCGAGAAAAATTAGCAGAAATTCAATTAGCAGAAAATCTTCAAGTTGAATTGAACTTGAAAGATGTATCATATATGGATAGTACAGGTTTAGGAGTTTTTGTTGGCTTTTACAAAAGCGTTAAAGCTTCCAATAGTCACTTAGAATTAACTGGTCTTTCATCTCGTTTAAAACGATTGTTTGATATAACTGGTTTAGGAGAGATTATGGATATTCAAGCAGTTAGTAAAGAGGTGAAAATAGATGAAACCGTTTGATTATGTTGAAATTCGATTGCCTGCAAAGCCACAGTATGTAAGTGTTGCTCGTTTAACAATTTCCGGGTTGGCAAACCGAATTGGATTTACATATGACGATATAGAGGACTTAAAAATAGCCGCTAGTGAAGCCATTACTAATGCTGTTCAACATGCTTATACAGAGGATGAAGAAGGCGAAGTAGTAATTGGATGTGCCGTTTATGAAGATAAACTAGAAATAATGGTAGCAGATCATGGAAAGAGCTTTAACTTTGAGGAAACAAAAGCTAAAGTTGGACCGTATCACGATTTAGAAGAAGGTTCATTTCTACGGGAAGGCGGCCTAGGGTTATATTTGATTGAAACGTTAATGGATGAGGTTAAAGTCCATCACCAAGAGGGTGTAACTGTATTTATGACGAAGTATGTCGGAGTAGAGCAGGTGGATGAAAATGTCGAACACATCTCTTCATAACAAACAATCAAAGGAACAAATTTTAAAGTGGATTGAAGATTATCAACAAAATGAGAGTGAAGAAGCACAAACGAATCTCGTATTAAATTACACTAGACTCGTGGAATCGATTGCGCGTAAATATTCGAATGGTAAGTCACATCATGAGGATATAGTACAAGTTGGGATGCTTGGACTCTTAGGTGCTATTAGAAGATATGATCCATCCTTTGGAAGGAACTTTGAAGCATTTGCAATTCCAACGATAATTGGTGAAATTAAACGGTTTTTACGTGACAAAACTTGGGCGGTCCATGTTCCTAGAAGAATTAAAGAGCTAGGACCGCGTATTCGTGCAGCGGTAGAAACGTTAACCATTGAATATCAGCGATCACCGTTAGTCCCAGAAATAGCGGATTATTTAGGAGTAGAAGTAGAAGATGTTTTAGAAGCGATGGAAATGGGTAAAAGCTATCAGGCTCTGTCTATGGACCATTCGCTGGATTCAGATTCTGATGGAAGTACTATCACTCTTTTTGACGTTATTGGAAACACAGACGGAGAGTACGAGAAAACAGATCAACGTTTACTTGTAGCTAATGCTTTAAATATACTTTCTGAACGAGAAAAAGAAATAATTCAGTTTACATATATTGAGCAATTAAGTCAAAAGGAAACTGGCGATCGTTTGGGGATTTCTCAAATGCATGTTTCTAGAATTCAAAGAAAAGCTATAAAAAAATTGCAAGCAGCAATATTAGCGTCAGGTGGAGTAGAAGAGTGAAATATATTTCAGATGAATCGGTAGACGTTTTAGTCTATCAAGAAGCTAAAACAGGTAACTTGGACTCTGGGGATACGTACTATATTTATAAAGATGATGATTTCTTACTTTGTGCGATTGCGGATGGACTAGGAAATGGTCCGGTTGCAAAAGAATCAGCAGATGTAATGCCTGAGATTCTTGCTAACAACCTAAATGAGTCTTTGGATGATTTGCTGTTACTTTGCAATGAAAGAATGTTTCAAAAGAGAGGCGCCGCAGTTGCAATTGTAAGAGCAGATTTAAAAAACAAAACTATTTCGTATAGTTGCGTTGGCAATATTAAATTTTACATGTATCAAAGTAAAACAGACAAAATGATATATCCTTTACCTGTAATGGGCTATCTATCTGGTAGGAAGCAAAAGTTTCGCACTCAAACTTACTCTTACTCTGAAAAGGATAAATTCCTGATGCACTCGGATGGAGTAGAATTAAAGAATCCGAAAGAAACATTAAAAAGGGCGAATAGCACCAAATGTTTATATGAATCTTTAATTGACATTATCAAGCATGGTGATGATGCAACATTTATCGCAGGAAGCTTACTCTAGCATTAGGGTAAGCTTTTTTGTTTGGTTCAGTTTAGACAAGTAGGGGGCTTGTGTTAAAATAGATACAATATGGAAAGGGTGACTTTGTTTTGGAAATAAAAAAAATGTTACAGCTTGTTTCAAAAGAAACAGGCGTTAAAACTACGCAAGCAGAACAAGTAATCAAACTATTAGAAGAAGGAAATACAGTTCCCTTTATCGCACGATATAGAAAAGAACAAACTGGATCTTTAGATGAGGTGCAAATTAAAGCAATTGAAGATCGGTACAATTACATACAGCAGCTAGAACAACGAAAAGAAGAAGTTATCCGCTTAATAGACGAGCAAGGCAAGTTAACTGAAGAATTGATTACTTCTATTAATAATGCAACCGTACTACAGCGTGTAGAGGATTTATATCGTCCCTATAAACAAAAAAGAAGAACGAAGGCTACGATTGCAAAAGAAAAAGGATTAGAACCTTTAGCGAACTTGCTACTTACTTTCCCAAAAGAGTCGGTAGAAAAATTAGCAACTGATTATTTAAATGAAGAATTAGAAGTTCTTACTATTGAGGATGCTCTTCAAGGAGCAAGAGATATACTAGCAGAACAATTTGCAGATGATGCAAAAATTCGTGAACAAATACGTAATATCTCTAGAGCAGATGGTAAAGTGATTTCCTCCGTCAAAAAGGCTGAATTGGATGAGAAAAACATATTCGAAATGTATTATGAATATGAAGAACCGGTGAAAAAAATAGTACCGCATAGAACACTAGCTTTAAATCGTGGTGAGAAAGAGGATGTTCTAAAAGTAAGTATCCAAGTTCCTATTGAAAAAGTAACTAGTGTTATGAAATTACAATGGGTTCCAAATAACACTTCCAGTGATGCGGTTGGACATGTAGAAATGTCCATTGAAGATTCTTACAAACGTTTGATTCAACCATCTGTTGAAAGAGAGATTCGTACGGAGCTGACAGAAAAAGCAGAAGCACAAGCAATTCATATATTCTCGGAAAATTTACGTAATCTGTTACTACAACCTCCTTTAAAAGGAAAAATAATTTTGGGTGTAGACCCTGCATATCGAACAGGGTGTAAGTTGGCGGTAGTAGATGATACAGGAAAATTATTAGAAGTATCCGCTATTTATCCGCATGCGCCTAAAATGGACGTAGAAGGATCTAAAAAAAGAGTTCTATCTTATTTAGAGAAGTATCCAATTTCATTGATTGCAATCGGAAATGGGACAGCTTCTCGTGAAACAGAGCAATTCATAGTTGATTGCTTAAAAGAAGTAGAGGGCGATGTAGCGTACGTTATTGTCAATGAAGCAGGTGCCAGTGTTTACTCAGCATCGGAAACTGCAAGAAATGAGTTTCCTGACTTGCAGGTGGAGCAGCGAAGTGCCGTTTCCATAGCAAGACGTTTACAAGATCCCCTTGCAGAACTTGTGAAAATCGATCCAAAAGCAGTGGGTGTAGGTCAGTACCAACATGATGTATCCCAAAAGAAATTATCCGAATCACTTACTTTTATAGTAGAAACTGCAGTTAATCAGGTTGGAGTTAATGTAAACACTGCCTCTGCATCCTTACTACAATACGTTTCAGGGCTATCTAAGACAGTAGCAGAAAATGTCGTGAATCTAAGAAACGAACAAGGTAGATTTACATCAAGAGCACAGCTAAAGAAAATACCTAGACTTGGAGCTAAAACCTATGAGCAAGCAATTGGATTCTTGCGTGTTCCGGATGCAAAAAATCCATTCGATGCCACTGGAATTCACCCAGAGAGCTATAAAGCTGCAGAACAAGTATTAGAAATTGCAGGATTGAAAAAGTCTCAAATCGGATCTAAAGAGGCAGAAGAAGCCTTGAAGAATATTAATATTGCAGATGTGAGTAAGGAATTAGAGATTGGTGAAATCACTCTAAAAGATATAGTGGATACATTGATTAAACCTACTAGAGATCCACGAGAAGCATTTCCGCAACCGATTTTGAAAAAAGATGTACTTAAGATGGAAGATCTTCAAACAGGAATGGAGCTCCAAGGAACAGTTCGAAACGTAGTAGATTTTGGAGCATTTGTCGATATAGGTGTAAAACAAGATGGACTAGTTCATATATCTAAGCTGAAAAAAGGATTTGTTAAACATCCACTTGATGTCGTTTCATTAGGAGACATCGTAACTGTATGGGTAGAACAGTATGACGCCAATAAAGGAAGAATCGCACTTACGATGCTACCTCCACAAGAACAAGTGTGAGAGTTAAGAATTGTCCAATGAGCACTCATTGGACAAGTTCTTTTTTAGGAGCGAGTTAAATGACAGATGAAAAACTTTTAAAATTAGTATGCAATGTATCAAAAACAATCTTTGGGAAAGACTTTCAACATGAAGCTACCTTTAATAGGCGCCTCCGAACAACTGGAGGAAGGTATTTGTTGCGAACACATAATATCGAAATAAACCCACTAGTCTTTGAAAAACATGGGTTGGAAGAATTAGTTGGTGTTATAAAACATGAACTTTGTCATTATCACCTACATATAGAGGGAAAAGGATATAAACATAGAGATGCCGATTTTAGAGAACTTCTAAAAAGAACAAACTCTCCAAGATTTTGTTCGACCCTCGTTGAACCTAAAGTGATTAAAAGGAAGAAAATCTATACGTATTCATGTGAAAAATGCTCACTTCTATATAATCGAAAAATTCGATTAAATACTGAGAAATACAGGTGTGGCAAGTGTTTAGGGAAATTAGTTTTAGTTACTAGTAAAATTTCTAAATAAATTTCGGAAAAGTGGTTGACGTTTTGTTAAAGGCTCTCTATAATAGAAAAAGTCGAGTAAAACAAAACGACAAAAATTATTCCGAAGTAGCTCAGTGGTAGAGCAATCGGCTGTTAACCGATCGGTCGTAGGTTCGAGTCCTACCTTCGGAGCCATTATATGGCCCCTTGGTCAAGCGGTTAAGACACCGCCCTTTCACGGCGGTAACACGGGTTCGAATCCCGTAGGGGTCATTTCTAATTATATAATTTGTTCTCAAAGGTCCCGTGGTGTAGCGGTTAACATGCCTGCCTGTCACGCAGGAGATCGCCGGTTCGATCCCGGTCGGGACCGCCATGTTGGGGTATAGCCAAGCGGTAAGGCAACGGATTTTGATTCCGTCATGCCCTGGTTCGAATCCAGGTACCCCAGCCATTTATTTCGAGCCATTAGCTCAGTTGGTAGAGCATCTGACTTTTAATCAGAGGGTCGTAGGTTCGAATCCTACATGGCTCACCATTTTAGTTGTTGACAATCTCTCGTTTTGGGAGTATAATAAATTTTGTCCTAAGTGATAACTACGCGGTCGTGGCGGAACGGCAGACGCGCTAGGTTGAGGGCCTAGTGGGGGTTAACCCCGTGGAGGTTCAAGTCCTCTCGGCCGCACCAAAGCACATGCGCCCGTAGCTCAAATTGGATAGAGCGTCTGACTACGGATCAGAAGGTTGTGGGTTCGACTCCTGCCGGGCGCGCCAAAAAAACAACAACATTATATCTTATATTAACGCGGGTGTAGTTTAGTGGTAAAACCTCAGCCTTCCAAGCTGATGATGAGAGTTCGATTCTCTTCACCCGCTCCATTATTTTTAAAACATGAACATTGAAAACTGAACATGCAAAACGTTAAGACATATAGCTTGATAGACTAGCTTTGGTTAGTCGGATAGCAAACAATTTTGACATCATTTAATGATGATGCCAGCAAAACAAAATGAGCTTTTTAAGTTCTCTATTATGGAGAGTTTGATCCTGGCTCAGGACGAACGCTGGCGGCGTGCCTAATACATGCAAGTCGAGCGGATGATGAAGAAGCTTGCTTCTTCTGATTCAGCGGCGGACGGGTGAGTAACACGTGGGTAACCTGCCCTGTAGATTGGGATAACTCCGGGAAACCGGGGCTAATACCGAATAATCCATTCCTTCTCATGGGGGAATGTTAAAAGACGGTTTCGGCTGTCACTACAGGATGGGCCCGCGGCGCATTAGCTAGTTGGTGAGGTANAAAATCCTATGATACATCATAGGTAGTCAGTCAAACTGGCGAAAAGCAAAACTTCGGTTTTGTACTTTTTCGGAGAGTTTGATCCTGGCTCAGGACGAACGCTGGCGGCGTGCCTAATACATGCAAGTCGAGCGGACAGAAGGGAGCTTGCTCCCGGATGTTAGCGGCGGACGGGTGAGTAACACGTGGGTAACCTGCCTGTAAGACTGGGATAACTCCGGGAAACCGGAGCTAATACCGGATAGTTCCTTGAACCGCATGGTTCAAGGATGAAAGACGGTTTCGGCTGTCACTTACAGATGGACCCGCGGCGCATTAGCTAGTTGGTGAGGTAACGGCTCACCAAGGCGACGATGCGTAGCCGACCTGAGAGGGTGATCGGCCACACTGGGACTGAGACACGGCCCAGACTCCTACGGGAGGCAGCAGTAGGGAATCTTCCGCAATGGACGAAAGTCTGACGGAGCAACGCCGCGTGAGTGATGAAGGTTTTCGGATCGTAAAGCTCTGTTGTTAGGGAAGAACAAGTGCAAGAGTAACTGCTTGCACCTTGACGGTACCTAACCAGAAAGCCACGGCTAACTACGTGCCAGCAGCCGCGGTAATACGTAGGTGGCAAGCGTTGTCCGGAATTATTGGGCGTAAAGGGCTCGCAGGCGGTTTCTTAAGTCTGATGTGAAAGCCCCCGGCTCAACCGGGGAGGGTCATTGGAAACTGGGAAACTTGAGTGCAGAAGAGGAGAGTGGAATTCCACGTGTAGCGGTGAAATGCGTAGAGATGTGGAGGAACACCAGTGGCGAAGGCGACTCTCTGGTCTGTAACTGACGCTGAGGAGCGAAAGCGTGGGGAGCGAACAGGATTAGATACCCTGGTAGTCCACGCCGTAAACGATGAGTGCTAAGTGTTAGGGGGTTTCCGCCCCTTAGTGCTGCAGCTAACGCATTAAGCACTCCGCCTGGGGAGTACGGTCGCAAGACTGAAACTCAAAGGAATTGACGGGGGCCCGCACAAGCGGTGGAGCATGTGGTTTAATTCGAAGCAACGCGAAGAACCTTACCAGGTCTTGACATCCTCTGACAACCCTAGAGATAGGGCTTTCCCTTCGGGGACAGAGTGACAGGTGGTGCATGGTTGTCGTCAGCTCGTGTCGTGAGATGTTGGGTTAAGTCCCGCAACGAGCGCAACCCTTGATCTTAGTTGCCAGCATTTAGTTGGGCACTCTAAGGTGACTGCCGGTGANGACTGCCGGTGATAAACCGGAGGAAGGTGGGGATGACGTCAAATCATCATGCCCCTTATGACCTGGGCTACACACGTGCTACAATGGACAGAACAAAGGGCTGCGAGACCGCAAGGTTTAGCCAATCCCACAAATCTGTTCTCAGTTCGGATCGCAGTCTGCAACTCGACTGCGTGAAGCTGGAATCGCTAGTAATCGCGGATCAGCATGCCGCGGTGAATACGTTCCCGGGCCTTGTACACACCGCCCGTCACACCACGAGAGTTTGCAACACCCGAAGTCGGTGAGGTAACCTTTATGGAGCCAGCCGCCGAAGGTGGGGCAGATGATTGGGGTGAAGTCGTAACAAGGTAGCCGTATCGGAAGGTGCGGCTGGATCACCTCCTTTCTAAGGATATATGGAGCAGCGTACGTTTTTCGTCTTGTTTAGTTTTGAAGGAACTTGCAAAAGATCCTACAACATCATATCTTCGATATGAAANAGTGTGCGTTTTCGTCTTGTTTAGTTTTGAAGGATCATTCCTTCAAACATGTCTCTAGCGAGACAGGATTGTTCTTTGAAAACTAGATAACAATAAGTAATACATTCACATTGAATGCAATGCAAAGTTCATCACACATAGTGATTCTTTCTAAAGTAAGAAATGGTTAAGTTAGAAAGGGCGCACGGTGGATGCCTTGGCACTAGGAGCCGATGAAGGACGGGACGAACACCGATATGCTTCGGGGAGCTGTAAGCAAGCTTTGATCCGGAGATTTCCGAATGGGGAAACCCACTGCTCGTAATGGAGTAGTATCCATACTTGAATACATAGAGTATGAGAAGGCATACCCGGGGAACTGAAACATCTAAGTACCCGGAGGAAGAGAAAGCAAATGCGATTCCCTGAGTAGCGGCGAGCGAAACGGGAACAGCCCAAACCAAGAGGCTTGCCTCTTGGGGTTGTAGGACACTCTATACGGAGTTACAAAGGAACGATATAAGCGAAGAGGTCTGGAAAGGCCCGCCAAAGAAGGTAACAGCCCTGTAACTGAAATGTTGTTCTCTCCAGAGTGGATCCTGAGTACGGCGGAACACGTGAAATTCCGTCGGAATCCGGGAGGACCATCTCCCAAGGCTAAATACTCCCTAGTGACCGATAGTGAACCAGTACCGTGAGGGAAAGGTGAAAAGCACCCCGGAAGGGGAGTGAAATAGATCCTGAAACCGTGTGCCTACAAGTAGTCAGAGCCCGTTAACGGGTGATGGCGTGCCTTTTGTAGAATGAACCGGCGAGTTACGATCCCGTGCAAGGTTAAGCAGAAGATGCGGAGCCGCAGCGAAAGCGAGTCTGAATAGGGCGCATGAGTACGTGGTCGTAGACCCGAAACCAGGTGATCTACCCATGTCCAGGGTGAAGTTCAGGTAACACTGAATGGAGGCCCGAACCCACGCACGTTGAAAAGTGCGGGGATGAGGTGTGGGTAGGGGTGAAATGCCAATCGAACCTGGAGATAGCTGGTTCTCTCCGAAATAGCTTTAGGGCTAGCCTCAAGGTAAGAGTCTCGGAGGTAGAGCACTGATTGGACTAGGGGCCCCTACCGGGTTACCGAATTCAGTCAAACTCCGAATGCCGATGACTTATCCTTGGGAGTCAGACTGCGAGTGATAAGATCCGTAGTCGAAAGGGAAACAGCCCAGACCGCCAGCTAAGGTCCCAAAGTATACGTTAAGTGGAAAAGGATGTGGAGTTGCTTAGACAACCAGGATGTTGGCTTAGAAGCAGCCACCATTTAAAGAGTGCGTAATAGCTCACTGGTCGAGTGACTCTGCGCCGAAAATGTACCGGGGCTAAACGTATCACCGAAGCTGCGGACTGTTCTTACGAACAGTGGTAGGAGAGCGTTCTAAGTGCAGTGAAGTCAGACCGGAAGGACTGGTGGAGCGCTTAGAAGTGAGAATGCCGGTATGAGTAGCGAAAGACGGGTGAGAATCCCGTCCACCGAATGCCTAAGGTTTCCTGAGGAAGGCTCGTCCGCTCAGGGTTAGTCGGGACCTAAGCCGAGGCCGAAAGGCGTAGGCGATGGACAACAGGTTGATATTCCTGTACCACCTCCTCACCATTTGAGCAATGGGGGGACGCAGGAGGATAGGGTAAGCGCGGTATTGGATATCCGCGTCCAAGCAGTTAGGCTGGGAAATAGGCAAATCCGTTTCCCGTGAAGGCTGAGCTGTGATGGCGAGCGAAATTTAGTAGCGAAGTTCCTGATTCCACACTGCCAAGAAAAGCCTCTAGCGAGGTGAGAGGTGCCCGTACCGCAAACCGACACAGGTAGGCGAGGAGAGAATCCTAAGGTGATCGAGAGAACTCTCGTTAAGGAACTCGGCAAAATGACCCCGTAACTTCGGGAGAAGGGGTGCTTCTTAGGGTGTTAAAGCCCCGAGAAGCCGCAGTGAATAGGCCCAGGCGACTGTTTAGCAAAAACACAGGTCTCTGCGAAGCCGTAAGGCGAAGTATAGGGGCTGACGCCTGCCCGGTGCTGGAAGGTTAAGAGGAGCGCTTAGCGTAAGCGAAGGTGCGAATTGAAGCCCCAGTAAACGGCGGCCGTAACTATAACGGTCCTAAGGTAGCGAAATTCCTTGTCGGGTAAGTTCCGACCCGCACGAAAGGCGTAACGATCTGGGCACTGTCTCAACGAGAGACTCGGTGAAATTATAGTACCTGTGAAGATGCAGGTTACCCGCGACAGGACGGAAAGACCCCGTGGAGCTTTACTGCAGCCTGATATTGAATGTTGGTACAGCTTGTACAGGATAGGTAGGAGCCTTGGAAACCGGAGCGCTAGCTTCGGTGGAGGCATCGGTGGGATACTACCCTGGCTGTATTGACCTTCTAACCCGCTGCCCTTATCGGGCAGGGAGACAGTGTCAGGTGGGCAGTTTGACTGGGGCGGTCGCCTCCTAAAATGTAACGGAGGCGCCCAAAGGTTCCCTCAGAATGGTTGGAAATCATTCGCAGAGTGTAAAGGCACAAGGGAGCTTGACTGCGAGACCTACAAGTCGAGCAGGGACGAAAGTCGGGCTTAGTGATCCGGTGGTTCCGCATGGAAGGGCCATCGCTCAACGGATAAAAGCTACCCCGGGGATAACAGGCTTATCTCCCCCAAGAGTCCACATCGACGGGGAGGTTTGGCACCTCGATGTCGGCTCATCGCATCCTGGGGCTGTAGTCGGTCCCAAGGGTTGGGCTGTTCGCCCATTAAAGCGGTACGCGAGCTGGGTTCAGAACGTCGTGAGACAGTTCGGTCCCTATCCGTCGCGGGCGCAGGAAATTTGAGAGGAGCTGTCCTTAGTACGAGAGGACCGGGATGGACGCACCGCTGGTGTACCAGTTGTTCTGCCAAGGGCATCGCTGGGTAGCTATGTGCGGACGGGATAAGTGCTGAAAGCATCTAAGCATGAAGCCCCCCTCAAGATGAGATTTCCCATTCCGCAAGGAAGTAAGATCCCTGAAAGATGATCAGGTTGATAGGTCTGAGGTGGAAGCGTGGTGACACGTGGAGCTGACAGATACTAATAGATCGAGGACTTAACCTATATTCTAATGTGAAAAATGAACATTGTTATCTAGTTTTGAGAGAACATTCTCTCCATCAGGTTTGGTGGCGATAGCGAAGAGGTCACACCCGTTCCCATACCGAACACGGAAGTTAAGCTCTTCAGCGCCGATGGTAGTTGGGGGTTTCCCCCTGTGAGAGTAGGACGCCGCCAAGCTTTTCAAAGGATCAGTTCCAGTCGGAACTGGTCTTTTTTGTGTTTTTGCATGACTTGCTTCTANATCGATCGAGGACTTAACCAAATATGAATTTGCGAGCATCAATGTCTTTTATCCAGTTTTGAGTGAACAAGCACTCTTATAAGAGGGTTTCTAGACACGAGTAATTCAAGGAAACGATTGAGAGAGGAAAGGAGCGTACTCTAGTACGTGACTGACCGAACGAATGAAGTTGACGAAGAAGTACGATGTGTATGGAAAGCCGAAGAGTCTAGTGATGTTGGCGAAGAGGTCACACCCGTTCCCATACCGAACACGGAAGTTAAGCTCTTCAGCGCCGATGGTAGTTGGGGGTCTCCCCCTGTGAGAGTAGGACGTCGCTGGGCAATTGAAAAGTCGTCACCGAGTAATCGGTGGTGGCTTTTTTTGTTGTACTAGAAAAAAGGCTGAAGGCAAAGAATTATAATAAACTTGCGAGAAAGTAGAGGAACAAAGAATTCGAGGAAGCAAGGATGAGAGACTCGTAGCGTAGGACAGAAGAAAAAATGTGTCATCTCAGAGAAAGTGAACCTTTATTGTGAGAAATGGTCGCTTTCATTATCTAGTTGATTGCTTTTAGATTATCCTTAGTCGCTTATACGACTCATTTGGTTGCTCTCCGAGACAAATTAGTCTCGAATCTGACTTTAATAGTTGCGAATTAAGCAAATTTAGTCTCGTTCTGCCATTAATTGTAATCCCTTAACCACTATAAAATTTATTCAAGCGATCCATCAAAATTATTTCTTAGGAAATAATTAATTGCATGAAAAAAGCTGAGAAATTGTTATGTATTTACTAAAAATATACTTGAAATTTAACAAAGGATTGCTATAATTATATTTGTACTTTAAATATTATCCGTTCCGAAGTAGCTCAGTGGTAGAGCAATCGGCTGTTAACCGATCGGTCGTAGGTTCGAGTCCTACCTTCGGAGCCATTTTTTTGTCTATGCTTCCATAGCTCAGTAGGTAGAGTGCTTCCATGGTAAGGAAGAGGTCAGCGGTTCGAATCCGCTTGGAAGCTTACATATGGAGTAGAAATTTTACAAACTACTTAGAACTACTTGTCTTAGTAGAATAAATATGTTACTATTATTCTTGTCCAGTTTTGACTGACCCTTATTCATAAAATCAGGAGAAGCAAGAAGGTCAAGGATACAAATGAACGATAGAAACGCAGAGATGTGAAAGCTTATCGTGAATTTATATAACCCAGGAGGATTAGCTCAGCTGGGAGAGCATCTGCCTTACAAGCAGAGGGTCGGCGGTTCGAGCCCGTCATCCTCCACCATTTTATTTTTTATATAGCTTTGGAGGGGTAGCGAAGTGGCTAAACGCGGCGGACTGTAAATCCGCTCCTTAGGGTTCGGCGGTTCGAATCCGTCCCCCTCCACCAGTTTATTGGGGTATAGCCAAGCGGTAAGGCAACGGATTTTGATTCCGTCATGCCCTGGTTCGAATCCAGGTACCCCAGCCAACACTGTTTTAACTTCGGGGCCTTAGCTCAGCTGGGAGAGCGCCTGCCTTGCACGCAGGAGGTCAGCGGTTCGATCCCGCTAGGCTCCATCTAAAAAAAGGGTATTCCATTTTTATGGAATACCCTTTTTTCTATGTTCATTATTCTTTCCAAACTCGGTGGATTGTATATTCATTATTCGTGAATTGCATCAAAAATACATCTGGATTGCTTAAACTTTTCCATTGCTCAAAGCCAAAACTATTCTGGTAGTGCCTCAATAGCAGGGACAGAATATTTCCATGTGTCACGATAACTGTATTTTCTATATTATTATCTAAGATTTCCTCCACGACTTCCACTATTCGTGCCTGTGCTTCCCTGCTAGTTTCGCCACCTTCTAACTTTAAGTCCATATCATCAAAAGTATTCCTTAACTTATCAAGCCAGTCTGGCAGGTTGCTCGTGCTTAATACACGTTCTGATAAACGTGTATCTATTTTAATTTCTAGATTTCTATCCTTTGCATATGGATTAATCGTTTGTCGAGCTCTTAAATATGGGCTTGAAATTATTTGGTCTGCACGAATGTTGTTCAAGGAGCTAGCAAGTTCTAAAGCTTGCTTATAACCTTTTTCGGTTAGGGGTGCGTCTGCTTCCTGCCCTTCCGCTTGGCAATGTCTAATTAAAAATAGTTTCTTTTTCATTTAATCACCTCGTAAAATTAATTATCCAAAATAGTAGTTAGATATTTTTTCTATAAACTCCTGCTCGAGATGCCCCCTATTTTTAAGTAATAAAAATGTTTTTACTTTGGGAAGCGGGAATAACTCGAAAGGTACATTCATCACACGTCCCTCGGTTAATTCTCGTTTGATAATGGATTGTGGAAGAAATGAAATACCTAAGCCTTCTTGAATAAAGCGTTTTACTATATGTGCCTGCGTAACTTTCATAGTTCGTATGTTAGTCACTCGCTTGCGCAGCTGTAAAAGAAGTGTGTCCCACACAACTGGATGGTGATGAGTGAACAGATAATTGCTGGATAAGTATTCTTCTGGATTCACGATAGGTCCCGATTCCTCATCATACCCATCGGAAGGAACAACAAATATAAGAGGATCTTCATAGAGCTCAATAGATTGTATTTCTTTCCGTGTAGCCTCTAGGGCTGAGATGCCAATATGAACATCTCCTTTCCATACTAAATCTTCAATGACATTAGATTCTTCAACTCTTATAGATACTTCCAAGTCAGGATGTTTGTCCATAAATGAACGTAATATGTAGGGCAAGATGGTTTCCGCCATTAAGGGAGAAATGGCGATAATCCACTTGTGGGTATATCCTTCAGTAAAAGCATGTAATCGATGCACGCTTTCTTCTAAGTTCTTTGTAAGTAGAACAGCTTCTTCATAAAACAATTTACCAGCATCAGATAAACCTACGCGTCTGTTTGTTCGGTCAAATAAAGAAATCCCTAAATATTCTTCTAATAATTTTATATGAACCGTGACGCCAGGCTGAGAAATTAGTAATTTTTCGGACGCTTTTCTAAAATTACATGTTTCGGCAGCGACAATAAAAGTCTTCAACCATTGATATTCCATTTTTCTTCTCCTTTTAATTAAAAAATATAATCAACTTCATTTAANTAAAACTTTCTTATACTAAAGAAAAGGAAGGGGTATGAATATGTTTCAAAAAGGATTAAAAGGTGTAGTTGCAGTGCATACAAAAGTTGGTCTGGTCGATGGTGACAATGGAGTATTGAGATATCGTGGGATGGACGTAAAAGATTTAGTACTAGATTATTCATTTGAAGAAGTTGCTTACTTCTTATTGTATGACGTTTTACCTTCTGAGATTGAACTGCAGGAATTCCATAAAAAACTAATAAAAGGAAGAAAATTACCGGAATATGTCTGTACAATCATCGATACTCTTCCGACAACAGTTTCTGTTATGGATGCCATGAGAACAGTTATATCTGCATTTGGTACAACTGAATTTTTACAAAAAGACAAGATGGAGCAAGCGATTTACTTAACAGGTGCGCTTCCAGTAATAATTGCAAGACATTATAGAAAGCAACAGGGATTTCCGTTAATCGAGCAAAATAGTGATTTTTCCCATACAGAAAATTATTTATGGATGCTCCAAGGTACTCCTCCAACTTCAGTGCAGGTTAAAGCACTGGAAACGTATTTAAAGCTAACAATGGAGCATGGATTAAACGCCTCAACTTTTGCAGCGAGAGTGACTATCTCGACTGAATCTGATGTACCTGCAGCGATTACTTCTGCCATTGGTACAATGAAAGGTCCTTTACATGGTGGAGCGCCCGCCGAAGTATTAAATTTGCTCGATGAAATAAAAGAGGAAGCAAGGATACGACCTGTTATCGAAGAAAAGCTAAAAAATGGTGAAAAAGTTATGGGTTTTGGACATCGTATTTATAAAACCGAGGATCCTCGATCAATTTTGCTAAGAGAAGCATGTGTCCGTTTACAAGGCTCTGATCCTTGGCTAGATTTGGCGACAAAGGCTGAAAAAGAGATTACTTCACTATTAGAAAAATACAAGCCAGGAAGAAATCTATATACGAATGTAGAATTTTATGCAGCGGCTATTATGCGTTCAATCGACATGCCTGCTGTTTTATTTACTCCAACATTTAGCATAGCACGCATGGTAGGGTGGAGTGCTCATATACTAGAACAGATAGAGGATGCATCTCTCTTTCGTCCACAGTCTCTATACGTAGGAGATATATTAACAAAATAATTCTTTTCAACACCTCACTTTTTCTATTATGATAAAAGAAAAAGTGAGGTGTTTGGATTTGGCAGAAGTAATTGTATTTGGAGATGTGACATTACGTCCATTAGAACAAACAGATATTCAACATTTATGGGAGTTGTATAACCCTAAAATCTTTGAATTTATGTTGAATAAAGTAGAAAGCTATGAACAGCTAGAGCAATGGCTACAAGTAGGAATCCAACAAATGAACATTGCCAAAACCGCTCTCGCATTTGTCGTAGAACATACCGACACTAAAGAAATAATTGGTACGACACGTATATATGGAATCGACACAGCAAATCATGCGTGTGAAATCGGTTCAACTTTCTATGGTCAAACGTTTCAACGAACACATGTTAATACGACATGTAAATACCTGTTATTAAAACATTGTTTTGAAAATCTCGGAATGATTCGAGTTCAATTTAAAACCGATGAATTAAATGTAAAGTCACAACGTGCGATTGAACGAATAGGTGGAGTAAAAGAAGGTGTTTTACGGAATGAGCGCTTGCGTTCAAATGGAACCGTAAGAAATGCAGTTGTCTACTCAATAATCGATAGTGAGTGGGCAGATGTGAAAAATCATCTCGTTCAGCTTATGAATAAATATTCATGATTTTGCTTGGTTGAGCCAACAGCCCTTTAGGATTTACAATAGGTATATAAATAATTGGGGGTATAAAATCATGAATAAATTAAATATAACTATTGTTGGTGTACCGATGGATCTTGGTCAAAATAGAAGAGGTGTCGATATGGGACCGAGCGCTATTCGTTACGCAGGAGCAATTGAACGTTTAAAAGCACTTGGCCATACGGTAAAAGACAAAGGCGACATAGTAATAGGAAGAAAAGAAATGTCAAAGAATACAAAGCTACGTAATTTGGAAGAGGTAGTTGAGGGTAATACAAAGCTTGCAAACGAAGTAAGGGAAATTATAGCAGAAGGTGATTATCCTTTGATTTTTGGTGGAGATCACAGTATTGCTATTGGAACGCTAGCAGGATTAGCAGATAAATATAAAAACCTTGGAGTAATTTGGTACGATGCACATGCGGACTTAAATACGGAAGAGACTTCACCTTCAGGTAATATACACGGGATGCCATTAGCTGTGAGCCTGGGATTAGGACATACTGACTTAGTAAAAATACGCTCATACACTCCTAAGATAAAACCTGAAAATGTAGTAATTATTGGAGCGCGTTCCGTAGATCCTGGTGAACGCGAATTGATTAAAGAAAAAGGCATTAAGGTGTTCTCTATGCATGAAATAGACAAACTTGGAATGACGAAAATAATGGAGCAAACAATCGAGTATTTCCAAGAGCGAGAAGTGGATGGAGTTCATTTATCACTTGACTTAGACGGTATAGACCCAATCTACACACCAGGTGTTGGTACTCCAGTTCCTGGGGGAATTACTTATCGTGAAAGTCATTTAGCTATGGAGATGCTTTATTCATCAAACCTAATTACTTCGGCTGAGTTTGTGGAAGTAAATCCTATACTTGATGAAAAAAATAAGACCGCAGATGTTGCGGTTGCCCTCATGGGATCATTGTTTGGGGAAAGTCTTATATAACGTGTAAAAAAGACATTTAGGTGTCTGCTCAGGCTGTAGAGAAACTCAAAAAAAGAGTTATCTACAGCCTTTTTATAGATTTATAGAAAAAATAACATTATTCCGAAACTTACTGTTGGAGAGTAGCCGGGCCGCTTCGTGTCTATGGTCCTGTATGGTGTCGGCTGTTTCTCTTATCCTGCAGGAGTAAATCGGACGTTCAATCTTTTGAGGTGTTAGCTTTTTCTTTTAGAAAATATCCCACAATTGGAAGATTTTTTGATAAAATTAAAATAAAGAAAAAAATAAATGAAACCTGTTACTACCTTTAATCGTATAGGTAAGACAGCCGCATGGAGCGGAGGGGAATCACGATGGATGCGTTGGTGAACAAGCGAATAAAACAAGTGTTAAAAGGCGACAAAGACGCATTCGCGGAGATTGTTGACCTGTATCAGCATAAGCTCTTTCAAGTTTGTTTTCGTATGTTAGGGAATCGTCATGAAGCAGAAGATATAGCACAAGAGGCTTTTGTAAGAGCATATATTAACATTCACACGTTTGATCAAAAAAGGAAATTTTCCACTTGGCTGTATAGAATTGCTACGAATTTATGTATAGATCGTATTCGTAAAAAAAAGCCAGATTATCATTTAGATGCAGAAGTTGCAGGTACAGAGGGACTTAATATGTATTCTCAAATAGCGGCATCAGAAGAACTTCCCGAAGAAGAACTGATGAAGCTCGAGTTACAGGATAGAATACAATATGAAATAAGTCGATTACCAGACAAATATCGATCAGCGATAGTCCTGAAATATATGGAAGAATTATCTTTACAAGAAATAAGTGAGATATTAGAATTACCACTTGGGACAGTAAAAACAAGAATTCATAGAGGTCGAGAAGCACTTAGAAAACAGCTAAGTAAACAGCCTAATTTTTTATAGGAGGGAATCACGATGAATGCATGTCCAGAGCGAATTGTTCACTTTATGCATGAATATTTAGATGGTGAAATTAGCCGTGAACATGAGCTTGAACTTAAATCTCATTTGCAGTCATGCGTGGATTGTCAGGCCCATATGCATGAGCTAAGCGATGTAGTTGCCTTCGTAAAGGGAGCAGCTCGTGCAGAGGCACCTACTCATTTTACCAAATCAGTTATGGCAAAACTTCCAAAAGAAAAATCTCACGCTGGTGTTAGTAGATGGTTGAGACAACATCCCATTATTACTGCAGCAGCATTGTTCTGCTTATTTATGAGTAGCGCTCTATTCACAAACTTCAATGAGGAGCAGCAGTTCTCTTTCACCAAACAGGAAAATGTAGTTGTCAAAGGAGAAACAGTTATAATTCCTAAAGGACAAGTCGTGAAAGGTGATCTTGTTGTGAAAAATGGAGATGTTCAAATTGACGGTGAGCTGGATGGGAATTTAACTGTCATTAACGGTTCTAAATATATGGCATCTACAGCAGTTATAACAGGAAAAACGGAGGAAATCAATGAAGTATTTGATTGGCTATGGTTCCATATAAAAGATGCGGGCAAGCAGGTTGTTTCATTTTTTGAAAATGAGGAAACTAAATAATTTACAATTACCTTTTCAAATAGAAGTCTACCTTATTTTAGGTAGACTTTTTTGCTTCATAAAGGCGGAATGTTCATTATCATGTTATACTTACAGAGTATGGATTTGTTATGAAAAGTGGGGGATGCCACATGTCGTTTATGGAGCAATTTACGGATTTAATGCCAGTAAACGTAATTGTAAACATTTTAGATGTTTTATTTGTCTGGTTTGTTATTTATAAGTTAATTACCCTTATAAGAGGAACGAAGGCAGTTCAATTATTAAAAGGGATATTTGTTATTATTATTGCGCGGGTAGTGACTGACTTTTTAGGTATGGATACGTTAGGTTGGTTGCTTGATAATGTAATTAATATTGGATTTTTTGCAATTATAGTTATATTCCAGCCAGAAATCAGAAGAGCACTTGAACAAATTGGTAGAGGGAAATTGTTTGCAAGAAGTTCTCTACAAGAAGAAGAAGAGCAAAGCCGTCTTATTACCGCGATGACCAAGTCAGTTAGTTACATGGCAAAGCGTCGAATTGGAGCTTTAATATCGATTGAAAGAGAAACAGGTTTATCAGATTATATCGAGACTGGTATTCCATTAAATGCGAATATCACCTCCGAGTTATTGATTAACATTTTCATTCCTAATACCCCATTGCATGACGGAGCAGTAATCGTGCAAAAAAACAAAATAGCTTCTGCCGCTTGTTACTTACCGTTATCAGAAAGTCCTTTTATATCTAAAGAGCTTGGAACAAGACACCGTGCAGCAATCGGGCTGAGTGAAGTAACAGATGCTATAACCATTGTTGTATCAGAGGAAACGGGTGCAGTTAGTTTGACATCTAACGGTGATCTCCATAGAAATCTATCCATGGAAGAGTTTCAAGCACACTTGAAGCGACTTTGGTTTGGACCAACGGATGAACAAGTAACTTCTTCTAAATGGTTATGGAGGGGGAAACAAAATGGATAAAATGATGGATAGTCCATGGTTCTTACGAATAATAGCATTAACTTTAGCTATTCTGTTATTTGTTTCCGTGAAATCAGAAGAGAGTACAGGTTCAAGTACTAGTGGAACTCAAATTGATGTATTACGAGACGTACCGGTTGAAGTTTATTATGATGATGAAAACTCAGTCGTAACTGGTGTTCCTGAAACAGTTACAGTAAATATAGAAGGCCCAACACAAGTAGTATTATCCGCTAAAATGATGAAGGATTATAAAGTATTTGTGGATTTGAGAAAGTTAACCTATGGTGAGCATAGAGTTGCTATTTCAAATGAAAATTTTTCTGATAAATTAAAGGTTAGAATAGACCCTGTATACGTAAATGTAAATATTGAAGAAAAAATATCGAAGGAATTCCGAGTAGATCCGGATATGAATGAAGGCTTGTTAGCAGAAAACTACATCGTTAAGTCCTATGACGTCAATCCAAAAATGGTTACAATTACAGGTGCAAAAAGTGTCATAAATAGCATAGGCTATGTAAAAGCAACTATAGTTGGCGATCCAGGAATTACTAAATCTTTTGATCAAGAAGCGAGTGTAAGAGTTCTGGATCGTGATTTAAACAAACTAGATGTGACAGTGGAACCAAAACAAGTACAAGTAAAAGTAAAAGTGGAAGAACTTAGTAAGGAGGTCCCTGTTGTATTAAGACCAAAGGGTTCACCGAAGCAAGATGTGACGATTAATAGGTTGAATACTAATGTAGAAACGATACGACTATATGGGCCTCGAGCTGTTCTTGATAGATTTGAGCAGTTGACTGTTGATGTAGATATAAGTAAGCTAGAAAAATCTGGGGATTTCGACGTGAAGTTAGCGATTCCGGATGGAGTTACAAGGATGTCGCTCGACAAAGTCAAAGTTACCGCAGATGTCACGCCTGCTCCAGTAACAGAGCAGCCTACAGAAGAAGATAAAAATACGGAAGAAAAAGAAGAATCTGTATCAGCTGTCAGTGAAAAAACTTTTGAGCAAGTTACAGTTGAAGTTAGAGGACTTTCCGATCAGCTAGTGAGTGAATTTCTAGCTCCTACAGACGGTTTAGTTACTGTAAAAGCTAAAGGAACACCAGAGGCATTAGAAAAGATAAATAAGAACAATATTGCTCTATATGTAGAAGCACAAAATGCACAAGTGGGGGAGAATACTTTTCCGTTAAAAATGGATGCCCCTACGGATGTTCAATGGGAAATGTCTGCGTCCGAGATAAAGTTAACAGTAAAAGAAGCTTAATACGCAGGACAACAGGTTTTTAAGGAGAGAAGATTAATGGGAAAATACTTTGGAACAGATGGTGTGAGAGGAGTAGCAAACTCAGAACTAACACCGGAACTTGCTTTTAAATTAGGACGCTTTGGCGGATATGTACTAACAAAAGAAACAGAAAATCGTGCGAAGGTTTTAATTGGGCGCGATACTCGCATATCAGGTCATATGTTGGAAGGTGCTCTTGTAGCAGGACTTCTTTCTGTTGGTGTTGAAGTAATGCGTCTCGGAGTAATTAGTACACCAGGTGTTTCTTACTTAACAAGAGTGATGAGTGCCGATGCAGGAGTAATGATTTCAGCATCTCATAATCCGGTTGCAGATAATGGTATTAAATTTTTTGGTTCAGATGGATTTAAACTTTCTGATGAACAAGAAGAAGAAATTGAAATTTTACTAGATGCTGAAAATGACGAACTTCCACGTCCAACTGGAGCAGGTGTTGGATCAGTATCTGATTACTTTGAAGGTGGACAAAAGTATATCCAATACTTAAAACAAACAGTTGATGAAGAGTTTGTTGGACTTCATGTAGCATTGGATTGTGCAAATGGCGCAACTTCTTCACTAGCTGCACATGTTTTTGCAGACTTAGAAGCTGATTTATCCACAATGGGAGCATCACCTAACGGTTTGAATATAAACGATGGTGTAGGATCTACTCATCCCGAAGAGCTGTCGAAATTTGTGCTAGAAAAAGGAGCACATGTTGGACTTGCATTTGATGGGGATGGAGATCGATTAATTGCTGTAGATGAAAAAGGGAATATTGTAGATGGCGATCAAATTATGTATATTTGTGCAAAGCATTTAAATACACAAGGGCGTCTAAATAAAAATACAGTTGTTTCCACAGTTATGAGTAATATGGGCTTTTATAAAGCGCTAGAAACACATGAAATGACTAGTGTAAAAACGGCAGTTGGAGATCGTTATGTTGTAGAAGAAATGAAAAAGAATGGCTATAATCTAGGTGGAGAACAGTCAGGGCATATCGTGTTTTTAGACTATAACACGACAGGAGATGGCTTGTTAACTGGCTTACAGCTTGTAAACATTATGAAAATTACTGGGAAAAAACTTTCAGAGCTTGCTTCCGAAATGACCATTTACCCACAAAAACTTGTAAATGTTCGCGTAACTGACAAACATGCTGTAACGCAAAATGAAAAAGTGGCTGCAATCATAAGCGAAGTGGAAGCAGAGATGGCGGGCAATGGACGCGTTTTAGTTCGTCCATCTGGTACAGAGCCGCTCGTACGTGTAATGGTAGAAGCAGCAACTGAAGAGGAATGCGAAAATTATGTAAACCGAATCGTCGAAGTGGTTAAAGCAGAGATGGGTTTAGCTGAATAACATATATAAAAATCCGACATGATGTCGGATTTTTTTTATACTTCTTATTTGAATGTTTAGTTTAGATACTTTTGTGGAATAACAAGAGAGAGAAACAAACAGATAAGGAGTGACGAAATGGCTAAAGTAGCAACATTAGTTACAAATATGTTTGAAGACGTGGAATATACGAGTCCAGCACAAGCATTAAACGACGCTGGTCATGAAGTATTCATTATTGAAAAACAAGCAGGAAATGAAGTGACAGGTAAACAAGGTGAAGCGAATTTGAAGGTGGACTATGGTATCGATGATGTAAAGCCGGAAGATTTTGATGCACTATTTATTCCTGGCGGTTTTTCACCGGACATCTTACGCGCAGATGATCGCTTCGTTAATTTTGCTAAAGCGTTTATGGATGATAAAAAACCTGTATTCGCAATTTGCCACGGACCACAGCTTCTCATTACTGCTAAAACATTAGAGGGGCGAGATGCTACGGGATATAAATCGATAAAAGTCGATTTAGAAAACGCTGGAGCTAATTTCCACGATGAGGAAGTATTTGTTTGTGGAAATCAACTCGTAACAAGTCGAACACCAGATGATTTGCCAGCATTCAACAGAGAAATTGTGAAATTGTTGTAGATTAAATGGTTGAAAGGCATTCTTAAATGAATGTCTTTCTTTATTTTTTAATTATTCGAATATTCATATAGATTCCCTTTATTAAANAATATTCATATAGATTCCCTTTATTAAATGTATTATAATAATTTATCTAATATTAAGGGGGACTCTTATGGATTATTTATATCATCCGTTTCAAGCAAAACGCCATACTGTTTTTGCTAAGAAAGGTATGGTGGCAACATCGCAACCATTAGCAGCACAAGCGGGTTTGGAGATTCTTCAAAAGGGTGGAAATGCTATTGATGCGGCCATAGCTACAGCTGCAGCTTTGACGGTAGTAGAACCAACATCCAACGGAATTGGCGGAGATGCATTTGCTCTCGTATGGACAAAAGGTAAATTACATGGTTTGAATGCATCGGGTCCAGCTCCACAGTCAATTTCTGCAAAAGCAATTCGAGAAAAGGGTCATGAAACTATTCCTGCATTTGGTCTTATTCCTATAACGGTACCCGGTGTCCCGGCAGCATGGGCCGAGTTATCCATTCAATATGGGAAACTCCCACTTCAGGAAGTGCTCATCCCGGCAATCCGATACGCAGAGGAAGGTTATCCTTTAACTCCAATCCTCGGTAAGTACTGGAAAGCAGCATATAAAAGGTTCAAAAGTACTTTTACTACAGAGGAATTTGCAGCTTGGTTTGAAACGTTTGCACCAGATGGGAGAGCTCCTGAAATCGGAGAAATTTGGTCATCTCCAGATCATGCTAAAACATTACGAGCAATTGGTGATTCAAATGCACGAGACTTCTATGAAGGAGAAATTGCGAGTAAAATAGATGATTTCATGAAAAAACACGGGGGCTTCTTATCCAAAGAAGACTTGGTAACATACAAACCTGAATGGGTAGAACCAATTTCAACGAATTATAAAGGATATGATGTATGGGAAATCCCTCCAAATGGGCAAGGCATGATTGCACTTATGGCATTAAATATATACAAGCAACTGAATAAGCCAGAGTGGCAAAATGCAAATATCCTTCATGAACAAATAGAGGCGATGAAGCAGGCATTTACGGACGGGAAAGCGTTCATTACTGACTTAGATGCAATGCCTGTAAAAGTAAATCATTTATTATCAGATGAATACGCTAAAGCGCGAGCAGAAACCATTTTGGAAGAAGCAAGCGATCCAGAACCGTATGAATTACCTAAAGGCGGTACTGTGTATTTGGCAACTGCTGATGAAGAAGGGAACATGGTCTCATACATACAAAGCAATTATATGGGGTTTGGCTCAGGTATTGTAGTGCCAGGGACTGGTATTGCATTGCAAAATAGAGGGCACGATTTTACATTAAATGAATCACATCCTAACTTTATTGAACCGGGGAAACGTACATTCCATACAATCATTCCTGGATTCCTAACACGTGATGGTCAAGCAGTTGGGGCATTTGGAGTGATGGGTGGATATATGCAGCCACAGGGTCATTTTCAAGTAGTGACCAATACAATTGATTATCTATTAAATCCGCAAGCAGCCCTTGATATGCCACGCTGGCAGTGGATAAAAGGAAAGACGGTTCACGTAGAACCTGAATTTCCGAACTATCTAGTGCAAAGCTTAGTTAGGAAGGGGCATGACATTCATGTCGCATCCGACACTGGATCTTTCGGTCGTGGGCAAATAATTTGGAGAAACCCTGAAACAGGAGTCTTGCAAGGTGGGACGGAATCTCGAACAGATGGATCCATTGCTGTCTGGTAGATTAGTAGTTTTCTTGATTCGTTTGAACCTTTTTTAGCCATAGTTCCATCAACCTGCTTGCAAAAGAGTCTCCGTATACTGGCTCTTTTGCTTAGCAAAATATCGTTTTATAGCATATATAAATAGAGGTACTTAATTGACTATCATATGTAATTTAAGTATTATAGATAAAGTGCAGACTCAGAAAATCTAATCGTTTCTGTACCCGCGTTGAAATGGAGTGAAAAGAAAACGCGTAAAAATAAGGAAAACAATTATAGCGCCTGAGCTGAAGAAATTGGACGAAACAGATCTTCAGCAGACGAGGTGGAGGTTATCGAATTTTCGGCGGATGCCTCCCGACCGTATTTGCCCGGTTGTTATTCTTTTTCATAAACCATGCAAGTGATTGTATGACAGAGGGAAAAGAAGGCATTCTTAGCATAATGAGCTTGGTAAGACTTAGTAGAAACAAATTCTTCATTCGAATGTGGAACTAACCGCAGGAGCAAAAGCCCTTCTTTGCGACGAGTAACCGCAGGAGCAAAAGCCCTTCTTTGCGACGAGTAACCGCAGGAGCAAGTAACGAAGAATGCGAGCGTTTCTCAACAGTCTGATGCAAGTTTATTTTGACATGAATGTAAACGGAGGAATTGAAATTATGTGTGGAATCGTAGGATATATTGGTGAATCAGATACAAAGGAAATTCTATTAAAAGGTTTAGAAAAATTAGAGTACCGCGGATATGACTCGGCGGGAATCGCTGTGTTAAATGAAGAAGGTGTAGTCGTTTTCAAAGAAAAAGGACGTATTGCAGACTTACGCGATGTAGTAGACGAAGAGGTAGGCGCTAAGCTTGGAATTGGTCATACACGTTGGGCTACTCACGGTGTTCCAAATCAGTTGAATGCCCATCCACATCAAAGTACTACAAAGCGTTTTACTTTAGTGCACAATGGTGTAATTGAAAATTATCATCTTATGAAAAAAGCGTACTTAGCAAATGTAGAAATGGTATCTGACACGGATACAGAAGTGATTGTACAGCTTATTGAAAAATTTTCACAAGATGGTTTATCTACTGTAGATGCGCTTAGAAAAACATTGCATCTTATTCACGGATCATATGCAATTGCTCTTATTGATAGAGAAGATCAAAACACAATTTATGTAGCAAAAAATAAATCACCTCTTCTTGTTGGATTAGGAGATGGATTTAATGTAGTAGCATCTGACGCAATGGCAATGCTCCAAGTGACAGAGCACTATGTAGAACTTCATGACCAAGAAATCGTTATCGTGCATAAAGATTCTGTTGAAATTCAAAAGCTTGATGGCACAAAAGTAGAACGTGCTCCATACAAGGCAGAACTTGACATGAGCGATATTGAAAAAGGGACATATCCTCACTATATGTTAAAAGAAATGGATGAACAGCCAGCTGTTATCCGTAAAATAATACAAGCGTACCAAAACGAACAAGGCGAGCTTACAATCGACCAAGCTATTTTAGATGCACTGAATGAGGCAGATCGTCTGTACATTATCGCTGCAGGAACTAGCTATCATGCAGGATTAATTGGGAAAGAATACTTTGAGAAAGTTGCAGGTATTCCAGTAGAAGTGCATATTTCTAGTGAATTCGGCTATAACATGCCACTTCTATCAGCAAAACCAATATTTATGTTCATCACGCAATCAGGTGAAACAGCAGATAGCAGACAAGTGCTAGTGAAAATCAAAGATAAAGGCTTCCCAACTATTACGATGACTAACGTGCCTGGGTCAACCCTTTCTCGTGAAGCAGACCATACATTACTACTTCATGCTGGCCCTGAAATTGCCGTTGCATCAACAAAAGCGTATGTTGCACAAGTTGCGACATTAATGGTAACAGCATCTGTATACGCGCAATCTCAAAACATAGAATTAGACTTTGATGTTGTCAAAGAACTAGGTATTGTAGCAAATGCTGTCCAAACAATTGTCGATTCCAAAGAAGAAATGGAAGAAATCGCAACTGAATTCTTAGCAACAACTCGAAATGCATTCTTCATCGGACGTAACATCGACTTCTACGTAAGTCTTGAAGGTGCATTAAAACTAAAAGAAATTTCTTATATCCAAGCAGAAGGTTTTGCAGGTGGGGAATTAAAACACGGTACGATCGCTCTAATTGAAGAAGGTACACCGATTATCGCCCTTGCCACGCAACAAGCGGTAAGTTTAAATATTCGCGGCAACGTAAAAGAAGTAGTAGCGCGTGGAGCAAACCCATGCATCATCGCAATGGAAGGCTTTGAAGAAGAAGGCGATCGATTCATTCTTCCAAAAGTACACGAGCTATTCGCTCCACTAGTAGCAGTAATTCCACTTCAACTAATAAGCTACTACGCTGCTTTACACAGAGACTGTGACGTCGATAAACCAAGAAACTTGGCGAAATCGGTAACGGTGGAGTAAGTAAAATATTATTTGTGGCTGTTTTTGTTTGCATGAACATCAGTCGTGACGTAAATAACTTAATCGTGACGTAAGTAACTCAGTCGAGACCTATATAACTCGGGCATGACGTAAAAAAACTGGTTAGATATACTGTCCAGTGACATTATAGTTGGTAACTTTACATTAAAGTAGGTTACTGATATTTATAAAAGAATGTTAAAATCACCTCTCTAGTTTAACTGAGAGGTGATTTTTTGTTGGATACTTATGTTAAAATACCTATAGATTGTGAAGGGTTTCACTTAAACTAACGGGGCAGGTTAATTTAAGAAGGAAACGGTCTTTACAACGTCGAATTTAATTACATAAAAACTAACTCTTAAATTAAGGTGGGGCATATGGGTAGAATTCCAATTGGACCAATTATTGAAGGTGGAAAAAAAGCAGGAAAAATAATTAAAGAAAACCGCAAAGAAATTACGGCAGTATTAGGTTTATTGGGTGCTGGAGGAAAGGTAATAAAAGAAAATACTGCTAAGAAAAAAGAATCAAACAAAACTGAAGGAAAATTGCATCATAGGAAAGGGCGTTATGATCATTATAAAATTAAAATACTAATGGAATTGGATAGCCAAAACAGGAATGAGCTTTTTCAATATATACTTGAAGTAGAACAATTTATTCAACAGATAAAAAATGAAGAAAATAAGGAATTGGGAGTAAAAAAGCCTATTCATAAAAAAAGAATTAAAAATTGGAATGATATTCTTATTCAAATTAAAGATAAAATGTATACAAAAGATTATCTTGAATTTATTAAAATTTATAACAACCCAAGTTATCATAGTGAATATTTTAAAGGTTTTGAGGGTCTTGTTGAGAAATTTAAAAAACTAAATAATCGAGAAAAATATGATGATTTATTGAATTACATTGCAGAAATAACAAATAGGAGCATTGAACAAATCAAAAAGGATTTTTCACTAACCGACTAAAACATACTCCTTTTTCCGGAAGGTATATATCTATTGATCAATTAGTTTTAAACTTTTTTAGAGTAGTAAGGATAATGAACGATACAAAAAACTGTAATAAAAACCGTGAGACTTATTCAATTAATTGTGGCAATATTACTTAGACCAATACAGATAAATCTTATTCAACTAACGGGTGCTTTAGTTAAATATTCGCTTACCGAAATAATCAATCTTTATTACAAAAAAAGTCCCTTTTTGATCAATCTTTGTTCAAAATAGGGGCTATGATTTTCAAAACGCTTATTTTAACTATTAATAACGAAGAATAGTAATACCCCCTTCCAATGAATTAAATTTAATCTTATCTGATACCTAAAAAGTATATATAAAATTTAGTTGCAAGAGTGTGTTTATTAATGTGATATGCAGGTAATGAAGGGGTAATAAAACATCTACTAGAAAGGAAATCTATAGAAATTGTATTTTAATTCCATTAATTGTAACCTTGAAATAAAGTTAAATTAAATCTATAAACCTTAATAAAAGAGCAAATAGAAAAAGTGGGTATTGAAAAAAAGATTGCTCAAAACACGCTTTTTCTATATTCAATTGAATCATTCATTCTTTTATGATAAATACGTGGTTCTGTGTAATCTATTTCAGTTGCACTCTTCTCGAAGAGCTCGACGGCGTTCGTGCAGCACTAATAGGATAATCATCCCCATTATTATACCTAAGACGATGCCAGCCTGTGTGGTCAACAACCATGCCAATGGGTATTCTGGGGAGGGTGACGCATCGAGTCGAACTGAAGATAAGGCTGAATAGAGGTTGTTGGAGAACAACGCTCCCGATGAAATCCATGCAGCAGCCATAGGGGGTAGAAACCACCTCGTTCCACGGCGGGATGATACCACCAGTATCCCCCACGCACCAACAAAGGACCAGACACCTGTACTCAATGACAGCATGTGCCACCAAACATCGCGTTCACCCATGGTTGCCGGGTTAATGCCGAAAGAGCCACCAACCGACCAAAATACCTTGATGACACCGAGCAGAATGCAGCCAGCTGCTACTGTCCTAGCCATAACGGTTTGGAGATGCAAAGTATTTCCAGTCAATTTCTTGTAGTCGGTTGTGCCACTCAGTGCCTCTGGCCAACGTGCCATTGCATACCCTGCCAATGCAAGCGGCAAGAAGATACCGATTCCGAAAAGTGAAATCATTACGAAGATCTGCTCGTATACCCAGAAATCAGCAGCACCTGATTCTTGATCTCGAATCATAGCTGCAGGGCCTAGAACCGGTGCGATTAACAGCATGGGAACTAGCAAACCGGTACCAACCCAAATGGGTAGAGCAACCAACCACGCAGGTAGTCGCTCCCCCCATGGCTTGCAAAACGCCATTGCAAGAAGGATACCAATCGCAGCGAGAACGGCGGTAACTGCGTTTATAATGCGCCAACTGGCGTCGCCCATTTGCTCGGTTGGGAGGAAGAAACCTAAAGTCCATACGATTTTGATCAGCAGGTAAGGTGTTACTGTTATTGCAGCACCATAACCGCAAAATCTACGCAATCTCATCAATCTTGAAGCCTTCCTCTCCGTACTTATTGTCATCTTTTCATCTCCTCTACAAGTTATGACTCACTTTATCTTAAAATCATTTAGTTCCTCTTTAAGTTACTAAATTTATATAGATGAAACGTCTTTGAATATCTGCTGTATAAAAAATTGTATTTCCTGATATAAATGTTCACAATCTTTATCTAAAGTTAATAACTGACTGCTGATTCTTTTTAAATGAACTCTCAACATTTACTTCAATTAGATTAATACTGTCATGATATACAATATACTCTAAAGTCCCTTTGAATTAGCAAATAGATTTATTGATGGTTGGTAAAATTGCAAGTTATTGTGCAAGTAATGCTAACTTGCTTTTAGATGGTGTTTCGTATTTTACTTTTGTGGACTTCTGAACGTAACTTCCACCACCTACACCATATAAACCGCCATGATTACTCTTATAGTTATAAACTCGGTATTCTTCGCCTTTTTTCAAAGTACGGATCGTAGTCAATGAACCGTTACTCTCCATTTTGACCAAGTTTGTATTAGATAGAATAGTAACTTTTCCTATTTGTCCTAATTTTAGTTCTGTTTTTCCCCACATAACTTTTATAGGGGGTACATCTACATCTAACTTTTTCTTAATGTACGCAGAGGATATATAACCAGTTAACTTTTGATCCTTAGTTTTAACTGGGTACCATACAAATTGGTTTATACTTGTCAAAGATTGATCATAGAAGAAATTTCCCTCAATAATCAAGGTAGTATTTATTGGTAAGGATTTTGCAACTGAAGAAGTACTAGGTTGTGACCTTAAATTTACATTGTCTTTTGTGATCGTTACTTTGTCTCCTATTTGAAATTGATATGCAGAGGCATGCAACTGATCCGTTAATGTATATTCCTTCTTTTTGAATACAATATTTTCACTGCTATTAGGGTCATATTCAAAATCAACTGTATTGAAAGGAAATTGCCCTAATTTTGTATCGTTTATATAACTATCTTTTTCAATAAACGAAAAGACTTTTTCTTGATAGGCCCCTATATTCTTCAAGCCACTGAATTGATAAAGAGGACTGTTAGCAGGCTTTATACCGTTATAAGCCATGACGGGAAAGTACCAATTTTCGATTACTTCTGGTCCTGTCTCTTTTATTTTAGGTAGATCTTTACGGTGATACATACTACTAAGGATTTCGACACCTGCCTGAATATTGTAGTTGATATCGTATTTCAATTTCTCTTGATCATATCCTAGTTGATTGGTAATTTGCATAAGACCGATCCCATTATCTTTTGAGATAACAGGCTGGCCATTCTCATCAAATTGTTTCCAACCACCATTTTCTTTTGAAGCCACAGCTTTAACAACTTCGGGAGGGATATTTGCTTCTAAAGCCGCATTCGTAAGTAAGCAGTTCATATGCTGAAAAGCGGGATTTTGATTTTGCTTAATTTCCCCATATGATGAACATTTAGATGTCCATGTTGACTCAGCGGAAGCTTCTTCGTAAGACCAACTCAGAAGCATTAAACAAGTTAATAATCCAGCCCCAATTTTGATTGATTTCATTCATTTATTCCCCATTCATTTAGTATTTTATATTTATTAGTATAT
>NZ_LJIY01000004.1:35742-81981 GCF_001420585.1 Psychrobacillus sp. FJAT-21963 | reverse complement strand
TCATATATAAAAATTTAGGTTAACAATAGGGAGGGATTTTTATGGGTAATAGTCATAATCATGCACATGGTGAAAATAAAAAAGTATTACTGATTTCGTTTATAATCATTACCATCTATATGATTGTAGAAGCGGTAGGGGGTTATATTACAAACAGTCTTGCTCTTCTTTCTGATGCAGGGCATATGTTAAGCGATGCCGTATCTCTTGGAATTGCCTTATTAGCATTTACATTGAGTGAAAAAGCAGCAAATGCTAGTAAAACATATGGCTATAAACGTTTTGAAGTTTTAGCAGCCGTCTTAAACGGTGTGACGCTTATTTTAATAGCTTTCTTTATTTTTTATGAAGCAATTGAACGATTTACAAATCCACCAGAAGTGGCAACAGCCGGTATGCTTGTTATTAGTAGTATTGGGTTAGCAGTGAATATCCTCGTTGCTTGGATTATGATGCGTGGCAGTGATACGAAAGAGAATTTAAATATGCGTGGGGCATTTCTCCATGTGATTAGTGATATGCTAGGATCAATTGGCGCAATTATTGCAGCACTTCTAATTATGTTCTTTGGTTGGGGTTGGGCTGACCCATTAGCAAGTGTTATTGTCGCAGCACTAGTTTTACGCAGTGGCTATTATGTAACGAAAGCTTCGCTGCATGTATTGATGGAGGGCACGCCTCAAAATGTAAGTGTAAACGATATCGTTCATACAATTGAACAGACAAATGGAATTATTGACGTTCATGATTTACACATTTGGTCTATTACAAGTGGTTTAAATGCACTTTCTTGTCATGTGGTGGTCGAGGGACAAATGACGATTGTAGAGAGCGAAAAGCTACTACGCAAAATAGAACATGATTTAGAACATAAAAATATCCAGCATGTGACGATTCAGTTGGAATCTAATGCACATAAATGTGATAATTCTATTTTATGTACAGCAAAAGCTGATGTCTCAGCTGCACATGCACACCACCATCACTAAAGGGGTGTATTAGGACTTCCAATAGAAAAATAGTGAATCAATAGGATTAGTTACAGGAGGTGTAAAAAGTATGGCAGAAGAAGTACAAACTAATACACATGAATTAGATGAAGAAACACTGTTTGTCGTATCCCAGACGTTTAAAGCGTTAAGTGATCCAACACGTATTCGTATATTAAACTTACTTTGCTGCGACGAGCACTCTGTGAATGATATTGCTGAGGCACTAAATTTAGGTCAGTCCACAGTATCTCATCAGCTCCGTTTTTTGAAAAATTTACGTTTAGTAAAATTTCGACGTGAAGGGACAACGTTGTATTATTCAAGCGATGATGACCATATTATGAATCTATTGCATCAAGCGATTGGTCATGCAAAGCATTAAAATACATTCTATATTATGAATTGAAATAGAGTTAGTTCAAAAAATTTTGAGCTACTCTATTTTTACTTATAGATTATTTTAGTTCTTATACGTTTTGTAAGAAATAGCCTTGGTATTAAAAAATAAAGTGATTGTTATATAAAATCCCTACCTATATTTCCCTATATCAGCCATTAGTTTAAAATCTCGACTATTTTTTTTGCCGAACTTTCTGAAAGACTATAAATGGTATGAGTATCATTTGTATTCATTATTGTGCCATGTTCATCACTTATCCAAAGAAAATAAGATTTATCTCCAAATTCAATTTTATAATCGGGGTCAACCATATTCACTATTCCTGGTTCTTTATTAGCACTGTTGAATGCATTTTTAAAATCTTTCATGACACTTGAGTCTGTATAAGTAGTCAATGAATTCTCTCCAACTTTTGAAAAGCTGTCCATTTTGTATACGTTCACTTCTTCTATGTTTTGAGATGAACATCCTATAGTCAATAGTGCTATTAAAATAATAAAAAGAAAACGTGGAAATAAACTTTTCAAGAAACCACCTCCTATTTAAAGTTAGTCGCATTTCTTGAATTTAAGTTACAGTGTAAGTAAAGTCATTAAAAAAACAGTTTATACAAAACTTTTCCAACGAATAAAATAACGATTAGTATTCCTGTCCCTTTCCAATCTAAACCACCAACTAAGTCAGCTAAGTTACCATTTTCTGCTCTACTAAATCCATCTTGTAATGAACCTGTTGAATTTTTTTTAGTTCTACTTGTCTTAATCTCTCTCTTTTTTCTTCAGGTGTACCTTCTTGAAAAAACCTATCCGACCTTTGATTTCTAATTAAAGTACCAAAAAGAGCCTCTGCCACCCTTTAATATAAGGGATATGCTGGTAAGGCTCTTTTTATTTTTGCGTGCATATGAAAAACAAAGTGACGGTTAAAATGTACAGAAAAGCGCTAGGTAAGAAAAAGAAAACCTCCTATGCATCCAAAGCTTATGAGTGCTATTGTTAATACTTTTGAAAAATCTTTAATAGACTCCATGATTATTTCCTGGATGGTGATCATGTATATTGTGCCTACTGCTAAACTTATGGAAAAAGACCAAAACATTGGATCGCCAATTCCCATTGAGTTCCCTATATAAGCGCCAAAACCAACTGGGATTGCAACAATTAAAGATAAAAATAGCCATGTCCATACTCCAAGGCCCGCAATAAATAATGGAGTAAATACAATTATTCCTTCAGGTATATTGTGAAGTAAAATGGTTTGTAGAAGCGTCATTTCAATACTAGACTCTTGATTTGATCCTATTACTATTCCAATAGGCAAATTGTGAAATGAAATACTAAGGAACAACAGTATACCCGTTTGTAATGAAAAGTTATCTTTACCTTTGAAAGTTCCAAATAAATTTTTCAAAGCTTTATGTGTAATTTTAAATAAAATAACTCCAATGACAAATCCTACGATGAATGTGAGCCAATTTCCAAGGTTTATAGCCTCGGGAGCAACTTCAAAACTTAATAAACCAAGAATTAAACCAGCGCAAATACTGTAAATAGTATCTATTTTTCTTTGTACTCCTCTTAACGTCCATGCTATTACCCCACCTATACTAAATCCTAAAGCAGTGTAGATATAGCCCATTACCCAAATCAAAGACAATTGATCACTCCTACTATGTTCACTCTGTCTGTCTTTATGTTTATATGGATATTGTCATGCATTTATGAAAACGAAATTAAATTCATGTGAATGACATTTCTAAAAGACACTTGCGATTAGTGCATGGAAGGTACCTCCATAAATTAGACTGTCCAATTATTTAGTAAAATTATTTGATTATAGAATAATTAGCCAAGTAATAGCCAATAAATAGTTTATATTGGAGGGAAAGATAATTATGATAATAAAAAGTGATGAAGATAAAGTAATTTATTGCTACAGCTGTCGCAAAAGGACCTTATTTACACGTAGAGATATGAACAATAATAGTGGTGTAGAAAGTCATTGTAGTGAATGTTCATATGTTTGGTTTGAATGGCAAAACCGAGCAGTAGAGCGAGAAAAAGAAAAGTGGGTTGAATATAATACGATATTTACAAACAACTCTATTTAATATTCCTTGCTTAATAAAGTTAACTATAACTACTTTTTCATAAAATTGACCAAGTAGAGTCTAAGTTGGCTCTACTTGGTCTTTTGCATCTCTATTAAATAAATTTTACAAATTCACCGACTGGCTTTCGATACCCACGCCATACACATTTTGTGAAGTGTAACAATTTAAACTATTAAATTACTTACGAACAGTTTTTAGTGCATTAGTCCAAGGAATAACTTGGTCTAGCATTTGGTTTACTGAATCAGCTTGTACAGCTTTTGGTTTAAATACAGTACCGTTTTCAAAGTCAGTGAAGAGGGATAGTGCTGGATGAACGCGAACATGTGCTACAAGCAATTCACTTAAAATGCCACGTAAATGTTCTGCTGCACGAGCACCACCTACGGAACCATATGATACGATACCAGCTGCTTTGTTATTCCACTCATCTCGTAAGTAGTCTAAAGCATTTTTTAATGCGCCGGTAATGGAGTGGTTATATTCTTGAACGATGAATACGAATCCGTCACAACCATTGATTTTTGCACTCCAAGCTGCTGCACCTGAAGCATCGCCACCTGGTTCACCTAAAAGTGGTAACTTAAATTCTGCAATGTCGATGATTTCGTACTCAGCGTCTCCACGCTTGTCTGCTAGTTCTTTTACCCATTCTCCTACTTGTGGACTAACGCGTCCCTCACGTGTACTTCCTAAAACTATTCCAATTTTCAACATGTCATTTCCTCCTATTTGTTCTTCTTTAGTGTCTAATCCAAAAAATTTTCTAAAAAAACTCATTGTTCTACCTCATATGCTTTCTTATATTCATTGTGCTTCTTACTGTATAGAAGGGTCATACTAATAGTGGTTATAGTAACGATTTACATACCTCTCATTCGATTACACCACATAATCGCTTGCATGGAAGGAAACATGTGCATTATGTAAAACTTATTGTGTTCTACAAAATAAGCACACTAATTCTTCCCTCACCTCCTTTAATGGTTATTGTTTGATCGACATAATCTATGAAGGATTATGCCAGGTTGGTTCTTTATACTAGTATGACCAATTAATATTCTGTCGAAACGTGTTCCTACTAAGTGAGTACAACGGAAATTTGAATCGAGATATAAAAAAGAATATATTTTTACCTCGAATTCGAGATATATGTTTAAAAAAATTTCCATTCTCTTATGAATGATTTTACCTTTAATTAAAATATCTTTAATTCGAAATAAATTTAACATAAATTCATAACAATTGTCAACATTTTGTTTTAATATATTTTGTATTACGGGATTTATAGATATACAAACCAAGAGTATAGAGCAACAATTACAAAAACGATTAATGTAATCTAGATGTTATTATTTCATCTTCGTTTTTAATTTAACTATTTCTACATCAAATACATTGAGCTATAGTTAAAAGAAATGCTAGGGGGTTTTTAGATGTCTGTTAGACTTCGTGAAGTTTATGAAAACGAGAAAACAATTCTACAAAACTTATATTCTTTTTATCTTCATGACCTTTCTATGTTCACACCAAACATTACTATCAATGAAAATGGATTCTTTGATTACGAAGATCTTTATTTGTTTTGGACAAATGAGGGTATTTCTCCTTATTTCATCGAATCTGAAGGCAACATAATTGGCTTTATACTTCTTTTGGAAAGACCATTTTTAAAAAAAGAAAGTGATTTCTGCATTAATGATATCTTTATTCTAAATAAGTTCAAAGGGAGGGGCTATGGAATACAGGCAGTTAAAGAGTTATTTGAAAGCAAAAAAGGTCAATACTATGTTATTGAACTTGTAAATAACCTCCCTGCCGTATCCTTTTGGAGAAAGATATTCAAAGAATTTAATATTGATTTTGAAGAAAAGAATCAATTAATTGATGACGAACCTTGCATAGCCCAGACATTTAAAATCTAAATTAATAAGTAGAATCCTATATGAAAGAACGGTAATTAATATAACCGTTCTTTTTTTTTACCATTTCAATTCGTTTATACATAAATACTACCAATAATAGACGACTTATTATTTGAGCCAGCGGCAGTATTAATGGAAGAAGGAAGGGGATTATCATAAAATTTCCAACCACCTAAAGGGATATTTTATGTGCAAGGCGAATTTATTAAGTATGAAACTTTGTTGGTGTTACTTTCTATATTAAGCGGTCTAAACATTTTGACTGCTAGGACAGTATTTGGAGGATGCCTATGTGGAAGATATTAAAGACTAATTTTATTTTAGAGAAATCAAATAAGAAAAATATTTTAGCTAGTATTATCTTGGCAGTATTTGTTTTTGGATTAATTTTATTTGTGAAAACGGAGGATTTAGGAAACTTAATAAAAGAAAAAGCGGGTGAATATCAATCACTTTCTTCCGCGTTGAGTAAATTTCAAAATGTTGATGCTACTCATAATGGGAATGGCAGCGACTTATATAAGAATTTAGTACTTCAGCAACAATATGTATCTAAACAAAGAATGGCACTAAAAATGAATCGGCCGGAGTTGTATTTGGAAACAGCGATCGACCTTGCAAATTTAAGAACCGAATCATTTCATATGGAAGGATATGATGATGTTGCAAGTAATCTACCTTCAAAGGTAGAAAATCAATTGGATCTTGTGTTTTATCAGTATGTGAAGAACACGGGAATTTCGTTATCCGTTAATTCGCTATCTTTCTTTCAGTTTCTCGCTTTTTTATTTGGTGTACTAGGTTCTGTATGGTTTATTTTCATGAGTATTTATACTTGTGGGATCATGATAGAAGAATTCCAACATACGTCTATAGTTAAAGGTTATCCTATATCCTTTGATAAGTACGTTTTATCTAAGTGTATCTCATCCATGCTTATAGTAGGTGTATTTCTACTGGAGTTATTTGTTTGCAGTCTACTGTTAGTTTTTTTTAAGGGACTAGGAAACCCATCCTACCCTATTGCTATCTTTAATGGTAGTTTTGAAGTTTATCCAATATATAAATACATAGGTGTATCTGTACTTTATATGATTTGTATTTCTATTTTTACAATATTACTATCTGTAATTTTAAATGTTTTATTGAAGAATATGTATTTGACACTGTTTTTGCAATTGTTATTGTTTATTTTCCCTATGTTATTTCCGGACATGATGAATTTTGTTCCGTTTAATCCATTTAACTACTTGAATTTTACTAACATATTGAACGGTCAGACACTCGATCTTACAAACCCGGCCCTCTTAAATAGCACACATGGACTTATTTATATCGCGTTGAGCATAGTTATAATGGTAGTCGCTATAAAGTTATTCTTGACTACTGGGAAGTTAAAGAAGGTATAAGGTGAGTGAGATAATGTGGTCGTATTTTAAGTTTGAATTTCTTCAATTTATATTCAATAAGAAGAATATTGCAATTTATGTCATTCTTCTTTTCTTCTCGTGTTATTATGCACTAAAAATAGCTCCAGCTTATAACCCTATTGAAAAAGTAGATGTAAGTGAAATGGAGGCTCGTTACCTAACGAGAGAAGAATTTCTAAAGAATGTTGAGATAAATGACGGGACTCACCCTTTAACTAAATTTGCTGCGCAAATATTCCCTGAATGGAATGAATATGACAAAGAAAGATTAGAAGCTATCAAACAGCACAATTTAAATGAGTATGCAGAAGCTACATTTAAGTGGTATGCATACTCTGATGCGATAATCTTCCGTTATGGAGGTGATTTCCTCTACTATAATCCGAGATATTATACGTATGGAAATAATTATGCGAGGGAAGATGGACACTTCGCGTATTCGTATTCTGCAAGTCGGTTCGAAGGGTATACAAAAGGGAAATCGGATTTAACTATAAATGTTTTCGAGGAAAGGACTGCGTTGCAAACATTGCAACGTCAGTTACACTCTTACCTGCCATTTATTCTCATTGTTAGTTGTATACTCTTCACAGTCGATATCGTCATAAAGGATCGTAGGAATCCAACACTGTTACAAGGTTTGCCTCTTTCAGATTGGATAAGGTTGATTATAAAAGGAGCAGTTTCCTTAGTAGGGAGTATCCTTGCAATTATTCCACTTTCTGTAGGTCTATTGATAATTGGTGTCCAAAATGGTTTTGGTGATTTTAACTTACCAGTTCCGATTTATCATTCTGTTGAAGAATTATTTTCAAATATAACGATTAGGGAATACCTGATCCAAAACGTGCTATTTTTGGTTATCTGGTTTTTATTCATTATTTCATTGCTACTACTTGTAAGTGTGACGCTCAAAAACGAGTTTGCAACTTTATTGATAGGTTGCGTGGTTGTAATTGTTGAATTTGCTTACTTTAGTAGAGGGATTGGAGTATTTCGCGATGTTCAATGGTATCCAACGAGCTATGTTCAGGTGGGACAGATTATTTCAGGTTATCGAAACTATCTTTATGGCACAGATGAACTCACTTTTGGAACTGGACTCTCCATAATAGGATTATGTACGTGTATTTTTTTATTACTCACTTTCTTAATAAGCAATCATAAAAAATTTAAGCTATTGTAGTTTGAAGATTTGGAGGAAAGGTATGATTGAATTAAAAAATATTGGTGTTCAATTTTCAAGTAGAGACATTTTAAAGGATGTTTCTGTGCTGTTCAATCCAGGAGAAATTATTGGTTTGGTAGCTCCTAATGGGACGGGGAAGTCAACGCTTATGTATGTGATTATGAATTATATCAATCCAAATAGTGGGAAAGTTATACTAAATCATGAGTTGGAATATACAAACAAAAAGAATGAGGTAAAAATCCATCAACTAGTATCCATGATGCCTGACCAAAGTGACTTGTATAATCAGATTTCTGGAAAAGAGCATTTAAAAATTTATTCCTCCATATGGAATAGTAACCCAAAACTGATTGACAGTACAATAAAAGAACTAGGGATGGCGTCATATATAAATAAGAAGACAGGTACGTATTCTTTGGGAATGCGCCAAAGACTTTGTTTTGCGATGCAAATTGTATCAGACACCCAAATCATGTTAATGGACGAAGTCATGAACGGATTAGATCCTACTTATGTCGAACTTATTTCACAGATACTCGTTAAAAAGAAGTCTGAAGGAAAAACGGTTATTGTAGCTTCTCATTTATTAGATAACTTAGAAAAATATGCAGATCGAATTTTTTTTATGAGAAATGGTGAGTTAATCCTAGTTAATGTCATTTCGCCAGGGTTCGAAGAAAGAGAAATCACGACTGTACGGGTAACAGAAATGACAGAGAAGATAAAAGAAAAGTTATCAAAAGAGTTTCCAAAAACCAATGTGCGATTATTACCAAATGGCGTTACTTTAATAGATGTTCGTGGATATGATTCAAGGAAATTAGGAACGATTGTAGAGTTTCTTAAAGACAATCAGTTAACAGAGTTTAGCATTGGGAAAGTTACATTGAATGATTTATATTCCATGTATTATCAAGAAGGATGACTTTTGTGAGGGTTAATATAAAAGGGAACAATACAACTATAATTTGTAGTAAGCCTGAATTTTGATATTTCACTAACGGGTGCTTAGTTAAACAAGACCATCAGTTTGATGGTCTATTTCTTCATCCAAAAAATCAAGTAAATCTAAGAAATCCATTGTGGTTAGTTTAACAAGATGAATGGTAAAGTTAGAGAATCAAAAGAGGCTTAAGTAAAGTTAGGTGAAAATTTTTATGTACAGTTAGTTGAACATATGAATGCTGTTGTGTTTATTTACCTATCCTTGTATTATCGCATTTATTATTTTATATTTAAGATAAAAAAATTAGTAATGATTGATAAATAAAACTCACTTTTTTATACAACTAAAGGACAGTTTAGTCTTAAATCATTTAGAGTAACAATAAGGGGGAAACTTATATGACAAAGAGAAATAAGGAGTTGTCACTAGAACAACGTGAGGAACTACTCAGAACTTTGAAAGCCCGTTTTGAGAAAAACATGAACCGCCATGAAGGTCTTGAATGGGCTAAAGTCCAAGCTAAGCTCGAAGCTAATACTGAAAAACTGTGGTCGCTCAATGAAATGGAAGGAACAGGTGGTGAACCGGATGTTGTTGGCCATGATAAAGAGACGGGCGAATACATTTTTTATGATTGTTCAGCAGAAAGTCCTAAAGGTCGCAGAAGTGTTTGTTACGACCGTGAAGCACTGGAGTCAAGGAAAAAACACAAACCAGAAAATAACGCTATTGATATGGCAACTGCCATGGGCATTGAACTTTTAACGGAAGAACAGTACCGAGGGCTGCAGAAACTTGAAAATTTCGATTTGAAAACGTCGAGCTGGGTGCAAACACCTGCTAATATTAGAAAACTCGGCGGTGCAGTCTTTGGTGATCGTCGCTACGACACTGTCTTTGTGTACCACAATGGAGCAGACTCCTACTATGCTGCAAGGGGATTCCGTGGCTCGCTTAGGGTTTAAATTTTGAATAGACGGCTAAAGTTAAATTTGAGAACGGATCACTTGGAGAAAGGTTTTAATTTCAATCTTCAACTATCAGAGGCATTAGCAATAGATTAAAGAGCTGGAATGGGCAGCTCTTTTTTTTATTCAACTAAAGGCGCAGTTTAGTAGAATAAAATATTTGTTTTTTCATGTTAATATGAATCTATAACATAAATGTGCATCAAAAAGGAGTTGTATTAATGCAAACTCATAACATTACAGAAGAAGATTATTATAAAGTAATGGATGTTTTGAATGATTGGTGGGGTGGTCGCGAGATGACCCATTTGTTACCTCGCCTGTTTTTCGAGCATTTCCAGTCAACAAGTTTCATAGTTAAAGACAATGAAGTATTATCCGCATTTTTAATTGGATTTGTGTCGCAAACAAATTTAAACGAAGCTTACATACACTTCGTGGGTGTTAATCCAGAATTCAGGAAGAACGGCTTAGCAAGAGAGCTATATGAATTGTTTTTTGCTAAGGTTCGAAACTTAGGTTGTAGCACTGTCCGTTGCATTACTTCACCAGTTAACGAGGGTTCTATCTCATTTCATAAATCAATGGGTTTTTCCGTATCCTTAAAAACTGATTACGCTGGTGTTGGACAAGACCGTATTTTATTTTCTAAAAATATTGCTATTTAAAATTATCCTTAATCAACTAACGGGTGCTTTAGTTGAACAAGTGGCTGCCTGTAAGGGTAGCTTTTTCTTATTGAACTAACTGGGCAGATTAAGTGGAAGAAAGAAAAAGATAAATGGAGGTCGAAAATGTTATTATTATGGCAACTTTCATTATTTGTTTCAATTGCAGCTTTATTGGTGGGTATTGTTAAAAAGTCTTCGGTATTCCTACTAATTAGTACGATTACATTCATACCGATAGCATATTATTTTTCAGGGGTAAATAATGCTTGGAAATATGTTGGTTTGACTCCAGTCCTACTACTTGTTCTAACGATATTAATTTGGTTCATAAGTAAGAAAAAAACGAGGTCAATTAAAGGGTAAATCGGAAGCGATTGTTTCAACGGGAACAGTCGCTTTTTTACTTAAGAAGCAGGTTAGTTAAATAAGGACAGGACTTTTTTACATGACTCTTCACTGATTATTATTGTATTGAGTTTGATGGCTGTATTTTTAAATGCAAAATAGCCGAAAATATGTAAGTGGTGAATAAAAACTCACATATTTTCGGCTGATTAATATTCTTCTTAATTAGGTAATTGTCACAAGTGTTTATCGTTAAAATTTCGACTAAGTCAAGCTTGGATAAAACTTTCCCGCAAGACTTTTCTCAATAATGGGGTTGGTTCACCTACACTGTAAAGTTGCAAATAATGCATAGCTCTGGTGCAAGCTGTGTAGAATACTCTACGAACGCTCTCATCGCCGTATACTTCCTCTGATGCGTCATAAATGATGACAGCGTCGAATTCGATGCCTTTGGACAAATACGATGGTATGACAACAACTCCTTGTTCATATTCAATCGAACCGTTCTTCACTAGCTTAATATCATCGATGTTGGACAAGGCTTCGTATGCACGCTTACTTTCCTCAGCTGATTTACATATTATAGCAATACTGTTATAACCAAGATTTCGCAAAGTCGCGACTTTGGATGCTATGCAGCGGTGCAGTTCTGTGTGATCGAGCAATTGTGTCAGCACAGGTCGCTCACCATCGCGTTCAAAAGGAATAATCCGTTCGCCGTTAGGAACTAGTCTGCGTGTAAATTCGATAATCGGTTTTGTGGATCGGTAGCTGCGTGTCATGTTGATCACTTCCGTTTCAACCTGTCCGTATAAGTTCATAAGTGTGTGAAAATCATCCTTTTCGCTTGCATGGGCGAATATCGCTTGATTAAAGTCACCTAGCACAGTCATTCTTGCTGAAGGAAATAAACGCTTTAGAAACTCGAATTGAAACGGTGAATAGTCCTGTCCCTCGTCAATAAGTATGTGCTTTATGGAGCGGTTCGACTGAAAGCCTTGAATCAGCTCTTTCATAAATAAGAACGGAGTAGCATCTTCGTTAGATAGTTTGCCTTCATATAGCATTTCCAGCGTCGCTTGACAAATCTCTGCCCACTCCGCGGGTGTTTCACTCTCTATCCACTGTTTGATCTGCAGGGGGTCAGCAAAAAGCTGCATATAAATCCCCTTAATGTCGATGAAGTCAAATGTTCGGACTCGTTTACGTGACGGCTTCAATTTCTGTTGAACAATTAATTGGGCAAGTGCTTCAGGCTCTATCTCATAATCGGCAATCGATTCTCCTTTAAAGCTGCGTTTTTTCGCTAAATAGGTATGGACCTTATGGTACTCTTCGTTGCTAAGCAGCTCGATTTTCTCCTGTACCCACGGCTTAGTTAGTTCTGCCTTTTGAGCTTCATTTATTTTCTTAATTAGCCAATCCTTTAATTTTTCAAGTCGATTATGAAATCGGAGTGAAGTATCGTTACTATAAAACCTTTCTGCTATTTGCCCCGCAGTAACAATCGGCTTTCCTCTGAAGTTTATATCCTTGAATAACATTCCAGATAACTCTAATGACTTCCTATATGATTCAATTGCTCTGAAAAAAAGGAGTGATGCTTTGAATCTAATGCTCGCAACCCTTGGTCTGTAGGAAGGGGTATTCGTTGCAGTTAAAACATATTCCAATTGTTCATAAGGATTTTCAACTTGAAATTCTTTACTTAGTCGATGGTTTAAGTATTCCTGAAATGTGACCTGCTGCATATTCTCTTCTCCGAGTTCTGGCAGCACATTGGACACATAACTGTTAAACATCGAATTAGGCGAAAAAAGAATAATTTGATCAGCAGTCATACTATCTCGATATTTGTAGAGCAAAAAAGCAATCCGCTGCAGGGCGGCCGATGTCTTGCCACTGCCAGCAGCACCATGAACAATGAGCAGTCTCCCACGATCATGACGGATGATTCGGTTTTGCTCCTGTTGGATGGTAGCAACTATATTGTGCATATGTTTGTCTGTGCCTTTGCCCAGCACCTGTTGTAAAATCTCGTCTCCAATGGTGAGACTTGTATCGAACATAGATTGGAGAACACCGCCACGGATTAGATATTGCCCCTTTTTCTCTAATAAGCCTTTGATTTCCCCCCCAGGTGTTGCATACTTGGCCGGTCCAGTTTGGTACTCATAGTAGACACTTGAGACAGGCGCCCTCCAGTCATAGATAAGGAATTCTTCGCCACTTGCATCCGTAAGTGTGGAGATTCCAATATAAAATTGTTCCTGAGTAGATTCTCCTTCTTCAATGAAATCGATTCGTCCGAAGTAGGGAACCTCTTGCATACGTCGAAGCTTGGATAATTTATTGGATACATGTCTATTGGTGCTTTGGCTTACTGATAGAGCCTGAGCCTCTTGTCTCAAGCCGATGATGGTCTCAAGATAATCGTCGAAGGTATCAACATTCACCTTGACTTCATCCCAAAAGTGTTTGCGCATATTAACTAGTTCGTTCCGACGTCGAGAAGTTTCTTCCTCTAATCCGCTGATTCGCTCCGTTATTGTCTCAATTACACTTTCCACTCGTTTTTGCTCCTGCTGAAATTCTGAACCCATAGCAACCACTCCTTAAAAAGATTGGTATTGACAAATGAAAAAAGTATGTTGTATAATATATAATAGGGATATAATGCGCATTACTATTTTTGGCATATATCTATATAAATTTACCACAGTTTCTCATTTTTTTCAATGTATTGGACATGATTTCTATGCTTGTCGATTCTTAATACTACTTTGCCAAACATACACCAATTGAATGCAAGAAACACACACCCGCTAGATAAGAGGGTGTTTTTTTGACCACATTTTTACTTCGAATATAGAAACCATAAATAATTGTTGTTTCTTTTTGATAAAAAATTTTATTTCTTATTCAACTTACTGTGAAGGTTATTTGAGAAGTATAAAGCCAAAACCACCACAAATTGGTGGTTAATTACTTTATTATAAGAATTATTTTTGAACTATTACATCTCAAATAAATCTGTTTTAAACCTTAATTGTTAATAGTTAAAACAATTTTTGCTCCCTCTTCTTGATTAATTTGAATTGAATGGAAGAAGTGCAACTTCCTTTTTTGTAGATAAAGGTGATATAGTTTATGGAATTTTACTATATCAACACTAATTTTAAATTCGAATATTTAAAAACATTGAATAGATATTAACAAAAATTGTTATATGACGATAGTTAAAGAGAGAAGTTTTTCGGCATCTACGTCTAAAGTAGGGTTAATATTTTTAATAAAAATTTCCTATTTAAACTAATGACGAAATGCAACTTTTCACAGATTTTAATAAGGAAGTGGTTTAAATAATGGCAGAAGGAACTTACACAATGAACGTAAATCTCGCTAAGAAAACTGTTGATATGATGGTAAGCGGGACTTTTACTCCTGAAAAAGCTCAACAATTTATTAATGATTATCAGAATAAGTTATCATCAATAAATGCAAGCGAATTCGTCTTGGAATTTAATTGTAGTGATTTGGATGTAGTGACAAAAGAAATGATACCAGATCTTGAAAATTGTTTAGCACTTTATAAATCTTCTGGATTTAAGAAAGTAGAAGTAGGTATTAGGAAAAGTGCTATAATCTCCATGCAATTAAAACGCTTGGCGAATAATGTAGGGCTAACTACGTTTGAGGTAATTCAAAAATATTAATTTTTACAAAAAGGTAAGGGGCTATTAAAGGATCCTGCCTTTTTTATTTGATATTTACATAACAAAACTCGTAACTTAATGTACTAAAATGATTAAGCTTAATAACAAGATATGTAATTGTATATAATACTAAAATTTCATTCGAGAGGTTTCTTACGACTATGACTAACATTAGAATTAAAGCAGTGGATGTTTACCATGCAAAAAAACAAGTAAACAATGATGTTTATCTTGAACACTTTAAAAAACAAGGAAATGATATTACAAATTTCTTAAATATTATGGGAAGAAAAGAGCGTTATGTCATTGATAATCATGAAGAAAATACGATTACAATGGCGATTGAAGCAACAAATCGAGTGTTGAAAAAAGTGGGATTAGAAGGTAAGGATGTAGATATGATTGTTTTTTCTACTCAAGTACCTGAAGTGACTGTTCCAACCAACGCTATGTTCATTCATAATGCCATTCAAGCAAAAAAAGGAACAGTAATTTTTGATATGAACGCAAATTGCGCTGGTATGTCAATTGCAGTAGAACAGGCGTCCCGATATATGAAATCCAATCCACATGTTAATACCGCACTTGTGGTAGGTTCTGATTATCTATCATTAGTGGCTGACCCAAAAGATGCAATGACGTATGCTAACTTTGGGGATGCTTCTGCTGCTATTATATTAGAAAAGACTGAGAATGAGGCAGGATTTATCGATGCGATGTTTGAAGTAGACTCAAGTAACCGAAACAATATTTTATATCCACAAAAGGGATTATCTCAAACAAATAAAGCGGGTGAAAGTGCAGAATTCATGCTTTGGCAGCCATTTGATGGAGCGATGTCACTCCCTTATACGTATGATATGTTTGAAGCCATTCTAGAAAGAAATCAACTTAAAATTGATGATGTAGATGCGTTCTGCTTATCTCAATTTGCTAAAGTGAATATTGATAAAATTCAAAGCCATTTTGATATACCTGAAGAAAAATTTATTTATGTAGGAGACAAATATGGATATACTGGTACAAGCAGTCCTTTTATCGCTCTTCATGAAGGAATCGAATCAGGAAAGATAAAGCGTGGAGACTTAATATTATTTTGGACAATCGGTGGCGGTCACGAGTTCATTACTATGTTATTTAGATATTAAACAATGTAAATATTCTTAAAGTAAAGGGCGTAGATTCAGGAGAATCTACGCTCTATTTGTTAATTTAATTGTATTAACGAGGCAGGTTGGTTTAAGAAGGATAGTGTGAGTCATATGTAGAATAGGTAATTTAGGGGTGATGATAATGAGTAAACCAAGGGAAGCAACGCCCAAATATCTTATAATGATGTCTCTAATTTTTGGCTTATTGGTAATTAGTCAAAGCGTTCAAGTTATTTACACACCCTATACATTTGTTAGAGTCGTAAACCTAATAGCTATAATATTTCTCTCTTCAGCCATTGGGGCTTTTATAAGAGAAATATTTATTTTAAAGAAGACAAAGTTAAGTAGTAATTAAATTATTAAATTCGAGTAATATAAAGCTTTATTAATGAATTAATGGAGCAGGATAGATGGAGAAAATCTAATTTTCATAAAGGCTAAAATGCTGAAGCATATTACTCAACTTTATTTTTTTTCTCAAATGGTTTAAACCAAATCAGATTGTGAAACATTGCACTTCAACTAACAGGTAAAATTTAATAAATTTATTTTTCAACTATTGGTGTTTAGTTGAAGAAACGGCTGCTTTAGGGGGCAGCTTTTTCTTATGGAATAATGAAGATGGTAACGTCCAAGTAACTTTTTGTTTAGAGATATATGTCAAAGGGTAGACATTTGTTAGAACGTTCAACACATTAAAAGGAGGAACTAACATGGCAGATTGGAAAAAGAAATTGTTGGCTAGTGGACTAGTAGGCGGGTTAGTGCTTGGCGGAGTGGCTGGTTGTGGGGACGGAGTTGACCAGGATAATGGAGTAAATGATGGTGAAGAGATGGATGATGTAGATGATGGAAATAAAAATGAAGAAGAAGGTAAGTAATAGTGTCTCTATCATAATAAAGATGAAGACCAATTGACGAGAAATATTGCCTTAACTAAAAACATTTATGCGTTACTTTTAACCACCTTTTTTACTGACAATATAGAGGAAGAAAAGATTGCCCTTTAAATTGGGCAATCTTTTTTTGTGTATGCTTACAAAAGCATACAGCATGAAATCGTCTGATAGATGTTTTAAAACTTTACCTTAGAGCATTATAAATGCCTATCCGTTTAATTGCTTTAGCGCATATTACAGATGGGATAGCTCTAAGTAAATGAAGAATTAAAAAAACAACCTGAGTCAACGGACACAGGTTGTAAAAAAGGTGCTTAAAACTCTAAACAATTAATTGTTGAAATGGTATACATCCCAAACGTCGGGTGTTTCAGAACCAATATACCATGCTGCTGCACCACCTAGGTTATATTGTTTGACCAAGTTAACGCGAAGCTCGATGGATTGTTTATCCTCAATCCAAATCTGGTGCTTCTCTCCGTTTGCTGTATATTCTACATAATTTTGCTGAGTATTTCGATCCCAAACTTTGTTAAGTCCTTTTGATGAGATAATTTGCTCGACCTCATTCATTGTACGGTCAATACTTCTAACTTTTTTTGTCGATAAATTAGTCACCCATTCCCTTGTATAAAAGGGCATCCCCAAGATGATTTTATGAGAGGGTACTTCGGACATTAATAACTCAACACCTTCTTCAATCCAAGGCATCGAAGCTACAGACCCTGCGATCGGGCTGTTTCCCCAATGCTCGTCATAGCCCATCAAAACGATATAGTCAGCAACCTTGCCTAGCTCTTTACGGTCTAAACTTCCAGACCAAAAAGGATCGCTGTTTTCTCGAGTGACGTCAACAGATACTTTAATTTCATTAGGTTGAAGAGCTTTTTTAAGTTCGGTTATGAAGAGAACATAATCTTGCTTGTTTTTCGGATGTATGTTTTCAAAATCCACATTGATTCCATCACTTTTTGTTTGGACTAAAGAGTCCTTTAGCGCGAGAACAAGTTTCTTACGATTTGCAGCATTATTTAATACTGCGTCAGTCAAGTCAGGATCGAATTTATTCCCAAATAGTGGCCAAACCTTTTTACCCTTGCTGTGTGCATCCTGCAGATATTTTGTATCGGCTGAAATGGAAACAAAATTGCCTGAATTGCTTAAAGTATACCAACGTGGTGACACTACATTTAAATTTGAATGGTTCAATTGTTGGGCATAGCTCTCGGAACTCCCACTATACTTCCAACCCATAACAATCCGTTCCTGATTTTTTTGTTGTAAAAGTGATTTCTTAACCCATCCTTTTTTACCGTCTAGCAACTGAACTTGTAGATAATAGTCAGGAATGTTTAACTTTTGCCCTTCCAGTATGTTTGAAGAAGGCAAATTGTTCAATTCGATCAAATCATTAGTAGATACTCCGTACTTAGTGGAAATTTTCCATAAAGTATCTCCTTTAATAACCGTATATACTTGGTAATTCTGAGGAATTATTAATTTCTGGCCAATTCGAATTTGGGTCGTAGTAAGCTTGTTCGTCTTCCGAAGCTGACTCAATGAAATCCCATATTGGTTTGAGATTTTCCATAATGTGTTCCCGACAACTACAGTATGGACTACCGCAGTAGTTGAATCTCCCGTTATAGTGGACAGAACAGGAAATTCTTCACCTCTTTTTAAAGTTGTAATAACGGTTGAACCTTGTTTAGGTAAACTTAATACTTTAACGTTATCTATTTGAACAGACCCAACAGAAAGAGAAGTACTGGAGGCCACACCTTTTATAGTTTCGAAACTTAAAACTAAAATTAATATAAAAATACTATAAAGTATCTTTTTCACTTAATCTCATTCTCCTCTAATTTGAAAATAGTATTAGAACCTTCATAGGTTACTATGGATTAAATTTAATAGATACAGGTACTTTGTGGTAAGGTAGCCAATGGTGTACGGTACTACTTAATTTGGTAGCTTTAAAAAGATGGTTGAGGAAAAAGCATTGTCAATAATGAGGCAAACAGCTTGTAGATAATAACCTAATGTTAAGTAAAAAAAACTCTTTCTATAAAGAAAGAGTATCCTTGAATTCAATATTATTTAATAAATGCGACAGCGCGAACCGGCGATGCTGTAGCATTCTTAAGGTTCAGCGGAAGTGCCATGAAAGTGAAATGCTCGTTTAAAGGAAGCAAATGTAAATTGACTAAGTTCTCCACAATATAGATAGGTACGCTTAATATCTTAAGATGTACTTCGCGCATCATATTGTCGTGAACGTCGATATTGGCTAAATCTAATCCAACACATTTTACTTTTTTTTCAATGAGCCAATCACCAGCACAAGGTGCAAATGCATGTTCTTCATAAAAGGATCCTTCTCCCCATGAAAGTTTACGAGTACGTGTGAGGACAATGTCGTTAGGTTGAACGCTAATCCCTTGGCGTTTTTCCGCTTCCTCTAACATTTCGCGTGTTACAGCTTGGAAAGGATCTTTAAAGTCAGACACGTCTAATAGCACAGCTTCTCCATATGCTTTTGAGAGATCCATATCAGAAGTAGATTCGCCATCGCGAATAAAATGTAAAGGTGCATCGATATGTGTTCCACTATGATCAGACATTTTTAGCATTCGTGACTCAAAGCCTTCACAAGGAGGTACATAGCGATGACCAGAATTTTCAAAAGTGGATTCCTCTGCAATAGCGATTGGTGGATGTGATGTATAAGAGCGAAGTCCATCGTAAATTTCTAAAGTTAAATCAATGAGTTTCAAGTAAATTCCTCCTTACATTTTAATGACAACCTTACCTGTAGCTTTATTTAAAGCACTTTCAAAGCCCTGTAGACAATCTTTAAAGGGCACAGTTTGTGCAATTAGTTTTTGGAAAGGGTAGCGGGCGTCTGCTGCGAGTAATAATATGGCTTCATAATTTGCTTGTGTAATGCCATAACTTCCTTTAATAGAGATCTCGCCACGAACGATTTGATCCATTGGAACAGAAAAACTAGCTGGATTAATGCCAACTAAAATGAGTTCACCACCTCTTTTTAAAAGGCGAAGGGCTGCATTTGGAATAGATGGATGTCCCGAACAATCAATAATAGCATCAAAACCTTTAAACTGTTCATGTGGAATATCCCCTGCGTTTTGATAAGTCTTTGAAACACCAATGTCTTTTGCTAGTTGAAGGCGATTTTCGTCAACCGCAGTACCCAACATCATCACTCGTTCATTACCAGCGCCTACTAATATGGCTGCTACACCTAATCCTATGGGACCTGGACCAACTATTAAAATCGACTTCTTCTCAAAGTTTTCTATTTTAGCCACTGCTGTATAGCTAACAGCTAGTGCCTCTGAAATCGCTGCTACTTCATCAGTTACTGTATCCTGGATAGGAATTAAATTCTTCTTGTCGACAACCATGTATTCTGCCATTCCGCCTGCTTCACGAAACCCATAACGTAATGCCTCGGTCGGCGTTTTTATATATTTATAATCATTGAAATCACAGCGATTACTTTCCCCTGCGAGGCAGAATTCACAACTACCACAGCTTTTATATGGGTTAATGACCATACGTTGTTGGGGGACTTCACCTTCACCGACGGCAACTACTGAACCAGTTACCTCATGACCTAAGACAAGTGGATAGGTTACCCAATCATAGCCTCCATGTCCATCATACATATGCAAATCACTTCCACAAATGCCCGCTGCATTTACTTTCAATAAGCTTTGATGGGGTTCTAACGCAGGTATTTTGTATGTCTCAAATTTAATATCTTTTGGAGCTGTTGTATTTTTCACTAGCGCTTCGTATTGCATTTAGTCATCCACCTCTCCATCCTGAGCTGATACTGCCCTAATAATATTTAATAGAACATCCTCTTTATGGGCTAGATATTGTTTTTTATCGATTGTAGACCAATCATAAAATCCTTCGTTTGTCTTCATGCCCAATTTTCTATTTACTATTAAGTCTTCATGAACAGGTAATGGTTCCGTACCATTCTCAAGCGTAGGATAAACATATTTGACAATAGCCATATGTGTATCCAGGCCATTAATATCACGCTGTTCGAGAGGGCCGGTATTAGCTAAACGAATCCCCAAACTCCATTTAGCGATGAAATCCAGTTCTTCTGATGACACTATGCCATTTTGGACAAGTGACATTGCCTCTCGTGAAAGTGCACTCTGAAGTCGGTTTGCCACAAATCCCTGAATTTCTTTTTTCAATAGTACAGGCTTTTTATTAATGGATTGTAGAAAATTCATTGTTTTTTGGATGTGATGTGATTCTGTGAAAGCACTTGGCACGACTTCTACTAAAGGAGTAATATGTGCTGGTGAAAAGAAATGCGTGCCAATCACTCTGTTTTTATGTTTTACGTTTTCCGCAATAGAGCTAATTAGATAGCTAGATGTGTTCGTACAAAAGGTAGTAGAAGTAGGGAAGTAGTCGTCAATTCTTTCGAAAAGCTGTTGCTTTGCTTGTAAATTTTCCGTAATAGCCTCGATAATAAAATCTACTTCGTTACATTCCTCGATTGTTTCTAAAAATTGTACTTCTTGAAATGTTTTATCTGCCATCAATTCCATACGCCGTGATGCAAACTCTTCTAATAACGACACTTTTACTTGTGCTTTTAAGAAATATTTTGTCAGTGCGGCCCCCATAAAGCCACCGCCAATTATGCATACATGTTGCAAAAGGAAACACCTCTTTAATCATTAAAAATGGCTTGAATACCTACTGCATAAATGCAGGTTGTTTTAATATCTTCTAATACTGCATCCGTTGCACCTAATTGAATCGCATTCGTTTTATGAATATTAATTCCTTTTGGGTATTGATCACAAAGGTTAATAGCATATAAAAGCAATTCCTTTAAATAACGTGAAACTACACCGTTACGAAGGGAAGTAGTACGTAAATTGCTATACTTTAATAATGTGTCGGGTGCATAATCTACTAAATACTGAATCCATTTTGGTAGTTGCTCAAACTCTGATTGATAATAGCTTACACAATCTTCTTGAGTTGAAAATGCAGATACATTCTGTGCCTCTATCGATGATTCAGTCTTTCCTGTTATTTCAATGGCCTTAGAAATAGCATCGATACCAGATAACCAAGTTGGGATTCCACGAGAAATAATTGCAGCAGAAATCAGTTCAGCAATCTCGTTGACCGTATTACCAGCATCAATCGCCACTTCTGTGAAATGAAGCATTGCTTGTTCTTCACGGCGAGCGGCAAATAAACCAACTAATAGTAAAGACTTTTCTTTTTTAGACAATGAAGAATCTTGAAGTAAAGAGTGCATAACTAAACCTCCGTTTATATAAAAGGGCCATTGTTATAAAAACAAGGCCCTTTTTTTATTAGAAAATGTTCAGACTTCAGCGCCTTTCCCCTCGGGAGGCCCACAGGAAGTGGGTCATGCAGTCGTTGCGACACGATGTCGCGAACTTAGACTGTATTCCTATAATAGGCGCTTGCGAATTTCTTGATTAGAATAGGTAAGACCAAGCTAGTGTAGCAACAATATAGACTATTCCTACATAAAACATGATCATTACTAAAAAGCCCATAATGTCTTTTAATTTTAAACGGGATAGTGCTAGTGCTGGTAAAATCCAAAATGGTTGGACTAAATCATTCCAAGCGTTACCAAGCATAACAGACATCGAAGTCTCTCCAAGTGAAGTTCCCAGTGCTTTTGCTGCATCAATCATGAAAGGTCCTTGTACAGCCCAGTGACCGCCCGCAGATGGAGCAAAGAAGTTGATGAAGAAAGAACTAATCAAGCCCCAAAACGGTAATGAATGTTGAGTAGAGATGTCAACGAATACTTTAGCTATTGTATCAACTAAGCCTGATGCAGCCATGATCGCCATAATACCAGCATAGAATGGGAATTGAAGAATGATACCAGATACCGTCTTAATACCATCTGATAGATGCTCCGTATATTTTGCAGGAGTACCAAGCAAAATAATCCCTAGGAATAAGATAATAAAGTTAAGAATATTTAAATCTAATGATTTTCCATTAGCAAAGTAAACAATGACGTAAATAATTCCTAAAGTACCAATCAAATAAGAAAGTACTCGGCTATTATTTAATTTGTTAGCAAATGTATTCTCTTCAAGTATTTTTACTTTTTCTTTTTTAGAATCTAAATATAAAGCAGGATCAATTTCAATAACGTTTTTTGCGTCTTTTGGATGAAGCATAGCGTTAAATAACGGTAATGTGATGAATAAGAAAATAGCTGTAAGAATCATTGGTAAACTAAAAATAGTTTCCGATAAAGCAATCAGACCCATATTTTCTTCCAAGAAATGGCCAGGTGTTGAAATTAAAATTGGAATAGAAGCTGAAAGACCTAAGCCATAAAATGTGAAACCAGAATAGGCGGCAGCAATAATCAATGGATAGTGGACACCTTTTACTTTTACTGCTAATTTTTTAGCGATAATACCACCAATTACAAGCCCGAAACCCCAGTTTAAGTAACTACCGATACCACCTACTAGTGTAGCAACAATAATAGCCGTCTTAGGTGTATGTACCTTACTTGCTATTTTATTTAAAAAGCGATCTGTAATAGGTGCTGTTGCTAATACATAACCCATAGCTAAAATTACAGCCATTTGCGTAGTGAAGGCTAAAAGATTCCAAAAGCCGCCACCCCATTCAGTTGTTAAATCGAGGAATGAGATATCTTCAATTAAAAGTGCTAAAATAAAAGTTAAAATCGTTAAACCAATTGCAAATACAAATGGGTCTGGCAAATATTTCTTCATTATGGAAGTGAAGAAATTCGTTAATCTTTCCATCATAAAATCCCCCTAAAAATTGTTAATAATTTGTTTGATAAGCGAACAAGTACTCCCGTAAAATGCTTTTGTTCCATTTGAGTAAGAATCTAAATTTGCATAAGAATGGCTAATTTTCAGAATAACTATGATAGAATATATCTAGTTAAATTAACGGAGGTTCTTATTTATGCAAAAATTAAATACTATACTAGTGACTGCGTATGCTAAAGCCCCACAAGGTACATCTATGTACGAGATCTATAAACACGCAGGGATTGTGCTTGAGATTGACCAACAAACACATAAAATAGTTGATGCTGAATTCACGTTTATTACTGGTTTAGCACAAGATTTCTTTAAACGAATGATCGTTGATTTTGACTTTACATCGGATGTAAATATATTAATTGAGCGTATTGAAGAGCATTATATAGCTCCATCAAGTGGATCTGTTATTGTTGCTTTAAAATCTGCACAGAAAAGATATTTAGAAAAGCTGGCTAAATAGATCAGTTAAACATTGTTACGTAATATTAAAGCGGTTTCATTTTTCTTAGAAAGAGAATTCTTAAAAAAGAATTCTCTTCTTATTTTGCTTGGCAATTTTCAACGATGGTTGTTATTCCAAGTCCACCGGCGATACAAAGGGTAACTAATCCATAACGCTTGCCGGTCCGGGCTAGTTCATGAATAAGCTTCGTCATTAAAATAGCACCAGTTGCACCAATTGGGTGTCCCATTGCAATAGCACCACCATTAGGGTTTACTTTGCTTTGGTCTAAACCTAGTTCTTCGATAACCGCTAATGACTGGGAAGCGAAGGCTTCATTAAGTTCGATCACATCAATATCCTCAATGGAAAGCCCAGCTTGTTTTAGTGCTTTTCGAGTTGCAGGAACTGGCCCAATACCCATAATAAAAGGGTCTACACCAGCAGCTGCTTGGGCGATGATTTTTACCTTAGGCTGAAGTCCTAGCGCTTCTGCTTTTTCTTTCGACATTATTAGAAGAGCCGCAGCTCCGTCATTACGACCACTTGAGTTAGCAGCAGTAACGGAACCCCCTTCACGAAAAACAGGTTTTAAAGTCGCTAGTTTTTCCAAAGGCGTCAACCGTGGGTGTTCATCCACCTGAAAGATTTCAGTCGATTTACGTGTTTTAATTTCGTAAGGGACAATTTGCTTTTCAAAGTAGCCATTTTTAATAGCGTTTTCTGTACGACTTTGGCTTTGAAACGCAAATACATCTTGTGCTTCACGAGAAATGGAGTATTTTTCAGCTAAGTTTTCAGCTGTCTCGCCCATAGTTTTTAGCCCATAGGATTCTGGTTGAGAGCCAGGCTGACTTTCCGTATTTGGATCTAATAGGAGACTATTTCCTACATTTAGCCCGTATCGAGCATTACGAATATAGTAAGGTGCTGTACTCATAGATTCTGTACCGCCTGCAATAATAACATCACTTAACCCTAGAGCTATCTGTTGTGCGGCATTATTAATAGATTGTAAGCCAGAACCACATTGACGATGCACTGTGTAACCTGGTACTTCAAGCGGTATGTCTGCACGTAATGAAGCAAGGCGGGCAACATTGGACTGATCTGCGCTCTGTTTTGCTTGACCTAAAATCACTTCATCCACTTCATTTGGGTCAATTTGCGTGCGAGCCAATAATTCTTTTATAACAGCAGCACCTAAGTAATCAGCAGTCTGATTCATTAGTGAACCGCCGAGTTTTCCAATTGCAGTACGAACTCCTTCTACAATTACTACTTCCTTCATGTGGCTTCCTCCTTATTTCAATGCATTGATGAAACGAGCTTCCGTATTTGCTTCAACTGTTTCTAAATCCACCCCTGGCATTAATTCAACTAAATGCAATTGACTGTCGATGAATTTAAAAACCGCTAAATCAGTAACTATGATGTCTACACTACGTGTAGAGGTAATAGGGTAATTACATTCCTTTAAGATTTTACTTTTTCCATCTTTTGATGTATGAGTCATGGTTACAATGACCTTGCGAGCTCCAACGAGTAAATCCATTGCGCCGCCGACACCAATAATATTTTTTCCTGGTACTGCCCAGTTAGCGATACGTGCGTGTTCATCTACTTGAAGAACCCCGAGTATTGCTACGTCCACATGACCACCGCGAATCATCGCAAAAGATGCTGCACTATCAAAATAAGAGGCACCAATAGCTTCTCCAACTGCAAATTTACCTGCATTGACGATGTTTGGGTCTATATCTTCTTCGTGTACATCTTCCACGCCGAGCATTCCATTTTCAGTGTGGAAGAAAACATGGTTATGTTCTACATAGTTGGCCACAAGTGTTGGAATCCCAATACCTAAGTTAATAATTTGCCCATGCTCTAATTCTTTGGCTGCACGTTTGGCAATAGCTTCTTGAATTGGATTAGCCATGTTCGATGACACCTTCCTTTGTCAAAATCTTTTTCGCTAAGATGACGCGATCAACGAATAGGTGGGGTGTAACGATTTCATCACTTTTTAGTTCGCCAACTTCTACAATTTCATCCACTTCCACAATTACCGTTTTAGCAGCAGTTGCCATAATAGGGTTAAAGTTGCGTGCAGTTTTGTAATATACAAGATTGCCTAATGTATCCGCTTGATAAGCACGAATAATTGCTACATCTGCCTTTAACGCCTCTTCTAGTACATATTCTCCGTCGTCAAACATTTTTGTTTCTTTACCTTTTGATAAATTTGTTCCATAAGAGGTTTTTGTATAATACCCAGCAATTCCTGCGCCACCTGCTCGAATGGATTCGGCTAATGTACCCTGTGGCAATAAATCGATTTCGATTTCACCACGTTGGAAAGCATCGCCTACGTCTCGATTTCCAGTAAAATAAGAGCCAATCGCTTTTTTTACTTTCTTTTGTTCAAGCAATTTTCCTAAGCCTTTACCTTGTTCACCGAGGTTATTACTAATAATGGTTAAGTCTTTTACCTCAAGTTCTACTAAAGTATCAATTAGTGTCAGAGGGCCACCTACAAGACCAAAGCCGCCAACCATTATCGTTTGACCAGTTTGGACACAATCTAGTGCCTCTTCCGCTGAGTTATAAATTTTCATTCTTTTTCACTCCGTTATTTTTGAATAAGTGCGTCACTGATTTCGAACCAGGAAGGAATACCGGCTGTCAAAAGACAAATGTATCCAAGTTCAGCTAAGCGAGGTTCATCTACGCCTTTTTCACGTGCTTGTTTTGCCCAGTAATCTGTTTCTGTATTTTGTAAAACCGTCGTGTAAATGCCTGTCATTAAAATGTATTTCATTTGTTCATTTACCATATTTGATTCAAGTAATTTAGCAGATAAAGCGTTTTCATCACCATTCACAAAAAGAGAGATGAGCTGTTCGTAGTAACTTTTACTTTCTTCGGTGGAAGCGAAATGTGCATAATAACGAACAATATCTACAGCTGTAGCATCATGTGGAATTTTTTCAGCATGTGTGCCAGTTAGCTCAAGTGCATACTCAAAAGATTGAAGACCTATTTGTAATGCTTTTTCTCCACCGTAGTTATAGGCAACAAGTAAATACTCAGCCAATTCTCCAAGAGTAGCACCGCCATCGATTGCACCTTTTGTATGGTAAACCATGCTTCGAGCATAATGTCGAGCTGAATTAATGCCAACTAGTAAAATATCTTTTTCTTTTACAGAAAGTACGCCCTCAGCCATTGCTGCACCACGTAATGCTGTGTAATGATCTAACATTGCCGGATTGTAATCATGCATTTTTTGTACCCATCCCGGTACAACATCATAAACTTTTTTAAAGTACTCTAATCCAGTTGCCATCTATTTTCACTCCTTAAACAAAATAAAAAGGCCACACTACTCTCATGAACACATAACATAAGTGTCATTTGAGAGTAATGAGGCCAACAGTCAAGTGGGGAAGAACAAAGAAAGGTTATTTCCTTGTAGCCACCTGATAGGCTTTATATAAGATTAATTAAATATTTACATAAAGTTCGACAAATTTCAATCTTTTTTTATAATTTATTTACAAAATCTTTTATCGTTGGGTTAACATCACTACGTTCTTCGAATACAAGTGTGTAATGATTGCTGTCAGACGTAACTTTATGAATATCTTTTGCGTATTGTTGTGTTTCAATATAAGATTCAGCTAAAAATAACGCAGGCATTGCACCAATACCACCTGTAGAATGTACTAATAACACTGGGCATTCTATATTAGCAAATATTTCCGCTGGTTTATATTCGTAGAAGCTTTGGAAGTCTTGTCGAATCTTTGTTTCATCGGATTTATTCTCCCAGTGCCCATCTACTTCAGCTATCTCATAGCGACCAACACTTTCCATATGCTCATCCCAAACTACTCCGAGATTGCTATAGATTTTTTTTATTTCCTCCAAATAGGCTTCTGCAGATTCATAATGTTTACTAATGCGTCCTAGAGAAGGCTCCACTATTTGTCGTTGATGATCCGTACATGTGGCAGCACCATCAAGTAAAATGACTCCTTTTACATCATCGCGTTTACTAGCGACATTTGCCATAATGAACCCACCCATTGAGTAGCCCATTAATATGGGATTTTGTATATTTAACGCATCAATTAGATCAATAATATCTTGCGTATGTTGCTCAATACCTGTATTTTCTGTAGCGGCGGAACTATTTCCACGACCTCGTAAATCGACAGAAATAAATCGGTAATTTCCTTTAAGTAATTCAGCATAATAATGTAGTTGTTTACTATTTCCTGTTAAGCCATGCGCTCCGATGATGACCCCTTGTGTTCCCTCATATTCAGCATAGGCTAGCGTACCACCATTGACTTCGATTGAACGATATTCCATATGTATCCTCCTTATGTTAAAAGTCTAAAATTATTTGTACACCTACTTTCAGAAAATGTCAAAATATTTTTATAGATTTAACGAAGAAAATGGCAGAATCCACATAGCATATATCTATTAAAAAGCCCGCCAATATTAAGGCAATCTTTGACAAGAGTGTAGTAAAATTGCATAATTCAGTCTGGCGATTTTGGGGCTAAAAAGTTATGCAAATATTTAAAGCACGGAAAGAAATGAAAAGTTGAATATTACTTAGAAAAACAGTTGGAACAAGTTACTTTTAAAGAACTAATAGTACCGATTAAATTTCTTGATAGTATTGATATATTGTTGCTTGCGTAGACTACTAATTAGAATCTATTGGATATTAATTTTTTGAGTGGAGCATATAAATTTGTTTCTTTAGTTCTTATGTTTACAATGGAATAGAAACTTTTCAAAGAAAGGACAAATCTTAAATGTCAACTATACAAATACCTATATCAGTCTTAAATTTGGCTCCAATTCGCAAAGGGCAAGGACCTAAAGAAGCCATTGATGCAATGGTTGACTTGGCGCAAGCAACGGAGAAAATGGGATATACAAGATACTGGATTGCGGAGCATCATAATACTCCAACACTAGTTAGCTCCGCTACCTCTATTTTAATAAAACATACATTAGAAAATACCGAACATATACGGATTGGATCAGGCGGAATAATGCTACCTAACCATTCTCCTTTAGTAGTTGCAGAACAATTTGGTACAATGGCGACCATCTATCCTAATCGATTAGACTTGGGTCTTGGACGGGCACCCGGTACTGACCAACTGACGGCAACTGCACTAAGACGATCTCAAAATAATTCTGTCTATACATTTCCAGAAGATGTAAAGTCATTGCTAACGTATTTTGGGCCTGAAGAGTTCCAAGGTTATACAAAAGCTTATCCAGGTGTCGGCACGAATATTCCTATTTATATTCTCGGTTCATCGACAGATTCAGCTGTGTTAGCCGCTAAATTAGGCCTGCCATATGTATTCGCAGCACACTTTGCACCAAGACATATGGAGGAGGCAATTTCAATTTATCGAAATAATTTTCAGCCTTCTTCATATTTAAATTCTCCGTATATGATTGTTTGTCTAAATGTGATTGCAGCTGAAAGTGATGAAGAGGCAAAGTTTGAATCGACAACAATGCAGCAATTTTTCTTGAATGTTGTACGTGGCTCACAAATGCCGTTAAGTCCTCCAGTTGAAAACATGGATTCCCTATGGAGCCCATCTGAAAAAGAAATGGCTACATCGATGTCCAGTATGATTATGTTAGGAGATAAAAATTCCATTCGAGAGCAGTTAACCAATTTTCAAGAGAAGTATGACGTGGATGAAATCATGGCAGTATCTTATATTTATGATCCTGCCAAACAGAAACGTTCATATGAAATTTTAAAAGAAGTCGTCGATGGCAATTAAAGAGGTAAATAGAAGAGCATGCTTTAACAATCAAAGCAGGCTCTATCTATTTTTCGTATTCATTATTAGCTTTTAAAAATCGTATTCGGCTTCTTTTGCTTCTCGAATTTTAGTATAGGTTTCCGTTAATACAACAGTATCTTCGACTAAACGATCGATTCTGAAGAAAACATCGTCATTAACGATTTCTTTCCGAATGAAATCCCTTTCTTCTATGAACACGTACGTTTGAACAATTTGAGATTTCATATACGATAATATAGGCTTTAGTTGTTGCTCTGCAATTAAGTAATGCTTGGCTGAACCTGCTGTTACAATCATACTCACCACTTTATCCCGAAAAGCATTAACGGGGAGCAAGTCAAAAATGTTTTTGAGTGTAGCAGGGATGGATGCTTGAAAAATAGGAGTTCCAATAATGATTGCATCGGCTTCCATAATTGTTTTTGCCACATACCCGGTGTCGCCCTCATATTCTAAATAATTCCGACCGTCACTGAATTGAACGTCATATTCTGCTAAATCTATTAACGTCACTTCTGCATCTGGATATTTTTCGGTGATAGTTTTAAATGTATAATTCATAGCAGTACGCGTTTTCGAGCCCACTCTAGAACCTGACAATCCTACAATTTTCATGTTTGGGGCCTCCTAATCTTTTGCTGTGTATTTTTTAATTGCCGGTAAGATTTCGGTACCGATCAATTCAATATTTTTTACTAATTTTTCATATGGTATACCACCAAAATCCATTTGTGCAATATAACGTTGGTGACCAAATAGTTCATGCTGATAGAGAATTTTTTCAATTATTTGCTGCGGGCTACCAATATTCATCACATCACGAGGATCTGCCCCTTGTGCAAAATGTTGTTTTGGATAGCCTCGTCCATTAATTAACTGCATCCCTTGATTCACGTAAGGGTAGGTCTCACTCTGTGCCTGTTGAGTGGTTTCGGCAGCATAGAAAAAGCCGGCAGTTGCAACTGGAAGAGTTGATGGATCAAAGCCGCTACGCTCGGAAGCCTCCCGGTAAGCATCAATAGTATATTTAAAGCTTGTAGCAGGTCCACCTAATGTAGCAAGCATCATCGGAACACCAGCGTAACCAGCCTTAATAGCACTAGCTGGAGGTCCCCCAACTGCACGCCAAATAGGTAATGAGCCGTTTTTAGGACGTGGAATTACTCTAGCGTTATTTAATGAAGCGCGGAATTTCCCGTTCCAATTGACAACTTCCTCTTCATTTATTTTCAATAACAGATCAAACTTTTCTTCATACAACTCTTCGTAATCGCGAACGTTATACCCCAACAAATCAAAAAGACCTACACGAGATGCACGTCCAGCTATAATTTCAGCTCGCCCTTTAGAAATTAAATCAATCGTTGAAAAATCCTCATACACACGAACAGGGTCAGACGTACTAATAATGGTAGAGGAGCTCGCGATTTTAATTTTACTAGTTGCCTGGGCTATTGCTGCTAACACAACAGAGTGTGCCTGCGTTGCAAAATACTCCTGATGGCTTTCTCCGACACTAAAAAAGTCTAAACCTGCTTGCTCCGCTAGCTTGGCCAAATCTATAATATCATGTATACGTTGTTCAGCTGAAATACGTTCACCTGTAAGTGGATCTGGGATATGGTCACCAAGAGTATACAGTCCAAATTCTAGACCCTTACTTTGGTCAATTCGATATTTTTCCATTTATATCAACCCTTCTATTAATAAGTATGTGTTATTTATTTCGTACTTACTTTACTTGTGTCTGATTTCACTATCTTGCTTTCAAATTTCTTTGATTGATGATAGTATAATCTGAAACAATATTTAATATAAGTACGTACTTAAAAGTGGTATAGTATACAAAAGGATACTAAGGAGCGAATATATATTGGAAATGCAGCCAGAACTATGTCGTGTAGAAGATGCTTTAGGTATATTAGTTGGGAAATGGAAGCCAATTATATTATTAATTCTATTGCAAAATGGAACAAAACGATTTAGCGATTTAAAAAGAAGCATACCAGGAATTACTCAAAAAATGCTTACAAATCAGCTTCGCGAATTAGAGGAAGAGGATATTATTACTCGTAAAGTGTACCCTCAAGTTCCTCCCAAAGTGGAATATTCCATCACGGAATACGGAAAGAGTTTAGAACCGATTTTAGTTGCAATGCATGATTGGGGAACAGCTCATACACTTCATAAAATGAAAAAAAGACAGCAGACTTTAGGGTAAACTGAAGTATTACCTACTTATGCAAGATAATGAAAACAATAATCTGTACCCTATAGAATGCCACTTAAAAAGTGTGATCTATAGGGTGCTTTTGTATAATGATAAAAATAGGCATTGGGAAGAAAGAGGTAGTGTGGGTTATGTGTGGTCGTTATACGTTATTTACAAATTACGAACAGCTTATGGATCGCTTTGATGTTGCTGTCGCAATGGATGAAGAGTTCTATGCACCAAGTTTCAATATTGCACCTTCCCAACAGGTTGTTGCAATTATCCATGATGGAAAAAGCAATCGCATGGGTCAACTAAAGTGGGGACTTGTTCCGTCCTGGTCAAAAGACGAAAAAATAGGTTATAAAATGATAAATGCTCGAGCAGAAACAGTAGATGAAAAGCCTAGTTTTCGTCAGGCATTCTTAAAAAGACGTTGTTTAATTCCTATGAATTCTTTTTATGAGTGGAAAACGACAACCTCTGGAAAAGTGCCAATGCTAATTAAAATGAAATCGGATGAACTTTTTACGGTTGCAGGATTATGGGAAATGTGGAAAGCGCCGGACGGTAAAAGTATTTACACTTGTACCCTTCTGACAACGGAAGCTAATACTTTAATGGAGGACATTCATCATCGTATGCCTGTTATATTTAAACAAGAGAATGAAAAGAATTGGTTGGATTCTCTTCAGAACATAGATGAATTAAAAAGCATGTTGGTGCCTTATGATGCTTCTTTAATGGAAGTCTTTCCTGTCTCAAGTGAGGTCAATTCACCAAAGAATAATCACATAGGGTTATTAAACTCATTATAAAAGGGGCCATATGAATGGTCCCTTTATTCTAGTGATATTATAACTTCTGATTGTATCCATGGAGGAGATAAGCTTAATTCGCGCACAGCCTTTTGATTTATCTTTATAGAAGGAATTCACACATTTTTATTGAATTAAGATAATGGTTGATTTTATAAATAATACTATAATAGATTCGACTTTGCACGGACGTTAATGGATAGAGGAGGTCCAGTCTTGGATAATTTTTGGAATAGGATAATTTATAAAATTTGGTCTCCTATGTATGATAAGTTTTTTAATTCGGGTGCTTTTTTAAATGGTCGAAAAGAAGTGTTTAAGGAAACACATTTTAAGAGCGGACAAAAAATACTATTTGTTGGTGTAGGCACTGGCGCTGACTTAGAATTAATAAACCATGCAAATTTTGAAATTACTGCAGTTGATTACTCGACAGAGATGTTAAACCAAGCAAGAACAAAATTTGTAGATTCCTCCATTCAATTTTTAGAGATGGATGCACAACATATGGAATTTGAAAGTGAATCGTTTGATTATATTGTTGCCAGTCTAATTCTTTCTGTAGTGCCTGATGCCGATAAATGCTTTAGGGAAATGACAAGAGTTTTAAAATCGGAAGGTGACATAATTATTTTTGATAAATTTGTTCCAAAAAATAAAAAGCTATCATTGCCCAAGTCAATACTAAGACCGATCATAAGGATTTTAGGAACTGATATAGGCTTAAGCTTCGAAGAACTTTTCATAAGAAATAATGAAAATATTTATATAAAAGAAGACAAGCCAGTTATGTTGAAAGGAATGTATAGAAAAATAGTAATTCACAAAAATTAACTGCCGCTGTTGTTTTTCCTTTTCTTTCTAATCCAAAAGGGCGTAATAATAATTAGGAACAAGACCATAAATCCATATAAATAACTCGAAGGAACATTTTTTACAATTCCAAAGACAATTGCTATCTCAATGGCAACTGCGGGAATCTTACCAATCGTACTTGCCCCCATGAAAAACCATCCACTAATGGAGGTCAATGAAGCTCCTGCGGTAACTAATCCGGATGGAACAAAAGGAATAATTCTAAATAAAATAACGAAGGAAAATACCTTCCAAGGAGAGCTGTTTTTTATTGCCTTAAAAATAGAATGATTAAACCATTCCTGCTGGACCTTTGAAAATCCCCAGCGATATAAATGAAACCCAAACAGTGCTCCGAGAATTTCTCCCGAAAATGTTAGAATGGTTCCCCATATTAAACCAAGTGCATCTATGTTTATGGCAGTAACGAAGAAACTTGGCACAAAACCAATTGCCCCAAGGAATAAATTCAACAGGAGTAATAAAAGGAATTGGAGGGGGCTACTCAATGTTGGAATATGTTGTATAAATTCTTCCATAGATTACGAACCACCTATCCTTTAGCTATTCCGTTCTCTTGCTGCATTATACATCGCTTTGTTAACAACATCAATCTAACCTTCTCCTAATTAGAATAGGAATAATTTTACTTCCTATATACATCTCCTAAATGTATTATTTATATGGTACAAACTAATAAAGGAAGTGTAGATATTGTCTAAACATAGATCAATAAACGACAATATTAAAAATAAATTAAAAGCTGATTGTGGAAACTGTTTTGGATTGTGTTGCGTAGCTTTACCTTACGCAAAATCAGCTGATTTTCCATTGGATAAAGACGGAGGTACTCCCTGTTCCAACTTGCAATCCGATTATCGCTGTGGAATACATCAAAACCTTAGAAATGAAGGATATAAAGGCTGTACAGTTTATGAATGCTTTGGCGCAGGGCAAAAAGTATCCCAGTTCACATATAAAGGGAATGATTGGAGAGATAATCCTTCAACCGCTAAGGAAATGTTCGATGTCTTTCCTATCATGCAGCAACTTCATGAAATACTTGTGTATTTAAGTGAAGCGCTTTGTCGAGAGGAGACAAAGCCTATATATAGAGATTTAGAAGAGGCTTTGGAAAAAACGGAGGAACTTACTCATTTGCCTCCTCAATCAATTTTAACTATTGATGTCCATGCCCACAGAGCGGCTGTTAACGAATTCCTTTTGCGAACAAGTGAACTTGTAAGATCTAAAGCTCCAATAAAGAAGCAGAAAAAGATTGGTCGGGGAATAGAGCTATTAGGAGCAAACTTAAGAGGAGCAGATCTTAGAGGAGCAAACCTTAGAGGTGCGTTTCTTATTGCGGCAAACTTGCAGAATGCGGATTTGAGGATGTCTGATTTTATCGGAGCAGACTTGAGAGACGCTGACATAAGTGGAGCAAATTTAACGGGAAGCATTTTTCTTACTCAAGCACAAATAAATGCTGCAAAAGGAGATAGAAATACTAAGTTACCATCCTCCTTAAAAACACCTTTTCATTGGACTAATTAAACAAATAATAGAGTGGTTGCTTTGTGAGGAATTTCTGAAAATAGTCAACACTCATCAAATAAAAGGGAGCTTACATAGAAATAGGAGAGCATCTATTTTTTAATTATCTCAAAAGCAGAATATAGCCGTAAGATTACCGAAAAGAAGGGTTGGTCGTGATGGAAGTTACGAACAACCCTTCAAAAAATTCTACGTTAATGATGTGGGAATATTGTTTTCAAAGGGAGCGATTAGCTCTTTTTTTTACCGAAAAGACCCATTAGTTGTTTCTAATTTAGTTCATTTAATATTATTTTTAAAATCAATCTAACGAGGAGCGTTCACATGAAAGCACTGATCTTTGAGGAGTTTGGTGGACCGGAAGTACTGCAATATAAAGAAGTTTCTGACCCTATCATGAAAGAAAATGAACTATTGATAAGAATGAAAGCGATTGGATTGAACTTTGCTGATATATACAGAAGAAAAGGAAATTATCATCTTGCAGGTCAGCCTCCATATATCTTGGGGTACGAAGGGGCGGGTGTAGTGGAGCAAGTAGGAAAGGATGTAACGACCTTGAAGGTTGGTGATCGAATTGCTTTTGCAGATGTCCCATTTGCTAATGCTGAATTGGTCACCGTTCCAATAGATAAAGTTATACCGTTACCGATTGATATTTCCTTTGAAACAGCTGCTTCAGTTTTACTCCAGGGCTTAACCGCCCATTATTTAACGAAAGATAGTTACAAAATTACAGCGAATGACACTATACTTGTGCATGCAGCTGCAGGTGGAGTTGGTCAAAATCTTATACAAATAGGTAAGCTTTTAGGAGCAAAAGTTATCGGGCTAACCTCCTCAGTAGAAAAATCAAAAGCTGCATCCACGGCAGGAGCAGATTTTGTGTTTTTATATAGCGAAGATTGGATTGAACAAATCAAAGACGTAACAAACGGTCTAGGGGTAGACGTGGTTTATGAATCAATCGGTTCTACCTTATTAGAAAGTTTTGAGGCTACAAAAGAAGGTGGAACAGTCGTATTTTATGGTATGTCGGGTGGCAATCCTGCTCCGATAGATCCGAGAATGCTAATGGATACTTCTAAAACACTTACAGGTGGGGATCTTTGGAACGTTCTAACTTCATTTGAGGAAAGAAAAATTCGTTCAACACAGCTATTTGAGTGGATTAAAGATGGGAAAATAAAAGTGAATGAACCGACAACGTACTCATTACAGGATGGTGCTCAAGCGCACGCCCTCTTAGAAAGTAGAATAAGTGTCGGGAAGATTTTATTAATACCTTAAAACAAAGTAATTGTGAAATGTATGTGACATTTTATAATAAAATTATTTATCTCGAAATCAAAGTAGTTTACAATCTAATAGACTATCTGTTAATATATCGTATGTTATCAATATAATTTTTGGAGGAATAACAAGTGAATATATTAGTAGTAAAAGCAAATAACCGTCCAGCTGCTGAAGCTGTTTCAAGTAAAATGTACGAAACATTTATGGAAAATATCGAAGGTGCAAATGTAACCACTTTTGATGTATTTAAAGAAGATATGCCTTACTTCGGTCAAGATCTTTTCAATGCTTTTGGAAAAGTTCAAAACGGTGAAGAATTAACTGACTTAGAAGCACGTCTTTTAGCTGCAAAACAAAAAGCTATGGACGCATTAACTGCTGCTGATGTAGTAGTATTCGCATTCCCTTTATGGAACTTAACAATTCCAGCACCATTACAAACGTTTATCGATTATGTGTACCAAGCTGGTTTCACATTCAAATACAGCGAAGAAGGTCAATTAGTAAGCTTAATGACTGATAAAAAAGCCGTTATTTTAAATGCACGTGGTGGCATTTACTCTTCTCCAGAAGCTGCACCAATGGAAATGTCTGCAAACTACATTAAAAATGTTGTTGGTGGTGTATTCGGTATGCAAATTACGGATGAAGTTATTATTGAAGGGCACAATGCAATGCCTGACAAAGCAGAAGAAATTATTGCAGCTGGTTTAGAAAAAGTAAGAGTAGTTGCTCGAAACCTTTCTAAACAATTAGTATAAATCTAATTATGAACTTATAAAAAACGTTCACAAGTCTAATGATGACTAGTGAACGTTTTTTTATATTTACAGGTCAAATGTTTATCCCATTTATATAAGGGAAAATACTTGATAATTAAATTGTTAAAAGGAGAGGTTATTTTGTATGGGTAAAATTGTTGCCGAGGTTGTAGTGGATCAACTGTCTTTATTGGGGGTTAAGCGAATTTACGGAGTTGTTGGGGATGCTATTATCGGGTTATTGGATGCCCTGGACAAACAGGAGAAGATTCAGTTTATCCCTGTGAAGCATGAGTCGGTTGCGGCATTTATGGCATCTGCTGAAGCTAAGCTAACGGGAAGACTTGCGGTTTGTACGGCTACGATGGGACCAGGGGCAGCAAATTTACTGAATGGCCTTGGGGATGCTTATTCGGATAAAGCACCTGTGCTAGCACTGACGGGCCAGGCACCACTAAATAAAATAGGTACAGACTATCAGCAATATGTTGATCAACAAGAACTGTTTAAACCATTTGCCACTTTTTCCGCAAATCTTGCTAGTGAGGATGCAATTGTGGATCTACTCGTCAAAGCGTCCCAAATTTCCTTAGAACAGCGAACGGTCACACATATATCAATTCCAAAGGATTTATTTCAAATAGAAACAAATAAGAAACCTCGAAAGTTACCGTCTGTGATAGAAGGAACGACCTCTTTTCAAATAGAAGATTTAAAAGAAATAGCGGAAGTAATGAAATCGGCAAAAAAACCTATGATTCTTGCTGGAGCAGGAGCTGTAAATGGATCTTCGTCTCTTGAAGAGCTTTCTAAAGCTTGGGGAGCAGGCATATTGGTAAGTCTAGGAGGAAAAGGAGTATTTAAGGAAGATACGCCACAACTTCTACAAGGAATCGGGGAAGGGGGAAATCCTCATGCAGCTGATGTATTCAAGGAAACTGATGTCGTTCTACTAGCAGGAGTGACATGGTGGCCAGAGGGCTATGTGCCTACAAATGCAAAGATTATTCAAATTGATACCCATTTTGAAAATGCTACAAAAGGTATTCCAGTTGAAATGGGTGTTAAAGGCAAAGTAGAGCATGTGGTTCCACTACTTTTACAAAGCTTAGTAGACTATCAGACGAATACCGAGTGGTTATCTCATATCGAAGAAACGAAAAGAAAATGGTCCAAACAAAACGAAGAAGAAGGTGAAAAATCTGGTTTCCCTGTCTCTCCTTCTCGCATTGTCCGAGCTATTGAAAAAACAATCGCTGAAGATGCGGTACTAACATTGGACACAGGAGATGTAACGGTTTGGTTTAACCGTAATTTCCGTCCTAATAGTCAGAGAGTATTATTTTCAGGCTATTGGCGCTCCATGGGCTTTGGACTTCCAGCTGCCATTGCCGCAAAACTGGAACAGCCTGAAAAGCAAGTGGTTGCTGTTGTAGGGGACGGTGGTATAGAGATGACGTTGGCTGATCTTCTAACTGCAACTCGCTTTAACTTGGATATCACAGTAATCGTATTTAACAATGGTTCTTTACAAATGGAAATAGATAAAATGCAAGCAGCTGGAGATAGAGAACTAGGTACACAATTAACGAATCCAGACTTCGTTAAAGTGGCGGAAGCATGCGGGTGGACTGGTCTCCGAGCAGAAATAGATAGTGAATTAGAAACAATTCTCGAACAAGCAATTAGAACAAATGGTCCGACCTTAGTTGATATTCCAACCGCTCAGGAGTTCTTTCCAGAAACAAAGTGAAGCTGTAAAAAGAATAAAAACAAATAAAGTCCTGTGTTCAACTCGCACAGGACTTTTCATTAAAATTATGATTCTTTCGCATTTGAAGGGGCTCTTACACCGAGTCGTTCTTGTTCTTGCTCTGCAAGAATTTCGTTGTCTTCTGCGTTATCGCGAGTGACTTTTTGTGTAAGTATTGCTCCAACTGCCACTAATATCATTACGGCGATATAATATCCCTTTTCATTGAGCTCTAAATTATCTGCATTATAAAGACCGATGCTAAACATGAAGACGCCAGCGAATAAAGTAAAATAGGATAATACCGTGAATGCCATTGTATTACGCCTTCTATACCTTCTATTATTCATAAAAATCTCCTTTCTTCATTTCTAATATATATTCAGTAGTAAGGAAAAATTACCCTTTATCTTTAATTTACAGGAAAGACGTTTTTCAAACAAGATGTTTTGTAAAGAAAGAAATCATTAAAAATTGCTTATATATTTTCAATTAATTCCTTGAAATATGAACCAGCAGTAACCATCTTCGCACCATACCAAAACATTTCTCCATCAACTAAAATTATTTTCGTGTTCGGAAGAAACGATTGAAATTCTACTACATGTTTTTCTTGGAAAGGAAACGGTTCGGATGCCAAAAAAAGAACGTCAAGGTTAGCCTTTGCAAATTCTTCCTTTGATACTACAGGATATCTGGGACCAACTTTTTCAAATGGATTATGAAAACCAAGCGTATGTAAAACATCATTAATATAGGTAGTTCCACCAACAACCATATAAGGCTTCCGCCAAATGACATATGCCGCTTTTTTCTTTTCGTTACCAGGAACTACAGGGAATGAAAATTTACATGAGGTTATAAGCTCTTCTGCTTTTTGTTCTCTATTAGTAAGTGCCCCCAATGTTCTTATAAAACGATATGCATCCTTGATTGACTGTACTTCTAAAACAAATACTGGTGCAATTTTTTCTAAAGCTTGCACAATCTCTTTTGTATTTTCTTCCTTTTCAGCTAGAATCAAATCAGGTTGTAATTCCCGTATTTTTTCTTCGTTTACTTCTTTTGTACCTCCCACTATTTCTACTTTTTCCACCTTCTTTTGAGGGAAAATGCAATATTTCGTACGGCCGATTATTTCATTTTCTAAACCTAAAGCAAATAATGTTTCTGTAATCGCAGGACAAATGGAAACAATGCGGTTGGGGGAAGAAGTGACCTTCACTTCTCTTCCAAGATGATCAGTTAATAAATTAGTCATTACATTTCTCCTATTCTTTAAAAATATATAACTTCATACTTCGATATCCTCTAAAAATTGTCCTCTAAATCATACAATACTATTCTATCGTAACAATATAATGCAAGCGCTTGCATTATAGTTGTGGAAAGATTAGAATATTTCTAACACTTGGTAAAAATGGGATGGTGAAAGAAATGGAGCCTTGGTGGAAGCGTAGTGTCGTCTATCAAATTTATCCAAGAAGTTTTATGGATTCCAACGGAGATGGAGTCGGTGATTTACAAGGTATTATCTCAAAAATGGATTATTTGAAGAAACTAGGTATAGGTATTATTTGGCTGAGTCCAGTCTATGATTCTCCTAATGATGATAATGGCTATGACATTCGAGACTATCAAACGATCATGCAAGAGTTTGGAACAATGCAGGATTTTGAACAGCTGATTGAGGAAGCGAAACAAAGAGATATTCGAATTGTGATGGATCTAGTTGTGAACCATACTTCAGACGAGCATGCATGGTTTGTTGAATCGCGTTCATCAAAGGATTCTAACTATCGCGATTATTATATTTGGAGGGATGGTAAAGGGGCACAACCTCCAAATAATTGGGGCTCTATATTTTCGGGACCGGCATGGGAAAAGGATGAATTGACAGACTCTTATTACCTTCATTTATTCTCGAAAAAACAGCCAGATTTAAATTGGGAGCACGGGCCGCTTCGAAATAATATTTTTGATATGATGACGTTTTGGTTAGAAAAAGGAATTGGCGGCTTTCGGATGGATGTCATTAACTTTATTTCAAAGGACGAGAAACTTCCTGACGGAGAGATTCACCATGAACAAGGATATGGTGATGGAAGTACTTATTTTATGAATGGGCCAAAAATTCATACATATCTACGGGAAATGAATGAGAAGGTTTTAAGTCGTTATGATGTATTAACTGTAGGAGAAATGCCTGGAGCTTCAACAGAAGATGCTCGAATCTATACAAATCCAGAAAACCAAGAAGTGAATATGATCTTTACATTTGAGCATATGAATTTAGATAGTGGCCCTAATGAGAAATGGGATGTTCGACCATTAGAATTAGTAGCATTAAAACGGAACCTCGAAAAATGGCAGCATGCACTGCATGAAGTAGGGTGGAACAGTCTTTATTGGAATAATCATGACCAACCTCGAGTCGTTTCCCGTTTTGGTGAAGATGGTGCATTTCGAGAAGTATCAGCTAAAATGTTGGCTATTTGTCTTCATATGCTTCAAGGGACACCTTATATATACCAGGGTGAAGAGTTAGGAATGACGAATGTAAAGTTTGATAGTTTAAGTGAGTATCGTGATATTGAAACGCTGAATATGTACAAGGAAAAGCGTCAGCAGGGAATTGCTCATGAAACAATTATGTCTAGTATTTATGCAAAGGGTAGAGATAACGCACGTACGCCAATGCAGTGGACATCTAACGGAGGTTTTACGACGGGTACACCATGGATTCGGATGAATACGAATACTTCTTTTATTAATGCGGAACAAGCCATTGCAGACCCATCGTCCATTTTTTATACGTATCAAAGGCTAATCCAATTAAGGAAAATACATGCTATCATCACGCATGGTAGCTTTCAATTATTGTTACCTGATCACCCGGATCTGTTTGTGTACAAACGACAAACAGCCGAAGAAGAATGGCTAATTGTAAACAATTTTTCAGAGAAAACAAACCAACTTGTGTGGAAGGAATGTAACCTTCCTCAAACCAAAGGAAACATTATGATAGCTAACTATGATTCTCCTAAATTAGAGGGAGATATGGTTGAAGTACGTCCTTACGAGTCGTTTGTGATTGCTTTTGAAAGGGGAAAGTAGATTGAAGAAAGTTCTTGGTGTTGATATTGGAGGAACAAAAATAAGAATTGGTGTTGTAAGTGAGTCTGGAAACGTTATAGAGGATACAACTATTCCAACTGTTTTACCGCTATATCCTTATTTAGAAGAGCAAGTGTTAAAAATGATGGAGAATTATCCCGATTTATTGGGGATTGGAATAGGTACTAGAGGAATGGTCGACGCCAAAACAGGAGTTGTAACCTTTGAGACAGAACTTGAAGGCTGGCAGGGCACCCCTGTAAAAGCTCAACTAGAGGCAGCAACAGGTTTACGTGTGGAGATTAACAATGATGCAAATTGCGCTGCGCTTGCAGAAGGAAAACTTGGTGCAGCAAAAGACTTCGAAAGAGTAGTTTGTTTAACAGTAGGAACTAAACTTGGAGGCGGCTTCGTTTTTGATGGAAAAGTGGAAAACGGAGTACATGGTGGAGCAGGAGAAGTAGGTCACTTAATCTTATATCCGCATGGCCTACTTTGTGGCTGTGGTAGACAGGGATGCAGTGAACAATATGTCTCTGGTACTGCATTAAAAAGATTAATAGAAGAGGAAAATGTCATCGATCCTGATACAGGGAAACTGGCAATATCCCATCAACTGTTTCGTCTAGCATCTACAGGACTTTCAAGTGCTATAACAGTACGCAATCGATTTCTTTCGGATTTTGCAATTGTTATATCTAATCTCCAAGCAGTGTTAGATATGGATTGCGTTGTAATTGGCGGAGGGGTTGCTGATTCGGCTGATGATTGGTGGGAGAACCTGCTTACTATGGTAGAACCACTTAAACTAAAACCATTAGAAATAAAGCGTGCCAATTTTGGAAATGAAGCAGGAATGCTTGGAGCGGCCATGCTTGTTATGGATATGATTTAATAGAAAAAACGTTTTGTTCATTGGGGGCAAAACGTTTTTTATTCGTAATCGGATGGCTAAGAAGAAAAATCGGGCGGTTGACCTGAATAATCGGATGGCTCAACCAAATAATCGGATGGTTCATCAGTAAAATCGGATGGTTCGACCGAATAATCGGATATGGTCTACTCATATCTTCCTTTACCAAAAAAAGTAGTGCAACCATTTATTGGTGTGCACTACTTTTTTTCAATATCCAGGTTTCTTAAGTATTTTAAACATATTTGTTTTATACCCTTCTACTCCTGGTTGGTTAAATGGATTGATGTCGAGTAAGTATGCACTATACGCACAGGCCATCATATAAAAATATAATAAGTGGCCAAGATTACGCTCATCTATTTGTTCCATTGTAATAGTAATTTGGGGAACTCCGCCATGCAAATGTGCAGATGCTGTTGCTTCGTGACATGCAGCATTAAATTCATGAAGTGTAAGGCCACTTAAATAATTCAGTTCGTCCCCGTCATTTTCTGCTTCCAAAACAATCAAATCAACATCCGTCTTTTCAACCATTAAAAATGTTTCGAACAACATACGTTTACCGTCTTGAATGTATTGACCTAGGGAATGCAGATCCGTTGAATAAAGAACAGACGAAGGGTAGATTCCTTTCCCTTCTTTTCCTTCACTTTCTCCGAATAATTGTTTCCACCATTCTTGTACATATTTTAACTTCTCGTCAAAAGTTGCCAAGATTTCGACAGCATAGCCCTTATCATATAAATGCTTGCGGATAACAGCATATTGAATTGCACGATTCGATTTTGTATCAAATTTAGCAAATTCCTGTTCTGCTATTTTTGCGCCATTGATCAGTTGATCGATATCGAAACCTGCAGTGGCAATTGGTAACAAACCAACCGCCGTCAAAACGGAATAGCGACCTCCAATACTATCAGGTACAACATAACGTTGATATCCTTTTTCTACTGCCAGTGTAAGCAAAGCACCTTTTTCTTGGTCAGTTGTGACGATGATACGTTTTGCAGCTTTATCGCCATATCGTTTTTCCATGTACTGTTGTAAAAAACGAAATGCGATTGCGGGTTCGGATGTCGTTCCTGATTTTGAAATGACGTTCAATGTAACATCTTTATCGTCTAAATATGTCATTAATTGCTTTAAATATTCACCACTTACTAGGTGTCCAGCGAAGATTACTTCTGTCTCTTTAGTTTTTTGAAATGGTGTAGATAACGCCTCTATTACTGCTTTCGATCCTAAGTAGGATCCTCCAATACCTATGACAACCAACACATCAGAATGAGAACGAATTCGCTCAGCCGTTTCTTTTATATCGTTTAAAAAATCTTGGCTCAAAGTGCTCGGCCAATCTAACCAACCTAAAAAATCTGCACCTTCTGAAGATTTCGTTTGAATTCCTTTATGTATTGCTTCTAATTTGTTTTCTAACTCAGGTGTAAGGAGCTCAAGGTAGTCTCCAGAATAATTTATGGAAATATTCATGCTTATCCCCTTTATACAGCATATTTTTCTAACTTTTATTTTACCATTGTTTAGAAAATAAATCGCACATATTGATGCATTTCAAAGGAGTGAGGAGAAGAAGTTAGGGACATACACCAAAAACAATTAAACCAACCAAAAAAATCACATTTTGCATTAACGCAGAATGTGATTTTTTCTTCTTAAAACATTGGGAAAATATATGAAATTAGGAACCAAAGAACACCAAAGAAGATAATGAGATAAGCAGCATATTTAATAAATGTCGCACCTACTAAACCAGTATCTGTTTTTTCTTCCCGATGGACTTCTACACGTTTTTCTTCATCCATTTCTCTTCACTCCATCCCTGTATATTCTTGTAATCTACATACCCTGTAAATACCAATGTAAACAAATAAAAGCACACATTTGGTAATCTACCAAAATGTGTACTTTGTAATGTAACATCATATTTATTGAACTTCCATATGCAAATCACCAGTTTTAGCTAGTCCTTTAACTTTTAACAAATGATACACGGAAAGAGAAATAAGAGCTGGTAAAGCTACTCCTAATACAAGGTACATCAGGAGAACACCTATACCTTGATTAGCCAAGATATTAAGAGGAGCAATAAAAGAATTTAGTCCAAGTCCAGCTAAAGTGTATGGAACCTGGAAGTTAAAAACCAATATGGTGATTGGTGCACAAATAACAGAAGCAAGAAATGGACCAATAACAAGTCTTGGGTTTTTAACAATATTCGGAACTTGCACTTTAGGTGTTAAAAAAGACTGCGCAATATTTGCACCAAGATCATTTTGTTTCCATGACATCGCTGTCCACCCTGCAAACTGAGCAGTACATCCAATTAATGCAGCTGCGCTGGAAACAGGGTCGAGTTGTAATGCAATTGCAATTGCAGCAGATGAAGCAGGGGACATAAGGAAAATACTCCAAACAAGTGCGATAACAATTGAACCCATAAGAGGGGAACCTGTTACAGAATTCGCTATAAATCTACTTAATGATTCTAATAGTGGAGTTGTTACTGTGGCTAAACCAACACCGGCGACACCTCCAATCAGTATAGATGCGAATGGGATAGCTAGCATATCTAACTTTGTCTTACCGGCAATGCGTTTTCCAACCCAGATAGCAACGATTGCAGCCAAAACGGCGCTAATCGGTTGTCCTGTAGTGAGTACCCAGGTACCCTCTGCACTAAGGTGCAAAGCATTAGCACCTACAGTACTACAAGCCATCGCACTAAATATTACTAATGTATTTCCGCCAAGTTGGTAGGCGATACCAGCTCCTATAGCAGGAGCTAACATAAGCTGTGCAGCCTTTCCAATTACTAAAAAGCCCTCCCAACCTGTAAATGTTCTAAATGTTTCTATAAGAAGACCGATCCCTAGAGTGACAAGAACTGCATTTGCTAATCCTTGGGAACCCTTGTACATTCGGTTGACCAAATATTCTTTCGTCGACTGCTTCATTATGTATTCCTCCTAATATATAGTATTAAATATATTAC
>NZ_LJIY01000004.1:0-34962 GCF_001420585.1 Psychrobacillus sp. FJAT-21963 | reverse complement strand
AATATAAAAATGAAATTAGTTAAAATTGGAAAAGAGCTAAAAGAAAAAGGAATTACTAAAAGTTCATCGAATGACTTATACGGTGAAATTTTTTTGTTAGGAGGATGAACATGGAAGTAATACAAAAAGTCATAGAGGAATATTTTAAGTCTTGGAATGATGGATTTAAAAGTAAAGATGGAGATGGGATCAGGCTGTTTATGTCTGAAAACTTTGTTGGCTATTGGGCTCATTCAAACCTCGATCAACCAGACCGATATGATTATAACTATGATTTAAACAGTGTATTAGAGCAGTATGGTAATGCAGAAAAAAGTTTTGTGCCTGTTTCTGTGACAGAACGAAAAAATGGGGAGGAGTTTTTAATCATGGGAAGAGAAACAAACAGGATTGATGGTAAACCTTATTCGGCTCAATGCATGTTTGTTTGGAGAAAAGAAAAAGATAACTGGAAACTATTGCGCGAATATATTGAGTTAGAGAGGTAATAGTCTGGTTAGAAAAAGGCATGTATTATATTAAACACATGCCTTTTTCATAAAGATAATAATCTATTGATTGGTTGTTTTTAAAGCTTCACATAATTCCTCTATAGAGTTTACTATTACTCCATTTTGTTTAATCAAACCAATGACAAACAGGTTTCGATACATAAATTGGTTTTCTGTTCCATCGGCTACTAATGCATCGACTTTTTTTATATTGTCTCTTCCTTGTTGGCGGGTATCAGTATAAAGTCCAAAAATAGGACGATTTAGCATGGAAAATGCCCCAATTTCAGCAGCCACACCAGCATCGATTTCAACTCCATCAATAATAGCAACTAAAAAGTCGCTGTTCTTTAAAGCTTCTATGTCTGCATTTGCAATTGCTAAACTATCTGCGTAAGCGGATTTGTCATTTATCGCCAAGTTTTCTTGTGGTACATATAAGTCCACGCCTGGGATTGCTACTCGAACTTCTTTAGCTACCAATTCATTGACTAATCTATCCCCTAAACCAAATAACCCATTTGCTAAATAACCTTTTGTCATCATCATTCCTCCAATTCATCATTAATATTGTAGAGGAAGTTATATAAAAGCAAAAGGACATCATACACTTTTTGCCGAATTAATGTATGATTCCATTTTTTCTTATTATCTTGTATTAAAAAGCTCAAAGAGGATGTGAAAATGGATGAACTTGTATGATTTGAAAAATAAACTATTATTACTAAACGATTTAATATATTATGACGAAAATGAATTCCTTAGAGAGAAATGTGCTGATGAGAATGTGCTAAAGAAAATAATTGAAAAGTTTGAGGAAAAGCTTGAAACAATATCAAATTACAAACGAGAGGATCAAATTTTCATTTATGGAAGTATAGGAAATTTATATAGAATTATTGGAAATACAACGTCGGCAATTGAATGTCTAGAATATGCTGTTTCATTAAGCGAATATAATTCGACTTGGGGAAGCGTTAAAATATGATGGACAACATGATTTGGCATTAAAAAAGTTTGAACAAGCCATTAATATGTGTACGTTGGATTTAAATTATACTATCCTATTAGACTTTGCTTATCAGCATAAAGGAAAGTGTCTTTTAGAATTAGGGCAGCCGATTATGGCTTTGGATAATTTTCAATAAGCATTGTTATTAAGGCAAGTAAAAGGGGACCCATCTTTAATTGAATCTACTCAAAAGGCTGTTAAATTTACAAAGCAATATGGAGGTATTTAATGAGACTATCAATAATTGAGCAAGCAGAAATTCAAACCATAACATCCAGATTGGATGCTATTCAATCGATAGAAGGTAATCCAATGGGCGTTCATCGATTGGTAAAGGGAAAAACGCATGCTTTTTCTGTTAAAAAAATTCCTGGTCCGGCTTTTAATACAGTTCGAGGGTTAAACGAATTGGATTTACTACATCTAGAGGAAATTTTTCGATTTTATAAAGATCTTTCCATGAACTTTAGAATAGAAATAACACCTGAAAATAGCTCGGATCCATTATTCCGTGCATTAACTGAACATGGTTATTATCAATCTGGTTTTCATAATTCATTTATCGGTGAAACAGTTAATTTAAAGGGACAGAGCCAACAATCAGAGGTGGAGATACGTCCATTGTTGAAAGATGAGTTTGATTTATTCGCTTCAATTTATGTCCAGGCTTTTGCTCTTCCCGGTTTTACTCAAGATGGTATAAAGCAAAATAATAAGGTTTTATTTGATGTACCTGGTTGGGATTTTTATGCTGCATATGTGAATGATGTGCCTGCTGGAATTGCTGTTTTGTTTATCAAAGATGGAATTGGAACATTGGCAGCCGCTGCAACTTTGCCAGAATATCGGCGCAAAGGTGTACAAGCAGCTTTACTTCACAAACGGATACAAGTTGCTATGGAAAAAGGAGCAAAATATATTGTAAGTGAGACATCTTTTGGAAGTGCTAGCCATCGAAATATGGAAAGAGTAGGTATGAAATTAGCTTATACCAAAGCTTTATGGAGTAAATTCCGATAAAGAGGTGATTAAATGAACGGAAGATTAAATAGGAAGAAATTTTAGGTCACTGAAAAATTCGGTGACCTATTGTCATTGTCTTAATCAGTATGAGAAAAAGAATTTTGTTCATACTATTTTATATGCAAGAACTTCTTAAAAATAATATTTATTTGTGAATTTTTGTATTAATTTTGCAATTTCGAATTCGAGATAATCACTTGCTTATGAGAAAGGGAAAGGGTAGTATAAATAAAATCTTTCTTGTATCCACTTGGATTTTTTGGGTCAATCATTTATAGCTGAAGATAGAGAAGCTTAGAATACTTGAAGTTTGATTAAATATGAATAAGGGAAGGGGTAGGTATAAACTACTCTTTCTATTTTAAAGCCCCTATTTTTTATTTTTTTCATTCAACGGAAATAATGAAAAATAAGGGCTAGTTAATTTAACAACTAGGAGTTGCTTGGATGTATTTTTTATTGAATGTTATAGGTATTATTGTGGTACTTGGTCTTGTTTATTTATGTTCTCCAAGTAAGAAAGAAGTTAGATGGAGACCGATTATTTCCATATTAATTGTTGAACTTCTTGTAACAGCATTTATGTTAGGAACAAATATCGGTGGTTGGGTCATCAATAAAATTGCCGATTTCTTTATATGGCTAATCGAATGTGCTAATGAAGGAATCGCTTTTGTTATTCCATCTGCCTTTGGAAATGAATCTGTGGATTTTTTAGTTAGTGCATTGCTTCCGATTATTTTCGTCGTAACCTTTTTTGATATACTTTCTTACTTTGGTATTTTAACTTGGCTGATTGATAAAGTTGGTTGGGTAATATCAAAAATATCAGGGCTACCGAAATTAGAGAGTTTTTACTCCATTCAAATGATGTTCCTAGGAAATACGGAAGCCTTAGCTGTTATAAGAAACCAGCTAGCAGTATTAAAGGATAACCGTTTACTTACTATAGGGATCATGAGTATGAGTTGTATCAGTGGATCCATAATAGGTGCCTATTTAACAATGCTCCCAGCCGAGTATGTTTTTAGTGCCATTCCGTTAAACTGTTTAAACGCACTACTCATTGTCAGCTTACTAAATCCAATAACTGTGACAAAAGAAGAAGATATTATTTATACACCACCTAAATCGGAAAAAAAGGATTTCTTCTCTACTATTTCGAACAGTATGATGGTTGGTATGAACATGGTAATCGTAATCGCAGCAATGCTTATTGGATACGTTGCTTTAACTGCTGCGGTAAATGGAATATTAGGTGTGTTCGTGGATGGTCTGACTATCCAAAAAATATTTGGTGTAATTTTTAGTCCATTTGCCTTGTTGCTTGGCTTACCAATGCAAGAAGCTATGTATGTTGCGGAGCTAATGGGGACAAAATTAGCGACAAATGAATTCGTTGCCATGGTAGACTTAAAAGATCAATTACAAACGTTGTCACCGCATACCGTAGCTGTAGCTGCGACATTCTTAACGTCGTTTGCTAATTTCAGTACGATTGGTATGATTTATGGATCATACAATTCCCTATTGTCAGAAGGAAAGTCAGCTATTATAGGTAGAAACGTTTGGAAACTTCTTGTCAGCGGAATCGCTGTTTCCTTATTAAGTGCTGCAATTGTAGGTTTATTTGTTTGGTAATAAAACCGCATTAACTAAACGTAAAAAGACTCGAATTTTTTCGAGTCTTTTTTTGTATAAAAAAGTTTTCGTATATTAGTTCCTTCAAGCATATATAAAGTAATAAAGGAGGGATGTGAAAATGGGAATTATATCAATTATTTTGCAGGTTTTATTAGGTTTCTCGTTTTTGATTGCTGGATACGGTAAAGTAACTGGCTCGAAGATGCATGTTCAAAACTTTAATCATTGGAAGTTGCCACAGTGGTTCCGCGTTGTTACCGGTATTGTTCAATTAGCAGGGGCATTGGCATTATTTATCGGAATTTTGGCGCATAGCTGGGCAGCTGTTGGAGCGCTGATAATTGGGATCACAGCCATTGGTGGAATTTTGACACATCTGCGCGTGAAGGATTCTTTCAAACAAACATCCACGATTTTATTTCTAGGCATATTAGCGTTCATTGTATTTTTCATTAACTTTAGTCATTTATCCAACTTTCCTGGATTCTAAGAAAGCTCATTTTAAAGAAGAGGATGAATTTAATCCCTTCTTTTTTTATGAGTTCAAATAAAAAGGTAAATGATTGAAAATGGTCGAATAAAATAAACAGGTTGCAAATGAAGACCTATTTGAATTAGAAAAGGAGTGTTTCTATTGAAACAAGCTTTATTGATCATCGATGCTCAGCAAGAATTGATTGAAGGGAATCAAAATGAAAAAAGTGTATTCAAGAAAAAAGAGCTAGTTGCTAACATTAACTTAGTGATAACAAAAGCTTTAGAATCTAATGCAATCGTATTATTTGTCCGAGATACGGATGTTTCGGAGGGAAAAGGGGAAGGCTTTCAAATACACTCGGATATTACCATTCCAATAGATGTAAAAATATTTGATAAGGCAGCTACTAATTCGTTTCACGGAACGGGACTAAAAAATTACTTAGAGGAAAATGAGATCAAACACGTCGTTATTATGGGTTGTAAAACCGAACACTGTATTGACACCGCGGTTAGAACTGCAACAGTAAATAATATGGATGTAACGTTAGTTGGGGATGGGCATTCTACAAACGATTCCACGATCCTTTCAGCAGAACAAATCATTAACCATCATAATAAAATACTTCATGGTCATTATAATGTTGAACATTTTTCCGTTGTACGAAGTGCGCATGAAGATTTGTTTCAACCGACACATGATACGTATCGATAAATTTTTTTTTAAGCCGTACCTTTTAGCTCCCTTTTTCCGTTTATATAAGTGAAAGACAAATTTTTAGGAGGGATAAACATGCGGCCGCTTGTTGAAAAAACTCCCATTGAAATGAATGATGAATTTGAGATGGCAATCGAGCCTTACTTGCTCGATTTAAAAAAGTATTGTCTATCCCTTACGAATACCAAATGGGACGGGGAAGATCTAATGCAGGAGACCCTTGTAAAAACGTATGAAAGCTGGTTGAAAATGCCTAAACAAATAGCGAAGGCTTATTTGTATCGGATAGCTTCTAATGCGTGGATTGATAAATATCGTAAACGAAAAATAGAAGAAGATATGTATCAAGATGTAACCAAGATTAAATTAAATGATGAACCTCATACAGAATCAATAACACCGACGATTAATCGATTACTCAACGAGTTGACAGCCAAACAACGGACAGTCGTATTGTTAGTATTTGGTTTTGGTTACACTGTAAAAGAAACAGCTAACTTTCTTTCTTCTAGTGAAGGGTCTATAAAAGCTGCCCTTCATCGTGCTCGTAAAAACTTAAAACAGCTAGTCCGACAAGAACCCCTTTACGAGCTTGAAGAAGAATGCACTATTCCATATATAGATGCTTTAAAAAATGGAAGTCCTGACACCGTCTTACGACTTTATCAAGAAGAAATACAAGCTCCGTTCATGCAAGCTCAAACTAATGAGCCAAAATGTAATTCAATCCCAGTGGTACAATCTTTTGTGGGTAGCGGTACTCCTTATGTGCTTATCTCGATTCCAAAGAAAAATGGTGGAGTCCTAATGGTTCCTTTTTATCAATTAGAGCTATCGACCTTGCTGTCGCAAATAGCTTGGATGGAGCAAAAAGAGCTTTTAGCAGTAGCCTAAAGAAGGAGTTATTAAATGTCTAATCTTATTCCATATGTGGTGGAGCAAACAAGTCGCGGAGAGCGTTCCTATGATATTTACTCTAGATTATTGAAAGACCGAATTATTTTCCTTGGCTCAGAAATCAATGATGTAGTTGCAAATAATATTGTGGCACAAATGCTGTTTCTAGAAGCAGAGGATCCTGAAAAGGATATTTCATTGTATATTAATAGTCCAGGTGGATCGGTAAGTGCCGGCTTTGCTATTTACGATACTATGCAGATAATTAAACCTGATGTTCGGACTATTTGTACAGGGTTGGCAGCATCTTTTGGTGCAACGATACTCGTTGCAGGTACAATAGGAAAACGCTTTGCCTTACCGAACAGTGAAATTATGATTCATCAGCCGCTTGGAGGAGCGCAAGGTCAAGCAAGTGATATTGAAATTAGTGCTAGACGTATCCTCCTGATGAAAGAGCGGATCAACCGCATTTTTTCAGAACGAACAGGCCAATCAATCGACAAAATTGCAAAAGACTCAGACCGTGATTATTTCATGACAGCAGAAGAAGCGGTGAATTACGGTATAATCGATCAAATTATTTAAACAAAAGCTCCTCATCACTTAAGATGAGGAGCTTTTGTTATCCTATGATGGTTAGTAATACTGCAATGCCTTAGGTCTATACCATATAAACGAAAATGTCATTATTTTAAAAGGAAAAGATTAAACCTTTGTCGAATTAGAGTAAAACACATTAATATGAGGTGATAGAAATGATAAATCAAATGGTAATGGAACAACTTTTTTCCACGGAAGAGCATATGGAAGAACTTTCAGAGCTACTCGTTCAAGTAGTAGATGATGGAGCTTCAGTTGGGTTTTTACCACCACTACAACTTTCCGATGCTATGGACTATTGGGAGGGTGTTCTAAGCCCTAATGTCATCTTGCTTGTGGCGAAAAGGAACAATCGAATTGTCGGCAGTGTACAGTTACATTTATGTGAAAAGCCGAATGGTGTTCATAGAGCTGAAATAGCAAAATTAATGACACATCCTCATTATAGACGTAATGGAATTGGTCGTTACTTGATGGAAAAAGTAGAAGAGAGAGCAATTAAAGAAGGAAAGTCTTTGTTGGTTCTAGACACAAGAGAAGGAGACCCCTCCAATCTCCTCTACACTTCATTAGGCTATATTCCAGCAGGTAAGATTCCGAACTTTGCCCAATCCGAAACTGGTGAATTACAAGCGACAATCATTTACTATAAAACATTATAAAAAAATTAGGTGGTAAACAATTAGCTTAAAGACGAAGGGGTGGTCGTGACTGCAGTCACGACCACCCCTTCATTAATCCCACGGTAACGTTGTAGACGAAGCCTGACCGTAGCATTCAGAAATCATTGAAAACAGGTATTAAAGTGCTCTATTAGCAATTTCTTTCTATTGTCCAAGATGTTCTATATTACATGCACTCAGCAGATTTCCGTCAGGATCTTTAAAACCAAATCCTCCAATGCCCTCCTCATTTATATTCAATGGTCCCACTTCAATATTTTTCTTTTCTAGAAATTTGTAAAAGTCCTTTAGTAAAGGAGTATAGAAATCGATAATACTATGCTCTATTTTTGATTGATTATTAGAAAACGAAAGAGGTTGGAAGTCCTCTGTCTCTACTAAATAAATCGTAGGAACTCCTTTTTGATGAAAAGACAACATTGCCGCCTTTTCGCCTTTAAAATCTATAAACACACCAAGTACAGTTGTATAAAAATCAATGGAAGTCTCTAAATTACTTACCGGAATCTCTATTGTGGAAATGCGTGAAATGAAGTGAGTCATACGTTTTTAATCCTCCTTATTATTAAGAAATATTCCACATAGGAATGGCGAATTCCTGCCTCTTAATAAAAAGGTAAAAAAATTTACATTTTATCTATAGAGTAATATTTTTTACTCTCAAGAGAAAAAACTATTGCATTTAAAAGTAAAATAAATTACTATTAAAAGTAACGAGGAGGGAAAATTATGGATGAAATACGTTTGAACGTTGCCTTATTAAGAAGAAAAGTACCTAACCTAACAACCGCTGCTAAATCGATAGGAATTCGACCAGCTACTGTCTCGAATTTATGCACAGGAAAAATTGACTTAGGGAAGGCTGAGGTAAAAACGCTAGTAGGTCTTGCATCATTAGCTAACTGTACGGTAGATGAGCTTATAATAAGAGGGGAGAAGTTGAATATGATTGAAACGAAAATTAAAACTTTGGATTTCTTTGCGCCGCTCGTAAAAGAAGGCACGACTGGTTTAATTGCTAGACCAGGTATGGGGCAAGTTGTCATTTTAGCTGAATTAATGCATCGATTTAAAAAGAGCAATTATACAACGGTATTCTTATTACCGACAACAGAATACAGTGTATTAGAAGGGACCATTGAATTAGCTGACTATGTAACAAAATCGATTGAGGAGACTTTCAAAAGTCTTTCTGCAATTTCGGGGGATATCATTTTTATAACGGATAAAAGCTACATTGTATCCGGAGAACTTTTAGATTTGCAAGAAAAACTAGTGGCTGAAAGTATTAATAATATTACAACCATATTATTAGACCTTTCTGGAGAAGTAGTGGATGAGGAAATGCCTTACGGTCCTTTAGAAACGGTATGGCAACTAGATGTTGATCTCGCTACAAGACATTTGTATCCAGCGGTGCATCCGTTATATTCTACATCCTCAATAATTGAAGGAGTAGATTTAGATCAACGTCATTTTAACTTAAGACAACGTGCTCAAAAGTTATTAAGAAGATATCGAGAACTGCGTTCGATCGTAACAGTTCATGGCAAAGATAAGATTCGAGACACTGATCTAGAAACATACGAACGTGGCACACGATTAGAAGCTTATTTTACTCAACCGTTTTTTGTCGCTGAAGAAGTTACGGGCCATGAGGGTAAAGAGGTAACCATGGAACAGACGCTAAAAGATGTTGAATATATTTTAGAGGGTAAAGCTGACAATTTTACAATTAAAGAGCTTATGTTTAAAGGTAGTTTAGAATAATTAATAAAGTGAGCGGAATTTATTTTCCGCTCACTTTATTATTGGAAAATAGAAGCTACAAACGGCTGAAAATAATCTTCAAATAAGTTAGTAGAAATTTAGGGCGTTTAGTCGGTATCCTAGAGGATTTAGTTGGAATAAAGCCTGTCCTAGTTGGAATCCTAGAGGATTTAGTTGGTAAACGAGCCACTTTAATTGGAATAACCTATAATTGTAAAAAATCAATTAGTCACAACTGTGTTTGTTAGCGTCTTCCTAGTAAGTTCATCATTTTTTTAAAACTCAATTGTTTTAGTTGAAATCCCCACTTTCCAGAAGCCTTGTAATAATTGGTTTAGGAATTCCTTTTCGGGGGGAAACTAACCAAAACTTTTCTTAAGGAGGACCAAATGAATACAGTGACTAAAAATACTAAGAAGCATGAAAATCGTTTATTATATGCCCAACGCAATATGTGGACAGGCATCCTATTTGGCTTTGGTTTTGTTGCGTTTATTGATGAGGCTGTTTTTCATCAGCTTCTTCATTGGCATCATTTTTATGATAAGTCCACGACGGATATTGGATTAGTATCCGATGGTTTATTTCATGCCTTTAGTTTTTTTGCAACAATAGGATCTTCCTTCTTGCTAGCTGATCTTCACCGTCGTCATGCCTTCTGGTTAAAGCGATGGATAGGTGGAATATTTTTAGGAGCAGGTGCATTTCAACTTTATGATGGGATAATTCAGCATAAATGGATGGGACTACATCAAATTCGTTATGGTGTAAATATTCTTCCTTATGATTTAGTATGGAATATTTCTGCAGCAATTATGATTATTATTGGTATATTCCTTCTTTATAGTACTCGACAGAGAGCACAATGAAAGGAGTAGAACACATATGCATACTAATCACCAAGCCTCTACTAGCGATATAGACATTTTTCAAGTGGTCCTGGCTACTCCTTTTCTTCTTGCATTCATTCTTTATATAACAGCAGTAATAATATCTAATCGCAGAAAAAAACAATGGCCGGTGTATCGTATGGTTTTTTTGATACTGGGTATATTATCAGCAACGATTACAGTCATCGGACCATTGGCTCAACAATCACATACAAATTTTTCCGCACATATGATTGGGCATCTTTTACTTGGTATGCTTGCCCCGCTTTTTATAGCAATAGCTGCACCGATGACCCTTATATTGCGAACGCTTCCTGTACCCGTTGCAAGGAAAGTTTCTCATGTATTACGTAGTTGGCCACTGCAAATCCTTCATCATCCTATCACCGCGTCCGTATTGAATGTCGGAGGTCTATGGTTACTTTATACAACTGAGTTGTTCCTTATGATGCACCAAAACATGCTTCTATATGTGTTCATTCACTTCCATGTTTTTCTTGCTGGTTATTTATTTACTATTTCAATCATTTATATTGATCCGTCCCCAAATAGAAAAAGTTTTGTTTATCGATCCGTAATTTTATTATTTGCGTTGTCTGGTCATGCAATCCTTTCTAAGCACATCTATGCCCATCCTCCAGTTGGCGTTACGAGATTACAGTCCGAACTTGGAGGGATGATTATGTACTATGGTGGTGATGCTATAGAAGTAGGTTTGATTTGTGTTTTGTTTTTCCAGTGGTACAAACATTCCCGTTTGCGGGAACAATCTAACTTACAATCGTATAAAAAGGGAGGGTTTCACATAAAGCATAATCCAGAGAATTATACGGTCGTTGGTACAAACATAGAAGAGGTAAAAAGATTAAATGCGAATTCAGGGATGAGTTATAAAGAACTGAATGAATGGTTTGCTAAAAAAGTCAAAGGCGAAAATCAAGATAGAACAGGTCAACCAACAAAGAGTGAAGGAAAGGTGTGAAGTGATGCATATAAGATCATTTGTAATTAAATTAATTATGACTACTGCCGTTCTTTGGGTTGTTTTAGGCTTATTTTTTGGTGTCGATTTATCCGAAATATTAATAACTAGTGTAGTTTTAACTGTTGTTGGTTTTATTGGGGATGAGTTTATTTTGCCGAGGATTGGCAATGTCCTTGCGGCAATCGGTGATTTTGTTCTTGCTTTTGCGGTGATATGGTTGCTGGGTTATAACCTATATGATGAACCAATTGCATTAGGAACAGCAGCATTTATATCTGCTTTAATTTTAGGAGTTGGTGAAATGTATTTCCATCGTTATATGCAAATGAATATTTTTGAACCAGAAAAATCCAATCCAGATGAAAAAACTGGATATTATCAAAGAACTAATTTACAAACAGAATTTGCAGAAGAAGCAGATTTAGATAAAATGTCTGGAGATGTTAGTGATAACAAGAAGGACGAGTCAAAGCCACATAATATGTATTAAAAAAGTATAATTTCCTCCATTCAGACCAATCTAAGATGGTCAAGGAGGTGAGCATTTCATGGGAAACAATAATCGTAATAACACGGTTCGTAATAACAACCAAAACAACCAAGCTGAGTTCGCTGACGACTTCAACTTTCAAAATTTAAATAATACGAATAACAATGAGCGAAATAATAATAAAAACAAAAACAATCGTAACAAACAAAACAATAAACAAAAATAATACTCGATAAATGAATACAGTTCTTCCTAAAGGGATATTAGGAAGAACTGTGTTTTTGTTTAGCGTTTCACGGATTGAGGTATAATCTATCAAAGGAATAGATCAGGGGGTCGTTTAGATGGTGGAGAAAATAAAAATACATAATCTTACTATCTCCAAGTCATATATGACATTCTTATTTCCTTTTTCTTTTCGCGAGAAAGAACGGGCTGATTTAATGGAGAGCCTAGTAGAGCACCAGTTTGACTATTTTAAATTAAAAAATATAGATTTACAGGATCTTTATTATGGGAAAGGTATTAAAATTAGTCATAAAGAATTAGATCAATTTTTTCTACCGTATATTGAAGACAAACTATTTCCTTTTTCCACTAAAGACAGAGGTTTTTTACGTTATTCCAAACAAATAAGGGACTCCTATGTTTACGAAGTAAATGGAAACAACTTAGATTTTACTTTAAATAGCATCGATATTATATTGTGCCCATTTGGAATAGGATTAATAACCATTCGCACAGAGATGGATAAAAAACAAGAAAGTCTAACGAATGTTTTGGATTTTATGAATCATTTTCGTGTATTAGAGGCAAAGATTGAAGAGGAAAAAGGCGGTAAAATAATTCATCAAAACGGAAAGTTTGATTCAACGAGTGAGCTTATTTTAGATTATTTATGCCATAATTTAAAGCCATTTATCATACGAAACAAGAAATTAGAAGGGTACTACGGAAGTTTACCTTACTTTGAAGATGAACGAATGCTTGCGTCTGCCTTTTTTATAGCAGGCGAGAACCAGACAATAACAAATGACCAATTATTTAGAATGGGACAGTTGGATGGAAAAGATTCAAAAGGGCAGGAGTTTATCTCGGCGAATAATCCAAAATATATTGAACGCTATATTGAGAAACGGTTGTATGATCGATGGGCACCAAGTACATATATTATTACTTCTGAACACACACAGACTACTGTTTCAGTGGGAAAAAATCGTGAGTTAGAGGATGAAATTTCACACTTTATGGGTATTCATTATTATAATTTATGGCTTCATTACTACTATAAAATAATGCTGTTAAAACTCTCTTTCGAACATAGCGAAGTAAGTTGGTCAAAGGATCAGGAATATGTAGAGGAATTAATAGAAATGATTTCAAAGTTCGATTCTCGCTACTTTTTTAAAAATGTTTCGGTTCGAATGGAAGGTAAAGAGCTTACAAAAATATTGAAGGAGACATTTAATATAAATACTTTGTTTGAAGAAGTGAAAAATACGGTAGATGACCTTAATCAGGCACAGGAAAAACAACGGGATAAGAGACAAAACATGTTGTTATTTATGTTAACGGTTTTTACAGTGGTTTCAGGAATTTATGGTATGAACTTAATTATAGAAGACTGGAAAGGGAAAACGGATTGGTCAAAAGTATCGGGGTACTCCTTTTTTGAATGGATATCACTGCTAACAGCATTAATAGGGATTTCATTATCTGTTCTTTTACTTGCAACGGAAGGAATAAAAGGTATTCGTAATATATATAGGAAAAGAAAAAGAGATTCCTTTAAATAACTTTCTATCGATAAGATAGAAAGTTTATTTTATGTTTCACTTTCCGTTCGTTATCTATTATATTAAAGTACGAAAAGAAAATAAGGGAAGTTATGAGGTAAGTTATAATGAATCAAGGAACTACATCGAAATCCATCGTATTACCATTGATTATTTCTATAGTTGCAATTTCCTTTGCTGCGATTTTTGTGAAATGGTCGAATGCACCAGCAACTATTTTAAGTATGTATCGCATGATTTTAGCATGCTTTTTATTATTACCAATTGTATTGATTAAAAGAAAAGAGTTTCAAAAAATAACTAGAAGAGAATGGGTGTTGTTATTCATTTCTGGCATATTTTTAGCACTTCACTTCGCTCTTTGGTTTGGTTCTTTAAAGTTAACTACTGTAGCGAGTTCGACAATTATTCTTGCCCTCCAACCCATTATTGCTTTGATTGGCGGAGCGATTTTCTTTAAAGAACAAACAACTAAATCTGCCTTAATGACGATGGCAATAGCAGTTGTAGGAGCAGTTATGGTAGGGTGGGGTGATTTTGGTTTAAGTAAAAATGCCATTATTGGAGATATTCTTTCATTCCTAAGTGTTATTGCTGTGGTGGGATATCTATTAATAGGACAAAGTGTCGTCAAAAAAGTGTCCCATTGGATATATAGCTTTTCTGTTTTCGCTTTTGCAGCAGTTGCGTTGATTGTGTACAATATTGCAACAAGCGTTCAGATAAGTGGTTACGATGCAAAAGAATGGGGTATTTTTGTGCTACTTGCAATAGTGCCGACCATATCACATGTGATTAACAACTGGCTAATGAATTTTGTTAGTGCAACTACTATATCTATGAGTATTTTGGGAGAGCCGGTAGGGGCGACTATTTTAGCGGCAATTATTTTAAATGAACGACTCGTAGCCATGCAAATTATGGGAGGCATACTTGTGTTGCTGGGAGTATTTTTCTTTTTGCTACAGCAAATAAAACGAAATGAAAAGGTAAAAAAACTAGACTTCTAGTAGACTAAATATAAATTGTATAATCCTACTAAAATAAAAAGACTACAAACATCTCATTTTTCGAGTTTGTAGTCTTTATATTTATTTATTTTNTTTATTAAAGATATCTTCGATTTCATCTAACATGATATTTGCCGCCAAAACACCACCGGCTGTATTCCAAATAGCATCACTTACTTCATAAACATTCCCGCTTTTTACAGCGTTTAAATTTTTCCAAAGAGGATCGTTCGTCCATTCAGCAGCGGTATCTAGTGCTGCTTGGTCACCTTGTGGTGCATATGTGAAGTAGAATAACACATCTCCATCCATTTTCGGTATAACTTCTTTTCCTACTTCAATAGCTAAATTACCAAGCTTGTTATCAGCTGTAAAAAGTTCCGATTGTTGAGAAGCACGTTTAAATCCTAATTGATCAAAAATAACTCCAGAGAACGAGTCAGTATAATAAATTCTAGATTTACCTGCCATAAAGCGTACAACAGAAATTTCTTGGTTCACTTTGTCCCCTAGACTTTGTTTTACTTCTTCTATATGAGTGTCAAATTGACTTAATACTTCGTTTCCTTTTTCTTCAAGGTTCAATGCCTTAGCGTATAATGTGAAGTTTTCTTTCCAATCGCCTCGTAATGTATCAGAGAACACAGTAGGAGCAATTGCGCTTAACTGCTCGTAAACAGCTTCTTGACGTAGTTTGTTCCCAATAATTAAATCTGGTTTTAAGGCTGCTATCTTTTCTAAATTTACCTCTTGCTCTACGCCTACAACTTCTACGTTCTTCATATCCTCACTAATGTGGTCATACCAAGGATCTCCTAACCAAGATTGAACAGCACCTACAGGTGTTACTCCTAAAGCAAGTAAGGCTTCCGTACCTTCGTTAGTAAGAATTACAACCTTTTCAGGTGTTTTTTCAATTGTAGTAGTACCCATTGCATGTTCTACTGTATAGCTTGTGTCTTCTTTGTTCTCTTTACTTGTTGTAGTAGCGTCTTCTTTCGTTTGTCCGCACGCTGTTAATAACAATAAAGAAAATATAGAAATAATAGCGAAAAACTTTTTCATATTATTCACTTAGATTGCCTCCTAAATTCAAATGTTAATGATAATCATTTTCAATACAAGCTTTATAATAGTGCTCTATTTAACTTATGTCAATAAGAAATTGAAAATGATTCTCAAACTCATTGACACTCCTTAAAACTTACAATAGACTAGGGTGTAAATAGCGTTTATAAAAGTGTCTTAGAAAGGTTACTGTTATGTTATTAAAATCAAAGGGGCAAAGATTACTTGGTCTAATCATAGCCGTTTCTCTATTAGTCTTATTAATGTGTGCAAGTATCGTTTACGGATATACGGAAACTTCTTGGAAGATGATTCTAGATGCTTTTCAAAATAATAATGGTTCCAATGAACATATAGTGATTGAAACAGTGAGGTTGCCTCGAGCTCTTATTGCTGCTGCTGTTGGAAGTAGCTTAGCCATTTCAGGTGTCTTAATGCAAACTCTTACGAAAAATCCACTTGCTTCGCCTGGGATTTTTGGTGTGAATGCGGGAGCTGGATTTGCAGTAGTTTTAGCAGTTACTTTATTCTCGGTAAGTAATCTTCAAGCATTTACTTGGATATCCTTTTTAGGAGCGGCAGTAGCAGCAATTGCTGTATATACGATTGGCGCAACAGGAAGAGAAGGGCTCACACCTATGAAATTAACTTTAGCTGGAGCCGCTATGTCAGCTATGTTTGCCTCTTTTACACAAGGATTTCTTGTTATAAATGAAGCTGCTTTTGAGCAGGTCCTATTTTGGCTAGCTGGATCAGTTGAAGGTAGAAAGATGGAAATCTTATTAAATGTTTTACCTTATTTACTGTTAGGTTGGTTAGGTTCTATTATTATAGCTTCTAAAATGAATGTTCTATCTATGGGTGAAGATGTTGCCAAAGGTTTAGGTGTAAATACTGGGTTTTTAAAAATTATAGTGGCTATTATCGTCATTTTATTAGCAGGAGGATCCGTAGCTATTGCTGGACCAATTGGCTTTATTGGAATTGTGGTTCCCCATCTTACTAGATTTATCGTTGGTATTGATCATCGTTGGCTTATACCTTTTTCGGGTGTTCTAGGAGGAATTTTGTTACTTGTTGCAGATATATTAGCAAGATATATCATTATGCCTCAAGAAATTCCAGTAGGTGTAATGACTGCTATCATAGGGACTCCATTCTTCATCTACATTGCAAGAAAGGGGTTTAATGCACGATGAATCAATACAAAAGCTTCAGAGCGTTAAAAGGAAAAATATCCTTTCTATTTGATAAAAAAGCTATATTCGTTTTAATAAGTTTCCTTGTAATTACGGGAGTTGTATTTATTGTCAGCACCGGTTTAGGCGATATGAGATTAAGCCCTCTAACGGTCTTGAGCGTTCTTTTTGGTGGTGGAAGCGACATGGAACAGCTTGTAGTCCAATCATTCCGATTACCTAGAATTATTGTAGCACTAATGGTAGGGATTGCTTTAGCGGTAGCTGGTGGAATCCTTCAAGGAATGATACGAAATCCTTTGGCTTCGCCGGACATTTTAGGAATAACTGGCGGAGCATCCGTGGCAGTTGTAAGTTTTTTATCCTTCTTCAGTGATACAAATAACTCTTTAACGGTAAGTATTAAATGGCTACCTCTTGCAGCGTTTGTTGGTGCAGGGGTCATCGCGCTCCTAGTATACGTTCTAGCTTGGAAAAACGGCGTATCACCTATAAGAATAGTGCTTATTGGAATAGGGATTTCGGCGCTCATGCAAGCATTAACTACATTGATGATGATTATGGGACCGATTTATAGGGCGAGCCAAGCGAATATATGGATTACTGGTAGTGTTTATGGTTCTAGCTGGAGTAATGTAGCTATATTAGTGCCGTGGACGATTATTTTTGTTACGATTGCCTTCATTATGGTAAAAAATATAAATATTTTAGAGCTTGGAGATGACATAGCTACAGGAGTAGGGGGAAGTATTCAACGACAACGTTTCTTCTTATTGTTAGTAAGCACTGCACTTGTAGGAGGTTCTGTAGCATTTGCGGGTGGTATTGGATTCGTCGGTTTAATGGCTCCTCATATGGCAAGAAGGTTAGTAGGATCTTCTTTTGGAGCACTTTTACCAGTGTCGGCATTAATCGGTGGGATATTGGTTATGTTAGCTGATTTAATCGGGAGAACAATGTTTTCTCCTTTGGAAATTCCTGCGGGTGTATTTACGGCGGGAATAGGAGCACCTTATTTTATTTATTTATTGTTTAAAACAAGGAATGCATAATAGTGATATTGAAAAAAGGAGTGTATTGAAATGAAACAAGTGATTGAAACACAAAATTTAACCCTATCGTATGGGGAGAGTATTATTATAAATGATTTAAATCTTCAAATACCAAAGGGGGAAATTACTGTTTTCATTGGTGGAAACGGGTGTGGAAAATCAACACTTCTTCGTTCAATTGCTCGATTGTTAAAACCGAAAACCGGCGCAGTATTGCTAGAAGGAGACGCAATATCTAAAATGTCCACAAAGGATGTTGCAAAGCAAATGTCTATTCTACCACAATCTCCAATTGCCCCTGAAGGTTTGACTGTGCTTCAATTAGTAAAACAAGGAAGATATCCTTACCAAACTTGGTTAAAGCAATGGACAGAGGAAGACGAAGAAAAAGTAACAAATGCCTTAAAAGCAACAGGTATTGAAGACTTAAAAGATCGTCCGGTAGATTCTTTATCTGGAGGGCAACGCCAAAGAGCATGGATTGCTATGACTTTAGCGCAAGATACGGATATTATCCTTTTGGATGAGCCGACTACATATCTTGATATGACACATCAAATTGAGATTCTTGATTTACTTTATGAATTAAATGAAAAAGAGAAACGAACAATCGTAATGGTGCTACATGATTTAAATTTGGCATGCCGGTACGCGGATAATATAGTTGCGATTAAGGATCAGAAAATTTATGCACAAGGTAAACCAGAGCATATTATAAGCTGTCCGTTAGTAAAAAATGTGTTTGGTATGGACTGTCAGATTACAAAAGATCCTCTTTTTGGTACGCCATTATGTATTCCATTTGGTAAGGGAAGATGCATTTTAGAGGAAGTAGGACTTTAATTGAATTTAAATCTCGATAAACTCCGAACATTACGTTTGACTACAGAAAAATTGGATTCTTCTCTTTCAATTGAAACGTCAAAACTCTTGGATGAATCCTATTTAAAGAGTTATTTAGTTTCCTTACAGCATCACATTGGGGCTGCTAATATAAAGGTTGCTGCGTCTATTTTTATAAAAAGATATGCATTTTTGTCTGTTATTTATTTGTATACGATAACCACTTGTAATAAAAGATTAAATATCTCATTTGAAAATGTCTCATTAGAAACGAAAGATAGTGATGAACTTTGGCTTCCTTTTTTCTACTTTCACCATCTAGATGTGCAAAATCTCGAAGGGAATCGAGAGGATTGGCGGGAAAGCAGTATAGAGAGCCTTTTTAAAGAACACTTATCACCAATACTAAACATTCTCTCTAATGTCGCAAAAGTGTCGAAGCTTGTTTTGTGGGAAAATATTGCGGTTTATATTTTCTGGCTGTATGAGACTGTTCTGCTAGAGGAAGAAATATCTCGAAATGTTGTAAAACGTGCAGAGGAAGACTTTCATTTTATCCTTTCACCTACATCAAGTAAGCTCTTTGGTGAGTATAGTGAAAATCCTTTAGCAAGGTATTACAAAAAAGAGTTAGGAATTAGAGGTAGGAAAAGAATTACTTGCTGTTACTCGCATTTAACGAATAGTGGTAAGTATTGCACAACATGTCCGCATATAAAAAACTAGACACCTAAATTGTCTAGTTTTTTTCTTTTTCCTTTAAAAACCCACCTTCAGATAAAGGGGCTACAATTTCTGCGTTACCATGTCATTCGTTTATCTGAAATATCTTACTTTGCTACGCTACCGCTTCTACAAGATCATTCCCACCTCGAAAGCATAAAACTTCGTATTATCTTCTAAGATAGCTATATTCTTCTGAACCCTAATTCCATTGTTTCTATAAACCCTCCTCATTCTACGGTATTCTCATATTCTAATGAAACTCCGTTATTAGAGACAATTTTCCTTGCTAATCAATCTTCTATTTTTTAGGAATCTATATTTGTTGGCACATGTCCCATTAACAATCTTTTGTACTGCATATAGTATGGAAAAACAGAAGGAGATTAGTTATGAAAGTAATCGTTTCAGGGGGTGCTGGTTTCATCGGTTCGCACCTAGTAGATAAACTTATTTCGAAAGGAATGGAGGTACACGTTCTTGATAATTTAAGCTCAGGACAAATTGAGCAAGTAAATCCGAAAGCACATATGCATGTAGTTGATATTTGTAGCGAAGACGCAAAAAATATAATTACGAATATTCGTCCAGATGCAATTTTTCATTTAGCTGCTCAATCGGATGTAGGGAAATCTGTACAAAATCCTAGTTATGATGCGGATGTCAATATTATTGGAACTATTAATATGTTAGAAGCCTGCAAAAATACAAGGGTAAAAAAATTTATTTTCGCAAGTACTTCCGCAGTTTATGGAAATTTAGATAAAGGACTCTTAAACGAAGAGGATGATACTGACCCGTCTTCTTATTATGGTTTATCCAAGTTGACTGCTGAGTCCTACATAAGGCTTTTTTATGAGCTTTATAGACAAAACTATACAATTTTGAGATTTGCAAATGTGTATGGGCCTAGACAAATGTCAAAAGGGGAAGGCGGAGTTGTATCTGTCTTTTTCGATCGTATTAATAAGGGTGGAAAAATTAGCGTTCATGGGGATGGAAAACAAACTAGAGACTTCGTCTATGTAAAGGATGTTGTGGATGCGAATATCGCCAGTATAGAGTGTGGAGACCAAGAAACGATACAGGTTAGCACCTCACAACGAACTTCTATTAATGAAATACTCTCTCTAATAAGTGACATAAACGGAGTCCAAGTATCAAAAGAATTTACACCTCCTAGAGAAGGAGATATTAAACATAGTTGTCTTTGTAATCAAAAGGCACTAGACATCTTAAAGTGGAATCCGATGTATAGCATAGAAGAGGGATTAAAGGAGACGTATTATTTCCACAAAGCTTCCGCTATAAATGTACAAGAGGAAGAAGTAAATGAGTAGATTGTGCTTAGAATATGAGGGGATCGCCAAATGACTATGGAGTTATTAAATTCGGGATGGGAACCTTTAATTCCATTCAAAAAATCGTTAGAAGATATACTAAATTATCAACGTCAAAACCTGCTTTAGAATTTTGTTCTAAAGCAGGTTTTAAGTATGATAAGGTTAAAGAAATAGGGAGACATTTAAAAGGAGAATAATATATGCAAAAATATACATATAAACATCCCAATTCAATTGAAACAACAACGAGAATCCATGTATACGATGATACCGGAAAAATTACTCATTCATTTGAACGGTATTATTCAAATAGCCTAAAAAAATTCTTTGATAAAGCAATGGACTATCGTTATTTTTTATACTATAAAGTCTATGATGCGAATGAAACACTTGTTTTTACTTGTAAAAAAGTTTCCAAAAAAGGTAGAGTTTATTATGAAGCGATAGACCATTTACAACAAAAGACATATATAGTAGCTTACGACAAATGGAAAGAACTAATCCCAGATCTTACGATTACTGATGGTAACATACAAATCCGAATTCAAAAAGAAATGGAGAACTGGTCTCTTTTTACACATAACGAAAAAGAAATTGCTCGATGGAAGGCAGAAATAGGAGATCAGTTTTCAATCTATTTAGAAATAGAAGATGACTCACCAATACAAAACGTTGCTTTCTTTATAGCTATTAGTCAATGTGCATTGTTTGTTGGAGGGTGACATCTTGGGAAGGGATGGTTTAATCAGATGAATGGAGTAGCAATGTTCAATATGACTTTATCCATGGCCATATTTGGCTCTATCGGTTTTTTCACCGGAAAGACAGGCATACCAGCGGTGGAATTGGTTTTTGTCCGTTGTATTTGTGCGACTATTTTTTTAGGATTATGTTGGGTCATTTCAGGGCAACACAAAGTGGAGGTTTGGAAAAAGAGAGAAGTTTTACAAACAATCGCTTGTGGAATCTTTCTAGTGCTTAACTGGGTGTTTTTATTTAAAGCCTTTGAAGAAATGTCGATTACGATTGCCATCTCTATTTATAATCTTGCTCCTATATTTGTATTGATATTAGGAAGTTTGATTTTAAAAGAAAAGATGAGTATCGCCTCTTTATTAGCTATTATTGTATGTTTTCTTGGCAGCATATTGATTATTGGACTACAAGATTTTAGTTCATGGACAAACTTTTTAGATTCAGGTTTTGTCTGGGCGTTTTTATCGGCCTTATGTTATGCAATGACCATGCTACTTGGAAAAGGAATTGATCATTTGAGTGCTTATGCAATGACGTTTCTCCAAACAGCCATTGGTATTCTTATACTTTTCCCCGTTATGGATTTTGATGTGTTTCATAGTTTAAGTGGGTCCAATTGGTTCTATATTTTAGGAACAGGATTGATACATACCGGTTTTGTCTATTATTTATTTTTTGATAGTTTACGAAAGTTATCGACTGTCGTCATATCGGCCTTGGTTTTTGTTGATCCGGTCGTTGCAATTTTACTCGATACTATTATATTAGATTTTCGTCCATCCATATTACAAACCGTTGGGATACTCCTCATTTTCGTAGGAATTATCTATACTATAATTAAACCAAAAACAACTTCCATAGGAGGATGAGTATGCTATTTCAAAAAGGTCGATTAATCGTTCGTGAATTAGATTTTGAAGATAGACATAAATTAGCAGAGTGGCTTTCCAATCCTGTTGTTCTTGAATTTTACGAAGGTAGGGACAATCCATTTAATGTAGAGAAGGTTATACAAGTATTTTTTCATCCAGAAGATGAAGTTGGTTGTATGGTTGAGTGGGAAGAGGAAGCAGTGGGTTATATTCAATTTTATCGATTAGATGATGAAACAAAAGAAGAGTACGGGTATACACAGGAGAATATCTATGGAATGGATCAATTCATAGGAGAAAACAAGCATTGGAATAAAGGGATTGGACAAAAATTGGTTCGTACTATGGTTTCCTATTTAATTGAACACAAACAAGCAGAAATCATTGTGATGGATCCGCAAACTTGGAATAAAAGGGCGATTCACTGCTATGAAAAGTGCGGCTTTAAAAAGATAAAATTATTACCTAAGCGAGAATTACATGAAGGGGAATATAAAGATTGTTGGCTGATGGAGTATAAGTCTTAAATGAAGTGTATGGAAGTTTTCTAAGTGAAAACTACATACACTTTTTTTAATAGGATAGATGCTTTTTATTTTACTTTTTGTACGGTTTTCTATAGAATAATAATATATCGTGTACGATGTATAATTATTTATGTATAGGTGGTTTATATGGCTAAATCTTCAAAACTAGATCAGCAATTATGCTTTGAGGTGTACAAAGCTTCAAGTAATTTTTCTAAATTATATGCTCGAACTTTGGAGCCTTTTCAATTAACGTTTACACAGTATCTAGTGTTGTTGGCGCTATGGGAGGAAGATTATTTACTAACAAAGGATATCGGTAATCGATTAGGTCTTGGAATAGGGACATTAAATCCTATTATAAATCGAATGATTGATAGTGGATGGTTACACAAGATACAATGTGATAAAGATAAGCGAGCATTTATTATTTCTTTGACAGAAAAAGCGAAAAGAGAAAAGAAGCCGATAGAAAAGGCGATTATGGACAAAATAATAAGTTGTAATTTCTTAGATATAAACACGCAAACACTCATGTCTAACTTGAAAGGTTTAAATAATTTCTTGACACAGGTAGAATAAAAAATTCCAGGAGTGATAATGTTGAGTATTTATGATATTAAAGTAAAAACTTCAGATGGTGTCGAATACGAGTTAAACGATTATAAAGGAAAGCCGATGCTAATCGTTAATACTGCCACAAAATGTGGTCTTAGCAATCAGTTTGATGGATTGGAAAAGCTATACAATCAATACAAAGATCAAGGCCTGGTGGTGCTTGGATTCCCATCCAATCAATTTCATCAAGAGGTGACCAATTCAGAAGAAGCTGCCCAAGCTTGTCGGATGACCTATGGTGTAACATTTCCAATGCATGAAATTGTAAAAGTAAATGGAAAGGAAGCACATCCTTTATTTAAATACTTAACCACAAACAGTAAGGGATTCCTATCAAACAGTATTAAATGGAATTTTACTAAATTTCTTGTCGATAAAGAGGGCAATTTAGTGGAAAGATATTCCCCAACTGATAACCCAGAATCATTTGAAAAAGATATCATACACGTTTTATAAAAATTATAAGAGGATGACTTGAATCTGTTATAGTGATTCAAGTCATTTTTTGATAGGAACAATGATGTTTAAGTACCTCAGAAAAAAGGAATAATGATGGAAAGGGTTTATGAGGAGGAGAAAAAATGGGGAAACTTACATCGAATGATCAAATATTATTGGCTTATTATGTTTATAACTTTATAGAAGAAAATAAAGAAGAAGCTTTGAAAGAACTAAAAGACACTGTAACAGACAGCCTTCCAGACTTTGATAAAATAATAGCAGAACTTCTTGAAGAGGGATGGATGAGTAACGAGGATGAGGAACTAGGGATTACAAATGAAGGAATTCTTCATATTGATAGTATTTTACATATCCAATCATATGCGACAGAGAGAAATAAACTAGCGTATGTAAAGGATAGTCTTCTAATAAACGAAATAGAATTATCTCCACCAGCACTGAAAGAGTATATTCATAAACATATAGGTATTGAGAAATAAAATAGTAGGTCGTCCTCGTATAGGGAAGACCACTCAGAATATAGACGAAAGGTATTGAGATGGCGACTTCTTGATACCTTTTGCCATTTAATATGTATTTTAACAAGTAAATAGCATATCGCTCTCGTTCAATACTTTGGTTATTTTCCCTAAACTTTATAAACGCAAAATTGTTTGAGTTTGTCTACTGTCTGAATGGTCGTCCTATTAAAGTGATGACCATTATTTTATTTCATTGTATATTTTTTAGTTGTTTAATCTTAAAAAATTAACATAAATTCGATAGTACGAATAACCTTTTTGTGATAAGATTCATCTTATTGAAAAACAATTGAAAAGAAGGAATATTAGTGGCTTTTAGTAAGAAGAATGATTTAGGGGAAAAGTTAAGTTTATTTCACTTAACTTGGCCAATTTTTTTAGAAGTGTTTTTGTTTATGCTCATGGGGATTGCGGATACTTTCATGCTGAGTGCTCTCTCTGATGATGCGGTCTCAGGGGTAGGAGCAGCAAACCAATATATTCACATCGCTATTTTAGTGCTCGAAGTAGTAGGAAACGGAGCAGCTATTGTTGTTTCACAATATTTAGGCTCTAAGCGATATATAGAGGCTTCAAAAATTTCTGGCTTAGCAGTAACGTTAAATTTAGGAGTAGGGATTTTACTTAGTATCGGATTTGTATTGTTTTCCAAAAGCATGATGGTTGCCATGAATTTAACAGGAGATGTGTTAGTTCATGCACATCAGTATCTTTCTATTGTAGGTGGAGCTATTTTTCTACAAGCGGTCATCAATGCATTGGCGGCAATTATCCGTGTACATGGCTATACAAAGCAGACGATGTTTGTTTCATTAGGTATGAATATTATCCATGTATTTGGAAACTATGCTCTTATTTTCGGTAAGTTTGGTTTTCCAGAACTAGGTGTCCAAGGAGCAGCAATCTCATCCGTTGTCAGTCGGCTGATCGCATTGCTAGTATTCTTCTGGTTGCTATATCGAGTCATGGAATATCGTGTTCAAGTGCAATATTACTTTACGATCTCCAAAGAATATATTCAAAAAATATTAAAAATTGGTCTTCCGTCTGCATTTGAACAAATTTTATATCAGGGCTGTCAAATTGTATTTTTATATTACGTTACTTACCTAGGCGCAGAATCATTAGCAGCTAGACAATATGCGGTCAATATTTCTATGTTCACGTATCTTTTTGCTGTTGCAATTGGTATGGGAACTGCAATTATTGTCGGTAGATTCGTTGGGGCAAATGAAAAGGACGAAGCTTATAAATCTGTCTGGTTTAGTGTGAAATGGGCGCTTCTTTTCACACTAGTAATGGTTTCGATTGTAATGATATTCAGAGTTCCGTTCATGAGCCTGTTTACGGATAATGAGCAAATCATTAAAATTGGGGCATCTGTATTACTGCTAAGTTTAGTACTAGAAACTGGCCGTACTATGAATATCGTCATCATAAACTCTTTGCGTGCAGCGGGGGACGCAAGCTTTCCGGTCCTCATGGGTGCTTTGTCTATGGTAATGATGAGTTTACCACTTGGTTACTTTTTAGTTTTTGTATTAGACTTAGGGCTTCCAGGTGTTTGGTTAGCAATTGCAGCTGACGAATGGACACGTGCAATTATTATGTATTTTAGATGGAAGAGTAGGAAATGGGAAAAGTTTGCACTTATTCATCCTAAAGGGAAAGATACTATATCAAATGAAGGCGAAGCATTGTAATTGCTTCGTCTTTTCTAGTTGTTTAAAAGGTTTTTCAGAAGCATATGAGGTGTTAATAGGGCAATGTCTATTCTCTCGCAAATATCACGCGGTAATGATGTTATGACCCCCCTATCCATACCACTCTGAAAATAATAGAAAAGAGGTTTTTCTATTAAACGGAGCTATTAGCGCTTTTAAATGACAATAAATAACAAGAAAAAAATAAGAGGATATCTAAACAATCATATGTTTTAATTAGAATATAAGTATCTTGAATTGGAGGTGAATTAGTTTGATCAAAAAATCAATGGAACTTTCTTTCATAAAAGTTTTGATGGAAGGGATACAAGAAATGGTATTTGTTATGGAGGTAGGAGAAGATACTAATTTCTATTATGCTTTTTTTAATAAAGCAGCAATGGAAACCATTCGACTAGACCAAAAAGCCATAGGTAGGACATTTCGAGAAGTACACGATTTTGATAAGGCGTCCTTATTAGAAGCACAATATACAAAAGTTTTAAAAACTGGGGAGCCTGTAACATTTGAAGCTACATATACAAATATAAATGGCGAGATTAGAAACGGGAAGTCTACACTAACACCTATATTTAACGAGGATGGGTCTTTTACTCATATAACTTCTATTACACAGGATATTACAAATGAAAAAATAGCCGAAACAGACCGAGATGTAACGAAAAATCGCCTTGTAAAAGCCGAATCTCAATACCGTTCTTTATTTTATAAAAATTCAGATGCCATTTTTACAATGGACCTGCATGGTCATATATTAGGTGGCAATAAAACATCAGAAAAATTAAGTAAGTATAGTATAGGGGAATTAATAGGTAGAAACTTTATCGAGTTTGTTGATCCAAAAGATCGGGAGAGCGCAAATACATATTTTACGGAATCGATTAACGGAGATTTAAAAGATTATCGTCTGAACTTTGTAGACAAAACTGGGGAATGTATTGGTTGTTTAGTAAAATTCATTCCCATTCACCTTCATCATATAATAAGTGGTATATATGTGATTGTAAAAGATATGAGGGAATTGGACAAACTAGTATCTAAATATGTGGAAAGTGAACAGATTTTTCGAATTATCACTGAAAACGTCCATGACGTCGTTATAATGATGAATCATAACAAAGAATATTTGTATGTTTCGCCATCTAGTAGAGAAGTATTTGGATACGATTACGAGAATAATAGCAATCAAATTCCATCTATTAATATTCATGCAAATGACATTAAATTATTTGAAAACAGGTTCGAGCAATCCATTCGTCATGCAAAACCATTTCAAATACAGCTAAGAGCAAAGCATGAAAAGAAAGGTTGGATTTGGACCGAAATTAGTGGATCACCCGTCTATAGTGATGAACATCAATTTCAGTTTATGGTCATGACTGCTAGAGATATATCCATACAAAAGGAGTATGAAAAGAAGCTTGAGTACTTTGCCTATCATGACTCGTTGACTGGTTTGCCAAATCGGCGATTTCTAAGTGACCGATTTTCAGAACTACTTAAAGGAAAAAAGACAGGAATTACTATTATTTTTCTAGATATAGACAACTTCAAGTGTATTAACGATGTATGGGGACATGATATTGGTGATCTTGTCATTCAGGAATTTAGTAAGAGACTAAGCCAATCTATTGAATCTCATGATATAGCTGCTCGACTAGGAGGAGACGAATTTATTGTAATGCTCCCATTTGTAGAAAATGAGGAAGAAGCTATTAAAGCCGCGGAAAAAATACAGCGAGTAATGGAAGGTACATGGAATGTTGAACATGCAGAACTAACTATTACGATAAGTATGGGTATAGCTTTATCCACGCAGGATAATATTACAGATAGCGTTATGTTAAGAAATGCAGATCTTGCTATGTACGAAGCTAAAAGAGCTGGAAAAAATCTATATAAAGTAAAACGTTTCTAAGTGAGGTTAACTTAGAAACGTTTTTTTATAACTTAATATTAAATAGGAGAAGGGACTTGAATCTTAAGTTTCTTTAATTGGTCTACTGCTTTTTTCAGAATCTGGACATCTTGTACTAGTGCAACACGAACGTATCCAGCTCCTGCAGATCCAAAAACGGTACCTGGAACCATAACTACACCTGTTTGATTAATTGCTTCAAATGCAAACTCTTTATCATCCATTTCGTACGGATATTTTGCCCATACGAACATTCCTCCACTAGAAGGTGTCACTGTCCACCCGATATCTTTTAAGCCTTGTGATAAAACATTATGACGTTCAGTGAAAACTGTACGCAAACGATCTGTTATCTCTTCTGCATTATTTAATGCAGTAATTCCAGCTTCCTGGATGGGTTCAAATATACCAAAATCTAAATTTGATTTAAGCTGTTTCATTATTGTAATCATTTCTGCATTCCCGACAATATAAGCAACTCGCGTACCGGCAAGACTAAAGCTTTTGGATAATGAGTTGATTTCCATTCCTACTTCCATCGCTCCCGGTGTCGCTAAGAAGCTGCTTGGAGAATCTCCAGAAAAATAAAATTCAGAATACGCTGCATCGTGTAAAATAATAACATTGTATTTATTTGCAAATGCTACAGCCTTTTCAAAAAATGCAGGATCTGGCATAGCTGGAACAGGATTTCCTGGTAAATTTAAAATCATTAATTTCGCTTTATAAGCTACTTCCTCAGGAATTGCATCTAAATCAGGTAAAAAATTATTTTCTTCTAATAGATTCATATAGTATGGAACTGCTCCGGCCAATTTAATCCCTGCATCATACGCAACATAGCCAGGATTGGTTGTTAACACATAATCTCCTTCGTTACAAAATGCGATAGGAAGGTGGACAAGCCCCTCTTGAGATCCCATTGTTTGTACAATTTCTGTTTGAGGATCAAGGATGACATTCGTACGTCGTTTATAATAATCAGCAACCGCTTCATAAAAACGTTTTGTTCCATTTAGTGTATAACCATACGAAGTGGCTGAATAACTTTGTTCTGATAATACTTTTCTTGCTTTTTCATCTGGTGGCAGGTCAGGACTACCTAAACTTAAATCATATAGTTCAAAACCTGCAGCTTTTTTAAGCGCGGCGGCTGCTTTTAAGTCTCCGAAAATAGCAGGTTCAAAAATAGACATTTTTTTAGATGGTTCGATAATCAATTAAAAGCACTCCTCGCTAGCAAATTTAAAACCTATTCTATCATAAATTAAATCAATATTGTGAAAAATAATGCATGCAATATATTAGATGTTATGACTATTTTGTGAAAAGAATAAAAAGTAAATATATACAACTAATCCACAATGAAATAATAACAATTCCAGCAAACCAATTATTCCTTTTCACTTTTTCCGATTTTTCGGCTAAATTACGACAATCATTTAAAATGTTGTTTGGTATTAATCTCATGACAATAGAAATGGCTAAAGGGATTAGAATAAGATCATCTATATATCCGAGTACAGGAATGAAATCAGGTATCAAATCAATCGGACTAAATGCATACGCAACAATAAGAAGTGATAAGAGCTTTATGTATAAAGGTAATTCAGGATGTTTATATGCTTCCACAAGTACAAAAATTTCTTGTTTAATTTTCTTGGCATACGCTTTTAATCTTGAAATCATGTATCTATCACCTAAACTCATTTTATAAATAAGTATACGCTTTAATGGATAGGAAGAAAATTAAGATATAACAGATCGTTTTAAGGGAGATAGGAAAAATGGAAATAACAGATATTGAAGAATTATATAAAAAGCTGATAAATGCATGGAATATTGCGGACGCAAGAGAAATGTCCAATTTATTTTCATTAGATGGTGTCATGATTGGTTATGATGGAAGTTTAGAGGTTTGGCGTGAAAGCATGTTTGAACATTTACGTCCAGTTTTTGAGAGTCATCGTACTGCAACATTTGTTTATAAAGTGAAAGATGTATCTTTTCTAAATAAAAACACAGCTCTATTACGTTCGATTGCCGGAATGATTCCCCCCTATCAATCAACGATCAACCCTTCAGTAAATACGCACCACACATTAGTAGTAGGTTTTAAAAGAAGAGAAATGGCAAATAAGACTATTCCAAAATACTCCCGCTCTTTTTCATAGAAGACCTGAGCTAGTTGACTAAATGACAAAGCAATTAGAGGAAACATTGAATATTAAAAAAAACATGAGATGGAACCTCATGTTTTTTTTATTCCCTTTATTAAATCGTATGCACGTAATGCACGTTCTCGTGCACTAGAATGATCAACGATAGGGTGTGGATAAGTAGAACCAAGTTGAATGTTACTTTCTTCCAAAATATTCAGAGGAGTAACCCACGGACGATGAATGTATGGAGAGGATAGTTTAGCAAGTTCCGGAACCCACTTCCTAATATAATCCCCATTAGGGTCAAACTTTTCGCTTTGAATAATCGGATTGAATATTCGAAAGTAGGGAGCAGAATCAATTCCAGAGCCTGTAACCCATTGCCAGCCCATTGCGTTATTTGCCACATCAAAATCTACAAGTTTTTGTTGAAACCATTCGTACCCTATTCGCCAATCAACCAGCAAATGCTTTACAAGAAAAGAGGAAGCTACCATACGGACGCGATTGTGCATATAACCTGTTTCGGATAGTTCTCGCATTCCTGCATCTACTAGTGGATAACCTGTTAGCCCTTTTTTCCAACTTGTCATGTTCTCCTCATTTTTTTGCCAGGGAAAATGCTCAAAATTTGACCGTAATGGTTTCAGTGGAAATGAAGGGGATTGAATAAGCTGATGATAAGAGAATTCTCTCCATACTAATTGCCGAATGAATGATTGAAGCATGGGGGAGTCATCCTTTTTAGCTTCATAAAAAATAGAACGAACACTCATATCACCCGATGCCAAGTAGGGAGACAATGTAGATGTTGCACTGGCAGATGGAAAGTCTTTTTTTCTTTCATATTTATATAAATCGTTGCTTATAAAATGTTCCCACATCTCAATTGCTCCCGGCTCACCGGGTTTCCAATACAGTCCTAATTGATCAACTCGCTCTATAGAAGAAAGTAATCGAAGTTCCTCGACTGTCACACTTATTATTGGATTCTTATAAACCTCAAATTCATGGGGAGTAGGGACTGGATGATGTGCATTAATTTGCATGCTCCTCTTCCAAAAAGTCGTAAATACTTTATATGTCTTTTGACTTTTATTGAACATCTCCTCGGGATTATAGAGTAGATTTGCATTATAGGTACGAGCGTCTATATTTTGAGCCTTCAACTTAATAATAATTGTTCTATCTCTTTCCACAATAGATGGTTCATACCGTTCATTGAAAAAGACAGCATCTGCATGAGTCTCTTGTATTAAATCTTGCAGTACTTCTAATGCGTTGCCAACTCTAATGATGATTGGAACTCGTTGTTGAAATGAAAGGAGAGAGTGATGAAGCCACCATAAAGATGCACCACTCGCTTGATATTCTTTTTCTTCTTCCTTTGACCAAATAAAGACAGGAATTACAGTGCCTTGCTGTGTTGCTTCCCATAAGGCAGGGTGGTCATGTATTCGTAGATCTTTTCTAAACCAAACGATTATCTTTTTCGTATACAAAACACTCACTCTTTCGTTTCGTTTTTTCTTCTAATTTTAGTACACCAGCGGTTATTATATACACTTTGTCCCAATATTGAAAAAGCTACTAGCTTCTTTTGGAAAGAAGCTAGTAGCTTTTCAAGTTGTTGGCTAATTCTATAAATAGATATTGTTTTTATAATGATTAGATTAGAAAGTATAAGTTTTCTACTTAGTAATTTTGTTCAGACCTCAGCAGCCCCTCGAAGCCTAAATGACATTTGCTTACATGGGCTGACTGAGACACTTTCGCTTTCTTATTAAACTAAAGGTCCAGCGTTTTTCAAATACTTTTCAATTCCCTCTGCAGCACGGTATGCTAAAGCCCCAACAGTTCCTGTAGGATTCATACCAGAGTTATGTGGGAAAGCTGATGCACCTGGTACAAAAACGTTTTCACAGTCCCACATCTGAAGGTAACTATTTAATGCACTTGTTTCAGGATCTGCCCCCATGATAACTCCACCTGTATTATGAGTAGTTTGGTATTTTGTCGTGTCCCAGTCACCTTGGTCTCCAGGAGAATTAATGATATCTGCTCCCATTTCTTCCAAAATTTTAGTAGTAATTTCTCTTATATATTTTTGTTGGTTTCTTTCATTTTCTTTGTAGTTAAACGTCATGCGCAATAAAGGATCCCCGAAAGCATCTTTGTATGTCGGATCTAAATCAATATAGTTTTCTTTATTCGGCATCACGGAACCTTGTGAACCTACCCCTAAGCTTCTGTTTGCCCAATAAATAGATTCCTCTTTATATTCTTTACCCCAGCCTGGTGTTCCTTTAGGGACAGCGTTGTTTGAAATTGGGCGTTTTCCGTAATGACCAAGTGCGATATTCCCACCATGAATGAAATTCAAGTCTGTGTGATCAAAATTATCCCCGTTAAAATCGTCCAAAACTCCAGCAAGGGAACCTGTACCAGCATATAGGTTAAATTCTTTGTCTTTGAAGAATCCTGTGGATGCTGCAGAAGTCATTTGGTATGCATAGTTTTTACCGATTACTCCAGTACCCGTCTCAGGATTGTACGGGCGGCCGAGTTGCGAGTTTAATAGTATTTTAATGTTATTAAGTGCATATGCAGATACGACAACTACATTCGCTTCTTGGATATATTCTTCTCCAGTACGTGTATCAACATATAATACACCAGTTGCTTTTCCATTAGTATGTAGTACTCTACGAACAACAGAATGAGTTCTTACTTCGAAATTTCCTGTTTCTTTTGCAACAGGCAAAACAGTTACTACTGGAGATGCTTTTGCTCCATATTCACATCCAAAGCGTTCACAGAAACCACAGTATTGACAAGCACCACGTGAAATTCCGTCTGGATTTGTATAGTTTTCAGAAAGTGTTGCTGCTGGAGCAATATAAGGATGATATCCTAATTTCTGGGATGCTTCTTTAAACATTTTCATAGAAGGTGTTTCTTTTAAAGGAGCAGTAGGATATTTAACCTCTGGAACATCTGGATGAGGATTAGCTTCCCCAGAAATACCAGCCATATCTTCAAATTTTTCGAAGTACGGTACTAGTTCGTCATAAGTAATTCCCCAGTCCTGAAGAGGCATGTCTGCTGGAATTTTATCCTTTCCGTATCGTTCTACCGTTTTTGTATAAATTTCAAAATCATAAGGGAAAAATCTATAGGTTAAACCATTCCAGTGCTCCCCAGAACCTCCTAAGCCATCCCCGATTAAAAAGGAACCGTGCTGACGGTAAGGTAAAGCTCTTTGTGATCGGTCATGACGTACTGTCAGTGTTTCTTTTGAAAGGTCTTGCATCATTTCATTTCTTTGTTGATATCTAAGTTCATCATGTACCATTAAATAATCTTGAGTAGTTCTTTCTTTTCCGCGTTCTAAACCAACTACTTTATAACCTTTTCTAGTTAATTCAGAAGCAATTATACCGCCTGTCCAACCTACCCCAACCAAAACGATGTCTGTTTTCGGTAATTTTTTAGCCATAATCTATAGCACCCTTTCGATTAATGTTTATGTTGAGAATTCAAACTCATAGGTTCAAATTTCACAAATTCTTCTTTTTCAATGATGTCTGCATAGCTCATCTGATGGCCCGGGAAGTTTTTCATTTTCCAACCTTGCATATCTTTATTTCCGCCATATAGTGGATCTGCATAAACACCTTCAATAGTTGCACTTTTTAATAATCCAAAAAAGAAGCTTGATGTCACAGCACCATTCAAAGTTACCTCTCCTGCTTCAAAAGCGGTAAGAATGGCAATTTGTTCTTCGTCTTTAATTTCTGAGAATCGTGCATTATATTTTTTCGATGCTTCTGAATTTAAAGCTTCAATTCCTAGATTGAAGATTTGCTGTCTGTTTAAATGTGTTTGATGACCAAATAGAGGAGTTGCCTCTGCAGGATAAAAAGGACCTGACATATATTCCTTTGAATTTAGTCCCCAATTTCCTGCAAGTTGATGGTCTATGAAGTAGGCAACAAGTAATTCTTTTGCCCCTGGTCCTGTTTCGGTTTTCGGGAAAATTTGTTCAGCGGCAGCCTCAATCGTATCGAATTGTGCTTTGTCGAAATACATAAGCGCTTGATTATAATTGACAGCAGTTGCTTGGGAGTGAACATGAGTTTCAGTTGTTTTAGTAGTTGAATCTTTTCCTAACAGTGAGCCAATTGCCCCACCTAGAACGACCCCACCGACTGTTAATCCAGAATTTTTGATGAAAGTTCGTCTTGATGAACGTTTATCTAAAAATGGAGCCTTTTTATCTTGTTCTGACATAATATAACCTCCTAAATGAATTAAAAGAATACTTAGTTTAAAATTTTATCTAGATAAATACTGATTAAAAAAACACTAATAAATATATTAGTGAACAATGGCGTGCCAGTTATAAACTAAAGAAAAAATAACTGTACATACTAATAATGAAGAGATAAAGTATGTATGTTTTTTCCCTGTCCAGCAAAGCACGATTATCGCTAAGCCAATACCAAAACCTAGTAAAGAGAACCAAGGAAAGGTACTACTGTGGAAGAAAAGAAATAGTGCAAAGTCTGCTACGATAAATAAAGCGAAAAATACTTGGTTTAATATTTTTAGTTCTTCTACATTATATTTTGTCACATTCAATCTCCTTTCTCCTGCGAAGAATATATTTTATAGATATATAT
>NZ_LJIY01000003.1:0-221596 GCF_001420585.1 Psychrobacillus sp. FJAT-21963 | reverse complement strand
AGAGAACTTAAAAAGCTCATTTTGTTTTGCTGGCATCATCATTAAATGATGTCAAAATTGTTTGCTATCCGACTAACTGAAGTTAGTCTATCAAGCTATATGTCTTAACGTTTTGCATGTTCAGTTTTCAATGTTCATGTTGTTTATGTTGCCGTTTTGTTTTGGCGACCTTTGTATCTTAACACCCTTTTATATGCCTCGTCAACAGTAAAAAACATAAAAAGATGTAAAAACATAATAACATTTTATTCAGAAATATTCAACTATAATTATAAAAAAGTGTCATATCGCGAAAATCCCTTTATTCACAAAGGTCGAGAGCATTATATTCAACATATTTATTCATTTCCTTCTATTTCTTTTATACTTTTTTACAAGAAAATACTTAATAAAAAAACAAAAAAGAGAGACGCAAGGTCTCTCTCATTTCGATGATTGATTATAAGAATATAAAATAACCGAGGAATACTACCCATAGTCCATACATAATTGGGTGCACTTCTTTTATTCGTCCTGCAATGATCATTGTGATTGGATAAAACAAGAATCCAATTGCTATACCAGTTGCAATAGAGTATGTTAACGGCATTGCAATAATAACGAAGAATGCCGGAACTGCAACTTCAAATTTAGTCCATTCGATATTCCCTAGGGAAGATACCATTAATACCCCTACTACTATTAACGCTGGTGCAGTTACATAAGAAGTAACAACACTTAATAATGGAAAGAAGAATAAAGATAATAATAGAAGAACTCCCGTTACTACTGCTGCAAAACCTGAGCGTGCACCTGCCGCAACACCTGCAGTAGATTCTACATAAGATGTAGTTGTTGAAGTACCAGCTACTGCACCCGCTGTTGTTGCAATTGCATCTGCAAGAAGTGCTTTACCTGCACGTGGTAGCTTTCCTTCTTTCATTAAACCCGCTTGGTTTGCTACAGAAATTAATGTTCCTGCTGTATCAAAAAAGTTAACAAATAAAAATGTTAGAACTACGATTAAAAATTGAGCTGTTAATAGAGACGATGGATCATTGAATATTGGATCAAGCGCTGCTCCAAAAGTTGGGGCCATACTTGGTACATGTCCTATAATTGCTTTTGGAATCGGTACTAAGCTAAAGATCATCCCGACTATAGCAGTGATCAACATACCATAGAAAATTCCGCCTTTAATACCTTTAACCATCATGATAACTGTAATGATTAAACCGAATATTGTTAGAAGGACGTTTGGATCTGTTAAATCTCCTAAACCAACAATTACGTTTGGATTACTTACGATAATTTTTGAGTTTTGTAAACCAACAAATGTAATAAATAAACCAATTCCCGCGCCTACTGCAAATTTCAATTCAGCTGGGATTGCATTAATAATTGTTTCACGAATACCGGATAATGATAAAAGAATAAAAATAACACCTGCTACAAAAACTCCGGTTAACGCTACTTGCCAAGGAATTCCGAATTCTAATACAACTGTATATGCGAAGAATGCATTTAGTCCCATTCCTGGTGCTAGGGCAATTGGATATTTTGCTAATACACCCATCAGGATTGATCCGATTGCAGCCGCAATAGCTGTTGCTGTAAATACCGAACCTTTATCCATATACATAAAATCTGGTAAACCTTCTACAGTCTCAAGTGATAGAGTCATCGGGTTTACTACTAGGATATACGCCATTGCTAGAAATGTTGTTAAACCACCAATAATCTCGTTGCGATAGTTTGTCCCTAGTTCTTCAAATCGAAAATACTTTTTCATGAGATCCTCCATTTTTTTGTCTTGATAACGAAAAAAAGCATATGACCTATTAACGGTCGTATGCTTTAAAGTCCTTAATCAGTGAAAGTTTTACACTTTCAAACTAATCGTAGTCGAATCATTTACGGTGATTCGGTAGAGACTTTTGGGCCTTATTCCCAACGTTATACGACGACATATTCAAATTATGATAGTAATATAACACTATTAAATGTAAAAATCAATACCAAATCCGAACGTTTTTTAAATATCTTCACTTATAGTTCGTTATTCTGAAAATTTTACTTAATACAATAAGTTATCAACTTCCCAGAATCTCATAGTAATATTAAGTTAGATAAAATCCTGATTAGAAGTGAAATAGTATATGGGGGAAATCATCATGAAGACAGAAAGATTATTTTCGATTTTAGTACTTTTATTAAATACAGATAAAATCTCTGCGGAAGAACTGGCCAAAAAATTTGAAGTCAGTAAGCGAACAATTTATCGAGATTTGGAGTCATTATCAATGTCTGGTCTACCCATTATCTCCATTCATGGTAGAAACGGAGGGGTTGGTTTGATGCCTTCCTATAAAATGGACAAACACTTATTCACTGATGTTGAAAAACAAAAACTAATTGATGCATTAAATATTCATCAAAATATGTTGCAAGAAGATAACCAAATTCTCATAGAAAAGTTGGAAAATTTACAGGGCATTGCTGATACGTTTGAAAACTTTTCTTACTACTCACCTACTCTTCACAGAAAAGAAATAGAAGAAGAAATAAAAGATAAAATAAAAGCCATTCGTAAAGCAATCACGCATAAGAAAAAATTGAAAATAAAATATACGTCTATGAGCGGAGAGAATACTAATAGAATCGTTTCCCCGTCTAATTTACAACTAAAAGACGGAAGTTGGTTTATGGAGGCTTATTGTGATAAGAGACAGGATAAAAGATTATTTAAGCTTACTCGAATTAGAGAGTACAAAGAATTAGAAGAAGAATGTATTAAAACAATAGAAAGTGAAACTATCTCAACAAAGTGTTACGAGGAAGTTGAACTGATTTTTTCAAAAAACCAATTAGGCAAGCTCTACGATTTGTTCTTAGAAGATGAAATAAAAGTAAACCACAATGATATTACTGTCACTTTTACATATGATAATAATCAAAATCTATTACCTTTTCTATTGATGTTCAGCTCCTCTGTTGATGTTGTAAAACCCGAGGCTTTAAAAATTTCCTATTACCGCGAACTAAATAAAATTTATAAAAAGATAAATGATGACAATCAGTTGTCATACATTCCATGATACATTTTCAAATGAAAGGTGGAGATGTAAAATGAGAGAAAATATTTCTTCTATAGTGATTCAAGGTAACAAAGTGAGAACGAACAATAATAATAGTGATGTTTTTGCTAATCAATGGGGAGAATTTTTGAAACAACATACAGTGGAAGAGGACATTTTTGCAGTTTATACTAATTACGACAGTGATTACACTGGGAATTTTGATTTTATTATTGGAACGGAAAATTCAACCGAAAAATCAAGTGTCACTATTCCACAAGGAAAATATTTTGTTTGGAAAGTAGAAAAAAACGATCCACATAGCGTTGGCATGGCATGGAAAGAAATTTGGCATAGTGATGTCCCAAGAACATACCAGACTGATTTTGAATGGTATAAGACAGACGGAACAATTAGCATCTATTTATCGGTTTCTTCTCAAGACTAAAAAAAGCCTAAAATCCACTCATTGGATTTTAGGCTTTTCTTTACTATTCCCACTCAATCGTTGCTGGTGGCTTAGAAGTAATATCATACAGTACGCTCGCCAACCACTGATATATAAGGATTTTACGCTTTTTATCAAAACAGAAAAATCTGTTCAAATGATGTAATTCTTGTCCTCAATTGTAGCTGGTGAACCCCCTGTTTACAACGTTATTATTTTGAATAATAGCTATGTCGTTTCAATGTCAAAATCAATTAGTGAGGAATGGATATCTGATGACGAGTTTTTTGTCACCGAATCTGAAATTTAGGAGAATAATAAACTCTATCATCAATTGAAAAAAAGAACTTCGAATAAGAAAAACATAGGGAGATTTTAGTCTTCCTATGTTTTCATTCATATTATTTATCTGTTTGTTTTTGCTTTTTTTTCAAATACTCCGCACGTATTTTTTCAAGTTGCTGCTTTTTATCATATTTGGCAGGCTTGTGTTTTTCATGATACTTTGCCACAGCCACCTGACCTTTGGTATCCAATTGATATTTCCCCACTTTGTTCACCTACTTTTCTCGTCTTTAAAGAGAATCTATTTAACAAATATAATATACCTTATTTTACTGAAGTAAACCTTTTTACTTTATTAGTGTACTGCCTAACCTTGCATATATCAGTAAAAACTTAGTAAAATAATTCATAGCCAAATGGTATTCATTATACTTATCTTTACGACCTTAAATTTGCTGATTCATTTTAAAGTCATCAATCAAGTCGCTAATTTTAACCAAAATAAAAAACCCCCTTCTAGTTACTTGTTATAAATAACTAAAAGAGGATTTAATTTTGACATATAAATAGTTGCACGTTAATCACTAAATCAGTGCTTAACAAAATGCATTAGACATTGGTACGACTGTGTTTATAACTTGTTCAAGCTATAATACTCCGCAGTCCTATTCCCACTCAATCGTTGCTGGTGGCTTGCTCGTAACATCATAAAGTACACGGTTGATATGCGGTACTTCATTAACCAAACGAACACTAATTTTTTCTAATACGTCCCATGGGATACGTGCCCAGTCAGAAGTCATTCCGTCAATAGAAGTTACTGCACGGATACCGATTGCGTAGTCGTACGTACGTGCATCACCCATTACCCCAACACTGCGGATATCAGGTAGCACGGTAAAGTATTGCCAGATGTCACGTTCTAAACCAGCTTTTGCAATTTCCTCACGAAGAATTGCATCAGATTCACGAACGATTTCTAATTTCTCTTCTGTTACTTCTCCAAGTACACGTATTGCTAAACCTGGACCTGGGAATGGTTGACGCCAAACGATTTCATCTGGTAAACCAAGCTCTGTACCAAGTGCACGTACTTCATCTTTAAATAATGTTTTTAAAGGCTCGATCAGTTTGAACTGCATATCTTCAGGAAGCCCACCTACATTGTGGTGAGACTTGATAGTTTGTGCAGTAGCTGTTCCACTTTCGATAATATCTGTATATAACGTTCCTTGCGCAAGGAAATCCATTCCTTTTAACTTAGAAGCTTCATCATCAAATACATAGATAAATTCATTACCGATAATTTTACGTTTCTTCTCAGGATCCGAAACGCCAGCAAGCTTGCTCATGAAACGTTCGCGAGCATCAATTTTAATAACATTCATATGGAAGCCTTCAGAGAAGGTTTTCATAACACCCTCTGCTTCATCTTTACGAAGAAGGTTATGATCCACGAACATACAAGTCAATTGATCACCAATAGCTTTATGGATCAAAACAGCAACTACAGAAGAATCTACTCCACCACTAAGGGCACATAGAACTTTTTTGTCGCCTACTTCTTGACGAATTTTTTCGATTTCCATTTCGATAAAGCTTTCCATCGACCAATCACCTGTTGCGTGACAAACATCAAATACGAATTGACGAAGTAATTCAATACCATAAATAGAATGTCTTACTTCAGGGTGGAACTGAACAGCGTATAATTTTTTCTCTTCATCCGCCATTGCAGCTACTTCACACGCTGGGCTAGTTGCTATTACTTCAAAGCCTTCCGGTGCAACAGTTACGTGGTCACCATGGCTCATCCAAACAACTTGGTTTGCAGGAAGTTGTCCAAATAATGAAGTAGCATTTTTCACATTAATCTCTGCTCTACCGTATTCACGATGAGAAGCTTTTTCTACTTTCCCACCGAAATGTTGAGACATTAATTGCATTCCGTAACAAATACCTAAAATCGGAACCCCAATTTCATAGATCGCTGGGTCAATATGAAATGCATTATCATCATAAACAGAATTGGGACCACCAGAGAAAATGATTCCTGTTGCGTTCATTTTCTTTAAATCTTCTGCAGTAACTGTGTGTGGGTGCAACTCACTATACACTCCAAATTCACGAATACGACGCGTGATTAATTGATTATATTGACTACCGAAATCTAGCACGACAATTTTTTCTTGTTCTTTCAACAATGGAGTTGAAGACATTGGCATCCACCTCTTCTTTTAAGTATTCCAAAATTGCTCTTCGTTTATTCTACACTGTATTGGATAAGATAAAAAAACGCGTAAGAAAGCACTTCCTCTTTCTACGCGTTTATGTTCTCTACATCAAAAAGGTGAATGCACATGTCTCAAAAAGACATGACTGCATTCACCTTCATAGTCAAGTTATTATCGGTAACTTGGTAGAGACATCCGAACCATATTATCGGACATATACGAGGGCAACTTGGTCAATTTAATTTGACTTCAGTTTACAGGTTGTAGAGCCTAAAATCAACCGCTTAACTGATTGATTAAATTTTCCCAACTTTCTCTCATTAAAGTATAATCGATTTCATTACGATTATCCCCATAAAAACCTCTTTCATACGTTTGGGTTAGCCTCTTCATGTGACTACCTCCGAAGTATGTATCGATCTTCTTAGCATAGTCGGTCAGCGTTTGCCCTTGGTCTTTATCGAGTCCATAAGAACTGAGTTGTTTCAATAATTGATGGTACATTTTTTCGAATGTATCCCAATCATTCTTTCGTATACGATAAACAGGTATGAGCACTTTGGAAATCCATTTTCTTCTGTACTGATATGCTAGTAAACTCAAAATTAAAAACCCTAGCAATGACCAGAAAATAAGCGCCTTTCTTTCAGAAATCCATTTCAGTCCATCTTGCATCAATTCCGTAAAGCCTTTGGAAACTTCTTTCTTTTCCTTTTCATTCTCTTCCTGTTCGGGCTTTTGTTCTGAAGGAGGAACTGGTGTGTCTTCTTCACTAGTACTAATATCCAAATCATAATCTATATCAGGACTATTCGAAAAGCCGATAGTCGGTTCAAAAAGCATCCAACCTACCTCTGGAAAATACGCTTCAACCCAGGAATGTGCATTGTTATTTGTTATTTCATACACTGGTACACCATTATTATTACCAATAATTTCACCAGCAGTAAAACCTTTAACCCATCTTGCAGGTATACCAAGTGACCTTAACATTACGACCATCGATGTAGAAAAATTATCACAATACCCTATCTTTGTTTCAAATAAAAACTGATCTACATAATCTGTATCTCCCGTAGGAATTGCTGCTAACATCTGATCGTATCGAAAATCATTTCTACTAAAATATCGTTCAATGGATTTAGCTTTGTCGTATAAGCTGTTATTGTTTTCTGTTATAGAAACAGCCAAATCTCTAACTCTAGAAGGAAGCGTATCTGGTAATTGCAAATATCGATCAAAATCACTTGTTAAGCCATTCAAGCTTTCCTCCGTCTGTCCTCGAAGAGCCTTCAAGCTATAAACAGGTTCACTATATGAAAGGTCATAACGAACAAGAGGAGCTAAATTTCCGTTGCTATAGCTTGTTATCTTTTGGTTGGCTCCATCGAGAGAAAGCGTGACGGGTTCTTCTGCGTTTACATTCGTTAATCCATAGGGTTGCATGATAAATTCAAAATTAAATGTTGGGTTCATTTCAAGTCTAGCGGATGAGTTGTTTTCCTCGACTCCGGGTGGAATGTCCAAAATGATTGGTGTACCTACCTCATAACTAGTAATCTGAGGTTCGCCCTCTGATTGTATCCAACCTTTAGAAGTATACGTATCCTTCGTTTCAATTTTCCAATACTGTTTTCTTGGAACAGTTGCATTAAACACTGGAGTATCATCACTTAGAAAAGCTCCGCCTAACTTTTCATCGTTTTCACCATAACCTACTTTCCGAGTAACACTCCCCCCTTTTCCACTACCCTCTCCTTCTGTCAAAGGATTAGATGAAGTTAAAAATGGTACTGGGTCAGGCCAACTTGGTCCAGCTTTTGGCAAAACATATGCGATGACTCCACTAATTGCCATTAATCCAAAAAGAGAAACTATTATGGAAAAGAGAAATTTACTTGAGGCTTGTACTTTATTTTCAGTCATCACTTTTTGAGCATATAACAAGCCACTAATAATGAATCCACTTATTAATACAACAATAATACCTTTTTCACCGTTATATGGTGTAAACGTATCAAGAATAGTAATAAATAATACCGTTAATACAAAAAATAACAGTATATTTTTCCTTACACGAATCCAATAATTCAATAAATAGGTTGTCATCCACAAAAGGATAAAAAATAATAACGTACGGAAAGAGTCCGTCACTTCCTGCCATTGCTGAAAGATTAAGAACTTCACATTTTCCTGTAAAGTATTAACTAAATAAGACATCGAATCGCTAGAGAAAAAGGATAGGTCCGTATGAATAGCAACAAGTACCCAACTAATAAATAGTATTTTAATCGGAATGGTAAATTTCCAATTTAATTTCACGAAGTAAAATAAAAAAGATATAGCTAAAAATACACTAAACAATTTCAAATGATCCGTATCAGTTAACTCTATTACTGGTTTCAGCCATTCAACTAGTAGTATGAATACAAAAAAGTAAATAACAAAGGATAAAAATGAAGTTTGTGGTCTTTCATTCATGAACGATTCACCTCCAAAAACGCTTGTGCAAATCGATCCTTTGTAATAACTTGAACGGCAATTCCCCTGCTAGCAGCGTATTGATGCAATGAACTCTCTTCTCGTTTTAACTTAAGCTCTTTATCTTTTACTAGAAAGCAAGTACAAACGCGTAAATTACTTGCTGTTTTTTGAATACTATCTATCCATTCATATGTCAGATTGCTCGTTATATATAAAAGAGAAGTTGCTTGTCCAATTGATAAATCATTTAAGATCATTTGCTCTATTGGCTTCTTCAAGTCAGCTTGAACCTTCGTCAGATGATACAGCACCCTATGAAGCTGCTCCTCACCTTGAACGGTAGGAACATGAAATCGAGAGTCTCCAATTGAAAGGAACGCACTAGATGCCTGACTTCGAACAATCGCTTGCATGATAGATGCTGTCAAATCTACAATATCTTCAAATAATACAGAGGGGCTTCGATCCATTAGTACAAACAAATCCTGCGATTGCCGATCCTCAAATTCTTTCGTCTTTAGAGTTTGTGTTCGAGCAAACGATTTCCAATGAATCCATGAAACACGATCTCCAGGCTGATACGATCGCACCCCAGTAGCCATAGAAGTATCTTTCATTGTTTGAATTCTCGATGCTGCCGCTCCTTGATCATATCTCGATTCTATAGGAATATACACCATATCCGTTAAGTTAGGAAAAACTAAAATTGTTTTCTTATTAGGAATAAAAACCTCTTTTTTTTCCCAACCAAATAAATCACTTACCCGAATGATTACTCCTTCAAGTTCATGCTCACCTCTCGGTATTTGTTCTATTTCATACGTCCACTTATATTCTTTTTTCATTCCCCAAAATGTGATTTGCTTCCAAGATGTTGACTGTTGCAAACTGTCACTAACCTTTTCCTCAAACGATGTGTACATTAGTGGAAAACGATTGCTTCTTTTAACCAGAATCGTGGCCGAGAACTTCCCACCACTATATATCTCTCTTGTTTCAATCTTTCTTTCTACTTTTATTTTAGAAATTGGATAAATAAATAAAAGCAAAGAGTAGATAGAAAGAGGTATGACTAGATAAAAAAGGAACCAACTAACAAATCCTCCTTGGAACATAGCGTAAACAAAACTAGCAACTAGAAGGATGAATATACTAATAACACCTTTTAGCTTCTTTAGTTGCCTTAAGCCTCTCATCATTGACTTACTTTCCTCTTAATAGGTACTGGAGTTTTTTTAATAATACGAGAAAGTACCTCTTCTGTAGAAATACCATCATAGCGAGCTTCAGGTCTTAATATGATACGGTGACAAAATACAAATGGAGCTAAATATTGTATATCATCTGGAATAACATAATCTCTCCCTTTAAGCATCGCAAAAGCTTGAGATGCTCTCATTAAAGCAATAGAACCCCTTGGACTGACACCAAGATAAATATATGTATCCTCTCTCGTTCGGCTAGCCAAATCAACAATGTACCCCTTCATCGTGTCATCCACTTTGACGTTTTTCACCTTCTTTTGAAGACCAATCAATTCATCCAAAGAAACAACAGAATTTAGCTCATCAATGGGCATTCTTTTCTCTAATCTATTTAATACTTCTATTTCTTCACTTGGATGTGGATAGCCCATCTTCAACTTCATAAGAAAGCGATCTAACTGTGCTTCTGGAAGTGGATAAGTACCTTCATGCTCAATTGGATTTTGCGTTGCCATTACGAAAAATGGTTTCGGTATCGGCATTGTAATTCCATCAATCGTAACAGAAGCTTCCTCCATTCCTTCAAGAAGTGCAGACTGAGTTTTTGGGGAAGTTCTATTTATTTCATCTGCCAACACGATATTGCCTAATATTGGACCTGGTCTAAATTCGAATTCCATTTCCTTTGGATTATATATAGACACTCCAACAACATCTGAGGGCAAGAGATCCGGTGTAAATTGGATTCGTTTAAATTCAGCACCAATTGATTTTGCAAGTGCTCGCACCATCATCGTTTTCCCTACCCCAGGCACATCTTCCAGTAAGATATGTCCATCTGCCAGTAAAGCAACTACAGCTAATTCTGCAATATTCTTTTTCCCAATCATAACCTTTTCTATATTTATAATAATATCTTGAATCTGCAATTGATCATTCATCTGATTTCCCCCAGAGTCTTCTATTGATAGATTAGTTCGAAAATTAATAAAATATATAATTAGCATACCTAAAATTACAAAATAATACAAATAGAATTGAAAAATGGAAAGGGGCTGTCCTGAATGTCATAAAAAGTGACTTTTAAGGGCCGCCACGTTCTTTGTCGCTTTTATTAAAAAATTCAATGGACTTCCGGACGCTTTCCGCGGGCGAGCGCCGAGCCTCCTCGGGCCAACACGATGTTGGTCATGAAGGCGTTGCCTCAGGAAGAGGCGGCCTTAGCCTTCCTTCCTCTCTAGCGCTGCGTGCGGGGTCTCGGACTGTCTCGCTTTCCCGCAGGAGTCGCCGCCTTTCACTCCAATCAACTACTTCACTCAATCAATATTATTAGATGGAAACACAAAAGCAGATGGAGAAAAACGAGTTTTTTTCTCCATCTGCTTTATTTTGGGACTTATTGGACAGCCCCTTCATTTATTACTTCCAAAAATCATCAAAAACAGTAATTGGCATATATCGTTTATGCATAGAACGCTTATAATAACCTTCAATAACATCTGATGCTTCTTTTGATACTTCTTTACCCTCTAAATAATCATCGATTTCTTCATAAGAAACTCCTAAAGCGACTTCATCAGGAATAGCGGGTCTATTTTCTTCTAAGTCAGCTGTCGGCACTTTTAAATATAAATGTTCAGGACAGCCTAAATGCTTCAGCAGTTGTCTTCCTTGTCTTTTATTCAAACGGAAAATAGGTGTTAAATCTACCCCACCGTCACCATATTTTGTATAAAAACCAGTGACCGCCTCTGCTGCATGGTCTGTACCTAACACAATACCACTGTACATTGCAGCAATTGAATATTGTGCTTTCATTCGTTCTCTTGCTTTTTCATTCCCCTTCGCGAAATCTGAAAGGGTTACTCCCGCTTCTGCAAGCGCACGTGCACTTGCTTCTACGGCGTCTTTAATATTTATTGTGATGCGCTTAGATGGTTGAATAAAGTCTAGTGCATCTTGACGCTCTGCTTCATCAAACTGCACACCAAATGGCAAACTAACCGCGATAAAAGAATATTTATCTTCTCCCGCTTCTTCGTTCAACTCATTGACCGCAAGCTGTGCAAGCTTTCCGACTAGTGTAGAATCTTGTCCTCCTGAAATACCTAATACCATACTTTTTAAAAACGGATGCTTCTTTAAATAATCTTTCATAAAGTCAATACTTGTTCGAATTTCCTCTTCTACATTAATGCTCGGCTTAACCTTTAAAGCTTCAATAATCTCATGTTGCATTTTAGTCATTTTAAATCAACCTCCATTTTGCAAAATAAAATTATGTTCCATTTCTTTAACTTCTTGAATATTACGCATTTTATTATCCCAGCACTTCTGACTTAAATCGACTGGGTATTCCTCAGGGTTTAGAGAACGTTTATACTCATCCCATAGCAAATCCAAATTCTCATGAGCATATTTGCGAACATCATTCAACTCAGGAATGTCATAAATTACTTGGCCATTTTCAATTACTTTTACATGTAAATCCTTTGCTTCAAAGTTTGTTACAAACTTTGATACAAATGTGTGAACCGGGTGGAACATCTTTAATCGTTTCTCATGTGTCGGGTCCTCATCATGCATTGCAATATAATCGCCTTCTGCTTTACCATTTTCTTTATCAATAATTCGATATAGCTTCTTTTGACCTGGAGTTGTTACTTTTTCTGTAGTAGAGGAAATTTTTATCGTATCTTGCATGACTCCATCTTCATCTTCAATAGATACGATTTTATAAACAGCTCCTAACGCAGGCTGATCATATGCTGTGATTAGTTTCGTCCCAATACCCCAGCTATCCACTTTTGCGCCTTGTGCTTTTAAATTTAAAATTGTATATTCATCTAAATCATTAGATACAATAATTTTAGTATCTGTAAATCCAGCTTGATCGAGCATTTTCCTAGCTTCTTTTGAAAGGAAGGAGATATCCCCAGAATCTAGACGAATCCCGATAAAATTAATTTTATCTCCAAGCTCTTTTGCTACTTTTATAGCAGTAGGAACACCGGTTTTCAGTGTATTATAAGTGTCCACTAAGAAAACACAATCTTTATGGCGTTTTGCATATGAATGGAAAGCTTCATATTCACTTTTATAAGCTTGCACGAGTGAATGAGCGTGTGTGCCAGAGACCGGAATACCGAACATTTTTCCCGCACGAACATTACTGGTCGACTCAATTCCGCCTATATAAGCAGCACGAGTTCCCCAAATTGCAGCATCCATTTCTTGTGCTCTTCTAGAACCAAATTCCATTGCGAGTTCATCTTTTACCACTTGTTTGATTCGTGATCCTTTTGTTGCAATTAACGTTTGGTAATTAACAATATTCAACAGGGCAGTTTCCACTAGCTGTGCCTCTGCTAAAGAAGATTCTATGCGCATAATTGGCTCATTCGGAAAAACAAGTTCTCCTTCTACCATTGAATATACATCTCCCGTAAATCGAAGCGTACGTAAATATTCGATAAAATCATCTCTATATCCAAGTTCATCTTTTAAATAAGCTAAATCACTTTCTGTAAAATGAAAGTCACGCAAATAATCAAGACATCTCTCTAATCCAGCAAAAATTGCATACCCATTACCAAATGGTAGCTTCCGAAAGAATAGTTCAAACACCGCTTTCCTTTCATGCATATTATCTGCCCAATAAGATTCGGCCATATTAATTTGATATAAATCAGTATGTAATGCTAAACCGTCGTCTGGATAATTTTTATTCATGAATATCCCCTTCTCCATAACATATGAACTCAGTATACACTATTTACCCTTATTCTTGGATATTTAAGCATTATAAAACCAGTCATCATTTGATGACTCAGGCTGTAGACAAACTCGAGTTTATTTATATAGAATAGATCAGGTTTTCCGAAGCTTACCGCTCTCTTTCCGCGGGCGAGCGCCGAGCCTCCTCAGGCCAACACGATTTTGGTCATGAAGGCGTTGCCTCAGGAAGAGGCGGCCTTAGCCTTCCTTCCTCCCTAGCGTTTCATGCGGGGTCTCGTCTGTCTCGCTTTTCCCGCAGGAGTCGAGCGGACGCTCCTCCAAACCAATAAAATGCTACCTTATTATCTCTATATACTCAGGAAGAATAATCTTGAGGTAATAGAAAATGATGAAACAAAATGAACACAATGAACGAGAAACACTTAGCTAAATGCGTTTTATCTTCAATCTGAGTCATATTTTATGACTGATTTTAAGTAAGTCGAAGAGAAGTTAAAGTAAATAAAAAAGTTCAGGAGAGAAAACTCCTGAACAATTTTATTTTTTACATCAGTTGCCCTGCGGAGATATTACAGATACCACATAATCTGCAACTGCTTCCATCTCTTCCGCAGTCAATGTATCCTTGAATGATGGCATGGATACTCCACCATTCGTTAGTCGTTCTATGACTTGCTCTTTACTTTCGGCAACTTTACTATTTTGTAGATTAGGACCATTGTGGCCATTTGCCCCTTGGTTACCATGACACGCTAAACAGTTGGCATCATAAACAGATATTCCTTTATCAGGATTTGCACTCACTGTTTCACCTTCCGTTGTATCAACTTTTGCCGAATCAGAAATTTTAACGGATGCATCAATTACTTGCCCTTCAGGTAAAGTTCCACCTAATTTAAATGTATAGATTTTATCCCCATGTTTTGAACCTGCAAGGGCGTTTCCTGCGGCATAAATGGTGATATATTGCTCCCCATCAATTTCATACGTAATAGACGGCGCATTTGCACCTGCATCCATCATATATTCCCACACTTGTTCGCCAGTTTTAGCCTCAAAAGCGATTAAACGACCATCATTATGACCTACAAACACAAGATTTCCAGCAGTTGTTAACACACCGCTATAGGCTAGAGCATCCCATTTTTGTTGCCATGCTATTTTATTTGTTTTTACGTCGATTGCAGTAACTGTCCCTCTTGTCGGTGCATTTTGAACAGGTCCAAAAACGCTACCAAAATACGCGTCACCTTCCTTAAACTCACTTAATTCACTTCTTTCGAATGACATGTAGTGATCATTACCTAATACATAAAAATACTCGGTATCAGGATTGTAGGCGGATGGTGGCCAGTTCGCTCCTCCAAATGGTCCAGGTTTAAGTGTAATTGGCACATCCCAAAACGGAGTGAAGATACTTCCAATTTGACCTGTAAATGCTGGGTCTAAATCGTTTTTTACATCTTCTTCCGTTACACCTTGTGGGACAAATGCATCTCCGACTGGAAACGGTTGAGTGGCTGCTGTTTTTTGACGTTCATCTTGTGGAACTGGTTTTTCTTCAATCCCTACTAAAGGTGTTCCATCTTGACGGTCTAATAAATATACCCAACCAGTTTTACCCGCTTGCCCAAGACCTTTACGCATTTCTCCATTCATTTCTACATCAAATAAAATAACTGGGTTAGTAGGATCCATATCCCAAATATCATGATGTACTTCTTGGAAATGCCATATATAATCTCCATTTTCTGCGTTCACTGCTACGATAGAATTTGCGTATAAGTTATCCCCTTCACGGCTACTACCATCTAAGTCAGGCCCTGTATTTCCAGTTGCAAAATAAATATAACCAAGCTCCGGATCTACTGCTGGTGTATTCCATACTGGTCCTCCTCCAGTTAGCCAAGCATCATTATCAGATGGCCACGTATCCCCATCAATATCCCCTGGTCCTGGAATTGTATAAAATCGCCAAACTTCAAATCCTAAATCAGCATCATATGCCATCACACGTCCTCGAATTCCATACTCTCCACCAGAAACGCCTGTGTAGACTTTACCATTATAATAGAGTGGTGCACTTGTAATTGTATAACCCTCTTCCCACTCTGCTACTACTGTTTCCCATAGAAGTTCACCTGTTTTTTGATCGAGAGCGATTAAACGAGCATCTAACAATCCCACGTATACTTTGCCATCACCAACCGCAACACCTCGTGTTGTCCATCCGCAACATACTGTATCCATCTCTTGTGGGATATCTGGTTTATATACCCAGACTTGTTCTCCTGTTTTTGCGTCTATAGCGAAAACGTCATTAGCCCCAGTCGCTATATACATCACTCCATCCACTACTAACGGAGTTGCTTCACCTGAATATTTTCCCTCTGCACCAGATCCACCTAAACTACTTACCCAGGTAGGTTTTAAATCGCCAATATTTTCTGTTGTAATCTGATTCAATGTGGAATAACGTCTATTAAAGTAATCCCCACCATGCGTCGTCCATTCTGTTGAAGCATAATCCACTTTTATATCTGGATTAGATGGACTTGGCGCAACTTTGGTTTCTTTCTCTGGTTCTTCTTTCTCTGGTTCTTCTTTTACTGTTATGCCGACATACGGAGCTTCTTCGTTCTCTTTATCCAAGTTTTCATAAGCTGCTACTAGATATATCATTAATAAAACTACAAAAACAATTAATGAACCTATAAAGATTTGTGCCCATACTGATAACCCTCTGCTTCGCATCTCTTTCCCCCTTAATCTATTAAAATCCTATTCAATAGTTTATGTTTCAAGTTCAAGATAAATGTTATCGCTTTCATACTATAAATAAAAAAACTGCCCATGAGATTGAACTCATGAGCAGTTATATATATATGTCGTTTCTTATTTAGTTAGGTCTTCGCATCCTGCATAGATTAAATCAAATAATTCTTCGATATCTGATTCCTCTACACATGAAAATGCAACACGAATATCGGTTTTATTACTTGCAATGACACCTACTCCATACTGTTCCAACAAATGAAGTCTTAACGTTTCAGCATCAAGATTGTTTAATTTCAAGCACATGAAGTAGCCAGAGTTAAATGGATAGTACGTCCAATAAGGTGCAAACTTTTCGTTCGCAAGTACTTGTTTTGTTTTAACCGCTCTTCCTTGCATGATTTGGAACTTCTCTTCTTTTTCTTTTAAAAATTCTTCTGATTGAAGTGATTCCAAAAGAATCGTTTGAGAAATATGAGAACCACTTGAAACTGTTCCTCGAATGATTCCTTTTGTTTTTTGTTCTAGCGCATCCAATACATCTGGAGTAGCAGCATACGTAATAAATCCTACGCGGAATCCCCAAACATAATTTTCTTTTGTTGCACCATCAATTTTTACTGGTAAAATATTCGAATGAATTCCAGCTAATAAACCAAATAGTGATTCTTTAATCGAATCTTCATAGAACAATCCAAAATATGCATCATCTAATAGAACGACTAATTTTGTCCCTGTTTCAGCAACATCTTTTAATACTTGAACAATTGCTTTTGCATCTTCAATGGAAGGTGTATAGCCAGTTGGATTATTTGGAAAGTTCAATAGCACAATTGCTTTTTCCTTTTGTTTAGCAACCGTCTCACGGAAAGCTTCCACATGGAAACCACCATTCTCATTGAACAATGGAAATGTTTCTACACTGCCACCTCTTCTAATTTGAAAAACGGTATTATAGTTTCCCCAATATTGTTCTGGTGTAATAAGTACATCACCAGCATCCATAAACAAATCAGCTGCAATACTTAGACCATGAGTAAGAGCACTCGTCACAATCGGTGTACCAATAGATTTGTCTTTCATAGATGGATTGTCTACTAATAGCTTTTCTTTCCAAAGTGAACGAAGTGCCTCTTTACCTTGTGGTGGTGCATAAGGATATATATCTTTAGGGTTATAATCTAGCTTCCCTTGTATATGACGAAAATGCATTGGTTCTCCATTTTCCGTAGCTATCCCGATTGTTGCATTAAAGCGATGCGCTTTTTTTCCAGCTTCCGCACTTTGACTTAAAATACCTTTTGGGTAATATAAGTTCTTCCCTAAGTCAGATAACATTTCATAAATTGCAGGATTTTCTTTTTGCATTTTCTCGTTTAATTGTACGGCTAAAGCATTCATCTATAGGAACCTCCAGAATATTTTATTTAAAAATATTGTACTCTATTTAACTAAAGTATTATACCCTTTCTCGTAATATATTGAATATTTCTCATCTAAGCTAGTCAATTTCTAAAAGAACAGGACAGTGATCACTGCCAAGTGTGTGAGCATCGATGGATGCACTCTTTAATCTTGGCTCCAATCCTTTAGAAGCAATAAAATAATCAATCCTCCAGCCAATATTACGCTCTCTTACTTTATTCATGTATGACCACCACGAATAAGCACCTTCTTGATTCGGATAAAAATAACGGAAAGTATCTAAGAAGCCCTCGGCAAGTAAATCCGTCATTTTACCACGTTCTTCTAAAGTGAACCCTGAATTTCCTCTATTAGATTTAGCATTTTTTAAATCTATATCCTCATGCGCTACATTTAAATCCCCGCACATGATGACAGGTTTTAGCGAATCCAGTTGTATCAAATAGGCTCGCATTTCGTCTTCCCACTCTAAACGATAAGCCAGTCTCGTTAAATCGCGCTTCGCATTTGGAGTATAGACATTTACTAAGAAGAAGTCCTCAAACTCTAGTGTAATAATTCTACCTTCATCCTCCGACTCAAAATCCCCCACTCCATATCTTACGGAAAGTGGTTTAATTTTGGTAAATACCGCTGTTCCCGAGTACCCTTTTTTCATTGCATAATTCCAATACTGTTCGTATCCATCTAACTGCAAATCAATTTGTCCTAACTGCAGCTTCGTCTCCTGTATACAAAAAATATCCGCATTCACTTCATAAAAATAATCTAAAAATCCTTTTTGCACACAGGCTCTTATTCCATTCACATTCCAAGAAACTAATTTCATTCCTATTTCCTCCAAAAATAAAAACCCGATCCATTGACCAGGTCACTCTGTCTATATTAAACCATTTTCAATTATACTGTTACCTTAGTAAGTATGTAAAATTGTCGACCCTATTAAGTCGACAGCTCCCCAATTAAATTATAAGAACGTCCTGATTGAATCGACTGGATAACTCCATTCGCTATTTCATTATTCGTTAACCATCTTTTCCTATTATTTTCTCTTTGAAATCCTAATTGAATAAGATGATAACCAATCTTTGTGGATGGTTGATATTGCGTTCGAAATTGTTGTGCATCGCGTTGACTTCCTATTATGTGCCAAATGCTACTTTGGTCATCTAACAATCTATATATAGTTTCAAGTGAAGCTAATCCATCTTCATGCAGCCAAATTACTAACTCTGTATATCGGCCGTATTTGTGGATGTTATTTTTCAATAATTTTTGCAATGTATTGGAATCACAGTAATCTACTAAAATTTCTTTAATATTATCTGGCTTTGAACAAGAAAATTTCATTCGATTTAGTTTTTCTTCATTTCTCGCAACCACGGAAACAATACAGTCGTTTTCCGCATACCACTTTGTAACTTCCGCCAGCATTCCTGTACCACCAATTATGCAAATATGCCTCATTTGGTTTTCTCCTTGTCACTAATTACTAAAGGATGAACCATCGCATAGTGGTTCACCCTTTTTTACTTTTTTGACATTCTTAATAAAACAAAAATTGCAATCGCTAGTACAAACAATCCGAATAAGATAACTAATGAAATAGCACCGAAAGCAAGTAAACTCATCTCAAAACACTCCCTTTATAATTCTATTTTATAGAAGTTAGATAGGGAGTCAATGCATACTCGTTATTCCACTTTCAAAAACAAATCATTAAGCGATTCACTCATAGTTGGGTGTGTAAAAACCGTTTCTCGTAAAAAAGTGTAAGGAAGCTTTGCATCCATTGCTACTTTTACAATATTAATCATTTCACTGGACTCTTCACAAAATAATGTACATCCTAAAATCTCGTTTGTTTCGGGATCGATAAGCGCCTTTAACAATCCATTTGTCTGTTCAACAATACGAGCCCTTGGTATTCCCGCTGCGGGCATACTCACAACTTTATAGTCTATCCCCTTTTCCTTTGCCATGTTTTCATTAAGACCTACATGAGATAATACAGGTTCAATGAAAACAGAATAAGGGATGTTATTTCGTTCTTTTTTCGTATAGGACCCGTCACCAAATAACTCGTTTTTTACAATTCGAAAATCGTCTAACGAAATATATGTAAATTGTGGTCCTCCATTTACATCGCCTAAAGCCCAACTATTATTTGCGGTAGTTTTAAGCGAATCATCCACGACGATTGCTCCACGATCGTTGACTTTAATTGTAGTATTCTCAAGCCCTAATGCTTCTGTATTCGGCTTTCTTCCTGTCGCAAGTAAAATTGCATTTCCAAATACTGAATTGCTTTTGTTACTTTCTTTGTAAGTAACAATTACTCCATCATCCTGATTTTCTACAGATTCTACATTGCTATTGGAGATAATTTTAATATTTTTTTCCTGCATTACTTTCAATGCTTCCTGTGCGATGTCACGGTCTTCCTTCGGTAGAAAATCCTTATTCCCATCGATAACCGTTACCTCAGAACCGAAGTTTGCATACATGACAGCAAATTCTAATCCAATATAGCCCCCGCCAATAATAATTAGTTTTTCTGGAAGCTCCTCACGCTCTTGAAGGGTTGTGGAATCATATATAAAATTTGCATTTTCTAGTCCATCTATTTTTGGGATAATTGGTGTGGCACCAGTATTAATAAAGAACTGCTCAGCTGTTATTTCAAGTTGTTCCTCCGAAGTCTTCACTTGAATTTTTTCATCGTTTAAGAAAATCGCTTCACCTGTTATCACTGTAATATTTTCTTGATCATCTAATAGTTGAAAATTTTTATTTCGTAATAAAGAAGTTAACTCATCTTTTTTAGCAATAGCATTTTTGTAAAACTGTTCTTTCGGTGTTTCAGAATATTTTCTTTTGTCCGCTGAATGAACGAGTGATTTAGTTGGGATACAAGCAATGTTAATGCATGTGCCTCCATACATTTTAGAAGACTTTTCAATAACCGCAACCTTCTTCCCATGCTTTGCAAGCTCAGAAGCAAGTGTTTTTCCACCTTTACCAAATCCAATTATAACTGCATCATAATTTTTCAAATTAAAACCTCCTACCCTATCTGTTTCCTCTTTAAAAGTCCTTTAAACGAAAAAGCTCATTTCAGTAGGCGATTCTTGAGATACTCGCGGGTTTTCTGAGATACTCCCGGGAATTTCTGAGATACTCCGAGATTTTCTGAGATACACCCGAGATTTTCTGAGACACTCCGAGATTTTCTGAGATACTCCCGGGATTTTCTGAGATACTCCCGGGATTTTCTGAGATAATCCCGAGATTTTCTGAGACACTCCAGATTTTCTGAGATTCTCCCGAGATTTTCTGAGATTCTCCCGAGATTTTCTGAGATTCTCCCGAGATTTTCTGAGATTCTCCCGAGATTTCCTGAGATTCTCCCGAGATTTCCTGAGATACTTCGTGTTTTATAAGATCAATTAAAAAAGACTACTTCCAATTTACGAAAGTAGTCCGTATATAACATCAAGCATTAACTTTTGTATTTTCTAACGCTTTCCCTAAAAATTTAGCAAGTTCCAACATTCCATATTTCTGTTTTTTTGCTTCTGCATCTGCATTGTAATTAGTATTGGTGTTCACATCGTACGTATAAACCTCGCCATTTGCATCTTGTATAAACTCTATTCCTGCCACATCAATTTTATTTACTTGGAGAAATGATTCATATCGCTCAATCCAAGAAGCATCTATATCCTCTTTAATCTCAAACTTCATTGCTGGTTCTTCTCCAGGACAGAATGCATCTCCAATTTGGCAAGAATCTGCGGGACATAGTTCAAATCCTTCCGAGGTATCTACTCTCACAGCATATACATATTTTCCGCCAATAAACTCTGCTCTTGTAATATAGGATTCTGGTGATTGGATATACTCTTGAATTAACGTGATTCCATCCACTGGTTCTTCAAACAATGGACCATTCACATACGCTTCTAAAGCTTCAATCGTTTGAAATAGTTGAACACCTAGTCCTTTACCAGCACGATTATGCTTTATGATAAATGGCATTTTCCCAAGTTTTTGTGCAGCTAAAATAATTTGTTCTGCTCCTACTGCAGCAATCGTTTTAGGTGTTTTAATGCCACTTGCTTCAAGAGCAGTGTACTGATTGATTTTACTCAACTCTAAATTTAATGCCTTTGTTCCATTAAATACAGGTCGTCCATGGAACTCTAGCCAAGCAAGCACTCCCCCTGCCAACTCAGGTGCATACCGATGTCCTCTTGTATGAGAAGAAGCACTCATTCTATTGTAAAATACACCTTGTGGAGGTTCCGAAGTTAAATCTACAATTCCTTTATCAAGATGCCAAGATTCATAAGGAAGATTCAATTCTTCTAATCGTTTCGTTAAATGAACAGTCCACTCATCATTTTCATGGATAATATATATTTTTGACATAGTATTAGCTCCTCCTTATTTAGGATAGTACCTCTGAAAAAATTCTCATTAAAATAATACCTATTAAACTTATAGTATTTATACTATTTCATTCCTATAAAGTCAATTTGTAAATTCTTAAAAAAAGCCTCGCTTTCTAATTCTTAGAAAGCGAGGCTGTCTTAATTAATATGGCTCTGCTTCGTTACTCTTCTGAATTGCCTGTTCTGGTGCTTCATCTCCATCAATATTGCCAAGTGGTTTGTTGGTTGACCCACCTTTTGGTGCTTTCTTTAAACCTTCTCTTAGATGATGTCCATAATCTTTATCAGCTTCTTCTGCAAGAGCAATCATTCTTTCTTGTATTCTTTTATCACAGCTAGCAAGATCATTCACGAGATTGGAAATAAGTTCTGCTCTTTCCCATTCCTCGAATCTACGGTAAGTTTCTCCTGCTTGCTTAGTGTTGCTTTGACGATCTATCGATTGACGTACTAAATTTCCTTTAATCATCGGTGTATGTTCTTCACCAATTTGCTCTGCTTCTTGCAATCCATCTAAAATAGATGGCTCATAATTGATATGAGGATTTTGGAATGTACCCATGTCCCGTTTGTAAGACATTTGACCTCCACTTTGATTGGTTGCTACACGTTTTTTTGGTGCATTGATTGGTAATTGTAAATAATTCGCTCCTACACGATGTCTTTGTGTATCGGAATAAGAAAAAGTTCTTCCTTGAAGCATTTTATCATCAGAAAAATCGAGTCCATCTACTAATACACCTGTTCCAAAAGCCGCTTGCTCGACTTCATTAAAATAGTCTTCTGGATTTCTATTCAAGACCATTTTCCCTACAGCCTTCCAAGGAAATTGATCCTCTGGCCAAAGCTTTGTATCATCCAGCGGATCAAAGTCCAATTCAGGATGGTCATCATCACTCATTATTTGCACGAGAAGCTCCCACTCAGGAAAATCCCCTTTTTCAATCGCATCATATAAATCCTGTGTCGCGTGATTAAAGTTTTTTGCTTGAATCTCTTCAGCTTCTTTTTGAGTCAAATTCCGAATTCCTTGCTTTGGCTCCCAATGGTATTTAATAAGGACTGCTTTACCTTCCTTATTCACCCATTTGTAAGTATTTACCCCCGAGCCTTGCATCATACGATAATTTGCAGGAATTCCCCATGGAGAATAAACAAACGTTACCATATGAAATGATTCCGGTGAACTGGCACAAAAATCAAAGAAGCGCTCTGAATCTTGGATATTTGTAACTGGGTCTGGCTTAAAGGCGTGAATCATATCAGGAAACTTCATCGCATCGCGAATAAAGAAAATCTTTAAATTGTTTCCAACCAAATCCCAGTTACCATCTTCTGTGTAGAATTTTACAGCAAATCCACGAGGATCTCGTAATGTTTCTGGAGAATGCCCGCCATGAATCACGGATGAAAATCGAACGAAAACGGGCGTTTGTTTCCCTTTTTCTTGAAATAACTTAGCACGAGTATATGTTGAAATTTCTTCCTCACCAACTTTACCGTAAGCCTCAAAGTAGCCATGGGCTCCAGCTCCCCGAGCATGTACGACACGCTCTGGAATACGCTCTCTATCAAAATGACTAATCTTTTCAATGAAATCATAATTTTCAAGGGTTGCTGGGCCTCTATTACCTACTGTTCTAATGTTTTGGTTGTTGGTAATTGGATGCCCTTGTCTATTCGTTAGCGTATCCTCTTCCTCAATATTCGTTTCCAAGTTAGATTGATCTTTTTCCACACTTCATCCTCCTTAAAGTTATATAGATTTTCATACTTCTATATACTTTCCCGATTTTGAAGTAAATATTCCCATTAAAGATTAATGTTGCATGAAAAACGCATACTTATCCCATGTATTAACTTGTAGTGACTCTTCCATCCCTCTTTTGCTAGATACATACGTTTGTAGTTTTCCTTTATATATAAGTTCTAAGCTGGAAAGTTGTTCAAAATGATGAGGTTGAACTAAGCAAGGAGGAACATGTAATTTTGTAGATTCACACTCACTCAAAATAGTTGCAACAAATTGTGAGCAGAAAAAGGCATGCTCTCGTTCCAATTTTAGTTGCATCGCCACACCAAATAATCCAATTAAATTATATTTATAAAGCTCTTTTTGTCGTTCCATTTGACGGATTTTATTTTGCATTCGATTAAATTCTTGGGTGGTCACCTGGCATTTATAAATCGCACATGTCGCATGCTTAAATAGTCCATTTGTAGCTTCCTCTTTAACAAATCCTCCGTTAAAAGGATTGTTTTTATTTTTCCTACCAAAACTATACATTTCATATAGCTCTTCATCAAAAGCAATAGATGTATGATTCATTTCTTTTCTTGTATATACACCTATAGCCTTTGAAAACAAAGTACCCGTATTACTTAACATAATGTAAATGTTCTTCTTCATTTCCCTCACCCCGTTCACAGGAAACATTTTGCCCCCGAATCTTCTATTCTAATCATCCATCATTCGCAATTTTTTCCAAACGGGCTTGAGAAGGAAAGAAAATACGTCTCGAGACGTATATCTTTTAACATGTCCTAACACGAAACAATAGTATCACACCCTTTTAGGTCTCACGACTAAAAATTATATTTATTTCATATGTAATTCCTATTATCTATTTGAATATTTTAAATTCACATTCTATACAACAGTCCTAACGATAATGTCGAGTGAGTAGTCATTATGTATCATTTTAATGATTGTTGCTTTGTCACAATATTGTTAAACTTTCATTGTTTCGATTTATATGTAAAGGAGAAGTAATGTGACTCAATATAACAGAGAAGAATTATCCCTACTAAATCAAGTGTTCTTCGCTTTATTTTTAGTAGCTGATTTTGCCCTTTTTCTTTATTTCTATCATACCGAGTTTCCTTGGTTTGCATTAATAGGATTCGGGATTGGGCTATTCATCATTGTCCTTTGTTGGACAGGGAAAAAATATACATACTTTCTTGCATCTTTACTAGTGTGTACTGGTTTATTTTCATTAGTTTATAATTGGCACGCAATTATACACTAATAAGCTCAATTTATATTAAGAGGATTAAATTATGTCAGAACAAGAAAAGAAAAGTTCTATTTTAGATAAGCGTTCTTCCAGACGAAAATTCATAAAGAATTCTGGATTAACAGTCGGTGGACTTGTACTAGGGGGGGCTATTGGAAGCCTCGTTGCAGGAAAACCCGAGAATATAACGAAAGCAGTTGATGGAGCTAGTCATGCAACTGTCGATTATAGTGAAACTCGTCAGTTTTTCGTACGTCAAAAGGATTTTGAGGCACTTAGTGCTGCTACCGAAATTATTTACCCCGAAGATGAACATGGTCCAGGTGCCATTTCACTAGGTGCACCTTTCTTTATCGATAAACAATTAGCTAGTCCTTGGGGAAGTAATGCAGACGATTATAGAAAAGGTCCTTTTCAAAAAGGGGAAATCGCTCTAGATAAGAGTGAGATTATGTTACAAGGCGTACGAAAACTAAATGAAGTTGCAAAAAAAGAGCATGACGGTACAGTTTTTAAAGATTTAACAGAAGAACAACAAATTGCTATTTTAACATCCTTTGAAGCAGGAAAAGTAGAAATGGAGCTAGTCAATTCAGCTGCGTTCTTCGGTTTACTTAGAACTCTTACGTTACAAGGTTGTTTTGCAGATCCTCTATATGGAGGTAATAAAAACATGGCTGGTTGGAAAATGAAAGAATTTCCTGGTGCACAAATGTCTTATACAGCTTATTTGGATAAAGATGAATTTGTTTTAATAGATCCTATTAGTTTAGGTGGACATAAGCAACATTAATAATTAGTTATTACTAGGAGGCTATTGTGATGGTTACAAAATTACCTAAAGTTGACGTAGTTACAACAGGTATGGGTTGGACAGGTGGTATCATTGCTGCTGAACTAACAAAAGCTGGCTACAAAGTAGTCGGTTTAGAACGTGGTGTAGAAAGAACAATCGAAGATTATTTACATGGACACGATGAACTAAAATATAATATTCATAAAGAATTAATGCAAAAATTAACGAAAGATACGATTACTTTTCGAAATAAATTAGATGAAGTTGCTAAGCCAGTTCGTGACGAAAATGCATTTGTAGTTGGTACTGGTACTGGCGGTGGTGGTGCACACTGGGGTGGACAAACGTATCGTTATTTCCCGTACGACTTTGAAATACGTAGTAAAACTATAGAGAAATATGGAGAAAGCAAAATTCCTGATGGGGTAACAATCCAAGACTGGGGACTTACATATGACGAAATTGAACCATATTATTCAAAGTTCGAACAGATGGCTGGTATTTCTGGCGAAGTAGATCCACTTGCGGGACCACGTTCAATCGATTACCCTACACCACCATTAAAAAAATTAACTCAAATGAAAATGTTCCATGAAGCAGCAGAAAAGCTTGGCTACCATCCATTTGTTGTACCAACAGCTAACGTTTCAGAAGCATATACAAATCCAGATGGGGAAACATTAAATGCATGTCAATACTGTGCATTCTGCGGTAACTACGGCTGTGAATATGGAGCAAAGGCTGACCCAATCGTAACAGTGATTCCAACTGCGAAAAAAACTGGTAACTTTGAGCTTAGAACAAATGCTTTAGTAACACGTGTTTTATATGACGGAAAAAAAGCAATTGGGGTTTTATACAAAGACACTCGAACTGGTGAAGAATTTGAACAACCAGCAGATGTTGTTGTTTTAACAAGCTATATTTTTAATAATGTACGATTATTATTGTTGTCTGGCATCGGAAAACCTTATAACCCAAAAACAGGTGAGGGTATAATCGGTAAAAACTATACCGATCACCATACAATTACTGGGGCAATTGGTTATTTTGAAGAGAAGAAATTCAATAGTTACATCGGTACTGGTTCACTTGGATCTGCATACAACGACTTCAATGCAGACAATTTTGACCATAACAATGTAGACTTCATCCATGGCGGACAAATTGAAATGCACTTAATGGGCAACGAACCTATTGCAAATAATCCAGTTCCAATGGGTACGCCAATGTGGGGGAAGGAGTTCAAAAAGAATTCCTTACACTATTATTACCGAAATTTAATGGTCGTTTCTCAAAGAGCAATCTTGCCTCATAAAAATCATTATCTCGATTTGGATCCAACCTACAAAGATGACAATGGGGATCCATTAATTCGTGTAACTTTCGATTACACAGAGCACGATCATAAAAGAAATGAATTTTTAGTGGAAAAATGCGCTGAAGTAGTGAAAGAAATGGGTGCTGACATTATCGATACAATTCCAATGGCCGAGCACTTCGGAGGACGATTTACTTTCCAACATGATGCTGGAGGTGTCATTATGGGTGACAGTCCTGAAAACTCTGCAGTCAATAACTACTTACAAATGTGGGATGTAGATAACTTGTTCGTTTGTGGAGCTTCCGCTTTTCCTCACTTTGGACCTACAAACCCAACACCAACAGTAGCAGCGCTTACTTATCGTGCTTCTGAAGGAATTATTCAGTTCTTGAAAAACGGTGGAGGTGAATTAAATACTGCAAAATAAATACAATTCTCTATCAGAATTAGTCAACGTTTTTCTGAATAGATTTTGTTGCAAATAGAAGTTACATCCTTTACCATAATGGTTGGAGAGACTCTCTTTCTCATTTTTCTTACTAAGTATGTTATATTAAAAGGGATTCCATTTATAGAAGGAGGAAATTCCATGCCAAATATAGGGATACCGGGTTTAATACTCGTTTTGATTATAGCTCTTGTCATCTTTGGTCCGTCGAAGTTACCTCAATTAGGTAGAGCTGTTGGACAAACATTAAAAGAATTTAAAACTTCTACTCGAGATATTATAAATGATGAAGAAAAAGATGATAACAAGTTAGAAGCGAAAGAAACTCAAATAGAGAAAAAATGATTATACTAAAACCAGCTATTTTTATGAATAGCTGGTTTTGTATTTTAGAAAATAACAAAGGGAACAAGCTTAGTCTTCTTGATGATTGGATACAGAGTAAACAAATACATCTTTATCCCATTTATGAACAGTCTTTTCTACTTTCATACCGATTCGTTCAGCAACTTTAATTGATGGAAGATTATTTACATCAATTAATGAAACCATCTTCCGTAATCCCATTTGTTCGAATCCATAATTTTTGCAAGCTAATGCAGCTTCGGTGGCATATCCAGTTCCCCAGAAACGTCTAACAAACAGATAACCAATCTCCATTTCAACTATTCCATCTATTTCTTGAGGAACAATTCCACATTGTCCAAGAAACTCCCCAGATACTCTATCCTCTACTACCCAGAGTCCTACTCCGTGCTTTGCATAATTATTTATTGTCCATTCAATCCAATCAATCGTCTGCTTTTCGTTTTTCGTGGATGGATAATATTTCATTGCTTCATGGTCTGCGAATATTTTCAATAGACTCTCCATATCATCTCTATTCATTTTCCTCAATACTAATCTTTCAGTACTCAGTATGAAATTATCCATTTATCCCCCTCCTCAGCACGTATTAAAAGCTTCATCAGAAAACACATATTTATTAGTTCAATAAAAAAATGCATAATCCCTCCTTGGATACATGCAACATGTACTTTTTATATATTTATTTAAACTTAAACAAAACTTCTTTTGTCTTAAATATTTCTAAAAGATTATCCGCTATTTCTTCTGGTGATTTTACGCAACCACCCTCAATCCATTCTAATATAACGCCATAAGATCCGTACATCTTATACGTATTAAAATGATCCAATTTTATTTCTTTGTTTTCATTGTTTATATAGGTAATTGCATGAAATATTTCTTTAAATTTGTTTAAAAATTTCTCTTGAAGCCCTGGGATTGTATCCTCCATTTTTAAAAGACCATAGAAATATTTTTGCTCATATATATGTTGAAAAAAAGCATTCGATGTAGGCAAAATAAGTTTATAATCCACAATCATTGTATCTTCAAAGGGACGTCGAAATGCTTTATTTAATTCATCTAATATTTCTGTTACTAATTCTTCAGCCAAATCCTCTTTATCTTTAAAATACAAGTAAAATGTACTTCTATTATAATCTGCACGTTCCACTATATCTGTTACTGTTACATTTTTATACCCTTTTTCTCTCACTAAACGGATAAAATGCGTCTTAAAGATACTTTTCGTTCTTCTAATTCTTCTATCCCCGGTTTTATGGTTTTCCGAATTCATAGAACCCCCCCTATCGAACCAATTCATACTATAGGATAAATTATCTATCATAATTATTCAATAAAACTGGAGTAAGATGCGACTAATGGAATAAAAAATACCAAGGAAAATCTAATTTCCTTTGGCATTTATTTTTCACTTTTGGAATAATGAAGAATCACTTCTTCCAACAAATCGATGCCGATCATAATATCATCTATGGGTGTGTACTCATTTGGATGATGACTAAGTCCATCTAAAGATGGGATAAAGATTAGGCCTGTCGGACATAACTTCGCCATGTTCATTGCATCATGCCCAGCACCACTTTGCATTATTTGGTTGGAGAAATTCTTCTCTTCACAAATATTACGCAGGACATCATTTATTTCCTCTGATAGAAGCACAGGGTCTTCTGAACTAATCTCAATGCTTTCAATATCCAACTGTCTATTTTGTTTTACTGTTTTAATCGTCTCCTCTAAATGAGTAAGCACTCTCTGTCTTGAATCTACGGAAGTAGACCGTATGTCAATTTTAATTTCCACATCCCCGGGCACTACATTCATAGCGCCGTTATGAACATTCATTACTCCGATCGTTGCAACAGTACCATATGTCTCTTCGCTTTTTGCGGCTTTTTCAAGGGCTAACGAAATTTCAGATGCCCCAAGAAGGGCATCTTTTCTCATACTCATAGGTGTAGTTCCTGAATGCGAAGCAGTTCCCTTTATTTTCACATGAAGTCGCACAGGTGCTGCTATCCCTGTAACAATACCAATTTTCTTACCAGTATTTATTAGCACTGGTCCTTGCTCAATATGCAACTCAAAAAATGCTTTAAACTGTTCGTTTTTCCTGCTTGCTTGATCAACTGCATTAAAATCTAGCGCACATAGTGCAAATGCCTTTTCCATCGTAATGCCATCTTTGTCCTTTATATTTCGATATCTATCTTTATCAAATTGGCCAGCGATTGCTTTACTGCCTACTGTCGAAACACCAAAACGAGCAGATTCTTCACAAGCAAAAGAAATTATCTCAATTGGATGATCGGTAATAATTTCTTTTTCATTTAACCGTCTAATTACTTCAAGTGCAGCTGTGACTCCAACTACCCCATCATATTTTCCACCTTGATACACAGTATCCAAATGAGAACCCATGACGACAGGTGGAAGTCCGTCTATTTTACCTTGCCTTCTTGCAATAACATTTCCACATGGATCCATTCTAATATCTAACTGCTCCGCCATACACATACGCATAAATGCGTGTGTACAAGTTTGCTCTTCATTCGTATAAGCAATTCTTGTGATACCCGTATCCCCGGTGTTATATTGGTTAATATTGTTAAATAGTAGCTCGTATCTCATTTTACTATCCATACAACAATCCCCTTTCGTTATTAACCAACAGTTACTGCTAGTAGTTAGATAAAAGATGTCACACCACTAAAGAATATGACTATATCTAGTAGATTAACTAGACGTTACTCGAAAAGATAACATCAATTAATTCGTCTATAGTTCCAATCACTATTTCTACGTCCGGCAAATGATAAAATGTGCTCGTTGTTTCTAAGTCTCTAACATCATGGTTTGGTGAGTATAGAAAAACCTTTTTACCCTGTCCTAGCGCTATTCCAAATTCTATGTGACTCCCTTTTCCTGCAGGTAATAAGACCACAAGAATGTCGGCATTCATGACACCATTTTTCTCCTCTTGTCCTATTGCTTGAAGTTTTTCTATAGATAAAGCTCTTTCATTTTTAGTCCAATCATATGTATGAATATAACCTTTGTTTTTTAGAACTTCACTTACATATTTAACAGATTCAATATTTTGAAAACTGGATGCAATATAAAACTTCATTCTCACTCAACCTTTAACAATTACTATTTTTTATTTTCTTTTCGTTTTTGAGTTTCAATTTGAAAGGTAAGATATGTAACTCCTAAAATTCCAACTATGCCAAAAACCGTTGCTATAATAGCTTGTACTGAATATGTAAATTTTGTTAAACTAATAATCAAACCAATCACTACAAGGCTATAAAATAACCAATGTTTATACCTAGACCAAACACTATTCATATCTATCACCTTCCTCAGTCCCAATCTTCAATAAACTCAAGACCTTTAATTACTTTTTGTATGCTTTTATTATAAACGTTGCAGGCACTAATTGTGCTTTTTGCGTTGAGTACCATTTGGAGGGATTATCAGAAATATTGTTATCAGGGAATATAACATCATCTATTACCTTATCGATGGTGAAACCACATTCAATGAGTGTATTTATATATGTACTTAATTTACGATGATGTATAATTACCTCGTTATGCCATGCTTCATTGTATTCTGGACCTTCTACAATGTAAGATTTATTGAAGTTAAACGACGACTGTTCATAGGACAAACGATCATGTAAAGGGTGCTCCCAACTAAAGATAAATAATCCACCCGGCTTTAAGTAGTGATGAATATTTTTCAATGTCTGCTGTAAATCAACTGTCCAACCTAATGCATAAATAGAGTATGCAATATCGAAGTAATCACAAGGAAGTCCTGGATTTTTCTCCATAGGAGACTCGAATAATGTTACTTTAACCTGTTGATTACTTAATAATTTATTTGCTGTTTCTATTTGCTTTGTAGAAAGATCTAATCCCCATAGTTCCTTAGCTCCTCGGTTACCCATATACTGTAATGAATGACCACTACCACACCCAATATCCAATACCTTTTGATTTGAAATGTCTCCAAATAGTCCGTGCTGTTCCTCATTTATCGAAAAAGGCCCATATTCGGGAAGAGCTGTTCTTCCGAAAAATCGTTCCGCAGATTTCTCCCAACTATCCTTATTCATGTCCAAAATTTTAGTTTTTGCTTCGATCGTTACTACTTCCTTTCGTTACAAAGATTTTCTAAATGAATAACACCATTTTTCATAGTCTAATTTTTCCTCATAAAAACGATGTGCATTATTTCGTTGAATGCCTGATTCTAATGCAACATATTCTGCTCCGTTTTCCTTAGCCCAGTTATGTATATAATATAATAATTTCTCTCCGTACCCGAATGAACGATGCTCGTAATCTGTTACGAGATCATAAATGAAAATGTGGCGTTTATTATAAAAGTTTGTTCTCCAACTAAAACCAGCTAAGGATACAATCTTATTATTCTCATATAGAGCATACAAAGTATAACCGTCTTTTTTCATTTCTTGAAGTAACTCTAGATAGGTATCCTCTGTCAACTCTGTTCTTAACTGTTTCATAACTTGAAAGGCTTCTAACCACTGCTCTTTGTAAGTAAGTTCTTGTATATTTTCTGACATTAAATCTCCATTCCATTCTGTATTTTAAAGAGATAAAGAATGTTGCTTTATAAGATTTTTAATGAGCGGATTGAGCCCTTCCGGTAGTTCCGTTACTTTAAAAAACTGAACTTCCACAGTTTCTTCACCGTCTGCCTTTAAACTCCCACCCTTTAATTCGTTTGTCATATAAGCAATTGTCACTGGATAGAATTCATCCCCATTTGATAATTGAACAAAATACTGTTTTCCAGAGAAAACACCTACTAAATCAAGTTTACCTACTTCTAATCCCGTTTCTTCCAAAACTTCTCTTCTTCCAGCTTCCTCAGTTGATTCCCCTAGTTCGATAAAACCTCCTGGAACACCCCATAATCCATCTTGTCTTTTTTGCAATAAGAATTCCCCTTGTTCATTAATCACTGCAACTGCAACTCCAACTAATATGAGGGGTTGATTTCCAACTGTCTTACGTAATTCCTCGATATAACCCATATTAACCTCCATTGTACTATTTTATTTTTTGGCAAACATAAATCATTTGTTCGCTATCATCATCTGTCAAAGGTGTTTCATTCCAATCCTTGTACACATGAAGAATTTCAAATCCATTTGAAAATAATAGTCGCTCCATTTCCTTTGGAAACACATACCTTAAACTAATATTTGTTTTTACCTCTTTCACTATTTCTCCAATTTGATCTTTATATCTTCTTATCGTTGTGTAATGTTGCACTTGGTTTAAGGACTCATATCTACTAATCGTGTATACATCTACTTTATGGTGAGTTTCCTTATCCGTATAAGTTTTCCAATATTCTTCTGTGTTTGGTTGTAACAATTCCTCTGCAGTTGGAAATCTTGTTCCAAAAATGAAGATTCCTTTGGTTTCTAGATGCTTATTTATAGAGGTCAACAATCCATCTTGATCGTCATTTGTAAGGAAATGTTGAAAAGAGTTTCCAACAGAGAATATCAAATTACTTTTTACATTCAATTCTAATTCGGAACAATCTTGTTCGATCCAATCAACTTGTAAATTTAGATCCGATGCTTTCTTTTTTGCCTCGTTTAACATACCACTATGTAGGTCTACTCCAATTAGTTTATATCCTTCCTTGGCCAATGGAATAGTTGCTCTACCCGTTCCACAAGCCAAATCTATTATTATTCCTTCTGTTTTAGCAGCCCATTTCGTTAAGAATTTCACATCATCTGAATAGGCGTTATTTTCAAGATCATACAAAATAGGATTATCATATTCTTCAAAATTGTCTAATGTCATTATGTTAAATTTCCCCCACTAACAATTTAGGAACTATAAAAATTAATACTAAACCTGTGAACATATAAGTTATATATTTTTTTCGATCAGCACCTACTCTGATTTCCCAAAGTGCTAATGTAATACAATACAAACCAATCATTACGATAATTATTGGTATCATTAAAAATAAAATAAAAATTCCTCCTAATAATTAATTCCTATAAACCTTCGACGTCCTTCCTAAAATACCTGCTTTTATATTATTTTCTAGGTTGTCCATTCTTATTAAGCTATTAAAAAGAAAGGGGAATTTCCCCTCTCTTAACTGGAAATCAGATTCACGAAAAAATTTCTCAATAACCGTATCTTCCTTGATATCCTGGATAGCCATATCCCGGATAATAAGGATAATATGGAAAGTACGGATAATAAGGATAGTATGGATAATACGGATATCTTGGATATCTTGGATAAGGATACTGCGGATATCTAGGATATCTTGGGTATCTTGGGTAATCTCGGTCTCGGTCTCGGTCCCGACCTCCGTCTCGATATCCATCTCCAAATGGCAAAAACATTCCACTTCACTCCTAATGATTTAATAAAATCTCTATAAATTATGCAAGTCGGGATAAAGTGTCTAGGTAAGAATAAGCGATTTGTCTATATACGGTTGAACAAGAAACCTGAGCATATGCTTTTCGTCCATATGGTAAGCAATACAAACTTTTGAAGAAAGCCGAGGTTGGCTTATGAAAAACTTTTTACGATTTGTTTATTTACAAGCAATTTCTTGTATTTTTCCGGTAATCATATTTGCAGCTCTGGCCTTTTCGAAATATGTAGATACTCCATTTTTACCAAGATATGATTTAATTTTAATAATTTGTATTGCTGCTCAAGTATTCATGCTTGTCTCTAAATTAGAAACAATCGATGAGTTCAAAGTCATATGTTTATTTCATGTAATTGGTCTAGCCCTGGAATTATATAAAGTCCATATGGGTTCTTGGAGTTATCCAGAGGAAGCATATAGTAAGGTTTTTGGTGTCCCACTGTATAGTGGTTTCATGTATGCGAGCGTCGCGAGTTACATTTGTCAAAGTTGGCGTCATTTAGATTTACATATTTATCATTGGCCAAAGTCCTTTTGGGCAGTCAGTATTAGCATTCTTATTTATCTTAATTTCTTTGCTCATCACTTTACCTATGACATTCGTTGGTGGTTGAAGGGATTACTCTTTATTATTTTCTTCCGAACAATCGTCACCTTCCAGATCAACGATAAAATCTATAAAATGCCGATGATTCTCTCCTTCATTTTAATTGGTTTCTTTATTTGGATTGCTGAAAATATCACCACATTCTTTGGTGCATGGCAATATCCAAACCAAGAAGCTGCATGGTCCCTTGTCCACATCGGTAAAATCAGCTCCTGGTTTTTACTTGTCATTATAAGCGTCATTATCGTGGCACAATTGAAGAGAGTAAAAAGTGACAAGGAGCTTGTTCAATAAAAGCAAGTAATTAGGAGATTGATCGATTCACAACAATCAATGAGTGTTTTTGTTCAAAGATTGAGCGATTCGCTAGAAAGATTGAGCTATCTTGCGCAAAGATTGAGCAATTCACATTTTTCCTCAAAAAAATACCGCCAAACCTGTTGGCGGTGTGATACTTTAGACAAACTCGAATTTATCTTTATAAAGGATAGATGGTTTTCCGAAAGCTTTCCGCGGACGAGCGCCGCGCCACTTGGATCCACGGGATGTGGGTCATGCAATCGTAGCCGTAGGACGTCGCGAACTTAGATTGCTATCCATTTGACATGAGCCAATAGCCTTACTTCCTTAGGCTGAGTCCACTGAAAAACTTTTCAAGGTATCTCTTAGCATGTATGGGAACTGCATTCGTTCCCATGTTCGCTTTTTATCAGGGTCCCGTTGATTTCCGTTCCAGGCGGACGCTTTCCGCCGGCATGGTTTCAGCCGCTTCCCTTGCTCCTGCGCAAAGCTCGTCGCAAAAAACAATGCTCCTGCGCAAGCTCGTCGCAAAAATTAATTTCGCTACGCTCAGTCCAGGGTCTTCATCTCATGCACCTGACGCTTCGCTATCGGTGCAGAAAACATTTGCTATTCCGGCTGGAGTCGCCACCTTCCACTCCAATCAACTATTATCCGCTTTTCAATTAGAAAACCATCATGCTATTAATAGAGTAAATTTATATCACTTAAATTTTTCAAATAGTATTTATAGAAAATCGTTGAAAAAGGCGACACTCCTGCGGGGATAGCGTTAGCCGATGACCCCGCAGTGCAGCGAGGAGGCTAAGGCAACGTCCGCGGAAAGGGAGCCGTTTCAACGATTTTCTTATTTATCGGATGACATTATTAAGTAAATTCAAATTCTATAGACTTTTTCAGCGCACTCGCTACGCTCCTGCAGGTTCTTGTCTGTCTCGCTTTTCCCGCAGGAGTCGATCTCGATCGGACGCTTCTCCAAACCAATAAAATGCTACCTGATTATTTTCTATATACTTAGGAATCCTGAGTTAATAGGAAATTTAGACAGAATCTCAAGTTAATGAAACAAGAACAATTAGCCAAATTCCTTTTCTGCAGTCTGACACTGCCATCATTTGGCGGTGTTTCATTTTTTAGTCGACTACAAAATATCTCGCATCTGGATGTGCGAATACGATGGCAGAGACTGATGCTTCCGGCTCCATCATGAACTCTTCGGTTAATTGCACACCGATGTCCTCTGGTTTAAGAAGTCCAAACAATTTTGCTTGATCTTCTAAATTTGGACAAGCAGGGTAGCCAAAAGAGAAGCGTTGTCCTTGGTATTTTGCTGCGAACCGGTCACGCATTGTAAAATCAGTTGCATCTGGGAAGCCCCATTGATCTCGGATTTCCTGGTGAATACGTTCCGCAAATCCTTCTGCCAGTTCCAGTGCAGTTGCCTGCAATGCATGACTTTCTAAAAACTTCCCTTGTTCTTTTAGTTTATTAGCCGCTTCCCGAACACCATGTCCTGCAGTAACGAGCATGAATGCGACATAATCCATTTCACCACTTTCGACGGATTTCAAGTAGTCCGCTAAGCAAAGGTATGGTTCTACAGATTGACGAGGGAACCTATATCGTTCAATTTCTGTTTTGGCATCCGCTGGATCATAGATTACTACATCATCGCCATCTGATTGTGCAGGGAAAAATTGATACATACCAGATGGTTTTAAAATGCTAGCTCCTAGAAATTCGGTTACTAGTTCATGTAACTCCACCGCACGCTCGTCGCCTTGTTCTAATAATTTATCACTATACCCCTTTAAGCCTAAGTGATGCCCGATCAGCGTTCGCATATTAACGTATGGATATAAGTGTGACACTGAATAATCTTTTAAAACGTGTCGACGTAAGTCTTTAGGGTTAAATACTTGGACATCTTCACGCACTGTTTTGACTGGTTTCGTTAAAACAGCTACAGCTTGTTTGGAAGCCCGTGCAGCTTCTGCTACTTTCCGTTTTTCTTGTTGCGTTATTAATTCCTCCAGTAAAACGGATTTATCTTCATCATTTTGTAGACGATTTGCTAGCTCTAATCCTTGCATCGCATCTTTTGCATATAGGACAGGTCCGTCGTACTCAGCCGAAATTTTCGTTTCTGTAAAACGACGAGATAGAGCAGCTCCTCCTACAAGCATAGGTACTTCAATACCTGCTTCTTTAAAGTCTTGTGCGGTAATAACCATTTGTTGAGCAGACTTTACGAGAAGCCCTGATAGACCTACGATATCTGGCTTTTCTTTTCGAATAACTTCTATTAAAGTGGCAGGGGTTACTTTTATTCCAACGTCGATTACTTTATATCCGTTATTGCTTAATATGATATCGACCAAGTTTTTTCCAATGTCGTGTACATCCCCTTTTACAGTCGCAAGAACGATTTTCCCTTTACCAGAGTCATCTTCTTTCTTTTCCATAAACTGTTCCAAATAAGCAACCGAAGCCTTCATCACACCAGCACTTTGTAGCACTTCTGCCACTATCAATTGATTGTCATTAAAAAGACGCCCTACTTCAGACATACCTTCCATCAATGGACCATTTATAACTTCTAATGGGGTATCATACATTTTAAGTGCTGCTTCCAGATCTGGAATAAGCCCTTCCTTCGTACCTTCCACAATATAATAAGCAAGACGTTCGGGTACCGTTTTTGGGATATCCGCTTCTGTCTTTTCTTTCTTTTTGTCTCGATAAAAGTCAGTAAAATCAGCTAATGTTTTATCTGTTGTTGTAAATAACAGTTCATTTGCCATCGCAATTTCATGTTCAGGAATAGATGCATATCGTTCTAGTTTTTCTGTGTTTACAATTGCATAATCAAGCCCTGCTTGTGTGCAATGATACAAATAAACAGCATTGAGCACTTCTCGCCCAACTGGTGGTAGACCGAATGAAACATTACTTACTCCTAAAATAGTTAGTGAGCGAGGCATCTTATCTTTGATTAAACGAATTCCTTCTATTGTTTCCACAGCTGATCCAATATATTGTTGATCTCCTGTACCTACTGGGAAAACTAGTGGATCAAAAATGATATCTTCTGGTGCAAGTCCCCATTTATTTACGAGCAAATCATAGGAACGTTCTGCAATCTCCAACTTACGTTCACGTGTAACCGCCATTCCCACTTCATCAATTGTTCCAACTACTACAGCTGCTCCATATTTTTTTACAAGTGGCATTACAGCGTCAAAACGCTCTTCGCCATCCTCTAGATTGATCGAGTTAATAATTGTTTTACCTTGTGAATATTTCAATGCCTCTTCAATTACATTTTCATCAGTGGAATCAATGACAAGTGGCACTTTCACTTTTTTCACAACTTCCTTCATGAAATTAGTCATGTCAGATAATTCATCTCTGTCAGGGTTAGCAAGACAAATATCGATGACGTGAGCACCACCTTTTACTTGTGCACGAGCAATTTCGGAAGCTTCTTCAAACTTTTCTTCTACTATAAGTCGTTTAAATTTTCTCGAACCAATCACATTTGTTCTTTCCCCTATTAAGAGTGGACGCATTGTTTCGTCATATAATAACGGTTCAATACCTGAAACTACATGACCATGGCCTGTTTCAGCTGGCTTACGAGGTGCAATATCTTTCACTGCTTCGCGAACTGCTTGAATATGGGCTGGAGTAGTTCCGCAACATCCACCTACAACATTTAACCATCCTTTTTCTGCAAAGCCTTTTAACTTCTTCGAAAGCGATTCAGGTGATTCATGGTAATGTCCTTCTTCATCCGGTAATCCTGCATTTGGATAACAGCTTACATATCCATCTGATAACTCAGAAAGGGAGCGAATATGATCCGTCATAAATTCTGGTCCTGTTGCACAGTTGAGTCCCACAGAGAGTGGTTTAATATGTTCAATTGAAATGTAGAATGCTTCAATACTTTGACCCGCAAGTGTCGTTCCCATTGGCTCGATTGTTCCAGATATCATGATAGGAAGCTCTTTCCCCGTTTCTGTAAATGCTTGTTGTATACCAATGGTTGCGGCCTTCACGTTTAGCATATCCTGACTTGTTTCCAATAGGATAACATCGGAGCCACCTTCGACTAATGCCTTTGCTTGTATGTAAAAGTCATTTGTTAACTCATCGAAGGTTATTCCACCAGTTACAGACAATGTTTTTGTTGTCGGTCCAATTGCACCAGCCACAAATCTCGGCCAGTCGGGAGTAGATAATTCAATTGCAACCTTCTTCGCAAGCTGCACTGCACGAAGGTTGATTTCATGCGCTTGGTCACCTAGATCATATTCATTTAACACGACTGGTGTTCCCCCAAACGTATTGGTACAAATTATATCTGCACCTGCCTCTAAATATTCCCGATGAATTTGTTCAATGACAGTTGGAGTGATAACGTTTAAATACTCATTACATCCCTCGTATTCTTCTCCACCGAAATCCTTTTGAGTTAGATTCGCGTTTTGGATCATCGTTCCCATTGCGCCATCAATAATAAGAATTCTTTTTTGAAGTTCCTGTTCAATTAGATGTTTGGACATAACTGTTTTCTCTCGCTTTCTTTCCGTCAATCTCTTTAATATGGCGAATCAATTCAAGTGACATATCCACACGGAAAAATGGCGTAATGATGTAAATACCATTAAATAACTCCGCTGCAGTGTCAATAAGCTCTTTTGCAATCTGTATACCTTCCTCAGTAGAACGCTCTTTATCTTCTCCACAAGCACGCATGCGTTCTAACACTTCATCTGATAATTTAATACCTGGTACTTCATTGTGCAGGAACTCAGAATTACGACTATTTGTAAGTGGCATAATCCCAAGGAAAATAGGAGAGGACAAGTGTTTCGTCGCTTCATAGATTTCCTCCATTTTTTCTTTCGAATAAACGGGCTGGGTAATGAAATAATCAGCTCCACACTCTATTTTCTTCTCTAGTCTTTTAACAGCACGATCCAGTACGCGAACGTTGGGATTAAAGGCAGCTGCCACAGAGAAGTTGGCTTTTTTTCGAAGTGATTTTCCTGAGAATGAAACACCTTCATTTAGCTGTTTTATTAATTGGAGTAACTCTAAACTTGATACGTCATATACACTGGTTGCTCCAGGAAAATCTCCTATTTTGGTAGGATCACCTGTAACAGCCAATATATCATGAATTCCAAGTGCATCCAGACCCATTAAATGTGATTGTAAGCCAATCAAATTGCGGTCACGACATGTAATATGAGCTAGAGGACGAATATTATTTTGCAATTTTAACATCGAGCCCATAGCCATATTGCTAATACGAGGAGATGCAAGTGAGTTATCTGCCATCGTTACTGCATCAATTCCAGCTGCATTCAGCTTCTCTGCACCTTCCATAAAAGTAGTAGTGTCTAAATGGCGTGGCGTATCTAGTTCCACGATGATTGTTCTTTCGGTTTTTGCTTTTTCATGTAGTGGTTGATTGACAGTTGGTTCTGCTTCCTGAATGATTATTGGCTTTCTAGGCGTTACGATTTTATTTGTAATTGGTGGTAGAGTTCCAATTCTTTTTTTCACGGCTTCAATATGTTTTGGTGTTGTCCCACAGCAACCGCCTATTAAACGAACTCCTGCTTCGCGAAGGTATAACGCTGCTTTTCCAAAATAATCTGCCTCAGATTCGTAAACAATACGGCCATCCTCTACATCAAGTAAACTTGCATTTGGATAAGCTGATAGAAATGCTTTTTCTGTTAGAGTCACCCCTTCGAACGCTTGAATTGTATGATGAGGACCAAGTCGACAATTGACTCCTACAATACTTGCTCCTAATGCCTCTAGTTGATGTAATGCATCATTTAGCGATAAACCGTTTTGCAAGATACCTGGCTCATGCATCGATACTTGTGCAATGATCGGTGTATCTGTCAGCTTTCTTAGATGCGTAACCGTTGCGGAAAGCTCTTCAAAATCATAGTACGTTTCTAGTAATAATCCATCTGGATTTCCTGATAGTAGTTGGGTAGCTTGTTGATTAACCGTTGCGATAATTTCATCAATAGTCGCATCACTCTTCCGAATACCGCGTATACCACCAATCGTACCAAGCACAAATTGACCACCAGGGGCAGCTGCTCTTTTTGCGATTTGGATCGCCGCTTCATTGATTTCTTTCATTTGATTTTCTAGTCCGTACCGCGCCAGTTTAATCGCATTTGCACCATACGTATTCGTCTGAATGATATCCGCGCCTGCAACTATATAGTCCTGGTGAATTTTCTCAATAATCTCAGGCTTCTGGATGTTTAATTCTTCGTTACAATAATCAATTCCATATGAATAAAGCAGCGTCCCCATCGCTCCGTCAGCAGTCAAAACATTCGTTTGCAGCTTCTCTAATAAACCCATTCACATTCATCCTCTCTAAAATAAAAAAAAGCCTTCCATGAAAAGAAGGCTTTACGAGTATGTAAAATTCGTCCCTTCTCATCTATCAGACACATAAGCATCTGCTGGAATTAGCACCTGACCAAACGGCTGGTTGCTGAAGCTTCACAGGGCCAGTCCCTCAGCTTCTCTTGATAAGAATTCAATATTCAATTTTTTATTAGACTTATCGTACCTTTATTCAACTAAAGCGTCAAGACGTAGATTGAATTTTCTTGCATCTTAAGATTGTTTTTATTATCCGATATTTGGCGGTTATTATCCGATTATCATGTGTTATTATCCGATTATCTCGACTTATTATCCGATTTTCACTTGTTATTATCCGATTATCTCGACTTATTATCCGATTTTCACTCTTTATCATCCGATTCATCAATTTAAGACCAATTCCACTTATAAATTGTGTTACGTTTAGATGGACCCTCTCTCGATAGCCCCATAGAATTTAATATGCGAGATGCGGCCTGATAAGAATCCAATTTAAGAAAATATCTACATTGCCGATTATTAATACTATCCCCGATTAGCATAAACCAATCACGCATCGCCTTTTCATGCGCCAAGCGATCTACGTGACCACACCTTAAACAGTTCCAGCCGTTTTTCTTTTTCGTCATCCCATGCGTCTCACACTTTTCACAATAGACCCCGGTCAGCAAATCATTTGGATTAATGCTCCATCGACTGCACAGTGGAAATGGAAAGTACACTTGATGACAAGCAACCATTTTCTTTGCTAATTCATGCATTGCTGGCACTTTCAGGCATACTTTCTCTCGAGTCATATTCCGCAAAAATACGGGAATCGTCGAATAAAGTATCGTTGGATAATTGATAGATGGCTCTACCACCTTCACCCTTGAATTCGTCAACACGATGACACCATGAACAGGAATACTCACACCTTGCAATCTTAACCAATCTTCCAGTAAATAAATATTCCGTTCAATCTGTACTTCTGGACTCTCAAATACATCGACTTTACCCTCTTCATTCTCTCGCTCAAGCTGGGAAGGATTTTGCTTAAACCGCAAACTTCCACTTATATTTTTACTCTCTAATACCACCGCAAAGTACTGCGTCAAAAATACCGTATCTATTTGAAACTTGCCGTACGATTCCAAGCTCACATCTTGAAACACCAAGTATTGGAACGGAAAAGAATACTTCTGAAAAACCCCATCCATTCTTTCTTCCCCGTATATTCCAGCCTTCGCCATGTGCATTTTAGAGTGAATCAACTCTTTCATGTCGTGTATTTTCGGTAAACGTCTATCTAATGACTTCAAAGCAATATAGCTAAATTCATGCGCTCGAGTTTTTACAATCATTTAATTTAAACACCCCCAATCGCATCGTATCATATATACAAAATTTGTAAATTACTCTAAAACACCATCAATTTCATTCCTACAATAAAAAAAGGACCAAAATTAAATTTTGGTCCGGGAATTACTCCTTAAATTAAATTCTCGCTGCAATCATTTCCGCCGTTTCCTTACCATTTTTAATGCAAGCGCCAATACCTACTCCATAATACGAGCATCCAGCAAGTACTACATTTGGAAGCATAGATGATAATTTCTGATTCAATGATTTTATCGCTTCTCCATGTTCCATATGATAGTTTGGCATTAAATCGTTCCATTTAGTTACTTCCACAACTTGAGGCTTGCCGTTTAGTTTCAGGCTCTTGTCAATATCTTGTAAAGCTACTTCCACTAGCTCTTCTTCACTCATATGCTTCATGCTTTCAAAAACTGGATTGGAGCTTTTGTAAAACATTCGTACAAGTAAATTACCGTTTGCAGATGTATGCTTCCATTTTCGGCTAGTCCAAGTACAAGCATTACATTTCACGTCACTGTTTTCCGAAACGATAAACCCAGTTCCATCAGCTGGTAGCTGTTCATCTGGAATATCAAAACCAAGATAAATACTAATTAATGAGGAATTCTTCAATTTATTGAAATCCACATCTAAATCTTGTTCTTGCAAAATTCGCTGAGTCACATCATGCGGAGTAGTCAAAACAACAAAATCCGCTTCTATTGTTTTTCCATTTTCTAATAAAACCTCGTAGCCCGCTTCTGATTTAGTTACTTTCTCCGTATGTACTCCCTTTAAAATCGTACATTCGCTCAATTCTTCCTCCAAGCGATCGATTAAAGTAGAAAGTCCACCTTTAAACGAGATGAATTTTTTATTTGCAGCTGCTGCGAACTGTTCTTTATGCGCTTCTAATCCTTTAATGATGCTGCCATATTCGTTTTTATAGTCAATCAAATAAGGTAATGTGGAAGAAATAGTGAGATCATCTAATCTCCCCGAATACACTCCGGACAACACGGGAGCAATTTGTTTCTCCACTAATTCTTTCCCTAAGAAATGCTCTAAAAATGAGCCGACAGAACTCTCTTTCGTAAAGTTTTCGTTAGGGGAATCAAGATCTTTCAATGCTTCTTCCTTACCTTCATCTGAAACCAACGTACTACTTTCTAAAGATTCTTCACTTGTTGGAATTCCAAATACCGTATCTGCAGGGATTGCATGTAATTCATTGTTCGTATATATATAGGAAATACCTGTTTCATTATAAACGAGCTCTTCTTGCAGTTTTAGCTCTTCTACTAGAGGTAAGACCCCTTCGTTACGTGCAACGATTGAATCCGCACCAGTTTCCATTATAAAGCTATCTGCACTTACCGAATGAATTTTACCACCCAAATAATCATGTGCTTCCACTAAAACCAAATCTACATCTAATGCTTTTTCTATCTTAAGTCTTTGTAAATAATGCATCGTAGAAAGTCCTGTAATTCCTCCACCAACCACAACTACTTTTTTCAAGATACTCACTCCTAGTTCGAAATTACTCGTACTCCTAGTATAATCGCTTTTAAAAATACTTGGTATGACTTACCTCACTATTCTTCCCCTATTCCAATAAAAGTTTACCGTTTCGTCAAAATTGCAGGAGAAAATTATAGTATCAACTACTAACACCAAGTGATAAAATTTAATTAGATTGGAGGTTTTTTTATGTTAGACACACAAAAAATCATGGATGTAATAAGACACCGCTATCCCTTTCTATTAGTGGATAAGATATTGGAATTGGATGAAGGAAAACGAGCAGTTGGCATTAAAAACGTGACAGCAAATGAAGAATTTTTCAATGGACACTTTCCAAGTTACCCTGTCATGCCAGGAGTATTAATTGTAGAAGCTTTAGCTCAAGTAAGTGCAGTAGTAATGCTAACGAAAGAGGGGAATGAAGGAAGATTAGGGCTTTTAGCAGGCATTGATAATTGCCGTTTTAAAAAGCAGGTCAAACCAGGAGATCAGCTACGATTGGAAGTTGAAATTACTCGCCTAAAAGGACCTATTGGCAAAGGAAAAGGAATTGCTACGGTCGATGGTGAATTAGTATGTGAATCAGAGTTAATTTTTGCATTCGGGAATTAGCAATATATAAAGGGGAAATTAAATGAACGACTATTACGGAGAGCTGTGTACACAAATTTACGAAAGTGATAAGTCATTTGCAGACGGGAAAGAACTCGAGTTTTATCTATCTTTTGTGAAGGATAAGAACATGAAAGTATTAGAACCAATGTGTGGTAATGGAAGAATGCTACTTCCTTTTCTGCGAAGAGGAATCGATATTGAAGGATTTGATATTTCAGAAGAAATGCTAAAAGTTTGTAAGGAAAAAGGTAAAAAGGTAAATCTGAAACCATCAGTAACTCTTGGAAAAATAGAGGAATTTCAAAGTCCTAACAAATATGATTTAATCATTATTCCTTTTGGTTCGTTTTCCCTTTTGCCTGATCATTTAGTAGCTGATAGTCTTGCAAATATGAAATCTATGTTAACAGAAGACGGTAAGTTACTTTTAACGATTATGACAAACAGAGGGAAATTTAATGATCTCCCCGAATGGAGGGAAACAAATCGAAAGCAGTATGACATCGGAGACATTGTGGAATATAAGCAGGAGCATTATGATTCAGAAAGCAAGATGCTAAAAATTAAGTTGAAGTACCAATTAGTAAAAGATGAACAATTAGAAAAAACAGAACTAATGGATTTCCCTATCCGTCTTTACGAACTAGGAGAATTTGAAAATATTCTTAAGTCAAACGGATTTAATCAAATTATTCTACACGAAGTAAAAGACGGTTATGGAATTGGTAGCATGTTTGATGTATATGAGTGTGTTTGAAATAACAACACACTCTAGTTCTTATAAATATCGTTTGAAGATAGCCATTCTAAAAATTGATGATAGGGAAAATACGTAGTTCCGTTTAACTCTATTTTTGGTGCATTTGGATATTTTCTGAGCAATTCCTGTATTTCTTCTTTACTCAACCCAAAATATATCGGCAAATCCTTTTCATTTATGAGAGTAGGGTATCCGGATCCTTTCGGGTTTTTAAAGTTCTTTAATCCATCCCCTATAAAGTAGCCTAGTGCTGCAAGCCCTACACCTATCCAGAAAAAACTTAAAGCCATTTCTATTGCCTCCTCTAAAATCTATATATCATATACGGAGGGATAAGAAAAAAGTTTCATTAGTATACTAGAACAATAGATATTGGAGAGGAGTCATACGGGTATACAATGGTTAAATTTTATTTTAAGCAATTCCTAAACGAGCCTATGTGGTTTAAGCTATTAATCTCTATAACATTGCTAAGTACGATTATTTTTAGCAGTTCATTTTTTTCATCTAATTATTATTACGAAAGCTTATCCAAATTAGCTGCTGCTATCTTTTTTGGTGCATACGGTTTTAAATTGAGAAGAAGTAAGTTCAATTCTTCTATTCTATTTATTTTAGCAATTATATGCGTCTTTCTATCGGTATTCGCAATTTTGTAAAATAGAAAAGGATAGAGTATCTCTATCCTTCTTTCCATTATATCTGTCTCAGCACGGCTCGGACTGGACTGCCATCGGCTCCTTGAATCTTTAGAGGCAAGGCAATCAGTTCATAATCTCCTGGAGTGACATCTTGTAAAAATAAATTTTCTAGAATATGAACACCATGACGATAAAGTGCATGGTGCACACGTAATTCTTTATCGTCTAATGCATCAACAGAAGGACAATCGACGCCAATTAAAATAATTCCTTTCTCCTGCAAGAATGCACCAATATCCTCTTTTAATACCATAATACTAGTTGGAAATTGCTCCACATTAACATGTTTGGTAGTTTTTAATAGTAAGCGTTCTACCCCTTCTAACTCAAATGACTGCAATTCATCTCGACCAATTGATTCCAACCCTGTGACGTCAACTACTTTGGCACGACCAATATAAATATGGATGTCTAACTGCTCAATCGTAGGTGCGTCATTGTCAAAGTGATAGGGTGCATCCGCATGTGTCCCAGTATGCATACTTGTTGTGAAACGACCAATATTAACTGAACCTGTCTGTTCCTTCGAGAAAGCTAGCTCAAACTGAAAAGGTGTATCTCCTGGCCAAGTACCAATATTATTTGAAAACGACTGTGAGATGTCTATCCAGCGTTTCTCCATTGCCATCACCCCTTATAAACTTGTTCTTAAATCCCAGAGCTCTGGGAAAAAACGATGATCTAACACTTTACGTAAATAATTTACTCCCGAGGATCCACCGGTTCCAGTTTTAAAACCAATAATACGTTCTACCGTTTTCATATGTCGGAAGCGCCATTGCTGTAACCAATCTTCTATATCCACTAGTTTTTCTGCTAATTGGTACAAATCCCAATACTGGTCCACGTTTTGATATACTTCTTTCCATGCCTCTGCTACTGTCTCGTCTCCTCCATATGTAACGGAATAATCTCGATTTACAGCAGCTGGGTTCAAATTGAACCCAGCTTTTTCTAATGCTTGAATTGCCACATCATAAATGCTAGGTGAATGATATGCTTTTTCGAGCTCATTGTATAACTTTGAATCCTTCTCATAAATTTTTAGAATAAACTTTGTTTTATAACCGAGTGCAAATTCAATTTGTCGGTACTGAAAGGATTGAAAACCTGATGCTTTACCGAGTTTATCGCGAAACTCTAAATACTCAGCTGGTGTTAATGTCGAGAGCACATCCCAAGCTTGAATAATCTGTGTTTGAATCTTTGTTACTCGAGCCAGCATTTTAAAGGCGGCTTGCATCTTATCTTCTTGTATCGCTTGAATGGCACTAGTCAATTCATGTAAGATCAACTTCATCCAAAGCTCACTTACTTGATGAATAATAATAAATAACATTTCATCATGATGACCGGACAATCGTTTTTGACTGGATAAAATCGTATCGAGCTGCAAATAATCTCCATAGGTCATATCATCCCGAAAGTCCGTATGAATACCTTTTTCACCATCCAGCTTTTCATGCAGCTTCGAAATATCCTTTGGCATATAAGTCCTCCTTTTTATGCAACAACATCTCGCTTGTTTTCGTACTTTTTATACGTTTCTTCTGTCATGATCTTCTTCAAAATCTGTACAGTGTTCCACACATCTTCAAAAGAGTTATACAATGCAACTGGTGCTAGACGGATGCCATTTGGCGAGCGGAAATCAGGAATAACCCGATGATCTTTTAATGCCTTACAAATGCGAGCTGCCTCTTTATGAACAAGATAAATATGTCCCCCTCTACGCTCATGGTCGACTGGATTGGCAATGTTAAATTGAAAATCCTTTAACTCTTCCTTTATTAAAAACATCATATAATCAGTTAGAGTTAATGACTTGCTACGAATAGCATCTATACCGACCTCCGCAAACATTTGTAACGAACCATATAATGGGGCAGCACTTAATATATTCGGTGTCCCAATTTGATATGCACCTGCATTTGATGACGGTGACATTTCTATTGCCAGGTCAAACTGCTTCTCTTTATGGGAGCCGAACCAACCTGCGAGTCCAGGTCTCTTTCCAAAATGCTTCTGATTCACGAACAATCCCCCAACTGCACCTGGTCCTCCATTTAAATGCTTATAATTACACCAAAACGCAAAGTCTACATCCCAATCATCCAAATTGTGAGGGAGAGATCCAATAGAGTGACATAGATCAAATCCAATGATAATATTTCGTTCGTGCGCAGCTTTAGTAAGCGCTTTCAAATTTAATATTTGTCCACTCCGATACAGCACACTTGGTAACACGATTAGAGCTATATCGTCTGTCATCGATTCTATTATGTCTTCTTCTAGTAGAGTATTCCCATCATGGCTTTTCACGAACTTCATATGTTCTTCTGGGTTATATCCATGCAACGATAACTGACTACTAATGGCATACAAATCAGAAGGGAAGTTCAATTCATCCACCAATATTTTAGTCCGTTTTCCATGGGGATGATAGAAACTAGCAACTAACTGATGTAAATTCGTAGTAGTTGAACCTGTAATCATCACTTCTTCTTTCAATGCTCCAACAAGAGGTGCACACATTTCACTCAACGTTTCCGAAAAATAAAACCAAGGATGCTCACCTTGTGTCCACCCATCTATTCCGTATTTCTTCCATGAATCAAGTATAGATAACAGCGACTGCTCCGCTCTCTTAGACAATAAACCCAAGGAATTCCCATCCATGTACATGATATCTGGCAGCAAATAAAATTCATCTCGATAGTGTTTTAATATATCCTGTTTATCTAATTTCCTCGCATATTCCAATGTAATATCCATTCGTTGAGACACCGTCCCTTATCTAAATTTTCTTTCTATTAAAATAAATCATAGGCATTAAGATAAGTAGTGTCAATAAGACAAGGTAAACTATCAAGTCCATTTTACATAATGAATTCTTGCTACTTCTAAATCTAAAAGAGCAATGGTGTAAATTGTATGTTTCAGAAAAAGTTTTTTGTGGAAAAATAAAGCTAAGGGGAATCTAAAACTAGTTTTAACGCATACTTATTATATCGTTTCAACAGAGCCTTAAATTTATGTGAAAGAGAGGAGTTCAAAAAATGAGTTTAACTCCTAAGCAAAGAATTGAGTTACATGGGTTTAATAACCTTACAAAGACCTTAAGTTTTAATATGTATGATATTTGCTACACAAGAACGAGAGAAGAACGAGAGGCTTATATTGACTATATCGACGAACAATATAATGCGGAACGTTTGACAAAAATTTTAACGAAAGTGTCGGATATTATTGAGGCAAATATTTTAAATATTGCACAGCAAGATTATGAACCACAAGGAGCAAGTGTAACCATTTTGGTTTCTGAAGGACCTGTTGACGATTCTCCAGCGGATGCATTTAAAGAATCACCAGGTCCACTACCTGAATCAGTAGTCGGCCATCTGGATAAAAGTCATATAACCGTTCATACTTATCCTGAGTATCACCCGGATGAAGGAATTAGTACATTCCGGGCGGATATTGATATTTCCACCTGTGGAGAAATTTCTCCTTTGAAAGCGCTGAATTATTTGATTCATTCATTTGAGACAGATGTTATGGTGATGGACTATCGTGTACGAGGCTTTACTAGAGACGTAACGGGACATAAATTATTTATCGATCATGACATTAATTCCATTCAAAACTATATTCCAGTCGGCTTACAAGAGTATTATCAAATGATCGATGTAAATGTATACCAAGAAAATATTTTTCATACAAAATGTAAACTTAAAAAATTTGATTTAAATAACTACCTATTCGGTTACACAGAAGACGAGTTAACCGATGAAGAAAAGATATCCATTACGAAGAAGTTAAAAACAGAAATGGATGAGATTTTTTACGCTAAAAACATGGCAAGAACAGAATAAATGTGAGGACCAAATTTTTGGTCCTTTTTTTATGCTCCAGCTACCAATGATTGAATAAAATTTTTATCTACATATGTAAAATATAATTGACATATTGTAAAGTTAACAATACACTGTGTATAAGAAATTTTACTTTTTTAAATTTTCAGTTAAATGAGGTAATGTGGATGTCCTATCAAGAAAAGAAAAATATCGTATCTTTAATTAGCACTTTATTAATTTTTTCGCTCTATTCCTTGTATGTGTTTTATATGTACGAAGAAGGAAAATTTCAAACAACAGATGTTTTCAGCTTTTGGGGTACCTTCATCGTCATTTTGATAGCAATATCGATTGTAGCAAAAATCATTATTTATATAATTTTCAATATCATCTATCGAATAACTACCAATGAAAAAGAGCCTACTTTTTCTGATGAACTAGACAAATTAATAAAAATGAAAGCAACAACAATCTCGCACTATGTTTTTGTAGGAGGCTTTTTTCTAGCAATGGGATCATTGGTGTTGAATGTCTCACCGTATGTCATGTTCATCATACTTATCTTTTCAGGGGTTATCTCTGAAATGGTTGGGATGGTCACGGAGATATATCTTTATCGGAGAGGATTCTAAGATGGGAAAATGTTTAATAAGCAATAACCTTCGGAGCTTGCGTTTTAACCATGGTGAAATGACGCAACAACAACTAGCAGATTATGTAGGTGTTACACGACAAACCATCTTTGCAATCGAGAAAGGAAATTACTCCCCTTCTTTGGAATTAGCTTTTCGCATTGCTTTTGTCTTCAACTTACCGTTGGAGGAAGTATTCTCTTTTGAATTAAAGAATAATAATTTGGAGGAATTGAATTGACTAATGGTATAGCTGAAAAATCACTAGCAATAGTGGCTTTTATTTAATAAAATCCTAAAAAATCCAGTGTTCTCATAATATTAATAAAGGAGGAATAGTTACGAAGGCAATAATTTCTAACAAATATGGTTCACCTGACATTCTAGAAGTGAATGAGGTAGAAACACCGATTCCGGATGACAATCAAGTTCTGGTAAAAATTCATGCAGCATCTTTAAATTACGGAAACTTAGTTCTTTTGAAAGGGGAACCGTACCTTGCCCGCTTTGCGTTTGGTATATTGAAACCAAAATACTCCATACCTGGAGGTGACTTTGCAGGGAGGATAGAATCAGTCGGCAAAAATGTTAACCATTTTAAGCCAGGTGATGAAGTGTTTGGAGACTTATCCGGTTGTGGTTGGGGAACTTTTGCTGAATATGTCGTAGTACCTGAACATGTATTGGTATTAAAACCGTCTAATCTTTCATTTGAGGAAGCTGCTGCAGTGCCTATGGCAGCTACCACTGCCCTTCAGAGTTTAAGGAATAAAGGTAAGATTGAATCAGGACAGAAAGTTTTGATTAATGGTGCATCTGGTGGTGTAGGGACTTTTGCAGTCCAGATTGCCAAATCATTCGGGGCGGAGGTGACTGGGGTATGTAGTACGAGAAATTTAAATATTCTCCAATCAATTGGTGCAGACTTTGTCATTGATTATTCAAAGGAAGACTTCACCAAAACTGCACAACGTTATGACCTAATTCTTGCTGTGAACGGGTATCAACCTATTTCGGCTTATAAACGTGCTCTTCGTCCGAAAGGAAATTATGTTATGGTCGGAGGTTCCGGAGCCCAATTAACTCAAGCTATGGTTTTAGGACCTTTCTTTTCCATGACTGGGGGTAAAAAGATGGGTAGCTTTTTACAAAGAGCAAATCAAAAAGATTTGGTTTTTATCAAAGAACTAATAGAGGCCGGTAAAGTTAAACCTGTAATTGATAGAAGTTATAAGCTGAATGAGGTTCCCGAGGCTTTTAGGTATTTTGAAGAAGGTCACAATCAAGGAAAAGTAGTCATTACAATGTAAAGAGAACATCCAACCTCCAAGCAGCTATGCAAATTATTAAACTAGCTTGCGAGCTGCTCGAGGTTGAGATTCATAATCATAGTTTAATTGTACTGTTGAGTTGAAGAGGAACTACTTGTTGTTGCGGTGTCATACGCAATAAGCGTAACTCCAAGTTTTTCTTCTAGCTCATTTAGTTCCTGCAACTGCTCACGGTCTAGTTCTGCAAATTTGGTCTCGTTCATTTCATCATTCATCCTTTCTTTAAAAAATAGTTTATCCTGGATGAATTCGATTATACAAAAATGTATCCTTTCACCATAACTGAATGAAGAGATTTCTACTGTATATATTTAAAAATAATACTTAAATTTAAAAACGATNTGTATATATTTAAAAATAATACTTAAATTTAAAAACGATTATATTCTTTCAACATAGTCAATTATGTAAAAAACGGCACCCATTATAATAGTAAAGAATCCAAAGCTTCTTGCTCCACTTCCAGGATTTAATATAAAGGCAATACCAAAAAAAGTCATGGCAATTGCTATTCCTAAAAATCTTATATGTATTTTACCATCTTTAGTTTTCTTGTTACTAAGTACTAAAGCACTCAATATACATAGAACAATTCCATATAGATGCAATATAACATTACCTATTTTTCCGAAAGAATCAATAGATAAACTTACGAAGAAAACACCAAATATAATTGTTATCACACCAATAAAAATTCTCATGCTTCCTCCGATAAATTATTGTAGAATTCAAAGCAAACTATCATCCTCTAACAATTATCCCATATTTAGGAACTGTTTACATTATAATTTTAAAATACAATAAAAGACCTGTCACAAAGACAGATCTCTCTTACTTTAAGCTTCCTCTCCAAGCCCTTTCGAGATAATAACCTCTGTCACCTTACTTAACAGTTCCTCAGCATCTTCTCCTTCGGCTGAAATAGTGACAACTGATCCGGTAGTAATAGATTGAGCCATTACACCCATAATGGATTTTAAGTTTACCGATTTTCCATTATACGTAAGTTGTACCTGCGAATTAAAAGGTGTAACCGCTGAAACTAATAACGTGGAAGGTCTTGCGTGTAGACCTTCAGAAGTTGTAATCTTAAAGATTTTTTCCATTTATCAAGTCTCCTTTTCGAATACGATTTGACCTCTGCAAATTGTTATTTGAACATGTAAGTCCTTGTTAAGCAATACTAAGTCTGCATCTAAACCTTCCGCAATAGATCCCTTATTGGAAAGCTTTAATTGTTTCGCAGCATTTGTGGAAGACATGGAGACTAACTCCGTAAAAGAACAATTAGTTGCCTGTCGGAAATGACGAATTGCTTGATCCATCGTCAGCATGCTCCCAGCTAATGCTCCGTTCGAAAGATGCGCTCCCTTCTCTGTTACACTTACCATTTGTCCTCCTAAATCATAGCTTCCATTAGGTAGCCCTTTTGCTCTCATAGCATCTGTGATCAGAATTATTCCGGAGGCTCCCTTTAATCGATATGCCAACTTAACTGCATTCGGATGACAATGAATAAAATCTACAATAAGCTCCGTTTTTATTTCATCCAAAATTAATGCACTTCCTACCACTCCAGGTTCACGGTGGTGAAATGGGCGCATTTGATTATATAAGTGAGTTGCTTGTTTTACACCTAGCTTTACCGCTTTTTCTACTTCTTCGGATGAAGCATCGGAATGTCCTATGGAAACAACGATCCCCTGACTACTAGCTGTCTCTACAAATTCAAGACCCCCTGTTACTTCGGGAGCAATGGTAATTTGCTTGATACGGTTATTACTTAGAAGCTGCCAACGATCAAACTGCTCAAAAGTTGGTTCTATTATATATTCAAGTGGTTGTGCCCCAGCTCGTTTAGGAGAAATATATGGGCCTTCCACATGTATTCCTAGAACTTCCGCTTCATCGGTCTTACTAACAAAACTTGCGATATTCTTTAGTGCAGTCTCTATGGCATTAGTTGTTTGTGTCATCGTAGTAGGTAAAAAACTTGTGGTCCCTTCTTTAACTAAAGAACGTGCCATCCCTCTTAGCGCTTCCTCTGTTGCGTCCATCGTATCAAAACCAGCGGAACCGTGAATATGCATATCTATAAAACCCGGGAATACAATCCAATCATTAGAAGCTCCGTTTATATGAATATCTGCTTCGTTCGATAACTGTGTTCCTATTTTTTCAATCTTTCCATCTTTAAGAAATAAGTCCGCAACTACTTCTTTATCATGATTTACGATTGTTACGTTGGAAATGAGTATAGTTTTTGGCATGATTCACTTCTCCTTGGTATTAATATGTATACCAATTATAATAAATGTTTAGTAGAAAAAAAGCTGTTTATGAAAGGAAACATCTCCTTAAACAGCTTTTTCTACTATTTCTAATTCCTAATTTTTTCGATTTCGTCCGCCACAAATTGCACACTAGTTCCTACAATTACTTGAATACTCGTTGGTCCGACAACGTTGATACCAGGAACGCCAGTATCTTTTATTTTCTTTTGATCTACCAGAGCCATATCTAATACCTCTACACGTAAACGAGTAGCGCAATAGTCTACAGAAGTGACGTTTGCATCCCCACCTAACCCATCGTAAATAATAGATGCTAAGATGGAGAATTTACTACTAGATGAGTTGTCAACAACTTCCTCGATTTCTTCCTCATCCTCTTCTCTACCTGGTGTTTTCAAGTCAAATTTCACGATTAAGAATCGGAATAAGAAGTAGTAAATAACAGCAAAAACTAAACCTTGAACAACTAACATTAAAGGTAAATTTGCAATTGGAATTCGAAGACTTAAGAAAAAGTCTATGAACCCTGCACTAAAAGTGAATCCTGCTGTCCACTGGAAGGATGCAGCAATGAACAATGATAGACCAGTTAACGCAGCATGCACTACATATAAAGCTGGAGCTAAAAACATAAATACAAACTCAATTGGCTCTGTAACCCCTGTAAAAAAAGACGCAAAGCCCGCTGCAAGCATTAGGGAAGCCACTTGTTTTTTTCTTTTCGTCTTTGCTGTATGATACATCGCCAGTGCAGCTGCTGGTAATCCAAACATCATTATTGGGAAGAACCCAGCCTGGTACATCCCTGTAACACCTTTAACACCGGAACCATCCCAGAACTTCCCGATATCGTTTATACCAATTGTATCGAACCAAAATACTGCATTTAATGCATGATGCAAGCCAGTTGGTATTAACAGACGATTGAAGAATCCATATATACCTGCACCTGCTGCACCTAGGCTGCTAATTGACTCACCAAACGAAACTAACCAGCCATATACGATTGGCCATATAAAGAATAATGCTACGGAAACAACTAACATCGCTACCGCAGATACAATCGGAACAAGCCGTTTTCCACTAAAGAATGCTAAAAAATCAGGTAGCTTTACATGACTGAAGCGATTAAACATTGCAGCTGCAATAAGTCCAGAAATGATACCAACAAAAGCATTATCAATCTTCGCGAAAGCTGCATTTACATTAGCAGCATCTATACCTTGTAACAAAGCAACCGAATTAGTGGATAACATAGTCGTTACAACTAGAAAGGCAACTAAACCACTTATTGCAGCAGAGCCGTCTCTTTCTTTGGCCATTCCAAATGCAACGCCTACCGCAAATAGGATTGGAATATGGTCAAGAATAGAAGCTCCTGCTTTAATTAGAAATGCGGCTAATACATTTCCAGAACCCCAGCCTGTAGGGTCAATCCAATAACCAATACCCATCAAAATTGCAGCTGCCGGTAAAACAGCTACTGGTAGCATTAAAGAGCGTCCGAGCTTTTGAATATATTTCATCATGATATGCCCATCCTCTTTTCTTATTTATAAGATAATTAAGATATAAAAAAATAAAATGATTGCAGTCTACAGAATAAAGTCTCTTAATCTATTAAAATTACACCTCCTTTTTCGCTTTATTTTGGAAATACTGTCATCAATAATGTTTCACCCACAATACCTTCTTTTGAATCTTCGAATCGTATAACTCTTTCTGCACTATTTGTAATAACTATTGGTGTGACTATTTTTTTATCTTGAGCACGAAGCAAATCCCAATCCACTTCTACTAGTGGTTGCCCGACAGAAATCGATTCATCCAGTTTAACCAAAACCGTAAAGCCACTTCCCCCTAATGATACCGTTTCCAATCCAATATGAATCAAAATCTCCGTTCCATTTTTTGAACGAAGGCCGATTGCATGTTTGGTATCGGATAGAAGAATGACTGTACCTTCTATTGGAGAGTGAACCTTGCCTCCAATTGGTATAATAGCAAGCCCTTCTCCCATCATCTTTTGACTAAAGACGGGGTCTGGAACTTCTTCGATTGGAATTATTTCACCGTTTAGCGGGGCATAAATTAGTAGTTTCGATTTAAAAAAATTGGACAGCATTTGCATTGGCTCCTTTGTTATGAAGACTCAAAAAAATTGTATTCCTAATATATATTGTCCAAACTTCAAAGGCAGAACATAAAAAGCATGGGGCAAATGAAAAGAATAAAAAATTCTTTTCAATTTACCACTATGCCAGAACAAGCAATGTGTATATATAATTCTAGGCTTTGACGTATGAGAAATTAACAGAAGTAGTAGAAAGACTTTATAACCCTGTCACTGTGGATCATGTCAATCATATTGGCTTAGCCAATACACATAAAAGGCTGAAAGTTACGTATGGTGAACAATATGGACTAGTTATACGTAGTAAGGCTGGATGGGGTACAGTGATTCGAATAGTAACTCCGAAATAATATTTACTTTAAAAACCTACTAACTCTTTAAAAGTTAGTAGGTTTTTTATCTATTAACATATCTTTACTATATAGAATTGTTATTTATCTATCTTTCGATGTTTAAATTTCCATTAATTCCCGTGACAAAAGCATAAATAACTATCGTACAATTAGGTGAAACGAGATAGGAGGATATCAGTGGATAGTTTATTTTTAGTAATATCGATCGTTAGTCTGTTTGCAATTTTTATTTTCGGAATAATTTCATTCGTTTCGTTTATTAAGAAAAACGGGACAAAAGGTAAAAAAATGCTTATATTTAGTGGTATTTCTGTATTAGTTATGATTATTTCATTTTTTGCTTTTGGATTAACTACCGATACCACGACAACAGCCGAAACGGAAAGTGCAAAAGAGGTTGAACCAGTTAAGGAAGAAACTGCGGAAGAGAAAGCAACTCGTGAAGCAAAAGAAGCAGAAGAAAAAGCTGCTGCAGAAGAAAAAGCTAAACAAGAAGCAGAGGCAAAAGCTAAAGCAGAAGCGGAACAGCTAGCAAAAGAGGAAGCGGAAGAAAAAGCAAGACAAGAACAACTTGCAAAAGAAGCTGCAGAAAAGAAAGCAAATGCCCAAACAATTGAATACGCTCAATTGAAAAAGAATCCAGACCGTTATAGCGATGAATACGTGAAATATACGGGCGAAATCGTACAAATATTAGAAGGCGACGGTATGACGAATATTCGATTGTCAGTAACAAAAGAGTCATATGGTTATAGTTTTAATGACATTGTATTTGTCGAATATGTAGGCTATACAGATTTCGTTGATAATGATATTGTCACGATTTATGGAACAGTATATGGAGAATATACATATGAATCACAAGCAGGATATAATATTTCTCTTCCAGGGATTATAGCAGATGAAGTACTACCAGCTGAGTAAACTAATTTAATGCACCAAAACAAAACCCTCTCCCGTCTTTGAACGGGGGAGGGTTTTGAAATGGTTTAGTAACGGATGCCATTTCCTTTTTCAGCTATTTCGTGAGCTAGAAGAATGGTTGAAACAGCCAACTCTGCGTAAGTCACTTCTTGAGCAGGATTGAATTGATTTTTTTCAACTTTAAATAATCCCATGGAGTTTGCTAAAGCTACATATCCTATATACTCTTTTTGTACCTTACTTGCATCTGCAAAGTCTAGTTTATAGATGTTACTATGTTTAGCTGCATGCTCTAAACCTAGAACTCTAATATACCACGCTGCTAGTTCTTCTCTTTTGATAGGTGCATCCACATCAAAGTTCTTGCCAGATGGTTGAATTACTCCCATACTTACCGCACGTTCTACTGCTGAATATAATGGATGTTTAGGATCAATATTATCAAAAGTTTGTTTCATATTTTCGGTACTTTGATTGTACATACCATCATAAAAATAAGTAATGGAATTTAATAATACTTTTAAAGCTTCCCCTTTTGAAATTGAAGCATCCCCGTTAAAGCTTTTAGCATCCTTAACTTCCAGGACTTTTGCGCTAATGAGGTAATTTAACTCCTCTTCAGCCCACGGATGGGAAATAACAACAGGACTTTTCCCATTTTCTATGCTTTTCCATTCACCTGTAGTAGCATCTAAATAGCTATACATGTCTTCATTAAATACTGGAACATATACGATGTCATAGTGATTTTTCTCTTTATCGTTACCTTGCTTTAGATAATTTAATTTTAAGTTTAGAGCGTTATTTAATTTAGTTAAAGCATCTTTTTCAGAGATGACTTTATCGACTGCTGGCCATTTTTCTATTTCTGAATAATTGATATATAAATTGCTTAAAGAACCATCACCTGCAATACTAATTTGAATTTGATCTCCAATGACAAGAATGCCATTTACAACCCTTGGGAATGAGAAATTATATGATTCTGACATTTCATCATAATAAGCTTCTTCTATTGGCATTGCATAATTGTGTAGATAAGAAGGTATCATATCTTTTGCATATTTAACTGCTTGAGCGAGAGCATCTTTTTGAGTTAGCTTGTTCTCAACAGGTTTTTCTCCAAATTGTCTTGAGATGTCTCGATCAATATTGTAGTACTGTATGATTTCGCCAGTATCTTTATTAATTACTAAACCAGCTCCGTGACCGCCATTCCGATATTCGTACATATAGTCAACACTAATCACTGACTGACCATTACCATTATAATTTTCAACTTCATTTATTGATTGTATCGTTACTTTTATGTCGTCTGATTTAGATTTAATAAATTTTTCTGCAATTTTTTTAGCTTCTTCTAGAGTGACCCCATTATGTTTAGGTGGAAGCGGAGTAGATGAAATCTTCTCAACTTTAGTTTTAGCCGGAAACTCTTCCGAGAAATCGTTAGCAGTCATCCATTTTCCTGTTAACGCATGAACTCCTCGTACTTTAGTTGATGGTTGATATACTAGCTTCACATTACGGTCACCATTTCTATAATCGTAATCAATTTGATATTGCAGATTAATCGATAAATTTTCCTTATATTTTTTCAGCAGCTCTTCTTTATCTAATATTTGTTTCATATCATCAAAAGTAGCCGGTTTTTGAGTATTTGTCTTATAAAATTGCACCACTTCTCCATTACCTAAAACAGTCACTTCAATCCTTTGATCCGAAATAGATACTTTATCCTTGGTGCGAGTAAAAGTAAAATTATAGCGAATAGGCTCTGTTAATATTTGCTGAGGATAATAGTTATACGGGTTTTTTTCTAATTGATACTCTCCAACACCATCAAACTTTTTCAAATATTCGTCTGCAATCTTTCTTGCTTCCTCTTCAGATACTTTAGCAGGAAACAGTGCCTCTTTTTCATTGGTTGGTTGGAAGTAAAAGTTCTCTAATTCTAATTTTTCTCCCACAAATCCAACGCTTCCATGCATATATTTTCCATTAACTTCTTTGGAAAAAGATAAGTTATAACGGACTTCCTTGTCTGTAGCATAATAATATCCACTACCCATGTGAAAATCATTATTGGATAAAAAATCATACTTCTTAGGGAATAGTTCTTTAAATCTCTTGATTAAATCGTCTTTTGTAAAAACTTTTTCTGTTTCTGCAACTTGAATTTGAATTTGGGGTTGCTCATTTGCTGTAGTTGAAGCACTTGCAATGGATGAAAACATTCCTAACGTTAAAGCTGAAGATGTTAATACAATTCCAAATTTCTTTAATTTAGCCAAAATAATCCTCCTAAAATTGTAATAGTTAAAGTGTACACTAAATTCTGTAAATTGTGAACAATATTATTCCATTTGGAAATTGTAAACAATTCTATAGAGTCTATGTTTAGTTTAGGAGGAAAATGCCTTATAATATTAAATCAGGATTAAAATTAGTTATTTTTACATTACTAATAAGACTTTATAAGCAGGCAAAAAGTTTCTTTCTAAATATTGTCCTTACTTATATAAAAATAAAAAAGATAGGATAGCATTGTATTTGCTATCCCTATCTTTTTTAGGTTGATGATATTTCTTATGTTCCACAAAACGTACGATAAGAACTGTTTTCTTGGTCAGGCAGTTTAGTGAATTCATCTTGTTCAGGAGTATGGGCGTATGGTCTTGATAAAGCGTTTAGTAGCCGCTCCATCACACTGTAGTCACCTTGTGCCACAGCTGCATCCAGAGCCTCTTCTACCCGATGGTTTCTTGGAATTACAGCAGGATTACTGTTTCGCATCAAGTCATGAGAGGATTCTTTCGATTCCTGCTGTCTACTTAACCTTTCCTGCCACTTCTTTTTCCACTGAGTAAATTCAGGTGCTCCAAATAATTTAGTATCCTCATTCGTATCGAAAGTTAATGCACGAAAAGTATTGGTAAAATCTGCACCATTCTTTTGCATCATACGGAGAAGTTCATCCACGAGTGCCTCATCTTCTTTTTCCTCATTGTATATCCCCAACTTAACTCTCATCCCTGATAGCCAATTAGTGAAATACAATTTAGGAAAATCTTCAATCGCATTCTGGGCTAGTTTAATTGCTTCCTCTTCATCTTCATGGAGTATCGGTAATAGGCTTTCAGCAAATCGTGCTAAATTCCATCCAGCAATATTCGGTTGATTGCCATAAGCATAGCGGCCATTAACATCTATAGAGCTAAAAACAGTTGATGGATCATAGGCATCCATAAACGCGCAAGGACCATAATCAATAGTTTCTCCACTAATGGCCATATTGTCTGTATTCATGACTCCGTGAATAAAGCCAACCAGTTGCCATTTTGCAATTAGCGACGCCTGACGTTTAATCACTTCCTGAAGAAGGAAAATATAACGATTAGGGGAAGTTTCCCCTCCTGGATAATGTCGTTCAATTGTATAATCAGCCAGGTCTCGAAGATCTTCAAAAGTTCCCCATTTCGCTGCGAATTGAAAAGTACCAACACGCAGATGACTTGCAGCCACGCGGGTCATAATTGCACCAGGTAGATTAGTTTCACGAATGATTGATTCACCGGTCGTTACCACCGCTAAACTCCGTGTAGTAGGTATACCAAGCGCATGCATGGATTCGCTAATAATGTATTCTCTTAGCATTGGCCCTAGTGCCGCACGTCCATCTCCCCCACGAGAATAAGGAGTTCTACCAGAACCTTTCAGTTGAACATCAAATCGCTCACCTTGAGATGTAATTTGTTCTCCAAGCAAAATAGCTCGGCCATCTCCTAACATGTTAAAATGTCCGAATTGGTGCCCGGCATAAGCCTGAGCAAGAGGGAAAGCACCTTCTGGATTTCGGTTTCCAGCAAGTTGTGCAACACCTTCTTCACTTTTCAGAGAATCTATATCTAACCCCAAGGATTTAGCCAACGAATCATTAAGAATGGACAATTTCGGTGAGCTCACAGGGTTAAGGGAGAGGCTAGTAAAAAATATGTTTGGCAGACGGGCATAACTGTTATCAAAGTTCCATCCTATTAGTTCTTCTCGGTTTGTCATCTTATCTCCTTTGCTTCTTCTGTCATTAAGTCTATGTTTTATCAATTTTCATATGCTCACAATACTTCTATTTTAGTGTCCTCTGCTGCTACTTTATTATACCCTTCCGACACCAATAAAAGTTTTGACTTGTGTATTTCCACTATCCGTTTCCTACTATTTTTACAATGAATTTTGCAAACATTATTGATCCCATTGCAAATGGAGTTTGTAAAATAAAACCTAGTGCCAAATAAATTAATATTTGCTTACATGTTATTAAATTTACTAAGAGAAGCTTTTTAATACTAAACAAACAAAAAGGGACTAAAATAAAAATAGAAGTAATGACACCAGGTACATATTTTTGAAAGAAAATACTTTGCAAAATATGCCCAATACCATTAGCTAAAAAAATACCAGCTACTAAGATCGAGAAGTATTGTATAGGTCCTAACCCTATAAAGTCTTTATTCGTTGCTGCAAACATACAACCAATAAAAACAATCAACCATAATATACTAAAAGCCAAAATGAATTCTACTGTTGTAACTTTAAAAGGGAGAACCATCGAAAAATATTCAACAGTTAAAATTTCTTCAAGGTCATGAATAAAAAATACAATTGGAAACAACCATATTAACCATCTAATTTTTAATAGTTCCATCATACACCCCATTATTCTTTCGAACAAATAGCTATACTTCTCTATAATTGACTGTATATTTATTATATCAATAAGGTCATATTTAAGAGATAACTATAAGCAAGTGAGGTGAGAAACATGTCCATTTTACGTTCTATTCGAAAAGCCTATCAATTTTTTGTAGATATACCATTGAAAGCAGGTACAGTCTTGAACCAACAATATGAGGTTTTAAATGTTATTGGTACAGGAAGCTACGGCATACTTTATCGATGTAAAGACCTAAAAACGAATGATTACAAAGTAGTGAAACAGCTAAGACTAAGTAAGCAACGTTCTAAAAAAGAAATAAAACTATTTGAAAATGAAATCTCCATTTTACAAAAGTTAAACCATAACAACATGCCTAAATTTTTTGAGGCTTTTACACATAACGAGCTACTATTTTATGTTATGAACTATATAGAAGGAGACAATTTAGAGGACTTGATTTTTTATAAAAAGGTTACTTTTAATGAAGAACAGTCTTTAAATTTGCTAGCGGACCTCCTTGTTTTAGTTGATGATTTACATAATAAGAACGTCTATCACGGAGACTTGCGTATTCCGAACATTATGATGAATAACAACCATTTATTTTTAATCGACTTTGGACTGTCTGAGCAGAATCCCTCCAGTGGTGAGATGAAAGAACAGGACTACTTTGATTTAGGTGAGATACTCTTATATTTACTTTACACAACCTATCCTACAAGAAATAAAAAAGCTCTTCCTTGGACAGAAGAACTTTCTTTAAAAAATGAAACAATTTATTTACTTAAAAGACTTTTACAAATAAAAGAACCTTATACAACTACTAAAGACATCTTGAAGGATCTACAAGCTGCCCTTCTCGCCAATAAATAGTGAAAGATTAACTACTGCTTCGGCCCTTGCGTTTGTAGTAGTTACTTCCACTCATTGGATTTCTTCTATAATTACTGCTACTGCTTCCACGCTTATAATAACTCTTTCTTCGATCGCTGCTACTACCTCGACGATAATGACCATGTCTACGCTCGCTACTACCTTGAGAAAGTTGTTTGATTTGCTTTAATATTTTTTTAAACATATTACCCTCTTTTCATGTTTTTATTTGTTTTCAGTCTAGCACAGAGGAATGAGAAATCTAAATAATTTGCCTTTTGAAACCGAAAGTAAGGGAGAGGTGATTAGAATTGGATTTGTTTCTTGAATATATTCTTTGGATTACTCCTGGATTTTTAATTCTTTTAGTGACATATTTACTATTACCTAAAAATGCATTCTCCACAAAAATATTTATTCTCATTCTAGGTTTTATCTTAATTAGAGACAATATGACTACGTTTGATTTTTGGCATTTTGGAACAACAAACAATCTTCCTTGGATGAGATTCACAGAGAAGAGTAGCTTACTTATTTTAATGGGTGTAGTTTCACTAATAATAACAGGTGGAATCATCTATCTACAAAAAGACATGCGACACTTACTTTTCTGGATAGGAAATAAAAAAGTATTATCTCTTTTTATGGGAATCTTAGGCGCTATCATTGTGGTACTTCCTTTCTTCTTTATATATCAAGGGATTCCTCTGGAAAAAAGAGGCGGTTTTTTTCCTACAGAGGTTCTACCCTTATTATTCTTTTTCGCATTATCCGGTAATTTGATGGAAGAAGTACTATTCCGTGGTTATTTACAGGGATATTTGGAGTCAATCACTGATTCTATTCGTGCAGCACTTCTTTCAGGTCTGATGTTTGGAGTAGGTCATGTTTTTCTTGCAACAACAGTTACCACTTTAGGATTACCAGTCATTTTATTTACTTTTTTCGAGGGAATTATTTGTAGCTTTGTTCGCCTGAAATACGGTATTTTTCCTTCAACACTTACTCATGGTCTCTCTATCTTTGTTTTAGCTTCAAGTATTTTTTAGTTATTAACAGCGTTTATAAAATTTATATGAAATGAAACAAGTAAATATCTCATTTTTGCTCATCCTAAATCAATAACGATATAGGAGGCCTAAAATGCGAATATCTATCAATAAAATCATTCTGACAATTATCCTTGGTATTGCTACAGTAGTCCCAATTGTAGCGTTTAGTCCACACTTTGCTTCCACTGAATTCGAAAAAATGAATGCACTTGAGACACAAGTTTTATGGGGTATCGATGCTGATAATATTTACGACAATATTAAGGTTTTATCAAAAACTCCTCGTGTTGCTGGTACTGCTCAAGAGAATAAGGCAGTTGCATATATAAAAAAACAGTTTGAATCATATGGTTACGAATCTGAAGTTCAATCTTTCCATTTTAATAGCTATACACCACCCCAGACTCTAACTTTATCTATAAAGGGTTACTCCCAACGTTTACAGCCTATTGCATTTGAATATTCAGTGAATGGTGATATATCAGGTGAAATTGTGGCAGCTGGACTTGGAAAAATGGAAGATATAAATAAACTAGACTTAAAAGGAAAAATTGCACTCATCCAACGTGGAGAAATTACCTTTGCTGACAAAATATCAAACGCCACTGCCAAAGGTGCAATAGGTGTCATCATTTACAACCAAGAGTCAGATACGATTAATGCAAGTTTAGGGGACACAACTAAGACAAGCGTTCCAGCTGTTTTTTTAACAAAAGAAGAAGGGGACGACTTAATAAGCCATCTGAAAAAAAATCCTGGGTCTATCGGGCAACTTAACATAAAAGGAGCAAGTTTCAATCAAAATACTTCTCATAATGTCATCGCTATAAAAAAACCAGTGAAATTAAACAACTCAACGAATAATATCATTGTGATCGGTGCACATCACGATTCCGTTGCAGGAGCACCTGGTGCAAATGATGATGCTTCTGGTACTGCGATGACATTGGAACTCGCTCGTGTATTAAGAAATATTTCTTCCGATACAGAGATTCGTTTTGTCACGTTTGGTGCTGAAGAGTTAGGTTTACTAGGTTCTTCTCACTACGTAGAAAGTTTGTCGGAAGATGAAAAAAATCGAATCGTTGCAAATTTTAACCTAGATATGGTAGGAAGTAAAAATGCAGGTAATTTAATTCTTCAAACGATAGACGGTAAACCTAATCTTGTTACAGACCTTTCCCAGGAGGCTAGTGAAAAGTTAAATGGAGAACCAACTCCATTTAACCAAGGAGAACGAAGTGATCATGTGTCATTTGCTGAAGCTGGTATTCCTGCAGCACTCTTCATCCATCATCCAACAGAGGAGTGGTATCATACACCACAGGATACAATAGATAAAATAAGCAAAAGTAAGTTACAAGATGTGGCTGAAATAGTTGGTTTGGCTATACTAAATCAGATTGTTTCTGAAAACCAAAGTTCAAAATAATCAATATCTCTGAAAGATAAAAATTTAGTTTAAGCATCAAGAAAGGGTCATACTTAACCTCTAGTATGACCCTTCTTTTTATTTTATTAAAACCTTCCTAAAAGATCTCTTTATTAAATATTTTTTAGAAGGTCATCAAGTCGTTCGTATTGCGAAGAGGTTCCTTGGACTACCCCCATATCTAGTACTTGCTGAAGATTTTCTAAGGTAGCGAATTCAGACCGAGTAATGAGTTTTGTCTTATCTCCATCTTCAGTAAAAATCATTGAAACTAGTAGTTCAGGCATGCCAGCAATCGCATTTCCTTTATCATCTGCAAACATGTCTGTGTAAACAATTTTTTCAGGAGCAACTATCTCATGATAGATAGCCATCCCCCAAGATTCTTGTCCATAAAAGTCTCCTTGATTTTCATCTTCGCATGTCATGCAATAATGCCATACTCCTTCTGGCTTAAACTCAAATTGGCGATTTATGGTCTTCCATCCCTTTGGTCCCCACCAGCTCTCCAATCGTTCTGAATCTGAAAATGCTTCAAACACAAGAGAACGCGGTGCGTTAAAAATCCTCTCCATGACAAGAACTTTTCCTTCCGTGAACGTCGTTAACTCGTTTGTTGATTTATTCTCTGACATTTTAATCCCTCCATCTTTTTCGTAGATTTTTGCAGAGGCAAGGTTGGTAGAATAATGAATTCCATCCGACCCTTCCATATTAAAGCGCTGAATACCGCCTTGGTCTTATACTAATTTCTATAGTTGCAACAGAAAATCCTTTTGGTCCCCAAAATAATCTTTTGAATTATTTATTCATAATAAAAAGCATTACTTCAATTGAAATAATGCCCTTCTATAATTATTGATTTCAATCTAATTATTATCCTCGTTAACTTCAAAAATGTATGCTTTTTCTACTTTAGAAATCCTTACTGAGAAGTTTTTATACCATTCAGATTTACCTTTTTCCTGCGCCACTTTATGCGCAGAATTGTCTTTCCAGCTTTTTATTGCTTCTAAAGAGTCCCAGTAGGAAATGGTTATTCCCAATTCATGATCACGAGCACTTTCTATACCTAAAAAGCCTTTCTGCTGTGATGCCAATTCTTCCATTTTTTCTGCCATTCTTCCATAGCCCTTATCAACATTTGTACGCTGCGATGTAAATATCGCTGCATAATAAGGAGGTTGGGGAAGCTTTGCTATTCCACTCATCTTTGGACACTCCCATCATTTCTTGGAATTATAAGTATGATGGTACATTAATAATCTCTATTTAGATACATAAAAATAAAACAGAGGAGAAAAAATTCTCCTCTAACGTTATAGTGGCAGGCAGCCCAGTAATCTATTTCTACTTCTCGAAAGATTAGATGTTCTTCTCGGAAACGGGTTGCCGCTTTCAAAAAAAAATTGAATTCAAAAAAGAAGAGCTAATTTTGCTCTTCCTCTTGGTTTTGATTTTTTATTTATTGCTAGCTTCAGCAAATGCAGCAGATACTTTTTCAAATTCCTCGTCAACCTCAATAAAAGACAATTCTCCCTCGTCTTCTATACGGAAAAAGAAAACATCAATGTCATCTTCCGTTTCTGCTTGAATATCTTCTACAAAGCCGACTGCAGCGTAATCAACTTCCTCGACAGTCAACAGACCAAGCACTTCCATATCTTGCTCCTGATCATTTTCATCTAGCACCGTAAAGATATTACCTACTTCAATTTTCCCTTGATTTTCTTCCATTCTAAAAACCTCCTTCAACTATTTTTTTCAAATTAATCTTTCGACTTTCAACTAATTATCCGTTAAAAATGAATTATTAGCAAAAAGAAAATCTATTTAGTTTTCTCATGGATAAATTTTATACTAGCGCCTGTTTTTAATCTTCTATTAGCTCTTCATTGACGCCTTGACCATAAGAGATGCGAAATATTGCAGAATTTACATGTTCTTCTTGAGCATGTCCTCATTAAGGTCGGGGACCAATATAAAAATCTCAATTGATCCCCATTGAAATACCTTTTTAAAAACTGTCATTCTGTTTATGACGAACAAAGTTCAAACCCATTAGTACCGTTTATTCTAAATCTTCTCTTGCTTCAATAAAGGCAGTAGATACTTTTTCAAATTCCTCGTCATTATCGATAACACACAATTCATCCTCTTCAATTCTCAAAAGGTATACTTTTAAGTCTTCTTCGGAATCCTCTTGGTTATCTTCCGCAATTCGGACAGCAGCGTATTCTGTATTATCGACAGTCATTAGATCCAGCACCTCGATCTCTTGCTCTCGATTATTTTCATCCATCACTGTAAGAATTTCCCCAACTTCAATATTATCTATTCTCTCTTCTATTTCTTTCAGCTCCTTACATTATTTAAGACATCGATAATCATCCTACCCTTTCGATTACCGCTTTACTCATTGTTAATGTATTCTGCATGATAGGAATTTTCTCCATCATGAACAAATAAGAGTATATCTGCATATCCAACAAGTCTGTTCACTAGTTCTTCGTCGATACTATAAACGAGATAGCTGAGCGCTCGATTATTCCTTTACTGCGCATCTTCTAAAAAGCAATTCAATTGTGTACTCTCTTATCCTTTACAAAAACAAAATGAATTACACTCGCCATTGCTCCTATTCAAAAAAGTGCCAGTTGCCATGTCAAAAATGAATTTGATGATTTGGCACTGACACTTTAATTAGTTTGAGTTTTCGGCTAACCAGTTACCAATCATAGGATGAATTTCATTAATCGCTTTACTTCCCGTCACTACAGAAACATGGCCAGTATTCACTAAGTGATATGTCTTATTTTTACTTGAGACTTTATCATTGAGCGGTTCGACTTGCCTTGGATTAACAATGACATCCTTCTTCCCAGCAATATTTAAAAGGTTTGCTGTAATATTTCCTAATTCTACATTCTGCCCTCTTATATAAAGATCGTCGTTTATTAACTTATTTTGTTGATATAATTCACCAATCCATTGTCTATAAGCTTCACCAGCAAAAGGGATTCCATCCGCAAGCCACTTTTGCATTAGCTTCCAATTTGTAACGAACTTTTCATTTTCCCCACGATCGACAAGACTAATATATGGTCCGTAATAATTGCCAATCGGGTTCAATAATTTGTTTCCAAAATCAATCATATCAGGAGGAATTAAACCAAGTGTGTCTACTAACTTATCCACATTAAAATAACGTTCATCCAACCAATTTGTATATAATCCTGCATCAGAAAAATCAATAGGACTCGTCAATAATACTATGTTTCGAATAGGTAATTCTGGGTGTAGTGCCGCAAATATTGTAGTCATCGTTCCGCCCATACAATAACCTAACAAACTGATTTCACTAGCATTAGACGTTTTGAGAACTTTTTTAACGGCTTTCGGAATATAATCTAAAATATAATGATCTAGCTTCATATGCCTATCCTCATAACCAGGTGCTCCCCAGTCAAGTAAATAAACGTCGTGGCCTTGATTAGTTAGATATTCAATTAAGCTGTTACCAGGAGACAAATCTAAAATATATGGCTTATTGATCAATGCATAGATCATCAGAATTGGTAAACGGTTCGTTTTCTTACTTTGCGGTTGATAGCGATACAATTTAGCTTTGTTCTTAGTCCAGATGACCTCTTTGGGAGTTTGACCAACTTGTGGATCTGGTTCTTTTGTAATAACATCCACTACTCTTTTATATCTTCGATAACTATTTTTCACATCGTCTGGTAATGAATTTAACCAGCTATCTAATTGATTTATGTTGGAATACACGATGGTTTACCCCCTATTATTTTTAGGGGAACTCCTTTTGGAGATCCCCCGTTATATATGAAATTACAGGTTACATATATAAGCCGCCATTTACGTTAATCGATTGACCTGTAATATAATTTGCGTGAATAAGGAATAATACAGCCTCGGCAATTTCATCCGTTTGTCCTAAACGCTTCATAGGTATTTTGGAAACGATATTCTCTCTAACACTTTCAGGCATTTCTTCCACCATTTCAGTCTCTATGAAACCTGGGCACACAGAATTGACAGTTATTCCGTTTTTAGCTGTTTCTAAAGCAAGGGATTTTGTTAAACCTATAATGCCAGCTTTAGAAGCTGCATAGTTTGTTTGTCCGAATCCTCCCGCCTGTCCGATAATTGAGCTTATATTAATAATTCGACCATAATTCTGTTCCAACATGTGGTTGATCACTTCGGAAGTTGTATAAAATACACTGTTTAAGTTAACATCAATTACCTCGCTCCATTCCTCATTGGACAGTTTACGGAACGTTCGGTCTCTTGTAATTCCAGCGTTATTAATAAGAATATCGATTTTACCATAACGATTAATCACTTCTTCTATAAGATTCTTTACGTCGTTCGGCTTTGATACGTCAGACTGGATTGCACAGGAAACTCCTCCTTGCTCTTCAATTTCCTTCACAACCGCCTCTGCACGGTCCATTCTTAATTGATAATTAATGACAACATATGCACCATTTTTTGCTAGTTCTTTTGCGATTGCAGCTCCGATCCCACGAGAGCCACCTGTTACTACCGCCACCTTACCTGCTAGTGGTTTATTAATCGGGTTTAATATAGTTAATTCAGCCTGACTCATTGTCATAGACTATCATTCCAATCCTCTTTATATTTTTTATTCCATTATTTTTCAGTAACTTCAAGAGCAATAAGAAGCTTATCGATTTTTTTGTCTAAGCTAGAAACCGCTATTTTTAATTGATTAATCTCCTCATCCATTTCATCAAGTGCGTCCAGTTTGCTTTCTACGTTAATGACGAGTGATGCAACATCTGCAATTTCAGTACGGGTTGGCAAATTGACACTTTTTAAAAAGGTTTCCGTTTTCTCATTCATTAGCTTTTGAGCTTGAAGGTATTGGTTTAATGTCTCTCCCATCCCTTCGGAGAAAGATTCTTTTTTTAACATTTCTTGAATTGCACCTGACCAGTTCGCTTCCGTTTGTTCATAAAAGTTTTTCCACATGCTGAATGGATCAAATGGCAATGTTTTTGTCAAAAATCTCATCTCCCTACAATTAATTTAGTCATAAAAGAAGTTCTCTGAACGACTTTATTACTCTATGAACATATGCCCAAACATATGCATGAAAAAATTAATCTTTTTTTTTATTTTTAAAGTCATATTTTTTATTCCCTATGTGTAAATTACATGTATGGGATACGCCTTATTGCCCTAGCTTTGGAACATTTTTTTACTCCTATGTGTACATTACATGTATGAACATTCTTTCGATTGGTGGTGAAAACAGCTGGAAACAAACAAGGAGTCCAATAATAATGAAAAAAACACTAATTTAGGTACTCCGAAAAACTTCCTTGTACCAATCATGCTTTTACATCTTCGAGATTTTAATTCCCACGGTTATGAGCTAATGCAAAAGATTACGCAATTCGGTTTCAACGCGGTGGATCAGGGAAATCTTTATCGGATTTTACGACAACTGGAAAAGGATGGGAAGGTAACATCTGAGTGGGATACAGAATCAGAGGGTCCAGCAAAACGGATATATTCGATTACAGATGCGGGTGAACAATACTTAGAGGTTTGGGCAAGTTCACTTGCAAACTACCAAAATATGATCAATCAATTTTTTAATTTGTACCAACCTTTTTTTCCCTTTCAGCAGAACACGAAAAAAACAGATACAGAAAAGTAAATAATGGTACCAATGCGCTTTGGTGCATCTCATATAACGTAATTCGGTTACAATTAAAAGGAGGAAAATGGAATGAGTAATGTAGAATCGAAGAATCAAAAATCGAACGGATTAGATTTAATACTGGATGGATGGTTGAACAGCTTTAAAGTATTTCAATCTTTTCAAACGGAAATTGCAGAAAAATCATTACAGCATCTTCATATTCAAAGAGACATCCTAAATTCTACTCGAGAGACATTCAGTAAAATAGAAGAAGATAAAAATAAATTTGAAGAAGAGTGGAAAGCTGTATTACAAAATACGATCAAGTCAATCAATAATGAACAAATTGAACGATTATTATCTGCATGGGTCAACCAAATCGAAGAAATAAACAGTTCCATAAAAGAAATTTCTGGATTGCCTAATCAAGCTATTTTAGACTTATTTGCACAATCTCATGTTCAATTGGAGACCAATGTGAAGGCGGCACTTGAGCAACAACAAAAAAACAGTGTAGAAGTCTTCCAAAAAGTTGAGTTGCTTACTGAGCATATAAAACAAGCACATCATGTATTACTACCAACAGTTTAAAAAACATAAAGACTACCTCCGATTTTCATTAGGAAGGTAGTCTTATCTTGTGTTACTTGCTTTCATTCGATTGTAATATGCGTAACCTATAGGAATTCATTGCAGTCTCTCCCAGTTGGTCAAGTAAATTATAATTGGCAAATGCCCCAACCACTGCTCCAATACCAGGAACTAATTGAAACATCTTCACTAAATCTATATAGTCCCGATACTCCTGTTGAAAATCACGCCAATCCATATCGGCAATCACATGCTTTTGTTGTTCCCAGTTTTCAATGATAAATAAAGTCTCTTTTCGCTTTTCCTCACTTGAAAAAGCCAACAGGAAAATATGCAAGATAAAGAGGCGTTCTTCATAATCCTTTGTGTCATATCCGTAAATAGAAGCAGCTTCAAACAAAAACTTCATTTTAATGGATAAAAGCAATGGAAAGTCAGCGAGACCAAGAAGTATACCTCCTGCTCCAGTACCAGCCCCTTCCACAACTGCTGTTTTTCGATAAGTGGAAAGCTTCTCTCTAAGTAGTTCATCTTTTTCAAAAAGACCAATGTCCAATGTTGATCTTTTTTTCGTTGTAATATTTGATCCTACGAGTGTTGCTTTCACCATATTTTTGATGCTATCAGTCATTACTTGATGAAACTTTTCTGGAATAAGACCGTTTATCTTTGTCTGAGCAACCTTCGATACACGACTGATACGACTAGATCGTTTGGTCATTTTGCGCTTCCAAAAATCAAGTTCCCTTTCTACTTCCATTATATAATCGACCATATGCCCTTCCCTTTCTAAACAATTCCTCATTACATTCTAGTATAAAGTATTAAAGTTTCATTCCAATGGACGTAAGCTGTGTTTGCATATAAGACTAGAGTCGTAGGTGTTTTATTCACTTCATATTTATTATGTCCTAACTCATAACATCTTTCTTTTGTAATTACTTTAAATGCTACCGATTCCTCCCTTGCAACTTCATCTCGTTTTTAAATACACTCACGTAGTTCTTTTCTTACATTATTCATATTATGCTTTTTGGATCAATTCCAAATAAAAATTGTATCCTACCGATTTAACTTATATAATAATGAAGAAATAGGAAAACGATCTTGTAGCTCAGTTGGGAGAGCGCCACCTTGACAGGGTGGAGGTCGCTGGTTCGAACCCAGTCGGGATCATCTTTTTATAAAGCTTGTAAACGTTGATTTAACCAAAAAAGACATCCAATTAGAATGATCATTGGATGTCTTTTTTTGTTGAAACTGCTAAACAGTGATTCAACCGTGCCAATCTATATTAATTTTATTTCTTGTTATTATTTTTGATATTAGCCAAGCGAATGAAGTTTTCATCTCGTTCTGTAATTCTTCTTTGAACATCGTCATTGCCGGCATAAGTGAATAAGCCATTTCCTGTTTTTGTTCCAAGATTTCCGCTTAGAACTTTTTCTTCAACAAATTGCGGGATTTTTTCTTCTTTGGACAATACAGGTGCAAGGTTTTCAACCACACTCTTCCAGATGTCTAATCCTCCAAAGTCTGCTGTTTCTAATGGACCGATGAATGCCCATCTGAACCCTGGTCCAGTAGTAATAGCCAAATCTATATCTTCAGCTTCCGCAACACCTTGATCCAATAAATAAAATGCTTCACGAACTAATGCAGCTTGTAGACGGTTGCCAATTAGTCCAGGGATATCTTTTTTTAAGACAACTGGTTTCTTGCCGATATTTCTCAAAACTTCTACTGTACGATCAATGATATCTTGCGAAGTTTCTGGTCCTTTAACGACTTCTACAAGTGGAACTAAATGTGCCGGATTGAAGAAGTGAGTAATAATTAGACGGTCTTTCTTTTGGACACCTTCAGATAGTTGTTGAATGGAAAACGTAGATGTATTAGAAGCAATAATTGTATCGTCCTCTACGACTTCCTCTAACTGTTTGAATAAGTCGAATTTAATAGTTAGATTTTCAGATACTGCTTCAGTGACAAATCGTGTTCCGTTAATCGCTTCTCTTAAATCAGTAGTAATAGAAATTCGTTTTAATGTATTTTCTTTATCAGATGTTGTGATGGAATTTTCTTGGATTAACATGTCCAAATTATCTGAGATTCGTGTGATCGCTCTTTCCAAGAACTCATCTTTAATATCATACATATATACGTCATAACCAGCTTGTGCATACAGTTGCACAATTCCATGTCCCATAGTACCTGCGCCTAATACTGTAACTTTCTCTACCATTATAAACTCCCCCTTCTTTAGTAGTTTATCACCTAAAATCGGTATTCCCAAAATTGATTGCCGAATTCTACTTGATGTTTTGGACATAAAAATAGACCATCGAAAAATGATGGTCTTGTTTAACTAAAGCACCCGTTAGTTTAAGTGAAAGGTTTCACAATCTATCATAAATACATAGGTATCAGGATTAACCCGTTAACTTTAATTGAATAACCTCGCTATTAATTTCTTCTGGATAAAAGTTCTGTCTCTTAGCCACTAATAAAAACACACCTTTATAAAAACAGTATCATAATTAATACAACATTTTACGTGAAAGACGTGATATTTTCCATACAAGTACATTTTGAAATTTATCCTTCTCAACATCAGATATCGATGTTTTCTTTTGCTTTCATCTTTTTGTGTATATGTCCCCCTGTATTGTACTTTGAACATTACCGTACATAAAATAAATCATTTTCGGTAGAAAGAAATTAAGGTTCATGGTAAAATCACATTAGGAAAATAAAGGCAATGTAACCTTTGGGTTCAACCTCGCTGAAAAGTAGGTTGGACCCTTTTTGCATTCTTAAACCTAAAGGAGGACTTTTAATGTTGAGAACAGAAATGCTGTTGCATCGGCTGGACGAGATCGGCAAATCGCTCGAAAGAAGAGGGGGTGCACTATTATTGTTAGGTGTCGGTTCCGTTGGAATCGAGACTGCTCGGCTGGACGATTATTCAGATTTGGATTTCTTTGTCATTGTAAGGCATGACCAGAAAAGCAGATATATCGACCATTTGGATTGGCTAGAAGAAGTTCACCCTTTAGCTTATTCTTTTAAGAATTCGGAGATTGGCTATAAAATTCTGTTCGAAGACGGCATTTTTGGTGAATATGCGGTATTTGAGGAATCGGAGCTGATTAATGGTTCTTATACGGAAGGGAGAGTCGTTTGGAAGGATCCCTCCTACAACAATACGGGAATTTCAAAACCTTCCAACCCGATACCTAGCCCCAAAAAAGACTCCTTAGACCATCCTTTGAACGAAGCTTTAACTAATCTCTATGTGGGACTCGGCCGCTTTGCCAGGGGAGAGCGCCTATCAGCGACGAGGTTCGTACAAGGTTATGCTGTGGACAGGATTTTATCCGTACTTCATTTGATAGAGCAAGAGGTGGATTACTTTCCTGATCCTTTCGGAAACGAGAGGCGCATGGAAAAAAGATACCCTCGTTTCGCGAAAATGATTGCAGACATGATACAGGGATATGATCATGTACCTGAATCTGCACTTCGTATTTTAAGCTTCATAGAAGAAGTGTATCCAGTTAATCGAAAACTAAGCGATGAAATACGACGTTTAGCCAAAATATCCTGCCGTTAACAAAGGAGTTGAATCTTAACATATAAAAATAGCTATCTATTGTCCCATTTCTGCCATTACTTGTTTTGCATAAGCAGAATAGATCAAAAATAGAGTTAACCTCTCAAAAAGAGCCAAATTTCTCTATCAAGAAATTTGGATTATTAGTTATACCTCGAAAGTCCGTTAAACAAATTGCTGACTAGGCTGTTTACAAAAAAACTCACCACACGTTGTACTGGGCTTCCATTGTTTGTTTTGTATCTAATAGTGAGGTCCAGTGCATTAAGGAATGCTCTCTAATACATTCTTCACCGCTGAAGTATTTCCCCTAATTAAACTAAACTGCTGCGTTAGTTCAATAAGAAAAATGAGTTGCTGATGAACTCTATCTTCAACTAAAGCACCCGTTAGTTTAACTAGAAAAGTCAATATCTATAAAAGCTCTGTTAAAGAATAGTGTTGAAAATATACCTTTTTAAAGGGACTCAAAATGAGTTCATTTGATTCATGTTTTATAATAGTGTTTATTGCTATCTTTTTTCAATCGCCATACGTATGTTCGAGATGACACCAAAAAGCAATATTAACGACATAACCATTTTTTCAAAAGGTGTTCCTAACAATTGTTGTATAAATCCAAAAGACCATAGTACTACAAAAAACCAACACATAACGGTTATTCCTCTTTTGTATTTATATAACATATTTCCGCCAACAAGTAGTGTAAAAACTCCTCCTATAATAGAAATAATAATATTGATAATAGATATTGGTAGCTGAGTTGCTAAGGATTCTGACCTTCCACCATTAACCCATGTAAATGGAATAATCTCACTAATAATAAAAACTTGTATTAAGAATGTCATAGAGTAAAAACATATCCCCATATATACAGCCGTTTTCATATTAACTTTTCTAAGCTTTTCTAACATACAATCACCTCATTTCTTCCCGTTATCATTTTATTTAATTTGTTTTTGTTCTATTCCTTTATTTTTTGCCGTATTAACACGTTGCCCTTTTTAAACTCAACCTCACAGAGCCCTCCCTTTAATTAAGTTTTTTTTTTTTAAATGGAAAATCCTTATTCAACTAAACTGCTTCGTTAGTTTAAGTGTAACATTTCACAATGGACTTCTGAGAATTACTTGATATGTTGGACGTAAAAAATAGACCATCGAAATGATGGTCTTAATTAACTAAAGCACCCGTTAATTGAAGAAGAATCAGAAAAGTAAATTTCCACAATCGCGCCCGATTGTGGAATAACTTTATCTACTATACGATGTCCAAATTTTATATATATCTTTACCTTCTACCTCAATCTTATCTCTATACATTGTAACATTTACATTCGTGTATTCCGCCCATTGTGGTATCAATTAACTTTACATCAGGAGTTGCATAACCGATATTTTCTTTTCTCAAAAAGCCATTTGAGAAATCTTGATATAATGAGTTCGTCATTCATAAACCTCAAACTGTGAATCAAAAACCCATGATATTCTACTAAAGCACCCGTTAGTTTAAGTACAATACTTCACAATCTTTTTTTACATCTTCATAAACTTAATTCCTTATATGTTTTAGCCATGCAAAAAGAGGCCATCTTATTAAAGAAAAGTGCCCGATTGTGGAAGATCATTATAATAAAGAAAAGCAAGTTGGAAACTTATAGGATTAAGAAACTTCGATTATTTTATGCTGTGTTTTTATTAAATAGTGCTATTCTATGACATTTGTTGGTGTTGCGAGGGTTGACAAGGAAGAGTCTTAAATGCCTTATAAAATCTCTCAATATAATTTGTTTGATCTCCACTAGCTGTTGGAACAAAACATACCTTCGGTAAATTGTTCTTAACTTGAGCTAAAATGTATTTATCAAGTAAAAGGTTTTCTGGCTCCATAGAAAAACCACCGCCGCCGATAGCAATAATCTGTCTCATTTCTTTTTCCCTTCCGTATTTTACCTCATAGATTCTACAAAGGGTGGTTATAACCCTTCTTTCTTTATCAACTCTTCTTCAACTAAACTGCTGCGTTAGTTGAATAAGAACTCCCTCTTGAAGTCTCCTGAAAAAGTTTCATCAACAAGATAAAAATCGCTTAATTTTCTAAGTTTCAAATAACAACTCCACATTCTCTTAGAATTAAATATTTCATTACAAATGCTCTTCGTGATAATCTCAACAGTAAATAGAATAGGCAGCTTTTCGCTTGTTAAAGACCAATTGTTTCAAAGGTTTTTAAACAAGCTAAAGCTGCCAATTGTTTAAATAATAATTTCTATTTCCAAACCACCGTGAGTCATATTCGCAAAGGGAACATGATCGGATTCCTTTGTTGGCTTTATACCTATAATGACACTTGCATGCGCTACTTGATGACTGTATAAATAATCTATTGTATGACCATCTGCTATAAGTCCATTTTCTCCTGTTTGAGTGATTTTTACCATTGGATGAATACCAGGAGAGACATTTTGAAGCTTGACCTCTAACCCTTTTGGATTACTTTCAACTAAAGAAACATAGGATTGCCCACTCTTAAATTGAATGCTTCCATTTCCGTTATTTGCTACAAGGCTGAATACAATAGGTTGACCCTGAAGAGGCTGGAATGCTGCATTACCACCTACTAATGTGTTATGTGCTACTGCCCCAGTTGTTTCTGCATGGAGTGGTACTCCTTCGCTCCCCATTTTAATCGTATTTCCAACAGCTCCAACATCCATACAATTCCATAATCTCAACCCGTATAGAGTTAAAGGGTTAGGGGTTTTTATCGTGTTGCCTTGAACCGATCCATCCTGTAAATTACGGACTAATATTCCTCCTGCTATTCTTGGATGGTCTACCTCTATTACATTATTGGACACATTTCCACTAAAGTTCGGTTGAGTAGGAATGGAATATCCAGCATAAATCACATATGGCACAAAAATCGTGTTAGCAATGTCCAGCTCATCTGGAACGCCGTGAATAATATTCCCGTCGACAATCAATCGATCAAATGAACCGATAAAAATAACACCGTCTGTACCAAAGCAATTTTTAACATGATTATTAGTCACTATTGCATTCGTCTCTTGATTGACCTTGGTTTGCCTTTGAACTCCTCCAATGTATATTGCTCCCAACGGATTTTTAGCATATCCACAATTAAGGATTTTATTGTTAGCTACAATACAATCTTTTGTATATTGCTCTACATTTGTCCATTTATAAAAGACCCCTCCAACCATGGAGTCAGATATAAAATTATCTGTTGCTATTAAACCACCCCCTGCGTGGCCATCTATAGCTTTACGTTTGTTACCTCTAAGCGTGCACCCGGTAATTAAAAGGTCATTGGCTTTTGGAAATAAAGTCCCCAGTGAATTGATCCCGTAGCCAGGGTCTACATAAGTATGATATTTGGAGGCCTGTGGATGCCCAGCTCGATCGCTTATGCTATTAATTACCCGTGGTCTTTCTACTGCCGAAAATACATAATTGCTAGAGTAATTATCATGAGCATTACATTCTATAAAAGTAATGTCCGCATTATCTTCGTATTGTAAGTCGGTTGGTAAATAGTCCCCTAAATGCCCTACTGCAAATCCTGAGTAATTAAATCCGCTGCTCTCACAAGCTCTGAAGATAATATTTTTACAGGCGCGATGCACTAAAACTCCGCTTCCTACATTTCCTATAAATCCTCCGCCAAATAACCCAAATGGCTTACCATCATTTCTAGCACGCGCACTTGTATCGAAGCTATTGTTTTTTCGGTAATTCCAAAATCCAGATGTTGGATAGCCCCCTGCAGTGGTACCTTTTTCCCCATAACCAGTTACGGGATCTATTTCTGGGAAATCACCATACCCCTCAAATTTGATACCTTCAATAATACAATCCTCACAAAGCTGAAGCTCTAAGATTCCCTGAGCATGAGTTCGAGTGAACAAAACAGCTCCATAACCTATCAAATGAACTCGCTTCTTCCCTCTCAGGAGCAAACAAGGTTGGTCATTGTTTGGAAAATCATCTAGCTTTGTATTCTTTTCTAGCCAGTAACGTCCTGGTGGCAAAATTAATGTATCACCATCATTTGCATGATTAAAAGCTGCCTGTATAAAATCCTGTATTCTAGTCTGTCCAGTTGTGTCCGCCTTTATAGTCTTAGCCGATCCACCTTCTATTTCATCTAACATTTCAAAATTACGTGTTATCCCCTGCAGGAAATCCTTTGAAAGTTTGTCCTCGATATTGGTTGGAATATAATATTTTTTCTTGGGCGTATAATTTGTCATTTTTTATATCTCCCCTTCAAAATTTTTCTAAGATCAGTAGGCTTTCTCGATAAACTTTTTAACTCTTTAAAAATGCTAGAAAACGAATACCCCCCTCTACATCCAGATTAATAATAACTAATTCGATAAGAAGAGGGGCATTTCCTTTACAAATTTTTGAATAAATTGTATACAGTTAAAAAGACCATCTTATGCCATGTGTATATCCCTATCCAATTTTCGAAAACCAGGATTTATGACCCTCTAAATTTTTAACTACCAGCCCGTTAGCCTAAATCTAAACGGAGAATCGGGTCAAGAGGAAAAGGAGCATCACACTCTCTCATTAAAATACAATGGCTGACAGTGAAAAGGTTCAATAAGTGGATTTGGGCAAATTTATGGGGAAAATTATGTATGGCATTTGCTTTTGCATACTATTATTAGCATTACATTGGTATACTTCACACCTTGAAGTCCTGTATTTTTATAGATTTATCTACTATATGATCTATATGTTCGATATATAAAAAAGGGAACACCTGCTAACATCAGGAGTTCCCTTTTTATTTCGTGAGATACTTCAAAATAACACTTTGAAATTTTTTTAAACCGACAACTATTACATTACCTACTGAATTTGCTTCTATCTAAAGCACAACTAAACAGGAAAAATTGCAATAACATTCCAGAATTAATAATAGCTCCTAGAACCTAACGACCAATATAAACACTTTCACATGTTCCAGGTGCTGGTTCATAATAACAATGATTTTTATATTGCCCAGCTAAAGGTTGATCATACCATGTTGGAGGACATGGAGCATATGGATTAAAATACCAAAGTGCATATTTCCCTGGGTGATCTCTCCAATAATCCAAAGCCTGTTTTGCTAATCTTTTTTCAGCAGATCTCGCTCTTTGATAAAATAAATTACCTTTTTGAACAGCTTCAAAAGAATAATTTCCTCCTTGAATTTGAAAGATGACATCTTCAATTGTTCTTACATCTTTAAAGTCTGAACAATCTGCTTTAGCACGATTAACAATTACATTTCCAACATATAACATCCCTTGTTTGCCTTCACCTTCGGCTTCTGCTCTCATCATCCTTGCCATTAAGTCAACATCTGAACTTTTGTAATTTACTCTTGGCATTTTTTCACCTCAAATATATAGTATGAAAATATGCCATTATTGATGTCATTCTTAATAAAATATAATGCTTAGTTTTTAATGCTTGCAGTTTTTAAGTTGGATGTAAACTATTGCATTCTTCTTATACCTTTAACAATCAACCCTCAGATGTTAAAAGATTGTTCTCGAAATAAGGCTATTGTTTAACATCTTACATATTTTCGTTTGAAACCAATCCTACCTTTATCAACTTCCTTTTGAATATTTTCGGAAGCTAGTAGGAAACTGCTTTTTTTCTTGTCCCGCTTTACTTCTACTGGACCTACTGCTTTTGCAGTCTCTACCGCCTTTTCATGGAGCGGCAAATATGAAATCCCCACTGTGTATATGAAATTATTCATAGCGGATTTAGTTCGTTCTGGAGAATCATGAATCGTTTTTTCCACAATTTCAAGCATATTGGCAATCTTGCTTTCCGAAAATTCAACGTCCATTCGATTACCCAAAAGCCAACAGTAGCAACTCCATCCCGCAGACATTTTCAATTCTTCCCCACTTGTAATCCATTTATCAGCAACGTCTTGTGCAATATCTGCTTCTGCTAATGTTACTGCAACTACATAATCGGATAGCATATAAAAATACGCTCCATCGATCCAACGCTCAAAATCCGTCTCAGTCATTGCCTTTGGGTCTGCGATTATACCTGCAAAGTACATTGCGTCGTAGTTCCCTGTAGAGTATAGCTGTTCAGCTAAAGGTTGATTTACTTTTATTTTCTTAGCGATTGGCTTCATAGCACCTGTAGCAACACCAAAAAGAGGCTCGATTGCACCATTTGATTGGTAGATTTTTTTGGTCCGCTCTTTGCCGAGGGCCTCAAGTTCCTGCATAACCATTTGTAAATTCATCGTTTAACCTTCCTTTTTTATTGTAGTTTTTTCTGCCTAAATATTTTACCCATCAATTCCATCACAATTATCCTATAACAAACCTTTACAGCAAAGCCGGCATGTACAGCATGTATGAAAGAACACAAGGGGTTAGTGGTTTATACATTTAATTTTAAACTCTTAATTTTAAATTGGAAGCAATTTCAATAACTTGACGTCATCCATCTTTAATAACTCGCTTGTCTCTAGCAGAAATTCCATCATGACCTTCATTTTTTTCCATTACTTGTTCTTTTATAGTTTTTTGTCAAATGGGACATAAAAACCCACTAAACTGCCCATTAGTTGAGCAAGCACCTTCTTTTTTAATGTAAATAATGTTCGAAATGTAGACTTATATGGGGTGTTAACATTAACAACATATCTATTTGTTGAATATTATATAAGACAACCCTAGGTTACTTTCCCATTGACAATCTTTGGTTGAATAACCCCTTAATAGTATCATTTCTTGTAGTTTGTCTATACTGGTAAAACCAGTACCAAGATCAGTTGGGAAAGTCTGATCTTGGTTTTTTATTTTTTTAGGTGCTTATTACACTATTAATATTTTGAATAAACTATAGAAGGGGAAACTGAGAAGAATTTAACCTCTACTCCCAGTTCCCCCCTGTTACTTTAAATCTATTTTTTATCTTAATTGAATAATTGTTACTGCAAATCTCTATATCTTTATTCAAGTATTATATGCCTTTATTATTTTACAGTGTCATTAAAGATCTTAGAACTATATGAAGGAGTTCGGTACCCATGGAATTGATAGTTCATGAAATTTATCGGTTGGTAGATGATTATTACAAATGTGATAATTTCCAAATAAAAGAACAAATAATTAGTGACATTATTTTCTTATCAGAAGCTTACCTTCTCTATGTTGAAAAGGAAGAATGATTACATTGACGATATTCCTTTTTCAACTAATCTGCCCCAAAGTTGTACACGAAAAAATTCACAGTCTCAACTAAACCTCTTCTTATGTATGTTCGGTAATGGAGATGAAAATTTCCACGACCCAATATACTCTCAGGTGATGTTTATTAACCCATTGCAAGTGCCCCAAAAAACATTAACCATAAACTTATACAGACTAATAACATCATTACTAATATGTTGGATGTTTGAAAAAAAGCTATTATTATAAACGAATAAAGAAGGGCTATTATAAAACTACTCTTAATAAATCCCCTTTTACTTATATCCGCTTGAACTATTATGAAAAATATTGTGATTATAATAGGAACTAATAACAAAAAACCACCTCTTTTGTTTAGATAGGGTCATATAGCAATTATAACAACACCTTTATTAGAATGATTCGCTGTCATTTTATCATTTTCATTTGGACTAACCTGCTGCGTTAGTTTAAGTCTTTCTTAATTCATAAATTGAATGTATCCCGATAATATTCCATTTATTTTTTATCTTTTATATAGATTTTCGGTGTATAAAATCTCAATATATGTATGAGTTGATCTCCCATATACGAAGATGATTGGATAAAATCATTGTCAATCCATTCTAATATTAATCCAATAATGCCATGTATCCGATACGTGCTAAAAAGGTTTATGTCAATATTAGGATCTATCTCTGTAAACGAAAATTCAAACTCTTCTCTGAATAACTGATCTAATCTTTTTCTCATTTTTTCATGAAAATTATAATTTGTAGTTGGACTAAACATCAGCTTATAAAATTTTTTATTTTCTAAGAAATGATCAAATAAGACAATTGAATTAGAAGGGATTTCATTGAAATCTACAACTGATAAATTGAGATATGGTTTCCTATAAGCTTCGGTCATTTTTTCAAACATCTCTTCAATTATCTCATCCAATAAATCTTCTTTTTTTTCATAGTGGGCATAAAAAGTTCCTCGATTGTAATCCGCAGCTTTTACGATTTCTGTAATCGTAATGTTATGAAAGCATTTTTCTTCCATCAATGTTAATAAGACTGCTTTAAAAATCTCTTTTGTTCTTTTTACACGTTTATCAGGATAATTAATTGGCATAAAAATGCTCCTTCTTATACTTTTAACTTACAAAATCCATTCATTTGTTCATTAACGTACACTTCTCTCATTATTGCATATTGAAGCCCTTCCATGAATGCTTTATGCTTGAGATGTTTTAAAATATCTCAATATCAAGATATATTCCCTTATATTATGAACCATTTTTAGGAGGAGAAGATCAATATGACAAGATTAGCAGGAAAAGTAGCAATCGTAACAGGTGCAGGTTCTGGTATGGGACGTGCGACTGCAAAATTATACGCAAAAGAAGGCGCTAAAGTTGTTTTAGCTAAGTTTAACGAAGATTCAATGAATGAGACGCTACAAGAAATTAAAGCAGCTGGGGGTATAGCTGTTGTAATTAAAACAGATGTATCGAAAGAAGAAGATGTAGATGCAATGATTCAAAAAGCATTAGATGAGTACGGTAAATTAGATATTTTAGCAAATATTGCTGGAATTTTTGATAACATGGCATCAGTTGAAAACACTTCAAACGAATTATTTGAACGTGTAATGGGTGTTAACTTAAACGGTCAATTTTATGCATGCCGTTCTGCAATCAAAGTATTTAAAGAACAAGGATCTGGCGGAACAATCGTAAATGTTGCATCAATTGCTGGTTACCTAGGTGCTCGTGGTGGTGCAGTTTACACTATGTCTAAACACGCTGTAATCGGTCTTACAAAAAATATAGCAGCATTTTATGGTCGAGAAAACGGTAAGATTCGTGCGAATGTAATTGCACCAGGTTCAATTGCAACTGGTATGACAGCTAATATAACAAAATTAGATCCACTTGGTGCAGAAACATTTGCAGATCTTGGACCATTTAATGGAGGGGAAGCTGAAGATATCGCAGCAACCGCATTATTCCTAGGTTCAGACGAATCTAATTTCATCAATGGTGAAGTCGTTACAGTTGATGGCGCTTGGACAGCGCGCTAAGAATTTCAATTGCCAAAAGGTAAAAACGTTTATTATAGAAGGAAAATATACAAAGTATTTTCAAAAACACGCAATCTAGATGAAAAACTACAATCTGAGAGGATGAGTGATTGAAATGACGTTTCCAGTACTAGAGGGTAAAGTAGCAATTGTAACAGGTGCAGCAATGGGTATGGGACTTGCTACAGCAAAACTTTTTGCAGAAGCAAAAGCTAAAGTAGTAGTTGCCGACTTTAACGAAGAAAAAGGACAAGCAGCAGTTTCTGAAATTGAAGCTAATGGAGGAACTGCATATTTTGTAAAAGTTGATATATCTAAAGCAGATCAAGTTAAAAGTATGATTGATGCTACCGTAGAAAAATATGGTCGTCTTGATGTAGCTGTTAATAATGCAGCTTTAACACCAGATGATAAACCAGTTGCAGAGTTTGATGAAGAATATTGGGACAAGTTAATCTCTGTTGATCTTAAAGGAACAGCACTATGTTTGAAATATGAACTTCAACAAATGATTAAACAAGGTCAGGGTGGATCTATTGTTAACATCTCATCTGTTAGTGGATTCCGACCTCAGCCAAACAATATTGCTTATGTTGCCGCTAAACATGGTGTAGTAGGAATGACAAAGGTTGCCGCATTAGAAAATGGCGACAAAAATATTCGAGTTAATTCTGTAGCTCCTGGTGCGATCGATACACCAATGCTACGTGGTGCTTTAGAACAGTTTGGCTATACGGAAGAACAATACGCACCTCAACTTAGTCTTTTAAACCGATTTGGACAAGCAGAAGAAATTGCTCAAGCTAGTCTTTGGTTAGCATCAGATCAGTCATCTTATGTGACTGGAACAACTATACATGCTGATGCTGGTTACACTAGTCGTTAATCAAAACTAAATGGTTCACCATGAAGGAGGCTAACTCAAAGGTAAATGGAATAACTACCTTTTTGAGTTAGCCTTTCGCTTTCTTACTATTTTTGAGTATTATGTTGCTCGATTCTCATTTTACCGAGTAATTCCTTATGTCCTAAAAGGCATGCAGAAACGAATTGGTTAGCTCTATAACATGTATCAAAGCCCTTTAAAAGAAAACTAAAAGTAATGTTCCAACGATAAAACAATAATAGGTGAAATAAACCAACTTACCATTTTTCATTATTCCCATAAACCACTTCATCGCAAAATAGGTCATTAATAGAGTTGCAATAAATGCAGCTAAATAAGGGATTGCTAAGTCTATTTTATTCGGCTCATTCAAAAAATCAGAAAAACCTAGAATAACTCCTCCGATGCTTACAGGAATATACAACATAAATGAAAATCGAAGTGCTGTATCTTGTTTCATTCCAATAGCAATTGCTGAAATTACCGTAGCACCCGAACGGCTAATTCCTGGGGTCAATGCGACAGCCTGACTTAATCCAACAATGAACGCATCCTTCATCGTAATATCCCGCTCGTCTTTTACACCTTTTATATTGCGAATTAACCACAAGGCAAACCCTGTAATAAAGAGCATCACCGCGATCGTTGTCATACTTACATTTTCTGCAATATAGTCATTTAAAAAAATCCCAAGAACACCCGCTGGTATAGTACCAATGACAATAAAGCAAACAAACCGAAAGTCACTCTTATAGCTACGATTTTTCGTTATTAAATAACGAATTGAATTGGTTGCAAGCCTGACGATATCTTGTCTATAAATATAAAGTATTGAAAAAAGTGACGCCGTATTTGTTAATATAGCAAAAGTAAATCCTTGCTCACCTAACCCCAAAATCTCACTGACAATCATCACGTGGCCGCTAGAGGACACTGGTATTGGTTCTGTAAAGCCTTGAACTAAGCCAATTATTATCATTTTGGTTATTAATACAATGTCTAGTTCTCCCATTTTTACCTCCCTTTAAACACTCATTCCAGAACAACGTCTGTTAATTTTAAATATATTAAACTGAATTCAGATAAACCATCGATTAATCTAACAATTTGATGGACTAATGTTACATTTTCGTCACCGTGTCTTTAATTAAAAGTAAAAACCAATAACAAAACAGCTCTTTGCCTTCCTACTAATATTCCAAAGCTAGACGTTCATCAATTCGCTCCATCACACTTTTAGATGGTCTTTGATAAAATTGGTACCAATCCATTCTTTTATCTCCTACCTCTTCGATTAAGTCATTCACTGTAAAGACTAGCTTCCGTAAATCTGTATGTAATGCTGTTAGCTCCTCCTCATTTAGAGAATTTACCGTATACAATTGATGGTTGGTTTCCCTTAATAGACTAGCTAATTCTTGATGGTGAATAGTAAAGGAAATATCCGATAAAAAGTAAGGCTGATATAGAAAAAGATTAGATTCTCCAAATGCCTGTAGCTCTTTAGATGACATCCTCGATAAAGCCTTTAAATAGCCACTTGCCTGAAGCATTTCTCTTTGATATTGCTCACCTAGCTCCTTTTTCAATTCAATATTCTTCATAAAAAAAGCACTACTTATAACAAGTATCGATACATCTAAAATCAAAAGCGGTTGTAAGCCTGGCTTCCTCACAATAGCCCCTCCCTAGATAAAATACATTCCTGCCACTTTAGTTCAACAAAAAAGAGCAGTAATCCTTCTTGGACCAATGCTCTCATAAACTGATGAATATTTACTAACCTTTATCGAACTCAAAGTAAGTGATCGATCATAATAAACAGCTTTTCCTTAAACCTCTTTTCAATTAACTATGTTAATCAATATTGTTACTATTCTAACCCTAAGGATATTACTCCACAATTCAATTAATCATTAACTTTATTTTTATATTTATTTGCTAAATTCAATGCGAAGAATTGAGGAATCAAGTTCAAAAAACTAACCAACATTAATAATTGATAGGTTGTTAACGGCTTAAAATAACCATTCCATCTTTCGTTTCCCGTCATCTCATGGATGAAATAAAATGAAGTTATTACAGATAATATATTACCAATAATAAATGGGATTGAATTACTAAAGAATTTCCCGAAAAATGCAAGAAGTGAAGTCACAACAATCATTATCAAATACCCAAGCATTGAACGGTTGGCAAAATCTTGATACATAGAAAAATAAACAAATGGAAAACAGTATAAAATGGCCATTAAGATGGTAATTCCTATTTTTCTAATATTTTCACCTCTTTTGTGGATGTCTAAATAGACATTTAATTTCTTCGTGAACTACCCCATTAGTTAAAGAGAATAATGATAAAAAAGACGTTTAGTTATGTAATATTTTTCAGCCAGGTAATCACACGAAGAATTTGAAAAGGTTCATACAGAGAGACTAAAAATAAGACAACAAAAAAAGTAACAAGTGGAATGTATTTAGCACCACCTTTTTCCTTTTTAGCTATGGCGATAAAACCTATTATTGCCCCTATAATTAATAAAATGAATCCTATAAAAATAAAAGGTTCACTGTATCCGTCTATCATCCAACTCATTAAATAAGATAATATTCCGATAACAACAAAAACAAATGACCAAATACTAAATGTTTTCACAAATATTCACTTCCTTCTTTTAAATCATTCAAGATATCGAAAAATTAATCATGTCTATAACATTAAAATTTCTTTAAGTCTTTTTTTAAATAGTAATGTTTATAGTCTCTGCCTACATTATCTAAGCTCCCGTAAACTTGATAACCATTCTTTTCGTAGAAATCCAATGCTTGAAAACTCAAAGTATCTACCTTTATAAAATCACATTCTTTTTCTAAAGCTATCTTCTCAAGTTCTAAAAGTAATTTAGTTCCAAAACCCGACTTTCGTATATCTTCATCTATCATAAAAGTTTGAATTTCTAACCAATTCCAACACGCTTCAGCAAGTATTCCGCCACGGACAATGCTGTTTTCGTCCTTTATAAATAAATTGATTTCTTCGTATCTGCCTGCTAAATCTTCTGGAAAATGTTTTAAATTAAACTTATAAAGCTCGTCATGAATGTATTGTTTATCCTTTTTATTAAATTCTTTCGTAATATGCAGACTCATTATTCATTTCTCCTTTTGGATACTTTTTTGGGCTTATACTGGAATTATATATAAAATAACCCTTTTTTTGAATACAATCTTTTCTTGTTTACCTAAACTACCCCTTTAGTTAAAGGAGAGATTTTCTTCTACATCATATTTTCTTTTTAAGACTCAGAAAGATAACTATTTTATTATTATAGGACAAATTGTTCAATCTCTTTTTATCGATCATCATAGTTTATAAATGAGGCTAGATTTTAAATGCCAGAAGGGAGGGATTGAATATGTGTTCTGAATGTAGAAGATTAAGAGAATCTGAAAATGAAAGAGATCGTGATCGTGATAGAGATCGCAACAGAGATCGTAACAGAAATCGCTGCGAAGGTTGTGTTTGTGACCAATTAAGACGATTAAGAATGCAGACTGAGGTTGATGTTTTCTTAAAAGGTGGTCGAAGATTAAATAATGTATTTTTTATTAACTTTGATCGGGATACTTGCTGTGCAATCTTTACTGATAATGGTTCAACAATTATCGTAGACTGCCAAGACATTCAAGCGATTCGAATAGAAAGAAACTAAGTTATAAGGGAAGGGATCTCATCTGTAAAGATAGAGGTCCCTTTAAACCTTGCTCGTACAATTAATTGTTAAATATTACTTATATTTATATATTTNTTAAACTATGTTACTGTAATATTCGATTACAGGTGAAAGGAGGAATATATTATGTCAGAAAACACGAATTCAGAAAAGAATTTTGTAGCAGCTTTACTACTTTGTTTCTTTTTAGGTTCATTAGGTGTTCATAGGTTTTATGCTGGTAAAGTAGGAACAGGAATTTTAATGTTGCTTACACTAGGTGGACTAGGAATTTGGACAATAATTGATTTTATTATAATTGCTATTGGGAAATTTACAGATAGTAAAGGGAAATTAATTAAAGCCTAATAATAAAATTTGCCATACATATCTCTACTTCCCGAATGATAGTTTTAAACCTAAATAGTCATTACATCTAAGTTGAAATTATACTAATATTTATTACTAAAGTGAATGATGTCCTAAGACGACGGCCTACATAGCAAAATACAATGGTCAATGATTACGCTCTAAGGTATACAAGAATTGAAGTTTAAACTTAATATGGGACGTAGAGATAAAATTTGGCGTTATCAGTCCCGTGGTGCGTGTCATTAATATTATTCTTATACATATCGGTATTTTTCTGAGTAGCTCCCTCTTTGGAAAAAACCTAGCAAAAACACCTTGAAACGGCGATTTAACCATCTCAAGGTGTTTATAAATTATGAAGTTAGATCAGAAGAATCTGGAACAACTACAGGCTCACCTGCTTTTAATAATACTTTGTCTCTTCCTAACAATAGGCTAAGTAATAACATTAGCACTCCCGTACCCAATAGAATCCATTCAACTCTCACAATATCTGCCATTGGTCCGAATATGAGCATCCCTATTGGCATCATTGAAGTAGCAATCATCCCAAAAACACCAAATATTCTACCCAAGTAATCACCCTCAACTCGTTCTTGAATTAGTACAGTTGTAGGTGTATTGAAAACTGGCATTGAGACCCCGAATATCGCCATGAAGAGTAAATATGCCCAAAATATTGGCATAATCCCAAGCGCAATCGTACAAATTCCCATTATAATACTGGCAAGTGTCATCGTATGCACCTTGTTTGCAAAACCTCCCCAAGAAGCAATAATACCTCCGCCTGCCATCATTCCAACCGAAAAGGCAATTTCGATTGCAGTTAATCGCCATACATCATCGCCAAAGCTTCGAGTCACTTGTAAAGGAGTTAAAAATGCGGCTGGCGCCATCAAAACAAAAAACAACGCGAAAAACAAAAAGAACTTTTTCAAAAAAGCATGGTTATTAATATATGTTAAACCTGCTTTAAAATCATTAAGATAACTTGTCGTTTGTGCTTCGGAAGCCTTTGCATGTACCTTAATTTTTAAGAATACGAGTAAAGTTACAATCGCTATAGCTGCAGTTACCACATCTATAAAGAAAATGATTTCTAATGTAGCCATCGTAAGCAATGCCGCACTCACCATAGGAGACACGAACATTATAATAGCCTGTATACTTCCGTTAGTTCCGCTTACTTTCGTCAGCTTATCCTCTGGAACAATTTGCGGCAAAATAGCCCCTACTGCTGGACCTTGAATACCTGTTCCTACTGCTCTAATAGCTGACATGGCAAACAATAGCCAAATAGCCTCATATCCCATTAAGAAGACAATTGCCATTACGAGAGTTGCTATAGCAATCAGTCCATCTGATAAGATAATGAGTACCTTCCGATTGTATCGATCTGCCCACACTCCAGCAAAAGGCGATAAAATAAATGTAGGGATGAATCCACATAATATAAATAGTGTCATCATCATTCCTGATTGTGTAGTGAGTGTTATATGCCACATAATTGCATATTGAACCAGTGAGGAACCAAAAAGGGATATCGTCTGGCTACTTAAAAAGATAATAATATTCTTTTTCCAATTTTCATATTCCGTATTCATCTTATTCACGACCTTTTCTATATATTTCCTGCATTTAAAGTAAATGGTTAAGGTCTTTTTTGCTCAAATCGAATAATTACATACACTACTATTTTTAGACAACAAAAAAAGAGGGTAGATTCACCCTCTCTTTTTTTGTTAAACGTAAAATAAAGTTTTCCTAAAGAGACAGACTAATCCCATTTACTCCACACTTAGGCAGAGCCCTTGACCATATTCAATTAACGGTTCAAAGTTTGGTTTCTTAGTCTCATAGATGCTGTCAAAAGGAAAACCTCCATTTCTTAAAGTGAATTTCATTTTACCATAGCTTTTCTTACTATACAATAAATACTAATTTGTACCGATTTCGTTTTACTTTAAATACACGAAAAGAACTGCACCTTCTTTTTGGTCCAGTTCAATAATGATTTTCTTATTGTTCAACTAAGCTCGTAACTGAAACACTTTCCTTTTTATTTGGATCATTAATGAAATGAATGGTTGCCAAATCCTTATCTCGGTCCACATGTTCAATATAAACCCTTTCTCCATTAAATGTTACATTAGACATACTTTTCGAAAAAGCTATTTCTTGAGCTCGTTCAGCATTCATGGATGTCACCTCCTTAATTTCTATAAATCCTATTGTTCCTCCATTGATGGGGTTAATACCGTTACTTTCGGATATATTATGTAAAGTAATGAGTAAAATTTAGGAGAGATAGTTAATGGAAATAAATGAAATACAGAAGTTTATATTTCACATGGAAAATGAACAAAGACAAATCATACTAAAAGGGGAAATCGAGGGCCAATCTGAGGTCCCTGGTTTTGATGACATTAAATTTAAAGGGGTCCTTGCGTTGCTTAATTCTATTGATAAACAGAATTTTAGCGAATCAGGTAACAATGCGGTATTCGACCAATACCTAATGGAAGTAGAAGAAACAATAAATGAGATGAAAAAATACAATCGGTTTCAAGATAACACAGGTTGTCGCGAAGGATTATAGCCATCATCCTCTCGATAATAATAGAAAAGTTGCAATAAAAAAAGAGGAATGTATCCTCTCTTCAGATTGTTGGCAAAAGAAATTTGGCTAACTGGTCTAGTTCATTATTCTGACTTTCTGTCATATTTTCATTTAAGTCAAGATTATTCTACCTAAGTTGGTTTGGAGAAGCGTCCGCTCGACTCCTGCGGGAAAAGCGAGACAGACGAGACCCCGCACGAAGCGAGAGCTACGGAGGAGACTCGTCGCTCGCCCGCGGAAAGCGAGCGGTAAGCTTCGGAAAATCAATCTATCCTATATAAAGATAAATTCGAGTTTGTCAACAGTCTGAAGAGAGGAGTATATCCTCTCTTCACAACTGTTTATTCATCTTCTTCATCAAAGTCTTCTGCTTCTTCTTGTGCTTCTAAAAATGCCGCGGATACTTTCTCAAATTCAGCGTCCGTCTCTATTTCCGCTAGCTCCTCACCATCAATAATTTGGAAAAAGAACACATCCACTTCTTCGACTGTTTCTTCTTGCGCATCATCCGCAAATGCAACTGCCGCATATTCCTTTTCTTCAATAGTTAACATACCAATCACTTCAATTTCTTGTTCACGATCTTCTTCATCGAGAACTGTAAGAATTTCTCCAACTTCAATGCCACCCATTTTATCGTCCATTCAAATTCCTCCTTACAATAGTTAAAGCTCATCAATTATTGTACCCTGTTAATAATCGATTAACCCAACAGAGGCTAATATTTTATAAATATCACTTTGAAAGAAAAAAGTATAAGTATATTTATCCCACTGACCTATATAACAAAAGTCCTCACTAGCTATTTACAAGTCATATCCTTTCACCTGTTTTTTCAAAATTCAAATAAAATACAAGGATTAAGTTTTCAGTTATCTAAAATTTTTTATACAATTAGTAAAAATAGGATATTTTGAACGAAAGATTTGCACGTTAGGAGGTAATTATATGCGAAGTAACAAAAAAGCCTTAGCAATCGGACTAGGCATAACCGTATTAATAGGAGGATGTAACATGGATACTGAGAATACAAAAAGCTCTGAAAAAGAACCAGTAGCCGCAACAGGAGGTCACGGAATTGCTTTAAAGACTGAAAACCTAGTGAGCGTTCAGGAGTATACAGGTGAAGGATATGCATTGAGGAATGGTAAGGAAACGGATAAAATCGCAGAAGCAAATCGTGATGAAATTGAAGTAGCAGTAAAAAAGTTCTTCAGTGAAAAATATAAAACGGAAGTAATTGTCCATAACTTAGTAGGTGCGGTTGATGGTGTTTCAGTATTCGTAGAATCAGTGGGAGAACCAAATTTTCAAGCATTTGCTATTGTTCCGATAGATGTACAAAGTAAAACAGTAAAATCAGACAGCGTGTGGTCACAGGAAGGCCAAATAGAAAATGCCTTATCAGGCGGATTATTCGCAATGGCTTATGACGAGGAAATGGCCAACTTAAATAATTTTATGAACCAAATAACGAAAGAATATCCTGTTGTTGGTAAAACTAAAGAGGCGGTAGAAAAAACGGATTCTGGTTACTCGACCCCCTATTACTATATGAGTTTTTTTACTGACGTTTTCGACCATCTTAACTCTATGTACTTAGAAAACCAAAATGTAAGTAAAGAAGAGCTCAGAAATTTCCTTGATGAAAATAAATTTGAAACAGAAGCTGTAAAAATTACTATAAATCTATTCATGAAAGAAAAGGATGTCGAACCAGATAAAGTTACCTATTCACAGATAGTATCTGAAATCGAAAGTATGGATGGTTTGCCAAGGGGTGCTTATACTCTTTTATTACACGATAATTTAATTAATAGTAAGTACGGACATGGTTCAAAAGATAACAGTATAGAGGAAACTACGATTAATGAAATTATGAAGGAATAGGAGAATATAACCTATGACTATTATAAATAACGTAACTCGTCCGAATACGAATGACAAAGATTTAGTGGAGCTAGCAGGCTATCATGCATACCAAAAATACGAAGTTAATGATATCCTACAAGTTAATGGAAAAGAATTTTATGTTATTCATACTCTTTACGATACATCCTCCGGGCTAGATGCATTAACCATTCAAAATTTTGAAACGAAAGAGCTATCCGTTGTATTTGTCGGGAGCGAACAACTTGACAAAGACTGGATTGGGACTAATACAAAGCTGTTAAGCGACGTTCCTCCCGCTCAAATTCAAGATGCAAAAGCTTATTTTCAGCATATGAACAATAAATATGGGGACATTTCTTCTGTCTCAGGAAATTCACTTGCTGGTGCTTTAACGAACGCTGTAGCCATCGAAAATCCTCAAGTAAAAGCCGTGACGTTAAATCCTGCAATACTTCCATCTGGTATGGTCGATCCTACTAAAGATTATACCAACATTACAAATTACTATAGTAAGTATGATTTTCTAACTGGTACAGAAGAGTCTATTGGAATGGGAGATCGAATTCCAGGCAATAAATACGGAATAAACAATGGAATACCAATGTTCTCAATGCTAGGGTCCAATCATACTGGCTACGTAGAAGCAGATACAGAAGGAAATTTTAAAATAGAAATAGGCATAAAAGGTGAGCCTGGACATGGATTTATTTACGTAGGAGCTGATGATCATATTGTAACTAGTATATGGACCGGTTCTCCTTTGTATAGCGGACAGACTGAAAAGATTCTAATAAACAAGGAAAATATGCTGTTGCTTTCCGATGGAATCAGGGATCATGTAAAAGGCCGTATCACTAATGTCAGAGATTATATCGGAAATTCTGTAAGCATAGTCTCGGATGAAAGTGCTCGATTTCATCAACGAGTTACGAGGCTGCAGGAAACTTTTCAATATATGTTTGAAGAGCTTGCTGGCGATCCGGTATTTAATGGTATTGCTAAAACAGGAATGATTATTAAAGAGTGCATAAATGAGCTTTTATTACTTCTAGATTCAGCAGAGGCTAGGTGTAGAGTTCTGAATAGCATTTTAAACTCAAAGCCAGCAGAAATAATTGAATTTATCTTTTCGATTGATATAGATGTTGAAGGCCTCTTTGCTCCTGCAAAAGCATATTTACATCAGTTAAAAGTAGATGTTGATAACTTAGTGGCAAACGCACAGAACATTGTTCAGCATGATATTCCAAAGTTATTTGAAGGAGGGAAAGACCTCTTTGTTGATGCGGTTGTAGGGGAACTAAACGCTCACTATAACATCGTCAATGAAAATAAGGATAAAGTATATAAACAATTAAATGCTTACGAGACTCAGGTTCATGACATAGCAATTTCTTTTCACAACAAAGACCGTAATTTGGCAAGTTCTATTCATTCAGGTTCTACTTTAGAAGATGGCGTAGATTCCGTGCAAAATACAGAAGTTTTTAAGATTGAGTCTTCTTCCTATGTAGTAGTTGGAATGAAAATAAAAGAGATTCAAGTGGAGCTAGCCCATAATCATATGAATGCAATCGGAATATCCATATTAACTCCAATACTATTGGGCTTAGAAGCATTGCTATTTTTAATAGAAACTGCATTGTCGGCAATTATTATCGCAGTTAAGGCTGCTTTAAACGTCGGTTTGTATGGAAACCCTGTAAGCTTACTCATTAGTTTGTTCACTAATTACGAGGAAAGAGTTAGAAGAGCTGTTCAAAGTGCGTTAGAACCTCTTGAGGAGATGGAAGTAACTGTGGAAGGTCTCCGAAAAGGTTTTGGTAGAATGATTGCGAATCTTCCCGAAATGCTGAATAATTTTAAACCATATATCGATACAGCCATTTTTGAACCTGGGAAATATGAAAATGTACGACTATATAATGTCTCCGCTTTAGCTATACTAGATGAGATGGAGCTTCTATTTAATGACATTATCTACCAATTATCAAACGAAAAAGCTAATGCAATTGAAGCTACATTAGAAATCTCACAGAACGTACTTGGAAATATACAGATTTTAAAAGAACAGGTGCATCGTGTAACACTATAGATTATAATGACTGAAAATTTAGATATTATTTTTAATAAAGAAAAAGACAAAGGGGGTTTACTCCTCTTTGTCTTTTTTCCCGTTATTCGATTTTTCCTTGTCGTTATTTCCTTGTTGTTTAGCCTCTGCTTCTTGTTTCTTTGCTGCAGCATTTGAAGCCTCTTCTTCAACTTTCGCTGCTGCTTCTTTTTGTTTAGCCTCAGCTTTTGCTTTCGCTTCTTCAGCTTTAAGCGCGGCTTCCTTTTGTTTAGCTTCTGCTTTTGCTGCTGCTTCTTTTTGTTTAGCTTCTACTTTCGCTACTGCTTCTTTTTGCTTAGCTTCTGCTTTTACTTTCTCTTCTTCAGCTTTTTTAGCTACTTCTTCGGCTTTTAATTTTGCTTCTTCCACTTTTTTAGCGGCCTCTTGTTTTTTCTCCTCAGCTTTCGAAGATGCTTCTTGTACTTTTGGTGCAGCTGGTTTCTTAGTATCTGTAACTTTAGGTACCATAACCGCTGAAGCAGTTACTGGTTGTTGCGTAGATTCTTTTTGTACTTCATTTTCCTCTTCTAGAGGTACTTCTTCTTTTGAATCTGTTGTGTTTTCATCCGCAACAGCATCATCTGATTCTACTTCTTCTATCGGTTCCTCAGATTCAGTGGCTTCTTCTTCTGAAGTTTCTTCTTTCTCTTTTTCAAGCTTAGCTAGTTTTTTCTCTATCTTTTTAGCCAATCTTTCTTCCGCTTTTACAACATTTTTAGCAAGTGCTTCTTTAGCTTTTGTATTTTCTACTTTTTCTAATGCTGCTTGTAAAGCAAGAAGATTTGATGAGAATTTTGCTTCTAAATCAGCATAAGCCGAATCTACTTCGGATTCTTCTCCCGTTGCATCATCTTCAACAGCAGGATCATCTTCATTAGCATCTTCATCCGGATTGTCTTGTTCTACACTTTCTTTATACTTAGCTAAAGCTTCGTCTTGTTGGTCAATCGCTAGTTGTAGTGTTTCAATTGCTTTCTCTTCATCACCTTGTTCAAATAATGCTGTCGCTTCTAGAATTCGCTCTTCCGCTAATGCGCTAAGCAATTCTGCTTCTTTCATGTCATCGAATGTGAAAGCCAATTGAACACTTTCTTGCAATGATTTAAGAAAATAGAAAAAATCACCGGGTAATAATGCAGGTTCTTCCGTATCATTTGTATCATCCGTAACTCCAGATTCCACTTCTGAGTCATCCTCTACTGTTGTCGTGGAATCATTCGTTTCTGCAAATGAAGGACTAACACCTACAAGAAACACAATGAAAGCAACAAACATAAATGCAAGCAGTGTTTTTTGCAAATTCCCTTTAAAATTGGACATAAAAAAACTCCTCTCTCCTATTAAAAATAGAAATACAAGGAAGAACTGTGAATTGAACTTTATTTCAAGTTTTCATCCATATTCTTCGGTAGTTCAGCCACCATAGCCGTTAGGCGTTAGGTCTGAAACTTTGCGTCTTCATCTTTCGACAAATTTGCCTTTTTCGGAATAAGTACCTACATCTAAATAATGCAAGTCCCTATCAAGGATAATTATATATTACTAGATTATAGATATCTATCTATTTTTAACTAATTTTCCTGCGTACTTTCGGCTAGGAAAAAAGCACCCCCATTATTTGTGAGTTACAACGGTTCCAGACAAAAAGCGAGTATGTGAACGATTTCGTTCACATACTCGCTAAGAGATACCTCGAAGAGTTTTTCAGTTGCCCTCATAGGGTGCTTTTTTATACGTAAGTGCAACTATGTTACTGTTCCATTAAGCTTGTGACAGAAACACTTTGTTTATTTTCTGGTTCATCAAGGGAATGGATTGTCGCTTTTCCATTTTGTTTGTCTACATGTTCAATATAAATATTTTCACCGTTATAGGTTACATTAATCATATCAGGCGAAAAAACAATTTCTTCTGCGCGTTGTGCATTCATTGCTTCTACCTCCTTTTAAAATTCAATCGTTATTATATTTACCCAATCTTACTTATATATACTTAACAAATCAGCATTCACTTTGCCCTTTCTTTATTTCTTTAGAAACTTTCTTCAACGCTTTTTTAGATCCTCTTTCCATGTCATGTTGGAATTTCCGTTCTTTGTAACTTATAAATAAAGTACTGACATCATATCCTTCTGGATAAAGCTCTGTAGCTTTTACTTCAAGCTCTATTCTTTTTGCATTCACCTTTATAATTTCATTATTATAGAACACTAATACATTATTGAAATTGTCCTTTTTCTCATACACAATTCCCGAATCGTTCTGTTCCATTATTTTTACTCTGTCCCCCATTTCAAATTCATAAGTGTGCTCTTCCCTAGTTGTGATTTGTACCGGCTTTTTTACTTTATTGTCTCTTACCCGTTCTAAATCATAATTTTTATTTTCAATATAGTGCTGTGCTTTTTGAAGTACCTTTTCACGTAAATTCATTTTCTTCGAAATCCAAAGCGCGTTACTATCTCCTGACTTACCTATTAAAAGCTTATACATCGGCTCTAACGCTTCACTGTTAAATTGCATTGCTGCATTTATGAAGTCACTATGAATTTCCGAATAGCGTTTTATTTCTCCGTAATGAGTGGTAGCCACTGTAATACACCCCATTTGATAAAATTCCTCCAGGATAGCAATGGCTAGTGCAGCTCCTTCATTCGGTTCGGTCCCACTTCCAATTTCATCAAAAAGTAGTAGCGTGTTATTCGTGGACGCACTCATAATCTCTGAGATATTTTTCATATGAGATGAAAAAGTACTAAGGGAGTTTTCAATGCTTTGATTGTCACCAATATCTACATAAAGATGATCAAACACTGCTATTTCTGTACCTTCATCGGCCGAAATATGAAATCCTGACATGACAGCTAATGTTAATATTCCAATCGTTTTCAAAACGACAGTTTTTCCACCAGCATTTGGTCCTGTGATAATTAGGCTACGATAACCTTTTCCTATCTCGAAATCTAACGGCACAATATTTCCAGACAAAAGCGGATGCTTACAATTCGTCAGTTTAATATATCCATGATTATTTAACCTCGGCTCGATTCCATCCATTCTTTTACTAAACTTCGCCTTCGCAAAAATCATGTCATACTGACCAATCAGTTCAATATTGATGTTTATTTGTCTATTTTCCTCTAAAACACTACCTGAAAGAGTCGCTAAAATTTGGTACTCCTCTATAGACTCCTCTGCTTTAAGCACAGCCAATTCTGCATTTAGTTTTGAAATTGCAGCAGGTTCAATAAACACCGTAGATCCTTTGGAAGACATTTCAACGATTGTACCAGCTACCTGATTTTTATAGGAAGCTTTTATAGGAATTGTAAAACGATCATCCTTTTTGCTTATAAAAAATTCTTGAATATACTCTTTATTAGCACTACTCTTCAAAAACTTATTTAACCTTTCTTCAATTTTATCTTCGACTTTATCTATTTGATTTCGAATTCGTTTCAATTCTTTACTCGCTTCCGAATCTACTCTATTCCCTTTTATAGAATAATTAATATTTTCTTCGATATCTCTAAATTCCATCATGGAATGAGAATAAGAATGGAGAACTGGAGCAAAAAACTCCTTATCCAACATAAACTTCTTTATCGTTCTACATCCTCTCAAGAAGTCAGATATAGCAACTAACTCAGAAGGACCTAAAATCATTCCCTTTTCAAGCTTTTCCATTTGCAAGTTTATATTGGAAACACCTTTTAGGGGAAGATGACTTTCAGCATCCAATAGCTTTCTTGCCTCTGTCGTTTCATTTAACCTGTCTTGTACCACCTTAATATTCGTGCTTGGTTGAAGCTTATCAAGTAATTCCTTGCCTAAACTACTGACACAGTGTGATTTCACCATTTCCTTTAATTCGTCATATTGTAATTTTTCATATGTCATCATATTCATGTGTAACCCTCCTTAAATTTAAAAACAGAAAGCTCCCGTTTAGTTGCTAGCCCCTGCGGAAACGCTCCTCTGCGACAAGCTTTGCGCAGGAGCAAATTGGCATTTGACCTTGGGCGACAGCGCCTGAACAATTTTCTGAGTAAAACACTTGCTCGTCATTAATAAAAAAATGCCCGCAAGAATCTCACCTACCATTCCAAGTTCACGTTAATTCGTAAAATGGATAGAAAGCTCCTGCGGGCATTCGCCTAGTGATTTGCACCAGGCATTTAATCATCAACTAACAAGCAATGAAAGATAAAAAAGCATGGCAGGACAAATCCCGCCATGCTTTTCGATCTAACATACTAGTATGTTAAACGAATATATGGAAAAGGAAGCAGTCTTTAAGGTAGGTATTCACAATGCTCATAGACACTGTGAAACAAGGCATACTTAAACAAACTGGAATATAACCAGTTCTTAAAAGCCTTATTAAACTAAATCAGTATTAGTTCATACCTACTTCAGACATACTTCACCACACCTTTTATAAGAATATTTTCAATATAGCATCATTTAAAACGAGAGTCAATCGGGCACATTATAATCCCCAATCTAATTTTAAGACATCTTTGAAAGCCAATAGAATCCATTAGGCAACAGATTTACCACTCCATTCAATTTTCTATGCAAACATCTTAATTGTTATTAACACTTCTTTATGAACGATATAAAGAAGTGTTTTTCGATATAAACAGTCTTTAATACTTATACATTAGTATCTTAGACTCAAAACTAATAAGATTCCAAAGTACTATTTTTACCAACTATACCCATTTTCACTTGCATGCCATAAAATTTGGTAACTATAATTATAATATGAAAATAATTAATGATATGGGGATGAGGTAAATGAAGAAGGCGTTTTTGTTTTTAGGGGTATCAATAACCATGATTTTAGCAGCATGCGGTGATACCAAAGAGTCAACGGAAGATAAAGAAGATTCCGATGCAAATGTTTCAACAGAAGTTTCAGCAACTGAAACAGTAAATGCAGAAGACAGTGATCAAAAAGATGAAACAGAAAAGACCGAAAATAAATCAGAGGATAAAGCGGACGGTACTAGTACAAAAGCTCTCCCTCAAGGAGAAAATCTGTTAAAAGAGGATATCGTATTTGAATATGAGGACGGAGATATAGTCATGACCATCAATCATGCCGAGTTCACGAAAGAATTTGCATCCTCTACAGGAGATGACAAGCGAAGTATCATTTCTGATAAAGAAATTTACCTTCATTTATCAGGGACTATCAGTAATGACACACTAGATTCATTCAGTTATGGTCATCAATTAGGAAGCGTTAAGTTTAAGGCAATTTACGATAACAAACATGAATTTGATTTCCTAGCTACAACAGAATCATTAGACGGATCTAAATTGGAAGGTGCAAGTATCGACTCCTTACAAGAGCAAAATTTCCACTTATACTCACAAGTCCCTCTTCCAGTTTCCGAGCGAGATAACTCCCTAGTTCTTGTTGTAATCGATAGTGAAGGCGAACACGAAATCGTCCTTCGTTAATAACAAAAAGCATCAAAGCCTTCACAAGGAACTTTGATGCTTTTATCTTCACTTTAATGCTTTTTAGCAACTCCAGAAACCTCATCCAACTTTGATATATATTTTCCTACGAAAACTGTGCGATCAAGGTATTTATGGAAAAACCATTCTCCTAATGCTATAACAATTGCAGATATGATAGCACCAACTGCTAGATTCTCATTAGCATCTGTTAGAGCAATTAACATATACCAAATGACAAGGAAGCCTATGATTAAATCAGCAATAGTAGCCATAATATTACGCAATCGTTTTGGAGCCAATCTAAAGAGAATAAAATCACCCAATACATATGCGAAAATGGTTAAAACTAAACTAGTCCATATGGTATCCATGAAAGGAACATCGAATAACAGGGTTAATATAATTAAAAGAACCGCTGCAATCATAACAAATTTGATACCGAGTGCTTTTAAATGTTCCATTATTCTACCTCCTTATTATCTTCTCCTATTCTTTACCCTGTACTTAGTTTCATGAATCATAATAATTTAGACATTAGAAATATAATCACTTTTTTTTACTAGAATATTTTCACATAAGCTACAATCTCCTATATGATGAGTATAAGTGTGCTTAAGAAAGAGAGTTGAAAAATTTTGAAAGTGAAGATTGTCCAAACTAAAGAAGAACTAGACACGGTTTTTGATATTCGGATAAAAGTTTTTGTCCATGAACAACATGTACCGATTGAAGAAGAAATAGATGAGTACGAAAATGATTCAGTTCATTTTCTACTATACGATGCTGAAAACTCGATAGGAACTGGTCGGTTCCGTATAGTAAACGGTATAGGTAAGGTGGAACGTATTTGTGTTTTATCTGAAAAGCGAAAACGCGGTAGTGGTAAATGTATAATGCAAGGAATCGAAGAATACGCTAGACGACAAAATATAAATAAATTAATGCTGCATGGTCAAACGCATGCTGAAAAATTTTATAATCATTTAGGGTATAAGACAGTTTCGGACGTCTTCTTTGAAGCAGGCATTCCACATGTTGTAATGGAAAAAGAAATTATTTAAACAGATTCAACCTTTACATACTACTTTTCATAAAGAAAAAAGAGATTATCACTATTTCAATTAGTGATAATCTCTTCGTTTTTGGAGTATAAATTTTTTGACATAAAAAGAGCCTCACTTCTTCAACAGTGAGGCCTCCAATTCCAATGCTATGGAATTTCATGAGAAAAACGAAGGGAGATCTTCTTCAGTTATCAACTGTTTCTCATATTTATATTTTACCCCAAAAAAACATAATACTAACTGGCAATATTATCTATTAGATTAATTAATTAGAATCANAAACAATGTATTTTTTTTACAAAACTACGAAAACCATATGATTTTTTAGAATGCGAATAATTTTATACATACTATTTACCCAATTTGGACATACTAAGTTTGAAGAGAGAATCTTATGGTTATTTCTTCTAAATTTTAAATTCAACTTTAGGGGGTAGACGGATGCCGATTGTAGAAGTTAACTGTTCTGTAGCAAATTGTGTATTTCATGCGGAAGGAAATATTTGCGGAGCTGATCAAATCAAAATTGATATTGATTCCCAGTCAAAGTATGACTCAGAGTTCGCTCAGGAATTCGACTTTTTCAACCGTACGGAAGAAGCAATCCATTCTGCAGATACATGCTGTAAAACGTTTAAACCAAAAAACAAATAATTTATTATTTTCCACATTCTATTGGAATCTATTTATCTGTCAATGATAAGATATCTCAATAGATAGCAAAGAGGTATAGAATTGTTATAAAAAAACTCCCAAATTGAATTTAATCTTTTTGAAAATGGTCAACCAGCTTATTTTTGGTTGGCCATTTCACTTTGTTGTTCACACATGAAAAAGGGGGGAATGAACATTCTCCTTTTTCATTCCCCTTCCTCTTTTTATTCAGTTCAAAGCCATTATACTCTTATACTACGATCGATTATGCTAGAGAGTCCCTCTTATTTTAGGAAGTTTATAAGGTTAGAGAATGAAGCTGCTAGGTCTTGATAGTATCCAATCATTTTATCCTTTAAAGAGATTTGGTCGGATTCCTTTTCTACCTCATTTTGACTGATTTGTTCTGTTTCAGTAGCCAAACTTACTTCTTCATTTACTGGCTGTACTGGTTCCTCAAGATCTGATACTGTATTTTCCACTGATTCTACAGTTTCTTGCTCTGGTGTTTCTACATCAGAAGGTTGATCTTGATTTTCTACAACGACTGGGCTTTCTAGATTAACGTCAGTATCATTTGTTAGACCTGTATTTGCATTATCAACAGAGATGTCTTGGGATGTATCTGCCTCTAAAGTTGTTGTATCAGTTTCACCAGCATCAGCAGATATATCGGATACTACATCAATTGCTTCAACTTTTTCAGATTCTTCACTTGTTTGAGCTAATTTTTGTTCAATAAGGGTTTGATAGTATCCAATAACACTTTGATAGCCATCACCGATAAATTGATAAGTTTCATCTACCCATGTACTAGAGTCATCTTCTTGATTTTGTGAACCATCTACTTGGCCTTCTTCAGCTGTTGGTGCTTCTGTTTCTTCAGCTTTTCCTTCTTCTTCAACTGTTTCTGTACCATCTTCTACTTGACCATCTTCAGTTGTTGGTGCTTTTGTTTCTTCAGCTGCTTCGTCTTCTTCAACTGCTTCTGTACCATCTTCTACTTGGCCATCTTCAGCTGTCGGTGCTTCTGTTTCTTCAGCTGCTTCGTCTTCTTCAACTGCTTCTGTACCATCTTCTACTTGGCCATCTTCAGCTGTTGGTGCTTCTGTTTCTTCAGCTGCTTTGNGTCTTCTTCAACTGCTTCTGTACCATCTTCTACTTGGCCATCTTCAGCTGTTGGTGCTTCTGTTTCTTCTGCTGCTTCGTCTTCTTCAACTGCTTCTGTACCATCTTCTACTTGGCCATCTTCAGTTGTTGGTGCTTCTGTTTCTTCAGCTGCTTCGTCTTCTTCAACTGCTTCTGCACCATCTTCTACTTGGCCATCTTCAGCTGTCGGTGCTTCTGTTTCTTCTGCTGTACCTTCTTCAGCTGCTTCTGTACCATCTTCTACTTGGCCATCTTCAGTTGTTGGTGCTTCTGTTTCTTCTTCTGTTCCTTCTTCTTCAGTTGCTGATGCATCATCACTTATTTCGCCTTCTTGTTGCCCATCATTATTTGTTTCATCTATATTATCATCTGGATCATCATTAGTTTTGCCGGAATTTTCTTGAGCTAGTTTGCTAACTAGTTTACCTTTTTCAGGAGAACCTGGTAGACTTTTAGCTAATGCAGATACTTCCTGACCATGATTTTTCACTTGTTCAATAACTTCAGGATTAACACTCTTTGTATCAAGCTCTGCTGCAGAAGTAGGTGCACCAGCTGCTAAAAAGGCTGCAGCCATCATTGATGTTGACATTACTAGTGGCGCTACTTTTTTCGACAAATTTTTATTTGCTTTCTTAGAATCCATTTGTTTTTTATTCATTACTTGATCTCTCCTAATTCGTATTTTTTTCTACTGATAGGATGGATTTTTCATAAATTCCGTTATTTATCGTTTCACCTCCTATCAGCACGAGTAAGATTATTACTCAAATTTTCCGGCAGCACCATCATCTGCCTGTCTAGAATATAACAAAGCTTTGTTACCATTTTGTGTTACTCCGTTTAAGAAAAATGACAGTTCCCTTACGTGTTTATAGAATTTTGCAATAAATGAAATTTTATATAAAGCCCAAACAACTCTATTCTAAAAAAATAATTATGCTTTCATATTAGTTCTCTCTGATATTTCTGTGTTTTCCCACCCCGTATAATTTGAATAAAAATGCCCAATTTTACTTTACAAATAAAACCCGAAAGTAAATATTATTAAAACAATATTATAGTTATTTGATAAATGTTTATATTCAGACATCTGATAACGTGCCTTTAGTACGGTAGACAAATAACATTGCGTGCGTGTATTCATCTACATTTTTAATGCACATAATTGTTTGAAGACCCAAACATTTATTGTGGAACCTAAAAAAACTGATTGTCTCTTATTCAGAAACAGCCAGTTACACTTTCACAACATTATGATGAAGCCATTGATTCTAAAAGCTCTTGAACGCTGTTAACTTTCGTATAAGGAGCAAACTCGCCGTATACTCTGATAACTGATTGCAAATCTGCCCCGCCCAAAACACCTAGCTGAAAATCAATTTCACGATTCAACTTTAGATTAATGTAAAATGGAAGTTTTTATCCTCCTAAAATAAAAATAATGTCGTTCAAAGGAATTTCTCAAACCCATTGCTCCTCACGCACCCCAAAACCAGAAAATGTATTAAAAATCCAGAGGAAATCGAAAGAGCGTTATATAATCGATATCCGCTGGTTATTTTATGAAATCGTGATGAATCATCTGAATATCCTCTCTCACAAGCTCCTTCCACTATCGACTTATCGACTTCTTTTGGCAAAAAGTTTTTTCTTTATGTTTAAGTAGTTTTTCATTTCAAAAATCAAATAAAATAGATTCGCTCGTATTTCAAATTCTTCTCTTGTCTTTGGCAACTCCATCTTGCTGATCAAGGTATTTAATTCCTCTAACTCATTTAATGAAATGTCCGTTGTATCTCCCGAATGAACATTCCGACTTAAATTCTCCAAGAACTCCGCAAACATTTCTTTCTGTTTGACGTCTAGGCTGGATGAAGAGAAAATAGCAACGATTTTCATCATATGTTTTAGGAGTTCCAGTTGATCCTCTCGCATTTCCAGATAATAATAATCTATATTTTGTTTTCGCAACAGATGATTTTCTACATCTTGAATGGCAATGCTTTTGGATTGATTAATCAAATCTTCTACCTCAAGTATTTCTTTCCCATCCCAGCTTCGCATATTATCCCTTAAATGGGCAGAGAGTTCAAAGAGAAGAATTTCAAACTTTTGTTCAATCTCCTTCTTAAAGATTTCAATGTCCCGCTTGAAACTTGGCATGAAACTATTGACGAGAAGAGCAATTCCCATACCGATTAAAATAATATAGAGCTCGTTCAGAAACATAGCCCAGTTAGCATCCTTTACCGTATAAACATGTAATACGACAACCATACTTGTGACAAAACCACCCTGGATGTGAGCTCTTACGAGGATTGGAACAAATAATAAAATAAATAAGGAAAACACAATGGGATAATAACCTAATACTTCAAAGAACAAACCACCAAGAATCAAAGATAAAAGAGAGGCAAAGAATTTATCCTTAATTGTAATTAATGTCTTTTTCTTCGTTTTCTCGATACACATAATAACAATAATTGCTGCAAATGTTGCAAATTCCAAATCCAATAAACTCGCAATCCAAATTGCCAGCCCTGCTCCTACAGCAGTCTTTATCGTCCGATAGCCCATACCAATCATAGAAGCACCATCCTATTATTTTCTATGTAAATCCTTGCAGGTTACCTGGTTTACAAACATTCGTGTTAATTCATATATATATGTACAATCATACACACCATAACCGGTTGGCATCTAGTACTTTTATTTATCATAACGTACTTAGCCGTATTTCATAAAAATACTGCACAATTGGATGCTTTAACTTCATCTTCTCACTCATGTTTAAAATTCGTTTTTTCCCAACCCGTCTGTCCACCAAAGCTAGAATATTCAATAGGATATCATCGCTCTCTATGCTTTCCTCTATAGAAGTGGATAAAAACTTATTAGCTACAACGATAAAATTTGATTTACTTAATGATGACTGCGCTGACAAAAGCGCCTTTGCATATTCTGATAATTTTCTACTCCTTGCAATTACTTGTAGACGATCCTCCGGAACTATCCCCTTGGTTTCTTTTCTTACCGCTTCAATTTCTTCATTGTTGATAGGAATTTGGATATCTGAATCATTCTTAATTTCCAGCTCCGTCTGATACCATCTGATTAAGGTAGTTTTATCACTCATATTAAGTACATTCTTTTTATCTACCGCAATATAACAAAGTCCTGCTTTATCAGGTAAATAACGGTAGCTGGTTGCAAGGTATTCAACTCTTCCATATAATGCAGGACAGAGAAAGCTCTCTAGATTTTGCTTCAATTTGCTCCAGGCCATGTAATTCTCCTTAATTTTTATTTTATAAATATTTATTGAGACAGTCGTTCTAATATCTATAATACAATAACCAACACATCGATTTAATAGTGAGCTAGAAAAATTCCCAGACTGATGAAACAATAACTATAAGTAATATGGTCATTCGGCTTAAGACAACAACATTATTTAAATATATCGAGCATATCCAGTCAATAATAATCGTCCCTACCACAAAGAATGTCTATCTCCACGTGATAAAAGAAATGAAAAAAGAAGCTTCCCAAAAGTTTGCACAACTAATGAGAAGCCTCTAATATAATCCTATATGTTAGCAAAATGTTAGCATTTCACTTTCACCTTACATACAAACCCTTATATATCAAGGGGTTGACGGGAAGAGTAGCTCGGACTAAAAGCGCGACATCGCGTCACAACGTCCGAGTGAACAACATCCTGGATTAAGGAACTTAGGCAAAAACCGCAACATCCTGTTGCAATGCCTAAGCCACCACATCCTGTGGAAGTTACATCATGCCGCCCATTCCGCCCATGTCAGGCATTCCCATTCCACCAGCTGCTGGTTCAGGGATGTCTGCTACTACTGCTTCTGTAGTTAAGAAAAGTGAAGCTACAGATGCAGCGTTTTGAAGTGCTGAACGAGTTACTTTTGTTGGATCTACGATACCAGCATCCATCATGTTTACCCATTCGCCTGTTGCTGCGTTGAAACCAGTACCGATTTCTTCGCGTTTTAAACGATCTACAACGATTGATCCTTCCAGACCAGCGTTGTTAGCGATTTGACGAACTGGTTCTTCTAATGCACGTAGTACGATTCTTAGTCCAGTTGCTACGTCGCCTTCTTTTGTTTCTGCTAATTCAGCTACTTTGTTGTATACGTTCACTAGTGCAGTACCACCACCAGATACGATACCTTCTTCTACAGCTGCACGAGTTGCGTTTAGAGCATCTTCAATACGAAGTTTGCGTTCTTTTAGTTCCGTTTCTGTTGCTGCTCCAACTTTAACAACCGCTACACCACCAGCAAGTTTAGCAAGGCGTTCTTGTAGTTTTTCTTTGTCAAACTCAGAGGTTGTTTCTTCTAATTGTGAACGGATTTGAGCTACACGACTAGCGATGCGCTCTGATTCCCCGTTACCTTCAACGATCGTTGTGTTGTCTTTTGTTACGACAACTTTAGAAGCGCGTCCAAGTTGCGAAATGTTAGCAGATTTTAAGTCTAATCCTAAGTCTTCTGTAATAACTTCAGCGCCAGTTAGGATAGCGATATCTTCTAGCATTGCTTTACGACGGTCACCAAATCCTGGAGCTTTTACAGCTACAGCATTGAATGTTCCACGAAGTTTGTTAACAACTAGAGTAGCCAAAGCTTCTCCCTCAATATCTTCAGAGATTAATAATAGAGGTTTACCTTGTTGTACTACTTGCTCAAGTACTGGAAGAATTTCTTGAATGCTAGAGATTTTTTTATCTGTAATTAAGATATATGGATTATCAAGCACTGCTTCCATTTTATCTGTATTTGTTGCCATATACGCAGAAGTGTATCCGCGATCGAATTGCATACCTTCTACCACGTCAAGCTCAGTAGTGAATCCTTTAGATTCTTCGATTGTAATAACACCGTCGTTACCAACGCGTTCCATAGCTTCAGCGATTAATTCGCCTACTTCATTATCACCAGAAGAAATAGCAGCAACTTGAGCGATAGACTCTTTGCCTTCGATTTCTTTTGAGATTGCTTTTAATTCAGTAACTGCTGCTGCAACTGCAAGGTCGATACCTTTACGGATACCTACAGGATTAGCTCCAGCTGTTACGTTTTTCAATCCTTCACGAATCATAGATTGTGCTAAAACAGTAGCAGTTGTAGTACCATCTCCAGCGATATCATTTGTTTTAGATGCAACTTCAGCAACTAATTTAGCACCCATGTTTTCAAATGCATCTTCTAGTTCGATATCTTTAGCAATTGTTACACCATCGTTTGTAATAAGTGGTGAACCGAATTTTTTCTCAAGAACTACGTTACGTCCTTTTGGTCCAAGTGTTACTTTTACAGCATCTGCAAGTTTATCTACTCCACGTAGCATTGCACTACGAGCGTCTTCACTGAACTTAATTTCTTTTGCCATGTTTTTATAACCTCCTAATTATTGAATGATAATCTCGTTTTTATTAGCCAATTACAGCTAGTACATCGCTTTCGCGTAATATTAAATATTCGTTGTTTTCATATTTCACTTCTGTTCCTGCATATTTAGAGAAGATGATACGGTCCCCATCTTTCACGTCTAACTCAACGCGAGTTCCGTTTTCAAGTACTCGTCCAGTACCTACAGCAACAACTTTTCCTTCTTGTGGCTTCTCTTTAGCAGAGTCTGGAAGTACGATGCCAGATGCTGTTTTTTCTTCAGCTTCGATTAATTCGATTACGATACGATCACCTAATGGTCTTAACAAGTGAAACTACCTCCCTAAAATAGTAGAATTTTATATTATTAGCACTCTGTCTCTTTGAGTGCTAACACACTTATAATAATAATTAATCACAGAACATTTTGCAAGTGAGAAGGTTAACTTTTTCCTTTATTGTTTTTTTCCTTTACAATAAAAAGAGAATTGTTATCTAGAAAGGAACTAAATTGTATGAAACAACAAAAAACAGGCTTGTATATATTAATTGTTTACTGCGTGATGCAGCTTTCTGGAGCAATCTTTGCACCACTTCTACTTATACTATTTAAGTCTATGGACGTAAAAAATCCTCCATTGGTTGCTTCTGGATGGTGGGTGTTCCTAAGTATGGGGATTGCTACACTGGTTACACTCCTTTTAATTAGAAAAGATAATAACTTTTTACGACCTTTAAAAGGAAAACAGTCACCTATTGGGCAAACTATCGGCTGGGGAGTCGTCGGTTTCTTTCTTGTATTCCTAGGCCAAGGTGTTGCAGCTACTATTGAACTTAAATTAGGAGTTGAACCGGGATCCGAAAATACAGCACAATTTATAGAAATTGCTCACGCTGTTCCTTGGGCAATCTTTTCAATTGTTATTTTCGCTCCTATATTAGAGGAACTAATTTTCCGCCGTATAATTTTCGGCTCTTTATTTCCAAAAACAAATTTCTTCGTAGCCGCATCTGTCAGTGCTATTGTCTTTGCAATCATTCACTTCGACTTTACGCACATACTACTATATGCTGTTTCTGGGTTTATATTCGCTTTTATTTACCATAAGACAAAGCGGATAGTGGCATCTATCATCTCCCATATGCTATTAAATGGATTTGTCGTTCTCTTTCAGTTTTACGGAGAAACTATACAAAAGTTCTTAGAAACTTACTCTCAAATGCCTTAAAGAAATGCGCAAGCGCCTATGTAGAGGAATACAGTCTAAGTTCGCGACTTCGTGTCACAACGACTGTATGACCCACTTCGTGTGGGCCTCCGACAAGCAAATGTTCTTCCCACTAAGAAGTCGTTTTTTGACTTCGTTGGGGGAAGGTTATTTGACCTCGAGGGGCTAGGCGCTGGAGCTGGACATAAAGAAATGCGCAAGCGCCTATGAAGAGGAATACAGTCTAAGTTCGCGACATCGTGGTGCTCCTGCGCAAAGCTCGTCGCAAAATAAAAGAACATTTCGCAACGACTGTATGACCCACTTCGTGTGGGCCTCCAAGTAAATGTTCTTCCCCCCAAAGAAGTCGTTCGTTAGGGGAAGAAAATTTGACCTCTGGACATAAAGAAAAGCCTTCGACCCATCAGTATTGGGTAGAAGGCTTTCAATTTATTCGTTATGTTCATTTCTTATTAAATAAATTAGGGTTTGTACTTCAACCGATAAATCGATTGTATGGACCCGAATCGTATCAGGTACCGTCAATCGGACAGGGGTAAAGTTAAGAATCCCTTTAATATTCGTTTTTGCTAATCGATCAGCTACTTCTTGTGCTGTGCGACTTGGAACAGTACATATAACCAACTCGATACCATGTTCCTCGAGCTTCTCTTCCATGACACTCGGATGAAAGACAGGAATATCACTTACAAACATTCCCTCTATCGGAGCTTTTGTATCAAAAGCAACTACAATTTTGGTATTATGGTTTTTTTGAAAGTTATATTTTAAAAAAGCAGTTCCTAAACTACCAACTCCAATAAGTGCCACATTTGCAGCTTCATCTTGATCGAGTGTTTTTCTAAAAAACTGGAGTAAGTTAGCAACATCGTATCCATAGCCTTTTTTGCCAAGTGCTCCAAAGTGCGAGAAATCTCTTCGAATAGTAGCGGAATCTATTTTCATCGCATCACTTAACTCTTGTGATGATACTCTTTTATGTCCAGCATTATGAAAACTTTGTAAAAATCTATAATATAATGGAAGCCTCTTCGTTGTTGCTTGAGGAATTCTCGGTAGTTCAGGTTTCATCAAAAACCCTCCAATTTCGTTCTTAACATTACCTCATTATAATGCTACAGCGTTGCAACGACAAGTCCTATCTATTACACTTAAGATAGAATTGAGGTGCGAATCATCGTGATTGTTTTACAAGTCAATCAAGTAACAAAATCCTTTAACGGAGAAGATATATTAACTAATGTAAAGTTAGAGGTTCAAGACCGAGATCGGGTAGCCCTTGTAGGTCGAAACGGGGCAGGAAAATCTACTTTACTTAAAATAATAGCTGGAGAAATGTCGTATGATTCTGGCGATATCATTATGCCTAAGAACATTCGATTAGGATACTTAGAGCAACATGCCGGATTAGAATCTAAACTTTCTATTTGGGAAGAAATGAAGTCCATCTTTAATCATCTCATCGAATCTGAAAAAGAGCTTCGTTCCTTAGAAACGCAAATGGCAGATCCATCTGTATACGAGGACTCCGATGCCTATGCACGAGTTACAGCTGCGTATGATGAGCTACAGCTAAATTTTAAAGAAGCAGGCGGTTATCGATACGAATCAGATATCCGTTCTATTTTACACGGAATGCAGTTTTTCCCTGAGGATTATGATAAGCCTGTACAAGCATTATCTGGTGGACAAAAGACTAGGTTGGCACTGGCTAAAATGCTACTTAGCAAACCCGATTTACTCATATTGGATGAGCCTACCAACCACTTGGACATTGAAACACTGAACTTTTTGGAAAACTATTTAAAAAACTATAGTGGTGCAATTCTTATCGTGTCCCATGACCGCTATTTCTTAGATCAAGTCGTAAACTTTGTTTATGAAGTATCTCGCCATAATGTCACTAGATATGTTGGCAACTATAGTAGTTACCTTGATCAAAAAGCAAAAAATTACGAACGTGATAAAAAAATGTACGAAAAACAGCAGGAGGAAAAAGCTAAACTCGAAGACTTTGTCAATCGAAATTTAGCTCGTGCCTCCACTACCAAAATGGCTCAGTCGAGACGCAAAGTAATTGAAAAGACAGACTGGATGGATTCTCCAGATGGAGATGAAAAATCAGCTTCTTTCGGCTTTTCGATTGATCGGCCAAGTGGAAATGATGTACTTCGGCTCGAAGAAGTTTCCGTTGGCTATCCTGGCAAATCAGTTTCTAAAAATATTTCTTTTTCCGTATATAAGCAGGACAGAATAGCGCTAGTCGGACCAAATGGTGTCGGTAAATCTACCTTACTGAAGACCATTATGAAACAACTAGAAAGTGCAGGCGGTAAAATTCAATACGGCACAAACGTCCAATTTGGATACTACGACCAAGAACAAGCTGCTCTTACTGGCAATAAAACAGCACTTCTTGAATTATGGGACGAATGGCCACTTATGAATGAAAAAGATGTCCGTACCGTGTTAGGTCGTTTTCTATTTAGTGGAGACGATGTTCAAAAAACCGTTTCTACCTTATCTGGTGGAGAGAAAGCTAGACTTGCTCTAGCAAAGCTAATGTTGTTAAAAGCAAATACGTTAGTGCTAGATGAGCCAACCAACCATTTAGATTTAGATAGTAAAGAAGTGCTTGAAAATGCATTGCTCGATTTTCCAGGAACGATTCTTTTCGTCTCGCATGACCGTTACTTCATTAATAGAATTGCTACGAAAGTGGTTGAATTATCGAATGATCACGCAGCACTATTTTTGGGAGATTACGATTACTATTTAGAAAAGAAACTCGAACTAGAAGAGCTGGCTCTTGAGAGCGCAGGAGCAATAGAAAAAGCCGTTGTCGTAAAGGCAAGCACTTCTACGATTGATAAAGAAGCGAAGAAAAAAGAACGCCAACTCCGTAGACAACTGGAAGAACTAGAATCTCAAATTCCATTAGTGGATACAGAGATTGCTTCTATAGAAGAAAAGCTTTGTGACCCTGTAATTTTCCAAGACCACGAAGCTGTACAGCAATTGCAAAAAGAGTTGGATCAATTGAAAGAAAAACAAGATAATTTGTCCAATGAATGGTTAGAGTTGCAAGAGCAACTAGAAGAAATCGTTTCATGAAATAAGTAGTGTAAACCGGGAAATGGTTTACACTACTTTTTTGATTGAATTGAGGAACCACCCGATTATTTTGGTTAATCATCCGATTATCCCGGTAAACCATCCGATTATAGTTGATAACCATCCGATTGCTTGTTATTTAACTCCTTTTTTAATGGCGCGGAGCAAATAGCATGACTAACACACCAACTATGCATATGCCTGCACCTATCCAATCATAAAAATCTGGTGTTTTCTTATCAATTCCCCAGCCCCATAATACAGAAAGAACTATAAACACACCACCATAAGCAGCATACACTCTGCCAAACGATGGAAAAGTTTGAAATGTAGCAATTACGCCATATAAAGCTAATGCCACACCTCCTAAGACACCCCAATATATGGCTTACCTTCTCTTAACCAAAGCCATATGAGATAAAAAGGGCTATTGCAATAATTCAAATCACGTCCTTATTTCAAATTATTTTTCACGTAAAAACTTTGATTTATGTATAGCTCATGTCGAGCGTTTAAACTTTTTATCCATTCACTAATATTTGGGCAAAATAAGTTAACTTTTTCTGAACAAAATAATGATGAAGGTGGCGTTAAGATGAAAAAAATATTACTTGTCTTTTCTTTTGTTCTGTTTCTTTTACCGCCGTCCATATTAGTTCATTCAAATCGAGCTATTGATGAGCCTGAGCCAAATTACTATCAACCAGAAGAAAAGTCAAAAGAAGAACTAATGATGGATTTATTTTTATCCTTACTCTCTCCAAATATCGATAAGGCGATCACAAGTTATTATTCAGATTCCCTTCTGATTTCCCCGATGGTTTATCCGTATCAAATAAAAATTTTAAACATGGAAAGAACTAATGGTTATCGTGGGTATATATTTTCAGTGACGATTGAAGTTACTCCGGTAGTCGGTCCACACATTCCTGTCGGAAAAGACCAGTTAACTTTTACTATAACTCCGAGTAGGATTAGTCTTACTGATTTTAGTCATATAGAGACTTACGACCTTCCACCACACTGGCAGTATATCATAAGGAAAAAGTAATCAGCATACCTCCCTCCATTAAGCATCCATAACAATTTGTCGATTCATGCCCATATATGTTGGTCAAGTACAAAATTATAATAATTTTTTTCCACAAATTTATTCACATAAAAAACTAAGCAATACCAACATATCAACAGACTTATACACATTGTCCACAGATTCGAAAGATAGTTTTCCACATGAAAGTGTATAAATGTGACACTATATATTGAAATTCACCACCTTATACACATCTTATCCACAAATTGTGCATAAGTACGAATGTTCTCTATTGACAACCGGAAATAAACCTGTTAAAAAAACCCTCTTTTCTTGTCGAAGAAAAGAGGATTTCGTATTTCCAGACTAGCTTTCAAAGCACGTAACACGAGGTGAAAGCTAGTAGAACTTTAGCTGATGTGCTTAAATGAAAATTAGTTCCAACTATTTAATTCCATCCCTGGTCGACCATTCATTGACATATCCCCAAGTTGACCTGCCGAAAACTTAGAGTTTCCAGCTGCAGCTATCATTGCTGCATTATCGGTGCACAATGAAATTGGTGGGACATAAAAAGAGATGTTTTCTTTAGTGAATGTTTCTTCCAATGATTTTCGAAGACCTTTGTTCGCTGCTACTCCACCCGCTGCAATGACTTGTTTCACGTTAAACTCACGTGCTGCTCTTAGTGTTTTTGCAGTCAACACTTCAATTACACTCTCTTGGAATCCTGCTGCTAAATGGTTTGGGTTGATTTCCTCTCCACGCTGCTCCGCATTATGTTGATAATTGATAACGGCAGATTTCAATCCACTAAAGCTGAAATCATAAGATCCTTCTTCTAGCCAAGCTCTTGGAAACGGCACTGCCCCGTCACTTTCGGTCGCCAGTCGATCGATATGTGGCCCTCCTGGATAAGGAAGATTCAAAACACGAGCAACCTTATCGTAAGCTTCTCCTGCTGCATCGTCTCGTGTTTCACCAATTAACTCGAACTGACCGTCTTCCTTCATCAATACTAGCTCGGTATGTCCACCTGATACAACTAATGCGAGAAGCGGAAATTCCATCGGCTGAACGAGTGCGTTGGCATAAATATGGCCAGCGATATGATGAACGCCCACAAGTGGAAGTCCATTTGCAAAGGCAAAAGCTTTTGCTGCATTTATTCCGATTAAAAGTGCACCTACTAATCCTGGACCTTCCGTTACTGCTACTGCATCCAATTCCTTCGGTGTCATGTTCGCCTGCTTTAACGCTTCTTCCACGACTATCGTGATTTGTTCCACATGATGTCTGGAAGCAATTTCTGGAACTACCCCACCAAAACGTTTATGGCTCTCTATTTGAGAAGCGACCACATTCGAAATAATTTCCTTACCATTCTTCACTATAGACGCAGCTGTTTCATCACAGCTCGTTTCAATTCCTAATATAAATTGGTCTTTTGTCATTTAAATTCCACCCACATCACAAGAGCATCCTCTTGCGTATCTGTATAATAATTTTTTCGTATTCCGCCGTCTTGGAAACCTAATTTGTAATATAATTTTTTGGCAACATCATTTGATACACGTACTTCCAATGTCATAAGAACAACTTCCTGCTCGAGCACTACTCGAATGGCTTCGCGCATGAGGCCCTCTCCAATTTTCAGACCTCTCATCTTTTCAGTTACCGCTACATTTGTAATATGACTTTCATCCATTACAATCCACATTCCGCAATAGCCAACGATTTCTTTTTCTTCTGTCTCTGCCAAAATATAATAGGAGTACAAATTTGTCGTCATTTCATGTTCAAACGCTTCTCTTGTCCAAGGAAGTGTGAAGGCTTCTTGCTCTATACGTAAGACTTGATCGATATCCTCTATAGTCATTCTTCGATAATTAATTTCCATTTTTCTTCTGCTCTTTCATCCAATTAGCTTCAGCTTCTGTTACACGTAAATACTCTGGTACAGTCGCATGCACATCAGATGCTTCTTGCTTTTTAGCAAGTTCAATTAATACAGCTGCACTCGGCAGATTAAACGCTGCATTCACCCGTTGCACTTTGTCCCCAAGTACTTCTTTAATTTGCTCCCAATGAATCGAAACATCCATTCCGACAAATAAAACCGGTTGCCCCATTTCATCCAATGTTTGAAGTAGCTCTGTTAGCGACATATGCGCTTCCTTCACCACTTCTTCATTCGTATAAATTCCTGCAAACACATTACCGCGTCTTGCATCCATAATGGAACAAACGACTCCTGAAAAGAACGGAACATTGCCCGCTAACACTTGTAAACTCGATACCGAAACAATCGGGATTTTCAGCGTCCACGCAAGCGTCTTTCCAATCGTTACTCCGATACGCACGCCTGTATAAGAACCTGGACCATTCGCAATAGCAATTGCATCAATTTCATTCGGCTTAATATCTGCCTTTTTCAATAACTCTTCTATTGCTGGCATCGTTCCGATTGAGTGCGTAATTTTAAGGGACGACTTATACTCGGCAAGCACTTGATCGTCCTTCACTACAGCAACCGCAAGCGGGGTATGTGATGTATCTATTCCTAACCAAATCATTCAAAAAGCTCCTCGCATAATTGTTCATAACGTTTTCCAAACGGAGTAAACGCAAACTTTCGCTGTTCATCTTCCAGGCGTAGTATCTCAATAGCCAAACGCTCTGGCGGCAAATCAGCTTCTATTAAATGGGCCCACTCGATAATACTTACCGCATCTCCGTAAAACAACTCGTCCCAACCTAAGTCCTCATCACTATCTGCCAATCGATAAACATCCAAATGATTCAAAGGTAGTCGACCCTCGTATTGCTTCAAAATTGTAAACGTTGGACTATTCACATTCCGTGTAATGCCAAGTCCTTTGGCAACACTTTTTGTAAAGGTCGTTTTGCCTGCTCCTAAATCTCCCTCTAACGTAAGCACATCTGCCGGTTTTAAGAGAGCAGCAAGCTGCTTTGCAAGTTCCTCTGTTTCTTGCTCCGAATTAATTATCCGTTCAAACATCATTTCGGCCGCTATCCTTTCCAGTACATAACTATTTGACTTCTATTATAAAGAAATATGCGCCGGAATGTAAGTATGCACTCCTTTAGGTGAATTGTTGGAATTAAAAAGACCATTTCACTAAATAGCGAAATGGTCTATATTATTTAATTTAAATATTGAACTACTTGTTGTACAGCCTGCTCACCAGCGTGTGCCCACCTGTTTTTATTCTCAATGTGACCATCTTTGTCTACCGGATCTTGAAATTGATCAAAACCCGTGGAGGTCAGTAAGGAATTCTGGTCTGTATCCAATCCCATATTCACCACATGTTTAATAACATATGGCGTTTGAAAACGAATATACGCTTCATGGTGATCAAGATCACCCTCAAGTACCTCAAAAGGTAGTCGCAAATAAATCGTCTCTCCACCATCTCGATGTAAAACATTGTCGAAGCTTCCTTTATGGTAGTCCCAATTTCCACCGATTGAATAACCGAGACTTTGAATGCGACTCTTCAAATCACCAAAATACGCTTTCTTACCTTCTAAATCCGTCTGTAACTGTAACATGCCTTCCACTCCTTTTTCAAATACTCAGTCCTATCTTTTCCAATACCTATTGAAAAAATACAAACTGAAAAAGGGGAAGCATCTTATTTAATTGAACAATTTTCGAAATAGTCTCCGCAAAAATCCAGGCGATTGATTACTTTCATTCATCTCCTCTAGCTTCTGAACAATCAAATCTGATAAGATCTCATATCCTGCTTCACCAAAATGAAGACCGTCATTCTTTTCCCCTATTAATAGCTCTTTGTAGTTCGGTTTTGAATAAAGTACAGAAAAAAAATCTATCGTATGACTCCCTGTTTCTGCTGCTACTTCCTTTACGGCTTGAGCATATTGCTTTAATCGTTCATTGGATCGATTTGGTTGAAGAGCTTCATCTACTGGTGCAGGGGTAATTAAAATCGTTTTTTCTGGTCCAATTCTCTTTGTGAATTCTTTTATATTTTGCTTAAATGTATCAAGCTCCACAAACTTATGTAAGGAAGAATCATTGGCACCAAACAATATGGTCACTATGTCAGGCTTTTTAGCAAGTACATCTTTTTCAAATCGTTCCATTGCTTGAGCAGTCGTATTTCCGGAAATACCAGCGTTGATGAATCGATAGTTTTTGAGCTTAGAAGTTAGTTTGTGAGTCAATATAGGGGAAGGATATCCTTCTTTTCTAGCGGTGATACTATCCCCAAAACATACAACATCCAACATTTTACAGTCTCCTTTCTACGTTATTGTAATATAATTGAAACACAATATACGTTTATATTCACCTTATAATGGATAAATAAACATGGAGATCAAAGCTTGGAGGATGTAATATGTCTAAAAAGAGATTAACATGGGTAGATGTGACAAAAGGGTTTTTAATGATTTTAGTTGTGATCGGTCATTATCCTGGAGAATTAGATTTCCCACTTGCAAAATATATATACTGGTTCCACATGCCAGCATTTTTCTTATTAAGCGGACTGTTTTTTAAAGAAATCTCAGAAGATGAAAGCTCCCATAAAACGGTTAAAAAGAGATTTTTACAATTGATGGTCCCTTATTTATTCTTCCTAATGATTATTACTGGAATTCGATATGGAATGGAGCTATCGTTAGGAAACTTCGATTTGTCTTGGTATTTGCAAGATTTATCGACATTAGTTATAGGAGGGCGATTCGCCCGTGGAGCTTATGGCGTATTCTGGTTTGTAACTACTTTATTTTTCACTTATTTGCTATTCATTTGGATGACAAAACATTTAAGCCGTGTAAAACAAATAATTTTGCTAGCAACATGTTACCTTGTAGCACATTTTGAAAGTATCTTCGCAATGCGTGTTATTAGCGGAGCACCTGACGAAGCTTCTCAAACGATTCCAATGCTTTGGAATTTGGATGTTGTGTTAATGGCTATTGTTTACTTCGCCCTTGGCTATTATGCAAAATCTGTCTGGATGAACATCACACTCCCTTGGCTCATTGGGGCAGGCGTTGTGGCAATTGGTGCAGTCTTTGCGGACAGAGTTGGTTTTATTGACTACCATTTAAGTATGAAGTTTTTAAGATATGATCACCTAGTATTAGACTTAGTGATTCCCATAGCTTTTATTATTGTGATTCTTGGTCTTTTCCAAAGACTCACAAAAATAGTACCTTTAAATTGGCTAGCCAATATTGAAAAACACTCTATTTCAATTATGTATTTGCATATATTAACGGATATTATTTTGAATGACTATTTCCAATATGGAATAATCGGATTCACTACACTGGGACTAGTCATACCAATTTTAGTTTCCATCGCCATTCAAAAAATGATTCCCTACGGCAAGTTTTTCCTCGGCGATATCCGAGCGAAGAAACCAATCGAAATTTAAAAAAACACGCCCCTTCTTTTTGAGAAGTGGCGTGTTTTTATTGACAATTTGTGGCACTTCGAGACCAATCAGTTACTAAGCGAGACCAATTAATTGTTAACCGAGACTAATTAAGCTAATCCGAGACTAACCTTCCCGAAGTCGAGACTAACCAGCTTAGAACCGAGACCATTTCCCGCATAACAGCGACCATTTCTCAAATTAAGAAGTTATACATAACTAAGTAAATCAAAATCGATTACTATAGCTATCACCAGCGCTAAGATAACCCCTTCGCTAATAGTAAGAATATATCGTTTAGACCCACCCAAATACTTCCATTCAAAAAAAGCTCTTACCCCATATTCAATCACTACGTTGAAAAAGTATATGAATAGTAAAAGGTTTATTGAAAAATCCTCATTTAACATATAGAAAGTAGCCGAGATCGTTGTAATAAATACAGCTATTCTTATAACCCAATCAATTTTTCTATGCAATTCATTTATATGGTTGTAAAAAAAGAATTCTTTCTTCTCTTTTTCTATATTGAATACTTTTCTCAAAATTGTCTTAACTACTGATATTAAAGCAAAAACTATCAATAAAATAAATATGAAGCTTATCCATATCATATAATCACTCCTACATATAAATTAATTAGTAAGACATCACTCTAATAGAACAAGAATCTGTATCAGTTTATACGAGTTTAATGACACATAAGATTCATTAATTGGAATATATTTCTTTCACATCATTAAGTAACTTTCAATAAGAACTATGTATTTCTTATCTAATAAAAGACAAAAAATGTCTAAGAGAGACCAAATCGCATGCATAAGCAACTAATTGTATCCGAACCGCGACCAACTCTCTTCTTAGAGCAACCAATTTTAACTCAACAGCAACCATTTCTCACGTTATGAAGATTACTTCTATGAGATTCGCTCAAAATAAAAATGACTCTTTGCATTTTCGCAAAGAGCCATTTAATAAACAAGCTATTTATACAATAAAAATCGAAATTCTACTAAAAAATAGAACACTTATTCGTATTTATGTTATAATAAAAATGCAATTGCATAGGCAGAGTGGGCGGTAGGTCACTTCCTTCTAGGGAGGTGATACCAATGACAACATATCAGATGACAAGCTTGTTAATACAGTTAAGCGCTGTAATGTTAGCAGCCTTCTCCATCGTTGTGACATTGATTATTTTCTTTGTAAAAAAGAAATAACCGTCCCTCAGCAAAGGTTTGACGGTTATTTCTGACCTCGGACCAGCCGCTCTTTCTGCGGTTTGCGGTTGCAGGGCTGGATATTCGCGTATCCAGTCTTTATATTATATGTTTCTACTTTTATTATATACAGAATCTCAAACCCATTCAACCTATATGAGCATTTCCATCTATTACAAATCTCACATATTTGTGTCAAAACAGTTTACTTAATGAAACACAATGGTTTTATTATCTTGTACGATGATTCTATTCTCTAAATGCCATTTTACTGCTTTTGCGAGAACACGACGTTCGATTTTGCGACCAATTTTCTTTAAATCCGTCACATCGTCTCGGTGGTCTACTCGTTCTACATCCTGTTCAATAATTGGACCTTCATCCAGATTATTCGTTACATAATGAGAAGTAGCACCAATTAGCTTCACACCACGCTCAAAGGCACGTTCATATGGACCAGCTCCGATAAATGCTGGTAAGAAGGAATGGTGAATATTGATAATTCTATTTTCAAAGTGGCGCACAAAATCAGGCGTCAATATTTGCATATAGCGCGCAAGGATTAATAAATCCACATTGTATTCTTCAATAAGACGGATTTGCTCTTCTTCTACTTGTTTTCGAATATCTTTGTTCGCAGGAATGTAATGATATGGAATTCCTAATGCTTCCACAAAAGGACGAGCATCCTCGTGATTACTAATAACAACCACTATGTCCGTATCTAAATCACCATTTTGCCATTCCCATAAAAGCTCCATCAAACAGTGGGGCTCTTTTGAAACAAATATAGCTGAACGCTTCCGCTCATTTGGATAAGCAAATTCATAATCCATAGAATGGCTAGCGGCTATTTCTTCAAAATTCTCCTCCATATTCGCACACTTTTCAGATAAATTATCGCAGTGATACTCGATACGAATAAAAAATGTGCCATTTTCTGGGTCACTGGAGTACTGACTTGATTCAATAATATTTGAATCATGATTATGCAAAAATGTCGACAGAACGGATACAATACCTGGCTTATCTGGACATTTCACTAACAAGCGACCTCTGTTATCAAGTTGTTTATTTATTTTCCCTTTAACTTTTACTTCCAAGGACATGGTGTACAACCCCTATATTCAATATATTAATTTTATCATTATGCATCATTATAAACATCTTCTCAAGCTTTATATTGATAAAAGTTCGAGTAAAACATATGGACAGCCCTATTTTACATACAAAAAAGCCTGTGAAATAAACAATCGTTTATCCCACAGGCACTTTGTTAATCGATTACTTTGATCTTTACCTTTTTAACTCCCCACTGCATAGCACTCTCATATGTTGGAATAAATACATCGATTTTATTCCCTTTAATAGCACCACCAGTATCACCAGCAATTGCTTCTCCGTAGCCTTCCACCCAAACTTTTGAACCAAGTGGAATGATTCGAGGATCGACTGCAATTACCTTTTGATCGGGATTTGCACGTAAGTCAATTCCATAAGCGGTCGTTCCAGAACAACCTTCGCAGTATGCTGTATAGGCTGTCGCTGTAACAATCATCTCAGTCCCCTCCTCTGCAGGAGGGGCTGAAACAACTGGTTGAGAGGCCTCAATCGTTGAATTTTCCACATTGGATGATGATGCAACACGTTTCACTGGCTCCAACTGAGCGAGCTCTACCACGTCCTCCTCATCACCGCTTACGATTAGTACATCATCAGGATGAATTAAATCAGTCGTAAGACCATTCCAACTGATAAGAGCTGCCAAGGAAATATCGTGCGCTTCAGCAATCCTATACAAGTTATCCCCCTTCACAACGGTATACGTTTGAGGCTCAGGTTCCACATCTAATTCTGCCCAAAGATTTAATGCATCCTGGAAATGTACGTCAAATGTCTCTTCTATGATTGATCTCTCTTCTATTAAATCAGGAGAGATCGATAATTTTGCGTCATTAGTGGCGACAACAAAAAGCTCAGATGCATGCGTGACAGAATTCGTCGTAAATACGAATAACAGTACCAACAATATACTTCTAACTTTCAATACTAGTTCCTCCTAACAAGTAATCTTTCAATTACTTTAAATTTGAACTCAGTATTGCCCAAAATCTCTGAAAACCATACATTCTAATAAAACACAAAGAAACCACCCTTCAAAACAACTAAAATCTGTTTTGAAAAGTGGCTTCCATTTAGTAATCTACATCATACTTAATTTCGAAGAATTCTAATACCATAAACAAATTAATCTTGTATATTTTCTACTATTGTTGCGATAGTAACTCCCTTTGTATCCTTTGGCCTCCAGCGGTAACTATATTTCTCACAAACTTCATATGTATGTTCTAAATTTAGATTAATTTCCTTCGGTATTACCTTCAACATTCTGATAAAATGGGAAATGTAACCGCATTCATAACGATTAAGTACTTGCATTTTTAATTTTAACATTGCACGTTATACGTACAATGTTATTCTATTCGTACATACAACAATAATACATACAGGGGGTCATATTTTTGCCTATAGAAAAAGTAGATGTTTTTAAACAATCTGGAGACTATATACAATCTTTAGATCGAGGCCTTCAAGTGATACAAGCATTTTCCCAGAAAAACCAATCGCTAACGGTTAGTAATGTGGCCAAAATAACTGGTCTAAGTAGACCTACTGCCCGGAGAATCCTACTAACACTGGAACACCTTGGCTTTGCTGAATCAACAAATGGTTTTTATTCCTTAACAGCCCGCACGCTTACACTTGGTCATGCGTACCTTTCTTCCAATAACATATGGAGTATCGCACATCCGTTCATGAGAGACTTTGTTAATAAAACAGGAGAATCCTGTTCCGTTTCAATTCTCGATGGCACTGATATTTTATATGTAGCTCGTGTTTCTTCAAAAAGAATCATGTCTATTAATATTGATGTAGGAACAAGGCTGCCAGCATACGCAACTTCAATGGGTCATGTTTTACTTGCCTACCTGCCGGAAGAAAAATTGGAGAACTACTTTGCTTCAAACGAATTTACTAAATTCACAGACAACACCATTCAACACAAGGTACAATTACTAGAAGTTTTAAGAGAAGTTCGTAAAAATAATTGGGGAGGTGTCGATCAACAATTAGAAGAGGGCCTTCGTTCTATTGCAGTCCCAATTCGAAACTTGCACGGTGAAGTGATCGCAGCTGTCAACTGCTCCGTTCACGCTGGTCGCATCTCCAAAGATGTGCTTCGAGATGAATTCTTACCACTACTACAAGAAACGTCGGAAAAAATAAGCCAAGCAATGGCAACTACAAATAACGCGTAATTCTTCAAACAAAAAAATCCAGGTCATACTTGTTGACCTGGATTTACGTTATTTCTGCGATGTTTAACTAGATTTTTCACCCCGAATAACAAAAGCACAATACCAACTAATAAGTTTAAACCCATAATCATTTTCGGTTCTAATAGTATCGTTAAATAAGTCCCTAACATGGAGATAATCGTTAAAAATATAAAAGCCGACAATACCGCTCCAAAACCAAAAGAATATAAATCATTTTGCTTTATATTTTCCTCCCCTATTTTCGTAGAAAAAACACCTGCCCAAAATAAAATAGTTAGTGGATTTGAAAGCGTTAGTAGGAGTGCTTTCCAAAGAGTATTCCCTGCACTTTGATCCATGCTTACAATAGGAGAACTATAAAAAAATCCAATGATATTACTTATACCAAAAATAATGAGCACAGATGCGCCAAAATAATGAATGATACTCTTTAGCTTTTTATATTTGTTAAGTAGTGTTCCAATTCCAAAAATAGCTGCAAGTATATAAAAAATATCCACAATCGTTACACCTAATACACCTATTTCCGCTATAAAAAAACCCGAAGTAGCAGCCGTCTGAAAGATAAAAATACACACAGGACCGACAGCTATCTGCAAAAAAAGTCCAAAGCGAAATCCTTTCCAAATCATCATCCCATTCACCTATTCATTATTTCTTTCAAAGTAGATAAGACAATTAATGTATTGGATTTCTGAACCCCTAGAATGGTTTTTAATTGCTCATTTAGAAAAAACTCTAATTTAGAAGTATCTTCAATCAGAACCTTTAGCATGTAATCGTACTCGCCTGCCATATGGTGACACTCTATCACCTCTGGGAATTGAATAATCTCTTCCCTGAAATGTTGAATATTAGTTGCATGGTCAATATTCACAAAAATAACTGCGAGTAATTTAAACCCCATCTTCTCACGATTAATTTTAATCGTATATTGCTCAATAATATTTGCCTCTTCCAGCTTTCTAATTCTTTCTGATACAGCAGGTACAGAAAGATTTACTTGCTTACTAATATCAGATGCAGTAGATCGTCCATTTTGCTTTAAAGCCTCTAATATCTTCCCATCGATTATATCCATCATCTCAGCCCCTTTTAAGTAATTATAACTATTTACTTAAAAACAATAAATTACTTAAAGGAATTTCGATAATTTCTAAAGAAAAAACATTAAACCCCTTAATTTAATTAAACAAACCCTGTGATTTAAAGCAGTTTTCTTAAAAAATTTAAGTAACAAAAAACCAGGTTAGACACCAATAATGGTTTCTGGCCTGGTTTGTAGCACTAAACAATCGTTGTGATTATGGTATAATACATTAACAATTGCATAGCAGGGTGGGCGGTTGGTCACTTCCTTTAGAAGGAGGTGATGCCATTGACGTTATACGAGACAATCAGTTTGTTAATACAGCTTAGTGCTGTACTTATAGCAGCTTTTTCAATCGTTGTGTCACTGATTATTTTCTTTGTAAAAAAGAAATAACCGTCCCCCACTGGTAAGGCGCGGACGATTATTTCAGCGTTCAACCGGACCAACCGCTCTTTTCTGCGGTTTGCAGTTGTAGGACTGGATATTCGCGTATCCAGTCTTTTTTATTGTATGTGTATAAGCTCATTATATACAGAATCATTAGCGCATTCAACTATGCGCTATCAATCAATAATTTTAAGCTTAATCTCTTTTACTCCCCATTCGATTGCATGGTCGTAGGATGGTATGAAAACGTCAATTCGATTTCCTTTAATTGCCCCACCTGTATCACCTGCAATCGCCTCACCGTAGCCTTCTACCCACACCTTTGTTCCAAGTGGAATAATGCTTGGATCTACCGCAATTACTTTCTCTTCCGGGTTGGCACGTAGATCGATCCCATAAGCGGTTGTGCCTGAACAGCCGTAACAGTATGCTGTATAAGCCGTTGCTGTGACAATCATTTCACCCTCTGCTAAAGCAGGCTCTGTAAAATTCGCTAGTTGATCATTACTTACAATGAGCTCTTCCTTCGGGTGAATTGTATGATCCGTGAGATTATTCCATTCCTTCAGAGAATCTAACGGAATATTATGTTCGATGGCAATCTCGTAAAGACTGTCTCCTTCTTCCACTATGTATACCTTTGGCTCAAGTAATTCTTCTGAAGCTCCTTGCCTATCATAAGCATCTTCAAAATGCTCCTTCATTATGTCAAAACGTTCTATACTAGATTTAGTCTCATTCGTTAAAGTACCCATAGGTTCTGCTGCATACGTTACCGAAATAAACGAAAAAATAAATACTACTGTAAATAATATGACTTTCATTTTCAAAGTGAATCCCTCCATGACAAGTTATCAGTAATCACCATATATGTATTGCCCCAAAAATACATAAAGCAAACATTTTATCTGATAATTTATCTTAGAGTAAAGAAATGTTGATTGATATTATGCTTTGAATTTGTAAAAATATCCTCGATTTTGTCTTCATTTTTCTATTCGGATTCACTCCATGCAATTCAAAAAAACACCTGTAAACTAAAGTTTTTCTCTCGCTTACAGGTGTTCTATTTGTCTGCATTTTACTTTCTTATAAAACGTACGGTCACATTTTTGTTTATCCGGTCAGAAAATTTTCTATCCGGTCACAATTCTATTTATACGGACAGAAATTAGTTTATACGGTCACAATTCATTCTATCCGGAACTATTTCTATTTACGATCTATAATTACTCCATTATCCACTACAACTTCGCCATTTTTTATAACTGTCTGGGTGTGGTTCATGCCGTAGAAATATTGCAGTTGCTGATAGTTCGCTACATTCAAAATAAGCACATCTGCCTTCTTTCCAGCCTCAAGTGAACCAATTTCCTGGCCACGATTAATCGCGTACGCTGCATTAATCGTTGTGGCAGTCAGCACTTCCTCCATCGTCATCCCCATGTTCATACAAGCCAAATTCATAATGAATGGTAAAGAAATCGTTGGTGATGAACCTGGATTAAAGTCTGTAGAAATCGCGACGGGCACCCCTTCGTCCACCATCAAACGTCCTCTTGCAGATGCGGCTTTTAAGAAGAATGCTGTTCCAGGTAATAAAACCGCAACCGCTCCACTCTTCGCCATGTCACGTATCCCTAGATCAGATGCGACTAACAAATGCTCTGCAGAAATAGCCCCCACCTCTGCGGCTAACTCTGCTCCTTCATACGGTTCAATTTCATCTGCATGAATTTTAGGGATTAAGCCATGCTCTTTACCAGCCAATAAAATTTTGCGTGATTGTTCTGGAGTGAAAACACCCTTTTCACAAAAAACATCATTGAATTCTGCAAGCTTTCCTTCTACCACTTTTGGAATCATTTCATTAATTATTAAATCCACATATGCATCCGGATTTTCTTTATATTCGGATGGAATGGCATGAGCTCCCATAAAAGTGCTGACCACATCGATAACATGATTTTCTTGCAATTTCTTCGCAACTTGCAGCTGTTTTTCTTCGGTCTCCCAATCTAAACCGTAGCCACTTTTCGCTTCTACTGTTGTTATACCGTATCTCAGGAAATCGTTGAGATGCTCATATGTCTTTTCATATAAATGCTCTGATGATGATTCACGCGTTTTTTTCGTCGTTGCGTGAATGCCACCTCCTGCATTCATAATCTCCATATAGGTTGCACCATTTAAGCGCATTTGGAATTCATTTTCACGGGTACCACCAAACACTAAATGTGTGTGCGCATCGACTAAGCCTGGCATAACCACTTTTCCGGTAGCATCAATAACTTCTGCTTGTGCTATCAAATCTTCATATTGGTCTTGAAGAGTTTCTTTCGAGCCTACTGCAACAATTCGATCCCCTTCTATTAATACACAACCGTTTTCGATAATATGGAGCTCGCTCATCTCTTTTCCTGTTCTTGCAGTTTGACTAGTAGATTTTAATGTAATTACTTGATTTGCATTTGTTATAAGTAAAGTCATGTATCATCATCCTTTTGTTTTTAACATTGGCATCTGAACATTCTTTTCCTGTGCCGTTTTAATCGCGATATCATAGCCTGCATCTGCATGACGCACAATGCCCATACCAGGATCTGATATTAATACGCGATTAATTTTTTCCGCAGCCATCTCTGTCCCATCAGCGACGAGTACTTGACCAGCATGCTGGGAGTACCCCATACCTACTCCGCCACCATGATGTACGCTTACCCAGCTTGCGCCACCTGCTGTATTCACTAATGCATTTAAAATTGGCCAATCAGAAACTGCATCCGAACCATCCTTCATCCCTTCCGTTTCACGGTTAGGAGATGCAACTGAGCCAGAGTCTAAATGATCACGTCCAAAAACAATTGGTGCTTTTAGTTCACCTGAAGCAACCATTTCATTTACTTTTAAAGCAAAACGGTGACGATCACCATATCCAAGCCAACAAATTCGTGCAGGAAGCCCTTGCCACTTCACCATTTTTTGCGCCATATTAATCCAGTTCACTAGCCCTTCATCATCTGCAAACATTTCTTTTGCCAGTGCATCTGTTTTATAAATATCCTCTGGATCACCTGATAGTGCAGCCCAACGGAATGGTCCTTTTCCTTCGCAGAATAATGGACGTATATAAGCAGGCACAAATCCAGGGAAATCAAAAGCATTTTTAACGCCCATTTCTTGCGCATATTTACGGATGTTGTTTCCATAGTCAAATACCTCTGCACCTGATGTTTGGAAATCAAGCATTGCTTGCACATGGTCTGCCATTGCTTGTTTAGACTTTTGCTCATATAATTTCGGATTATCTTTGCGTAATTGCAGTGCTTCTGCAAGGGACATATGATTTGGTATATACCCGTTTAATGGATCATGTGCACTTGTTTGATCCGTTACGAAGTCTGGTATAATGCCCCGTTCATAAATTTCTCGGTACACATCTGCACAGTTTCCAACAAGTCCGATAGATACGGGTTCTTTTTTATCCTGGAGCGCCTTCGCCAACTCTAATGCTTCGTCTAAATCTTCCACTAAATAGTCACAATAACCTTCTTTTATTTTACGTTCAATACGTTTTTTATCTACTTCTACTACTATAATAACTGCCCCAGCCATTTTTCCTGCTAATGGTTGAGCGCCACTCATGCCTCCCATACCGCCAGTCAAAATCAACTTCCCACGTAAATCTGTGTTGCCAAACACTTTCTTGCCAGCTTCTACAAAGCTCAAATAAGTACCTTGCAATATACCTTGAGCACCGATGTAAATCCAGCTACCAGCGGTCATCTGTCCATACATCATTAAATCCTTATCTTCTAATTCATAAAAATGCTCCCAGTTTGCCCAAGCAGGCACTAAATTAGAGTTTGCAATTAATACCCTTGGTGAATGCTCATACGTGCGGAATACTGCGACAGGCTTACCTGATTGCACTATTAATGTTTCATCATTTTCCAACGTTTTCAATGACTCAATAATTTGTGCGTAGCTCTCCCAATTACGAGCTGCCTTCCCAATCCCTCCGTATACAACAAGCTCATCTGGATTTTCTGCTACCTCTGGATCCAAGTTGTTCATAAGCATTCGCATTGCCGCCTCTTGTGTCCACCCCTTACACGATAACTGACTTCCAGTTGGTGCTTTAATATTCTGTAATACGTTTTCCATATCCATCACTCCCTTTTTATAATTGTAAAATTCTAAAAATAATAAGTATATGGATTAAAGTTATAAAAAAGAGGAATTTCTTTATATTACATGGAATNTATATTAAATTTATTATCCATTTTTAATAAATCGAAATAAAAGACAGGTGCGAAACAATATGAAGCTATTAATAATTGATCGTGATCAAACCGAACGAACTGGAATTCATTGGTATATCAAACGATATCAATTAGACATTTTATCTGTTTTCGAGGCAGGAACTATTGCTGAGGCTATAAAGTGGATAGAAAAAGAGAATCCAGAGATTATTTTACTGGAGATTGAGTTACTAGCTCAGGATGAGGCAAATGAATTGAAGAAGGTTCTAACACTTCATTCTCATCATCTCATCACCATGACAGCAGAGCCGCTATTTAAAAATGCACTAGAGGCACTTTCTTTACGTGCACTTACACTACTCGTTAAACCACTTGATTTAGATTTGTTAAAGCAATACCTAACATATGCTACGAGGCAGGTTTTAAACGAAAGTGGAAAAATGCTTCCACTTGGTGAGCAGAATTCGGTGTACCGAGCGTTATTCTTAGAGGAAACCTCTATACAATTAGAGGAATTTAATTTCTGCCTAATGATTGAAACAGAGTTTTTGGAGCAAAATGAGTTACTTTTTCATTGGTTGCAATCACAAAAGCACTTTAGCTTCTATGCTTTATCAAAGAGAGTAGTAGGGTTTTCCAATGATGAGTCGATGGAGGAGCTATTAAAAAAAGCAAAATCAATCATTCGAGAATGGGCAAATACGTACAACGCAAATTTAAATATTGCCATCTATGATTTGCCAAATCAATCCGTTAAAACGATGTATAACGCATTGAGAGAGGCATTAAATTTACGATTCCAAAACGGTTTCTCTCAGATTTTTTTAGTAAGTCAACATCCAACCTATACAAATTTTGATCCCTTTTTAACGATTGAACAGCAGCGCCTTTGGATCAATAGCCTCGAGCAAAATAATGTACAAATGATTAAACAATTTTTATATAACATTTCCTCGATAGATACGTATTATCAGCCAGATAGCCTTCGCATCCATCTAACAAGTATACTCGCTCAAGTGAGGCGCTTCATATTGAAATACCAGATGGAAAAGAAGATAGATTTGGAGCAAAAATACAATCGTCTATTTGATATTATTTTAAATCACCCGGTACTCTACACAATCATCCAAGAATTCGTCCTCTTCTGCCAGGATGTGATGAACCAAGCCGTTCTGCAAAAAGAAAAAGGCCAGTTTGACTACGTGAATGCTGCTCTAGACTATATCGATGTTTACTATACAGATAACAAGTTAAATCTAGAAACAATGGCAGAATTCTTAGGCATTAGCGCCAGCTATTTAAGTATGCTTTTTTCAAAAACAAAAGGCATTACCTTTAAACAGTATGTCAATAAAAAACGGCTTTCCCATGCAAGTCAGCTTTTACTAGAAACGAACCTATCCGTCAGTGAAATCGCATCTACCACTGGTTTTAACGACGCGAATTATTTCTCCAAAGTATATAAGTTGAAATATGAGTGTAGCCCCTTATCCTATCGTCAGCAAATAAAACTAAGGTGATCCCATAGATCGGTGAAAACCGATTTTGAAGGTCACCTTCTATCATCGCTCACCTATAAAGATAATAAAAAAAGCTACTATAATCAGAAGAGAACCTAACCATTCATAGTAGTATACTTTCTGATCTCGATTTAACAGCCACTCTTCAAATCCCACGTTTTATCTTGATAAAACCTTTTTAATGATGAACACAGTTTTATATGTAAAATTTTACACACTTAAAATTCTTTGACATTTGATATAATGTTTTATTGGTTAAATAAACGAAGAACTTTAAAGGCGGTATTTTAAACATGACAAGCGAAATTACAACAGGGACAACTTATGGATATGCGAGAGTAAGCATAGTTCAACAAGATTTAGGATTGCAGGTGGAGGCACTAACTAAAGCAGGTGTAGATCCTAAAAATATCTATTCGGAAAAAATGAGTGGGAAAGACGCTAAAAATCGCACGGAATGGAATAGACTAAAGGACCGTCTTGTAACTGGTGATTTAGTAGTTGTTCATAAATTAGACCGTCTAGGTCGTTCTATGGTTGATGTTATGTCAATCGTTGAATACTTCAAAGAAAAAGGAATTCATTTAGTCGTTCTTGATTCAAATATAGATACTAGAAACGATAGTGAAGACAGTTTAACTGGTCAAATGACTAAAGCACTTATGACTATGCTTTCTTTAATGGCAGAAATGGAACGAACTTTTATAATTGAACGGACTAAACCTGCAATAGAAGAGGCTAAGAAAAATGGTGTAAAATTTGGACGTCCTAGCGTTAATAAAAAGATTTATGAAAAAGCCGTAAAGGAATTTATAAAGGCTGATGGAAAAATCACTGTTGCTCAACTTATAGAAGATTACGGAAAAGATGCGAATGGTAAAGACATTCTAACTCAAGCAACTTTCTTTAGACGATTAAAAGAGTATAAAGAGAGAGAGAAGGTTTAATTTAAAGACCTACCACTTTTTTGAGGTTTGTAGTTATAGTCTGGATACTCGTATATCTAGTCTATTTTTATGTATGATTCCCCCCTCATTATATATAAAGTCCACACTACCTAGTTAACTAAAATACTTAGAATTGCCGGTAATATTAAGAGAAAAACTGCACTAAATAAAAGAATTTGAGCCACTGTTTTTGGCAACTTTCTCCTACCTGCTCCTTTATACCATCCGCTAAATTGCAATTTATTTCTATAAAGCAAGAAAATAAGAAGAAAAATAGCAAAAAAGACCAACCAACCATATTTTTCAGTATCAATGCCCAGTTCAACATAAACAAATTCTAGTAAATAACCTAGAATGCCACCGATGATAAAAAATATGAAAATAATTCGGACTAATTCTAATAAGGTCCTAATGCCATTCCTCCCCTTTCCTTCTATTATGTAAAATTTACCACTTTTTACACTTGATTATCAAGTTGAAAATATTTCTACCTAAACTATACATTATATATATTTTACAGAGCAAAATAAGGCATAGGTCGAATCAAATTGGAGGGAAAGTAGCTTGAAACATGATGTAAGCCCGAAAAATGAAAAGCAGTTCAATGATCAAGGTGCAATGAATAATAATTTAGATGCTGCAACGATACAAATGAATCCTGATATCGCCAAACAGCATATTAAACCTAAAGTAGAAAGACCAACGACAGATAAAACCGATAATACAAAAATGCTTTAATTCAAAAAGGCAACAACCAATCTTCCAACAATCTACCACAAGAAATGCGCAAGCACCTATGTCTGCCCCGATTGTAAAAAAAGCCAGTCGCCGGTAAAATACCGTCAACTGGCTACTAAATAATGTATTTTCATACTGTCTCAAAAATGGCAGTCCGTGCAAAGAACAGTCATTCTATCAGCTTTTATAATTCTATTAACATTCCTGGCTCTGCTAACTCAATGTTTTGATTTCCTTGTTTTTTCGCACTATCTAATAAATCGTTTAAATCACCGTAGTGTGGAAGATGTGTTAATAACACCTTTTTTGCATTTGATTGATATGCTAGTATCCCTGCAAGCTCAGACGTCATATGTCCCGATCCTACTCCGTCTATTCCTTCGTACAGGCTACATTCAGTAATAAGAAGATCGCTATTAGCTGCAAATGAAATTAAGTCATGCTTAAAGCTAGTATCAGATGTAAATACAATACTTTTATTGTCACATTCAATTTTTATACTATACGTTTCTACTGGATGGATATTTCTCATAAATGTACATGTGAACGGTCCGATTTCTAATTTACTCTTTTCGCTAAAAGAAGTAAATCGAGAATAAGCTACATCCTCCACCTGCCTTTTCATATCTTCGTCCGCAGGTCCATAAACAATTAACTCTTCGCCAACTCTACCTAAATGTGTATTCACTAGTCTAGAAAATAAATACGCTCCTATATCACTAAAATGATCATAATGGTAATGGCTTAGAATGACATGATTTATATCATTTAAATCAATATAATTTTGTAATTCCGTTAATACACCACTTCCACAATCAATTAATAACGAAAATCCCTCATGCTGAATTAAATAGCCCGAACAAGGACCATTTTTTTTAGGGAATCCTCCCCACATACCAATCACTCTACAGTCCATAGTTTTAGCCTCTTTCTTCGAATCCTTCTTATCATCTAATACCACAATATTAGCATGGTAAATTAGAAAGAGCTTAATAATAAATCCCCTCACTTATATAAAAAAACCTTTAGATTTTCTTTTTTATCGCTAGTTACTAGAAGAACGTTTTTTATTTCGTTCTGAAATAAACCATTACACCGCCTTTTAAGAGGCTCTAGGCCAGTATTCGGATACCCATCACCCATTTTCACAGTCTCTTCATCGTTATAATGTCCATATGGAACTAAAAAATCAGATACCTTCCCTGAGTCATCTAACCGAGTATTACATTCTGGGCAAAGAAACTTCTAATTCTTTTAATGAATTACATAAAGGACACATTGCCATAAGTATCACTCCTTTTTGCTTACAATTATAGTATCCATTATTTTATCGATACTATGTAGAATAGGAAAGGATAATTACTATTATTACACTCGTTTGTATTCCTAAAGCTACCAATCTATAATTAAATAAAAAATAGATGCCTGGAGGAGAACGATATGAAAAAAACTGCCCTTTTATTAATTGATGTTCAAAACGGTATGTTTCAAGATGAAAGTCCTGTATTTAACTCGACCAAGCTTATTATCAAACTTAAGCACCTATTAGAAAATGCACGCAATCATCATATTCCCGTCTTATATATCCAGCACAACTACACTTACCTAGAAAACAGTTCTAAAGTATGGGAAATACACCCTGAAATAAAACCTAATCCTACAGACATCATTATTCAAAAGACAACGCCTGATGCCTTTTATAAAACGGACTTACATGACGAACTTCAAAAACAACAGATTGAGCACCTAGTCCTTGCCGGGATCCAATCGGAAATATGCGTAGACACAACTTGCAGAAATGCCTATAGCTTAGGCTACGATATAACGCTAATAACGGATGCACACAGCACATGGGACTCAGAGGAATTGACTGCACAACAAATTATCAATCACCACAACAATGTATTAAGATGGTTCGCTGACACGAAGGAAGCAAAGGATATTACATTTAGTTAAACAATTAGGAGGAATACCAATGCCAGTTTACAACAAGCTAGTCCGAGACTTAATACCACAAGTCATTGAAAAATCCGAGAGTAAGTTCACCACACGGACACTAGATCCATCTGAACACCTGACTGAAATAAAGAAAAAACTATATGAAGAAGTAAGAGAATTTCAAGAAACTATGAATCGCCAAGACACTCTAGAGGAACTTGCTGATATTTTAGAACTAATCCATGCAGCCCTTCCTATCCATGAAGCAACATATGAAGAACTAGAGGAAATCCGCATTGCGAAAAAAGAAAAACGTGGTGGATTTGAAGATGGAATTTATTTAATAGAGGTTGAGGATGAATAAGTTACGGCTTATTACATCGAATCTCGTTCAGGATTTAACAAAGCTTTCCGCCGATGCAACTAGTATTTACTGGGTAACTGCATCACTATGAAAAAAGCTCTTATAAGAAAGAAAGGAATAATAACTAAATGAATAGGCAACTTTCAGTTCAAAATCAAACCGAAAGTTGCCTATTTTTATATAAAATTATCACATCTAATAAAATGGAAGTTTTTAATTGGTTTTCTATGCAGTTGAANATTATTATATTTTAAAATTATTCATAGTCATCTTCTGGTTGAATCACATATAAACCTACCCATTCATGTTCATCTTCCATTTGCTCCACTAAGTCGTAATTTTTAGCTAATCTAGCTTCAACAACCTTTTTGCAACGATAAAATATCACTTCCTGGTCTTTAGCTAAACTTAATACTTCTTCATCATCTTGATCTAAAATCATTTTTTCTCCGCATTCACATTGTAAAGACTTATCACCAAAGCCATCACGTGCACCTTCTAAAAAACAAACATCACAATATTGCACCAAAGCTTCTCCGCGGAAATGATCTGTCGTAATTAACAGACTCTCTTCAAACGATTTTTGACATCCATTACATACTGACATTTTATAGTTCCTCCACTTCTAAGTAAAGATTTTATGAGAACGAACATACACAGGGAATTGTGTCGTCTGGCTGGAATAGATACTTCTCTACACCATTCGCTTCCATGTCTTCACGATATTGCTTCAATGTATATGGTCCTCCATCTTTCTTCAAGATTGAAACATTCTTTTCAAAATGTTCCCGGAACCGATTTTCCATATCTTCTTGTTCTTGATATTGATCTGGCCATATAGCAAAAAGTGTTGCATAGTGTTGAAAACCTCCTCGCACACAACGGCCACCACAGTTAGCATGAGAAAAACCATTTATGCCCTTTTCCACTAACTTCTGGGCTAATATATTTCCATCCACTTCTGCTGCTTCAATTGCAGCTGTATACATTCTAGGTAATGAAATTCCCCACTCAAATTGTATAATTCCTTTAGCATCCACGTCTTCACGCAATGTCTCAATTAAAGGGAAGCGTGTTTCAATTGGTTCCAGAGGGAAGTGAGCATAGAATGATCGAATACCTGCTGCTTTGCGGATGTTCATATCTGCACTATTCTCTTCAATGATATTGTTTTTTCTCTTCACATGGCTATCATCACGACGATGTTTTTCATGTGGCGCTATTCCAAAGTAAAGAATTGGTTCTACCTGTTCATTGTCGCGAAGTTCCTCTAAATAAACCAATGTTTGTCTCACTTTAAGTTCTTCCGAACATTTCGCTAGACGAGAGTTCCCTAAATATCTCATGTCAAAGAATACTTCTTCGGGCGTACGGCCATCTAATATTTCGGTAATCTCCAAACCAACATATTCTGAAACCTCATCCATAAAGCGTAAATTATCTTCATCTTCCCAAAGTGTATTAGTAAAAAATAACTTGCAGTTTTCTTTGCCATAAGCTTGTACCATATAATATGCTACATAGGCACTACCCGCGCCCCCTGAGAACATTGCAATATGCACACGTTTACGCTCAGAACGTGGCAATTCAACTTCCCACTTATCTTGGATTTCCTCTTTGATATTTACTTTTTCATCTAAACCTTCCAGTGAAAACACTACATTTACTTGAGGAAGAAGTTTTTCAAACAAAGCTCTAACTTCATACGTATCTGCCCATTCATTTTCAACACTTTCAACACAAATTCTATTTTGTCCTTTTAAGCATAGAGGTGTCGCTGGAAAATGCACAGTAACCTTCGATAGATCTTCATACATTTCTGTAATTTGTTCTGCAAAGCTAGATAATTTAGCCGCTAAATTATCGGTCAAAATCGTATCTAATTTTTTCTCCGAGCTTTTCGATACATCTACATTAACTAATTCTATTTCTAACTTAGATGCAACATCACTCATAAATTGAGCATTATTTAAATAGAGTGGCTCATCTGAAACATCACTAAATAAATCTACAAAAAATAGTTTAATTGCTTCTGGTGCTACTGTTTTCTTTATCTCATGAACAGTATAGCTGCTATATATACCACCAAAACCCGCTACAATATGTTGGTCCATTTCTTTCACCTCATTATTCAACGTAATCTTGCATTAATAGAAAAATCATATATTCGATTTCGTTTTTCGGGATATTACGTCCTGCATTTTTTATTATACGATCGATATTAGAATATACTGTTTTCGATTTAACCGAGAATTCCGTTTTCGCAATTGTCTTCGTTTGATCCCCAATCGTAATAGATACTACATTTGTTTGATCCGCAATATCTTCACCTAACGCACTCTTCGTTAATTCTCGAACACTTTCTACTATCTCACTAACAAATTTTTCGAACGTTTTGTCAGACCAATCTTCAAAGCGTACGCCTGTATATAACTCTAAAAACTCATCAATCCACGTATCACTATCTTGCACATAATTTAATGCTTTTACTAAATCATTTGTTTTCTTAAATGATTCATGCTGATTAAGCCATGTTATTAGCTGTTCTTTTGATGTTAAAGATGTAATACTCTTGAATTCTTCAAATGCCTGTTGTCGTTTTATTTCTATTAATGCTTCTGCATATTCTTTCACCGCTTGAAGTGCTTCAATATTATGGCCAAAAGCATCATATAAATCATTTAAGCTTTGTTGTGGTTTTACTTCTGTTTGCTTAATTAGCGTGCGTAATGTTTCAAATTCTGATGATACTTGCTGTGTAATTTGTACATAACGTGGTAACGAACGTAACCATTTTACTAAAGTACCACAGGTTTGAATCAATCGAGAAACATTTTGCCCTTCTAAACGTTCTTCCGTAAAGTCTGCGAAAACTGTATTAATTTTGTTATAAAACTTCAGATTATTGTCAGCAATTTTTTCATAAGTATAGCGATAGTTTTCTGCGCCTTCTTCTTCTAAAATCTCATATAACTTTTCGCCGTTTAGTCCTGGTACAAAAATATCATTACGATACAGCATAAATTCACTCCAACGATCCCTCATCAATGCAACTAATAATAGAGGCACAACCGGTCGACGGATCCCATATGGCGTAGAAGTAAAGATTCGCACTAAGTCTGCAAAGCTACCTTTTGGTTTACGTTCTAATAGTGTTAAAATTTCTCTTCGTAACTTCGCAAAAGGTTGATATGCGATATTTTCATAATCCATCGTATGAACATTTTGTTCAAAATGCTCATTATTTTTAAATATGGCTGCATAAATTGCATATGCTGGACCAGTACCAGAAATACCGAATTGCTCTTCTTTTGGATGCTCTAGAATGGCATCAATTACTTGCTTAGAACCAGCTTTTTGTTGAGATGATAAGTTCATACGGTTAAATGAGTCATTTACAATCTTCGGTGTTTCTGGGTATAGTTTTGTGCAAATCATCGAAAGCCATGTTGACATTTCTTTTTCAGATTGTGGCTTTTGTGAGCCATCCACGTGATACCATAATAACTCTCTATCTAAATGCTGCAACTTATTAATATACTTTGCAACTATAAAAGCAGCTTCATTTTGTAAGATCTTAATTTCTTCTAAGATTCCTTTATCTTCTGCTAGTAAGTTTTTATCTATTGTAAACTCCTTTAGAATGGCAGCATTTAATAAGTGCAATTTAATTTTCTTCAGTGGTTCAGGATGTACAACATAAATTTCTTTACTAAAACTTTGTTTATTTGAGATATACTCTAATACTTTTTTCGGATTAGAACTGTCTGCAATAATATAATAAATGTTCACATCATAACAACCATTTTTCAGTCGATATTGATTTAATTTATTTAATTCCGACTCTAAAACAAGTGTTACTTTTGCAAAACGAGTCATTTCGTTCACATCGTTAAAATGGTTCGGGAAGAAATATTTCGCTTTAAAATTTGATAATAATATTCTGCGTACTACTTCAGGGTTTAGTACGAATGACTTTTTCTGATTTTCGATTTTTTGTTGTAAATCTACAATACTACCTGCGTGAATTTCCCAAACGTATGTTAGTGGATTAAAACGAATTGCTTTAACATCTGATAACTTCTTCAACACATATTCAAGTGCATCCTCATCTAATAGCAGTGCAAATTGTAAAAATTCATTAGTTAACTTTTGATGAATCGATAAGTTACAAATTTGCCATAAAGAAATGAATTTCAAAATAGCTTCCGCTACTTCTAAATCTACTTCCTCCGAATTTATACGAGATAGTGCTTTTCGGTAAAGCACAAATTGCTCTGCTACTGCACCGTTCATTTCAGTATCTTCTACACTCGTGAAGAAGTAATCGAATAATTTATAGGGTGAATAGTATGCATCTGTTTTAGAAATATGGTTTTGCAGTCCACCCGTTTCATTACTTTCTAAAAACGTGAATAATGTACGTTCGTTCTGTCCAAATACGCTAGAAAGCTTCGGCAATAAATATACTGTTACCGGATGCACTGGATATAACGATTCAACAATAACTCGTTGACGATCCTCTACATTTAAAATCGGGAACAATGGAAATGTTTGAATTCCTTGTGTCATCACTAGTGCAAGCTTAGGATCGATGCTTGGTTTATGCTCTAAGTTTTCCGTTAAAATCACTTGAGCTATCTTTAAAAATGTGGCTTGGTCACTTGAAATATTATATTGGTGCAGGCGTTTTTCAACACGTTGAAATTCCTTCGCTACTTCTTCATTAAAGCCCGTAAAATATTGTCGTAAATTTTTATGTGTAATTAACATGAAATGTAACGCTGTTTCACGATCAGCTACTTCAGCTAAATCTTGAATGTCTTGCATTGTTTCATTCATTAAAACACTCGGCAACCCTTGTAAGAATCTTCCAAACTCATCATAAATAATAATAAAGCCTATATTATGTGCATTCGCAACCTTTAATAAAGATTCTATTTTCAGCAGAAAATTATAACTATAGTCTATTTCAAATTGTGCGCCTGAAGTTAATTTTGGATAAATTTCATAAAACCATTGAATTGTATCTTCATCTTCTTCGATAATCTTCGATTTTAAGTCTTCTAATTCATAATTTGCTTCTTCCGCTAACACTTCGAATTGTTCAAATGTTTGTGGGAAAGATTCTTTCCACACGGTAATCGACTGTACGATTTTCGCTGCTACACCAGGTAAAACAATATGGATCCCTTCATTACGTAGTGCTTGCTGTAATGCTTTGATAATCGATTTACGGAAGCGCCCTTCGTTACCACTTAATGCAATAGGTAAATACTTTTTATCCGTTGTACTTGCTTGTTGAATTTTTTCCGCGATTTCATCATTAAAATGATGGAATTTGTTGCTTAACTTTTCAATGCTCGTTGTTTGTTTCGACATTACCGTACTGACAACAGTCGCTAATAATGACTTCCCAGTACCATATGCTCCAACGATAATGTGGGAACGATTTCCTGTTCCTATAAAACCATCTAATAAGCCGATTAAAGCCTCTGTATGTGACGGTGTAGGGATATAACGATTAATAAATTCTTCTTTACCAATATCAAATCTAATATTTACGCTTGTTTTAAATGTCATCATTTCCACCTAATCTATCGGTAACTGCGATTCCAAAAATTGTAATTCATTTATTTGCGGAATCTTAACGTTATCTAAGTTATTTGTGCGAACATACTCAATTGGATATTCTTCATGTGAAGTTAGATTATTTAAAATATCAATTGCTTCTGTCTTTGATAAATTAAATATTTTCCCCCATAATGTATCATGTGACATAATTTCATCCAATTGAATATGTTCAACTTTTTCTTTTTGGGCGTAACGAATTAATGTGTAGTAAAAAGCTGTGAGGTCTTCACTATCATACTGTATCGAATTTTTACGAATCGTATCACTCTTCTCACCCGAACGTTCCTCTTTCATTAGATGTAACGCTGTGAATGGACTAAAAATCGTGTCTTCCGGGTCACTTTCATTCGCTTCTTTTGTATACAACTGAATTAAAACATCGATATCTCGATCAAGCGATTTTTCCGCTACAATTTTCGCCTCTTTTTTATTAACCCATACTTTAAAAGCTGCTTTTAATTCTTTTTTTGTCGTAATTGTTTCGCTATATTGAGTGAAGAACCAATTAAATACAGTTGCAGTATCACCTTTATTTAACAATAGTTCTGAATGTAAGATAGCTATTGTAGAAGGTTTTTCAAGCAAACGATCTTGCTTAAAAATGATTTCCCCTAATGGAGTTAAAGTATGTTTTTTATTATTTTCTTCTATTAAATTCAAAGCTGTTAACCAAAAACGTAATGATCGTACCATGTTTTTACCAAGACCGATCTTTTCAAAATTGTCTTTATCATAAAAGAAATTATTGTTGTTTCTAACGTGTTTAAGTCCTTTGCTGATCCATTTATTTCGTAAGTAGAAACTTTCATGTCTGCCGTAAGCCAATTAAATCCCTCGCTTTTCTTCTGGATGAGATACCCAGAAGAATTTCCTTTGCTATATATTCAAGATTTTCTTTCTGGTGACACTATCCAATGAGTATTATAACAATAATTATAACAATTAGCGAATATACATTCGTAAAAAAACTGCACTTTTTTTGCAAAGTGCAGGGAATTATTACATTATTGTTCTCATTTTTTCTATTGCTTCAACTTTTTCTTCCTCAGATAGATCGTTGAACAAACTAATTACTGCTTCAATATTCAAATCTTTCATACGTGTATGAATAAGTCGTTTAAATTCCGATAAATTCAGTAAGGTATTATCAGTTAAATAGTTTGGTGTGCTTTTCACTTTGTTTAACCATGTTGTACATTGCTCCGCAGACCATAATTTTAATATACTGGCATCTACAGTGAATTGTTTTAACCATTCCTGCTCTTTTTGATTAAGTCGCTCTTGGATTTCTTTTTCATAATTCTCGATGATTTGAATAAAATCAACCTCAGATTCAATTTCAGTCCATTTATCCTTTAATAACTGAAATTCTTGATTTACTTCAAAACGATCGTCCTGCTTCGCCTTGATCGCTGGTATATCATTTAAGAAGTTTTGCACATGGTTAGCAGCTTCTTCAATACCTTCACGATCCATCTCGCGAATATCTTTTACTAATATAATTTTCACTTTCAGGAAAAATTCTTCACAGTCTTTGACAGATTGTATGTCATAAATTGTACTGTAAACTTGCCCTACTTCATCATCTAAAGACTTTATTGCTAACTTAGATTGTTCAATAAGCTGTTTAACTGAATCTAAACTATCTTTTTTCTCTTTATCTGCAAGTCTACTTTTTTCAATTAGAGGTAACAGTTTATCTCCACTTAGTTGAATATCTGTTAATTTTGTATAACCTAATGAAGCTTTAGGGTTTGAACTGGAGACAAACTCGTTAACACGATCTTGTATAGGATCCAAATTATCTAAAACTTGATCTTTCTTTGTTTTCAAGGCTCGAGCTTCATCTAAGTATTGATGATTCGTCATCGAAGTAATTAACTTTTTTAACCAACTATCAAATTGAGTAGCTTGTGATCTAGATTGACACTTTAAGTTTTTCAAAAATATTGGGTAAGTTTCTTCAAAATATTTATGAGCTGCATCTTCAATCATACGCGCTTCAATTAAATGTGCTTCATTATAAATATATTTATCTGAGCTACCAACAACATTTTGAATAGTTTTCGTAGTATCTAAAATCTCAAACACGCCACGCAAATCATCCGTTTTACGCTTTGCTTCCGCTAGCTTTTGTTTTACAGCACCAAATAACTTTATTGTTTCATCGTATAGTCTATTACCTTCTTTTAAAAGAATTTCCATATTTGTAACTTTATCTTCTAACTCTACTGGAATATCTTCTTCTAATTTTAAATTTTTGAACTGGTCATACAAATCTTTAGCCACACTAACATCGCTGTTTTGTACTACTTTTTTATATAAATTCACATACTTATTTGCAGATTCTTCAGGCTTGACTTGAATCACTTTTGTCTCAAACATCACTTTTAAATTAATATTTTTATCTACATAAACTTTTGTAGACCATTCCTCTAAACGAATGCGTTGATTTTCTAGTTGTGTTTTCGTTTCCTCTCTACGCGAAGCCAAAAATACTGCTACTAATAATGAAAGTGCATAGTCGTTTAGTCCGTAAGGTACTTTTTGATATTTATCAAATAATTTTTGAATATCAAATTCACCTTTTTCCTCTAACAAACTATCCCACTCACTAAAAATAGACTGGACTTTAGGGTTTTTTGGAGCAATTAAATTATACTCCTCATTTAATACAGCCCAAGACTCTACGGATTTTTGATATAAAATTGATTCAATACGTCCCTTGATATCTGCACTCTCCGAATGTAAAGTTTGATAAATCGCATTCGACAGTACAATACGACTAATGCGTGAGAGCCCTTTTTTCGCCTTACCTAAAGTAGCATGTGAAAACTCTGTATAAGAAAACGGAATGACTCGGGTATATAAACTTTCAAATAAATCATTAGTAAATGCATTTAATCTTTGTTTTACTTTTTCAATTGTTGTGCCTGTTAATAGAAGTCTCTCGGTAGCTAATTCCCGGTAGGCATCAGCTAATACAGATTGGGCTTTATCTTGATAATCTAAAATAAAGCGTCTATATTTGTCCGTTTCCTGTTGCGTAAAGCTATTAGAAACACGATGATCAAGAATCGCTTCATAAAATTTATTTTCTTTATCATCTAGAATAAAGAACGCTACCGGAATAGAATCAAATTTTTCATTTTTTAACAGCTGTTGAATCGTTTTGAACATTTCAGCATTGTAATCATTCGGCACATATAACCAAATAATTTGTCCCTTCGCTTTATCCGGCTCTAATGCTTCAAGATGATCCATTTTAATTTTCGACAATATACGTGGTGTCATATCATTAATATGAATAATTTTTTGAGTGAATTTCCATTCACGCGTTTTAATAAAGTGCTTTATTCCAAATGCAGTTTCGATATCCTCTAGTTTTAACTCTTCTGCTAATCCCGTATCAAAAATAAACGACATATCGACTTCTGTATTTCGTCTTTTCTTTCTTAATAATAATTTAAAGTCGTTCACACCAATGGCATCCGCAATGAAATCGAAGACGTTAGCAACCTCGTCATAGCTTAGAACCCCAAATTGATCTTCTAGCTGATTAATTGCTAATTCTACTTCTTTAATAGAAATTCCAGCAGCATATGCTACTAGTTCTACCGATTCATATCGACTATGCGTTTTAAAACGTCCAATACGACTAATTAAAATAGCTGCTAGTGTTTCTTTAGCTCGCTCATCTAATTTATCTCCGTATTTTGTTAATATTTGATTATATAAAATGCAATACTCACTTTGTTTACGCCCCTCTTGTTCAGCGGCTAATAATTCATTAAAAAATTCAGTTCGAATTATACGTGTTGCTGGTACTAACAATAAATCTCCAAATTCATTAACCTGCTGATCCGCTAAATTGTTTATTTGCGTTTCTAAAAATGTTAGAGATGAACGTTGCTGTAACCACGAAGACAAATTTGATAAAATCCAAGAATTAAGTGGATGTAATGGATAGATTCCTTCTAAAATTACTTTTTTGAAGTGTTCGTAATTACTCCAAACATTTGAGTTATCCGCTTCCGGTGCCCAATTCATAAATTTACGGTGGAACAGTTGCCACTCACTATCATTCTTCTCAATTTTAGTAGTTACTAAATCTTTGAATACTTTCGCATCTTTACGTTCAACTAAATTAGCAAAAATTGTTTCTAAGTTCGATGATAAGTGGATTTTTTCACTTGATTCATAACGACCAACATATCGATTAATATTTGCTGTCCGATCAACACGTGTTAAATATGATTTTAAATCTGACTGAATAAAACCAAGGAACACAATTTTATCATCAGCATTTTGTACCGCTTCGTAAATTTGTTGTAAAGCTGCATCAGATGCTTTTGTTGGATTGTTAGAAGCAAACTCAATATACCGCCCAAATTCATCAAAGAATAAGACTACTTTATTAAATGGTTCACGTTCACCACAAAGCTTATCTGCGATTTTTTCTAGTACATCGCCGGCCGATACACCTTCATCCCATCGGATATATGTACCATTGATTTCTTTATATACTTTATTGATTATTTCAAATACATCCGTATCAGCTAAAATATTCTCAATTAAATATTGCTTCAAATCAGATTTAGCACTTGTATTGCTTAACACATCACTATAAGATTTATACAATGCTTGATAATTGTCAAAGGTATTCTCTACAAACACACGTGCAATATCGTACGATCTTGTCAATTCTTTCAAAAACTCTACATCTATATTATGAGCTGTTAATGTTTTTTGAGTCGCATTTAGAATTTCATAGTTCAAGTTAAAATCGCGCATACCATTTAAAATCAACACTAAGTTCGGTTTTAAATCATGTTTCGAAACTTGTTGCGCAATATTCGCATCGACTGATTTTAAATTTCGCAGAACTGCCCCTTGTGCCTTTAAATTACCACTTAAAAAGCTGGCCAATGCTACAGATAAATGTGATTTACCAGTACCATACGGAGCAATCGTTAAGAAGAAATTCGATAATTGGCTGTCCCCATATACTTTATCTACTAATACGTTCATGAATGAGGCTGTATCTAACAGACGGTGGCTCTTAAAAGTAATCTCACTTTTATCAATACCAAAATATTCAGGGCCGTGAAATACAAAACTACTTGCTACATCATATTGCTTAGCATCATTGTAGAACCAGTCGACCTGTACAGCGCCATTGAAATACAATTCCTTTTTAAAACGAATAATATCTTGAAATTTATACATACTTTACTCTCACTCTCACTCGTTTTATGTATTAATACTTAATAAGTAAATTCAAATTAATAGTGAATACAACTTGTCTAGACAGAAAGCTGCATTCTGATTTTTTATAATTGTAATTGGTGATAATTGTGCATTAACTTTAATCAGACCGTCATCTTGCATCAAATCTAATGCATCACGTACTTCGCGCTCTCCCCAAAGGAAGGGCTTACCAAAATACAGTCTATTCGTTATCTCGTCGAATGTAATTTCTGAGCGTTCACTAAGAAGTTCTTCCCACTTCGTTAATAACAAGTATCCATATACATAACGATTTTCCTTTGAAATACGGTGTGGTTTTACCTCATAAATAAAGTCTTCTATTCGAAACAACTCCAAGTTGCCTAATGAAAGGTCACTCGTATAACTTGTTCTAAAAGGTGTTAAATTTACATTGTTTTTCTGCACTTGGCGCTCAACAGCATTTTGAATTACTTCATTTTTAAATTGTGGCATAACTAGCGGTATAAAATCGTTAAATAGATATGACCATAAACGAGCTGGTGAATCCTTGTCCGATAAAAAATAATGCAGAAGTAAGCGAGAAATATTTTCTACTAAATATTTATCTTCAATTAAAATTGTTCTTCCTAACGGAGTTAACTTACATTCATACTTCTTATCTAACTTTTCAAAAGTAATTAATCTCATCGCTGCCGCATAATAAATATGAGGCTCAACTTTTCCAGAACTTTTGCCCGTAGGAATCATTGTTTGCTCTGAAATTTCTTCTTTCGTTAAGAAACCAGCATCTGAATCGGCCAAGCTCACAATACGTGAGATGGCCTCCATTTCAGGTGCAAAACTTTGGTGAAAGTTAAGATGATAGGTTACTAACTCTTCTTTACTCAATTCTATCTTTTCCTTTCTTTTAAAGGAGTGACGTCAATAACATGTTTTAATTTAGGTCCTAAATTTCCATCTAGTAATCGATCCGATCCAACGACAACACATTGGCCCTTTGCCAATTTAGAAAGTTTCGTTGCCCATGTTTTTTGTTCATCACTATCTGGACTTAAGAAGCTAGCAATGTTTTTATTATCACCCTCTGGCGGTAAAAAGTGCACTTTTTGACTAGCGTTTTGAAAACGTGTAATCGCATCTTTAGTAATTGGGTGCTGCAATGTTTGTGTAGCAAATAAACCCGACCATCCAAACTTACGTCCCTCTGTTAAAATACGAGCACTTGGTGATGTCTCGGACTGATCTAAGTTTTGAGCTTCATCTAGAATAACTGGGAACGGCGCTTCAACTGAACCGTGAGACAGATTATAGCTCCAAATATCCCATAAGATGAACTCTGTTAATAACACTTGCGTCTCGCGGTTAAAGCCTGTTAATTGGACAATAAAGACTTTTCCAGCTGCTCGGCGCAACTCTTCCCAATCAAATAAATTTTCAGTGGCGAACGGCTTACGGTCAATCAACGGATCAATTTTAGATAACACTGTTTTAGCACTACCCTTATCTAGACTTTCTAACTCACTACGTAAATAATCTAGGCTCATTTTATCACCATATTTTTGAAGACCACTAACAGTCGCTTTGTAAATTGCATTTTTTTGCTGATCTCCAATACCGTTCTTTTTATAAACCGCATAGAAAATCCCTGCAATACGTTCTGCTACATCAATATCAGACTCTAAATCATATTCATCTTCATCATACTCTTTTAAATTTTTCTTAAATGGATTGATTGGGAATCCTTCACGCTGCACATTAAATTGAACGATTTTGCCGTCCATCGCATCTTTAAAATCATCGTTTAATTGACTTTTCTTAAAGCCATCCGTGTAGTCAAAAATTAGTGTAGAAACATTATTGTTTGCAAGCTCTAACAATAGACATTGCATAAAGTATGTTTTACCTACCCCTGACGTACCAGTAATTAGTAAGTGACGGTTTTCCAATTTTGGATGACCGTACTCCCAATAAATATCTTTATTAGTGCGTTGTTCTTTCCCTAATAATATCCGTACATCCTGTAGTTTCGTTTGTAACATTTCATCTGTTTTTAAAACATCTACTACAGGTGGTTTTGAAATAGTTGTTGGATCTACTTCAATCGTTTCCGGTCGTGGATTAACTATTGGATTAGGATCTGTCCTCACACCAACTTCATCTTCAATTGAATTGTCAATTGATGGTTTTACTGCAATTGGATCCACTGGTGCTTCTGCAATAACTTGCACTTGTGGACGTTTCACATCTGGTGGAATATCACTCATTTTAATCACAGGTTCGATAACTGATTCTTCTTCTTCTATTTGCCGATTTACTTCTTTTGCGATTTCCTTGAATGTTACTTCGTCGTCTGCAAAACGATCGTACTCCTCATTTAACACATCTTCAAACTGAACAGCTGTGCGATCCTCTTCTGGTAATAATTGTTTTTGAATATATAATTGGCCATATGGTTGATGATGTACCTGAATACCTGTCCAGCCCAAAGGATTCGTTATAATTTCTAGCTCTTCAGCATTATAATCCAACCAATACGTTAGCAGTGTTGTTTTCCATTCAATTGTAAATTCACCATTCAAAATCTTCATCAAGTCACTATTTAACTTTTCGCGTTCAAATTCATCGCTTGTTAGGTAAAGTGGTGAAAATGCAAGTAGACGATACAATTGGGCAAACCAATATCGTCGATCATGTGCTATTGAATCCGCTGAAAATACACTTGAAAGAAATTTATAACCATTTTCTAATTGGGTCATACCTTTTTCTATATGTACCAAATTCTCTTTGCCCATTTTACATTCTACTAAGTTAGCCTTAATACGTAGTAACCGATCCTCATCATTACGAACGATTTCTAATTCTAATAAGTCAGGACGATTTGGCTCATCATTAAACCAATGATTATAGGAATCTAAGGAAATAAAGCTTTTCAATAGCGTGTCGTCATTTATCTGTGTAATATTTAATGAATGTACAGCTAACAAACTGGATAAATAACTGTGGATTTCATAATCATACGGGTTCAGTGCTCTTAAAATCTTAATCCCATCTAAAATAACAGAGTCACCTAAGCAATACTCCGCAGCTTGTTCATACATTTCAGGTAACCATGATGGGAATAACTTTCTTAAGCGCATTTCTAAACGTGCTTTAATATCTGTTTTCATTTCTACAGAGGCTGAAATAGCAACGTTTAATTCTCCGTAAACACCTTCACCAGTTGAAAAACTTATAATATTTTCAGAATCGAAAATTTGCTTATCAAGTCCCGTATCAATGCTAACAACCCATCTTGCTTTTTCATGGAAAATAGCTAATAGAGATTGAATACCTTCTTGGACGGATAACACTTTTTCTACTCGGTAAAATTCATTTTCTTTTGCATAAGCGTTTTGTGCCCAGAATACTAGTTGTGAATGGGCAAACGATGCTTCAAATTGCATTTGGCTAATCGAAATACTACGTTCATCTTTATTTTTCGGTGCTGGAATCGGATTAAATACCATCGGGAATTTTGTTTCACTCAGAGCAATTTTCTTTCCAACATTAGTTTCGTACTTAATATCACTTGTGTACAGTAAATTATCGATAAACGCTAGATCATAAGCTTTATATTCTAACAAATCTTTTAATTTCTCTAACTCTGTATTTTTGTATGTGTTGAAATGAATATTCAAATCAACATCATCATCTACGCTAAATGTTTGGTCTAACCATAGTTTCACGTAATTTTGTGCTTTGTAATTCACTTTCGATGTCAAAATTTCCAAGTTTAAACTAAATTTACTTGTTTGTTTTTGCTGGATTTTAATGAAGTTTTTAATACCTTCAATGATTGGATATAAATGATCGAAATTAACGAAACATAGTGACAATGCATCTACGTTCGAAGGGAACGTCTTGATATATTCCGCGATATGAGATTCAATTATATACGCTTTAGAAGAATTAGTTTTAAGTTCTTCACTTTCTCCTAAATCCTCTGTATAATCCATCTCAATTAGATTCGAGCTATCAATAATTTGCGCACGATTCGATTCACCATGTAACGCATAATATCCTAGTACATGCGATGGTGCGCGATTCACTTCGTTTTTCGTTATTAAACAATCTACACCTGATAAAATAGCAGATTGATTTTCTACTTTAGATAGTTTGTATAGACAATCTGATAGTGTTACGTATTCATGATTTTCTACTAAATCCATTAAAATATCGACTAATCCTTGACGAATAAATGCTTGTTGAGCTTCAATTTTTTCAAGCATTGCAGGATGGATTGGGGGAATAATAGCCCCTTGTACAATATTTTTACGATCAATGAAGTCTTGCTCTTCAATGATTGCGAACAGATTTGAGATTAAATAGAAATGATCTTTTTCAAAATTAGGATATGAGCTATACGATTTCCATAAATCGTTATAAATCGTCACATAACTATTAATTAACTCTGCAGTTACCATCGTTTTTTGAACATTAATCGCATTGTAAATACCATTATTATTGACTTCCATTACAAATTTCATAAAAGGTTCGATTATACGATAAAGTTTGTTTACTACTTTCTTTTCATCCAAGTTGTCATTCTTGTTAGATTTAAAAAATTTTAACGTATCGTGTAAGACGATTTCATAGTTGTTTAACTGATAATGGAATGACGCTATATCTGTACTCGTTAATAAGTTGCCTAACTGCTTACATGTAAAAATCGGTAGCTTATTTTCATTATTTAATGCTAGTTGCTGTTCAATATAGGGGATTAAATTAAATGACTGTAGCCAATAATCAAATGCATTAAATGCCCATTGGAATAACCACTTCGATTGTTCATCGCTAACTAATCTAACTTCAAAATCAATTTTTGATAGAGCATTTGGAGTATTTGTAAAGTCCAAATTAACTGCTGCTTTATCTTTTAAAGTAAATGGATCTTCATTATTATTGTATTCAATGGTTACAATATTTTGTACACCTACATTTAAATAATCTACAAGACCACCTAATGCAAGACAAATTTCACTCCATCGATTATTGCGATCCTCTTCTAAAATGCCTTCTGCTAATCTAACAGTTGTTACCTTGATGATAAGCTTATCCGAAGGTTGAATAGGCTCAGGCAACTGCGCTAATACTTCTAAAACCATCTGCGAATATGCGTGAATCGGTTCACCCTTTAATTTATTCACTTGGTCTTTAGTTATTTTTTTACTTTCTGTCTTAATTCCTAAAATTTCCGTTGTAATTGATTGATCGAATTGTGCTAGTTTTGGACGAAGTATTTCTAAGTTTTCACCTTTAGCAAAGTCGAGAATAACCTCACAATATTTTTCATAAGAACCAAATGTATCTTTAATAATCGCTTCAAATTCTACAAACTTTTCATTTTGTTTTTTAAAATGATCTAATTTATCGCGCAATTTCTTTTCAGCGCTAGTGCTCAATCCACTTTTATATGCATCACGCTTAATAAACTTTGCTCCACTTTCTAGTAATTTGAAAGTTTTCCCTTTATACAATTCTGTCAGCAATTTATTATTTATCGTACGAATATCAGAGAGTCCAAATTGCAACCACAAGTTTCTTAAAACATATTCAACAATTTCTTCTACCTGAAATAAATTTAGTTCTACAGCACGGTCTGCAATATCGCTCACTTTTAATAAATCTAATGGAGCATGTTTAAAAATGTTTGAGAACAGATGATTCACGATAGCAATAGCACGTTGATCCTGATAATCTAAAGTATCGAAAAATTCTGCGAATCTACCTTTATATTCAGCATTCATATCAGCTGGTGTGATCGAATAGAAGTCCGCCAAGCCACCTTTATCTTGCACACTTTCCGTAGCTAATAACACGACAGATTTTTTTAACTCACCAAATTCGTTTCTTAGCTTTGTAAAACGTTGATCGATGCTAACAAATCCTAAACGACGCATTTCTCCGATCTCTAATGGATAGTCATCCTTCCATACCTCATACTTTTCTTCAGAAAGTTGTACCTCTAAATTGTCAAATCGGGCAGTCAAATATTTTGCTACTTCTAAATAAATCATTGGATGATTAAAGTAATCTAAACGAATTAATGTGGTTTCACCTGCATTATTAATCTTATTTTCAATAAATTTATTAAGTTTATTNATTAATATATATATTCATTTTCTTCACCCTTTAAATGGATTTTCTACAATAGATGTAGCGTCCGATAAATTACGTAAGAAACCACAGTTTCGTAATAGTTCTAAGAAAATTTGCTCATTTTCATTAAAATCGTTTAAATATGAAATGTCCTCAAAATGTTGTTCAGCTTCTTTTGGACCAATAACAATATTGTAATGCTCACAACATAACTCTAAGAATGTTGTGAATAATAAACGTTCACCAGGTTTAATCAATGTTAAAACCAGAATCTTTACTAGGTTTTCATTTAAAGACATGCGCATATTACCGCCAGTAGGTGGAATGACTAGACCAATATCCTTCCCTAACTTTCGAATCAACAAACTCGTATCTTTAGCAGCATCCTGTAATACATTCTTTTTCGTCTCGGCCATTTCTTCATTATAAACTCGATAAATTGCTCTAAAAACATTCTCTTCTAGTTCTTCATATCCTTGTACAGCCTTTTTACGAATAGATCCTTGTGCATTTTTCGTTAAATCAATTACCCACGCTTGTTTATGTGCTAAGTTTAAAACAGTTGTAGAACGATAAGTCATCATACGAATGATTTGAATGGCTAATAAATTCCCTACTAGTTCTACTTTTTCAAAAGCATCTAATTCGCTGCATAGCAAATTATGCAGTTCCTCTACAGTAAAATGAGCTACATTTTCATAGCTTTTTGGAATAACTTCCATAGTCTTGTCTAAATAATGAAATTGAGCCTGATTATCTGGTGCATCTACAACTTCTTCCCATTCACCTTGAATATGGTTTGCAAGTGCACTTAATTGCGGTATGGATGTAATCATATTTTTTAGTTTTTCAGATAATTTATCGCGAAGATTACTGTCTGATTGACTGAGCCCTTGCAGCACATGTAAGTAGTAAACTTCTCCGCCTCGAGCCATAAACATGTGTTGAGAAAAATTAAATTCTCGATCAATTTTCAAAAAACTATTCTCTTTTGATAAATTTTCTGTTCGTGTTTTCTTATTACCAATGGATTCACTAAAAATAATTTCCGGTGCTAATGGTAATAATGATTGCGCAAACCAAGAACGTTTTCCTATAATTGCGTTGTAACCATAAAATAAATCTTGTAATACGTCTAAAGCAAATTCTTTATCATAGTTTGACCCTTCAACGCTAATCGTTTGCTTTAAATGTTCGCGGTGATGTTCTAATGTATAACGATCAATTTCAAAACGTTTCTCTTGATCACTACGGTTAAAGAAAATAAAACGCTTTAATCCCATTCTAGGCGCTGGATAATAATGTAGCTTATTTTTCTCATCTTTAATTTCATTAAAATAAAATCCGTCGGATTTAATTTTTTCATATTCGACTGTACCCTCACTTTTAGGTGATACGAATACTAATAAAAATTCTAATAAATACTCATATAATGTTTGGTCTTTATAAATACGGTGACCATAGACTTGAATTTGAGGGTTCTGTGCATCAATATCATATCTTTCATATTTTGGGAAGAACTCTAACGTCATCGTGGTCTACCTCCTATTCGAAATGTAATTTATTATTCTCTGAATCTAACTCAATATCGATGATTTTAGGTCCTTGTAATGTTTGAATTAACAATTTAATTACTTCCTCACCATCAGTGAATCGATACTCCTTGTATAACTGCGCTTTTAGTCGATTAATCCCATGCGACAACACCGGGTTTAACTTTGTTGAAAGTGATCCGTTCGCTAATTGATAGAAATAATCTAATAGTGGTAGAGGTAATGGGTAGATTTGTGATAATCGATCGAACTTCATATAAATGTTGTAAATCGGCTCATCTGAAATCGTATTTTCGACTTTTTCAACATCTACTATAAAGCTATCAAAATCAATTTTACCTATTAATAGATAAACATTTTGATTGTTTAGGCCACTTCGTTTTAATGGAAGATACAGTATACTATCCGAAGAAACATTACTGCTGTCTCCCATGATAAGTACCTGTAGTGCTTTGAAAACAATTTCTTTCAATTGACGCTTTGAGCGTATACGCATACCATTTTTACGATATGACAAATATTTCGGATAAATTGGCGCATATAGAATCCCAAATAAATGATCGGACTGAGGTTCATTCAAATCAGCAAATAAAATTTCCATTCGACGTATCGCTTTACGAATTAAAAATGGTTCTTTTTCATAAAGTAATTGTTCTGTGTCTAAAAGTTGACGACGCATATAGTAATACCATGTATCTTTAGTTATTGTTCTTACTTCTTCAACCAACACATCGAAATTTTCTTTTACAAAAAGCTCCTGATCAAATATTAGTTTTTTTTCATCTAATTTCATCTTTTGAATTTCAGCGATTGATTTAATTTTCAACGCATCTGTATTTTTAGTAAGCCCTATGTACCCGAAAAACAAATTACTAATGTGATAGTCAAATAAACTCTTTTGACGATTAATAACATTTAATTTATGACAATGTAAGTTGCCCGTAATCGCATATGAAAGATGTGACAAAATTTGCCGAATTGTTAATCTCTTATCATTTTCAGCTAACCAGCGATAATAATTCATTGTAAAGCGTTTAAATTGGTCTTGATGCTTTTTCAATGTCAGATAATTATTGTGAACCGGACAAGACACACCTAACTCACATGATTCAGAACCTTTCCAAAGGTCCTCATTTAATAATTTATCAATTAAGGATGGCACAATATCAGTATTATCTAATAATGCTAGATTAATTACTAAGACAGATAGATGCCCTATAGTGCCTTCTTTAAAAGAAGTTTCATCCATTAATTTAAGAATTTCCATCTCAATTTCATTTGCAGAGTAAGCTGTGCCTTCATAAAAATTTTTAAATGCTTCAATTAAAGGACCTGTATTCGAAACAATAATGCTAGAGCCAGCATTGTTAAAAATATTTAGCCCGTTTTCAATACATCCTTTTTGTTTCTCACTTACTAGTTCACTCATATCTTTTACGTAATATAATGACTGACCATTTATTTCATTTCGTACAGTGTCCTCTTCTTTTAGTAGTTCTCCCGCAGGAATCGCTTCAACTTGACGTAAAATTTGATGCAATAAGCTTGTTTTTCCATCACCAGCATGTCCAGTTAATATTATAAATGATGATTTTTCTTTGATTTTTTCTATTAAATAACTACCAATCTTTCGCTCCACACGAATTTGCTCATAAAAAGGATTAGAAAACTGGGATTCTGCAATTGCATTATCATTTGAACTGTTGGCATTGTTCATAGATTGTAAATATTTGATATATTTCGTATGCATTTTAACACCTCTATTTATCTTATTAATTAATATTATAGCATTAATTGTTAAATGGATTTATGGTGAATTTATGCCATTTTATTGCATCTTCCCTAGTATGCGAGTTAAAAACCATTGTTTTCAGTGTAAACTAGAAGTACCAGTCACAGAACTTCCATATTACCCACTGACACTAAAAGGAGCTGAAAACAATGGTTAAATCTACATTTGTAATTTTTTCCTGTTGTACAATCGTTTATCAATTGTTTAGTTTTAGCTTTATTTTCCTTTCTTTGTAATTTCGCATGACCAATTCGATAGAATAATTCACGAAGTAACCACATAAGATGTCCCTCGATGGTCAAAATTAATATTTCTATAAAAAACTATTATTGTCTGATTAATTCAGTTCCAAAAACGACCTAGTTACAAGCTGGACAGCAATTTTAAGCCTCATTTTTTCATGAATTTCCTGCTAGGTGTGATATAAGAATATTGCGAGGACAAACATAATTGTATATATTGTCAAAAATGTTATGATGAAGAAAAAATAGTCACTACGTTTAAAGGGGTAATGGAAATGTGTTTAGTAAATTTTCATTTTCAGGAGCATCCATTTTATAAATTGGTTGTCGTAGCAAATCGGGATGAGTTTTATGAGAGACCTACTGCGGCTGCAGGGTTTTGGAAGGATTATCCATATATTTTGGGTGGGCGTGATTTAGTGCATATGGGGACTTGGCTTGGTGTGACGAGAGATGGGCGTTTCGCCGCGTTGACGAATTATCGGGACCCAAAAGAAGCAAAGGGATGTTTTTCACGTGGGGATATTGTGCGTGATTTTTTAGCTAATGGTGATGCTCCAGTTGATTATATTGAAACACTTTCGAACAATAAAGGAAGTTATGGTGGTTATAATGTCGTTGTTGGCGATGGAAACCAGTTGTTTCACTACAATAATATATTAGATGAAATGAATGAAATTACTCCCGGCACGCATAGTTTGAGCAATCATACATTGAATACACCTTGGCCTAAGGTTGCAATGGGCAAGAAGAGATTAGGTGATTATATTCAATCCTGTCCTGGTGAAGTAGCTGTAGATTCTCTATTTGATATTATTTCAGATCAAACCATGGCGGAGGATGCTGATCTACCTCAAACTGGTGTTGGTTTAGAGATGGAGAGATTACTGTCTCCTTTGTTTATTAAGAGTCCTAACTATGGCACTCGCTCATCGACTGTTTTGCTAATAGATAAGGAAGATAAAGTATTTTTTGTAGAACAAACATATAAAGATGGGGATTTTCATGCGGAAAATCAATTTTCTTTTAAAGTTGGGGAATATTAGGTTTTTATTTCATATAATTATTTATCTTATAAATAGATTGATTTGTGTGGATGGCGGCGACTCCAGCGGGAATAGCGGGATTGTCGAGACCCTGGACTGAGCAAAGCGAGGGAAGCGGCTCGGCCCCGCCCGCGGAAAGCGTCCGCCAGGAGGACAAATCATAATAGGAGTGCTAATGCACTCCTCCTTTTTATATCAAACTTTTCACTACTTTGGACATAGTCGACCCGTCTGCTTTTCCAGTAAGTAATGGTTTTGCAATTTTCATCGCGTCGCCCATATTCATACCTTTTACAATACCTGCCTCTGTTAATATCGCTGCAATTTCTTCTTCGCTTAATTGTTTTGGTAAGAAGCTTTTTAGTAATACTAGTTTTGCTTCTTCTTTTTCGATTAAGTCTTCTCGATTTGCTGTTTGAGCTCCTTCTAACGCTTGGTTCGTTTGTTTCACTTCGCGATTCACAATAGCAATTTCTTCTTCTGGTGAAAGGCTTGAACCTTTTTCCTTTTCCGCGCTATCCATTGCTGATTTTAAAAGTGTTAGCACTCCTTTTGCTAGTACGTCCTTCTCTTTCATCGCACGTTTTAATTCTTCAAATACAGTCGTTTTTATCATAATAGTTAATCTCCTTCCGTTTATATGCTCAAGTTCATACTCGTTTAATAAATAGTAGCTTTGCATCGCTATTGTTTTAGTTTACGGCATTACAGTCTTCACTGTAAAGAAATGCAGTATAGGTGCTACTAGCAAATGCCAGACACTCTGATGAATAACTCCATTAAAAAAGTCTCTCCTATTAGAGAGACTGTAGTGTAACTACCGTATTCGTTTCAGCTGCTTCTATAATACCTAAAATAACTTTTAAAGAAGATAACGCATCATCTCCTGTGACAAGCGGAGTTTGATCAAGTCGAATACATTCAATAAAGGCATCAATCACACCACTATTTGTTTGATTGTTATTTGTTTGGATGTTCTCTAGTTGATACTGTACCTTTTCCCCGTCTTTTGTGATTACTTCTAATTGATATTGATCACTATGGTAGATTTTCAAAATACCCTTTTCGCAATAGATGATAGTGCTATTGTCTTCTTCTCCGTAATACGTCCAAGAGAAAGCAGCAGTCCCTAAACGTCCTTTTTTCGTTCTTAAACTACAGACGATGTTATCGCATACTTCTATCGGTTCGTTGTTTTCATTGACCTTGTCGAGCGCTCCTTGAAAAGCACTTACCTGCTCGATTTCGTCATCTAATAAGTAATGCAGCAAATCTACTTTATGGACTCCTAGATCGCCTGCAACACCAAGACCAGAGCGCTCTTTTTGAAAGAACCATGTCGAGTTTGATTTATTCACGCCCCATTGTTCTGGGCCTGAGTGTCCAAATGTCGTTCTAAAAGTTAGCACTTTCCCAAGTTCTTCACTTCTGATTATTTCTTTCGCCTTTTGATGTGCCCGAGTAAATCGTTGGTTGTGATCTACCATAAATTTTTTCTCGGATTGCTTTTGGGCATCTACTATTTCTTTTGCATGTTCAATCGTAAGGGCTATTGGCTTTTCACATAAAACATGCTTTCCATTTAGTAATGCTTTCGTAGAAAATATATGATGATATTCATTCGAAGAACAATCACTAATTACTTGTATAGTAGGATCGGTTAGCAATTCATCCACGCTTTGTACTACTGTCCCGTCGAACAGGCTTGCTAACACTTCTGCACGTTCAGGATTTCGATCATAAAAAACAATCTCATCCACAAATGGATTCGCTTTATATTCAGGTGCATGCCGCAATTTTGTTATCGATCCACATCCAATAATGCCTACTTTTAACCCCATATAATCCCTCCTACTCTCTCTTTTGGAATACTACTGCAATAATAATGATTAATCCTTTTACAAACCCTTGTAGGTATGGGGAAACATTCATTAAATTCATCATGTTATTCAAAATACCTAAAATAAGCACCCCGAAAAGTGTCCCAATAATCTTACCTCGACCACCTGTCATTCTTGTACCACCTATAATAACGGCAGCAATCGCATCTAGTTCATATTGAACTCCTGAACTCGAGGATGAAATAGAATTTAAGCGAGACGTTTCAATAATCGCTGCAACACTAACCAATAAGCCAGCCAAACTATAGACACCAATTTTAATACGGTCCACACGAATTGCTGAAAGCAATGCTGCTTTTTCATTACTTCCAAGTGCATACACATATCTTCCGAAGCGTGTCTTGTGCATTAGCATATAAACCAGTGCGGTCATGACGAAGAAAATAATAACAGGATAATCAAATATCCATAAATCATTATTTGCGATAGCGGTAAATCCTTGCACTTCTCCTGAAACACTTCCACCTTCTGCAATATACAACGCAATGGATCGCGCTGATGCCATCATTCCCAATGTGGCGATAAAGGAGGCAATCCTTCCTTTGGCAACCATTAATCCGTTCAAGAATCCTGCAAAGGAACCTACGACTAATGCTGTGAAAATCCCAACAAGTATACTACCTGTCGCATTTAATGCAAGAACCGTAATGACACCGACAAGTGCAAGCACAGACCCAACCGACAAGTCGATCCCACCTGAAAGCATAACGACCGTCATCCCTAAAGCGACGATACCTATAATAGATACTTGCATGAGTATATTAAGCTGGTTGTTTATATCTAAAAATCTCGGACTCATAATAGAAGATGCGATAAAAATAATAATGAAAGCTATAATAACGCTATATTCTGACCATAGCCATGTGAGACGACTTTTTGTATTTGACACTTGCGGACGATATTCTTTAACATTTATATTAGCCACTTGTTGCGACCTCCTTTTTCGAGCCAGTTGCATAATGCATAATTTCTTCTTCTGTTGCTTCTTCACCGTTAAACCTTGCTGTTATTTCTCCTTGGTACATCACATTTATTGTATGACATAGCCTCATAACTTCAGGAGCCTCCGAAGACAGTATAATCACCGATTTCCCTTGTTCGGCCAATGCCACAATTTGCTGATAAATCTCTTGCTTTGCCCCAACGTCAATCCCTTGAGTCGGGTTATCAAATATGAGTATATCTGCCCCTACTTCAAGCCATTTGGCGATGATTACTTTTTGTTGGTTACCACCACTTAACTTATCGATTGTGATACGAGGGTTGTGTACTTTGATGTTCAGCAGTTCCTTATAATGTTGAAATTTTTCCCGTTCGTCATTATCTTGGATAAACCCAGATTTCTCAAAATTTCCTATGGAAGATAAACTCATGTTATGAATCACACTTAAATCTTTAATAATTGCATTTTCTTTTCGATCCTTTGGAACAAGACCTATTCCTGCCTTTACGGCTTTTCGGGGGTGATCTATTTTTACCAACTGGTTATGGATCTTTATCTCACCAGTGTATTTTTTTCGATATCCGAATATGCTTTCAAAAAGCTCTGTCCTACCGTCTCCAGCTAGTCCAGTAAAACCTACAATCTCCCCTTTTTTCACCTGAAAATGAATGTCTTTAAACATACCTTGACTTGTTAAGTTGTTCACTTCTAGCAATATTGGGCCAAATGAATGTTCCTGTACAAATCTATTTTGAGAGATAGATTTACCAACCATTAGCTTGGTGATTGTATCTAAGTCTTCATGTTCTATATCGCCAGTCTTAATCATTTCTCCGTCACGTAATACGGTATAACGGTCACATACTTCTTTGATTTCCTTTAGTTTATGGGATATATAAATAATCGAGATGCCCGATTTCTTTAAGTTCTTCATTAATTCAAATAAACGATTTACTTCATGTTCTGCTAATGAGGTTGTAGGTTCATCCATAATGATAAGCGTGGATTTATGAAGCAGTGCCTTGGATATTTCTATCAATTGTTTATAGGAAGTTGCTAAATTTCGAACGTATTCTTTCGGATCGATGTCTACTCCAAGCTTCGATAAGATTTCATGAGTTTGCTGACACATCTCTTCCACTTTTAAAAAGCCTACTTTGTTTCGAAGTTCTGATCCTAAAAACATATTCTCATAGACTTTGAGGTCAGAAACCATGTTTAGTTCTTGATGGATAAAGCTAATACCTTGTTCTTGAGATACTCTTGGATTAGCCATCCGGACTTCTTGACCGTTTATGTAAATAGTGCCGCTATTCGGTTGATGGACTCCCCCTAAAATATTCATCAAAGTGGATTTTCCGGCACCATTTTCACCTAACAATGCATGAATCTCACCTTTTTCAATCTGAAGAGACACATTTTTTACCACTGGTACACCATTAAATGACTTGTTCATGTTCTCCATTTTTATAAAAGGATTTTCAGCCATGGTATTTATCCCTCCTTATATAGGAAAAGAGGAAATACAACAACTGTTTGCACAACCATTGTATTTCCTGTTATTCATTTAGAATTTAGATTCCGGGTCATAGAACTCATCTACGTTTTCTTTTGTTACTTGAGTAGCTTCTTTTACGACCATCGACTCTTTTGGTTCATTTCCTTTTGCAATATCCGCCGCAATTTTCACTGCGTCTTCCACCATAGTTGGTGAGTAAAGGAAAGTAGCTGTCATAAGACCGTCTGCTTTGATATCCTCAAACACCGCTTTACCACCACCAGCACCTGTTACAAATTGAATGTCTGTGCGATTAGCTTCTTTAATAGCTTGTAGTACACCAAGCGCCATTCCATCATCTTGTGTAAACACAGCATCTATTTGCGGATGTGCTTGTAAAATGTTTTGCATCACTTCTAATGATTTTTCAGTAGAGAAGTCACCACTTTGTGAAGCAATAATTTCCATTCCTTCTGCATTTTCCATCGCTTCTTTAAAACCTGATCCGCGTTGTTCTGTAACTGAACTTGGTGGTCCGGAAATTTCCACTACCTTACCTTTTCCATTTAATTTTTCCACAAAGTATTTACCAGCATTTACTCCGATACCTTCATTGTCCCCTTTGACAACAACTGTAGCCGCATCATTTTCAAGCTCACGGTCCACAATTACTAAAGGAATTCCAGCATCCTTTATTTTTTGTCCCACTGGTGAAAGTGCCGCAGACTCAATTGGAAGCATAACGATAACGTCCACACCTTGTGCGATCAAATCGTCTACATCGTTTGCTTGTTTGTTTGGATCAGCGGCATTTGTCATCACATATTCAATGCCATCGCTTTCTTTAAGAGCTTTTGCTTGCTTTTCCGCACTATCAATTAGTGCTCCCATCCACCCATGTGTTGCTGAAGGTAAAGAAATACCGATTTTTAACGTATCATCTTCTTTTCCATCTGCAGTATTCGTATCATCACTACAAGCTGCCATAATAAAGACTGTTACTAAAGATAAACATAAGATTAGAAATTTCTTCAACACTATTCCCCCTTGAATTTAGTGAACTGCTCCCCTTTTTGTAATCGATTACATCAGCAACTAAGGGCAACGCTCTATTATTAATCCCTTTTAATAACAGAGCGCTGATCTTAGTTGTTTATCGTCATGTAGATTCCCGAATGACTAATTCATGGTTTAATATGACATTATCCACATCATTTCCTCTGATCTTATCGATTAACATTTCCGCCGCCACCGTACCCATCTTATACATAGGCTGAGCAATCGTTGTGAGCGTAGGGTTTGTCATATTAGAAAAATCAATTTTGTCAAAGCCTATTACTGCTATATCATTTGGTACATGTAATCCAGATGCATTTATCTCTTTTAGCGCCCCTATCGCCAAAAGGTCCGATACTGCAAATATCGCTGTTGGGCGTTCGTGCATAGCGAGTATCTTTTTCATTGCCTGTTGTCCGTGCTCAAAGCCTAGATGTTTTGTATAAAGAATATAATCGTTGTTTAATGCTATACCATGTTCTTCTAATGCTCGCTGGTATCCCATTTCCCTCTGTCTCGAATAAAGAAATCTATCATCCGAATTCATAAGAGCAATTTTTTTATGGCCGATTTGTATCAAATGCTTAACTGCGCGATAAGAAGCTTCTTCATTATCTATCGTCACATAAGGAATCCCGCTATCGACGTTATACTCACTACATTGAATAATGGAATACTTTTCAGCTAGCTCTTTTAATGTTTCGATATTAACTGCAGGGTCCATTGAAATAATTCCATCCGCCATCTTCTTTCTAACAAGGTCAAAGTAAATATTCTCTTTTTCCGGATTGGAATCTGTTTCACATAACAGGATATTGTAATTCTGACTAAGTGCAACGGTTTCAATTCCTTTAATGATTTCTAGATAGAACGGATTGGAAATGCTTGGGATCAATATTAAAAGAATTCTACTTTCTGAATTTCTTAGATTCCTCCCTAACATACTAGGTTCATAACTTAAATTCTTTATAGCTTCTTCTACTTTAATCCGCGTTTTTGACGATACTGTATTTTGTCCGTTGAGTACTCTGGATACTGTCGCTACAGATACCCCAGCTTGTTTAGCCACCTGTTGGATGTTTGTCATCTTTCTAAGTCTCACTTTCTCTGATTTCATTGATAGAAAAATGAAATCGTTTACATTTACATGTTATTATATTCCGAATTATGCGTCAATATATATTTTTTTATTATAAAAATCTATTGATTTACTTGAATGTTTTATATATGTTAGTAATGTAACGGTTTACATTACTGTAAATTCTGATAACTAAGGGAGGTTGTTTTATTGAAACTAGGTGTTTTTACCGTACTCTTCTCTGATAAAAGTTTTGAAGACATGTTAAGCTATGTTTCCTCTAAAGGTATAGAAGCAATTGAATTGGGTACAGGAGGGTATCCTGGTGATGCTCACTGTAAAGTGGATGAACTTTTAACCGATGACAAGAAATTGCAGAGCTTTAAGCAAAAAATTAGCGACCACGGATTAATCATCAGTGCGCTAAGCTGCCATGCAAACCCTCTCCATCCACAGAAAAAAATTGCAGATCCCGCTGATGAATTGTTTGTAAAAACCATTCATCTAGCATCCAAGCTAGGCGTTCCAGTAGTTAATACATTTTCAGGATGTCCAGGAGATCATGAAAATGCCCTTTATCCTAACTGGCCAGTAGCCCCTTGGCCACATGATTTTCAAGAAGTATTAAAATGGCAATGGGAAGAAAAACTGATTCCTTATTGGAAAGAAAAAAATGATTTAGCACAATCACTTAACGTAAAGATTGGATTAGAACTACATGGGGGATTCTCTGTACATACTCCTGCCACACTATTGCGATTAAGAGAAGCCTGTGGTTCAATGATTGGTGCTAACCTTGACCCTAGTCATATGTGGTGGCAAGGTATTGACCCAATTGAGGCGATAAAAATACTTGGACGTGAGAATGCCATCCATCATTTCCATGCAAAAGACACAATTATCGACAAGCAAAACATGAATCGAAACGGTCTGACGGATATGACCGACTACGCGAATATGCGTGACCGTGCATGGTATTTTAGATCCGTTGGTTTTGGGCACAATCAAAAAACATGGGCAGACATCATTAGTATTCTACGACTTTATGGGTATGATTATGTCGTGAGTATCGAACATGAGGATGGATTAATGTCGATTGAAGAAGGTTTTACAAAAGCAGTCGAAAACTTAAAGCCGATTATTGTGAAGGATTCTATCAGTCAGATGTGGTGGACTTAGTAGTAAGTGGATAGAAACATTAAACTCCTCTCTTTTACGTATCAGAGAGGAGTTTAAATTTATGGCAATAAAGTCATTACTGCAAAGAAATGTAGTATGGACGCAGCAAGCACAAATATATGCCAGACAGCATGATGGTACGTAAACCCTCTCCATACATAAAAAATCGCACCAAGTGTATAGAGAACACCACCTACAGCCAGATAAATCATGCCTTCAGTCGATACGTTTGCCACAAGGGGTTTCCAAGCAAATACCATAAGCCAGCCCATCACAACGTATAACAACGTCGACGTATGCAAAAAGCGCTTAACAAAATATGCTTTAAATACCGTACCTACTATCGCAAGCCCCCATACAATCCCAAATAGCGTCCAACCCAGTGACCCTTTTACTGCAAGAAATAAAAAAGGAGTATACGTCCCTGCTATAAAAAAATAAATGGACGAGTGATCCATTATCTCAAACACATCTTTCGCACGACCAGCCGGAAACCCATGCACGAGAGTTGAAGACGCATATAACAGCACCATCGTTGCTCCGAACAACGTAAAACTCACCACATGCCACGCCGTTCCTTGCGTCACAGAGGACACGATCAAAATGACAAGTGCAGCTATACTTAAAAGAGCCCCAATCCCGTGAATGATTGCATTCGCAATCTCCTCACGCTTCGAAAATATATGTGTATTACTCATCTTAGTTCATCTCCATCTAGTGATTCATCTATTTCCTATGCTATCACTTTGTACCGATAAAAGCAGATACAAACTTTAAAAATTTGATCAGTTATTATTGAATAAGTTTTATATGGTCAGAAGTTTTTCCATCTGGACGTATTTTCTTCTATACGGTCAGAAACAATTCTATCCGGTCGTATTTTCTTTTATCCGGTCAGAAATTTCTCTATCCGGAAGTATTTTAATTAAAATGACAAAAAAAGAGACACTCTTTTCAGAGTGTCTCGAATTCACGGTTAAACATTTACTTCATTCCGAAGAATTAAAGTTTTACGATGTTAACTGCTTGTGGTCCACGTTGACCTTGTTCTACTTCAAATTCCACTTTTTGACCTTCGTCAAGTGATTTGAAACCTTCGCCTTGGATTGCTGAGAAGTGAGCGAATACGTCGTTTCCGCCTTCAACTTCGATAAATCCAAAACCTTTTTCTGCGTTAAACCATTTTACTGTACCTTGTGTCATTTAAAAGACCTCCAAAAATTGTAGTGAATAAAAAATTCACATATTACAAAAAGTACCGAACAAACACGATTACTTTTTGTAATATGTGAATTCATTGTTTCTGTTAAGCAATTTAATTATTGTCTTAACTATATAACAGTTTTATACATTTGTCTACCAATATCCACTGAGTGCAAATTTAAATACTATGCAGTTCTTCTAACGTTTCTAAAACATGCTCCAGAAAATCTTCAATATCCCCCATGTGTTCTTCATTAATTTTACGAGTAAACTTTACTTCAATCGTGTCAAGATAGCTTGGTTCTTCTTGGTTGAACAGGAAGCTCAATGTCTGTGACAGCTCCACATCATCTTCCCAAATATCGTTTAGATTTTGTTCAATAATTTTGCATTGAATAGGAAAATTTTGAACTTGCTTGTAGAATCTTAACAGTAAGGAACACCCTAAATTTGTTCCAGGAAGCTCTAATATCTCCCCTGCCAGTTCATCTAATGAGGCCATTAATACAATCTCTGCTGTAACGTCTCGAGAGCTGACGAGAGTAAATTGAACAGAAAATTCTCTAGCCAAAATGGATAAATCAATTTGGTCCACCCGGTTTGTAATAATGATTTTTCGTTCTATATTATCTAAATCATACACCTGGTTTTCCAATGCAACTTTTAAATTCTCAAAAATAGTTGGATCAAACATATAGATTCCTCCAAAGAAATTCAATAGAGCTTTTCTTTATACTAGCCACTTTTTATCGAAATTATATCACAAAGGGTACTTGCATAATTGGATATTTTAAAAGACTACCGAATTAAAAAATCTAACCCTCTTTTATAAGTAAACATCGTGATTTATTACTTTTAAATTAATGCGTCCGCCATCACAATTTCAAGCGTAAGGTTTTCCATTGCTCCTAAATTTATCTCATATGGAGCAACATTTTCATTTTCTTCATTCTTAACAATGCGAACTTCAGGACGCCCCGCAGCCTGGTAGTTATATTGTGTGACGATTCCTGTTCGACCATCATTTAATGTTACGGTTAAGCCTGGTGGATAAATGGCGATACAATCTTTGAATAAATTGACTTGATGTGTGTCGAATTGAGAGCCACTTCCAGTATACAGAATTTCTAGTCCTCGATGAGGCATTACGGCCGGCCTGAATGCTCTTGGATTTGTTACCGCATCAAACACATCTGCAACACTGATGATTTTCGCATATTTATGAATTTCATCTTCCTTTAATCCTCTTGGGTATCCCATCCCATCGATTCTTTCGTGATGCTGAAAAGCACAATGAGCAACTGGTAAAGGGATTTCATGTATTTTTCGTAGAGTATTAAAGCCCTTTTCACAATGTTGTTTGACTAGGGCATATTCCTCTTTCGTTAACTCCCCGGGTTTATTTAAAATATCTAGGGGAATATGCACCTTACCTAAATCGTGTAACATGGCCCCCAATCCAATTTCTTCAATATTCTTAAGAGGCAATCCATTTTCGATAGCAAGCTGACAAGCATATATAGAAACGTTTAACGAATGATTGAACACATAATTTTCATGTACTTTTGTCGAAGCTAGTAAATTTAATGCATTTTGATTGTCTGTTAGTGACGCTAGTATATCCTTAAATACTTTTTGAAAACTTCTTATAGCTCTACCTGATTTCATCATCCCTTGAAGATTCGAGTTGGAATGACTTAGATCCATTAATGATTGGAATCCTTCCGTAATCGTATTTAAAGCTTCCATGCGTAAAGCTTCTGGAATAGATTCAATAATCTCTATTCCTTCAGATGCTTCGTCTTCTATGTAAACAGTTGTAACATTATATTTATGTAACTTAAGGATGATTCGATCTCTTAGTTCTGCTCCTTTTGCTAACAGAATTTTACCTTTGTCATTATATATAGGTTTGCCCAACCTCATCCCCGGCCGACATTGATCAATTTTAACTAAACGCATTCGACTACTCCCTATTCTTAGTATAATGAGTCTATTTTACTTATATTTTNTGATCGTGAATAAATAAAGCCTATTCAAGGATTTTTTTCACCTTAAATAGACTTTATTTTTATAATTGTATTAAATATATTAATGTGCCAGCATACCAGCATCTACTAAATGTTCAGCACCTGTAATATAAGAGGATTCATCAGAAGCTAAGAATAATACTAAATTGGAAACTTCTCTTGCCTCCGCTAGACGTCCTAATGGAATATCTTTTAATGCGTCTCCACCCGACTCATCAGTTGCCTCAACCATCATTGGAGTGTTGATAAATCCAGGGTGAACAGAATTAACACGGATATTATTTGGACCATATTCGATTGCAGTCCCTTTTGTCATACCTCTTACTGCTGCTTTACTTGCAACGTAAGCAATGCTTGGGAAACCATAATTTGCTACAATTCCAGCAATGGATGAAATGTTCACGATTGATCCAATTCCCGCTTCCAGCATAGATGGAATTACTGTTTTCATGCCTAGGAAAATACTATGTTGGTTAATAGAACATACTTTTAAATATTCTTGTTCATCTAATTCCGCAGTTTTGGCAATTGGTCCAAGAACTCCAGCGTTATTTACCAATATAGTTATATTACCAAATGCGGCTTTCGCTTCTTCAAATACTTTTTCCCAAGACTCTGCACTTGTCGCATCATGTTTAACAAATAATGCATTTGAACCTAATTCTTTCGCAAGAGCTGATCCAGCTTCTTCATTTAAATCAGTTAAAATCACTTTTGCTCCTTCTTCAATAAAAACACGAGCGTGTGATTCTCCCATACCTCTTGCTGCACCAGTAATAATTGCTACTTTACCATCTAATCTTCCCATCCTAATTCATCCTCCACTCTATATTCTTATTAGTAAAGGAAAAATAAGCGCTTACATTTCTCTTTAATTCCATTATATCAACCACAAAAAGCTAAACAATCAATAGTATTAAGTAATATGTATCAATAACCAACACATTTAATCATTATGTAGGTTTTTTATAAATTAATTAAACAGTCAGAAATTATTTTATCCGATCACATTTTTGTGTATCCGGTCAGTAAATTTTCTATCCGGTCACAATTCTTTTTATCCGGACACAAATTTTTCTATACGGTCAGCAAGTAATAAAATGCGGACTCTACAAAAGTACCCTCGTCTAATACTATTTAGACGAGGGTACGTTCTTATTCATATTCTCTATTTATTACGGTTGAAGCTGCACCACGTAATCCCGCTTCTCCCTTATAGGCACTTGCTTCAATACGTTCTTCTTTACCTTTTAATAAAGGATGACGAAGATACTGTCTAACCTCTTTTCGAACCAATTCGATAAGTTCTGGGTGATGATTGAAAATCCCACCACCAAGAACGATACAATGAGGATCTGAAAATACGATAATATGATATACTTCCTTTGCTAATGCAGTAACTGCTTCATTTACGATTGATAGAATATGGCTGTTGCCTTGATAATAATACTCCATCATTTCTTTCAATGTTAATTCGGGATTACCGAATAGTTTTTGTCCTTTTAATTCAAGTGCAGGACCAGAAACTAGTGATTCAAGCGTTGTTTCTGAAGTATCCGTCAAGCAAAATCCAATTTCTCCTGCCATTCCAGCTCCTCGTAAAAACGCCCCCTGATGAATCGAACAGCATGAAATACCTGTACTCAGTGTTACATATACCAAGGTTTCCGTAGAAAATCCACGATTTGTATATTCTCCCCATGTTGCCATATATACATCATTATCTATGACAATCTTGGATTTAGGAAACTCATTAGCGAGCCTTTCTGCCAATGGGAAGTCTCTCCAAGGTAAATTATTCTGAAAGACTGCTATTCCTTTTTCTGTATCAACAATTCCTGGTATTCCGACTGCTATTCCATTTATATCATCTAAATTCACCCGTTCATTCACACAAATAGACTTGAATGAATCAACTAATGACTGAAACAGAATTTCACCATCATTTTTTTCACTTCGTATTTCGTTAACTTTTGCAACTGTTCCATCCTTTATAAATAGAGCCGTCGCAAGTTTTGTGCCTCCGATATCTGCAGCGAGAATGTACTCCATTTATACTCACCTTCCGATTATGACAATTTAACAACTTGTGTAAGATTTCGTGGCTTATCTGGATTAAATCCTAAATGCACCGCGCGTTGATGTGCAAGTAATTGAAGATATGGAACATAAATAGCATGTCGGTTCCTATCACTTATTTTATCCGTCAATTCAATAATGTGATCTGCTACAAACTCTTGAGGTATCGGTCCAATAGCAAGTACGTATCCACCAAGCTTTTGAATGTCCTTAACAAGTTGTTGGTCATAGTCTTCGGTCTCATGTTGAGTCAATAAAACAACTACTGTAGAATCATCTACGATAGATATTGGTCCGTGTCTAAATTCCAAACTTGAATAACTTTCGCATTCTGTTTGTGTCATTTCTTTTAATTTCAGCGTTGCTTCTTTCGCTAAACCGTTATATGAACCTGATCCAAGGAAAATAAAGCGTTTTTTCGATAAATCTTCTGCTACACCTTTTGTTAAAACTTCAAATGTTAAAGCTGTCTCTACCAACTTCGGAATTTGTTTTAGTTCATTCAAATTTTGAGTAGAACTTGTTTGCTTTGCCGCGAAAACTTGGAGAGCAAACAGCATATTGGAGAATGACTGTGTCATAACAACACTTTTCTCTTTAATATGGTCAAGTGAAAGAACTTGATCAGCTGCAGTGGCCATAGGTGTATCTCCATTACATGTAACTGCCAGTGTACGGATATCTGCTTGGTCTTTCAAATGATTGAGTGCGATAAGAATTTCGGATGTAGTTCCTGATCTAGATATCCCAACAACAAGATATTTTTTACCTGGCACAATCGTCGTCGATGTATGAAGGAATAATTCAGAAGCAGGAACTGCAGAAGCAAATTGTCCTGTTACTGTTTGATAATATTTAGCAGCTGAAGCCGCTAAGTAATATGATGTTCCACATCCTGTGAATAGGACATAGTCTACATTCTCATGTTCGATTTTTAAATTCTCCACTAGTTCAAGTGTCTTTTGAAGTTGGTCCGCCTGTCCGATGATTTCATTATAAGTATGCATAGTATTCATACCCCTATCTATCTTTAATTTTATTAATCGTAATTTGTTTCATTAATGCTTCCACTTGCTCCAAATCTATAAAACCAATTGACTGATACATCGCATTAACTGATCCGCACGCTATTGCTCGTTTATAGGCAATACTAATCTCTTCATTATGAGCTAATCCATATAGCAGACCACCAACGAATGCATCTCCACTGCCTACAGTATTGACGACATCAATCGAAGGTGCATCTATTTTAAAATATCCAGTTTGGTTGACGAAAATTGCTCCTTCTCCACCTAATGTGAAGCAAACATGTTCGATTCCTTCATTAACAAAACGATTTCCTGCTTCAAGCAAATCATCTTCAGTTAAAGTATTTTTGCTTAGAATTGCTGCAATTTCATGTTCATTCGGTTTTATTGCAAAAGGCTTTGCTTTTATTCCGAATCGTAAAGCGTCACCGCTAGAATCGAGTATCACTTTCCCACCGTTAGCATTTATAATTTCAATAAGTTCTGCATATGCAGTTGATGGTAATCCTTTCGGTAAGCTACCAGACAGCGCAAACCACTTTACTTGTTTAGATTTCTGTCGTACCCAATCAAGCATTGATTGCCATTCCACTTTGGATATCTCTGGTCCACTTTCAAGAAGTTCTGTCACTTCACGAATCGTTGAATCTAGCACTGTTAAACAGATTCGGCTTTCACCACTAACTGGAATAAGTTCACTTGAAATAGACCGCTTTTCCAATAGCTGTCGAATTCTCTCTCCATTAATGCCCCCTGCAAATCCACCAGCATCTACCTTTGCACCTGAATATTGGAGAACCTTTGCGACATTAATCCCTTTACCACCAGCCTCCTGAGTAATAGCAGAAACGCGATTCGTACCTCCAACTGCCAATTTTTCAACTTCATACACTTGATCGATTGCAGCATTTAATGTAATAGTTGTAATCATTTTTGTAATATCTTAATCTTTCTTTTAACTAACTCTATTAATGCCTCTCTTGCAGGAATGAAATATTTACGAGGGTCATTTTCATGTGGATTTTCTTTGAAAAAGGCTCGAACTTCCTCTGCGAATAAATCTTTTAATTCCGTAGAGAAATTCACTTTTGCTATACCATAATCCAATGATTTTCGTACACTTTCTTCTGGAACTCCTGATGCTCCGTGCATAACGAGTGGAATATTAGTCAATTCTTGAATTCTTTCTAGTAAGTCAAATTGTAGTTTAGGTTCTTTTTTGTAATTACCATGCGCAGTTCCAAATGCAGGTGCAAACGAATCAATCCCTGTTTCACGCACAAATCGTTCTGCCATTAGTGGATCAGTTAAAAGAGCTAGACTTTCGTCAAGTACAAAGTCATCTTCCACTCCACCTATCGTTCCTAGTTCTGCTTCTACAGGGACTCCAATAGGACTTGCTGCATCTGTTACTTTGCGTACAAGTGCGATATTGTCTTCTAATGAAAGCTTAGAGCCGTCAATCATGATGGATGTATACCCCGCTCGTAAACATTCCATAACTACGTTAAATGATTCTCCATGATCAAGATGCAAAGCTACAGGTACTTTTGCTTGTTCAGCAGCAGCCTTAGCCATCGCAATCATATAAGGCATCTCCACGTATTTGTATGTACTGGATGTGGTTTGCAGGATAACCGGTGAACCTATTGCTTCAGCACCAGCGATTACTGCTTTAATAATTTCTAAATTGTGCGCACCGAATGCTCCAATAGCATAGTGATTGTTATAAGCGTCTTCTAACATTTCTTTCGTTGTAACTAGTGGCATAAAACCACTCCTCTCGTTAGTGGGTTGTTGGTACAACTTAATCTATTTTAAAACTCATAGAAATTTCTATGAGTTTAATATAGATCTGTGTAAAATCTGCAGCGATCTCCTCTTACAATTGATATACAAAACTCGACTGGTTGGTCGTTCGTGTCATATGCTGTTCGCTCCAATAACAACGCAGGCTTTCCTACTTTCGTCTTAAGAAGAACACTTTCCTCTTCTCTAATTAAAACAGGCTCGAATGCTTCTTTCGCACGAACAACAGTCACGTTATAACGTTCAGCCAATAAATCATAGAGTGATGAAGTTCCTACTTCATACAAAACCGACATATCTTGAACAACTGACTTTGGCATAAACGATGATTCAAGAATGATAGGCTCCCCGTCTGCCAAACGTAATCGCTTCATTTCAACTACACTTTCACCTACTGGAAGCTGCAATCCTTCTCTTACAGTAGCAGAAGGTTCAACTTCCTTTACTTCAAGCACTTGGTCCGTAGGATGAAGACCTTTTTCTTGTAACACTCTACTAAAACTATAAAATCCTCCTAGAGACTGTTCAAATTTAGGTTTGGAGACGAAGGTCCCTTTCCCTTGAACTCGATAAAGTGTTCCTTCCTGAACTAATTCTTCAATCGCTTTCTTCGCCGTATTTCTACTTACTTGAAACAAGTCCATCAAACGATTTTCCGAATCAATTTTATCACCAGGCTTCCATTCACCTGCTCGAATGCGGGCGTCTAAGCGTTGCTTCAATTGATGATATAGCGGTATAATACTTCCTTGATCTAACGGTTTCATATTATATTCATCCTTCTTCGTACGTCTTCACAATTTCAATATATCATCAATTCAGAAATTTTTACATCATTTGAATGCATCTTTACATTGGAAAGCAATAGCGCCTCTACAAATCGTAAACACGATTTCTCCATTCATACCGAGAATTACGATGTCAGCATCTTTTCCAGCCTGAATGGATCCTTTTCTATTAAATAGGCCTAAACGTTTAGCTTGGTTCACTGATGTTATCTGTAATTGTTCCTGTATCGACAGTCCTAGCCATTTAGCCAGATTCATCCTTGCATTATTCATTGTTACAATACTACCTGCAAGCGAACCGGTAGACGTTAACGTACATTTTTCATCACTAACTGTCACTTTCTGTCCACCTAAATCATAAATACCATCTGCCATCCCTTTCGCCCGTATTCCGTCAGTAATGACCAAAATCCGTTCTAGCCCCTTCATTCTAACTACAAGTTTCAATAAATCAGGGTGAAAATGAATACCATCTGGAATTACTTCAACATAAACCTCATCATGTAGAAGAGCTCCACCTACGACTCCTGGATCACGATGATGCAACCCTTTCATCCCATTAAATAAGTGTGTCGAGTGCGTTATTCCATGAGTAATAGCTTGTACAGCTTCATCGTAAGATGCATTCGTATGTCCCATCGATGGAATAATTTCCATTTTTTTCAGTTCCTTTAGTAGCTCAAAATCTACATCTAATTCAGGAGCAAATGTAATAATTTTAATTGCGTCTCTTGATAGCTTCTGCCATTCTTTGAACAGAGTAACATTTGGAGGGAGGATATCATGTTCCGGTTGGGCTCCTTTTTGATCTTTGTTTATAAAGGGCCCTTCCAAATGAATGCCTATCATTTCTGCTACACCAGTTTCACTATTATTTTCTTTGTAGCTGGCGAGATTCTTAAGCACATAACTAATTTGTGAGATTGGATTTGTCATCGTTGTTGCAAGATAAGAGGTCGTCCCTTCTTTAGCAAGTGCTTTTGCAATACCTTCAAAAGCTTCTTGCTTGGAGTCCATAAAGTCAAATCCGCCAGCTCCATGCACATGTATATCAATCATTCCAGGTATAACGTATTGATTGTCAATACAATCAATAACTATTTCCCCAATAATAGGTGGGCAATCTACCATTTTCCCAACAGACTTTATTTTTTCTCCTTCAATATGCACAAATCCATTTTGTAAAACCGATTGTTCAAGAACAATTGTTGCGTTAATTAAATACATACTCTTCATGGTAAGGTACTCTCCATAATTAGCTTTTTTGTTTTCTTAGTTTCCTCTATCTGTAATGTTCCATCCGATTCACCTTTAAGTCGGAAGATTTGGGATGACATCCAAGTAAGAAACAGAACAGTTAAACTCACTCCGAAAAATGGAAGAAGGCCCGGTATGAATAAAAAAATCCGATACAGAATATAGAGTCCTATAATAGATCCGATTATTTGGAGTGGAAATGAAATACTAAGTAAGAGAGATGTTGAAAAATAACGAGCAAATGGAAGTTCATAATGTGCAAATACTTGAAATATGTTCATCACCATCACTATGTACAAAATCGTAATCATGACGATCAACGTCAACATGAAGAAACCATAGTTCTCGTTCATCGTTAAAGTAATTTTTAAATTAATTGTGAGAAAATAGCCAATGCCTATCAAAATGACTCCAATCTTATTTGAAGCGATGAACTCTATTTTATACGTTGCCCAATAATGTCTCATTAGTGATCGTAAGTGATCCTGGCCTTGCAATCTTTTTCTCATTACTACGAATAGCCCTACAGTAGCTGGTGATATTCCAAAGAACACAAGACCAAGCAGTGTTAACCCAATCCACATCAGCTGTAATACTGCTAGCATAGTCACAAACTCTACGAACTCATAGAGCTTTCCTTTCCATCCATTTAAGTCCAATCAAACTACCTCCCTTAAAGGGTAAAACTCATACAAAGGAAAACCATTGTATGAGTATAATTTATTTTACTTTTCTTTTGTTGATCGATCGTAAGCTCCTTGTGCCAGCTCAAGATACTCTTGTATTCCCATTTTATCAAGTGTTTTCTTGTAGTCATCCCATTTACTAAAGTCTTGTTTTCCAGTAATAAAAGCAGCTGTCATTTCATCAATATATGTTTGTACATCTGTCATAATTGCACTAACTTTTTCCGTTTCATCCATTGTATAGTTCAACCCTGGAAGAATATCTTCATCTTTTATACGATAAGGACGAGCCTTCTCAGCGTTTAGGATTGAATTTTCTTTACCTTCTGCACCTTGGAAAAACTTTTGTCTAACCACTCCAGGATAATATCCTCCTGGCCAAGTCAAATATTCACTTATTGCTTGGTCCATATTTAAACCATTCGGATTGTTTGTAATCGTATCTAAATACTTGAAATTTCCAGCATCATCCTCTTCATATGTTACACCTTCAAACCCCATGAAGAACATCTTAGAACCTTCTTCTCCATAAAAATAATCCATCCAACGAACCATTGCTTCTGGGTTTTTTGCCTTATCGGTCAATACGAACATCCCCAGATTTCCAAGACCATTCGAAACTGTATTATAAGCACGTTCTCCAGTAGGCCCTTCTAAGACCGGTACACCAATGTAACCGTCAAGTTTGTATAATTCTGCCGGGTCTACTTCGCTCAGCATACCAAAATTCCCTTTAGATGCTTCTGCAGCAAACACATGCGGTTCAGTTGTGAAAACATCTTGGTTGATTAAACCTTCTGTATATAGTTTGTTCAAGAATGTAAGCAATTCCTTGTATTCATCCGTAGTTGGAATAAAACGAAATTCTTCCGTACCTTCTTTAAAGTCGAGGTTTAAATTCATAGAACCTTGTTTGTTTAAACCATATGTTCCGCGCAAATAAGCAATGAATTCACTAATGCCATAGCCACTGCCCCATCCAAGCTCATCGGCTTGTCCATTACCATTCGGATCTTGTTCTTTAAACGCTTTCAATACTTCGTACAATTCATCTGTAGTTTCAGGTTCCTCTAGTCCCAATTTATCGAGCCAATCTTTCCTTATCCACGGTGTATTTGCGCGAAGTGATTCAAATTTCGGATCGTAAAATGTAGGGAAACCATAAATATTTCCATCCGCCATCGTTACTCCTTGTTTCACTGATGGATACTCCTCTAAAATCTTTTTAAAATTTGGTGCATATTCATCGATATAGTCATTTATCGGTAAGAATACACCTTGCTGTCCATATTTTACTAAATCTGTTTTAGAAAATGCTGAAGCAAAAAATAATTCGGGATAATCTCCAGATGCAAGCATTAAATTTCGTTTCTCTGCTAATCCCTCAATTTGCGTTGTTTCCCAGTTCACTTCGATATTCGTCATTTTCTCATATTCATCCCAAAGCATAAGTTTGTTCCAATCTTGCGATGCAAAGAATTTTGCTGCAAAACCATCCACTTGAATCTTTTCTTCAACAATTGGCATTCCCGTCGCTTTTACATTACCGGCATTTTCACTTTTTTCAGTAGCTCCTTCCTCATTAGAACAAGCTCCTAAAATACTAGCCGTTAGTAATAGACTTGCAGTAAAACAAGTAATATAGTTTTTCTTCAAAACATTCTCCCCCTTATTTATCCTGTTTACCTTGTTACCCTTTGAGTGATCCAATCATGACACCTTTCACAAAATACCTTTGTAAAAATGGATAGAGCATAAGCATAGGCAAATTTGCAACAATAAGTACAGCATATTTCAACCCTTCAACACTTAGTTGCTGAGCTAAAAAGCTTTCTGATGTCGCTTTAATCATGTCATCAGTTTGACCTTGAATAAGAATTTGACGAAGAATCAGTTGAAGTGGAAACTTCTCTTGATCCTGTAAATAAATCAATGCTTGGAAGTATGAATTCCAGTGACCGACTGAGTAGAAAAGAACCATTACTGCTATAACTGGAAGTGACAACGGCAAAACGACACTCCATAAAATCCTAAAATTTCCTGCTCCGTCTATCATCGCCGATTCCTCTAACTCATGAGGAATCGATTGGAAAAACGTTCGCATAATAATAATGTTCCAAACTGCAACTGCGTTTGGGATGATCATAACCCAAAACGTATTTAACATCCCAAGATCTCGAATAAGTAAGTACGTCGGGATAAGCCCACCACTAAAAAATATTGTAAAAACGATAAACGCCATGAGGAATCCGCGACCTTTTAAATCCCTTCGAGACAATGGATATGCCGCTAAAATAGTCATAACGACATTCAGAATCGTACCAAAAACTGTATACTTCAATGTGTTAATAAATCCATTTATAATATCCTCGTTTTGAAATACCTTTTCATATGCATCTAATGTAAACTCTTTTGGCCATAACCACATATCGCCTGATATGACATTCTGAGGGTTACTAAGAGAAGCACTAAAAACAAAAATTAATGGATAGATTACGAGAAAAGCGACAATTGCAAGAAATACATAGTTGAATACATTAAACGCGCGATCAGTTTTAGTTTCTCTCAATCTAGTCACCCCTTACCATAGACTTGTCTCATTCACTTTTTTTGCAATCTGATTTACCATAATGAGCATGATGAAGTTAATGAGCGAGTTGAACAGTCCTACCGCAGCTGAGAAACTATATTGAGCTTCCAAAATTCCACTTCGGTAAACAAATGTCGAAATTACATCAGACGTCGACATATTTAAATCATTTTGCATTAGATATACTTTTTCAAACCCTACAGCCATAACAGATCCAGCATTCAAAATGAAAAGAATAACAATAGTAGGCATGATTGCCGGGATGTTGATATGGATAATTCGTTGAAATTTTGACGCTCCATCTATCATTGCAGCTTCATGTTGTGCCGGGTCCACTGCAGCAAGCGCAGCAATATAAATAATGGAGCTCCACCCCATCGTCTGCCATACATCCGAGAACACGTACAAGCTTTTAAACCAAGCCGGCTCCGTGATAAAATCAATCGGTGAACCTCCGAAAAGTTGGATAATCTGATTGACTAGCCCATCTGTTTTCAAAAACAACAGGAGCATTCCTACAACAACTACAGTCGATAAGAAATGCGGTGCATATATAACTGTCTGTACGAATTTTTTATAACGCAAACTTTTTATTTCATTTAACATGAGCGCTAGTATAATAGGGACTGGAAAAGAAACAGCTAGCGTAAAAATACCAATTCCTAATGTATTTTTTATTAGTCTCCAAAAATAGTAACTATCAAAGAACCGCTCAAAGTGTTTAAATCCTACCCATGGGCTCCCCATAATCCCTTTTGAAGCAATGAAATCTTTAAATGCAATTTGCAAACCATAGAGAGGAAAGTAATGAAAAATCAGAAAGTATAAAATTACGGGTGTAAGCAATAAATACAGTTCCCAATTTTTTCTAAAAGACTTTTTCCATTCAACCCATACACTTTTCTTCAACTTTTGTCGATTTTTCAATGACTTCTTTTTCCCTCTGTTGTCTGTATCTTCTACATAGCCTACGCCTTCACTCAAATTTGTCATGATCACACCCCTTTTCCTGCTATCCTATTTAATTGTGAACTATGCTAGATTCTTGTGAAATATTGACTACTTTACCGCCTGCACGTATAGATTCTGTTGCTGCACATCCGACTGCTACACTCATTCTCCCTGCAAATGGCGTTGTTAGAGGTTGTTTATCATACAGCACTAACTCTACAAAATCTTGCGTAATTTTAGGATCTGCTCCACCATGACTACCATCTTCAGGCTTCATCTCATAGGTAACATCACTAAAATCTTTCCATGAGTTTGTTTTTCGAGTTTTCAAGTATATTTTTCCGTTTACATCATCATTCTCTATACGACCTTTTGTCCCGATGAACGTATAGTTCCGTGAATAATCTGGTGTAAAATGACATTGAAGATAAGATGCCTTAATACCGCCTTCAAGTTCCATAATGAGCATATTATTATCTTCCACATCGATTTCTTCGCGAAATGCACATTCCGTAAATGTATGGGCAACATACTCTGGACACGTATTCTTTAATTCACACTCGGGACAAGTTAAGTCGTTTGGATTGTTCCCACCATAATAGTCAAGCCCACCAAATGCTGAAACCTTCGTCGCATACTTACCTGAAATCCAATGGATAACGTCAAGATCATGTGAACCTTTCTGTAACAGAAGTGAAGTTGTATTTTCTGATTTTCCATGCCAATCGTGGTAATAGAAGTAACCACCAAATCCGACAAAATGACGAACCCAGATACTCTTCAATTCCCCAATAGCACCTGAGTCAATTAATTCCTTCATCGTCTGGTACATACTCATATAACGCATATTGAAACCAACCATTAAGTGCTTTCCTGATTTCTGCCAAACGTCAATAATCCGGTCGCATCCTTCTACCGTAATAGCAAGTGGTTTTTCAGAATAGACATGTTTACCTGCCTCAAGTGCTGCTATAACATGTTCCTCATGCAAATAATCCGGTGATAACACCGCAACTGCATCCACATCTTCACGTTTCAATAGTTCTCTGTAATCCTGTGTCATGAATATTGGAGAATCGAATTTCTCTTGAAACTTTGACAATCGCTCTTGAGAAATATCTGCGACCGCAACTACTTCTGATTCACCTTCGGGCTTATGCCAGTAGTGTGCTAGTCCGCCTCGAAGACCAACTCCGATAATGCCCATTCTTACTTTCTTCATTTCTCCACCCCATCAATATTTATTGTCATTTCTATCTCGGAAAATTTCCCGTATTTATGGATAACGTTTTCCCGTAATGCTTGATTAAGTAATCTCCAAAATTTCATGTAGATTGACGAATTAGTAATTCAAATGGTAATAAGGTTTTTAAAGCTATATTTGGATTATCTTCAATTTGATTCATCAGCGTTTTGGCTGCGATAACACCCATTTCATATTGCGGTATCGATATGGTCGACAATGAAGGAACTACATATTGAGCCATATCATTATTATCAATGCCGATAAATGCAATATCTCCTGGAATGTTAAGATCAAGTTCGTGTGCAGCCCGCATCGCAGCAATCGCTAGTAAGTCACCAGCACAAAAAATAGCAGTTGGGCGATTATTTTGAGGATTATTTAATAATTCCTTTGTAGCTTTATAGCTTTGTTCCAAGCACCAATTTGAATTAATGATCCAACTTTCTCTAATAGGCAATCCAAATTCATTCATTGCTTTTTTAAATCCTTTGAAACGTTTTTCGTTTGTCATTGTAATGTCAATTCCACCACCGATGAAACCGATATGACGATGTCCTTTTGATATTAGATGTTCCACTGCTTTAAAAGCTGCTTCTTCCCGGTCATAATCTACAGTGGAAATTGCATGATCACTATAGTTAAAGTCAACGCCCACGACTGGAATCATATCCTTGATTTCAAGAAGTATTTCTTCATCCACCTTGTCAATCAGTAAAACCCCATCTACTTCCTTTTCCCTAATAATCTGATGAAAAAAAGCTTCGTCTTCCAAATCCTCATTACTTAACAGTAATAGCGAGTAGCCTGCATTATTCAATGTTTCACTAATACCGGAATATATTTTGGAAAAGTATGGGTTAGACTCGGCAAGACGTGGACTTGCAAGCCATGCGATTCTCCTAGTGCTCTTCTTTTCTTGCACGGAAGATGCGACAAGATTCCGAGCGTATTCGTTTGGTACATAGCCCAGCTCTTTTACAGCCTGCCAAACTTTTTTCTTTGTTTCAGGATTCACATTCCGTGAAGAATCATTTTTAATGACGCGAGAAACAGTAGTAATTGACACTCCAACGTGCTTAGCGATATCTTTTAATCTAACCAATTTTTTTGTACCTCTTTCCTTTGCAACCGTTTTCAATTTATATAATTGTACTATATAATCCATAGCAATCTAGTACAATATTAAATTAAGTATAAATAGGGTCAACAGGTTGTAGGTACAAGTTAGTGCAAAAAAAATTCAATGAATATATTATATTCAGAAAATTGGTACTGGAATTAATATATAATTAGATCCCTCGTGTGTCAATATATTTTTTTAACAGATTATACCGTTTTTGATTAGAAACAACGGTTACACTTGAACACCCCTTATCTAGAAAAATTATATTCATGGTTACTACTAGTATATAAATCGGTTAAACGGTCAGAAATTATTTTTATCCGGTCACATTTTTGTATATCCGGTCAGATAACTTTCTATCCAGTCACAAATCTATTTATCCGGTCAGAAACTAAAAAAATGCAGACTCTCCATTCACGTAGAGTCTGCATTTCTCTTATTCTTCTTCATTTACAATAACTTGACGTCCCTTTAATTTTAAAAGTAAAGGAATCAGCAACCATGCTACAGCTGCAATGATAAAAACTAGCGATAACGGTTTCGTTACGAAAATACTAAAGTCTCCATTCGAAATCGTTAAAGCACGGCGCATATTGTTTTCAATCATTGGGCCAAGTACAAGTGCTAAAACTAAAGGAGCTACTGGGTAATCGTTCTTCGATAATAGATAACCTAAAACTCCACAGCCTAACAATATGAAGAGATCAAATGTTGTATATTGTACTGCGTAAACACCGAAGAATGAGATGGCAACAATCATTGGTAGCAAATACTTCTTTGGTGTCTGAATGATTTTAGCAAAAACACGTACTAGTGGCATATTCAGCACAAGTAACATTAAGTTCCCGATGAACATACTTGCGATTAGGCCCCATGCAACTTCTGGATGTTCATCAAATAATAATGGGCCTGGTTGAATATTGTACATGATGAGTGCACCCATTAGTATAGCGGTCGTACCTGATCCAGGTATCCCTAAAGTTAAAAGTGGAATCATTGCTCCGCCAGATGCTGCGTTGTTTGCTGACTCCGGACCCGCTACTCCAGCAATATGTCCTGTTCCAAATTTCTCTGGAGTTTTACTAAATTTTTTCTCCGTCATATAGGAGAAGAATGAAGCTAGTGTAGCACCTGCTCCTGGTAAAACACCTATAAAAAAGCCTAGAAGTGAACCACGGGCAATTGGGACGGCACTTTCCTTCATATCCTGCTTTGTTGGCAATATCCGATTGATCTTAGCAATTGCCCCTGACTCTTTATCTCGTTCTAAAATTGTTTTAAACACTTCCCCCAGGGCAAATAAACCAACTGCAATCGTTAAAAATTCGAATCCTGAATATAAAATGGGAAGGTCATATGTAAAGCGGGCAATTCCCGAAACCGCATCTATTCCTACTGTTCCTAGCATAAGTCCGAAAACAGTCATCATTAATGCTTTCGTCATTGATTTTCCTGCAAGTCCGCTCACTGCTGCTAAACCTAATAACATTAACGAAAAATATTCTGCTGGTCCAAATTTTATAGCCACATTCGAGAGTGGTTCGGCTAATAGTACAAGTCCAATTAACGAAACTATCCCTGCACAAAATGACCCAATTGCCGAAATTGCCAAAGCTGCTCCTGCTCGACCTTGTTTCGCCATTTGGTAACCATCTAAAGTTGTTACAACAGAAGACGATTCTCCTGGTGTATTCAATAGAATAGAAGTTGTAGAGCCTCCATACATCGCTCCGTAATATACTCCTGCTAATAAAATAATCGAGCTTGCTGCAGCTGCTCCAGTTGGCATTCCAGATGTAATCGTTGCTGTTACTGGAATGAGAAGAGCAACACCACTCATCGGACCGATACCTGGCAATACGCCAACTGCTGTTCCGATAACCACACCAACAAAGGCGAACAATATATTATGCCATTGAAATGCGACACTAAATCCGTCAGCTAAAAATTGCAATGTGTCCATAGCTTAATCTCTCCTTCCTTAAAACAGCGGGAATCCTGGCAATGATCCACCAAGAAGCTCTGAAAATAAATAATAAATGCCAAATGAAAATACTGCTGCTATAACTACAGAGGAAACTGTTTTCCCTCTCTCCATCGTTTGAAAAGCTATGAATAAAAATAGAAAAGTAGATACAACGTAACCAACTATCTCTAAGAAAAATGCATATAATACCGCGCCTCCAAAGATGATTAGGAACTTCTTATATTGCAATTGCTCCTTTTGGGAGGCTTCCGATTTATATTTAAATGTTTCATATAATAGTCGAATGCTTAATAATATTAAAATTATTCCAAGGCCCATCGGGAAAATCTTCGGACCGACAGTAGATCCATAAGCACTATCTGAAATTCTTTGGCTCTCTACAAAAAACAGAATTCCAATTAATAAAAAAGCAATTCCGGCTATTCGATCAAATTTTTTATTCACAGTGCACTCTCCTTTCTAATAGAAAAGGCGGCAACAATGGCCGCCAATTACTTTTTATTTCTGCATGCCAAGTGCTGTTAATAATTCAACAATCACTTTATCTTGGTCTTCTAAATACTTAGTAAAGTCTTCAGCGTTACGGTATTCACTAGCCCAACCGTTCTTCGTAAGCTCAGCTTTCCATTCTTCCGTTTCTACCATTTCACTTAATTTTTCAGACCAGTAGTTTTTAGCGCCTTCTGACATTTCTTTCGGTCCGAAAATACCACGCCAAATTGTAAATTCTGCATCGATACCAGACTCTTTGAATGTTGGCACATCTGCTAAATCACCTTCTAGACGTTCTGTCGAGCTAACTGCAAGTACACGTACATCGCCAGATTTTACATACGTAGCAATCGTAGATGCATCCGTCGCAATTACATCTGCGTTTCCACCAAGAAGAGCAGCAACTGCCTCTCCACCGCCATCATACGAAACATACTTAACTGTTTTTGGATCAATTCCAGCTTCAAATGCTGGTAGAACTCCTACTAAATGGTCCATAGACCCTGGTGCAGATCCTCCTGCAAGTGTTACAGCCTTTGAATCAGCTTTAATCGCATCTAATACATCTTGTAAAGTTTTAAAATCAGAGTCATTTTTAACTACTATTGCACCGTAGTCACGAGTTAACTGTGCTAATGGTGTTGTATCTTTGTAGCCATATGGGCTATTTCCTTCTGCTTTGTTGTTGTTAATAAGAATTGGTGGAGACTTAACCATCAATGCATAATCATTCTTTGCTTCCTTCGTTGCAAATTCCGCCATGTAAACTGCTCCGCCGCCACCTGGTTTATTTTCAACTGTGATTGGTTTTTCAATTAATTTCGTATCATTCATTGTTTTTGCAATAGATCGTGCTGTTAAATCCCATCCGCCCCCTGCACCAGATGGAGCAACAAGCGTAATATTATTTTTTGGATACTCAGAAGCTCCTGCTTTTCCTTCTCCACCTTCTTCGGATGAACAAGCTGCTAAGCCTACTGCTAGTGACGCTGCAAAAGCTATTGAAGTAATTTTTTTCCACATACTCACATTAAATCCCCCTTAACCCCTTTTTATGATAGCGTTTTCATTCGCTTGTTTATAATTTATCAAAACATTACGTAAACTCAATGCTTTTGGTTATAAGTTGGATAAAGGGTATTAAGTTCATTTTGTTCATATTGTTCACGACTACTGGATAAAGTATCTTCGCTCCGGTCTACCAACCGTTCCGTATATGAGCTCTGCATACACAACCTTTTCTGAAACTAAATATTCTAAATAGCGTCTTGCAGTAGATCGACTCACCCCTACTTGTAGACCAAGAGATTCCGCTGTAATTCCTTCCTTTATTGTTTTTATCTCATTTACTATTTTTTCTTTCGTAATTGGATCGATTCCTTTAGGAGGAATCGATTCCATATACTGTGTAGGTGTCGCTTTATTGTTCCAAAGTGACTTGATTAATTCCTCTTGGACATTGCCTTCTCCTGTGAGGATATCTCTTTTTTCTTTATAAGCCAGAAGACTTTCCTTGAATTTTTCAAATGTTAATGGTTTCAAAATATAATCTGCCACACCACCACGAAATGCTTTTTTCACAATATCCGCCTCAGCTGCAGCAGTGATGAAAATAATATCTGTGTCTGGACTATGCTCCTGTATGACTGTTAACAAGTCAGTTCCTAACGTATCAGGAAGGTATACATCTAGTAAAACTAAATCTGGTTGATAGGAAATTATCCAATCCTTCGCTTCATCCCCTGTAAATGCAGAACCAATGACCTCAAATCCTACTAATTTTTCAATAAATCGTCGATGAATATCAGAAATTCTTTTATCGTCTTCCACTATTAGTATTTCAATTTGGTTTGTCATGTAAATACCCCCCTTTTGGAATCGAAACGATAAACAGAGCTCCTCCTAGATCGCCTCTTTCGATAGCAATCGAGCCACCCAAATCATTCACATTTTCCTGTACCTTCACTAAACCATATCCTCGATTTCCATCTTCCTTCGTAGAAACTCCTTCCTTCCAAATATCATTTAGTACTTCCTCTTTTATCCCATTTCCAGAATCTTCTACTTCAATTAAAATTTCTTCTCCGTTATCTAATATGAATACTCGGACAATCCGTTCGTCTTCTAGTAAGCCCTCGACTGCTTCAAATCCATTCGTTACTAAGTTTCCAATAATCGAGACAAAGAGGTGTTTCTGTAAATGTTTCGGCAGCTTCTCTAAGTAACTGTCTTCATCCAAAACAAATCGTACCTTCAATTCCTTTGCACGATTTAAAAATCCAATAACAATCCCACCAAGGAATGGATCCTGTAAATGCTTCGTCATGAATTGAATTAATGATTGATGTTCTGCTGTCTCTACATGGATTAAACTTAGTGCTTCCTCATAGGAATTTAGCTGAATAAGACCGGATATCGTATATAAAAAATTGTTATATTCATGTGTCTGTGCACGTAATGCTTCGGTATAACGCTTCACTTGCGATAACTCTTCAGCTAACCGATCAATATCAGACTGAAGACGAAAACTTGAAACCGCTCCCACTATTTTGTCTCCTACTCGAATCGGAATACGATTTACAATCGCTTTTTTTCCACGAATCTCCATCGGACGGTCTAATTGATCTTCTCCAGACTCCATAACTTGTGGTAGATTCGTATTTGGGATCACTTCCCAAATATTACGACCAACTAGCTCCGTCTGTTCTGGTAAAGATAATATTTCGTGTGCTGCTAAATTGACCATCGTAATGACACCATTTGCATCGACCATAATAATTCCTTCACGTACAGATTCAATCAATGCATTACGCTCTGTAAATAAACTCGCTATTTCAGAAGGTTCCAAATTAAATAATTCTTTTTTAATATTGCGTGCTAATATACTAGATCCAACAATTCCTATAAAAATAGCAATTACAACGATATATGCAATATTGTCCACATACTGCATGAATATCATTGCAATATTGTCCTTTAAAAATCCAACTGAAATAACTCCAATAACTTCTCCTTTGTCATCGAAAACTGGTGCTTTCCCTCTTAGAGCTGTTCCCAATGTACCAGTAGCTTCCGATATATAGGATTTACCATAAATAAGTGCTTGCTCATTATCATCGCCTACCATCTTTTGCCCGATTCTTTCCCTTACAGGATGGGCATAGCGAATTCCTTCTTTATTTCCAATAACAACATACTCTGCCCCTGTGCTCTCTTGGATAGATGTTGCAATAGGCTGAAGAACATCCGTAGGATTCTCTGCTTGAAAGCCAGCAATAATATCTTGCCGTTCTGAAGTAGTGATTGCTATACTAAGGGCCCTCTCCCCTATTTGTCTTTCAATGGCATGAGAAATGATAAAGTAAAAGGATATCCCTATGACTATTGCCACTAACGAAACAAATATAGCCCCAAATCTAAAAATACGTGCTTGTAATGAATTCTTTTTCATATTACCCCCACAAAACTTTTGATAAATAAATAACGATTGTCACGGTAATGCAGCTGACAACCGTTGAAAATAATACAATCTGTGCCGCTAAATTTGGCTCAATATCATACTCCAGTGCAAGTGTAGAGCTATTTCGAGAAGTTGGAAATGCACTTGCTATGAATAAGGATTGTGCTACTACACCATCAATATCCATCAGCATAATTAAACCAAACGCAAGCATCGGGCCTAATACTAACCTTCCAACTGTGCTTGTTAATATAACCTTGTTAAATATTGTTTTAATATCGAGCTGAGCTAACTGGGCTCCCAATGTAATAAGTGCAATAGAAATAAATGCATTTGCCAAGTAATCTAATGGTATCCGCAAAGAAATGGGAATACCTATATTCCATATGTTCATCACTGCTCCAATTATTAACGCATGTACAAGCGGCAGGCGTAATAAGCTACGTAAAATATCCAACCCTGACTTTGTAGAAGATATTAAATTATATAAGCCATATGTATAGGTAATGATGTTTTGGAAAATCACGATAATAATTTGAATAGAAGTACCAAGAGGATTAGCTGCGAATAGCATCTGACTGACTGGAATCCCATAGTTCCCAGAGTTAATGAGCACAATGCTATTTTTATAAATAGCAGCCTGATTTCTATTTAACTTTAGTAGTTTGCTAACAACTATCCCCAAAATCATTAAACAAATACTAAAAATCACTAGGTACAAAACAATCTCAGCCATTACAGAAGCGTTTACTTTTGTTTCATAAATATTAACAAATACTGCTGCAGGCATTAAGCAGTACGTGATTAAATTCGATAACGCCTTCAAATTAAATTGAAACTTGATCTGTAAAGCTGCTCCTATTCCCAACATGATCAGAATAGGCGCAACAACTTGAAAAAACACCATCCCTAAATAAACCATCCTAGTTGCCCCTTTTCAACAAGCATTTCTTATTTTAGAATATTATCGCACTTTTCTTAATGTTCTACTAGACGTCATTTGTGTTAACCTAAAATAAAAATAGGTTTACACATTTATTTGAAATACATATAATTGAAAATGAAATAGAAAAGAGAGGTGTGGAGTTGAAGTGGTTAAATCACGTTTACACGGGATGATTTTGGCATCCTTATTTGCAGCGTTAATGGGAATTGGAGCGAATATAACATCCATTCTTCCTTTTTTTATTATCGCCGGAGTTCCTATTACTTTTCAGCCGGTCGTTAGTTTGCTTGCCGGTGCTTTGCTTGGAAAAAAATATGGACCATTGTCTATGATTATTTATTTATTCATTGGTTTAGCAGGTATTCCAGTGTTTGCAAGATTTAGCGGAGGGATAAGTGCGATTCTAAGTCCAACGTTTGGATTTTTGTTGGCATTTATACTCGTGGCTTGGGTTACAGGTGTAATGGTAGAAAAAAGTAAGTCGTTCCGGATGCTTTTAATTTCTTCCTTTGTGGGGACAGTCATTACCTATTTGATTGGAACAAACTGGATGTACATAGCCTATAAACTTTGGTTTGCTGCTCCGACAGGTTTTGATTACCAAATGGCTTGGACTTTCATGCTAGTGCCATTACCAAAGGACTTAGCATTATCGGTACTTTCCGCAATGATTTCTTATAAAGTGCTTCGAGCTTTTCCAGCACATACACAAACAAATCTAAAACATGAGGTGATTGGATGAACTGGAATGTACTAGCAGAAAATGTGTTAAACGGCCATCAGCTGACGAATCAGGAATGTCTTGATTTTTTACAGGCAGATAGTAAAGAAACACTTGCTCAACTGGACGCAGCATATAAAATCAGACATCATTATTACGGCAATGACGTTAAATTGAATATGCTCATTAATACGAAGTCAGGGCTTTGTCCCGAAAACTGTCGTTACTGTTCCCAATCATCCGAATCAAATGCCCCAATTGAAAAATATAGAATGATGACGAAGGACGAAATTGTAGAAGGGGCAAAACGAGCTGCTGAATTAGGAGCCGGTACTTTTTGTATCGTAGCAAGTGGTCGTGGTCCAAGTAGACATGAGTTAGCAACTGTCAAAGAAGCAGCTAGGGAAATAAAAGAAACATTGCCACTAAAGTTATGTGGCTGCCTTGGAATACTTGCAGAGAATCAAGCGGAGGAACTTAAAGAAGCTGGGATTGATCGCTACAATCATAATATTAATACATCGGAAGATTTTCATGACAATATCGTTTCCACTCATACATTCGACGACCGAGTTGGCACCGTTGAAAAAGTAAAACAGGCAGGCATCTCCCCTTGTTCCGGTGTAATAATCGGAATGGGTGAATCTTTGGACAATATTATTAGTATGATGCGTTCTCTTCACTCGATGGATGCAGATTCTGTCCCGGTTAATTTCCTACATGCGATAGAAGGAACAGCATTTGAAAATAAAACACCTATGACACCGATGTGGTGCTTACGAATTGTGGCATTTGCAAGGTTCATGCTACCTACAAAAGAAATACGCATTGCAGGTGGTCGAGAGCTTAACTTGCGTTCTCTACAACCAATGGCTATGTATGCGGCAAATTCTATTTTTCTTGGAGACTACTTAACAACTTCTGGTCAAGAAGCAGAGAAAGATTTAAAGATGATTGAAGACTTAGGATTTACAATTGAAAAGGATGCGTTCGCAACAAGTGCAGAACATTTCGAAGCTAGCGTACTTTAACTAATCCAGCTTCTCGTTAAAGAGATTGAACGGTCACAAATATATTTATCTGGCCACATTTTTATTTATCCGGTCAGAAAACACAAAATGCAGACTCCTAAGCAGGGAGTCTGCATTTCAGGTTGAATAACTTTTCAATAATATCTGCACGTGTAGCTATAGTACCAAGACCATCTGCCGATTTTAACATTTCAGCAATATATTTATCTTGTGCATCTAAATATTTTGCTGGGTTTTCCATTGCTGATAAGAGCTTGCTGGTAGTTTTATTTGTTGAAAAGTACTGTTTTAACTTATACTTAGAGAGGAAAAATATGAATAGAAGATTATTGAAATGGAGTGTCTAGTTTGAAAAAGCCTGTTTACTTAAATCACGATGGTGGGGTAGATGATTTAATCTCACTATTTTTATTATTACAAATGGAAGAAGTAGAATTAATCGGTGTTGGTGTTATTCCAGCTGATTGTTATTTAGAACCAGCACAATATGCGAGTCGAAAAATTATTGACCGTTTTGGACAGGGTAAACAAGTTGAAGTTGCTCTTTCAAATTCTCGTCCTGTGAATCCCTTCCCTAAGGATTGGCGTATGCACGCGTTTTATGTAGATGCATTACCAGTCTTGAATGAATTCGATCTAAAAACGGGTGTTGTGGATGAACCCGCCCACATTCATTTAGTAAATAAATTAAATGCCTCTACTGAAAAAGTCACATTACTTTTCGTAGGTCCATTAACAGATTTAGCTCGTGCGCTTGAAAATGCACCAGAAATTGAAGAAAAAATCGAAAAGCTTGTTTGGATGGGCGGTACATTCCTTGAAAAAGGAAATGTTGAAGAGCCTGAACATGACGGAACAGCTGAATGGAATGCATTCTGGGATCCGGAAGCTGTTGCAACAGTTTGGAATTCGAATATCAAAATTGATTTAGTAGCCCTAGAAAGTACGAATAAAGTACCTCTTACAAACGACATTCGTAAAATGTGGGCAAGACAACGTGAGAATCTAGGTGTTGATTTCTTAGGACAATGCTATGCAGCCGTACCATCTCTAGTTCATTTTCAAACTAATTCAACTTACTTTTTGTGGGATGTGTTAACAACTGCCACTCTTGGCCATGAAGATTTAGTGGAGAAAAAGACTGTTAACTGTATTGCGATTGCAAGTGGTGCAAGTCAAGGTAAAACTGAACTAAATGAAAACGGTCGCCCTGTTCATCTCGTATACGATGTAGACCACGATGTATTTTTTGATTACATAACACAATTAGCAAAAAAATCAGTTCTAAACAAATAAGAAAAACGCAATCGCCCTGTTAAGCCCTTACAAGCGCTTCAGTCACTCGAGGAGCTTGGCGTCTGGAGCTAGACACTGTTCAAAATTTTTATACTTTCTTTTCTTTTAAAAAATGCAGACCCCCAAGCAGGGAGTCTGCATTTATATTAATTATTACTTCGTTTCATATCTCGAATAGCTTGTATGGATAGTCTGACAAGTAGTATCGCACATAGAAATAAACCAACATAAGCTGCTGTATTTAAATATACCGCATACGCTTCATACACAAATTGGGCGATGGCTAAAAGTGCTACGGATATAATCCCAAATGTAATTCCGACAAGTAATAAGACAAATCGGGAAAACAGTTGCGTAACAAAATCTGCATTTTTCCTATCCGAGAAAATATCATGATGCAAGATGATTTTTCCACTTTCCACACGCTGAACGAGACGGTCTATTCTACTTGGAATTTTACGAAGCGTTGGGATAATCATCGTGAGCTCTTCTTCAATAAAATCCTTTGTAGCACCAGGTTCTTTGAACGGTTTTTTCAATATGGACTCTATATACTGTTTGGAGTACTCTTTTCCTTCTACGAAAATATCAAAATCGGGTGTAATAATGCGTAATGTACCATCTAATGTGATAAGAGAGCGAAGTGCAAGTCCCACGGATGGATAAAAGGACAATCCGAAATCACGGACAACTTCAAATAGAGATTGAATCAGTTGTTCAGTTGGAACACGGTCCACATAAGAAATCTTCAATAATATTTGACCTAACGCTTGTTCAATATCTTCTCGTTCTATATCGTCTGCATCTTCGATAAGTAACATCACTCCATCGTAAAGTATGCTCGCATCATTTTGCCGAATCCCAAGTAAGAGTAGTTTCATCCCTTCTTGCTGAGGAGCCGCCAGTCGACCGACTGCACCGAAATCTAGTAATATTGGAAGGCCATCCTTTTTATCTATAAAAATATTCCCTGGATGTGGATCCGCATGGAATATACCTGAAACAAGCATTTGCTCCATGAAAGAGTAAAGTACTGTTCGAGCAAATTCTCTTCTATCAATCTCTAAATCATAAAATAATGTATCACCAACCGCTACACTTTCACCATGAACATATTCAGAAACAATCATACATTTGTTACTAAATTCTGTGTAAACACGTGGTATCTTCACTTTATACTGACTTTCCACAAGCGCATTTGTAATTTGTATCGTGTTGCGTACTTCTATATCGAAGTTTACTTCCTCTCGTAAACCATCAGCAAACCCGATTGCGAGCTCTCGAAATCCTAAACTTTCTGCCCAAGTTGATTTACTACAAACCCAATCTGCAAAATCAACTAATATATTTAAATCGTCACGCATTATATCTTTCACATCAGGACGTAACAATTTGACGACGACTTCCTCATTATCTCTTCTTAAAATCGCTTTATGTACTTGTCCAATCGATGCAGCTGCAATTGGCTTCATATCAAAATAGGAAAATACACTTTCTAAACTATAAGGCAGGCTTCTTTGCAGAATTGACTTCACCTGTTCCTCTGTCAAAGGCTTCACATTTTGCTGTAATGAGCCAAGCTCCTCGATGAATGCTTCCGAAAAGAGTTCCTTTCTCGTAGATAACACTTGACCAAACTTGATGAAGATGCCGCCTGACTGCTCTAATATTTCTCGGAAAGCAATTGCTAACTGCCGGTCATTTTCTCGATGTCGAGCGTATTTTAATGCTCTTGTAAAACCATTTGTAAGACCAATTTGAACGACTTGGCGCAGTCTTTTCTGTTGACGCCATTGGTTTCGAACGCGTTTGAGAAAAAACTTTTGATTGGTATGTCTATTTCTTCTTTCATCCAATTCAAGTGGGGAAAATAACTCAAAAAACAGATAAAGTAACATCGTGATCAACAGCATACTAGCAATCCAAATAAGTGTGCTTGCATTCGTAACTGCAGTGACCATGCTTTCATTCAAATAATCCGTATAACGTAAATAAGAATACCAATACACCAATGAGGTTAAGGACACGCTAAGAACAACCGACAATATACGCTTAGTGAACTTTATCTGGGTGCCCATTAACCGTCCACTAACAAAATAAATACAAATTGCTACTACAATCATTTGTATAAATAGCTTTACATAAATCATAGTCCCACATCCTCCTATAAATTGTTTCTACTATAACAAGACCTATTAATATGTATGATAATTCGTTCCGTTCACATTCCTATCGTGGCAAGCCATGCAAGTCACCTTCTTTTTATTGCAAGTCACTCCCCTTTAAATACCACTCACCTAAAACAAACTGTCTTTTTAGTTATTCCACCATAAACTTGGTATACAAAGAAATTTATTGGAGGAATTGCAATGAATATAATTGACGTTCGTAATTTAAAAAAATCTTATGGACAAAACAATGTTTTACAAGACGTGAATTTTCAAGCAAAAGCAGGTGATATTATTGGGGTCATCGGAAAGAATGGAGCAGGAAAATCAACTTTTCTTGAGATTCTGATGACGATTAAACAATATGATGCTGGTAATGTAGTCGTATTAAATGAAGATATACAGTCTCTATCTATTACCCAATTGGAGCATATTCGAAAACAAATATCTGTCGTTTTGCAGCCCACACAATTTTATAAAACGTTAAAAGTAGAAGAATTACTGAAATTATTCAAAGCTTACTATCAATCACCCGTTGATATTAAACAAATCATTGCAGATTTCAAATTAGAGCCACACCGAAAGAAATACTTTGATAAGCTCTCTGGAGGTTGGAAGCAAATAGTTAGTTTAGCAATAGCATTTTTGTCTGAACCAAGGCTTCTTATATTAGACGAACCAACTACAGGACTTGATCCACATATGCGAAATCTCCTTTGGTCGTATATTACCGATTACAACAAACGTACAGGAGGCACCGTCATTTTAACCACACATAATATGGATGAAATCGAATTGTACTGCGATAAAGTGATGCTGATTAACAATGGAAAAAGTGAGGTATTCGACACTACCCAAAATATTCTAGCTACAGGCTATAAATCTATTCATGCGTTTTATCTTGCGAAAGTTTCCATTTGAGGAGGAGTTTAAATGTTAGCTACACAATTAAAATATGATTTATTAATGTTCACAAGAGAAATCTTTTATTTAGTTTTCACCGTTGTCGTTCCACCTGCTACGTATATATTTATGGGGCAATTATATGGGGATCAAACATATGGCGCAAACTTAAGCTATGCCCAAACCTACACCCCCTCCTTTATCTTACTCATTACTTTTACGGTTGTATTTTTCGCTTATGGTTTTGACCAAGTAATGCAACGGACGACTGGCATCGAGAAAAGAATTAGTCTATCTCCTGTTCCAAGAAAAACGCTATTACTTTCCAGTATTCTCCGCTCCATTATTATTACAAGCCTTGGATATGTGTTTATATATTTGATAGGTTTGCTTATGTATGATTTACAGTTTCATTTGCTGGAGGCTCTGTCTTCCTATGGTTTTTTCATTTTAATAAATGCTGCGCTTCTTATCTTGGCATCTGCTATTTATTCGTTCTTTCAAAATATGAATAGTGCCCTAGTATTTTCGATCGTCCTCTTCCAAATCGTTATGCTTACTGGTGGATTCGTGATGCCTATCAACATGATGCCAAAGTTTGTGCAAGTTATTGCGGACGTTAATCCTTTGTATCATTTAAACAATTTGTTTATCGCAGTTTGGAATGGGCAGCTTAACTTTGGCCACAGCACCCTCCTTTCCCTCGGTTATATCGTTGCATTAATTCTTGTTTCTATAATAACTTTGAGAATACAAAACAGACGAAAAATGATATAGCTTGCTACTCATGAAACCATTACACTTAGGGAGAGAGGGGTGTCAAGTGTTGAAAGTTTCATTGAATATTGATGATGATTTTAAAGAGACGAAAGTTACAATTGAAACGCCTAAGTTGGATGATTCCGTCCAAGAGTTACTTGATTATATAAAAGGGCAAGAAACAGAATTCCTTGTAGGGAAAGTGGGAGAAATGCAGCATATTTTAAAACCTTTGGATATTCACTACTTCCATACAGAAAAAGAAGCAGTCATCGCGGTTACTACTTCTGGTTCCTATAAATTAAAAGAAAAACTTTATGAACTCGAGGAAATTCTTCCTTCTAATAAATTTATCCGCCTATCGAAATCCGTTATTGCAAACCTGCATGAATTGAGTCGATTTGAAGCATCATTCAATGGCACCCTATGTGTGCATTTCAAATCAGGTGCAAAGGAATATGTTTCCCGAACCTATGTAAACACGATTAAAGAAGCATTAAAGATGAATAGGAGGAAAAGTGTATGAAGACCTTTCTTTTTCGAAGCATGATTGGCATTTTCTTTGGGGCTTTCTTAGCCGTCCTATTTACTAATTCAATAGTACTTTTTGGAGAACAAGATCTGATAGATGGGCAACTATTTTTGAAGAATTCGCTAGGTTCTATTTTTTGTGGATGGTTTTTCACGGTGAGCCCTCTCTATTTTGAAAATCCAAAATTGCGTTTAGCCCAACAGACAGGACTACATTTTCTAACCGTTGTCGTATTGTATTTTATTTTAGCGTTTGGAATTGGCTGGGTGCCATTTGAATGGTCTAGCTTCTTCTCAGCAATTGTATTTTTTGCTGGATTTTATTTAATTTTTTGGGCAGCCTTCTATCTTTATTTCCGTAACCAAGCAAAAAAATTAAATGACGAATTGGATTTACTCTAGACTTGTTTAATCTGGACACAACTCGGATGCATCAGCCAAAATTTCGGTTGGCTCAGCAAGATAATAGATAACGAGACATTTTTTATTACAAGTAGAACATTAATTAATGTAGAAAAGATGTTGAATGGACAGAAAGTAATTTATCCGGTCACAATTTTTTCTATCCGGACAGAAAAAATGCTTATCCGGTCGAATCGGATGGCTTGCTTCAATAATCGGTTGGCTCGGCCAGATTATGGGATGGTTTGGCTCTATTATCGGATGGTTCACATTAAGTTTTATTCATAAAAAAGAGCTCCCAACATCTATGTCGGGAGCTCTGTTCATTTTGCTATGGGAACGTACCCAGCTTTCTCGAGTAACTTCTGCCCTTGCTCAGAAAGTATCCATTCAATCATCTTCTCGCCGTTCGGATTATCACTACCTGCTGTTACAATATAAAACTCTGATGCAATTGGATAGTCACCTGATCGAATCGTTTCTTTCGTTGGTGCTATACCATCTATTTCTAATAGTTTTATCTTCTCGTTACCTACCATTTCAGTCGAATAAAAACGGAAAGTATAACCTATTGCATTTTTAAAATTTTTATACTGCGATACTTCATTTATAATTCCGCCCATTCCAGTAGCTATATCTTCTGAAGGTGCCTCCATAATAGAAGTGTCCCCCATTAAGTTTTCGAGTGCTGTTTGGCTTCCGCTATCTGCCGGACGTTGAAAAGCACGTATAGAATCATCTGCTCCTCCGACCTCTTTCCAATTTTTCACTTTGCCAGAGTATATATCTTTTATCTGCTCCATCGTTAATCCATTTACTTTATTTTTTTGATTGACGAAAAAGACAAATGCTTCTCTTCCAATCGGTGTCAATTTCAGCTCTTTTCCTTGTTGCTTTGCTTTAGTGAGCTGTGCTTCAGAAGGAGCTGCGACAAAAATCATGTCTACCTTTCCGTAAATCAAGTTGTCGTAGGCGTCCGGTGTTGTATTAACCATCACTGCACTATCATATGGATAATAGTCATTTTCCGGATATGTAGCCTGAACAAATGCTGAGTATAAGGGATATAAAGCTGTTGCTCCGTCCATTCTCGGTAGCTGGTCTTTAAGCTGCAAAGTTGAAGCCTCTTCTAATGTTGCTACTTCTCGTGAATCTGAAAAAGGTTTATAGACATAAATATTCACTTCTGCATCCACCATCTCAATTCGTTTAGTATATTCATACTTAATAGCTGGAACAGTACTTACTAAAATCGCCATTATTCCAAAGCTTATGAAAATCACCTTCCGCTTTTTCGTTTGGAAGAAATGAAAGACAAGAAGAACAAAAAAGATATATACCACAACTCCACTTGTTAATATGAATGCTACATACGATATTTTCCCAATAATTAAAGTAAAGAAAAGCACTGCAAAAGTTAAAAAAAACATTCCTATGAGAATAAAAACTGCACTTAAAACTTGTTCAAAAAATGACATTTTCTTCAATGGAAATCTCCCCCTATTTGGATATTCTCCAACTCTTTGTGAAATCCTCTTATCTTGACCCTTCTGTTTTACAATTATATGTATTATTTCGTTAATTTTTTTAATTTTTAAACCTATTGAAATTATTAGAATAGAGTGTTAAATTAATTTAAAGTGTTTCCTTCAAAAAAGATTAGTTTTGAAGTGTAAACTTTTTAATAATACAAAATGGGGGAAAGTTATGAAAAAATACAAATTTAGTTTTGTTGCTTTGATGCTAGTACTGATTTTAGCTTTGGCGGCATGTTCTTCTGATGGAGAGTCTGAGGCAAATAGTTCTGATGCAAAGAAAGAATTACAAGTAGCTTATAATGCCCAACCTCCTACTCTTGATCCACTTATCACAACAGCGGTGGCTACTAGAGATGTAATGAGAAATGTATATGAGACATTGTTAACCCTAAATGAAAATTTTGAAATAACACCACTACTTGCAGAGTCGTATGAGCAAAGTGAAGATGGAAAAACAATTACTTTCAAGTTACGGAAGGATATTAAGTTTCATAATGGGGATGTGATGACAGCTGATGATGTTGTAGCTTCCATGACACGTTGGGTAGAAACAACCACTTTAGGAAAAACTTCCTTTAAAGATTCTACTTTTTCAAAGGTAGATGAAGAAACAGTAACACTTGAAATGCCTGAAGCACAATTTACTGCTTTGCATATGTTAGCTGATCCGGGACAAGCAGCAGTTATAGCCCCAAAATCCACTATAGAATCTGCAACTGCAGAAGGTTTAACAGAATTCATCGGTACTGGTCCATATAAGTTAATTGAATGGAAAGCCGATCAATATGTTCATCTGACAAAATTTGAAGAATATCAATCTGTTAATCAACCTGCAAGTGGTTTAGCAGGCAAAAAAGAAGCATTCATTGATGATATTTACTTCCAATTTGTTACGGACGCATCTACAAGATTAGCAGGTATCCAATCAGGTGAATATGACATTGCAAATGCAATATCTTTTGATAATGCCGAGCAACTTGCTACCAATAGTGATGTGAAAAATTCAGTAGATCACAATGGCTTTAATGGTGTTGTATTTAATAAGAAATCTGGTTTCTTTGAAAATGTTGTTGCACGGCAAGCTGTTAATGCAGCCTTAAACGAAGAAGCAATCTTAACAGCCGCCTTTACAAGTCCAGATTTTTATGAATTAGAGCACGGCTTAATGATTAAAGATCAAAAAGAGTGGTATAGCGAAGCTGGGAAAGAGAAATACAATCAAAATGACCCTGAAAAAGCAAAGGAATTGCTAAAAGAAGCTGGATATAATGGGGATGAAATCGTAATTCTTTCAACTCGTGACTACGAAGATCATTATAATGCTGCAGTAGTAGTTCAGCAGCAACTTGAAAGTATAGGAATGAAAGTAAAACTAGATATTTATGATTGGGCAACTGTATTGCAAAAAAGAGCGGATGAAAATGCATATGACATTTTTGTTACAGGTTTCCCTACAGAGCCTATTCCAACTAAGTACGTTTTCTTAGCTTCTTCTAATGAATGGCCAGGTTGGACAAACGATCCAATTATTGATGATTTATTAAATAAAATTAATACTGCAAGTTCTCAAGAAGAAGCAAAACAACATTTTGATGCTTTACAAGAACAATTTTACGAATATTTACCAATGATTAAATTCGGTAACAAAACAACCATCACAACCCTACGTTCTGATGTAAAAGGTATGGATTTCCTTCAAGGAATCATTCTTTGGAATGTAGATAAGAAGTAACTTGTAAAGTATATGAATGAACTAAATCATCGAGGAGATGATCACTTGAAAGGCTATATTTTAAAACGTTTATTATCTTTAATACCTGTTCTACTAGTAGTAGCCGTGGTTGTGTTCCTATTAATGCATATAACTCCTGGTGATCCAGCTGCTGTAATTTTAGGACCAGAAGCATCACCTGAAGAGGTTGCCGAGCTCAGAGAAGAGCTCGGATTAAACCGGCCACCAATTGAACAGTTTGTCTCTTGGTTTGGTAATATACTACGAGGTGATCTAGGTACTTCCATTTTTATGAAACAACCTGTTTCACAAGCTTTTTTTGAACATTTGGGACCTACTCTATCCTTAGCAATAATGGCACAATTTCTTGCAATCGTAGTTGCAATTCCTCTTGGTATTCTTGCTGCAAAGTTTAGAGGATCATTTTTGGATCAAAGCTTTATGGGAATTTCCTTACTGGGTATTTCCGTCCCAAGTTTTCTACTTGGCTTATTCTTAATTTTGTTGGTTGGTGTTGAACTTAAATGGCTTCCTGTAGCAGGATATAAGCCAATTAGTGAAGGACTATTTGACCATGTAAAATATTTAATTCTTCCAGCAATAGCACTTGGCGCAATGCAAGCTGCCCTAATAGCTAGAATGACTCGATCTTCGATGCTAGATGTATTAAATGCAAACTATATTAAAACTGCACGTTCAAAAGGAGTAAAAGAGACTCTAATTGTAATTAAACATACTTTGAGAAATGCTTTTATCCCTATTCTTACAATTATCGGACAAACTTTTGGAACACTTGTTGCAGGTGCCGCTGTTGTTGAAACAGTCTTTAACATTCCAGGTATTGGACAACTAATCATCAACTCCGTAGAGCGACGGGACTTCGCTGTTATACAAGGCTCCGTTATGTTAATAGCTGTGAGTTATGTACTGATCAACTTAGTCATCGACTTACTATACGGCATTATCGACCCACGTGTTCGATTGGGTAGAAAATAGAAAGGAGTTGACATGAAGTGCAAAATGTAATTACTAATGAACAACTAAATGCTTTGAAAAGTGAGATGAAAAAGAAACATAGAGACCTTTTGATAAAACGATTTCTTTCAAATAAACTTGCACTATCTGGTTCAATCATAATGATCGTAATTATTTTGCTAGCGATTATAGCTCCTTTCTTTACTTCTTTTACTCCATATGAGTTAGATGCTATGAAAAGGCTTAAAGCACCAAGTGGAGAACATTTTTTGGGAACTGACAACTACGGTAGAGACCTATTTAGCAGGGTTGTTCACGGTGCAAGAGTCTCCTTAGTAATTGGCTTTGCGGTAGCCATTATTACCTCTATCCTAGGAATGATTATTGGTCTGTATTCTGCTTATTTCAAGAGATTAGACGGTATATTGATGAGAATTTCAGATGGTCTGATGGCCTTCCCAGCAATTCTTTTAGCAATCGCAATAATGGCTTCCCTTGGACCTAGATTAGAAAACGTCATAATTGCTCTAACCATTGTTTTTACTCCTTCCGTAGCAAGAACTGTACGCTCTGCTGCATTAGTTGTAAAGGAGCAAACCTATGTGGAGGCATTAAGGGCACAAGGAGCAAGTTCATCAAGAATAATTTGGTTAAATATTGCTCCAAACGTTTTATCACCACTTATTGTGCAAGCCACTTTTATATTTGCTGACTCGATAATCATTGAAGCAGCATTAAGTTTTTTAGGTGCTGGTATTCCTTCTCCTGATCCTAGTTGGGGAAACCTGTTATTTGACGGAAAAACTGTAATATTTAACGCTTGGTGGATGACACTTTTCCCTGGTATCGCTATTATGCTTACAGTCTTTGGGCTAAATCTTTTTGGAGATGGACTTAGAGATTTATTAGACCCACATAATAATAAGGCAAAAAAATAAGAAACTGCGTGGTGATTCGATGTCAGACATACTGTTAGAAGTAAGAAATTTAAAGATTCATTTTAATACGGAGAATGGAACTGTCACAGCTGTTGATGATGTATCGTTTTCTGTCAAACAAGGTGAAACTGTAGGCGTTGTAGGTGAATCCGGTTGTGGTAAAAGTGTAACTGCAGAGTCTATACTTCGCCTCCTGGATGAAAAGAATACTAGTTATGAAGGTAATATTCTATTTGTGAATAAAGATATTTTAAATTTTAGTTATAGAGATTTACAGAAACTACGCGGAAATGAGATATCGATGATTTTCCAAGATCCAATGAGTTCCTTAAATCCAGTTTATACAGTAGGCAATCAGATAGTTGAAGCATTATTGCTCCATCAAAACTTATCGAAGAAAGAAGCGGAAGAAAAAGCAATTGAAATGCTTAGATTAACAGGCATACCACTTCCTGAAAAACGAGTGAATGAATATCCTCATGAGCTTTCTGGAGGGATGAGACAGCGTGTCATGATTGCAATGGCACTGTCATGTAGACCAAAATTGTTAATTGCTGATGAACCAACTACCGCGCTTGATGTAACAACCCAGTCACAAATTTTAGATTTAATTAATGACCTAAAAGACGAATTTAATATGGGTACCATAATGATTACACATGATTTAGGTGTGGTTGCGGAAGTTTGTACAAAAGTTGTTGTTATGTACTTGGGTCAAGTAATTGAAGAAGCCTCGGTGGAGTTTATTTTCACCTCTCCTCTTCATCCTTATACCCAAGGACTTTTAAAATCAATTCCGCATATCGAAGGTCCTCGTGATGAAAAACTTTATGTCATAGAAGGGAAGGTACCGACTTTAACCCAAATTCCACCGGGATGTCGTTTTGCACCTCGTTGTGAATTTGCAACCAGCCTATGTAGAGAAAAGATGCCTCAATTAGAGTCTTATGATAATGACCGCAAGGTACGCTGTTGGCATTTCAAAGAGATTCAAGAAAAAGGTGGTGTGATGAATGGTTTCAGAAATAAGTCAAGTAGTACCGCAGTCTCCTTCTAAAACAGAAGCACCTAAAGATGTTATTTTAGAAGTTAAAAATCTAAAAAAATACTTTCCTATTATTGGATCTTTAAATAATAAAATTTCACAAGTACAAGCTGTAAATGATGTTTCCTTCTGTCTATTTCGAGGAGAAACATATGGATTGGTTGGTGAATCCGGTTGTGGAAAAAGTACAACTGGTCGTACAATTTTAAGATTACTTGAGCCTACAGAAGGTGAAGTAATATATCAAGGAAAAGATATCAACAAATTAAAAGGAAACAATTTAAGAAATATTCGACGAGAATTACAAATGGTTTTTCAAGATCCTTATTCATCCCTTAATCCTAGGAAACGCATTGGGGCAATACTTGAAGAGACACTTAAAATTCATAAATTGGGAAACAAAAAAGAACGAACAGAACAAGTTATGAATATCTTAAACAAAGTTGGTTTTCAAAAAGAACACTATTATCGCTTTCCTCATGAATTCTCTGGTGGTCAACGACAACGAATCGGATTAGCAAGGGCTTTAATTATCAATCCTAGTGTCATTATATGTGATGAACCTGTATCAGCACTAGATGTATCTATTCAATCACAGGTACTAAACCTATTAGAAGATATACAAGAAGATTTTAACTTAACCTATTTATTTATTTCACATGATCTTGGTGTTGTTCGACATATTTCAGATCGTATTGGTGTAATGTATCTCGGAAAACTAGTAGAAGAATCTCCTACTGATGAGTTATATGCAAACCCATTACATCCCTATACAAAAGCTTTACTCTCAGCAATTCCGGTAGCCAATCCATTTGTTAAACGTGAAAAAATTAAACTTATCGGTGAACTACCATCACCTGTAAATCCACCAAAAGGTTGCGTATTTCATACCAGATGTCCGTTTGCTACGGATATATGTAAACAAGCAGAACCAGTATTAAAAACGATAGACAACGGACATAAAGTGGCTTGCCATCTTTACTAATATACTTGGAGGTAATTAAATGTTAATTGAAAAAGTGGTAATTCGAAAAATGAAGATGGATTTAAAATTTCCTTTTCAAACGAGTTTCGGTACACAACAGGAGCGATTATTTCTAATTACTGAGATATACAGTGGAAATCATATTGGATATGGCGAATGTGTTGTTAGTTCTAATCCGTATTACAGTGAAGAAACAGTTTCCACTGCTATTGCAATTACAAAAGAATTTCTATTACCACTTATTCTTGGAAAAAATATTCAACATCCTGATGAAGCAAATAAATTGTTTAGTCGTATTCGCAGAAACAATATGGCGAAATCTGCAATTGAAGGTGCTCTTTGGGACCTTTATGCAAAAACACAGGACAAACCTCTTGCAGAAGTTGTAGGTGGAAAAAAATCAGAAATCGCCGTTGGAGTAAGTATTGGAATTCAAGAAACGAAAGAAGATTTATTAGATAGAGTAGAAGAATCATTACGACAAGGATTTAAAAAGATTAAAATCAAAATTATGCCTGGAAAAGATATAGAATATCTCCGTAGTGTTCGTGAAAAGTTTGGAGATATACCCGTTATGGCTGATGCTAACTCTGCTTACACTTTAGATCATATTGAGTTATTTAAGGAAATAGATAGTTTGAACTTAATGATGATTGAACAGCCATTGGCGCATGATGATATTATCGATCATGCTATTTTACAAAAAGCTATTCAAACCCCAATATGTTTAGACGAAAGTATACATTCTGTAGAAGATGCCCGAAAAGCAATTGAACTTGGAAGCTGTAAAATTATTAATATTAAAATAGGTCGTGTTGGCGGTATTTCAGAAGCCATTAAAATTCATGACCTTTGCCAAGAAAATAATATACCTGTATGGTGCGGAGGCATGTTAGAATCTGGTATAGGAAGAGCTCATAATATAGCTATTACTTCACTAGCGAATTTCAGCATCCCAGGAGATACAGCCCCTTCTGCCCGTTATTGGGTGAAAGACATCATTAAACCTGAGGTTACTATGGATGAAAAAGGACATATTAAAATACCTACTTCCCCAGGTATAGGCTATGATATTGATATTTATGCTTTAGATGAATATACAATAGAAAAAATTGAGTTTACCGAAGAATCACTAAGTCTGTCTAACTAATAACACGAAACCTACCTAATTTATTAGGCGGGTTTTTTTTATAGAAAAAATCCTCTTTTAACCGATTAAATCGATTACGAGAGGATCCTTTTAGTTATTTTCTAAAGCTATAAGTACTGCTTCCTTTAAAATCTCTGAACCTGTAAATAGCATACCATGGTTAAATGACATTTTAGGGTGATGCAATCCTGGGGATAAATCACAACCTAGTCCTATCATGGTCGCTTTCAATTCTGGTTTCTTAATTGTATAAAAATGAAAATCATCCCCACCAGAAGTTATAAGTGGTTTAGTGCATTTTTCTATTCCTATTACCTTAATAATCGCTTTTCTCATTATTTCTTGTGCTTCATCATTTACTATAGCTGCAGGTAATTCTGACTCAAAATAATAATCAATTTTCGTATTATATAAATGTTGAACGTCTTCAATTATCTTGAGTGCTTTTTCTTTTAAAAGACTCATTGTTTCATTATTTTGTGCTCTCATATCAACACTAAAATTTCCATTTCCAGGTATAATATTTTTATTATCCCCTCCTGCTTGTATGGATGTTATTTTGATAGATGAGGGAACTTGCGGATCCACATTGATAAATTTAAATAAATGATTAACAGAAGTGATGATATCAACCGCATTCGATGTTAGATGAGGTCTCGCACCATGACTGTCATCTCCAGAAATAGTTGCATGCATAAAACAACCAGCTCCATGTACAATTATAGGGGTAGCAAATCCTGTGTTTAGCTCTTGAATAGGTCTCAAATGAATACCAAATAGATAATCTACATCATATATTGCTCCCTTTTCTACCATTTTCAATGCACCGTTTCCTTTTTCTTCTGCTGGCTGAAATATAAATCGCACTGTTCCGTTGAATTTAGATGCCAAAAGGAGTCGAATTGCTCCAATTACCATTGTCATGTGAGCATCATGTCCACACGAATGATTTGCTCTAAATACACCATCTACTTCTTGCCAAAGTGCGTCCATATCTGCTCTAATTGCAACTACCGGCTTCCCTGTCCCTATATCTGCAAATAGTCCAGTACAATCACTAAAGCTAGTGACTCGACAACCTTCCTTTTCAAGTAAATCTATAATATACTTTGTAGTCTGAACTTCATTCCAACTAGTTTCCGGATGTTCATGTAAATGTGCGAAAATTTCTTTCAGATCATTCTCTACCTCAATAGTGCTAATCAATGTAAATCCTCCTTTTATTAATTAAAAAACAATTTACTATATGTTTGTTCATAAGAGGCCCTTTGCTTTTTATACTTATCAGAATCCTTTAAGATTACCCCTGCTAAGAGTGCATTTAAAAAAGAAGTTACAACCGGAGCAGAATCTAATGTGGACATATAGGCAAGTTTAGTTGAGAACAGTAAACTTGTATGCTCTGAGATTGGGGAAATTTCAGAATCAGTAATGCCAATTACAAATACATTTTTCCTTTTTAACTCTTCCGCCACATGTAATGTTTGGACCATGTATCTACTAAATGAAAACGCAATTAATACACACTCTTCATCTAGTTTCTGTAAAGAAAAGTAATCATCCATATTTAAGTTAATTAATTTACTATTACCTCTTATTGTATTTAAGGTGAAGCAAAACCAGTGAGCTAAACCATAAGACGCCCCGTTTCCAACTACCACTATTTGTTTTGCATTATAGATTTTATTAATAGCTTCATCAAAATCAGATTTTTGAATAGATTGAGTGGTTCTTTTAATATTTACTTGATCCCTAAGCATTACTTGTTCAAAAATTGTAGACTCCTCAGGTGTATCTATCATATCTGATTCATAATCCAATATGGTAGATTTCAGTTCAAATACTGAAGATCTAACCTCCTTTTGTAATTCTAAAAAGCTTTTATAACCTAAAGAATATGCCAGTCTTATTACACTCGTTTCACTTACTCCTATTATTTTTCCAATCTTTTCAGCAGAGTTAGATGCAAAAACGAAGGGATGCTCTTTTAATAGTTCAGCTACTTTCTTCAAACTGTTCGAAAGAGTATTGAAGTGTTCCTTTACTCTAATTTCATAGTCATACATATTCGATGTTCTCCTTTTTGAAGGATTTCCTTTTATTTTATAAATTAAATAAGGTTTCCCTTTATTATCATACCATTTTATCTGAAGATTCACAACTTAACAATTATGTTCTCAATCAATGTGGTAAAGAAGAGACTGTCCAAGAAGGAAAGGATGTTACTTTGGAAGGTAAAAATGTGGATTATGCATATGAATTTACGAAAGGATTAGAAGAATTTAAGACCAATGAAAAACTAGGATATCGCACTGCTGGCTCCGAGCCAGAGTTAAAAACTGTTGAAAAAATTGAAGAAGGATAGTTGATTAAGTACGTTTTTTATTACAAGTAACCAAAGTTTATTCATCCGGTCACAACAAAAGCCCCCGACATTCATCGGAGGCTCTTCTTGTTTTATTCATTAATATATAGTTCAAAAACGTCTGCAAAATCTTTTTTAACGTATTTATCCTTTTGATTAAGTAACCATTCTGTTGCGAAGCGAGTAATCTCTTCAAATGAACCAGCAGGAGTCACTTCTCTACTTTCAATTTTGCCGATGGATTGTGCTGCGTATCCTAAGCTATTTTGGGCAATATCATATTTCTTAGCGTTTTCTTTCATTTCAACAGAAATAGTGTGAATTACTTTATATAAGTCTTTTATTTCCGTTGAGAATTTTTTATGAATATCAATTGATAAAGGGACATTGCCGATCGTGAATTTGATTTCTACATCTAGATCAATTGTTCCTGCTGTTTCAAGTGCTACGTCTGTAATTGGGTGATAGGCATAATCGTATCTTCTTAGCATTCTTTTCTTACTCATTGCGTTTTGACCATCTACATGAATAAGCGCTTTATTTGTGAAGCAATATTCATCCGCTTTTGTTTTGATAAGGAAATAAATAACCTCACCTGATTCGTGCATCACAAAATCGTCTGATTCTGTTTTATCAAATTCTGTTTTCGGTACAACTATTCCAATATCCGATAAGCCTAATGCGTCTGATGCTAATTTTTTTAGCATTTGATTTACCCCCTTGATTTTATACTAATTTAAGATTATCATAGTTTAGCTTGGGCAATGAAGGGAATTCTTAACTATAAAGAATTTTTTAAATTTTTAGTAAAGGAATGTGATCAATTGAAAAAGTTTGTTAGCTGCCTTACTTTGGCGATGTTAGTTGGTATGTCGCTTGTAGCATGTACACCTAAAGAGGAATCTTCTGACAAGAAAGAAGAGACTGTCCAAGAAGGAAAGGATGTTACTTTGGAAGGTAAAAATGAAAATTATCTATCTGCAGTAGATGTGGATTATGCATATGAATTCACGAAAAGCTTAGAAGAATTTAAGACCAATGAAAAACTAGGATATCGCACTGCTGGCTCCGAGGCAGAGTTAAAAACTGGTGAAAAAATTGGAGAAGAAATGAAAAAAATTGGCTTAACCGAAGTAACCAAGGATGAATTCACTTTAGATACTTGGGAATTTGAGAAAGCAGATTTAACATTCACAGACGAAAACGGCAAGGAGCATTTAGCTGTTTTAGGTGGTTACCAAGTTAACTTTGATACTAACGGCGTGAAGGAATTAGATATCGTCTATGCAGGTAAAGGTACTGCAGAAGAACTTGCTGGACTTGATATTGAAGGTAAACTCGTTTTAATAGACATCAACCAGCGTGAGGAATGGTGGATCAATTACCCTGCTTATCAAGCGCATTTAAAAGGGGCTGCTGCAGTAATTGCAGTACAAGAAGCTGGCTACGGTGAAGCGGACCCAGATGCATTGAATGCCCAAGATATCTGTGGCCCGGATGATGCACCTGCATTTTCTATGTCCCAAACAGACGGTAATAGTTTAAAGAAAGCTTTAGAAGCCAGTGAGAATGGTTCCATAAAAGTTAAATTCGATGCAAAATCAACCGTGAAGATGGATGGGAAATCATATAACTATTACGGTAAAATCATCGGAAAAGATCCTGAGTCTTATATTATTCTATCTGCACATTATGATTCTTATTTTACTGGATTCCAGGATGACAATGCCGCAATCGGTTTAATGATGGGTGTTGCGAAAGGTTTAGTTGATAGCGGCTACAAACCAGAAAAAACGATTATTTTCAATGCACTTGCTGCAGAAGAATGGGGCGTTTCCAACTCTCGTTATGACTGGTCAACAGGCGCATACAATCAAATCTTCAATATCCACCCGGAATGGGTTGGAAAAGCATTTGCTAATATGAACTTTGAGCTTCCCGCTTATGAACATACTACCCAAGATGAAATCCGCTCTGTATATGAGTTAGATAACTATTTAACGAGATTTGCGGAGACAGTCCCAGCTGTAGATGGTGTATATAAAGATGGTATTTCCGTCGTTTCCCCACTACGTACTTGGTCTGATGACTTCTCTTTTGGCATTGCTGGGGTTCCCGCACTGCGTAATGATTTCCAAGATAGTGAATTCATGCGTTCGCATTATCACTCTCAATTTGACAATGAAGAAACGTATAATGAAGATGCTTTTAAATTCCACTTAAATTTATACGGTTTACTCACTATGAAATATGATCAAACTGCAGTCGTACCACTAGACTTCACAAATCGATTACAAGCATTGAAAGAAAAAATCAATGCAGAAACATTTGAAAAAGCTGCTGTTTCTTCGGACGAGCTTGTTGCAGAAATTGATCGTACTCTAGCAATTACAGAAGAAGTAAATGCGAAGGTAGCAAAGATTAATGAAGATTATCTAGCAGCGTTAACAGAAGGTGACTCTGAAACAGCTAAAAAGCTTTACGATGAAAGCCGTGAGTTGAACAGTGGCTTACTTGCTGCATTTAAATATGCGGAAGATAATTTCACACGTTTAACATGGGAAGACGTTCTAATATTCCCTCACGAACACGCACAAAGTAATATAGATAATTTAACATTATCTATTGATGCGTTAAACCAAGGTGATATCGCTACCCCACTGGACGAGTACCTATGGGCAATCGATAACAACTGGTACGCATATGATTTTGAAAAAGAAGTATTCGATTATTTCACGGACTATGTGCTTGAAGCTCCAAAGGAAAAACTTATGTGGGGTGAAGGCAGAATTGTTGGCCATGAAGATTTATTCGATACAATTAAATCGCTGAAAGAAAAAAGAGATCTAGCTGATGCGGATGTGTCTGCAGAGATCTCAACTTTGAATGAAACATTAGAAAGACAAAAGGAACTATTAAAAACAACCGTTTCCGATGAAACTGCTAGTATAAAAGAACTTGGTGAGATGTTGGCCAAATTAAAATAAATCGAAAAAGCTGTCCATAGGAGTAATTAAACTCAATGGACAGCTTTTTTCTTATTTAATTCAACTGCCGAATAACTTTTCCTTCCAAGAATGCCTGGATATCTTCTACTGTTTCTTTAAAATAAGTGCTGTAATTTCTTTCGCTTACATAACCAAGATGAGGAGTTGCAACCACATTTGGCAGAGCGCGGAAAGGATGACTTATTGGAAGTGGCTCGGTGTCAAATACATCTATCCCTGCTCCTGCGATCCAGTTTTCTCGTAAAGCATGGATGAGTGCATCTTGGTCAACGATAGCTGCGCGAGAAGTATTAACAAGATAAGCTGATGGTTTCATCAGCTTCAATTCTTTCTCACCAATCACACCTCTTGTTCGATCACTTAGTACAAGATGAATGGAAACAAAGTCACTCGTTTCAAGTAACTCCTCTTTTGAAGTTGCAAGTTGTACACCAAGATTGTCTGTTTGTTCTTTCTTTAAGTTTTGACTCCACGCTATAACTTCCATACCGAATGCTTGCGCAATCATTGCCATCTTACTCCCTATTTTTCCAAGTCCAAGAATCCCAAGACGTTTTCCATATAAATCGGACCCGACCGTGCTCTGCCAAGGTCCATCATTTCGAAATTCATTATTTTCTTTTGTAATTTGGCGAGCAAGATTTAAGATAAGAGCCCAAGTCAGTTCGGTTGGCGGCTCAGACATGCTTGCTGTTCCACATACCGCTACTCCATGTTTTGTTGCAGCCGGAAGGTCAATAGAAGCATTTCTCATACCTGATGTGATGAGTAATTTTAGTTTTGGTAGCTTTTTAAACAAAGATGCAGTAAATGGTGTACGCTCACGCATGATTACTACTATTTCAAAGTCATTTAATGCATAAATGAGCTCCTCTTCCTTTTCAAAATGATTTTGAAAAGATTTTACCTCTACTTCATCCAAAATATTGGACCAGTCTGCCATCTTAAGGGCAACATTTTGATAATCATCTAGAATAGCACAACGCAATTTCATTTATTCTCCCCCACTATTTAAAATAATCGACCATAATTTGCACGATTAAAAGAACTGTTACTAGTCTAAGAAGTGGTTTCACATGCTCGGTTTTTAATTTGCGAGCTAGTCTTACTCCAACCTGAGCACCTACAATTGCTCCCAGCATTAATGCTAATGTAAGTGGCCAAATGATTTTACCAGTTGAGATATACGTAATGGCTGATCCAAAGCAACTCGCAAAAACTCCAATTCTAGCTAAGCCGATTGCTCGTATATATGCAATTTTTTGGCTTGCATATAAGTACATAGCAAGTGTGCTGCTCCCTGGACCAAACATTCCATCGTACATGCCTATACCTAGCAGTGCAGGTCCTGTTCTCTTATTAACATTAAATTGTTCCGTCCCATCAAAATTCCCTTTTCCCATGAAGGAAGTTACAAACGCAAAGCTTAATAAAATGATGGCAATGATGGTCAGTGTACTTCCGCTTAATAGAGACGCAATTAGTCCACCTAAAATACCTCCCCCTAAACAAAACACAAGGACCGACAGTGCTTCTTTCACAGAAACTTCTTTTTCCTTAAAGATAACAAGAAAGCTTGAGAGAGAACTGACCGTATTGGAAACCTTGTTTGCACCGATTGCCGAATGCACTGGTAATCCCATAAGTAACATCGTCGGTAAGCTTATCAGTCCCCCTCCACCGACCAATGTACCGACTACATTACCTGCAATTCCGATCAAAAAAAATATGAAAAATTCCATTGTCTATCCTTCTTTCCAAACTTCTATCATATGGTTAGCTTACGCCTCTATTATTGATAAGTAAATTCAATAGTTATTATCGATTTACATAGGAAAAACTTATCAAGATTTAAAGGAGATTAGATAAGGAAAAGGGAAGAAGTAATAGTAGGAGGGATATCCATTGAAGAGACTAATACTCTTATCACTCATTTTATTTGGTTGTACAAATGAACCCATTTCAGATGGAGAAATTATTGCGGAGAAAGTGGCAACAAACCTAGATATTCCATGGGCGATTAATCAGCATGTAAACACTTTTTATATTTCCGAACGTGTAGGTAGGATTGCAAAAGTGACAAGTGATGGCAATCTTACGCATGAAGAAGTGGTGCTTTCAGATAATTTGTCTGACGCATCCGAAGCGGGTTTACTTGGTTTTGTATTAAAAAACGATTTTATAGATTCACAAGAAGCCTATGCTTATTATACGTATGATGAAAATGGGGAATCCTTCAATCGAGTAGTAACCATTAAATTAGAAAACGACATGTGGAGAGAGACTGCTATTCATTTAGACGGTATCCCGACTGGCAACATCCATCACGGAGGTCGATTAGAAATCGGACCAGATGGACTTCTTTATATCACTATTGGAGATGCTGGAAATCCCCAGAATGCCCAAGACCCATCTTCCCTTAATGGAAAAATAGTCCGAATGAAAGAAGATGGCACTTTTGAGATTTATACTACAGGTCATCGGAATCCACAAGGATTGGCATGGGATAAAGAAGGAAAGCTTTATGAAGCCGAACATGGACAATCAGCTAATGATGAAGTCAATTTAATCGAGCAAGGAAAAAATTATGGCTATCCCATTATAGAAGGCACGGAAAGGAGAAATGGTTATGTTACACCTATCGTCACTTCCGGTGCCAATGAGACATGGGCTCCTTCAGGTATCAGTTTTCATAAGGGAAAATTATATGTAGCTACCCTTCGAGGAGAAGCGATAAAAGTAATTGATGTCTCCACTGGAGAAGTGGAACGCTCTATCACCGGTTTTGGTCGTTTTGGTCGTATTCGAGATGTTTACTCAGACGGAGAATCCCTTTATTTTGTTACGAATAATACAGATGGAAGAGGGTCACCAAGAGAAGATGACGATGTGCTTTATCGATTGATTGAGTAATCTACGATACTCGTATGCACATCGCAATTTGTACACCAGACCTTCCTGTAAATCGTGTGCCTTCATCTATAAATCCAGATTTTAAATAGACAGATTGCGCAGCTTTATTTGCTTCATTTACACCAAGTACAACCTGTTCTACTAACGGAAAGTGTTCTTTTACATATTTCGTTAGTAGAATCATGGATGTTTTAGCAATTCCTCTTCCTTGATATGCTGGATGGATCGAATAACCTCTTAGTAAAATGCTTTGTTGGTGATCGGTATAGTTGAATTTATCATCACCCGTATCCAAAACAAAAAAACCTGCCACACTATCATCTTCTTTTATAACAATTGGCGTATATGTCGTATTGCTCTCGCTACGTTCCAATAGTTCAAGGGGATGTCCTGTGAATCCTAACTGCTCCTCCGAAAGCGGATAATCCTCTAATGCTGCTCGATGTATTGTTTCATATTTGGCAAGTGTGATCATAAATTTTCCTCCTAATACAATTGTAATCCCATCTCATCTACTACGTTCATATGTTTTGGAACTGTCAAATATAAATATGTTTCCCCATGAACTATTACTGTTTCATTGCTTGGAAAGACATCATTATTCGTTAAAATTGCTAGATTGTTTGAAAAACGATAATACTTAAACTCTTGCTCGGTAGGCATTTCTATTATTAATTGATCACCTTCCCATTTAACTTTTGAAAATGGAATTCTATCTTTCATATTCATTCCGTTTATAAATAAATTTGTACGATACATTTTACCTTCTATTCGTTTCTCCTTGGAGTCAGTCCATTCCACAAATACTTTTGCCGGTAGATAATCTGGATTAGAAGATACTATATGGAATGTATCTCCCTCTATCTCGTGCGTCCATTCTTCCACTAGAAAATCCTTATGAAGCTTGCTTACTTCATTCTTTCTAAACGCTTCATCAAATACTTGATTTTCGTTTTCTAGCTTTTCTAGATCAGATTTTGTAAATATCTCTTCCTCATTAGCTGGCATTAATTCATATAAGATAACTGCGAATAAGAGAACACTCACATAGCTTAGAATAATTCCTTTTGCCAAGCGTTTAGTTAAAACTATACGTTTCGATAAGTTCTTCATCCCAACACGAATAAACCAAGAAAAAAGTAAAATTAATAATATAGGTATGAACGCCATAATTACTGTCATGGTCTAACCTCCAGTCGATTAGAGCTGACTATTGCAGTTCCAAAGAAAACTATTGACACAAAAATTAGATTAACGATTAATAACCATATTGATTCATTCATAAAGAGAATCTGAATTAGTTTTTGCCCGATTTCTGTCGTCAGTATAGATAATACAATAATGGGGATTATAAACAAAAATAGTTTACTATTTTGTATAAGCATTCCAGCTAAATAACCGCCCGACGCAAAACTCAAAATCAATAATGTAATGGCAATTATCGTACCGATCGAACTAAAGGGTTCATCGAAAACACCTGGACTTTTCATATACTCTGTACTGCCAAATAAAGAAAGATATACACGTAAAACATAGTTAGATAAAAAAGTGGACACTCCAGCAAATACACTAATAATTAGAAGGACAAGGATATTGGCTAAATTACTGCTAAGGCGAGTAGTAACAAAAGAAAAATCGTCATAACGATATGCTTTGGTCGTAATAAGATTTCCTACAAAAAGAGCCCAAATTGCTACAAAGACCAATACTAAATCATTTGAAATTGTAATTACTTGGATATGGATATTGTTAATACTAGTTCCAAATGTACTCGAACCATTCGTAGAAAATAAAAGTCCTACTATCTGCACGAAAATAAGCGATAATATTGCCCCCATGTAAGCGTTCATCTTGAACTTAACCTGTGTCATAACTACTTTTCCTAGAGTACTATTAGTTAAAAACATCATCAATCCCTCCTTTCGAATCACTAGTTACATACATACAAACATCACTTGCTGAAATAGATTTTGTACTAACTCCTTCTAGATGCATTGGTCCATCCTTCTTCACCACAGTATATAGAAGCTGATCATTAAGTTGTTTCGTATGTAGAATCTCTTTTTGAGATGTCCATTTTTTCACTTCTTCGGTATGACCTTGAATTCCAATTGCATACTCCTTCACTTCATCGAGAGACTTATGAAAAACTACCTTGCCTTTATGAATCAAAAGAATATCTTCAAGTAAATGTTCTATCTCCGCTAGGTGATGACTAGAAATTAAAATTGTGCGAGGATGTGCTATGTATTCTTTCAGCAAAGCTCTATAAAAATCAGTTCGTACAGCTTCATCCATTCCATTCGTCGGCTCATCAAACATCGTTAATTCACAACGTGTAGCTAAACCAAAAATTATATTAAATGTTCCTCGTGTTCCTGTGGATAATTTTGAATGCTGCTGTTTGGGATTCAAATTGAAATAGTTAAATAATCGTTCTGCTAGTTCTGCATCCCATTTGGAGTAGAAACTTGGGGCAGTTTTCAAAATATCTGCCAACGTATATGAATCGGGAAAGCTCATTTGATCGTCTATTAAGATACTGTTCGCGGAAACACATAAATTATTAAAAGGTTTATTAGAAAATACTCTTACCTGCCCAGCGTCTTCTTTTATAAATCCTGCTAGTATTTTAAGTAATGTTGTTTTACCAGCACCATTACGACCAATTAATCCAGTAATTTTATGGTCTTCTATGTGAAATGATATATCTTCAAGCGCATGTATCTTCCTGTAACTCTTTTTTATATGTTGGCATTCTATAACCTTCATTTTTGCCCCTCCTCACATCTTTTTATTAATTGGATGAGTTCTTCTTCTGACACTGAAAGTCTCCTAGCTTCTAAAACAAGTTCCATCGCCATCCGTGTCAGCGTTTCCCCCCGTCTCTTATTTAGAATTGTTTCTTTTGCCTCGGTAGCTACGAACATGCCAAGACCTCTTTTTTTATATAAAATCTCATCTTCCACAAGAATTGTTAAACCCTTTGCTGCAGTTGCAGGATTAATATTAAAAAGGTCCGCTAATTGATATTGAGAATGTACTTTTTCATCGCTTTGGAATCGATCAGCGATTATTTCATTCTCAATCCATTCCGCTATTTGAATATAAATGGGCTTCGAACTATCTGAGTCAAGATTCACTTATAGCAACCTACTTTCATATGAGTTAGTACATTAGTGTTGTAATGTAGTATATACTAAATTACAAAAAAATACCACATTCTTTTATAGAATGTGGTTAAATGAATTGCGATTAATTTTCAAATTCCTTTTCAAAGTTCAAGTTCACTGGTTCACTAGGCATTTCTTCTGATACCATCATGTTAGTAGAAGGAGTTTTATCATCCACCTGCATAAAAGCAAATTCATCCATCCACACTTCTCCTACACCCTGAAGCATAACCCCAAAATAAATAGAATGTGCATTATGTGGCACATCTAATACGACAGAGTAATGATTCCATGCAGATGTCCCAGTAATAGGACGATTTTGCATATTATCAAATTGCATAGTGTCTCCATCTTTACCGTCTACACGCATCCACAATCCAACAAAACCTTCCACTTCTTTCGTTTGAATAAAACTAGATAACTTCATTCGCTTCCCGCACCATTCGTTTGCAAGAAACTGCTGCATGACAGTACCAAATTCCCCTTGAACGGCTGGTGCTACAGATCTTAAATATCCCGAAGCACTACCCTTATGGACATTCTCAAAATCCCTACTCATCTCATACTTATTATTATGGGCACCACTTAAAAACCAACCTTCCATCATCTCTTCCTCCTTTTGATCTTTTTCTTCTAATAAAGTTCGCATGAGCACTCGATACTTTCCTGGGGGTAAGCCATATTCTTTTCGAAAGGCTCGTGTAAATGACTCTTGTGATTCAAACTGGTAAGTAAACGCAATATCTAGTATTCGAGTATCTGTATATATTAGCTTATTTGCAGCGTTCGTCAGCCTTCTATGACGTACATATTCACTTAGCGTCATGCCTACTTTACCTTGGAATAAACGATGAAAGTGAAAGAACGAATAGCCCGTTAACTGAACAATCTCTTCATTATTCACTGGTTCCTCCAGTTTCGTTTCTAACCAACTAATCGTCTTTTGCATAATATCCACTGCCCATGCACCTCCTCATACACTTATTTTAATAGACTTATTATGAGGGATTTTGATATTTTTTGCGATAGTAAAAGGATTTTAGGCTGTAATATAGAATTTATTAAGGAGAGATGGAGGGTTTATCAAATGAAACTCGGACAAATTGCCGTAAATGTAGAAATTGTAGAACGCGCAGTTGCGTTTTATAAGAATGTAATTGGACTACCACTATTATTTGAAACGAATGGATTAGCATTTTTTGAGTGCGAAGGAACGAGACTACTGTTAAGCCGCCCCGAAACAGAAGAGTTCAATCACCCAAGCTCCGTATTATACTTTCAAGTAAAAGATTTAAATGGAGAAGTAACACGCATGAAAGAAGCAGGAGCCACTTTTATTGATGAACCCCATATGGTTGCTAAAATAGGAGAAGTAGAAACATGGATGGCCTTCTTTAAAGATACGGAAGGTAATACCCACGCACTAATGAGTGAAATTTAAAATGGTAAGCCCCTCTTTGGAGGGGCTTTTCTTGTTTGTGACCGTATAATGATATTTCTGACCGGATAGAATTAAATGTGTCCGGATAAAAGAATTTATGACCGGATAAAATTTTTTCTGTCCACATAAATAGTTTTCTGACCATATAGCATTTTTTCATTCATTTTATATTTAGTCGATTTTCCTTCTCCCATTCTTATTAATCCCATACTTTGAATAATTCTAGTCGCTGTCTGATGTTGATGAATATGCAAAAATTTACAGCATTCTTTATTTGATATTTTTTCACCAATCAGCACAAACCACTCAATTATCGCCTTTATATGTGCATGTGCATCTTTAAAATTGCAATTTGTGCATAACCAAGTTCTTTTAATTCTCTCCATACCAAAACTCTCACATTTCCCACACTGAACCCCAGTAATCAATTCACTAGGATCAATCCGCCAATTTCTGCACATTGGGTAAGGAAGATAAAACTGATGAGACTCCATAATATTTTTAACTAAATAGTCCATCTGATCAGCAGACAAATATTCCTTCTGCGTTTGTAACTGTCGGAGATAAACAGGAATACTTGTTGCATAAATAACATCTAGATGCTGCGGAGGTTTAACAATTTTTGATTTAGTTGTACTAAATACAATCACCCCACTTACGGGTAAACTAATTCCTCGATCTTTTAACCATTCTCTAAGTAGATATATATTTCGATTTAGCTGTACTTCTGGACTTTCAAAAGTATCCTCCTGTCCATTCTCCAACCTTCTGACTAAACAAGCGGGATCATTTTGAAAACTCAACTCCCCAACAACATTTTTACATTCTAAAATAACTATTCCATATGGAGTAATAAAAACAGTATCCATTTGGAATTTACCATTTGAAGATAGGCTCACATCATGCAATATTCGACATTCATAAGGAAATTGGTATTTTTCAAATATCTCTTCTACTATTGTTTCTCCAATGATTCCAGCTTTTGCGGATAACATCCTAGAATTTATCAATGGTTTCATCGCATGCTCTTTTGGTAGACGGTGGTAGAGTATCTTCAACCCCATATATTTGTGTTCAATTGAACGTTTTTTTATAATCAATTCTTCCTTCACCCCTTTGTTGCACCATATCATATATATTCATAATGTAAATTGTATAAAAATGACGATAATTTTGTTATGAACATTAAAGTAATTCAAAATTGTAATTTAGGCCGAAATTATATATTAAAATTCAATTTTTGATTTTATAATTTATGTCGGTAACTGTCAGTATTTCCCGGGAAATGTCGCACTTTATAAGTTAAAATTCCTTTTCATTTTTCACTAAATAAAAAAATAAACAAAAAAAAGCCGCCACCGATTACTCGGTAACGACTTTTCTAGTGCCCAGCGACGTCCTACTCTCACAGGGGAAACATCGAACTACTAGCTGCGCGCTAGCTTCACTTCCGTGTTCGTGCTGCGAATGCAGATGAACGGCAGATTTCTTCGTCAGCCGCGATCGTTCTATATCAACGCTCCAAGCCTCTCTCCCTTGCCTCCTTGATTTGTTCCTCTACTTTCTCGCTAGTTTATCTACAATTCTTGCCTTCAGCTTTTTTTAGTACAAAAGAAAAAAGTCGCCACCGATTACTCGGTAACGACTTTTCTAGTGCCCAGCGACGTCCTACTCTCACAGGGGGAGACCCCCAACTACCATCGGCGCTGAAGAGCTTAACTTCCGTGTTCGGTATGGGAACGGGTGTGACCTCTTCGCCATCATCACTAGACTCTTCGGCTTTCCATACACATCGTACTTCTTCGTCAACTTCATTCGTTCGGTCAGTCACGTACTTGAGTACGCTTCTTTCCTCTCTCAATCGTTTCCTTGAATTACTCGTGTCTAGAAACCCTCTTATTAGAGTGCTTGTTCACTCAAAACT
>NZ_LJIY01000023.1:43205-45239 GCF_001420585.1 Psychrobacillus sp. FJAT-21963 | reverse complement strand
AATAATAATACTTCTTATTTATTTCAGTTTTTTATTAATAAATAAAATCGATTTAATTGGCACAGAAGGACTTATTGGACAAATCTTTTCCTTTGTTTCTCTTATTGCAGAAAAACCATATCCTTTACTCCAATAATTTATGTCTCCTTTTGAAATTCCATTTTCTGCATTATAATTAGCAATACTTTATCTTCATATACAAAATAAACATTATTCCTTATGCCCTATAACTAAATAGTAGAATTTTATCATTTTTAATAAATATCACAATATTTACACTATATTTACCTTCTATTAACCTCGTATATATATTTACTTCCTATAATTCAAACCGTTGGACAAATAATTTTAGGAGGAACTTTCAAATGAAAAAAAGAGCAAAAAAGGCAATTCCTTTAATCGCAACAACCGTTCTTGCAACTACAGCTTTTGCAACTCAAGCTTTTACTACTAATGGAAATAGCCAAACAGTAGCTGCAAACCAATTAACACAAGAAGAAGTAAAACAAAGTAACGGTACTTGGCTTGCTGGTGATCATCACGTCCATAGCGAATGGAGTGTTGGTTGGGACAACTCTACAAATCCTCCTACACCTATTCAAGGTGGAGATGCTATTTACCCAATTGTGAAAAATGCAGAAAAAGCAACAGAATACGGACTCGAATGGGTTATGACAACGGATCATGGTGGTCCTAACCATTCAAAGGTAAATTTAGAGCAAGCTTATCCTGAACTATTAAAATCACGTGAAGCATATCCAGAACTAATTCAATTCTATGGAATGGAGTTTGATACACCTGCTGCAGACCATAGTACATTGATGATTCCTAAAGTAGATAACGAATCACAAATTCTTTATGATATCGAAAGTCAATTTAATAAACGCGAACCATACCCAAACGATGGTAGCAGAGATACTGAATCTACAATGATTGAAGCTTTAAACTATATGTTAACTGAGTTGGATGAGGACGAGCAGCCAATTCATATCGCTCACCATCCATCACGTTCAGCAAAAGGTGATGGCGAATGGGGGCAAGATACACCAGAGGAATTCCGTAATTGGAACGATATAGCTCCTAATATCTCCATTGGGATGGAAGGTGCTCCTGGCCATCAAGCGGCCGCATTAACTCCAGATGGTGAACTTGATGATGGTGCTCGTGGTTCATATGGTAACTACCCAACAATGGGCGGTTATGATCAAATGGCTGCTAAAGTCGGCGGATTATGGGATTCTATGCTTGGTGAAGGAAGACACTGGTGGATTACAGCTACTTCAGATTCACATGTTAACTGGCGTGATGGTGGTAGTGACTTCTGGCCTGGTGAATATTCAAAAACTTATGTAAAAGCAGATAAAGACTACGACGATATTATGGAAAGCCTTCGTGGTGGTAATGTATATGTAACAACAGGTGACCTAATTTCTGAACTTGATGTGAAAGTGCAAGCAGGTGGAAAATCTCCTATCTTTGCTCAATCTAAAGGAAGTTCAGCGACTTTAGGAGAAACTCTTACAATTCCAGGAAAATCTAAAGATGTAACGGTAACAATTCGCATCAAAGATGCAAATGCCGCAAATGCTAATGGAGATACACCAGAAGTAAAACGTGTTGACTTAATTATGGGTGAAGTTACTGGTAAAGTAGAAGATCGTTCAACTGCGACAAACCCAACTACGAAAGTTGTTAAACGCTTCACAGAAGAAGATTGGACAAAAAATGGAGAATACATTGAAATCTCTTATACTTTAGAAAATGTTGATAAAGACAGCTATATTCGTTTACGTGGTACGAACACGGATCAACTAGAACCCGAAACAGACCCTCGCGGTGAAGATCCATGGACAGATCTTTGGTTCTACTCAAATCCTGTGTTTATCAAAACTGCTAAATAATCTAGGAAACTAGTAAAAGACGAGGAGACACAGCCCTCCTTGTCTTTTCTCATTATTAAATGCTAAAAAGAATCAATTGAAAATGGAGTAGATTTTATGAGAAAGATATATTTAATTATTATATTAATACTTT
>NZ_LJIY01000023.1:0-39901 GCF_001420585.1 Psychrobacillus sp. FJAT-21963 | reverse complement strand
TTTACTATAATTTTTATAGAGCTAGTACATCCTACAACGAGTTCGGAATTCTGTCAAGTATTTATTTCTCTATATTGTACCTTTATTTATCTTATTGAATGGATATTCTGCCGTAAAGTGTCAATCATGTTCAATGTTCATTATTTACCATAATAGAGGATTAATATTCTCCAACATTAAATTATTAAAACAAAAAAACGGATTCCTATATAGGAATCCGTTTTTGATTATAACTACACTTACTCCAACCACGCGACCGCTAATTATAAGTAACTTTATATGTAAAGGATGTTTTTTTCTGGACTGTTTCTAATGTTCAAGACCTGCAATGCCGAAGCCCCCAGGTCCAGAGTGAGTAGAAATCATAGCGCCTGCTTGAATCCATATTACATTTTCAAAACCTGATTGATTTGCGATTTCATTCATCCGCTGCTTGATACTTTCACTGAGTCCGATTGAGTATATAAAATAAAGTCGTTCTCTATCAATGTTATATTGATTTAAATAATCTCGCATGAGTTTTTCGGCAACTCCACTCATTTCCCCACGGTATTTTCTAATTGAAACAAGATTCCCTTCTATTAATTCAATACAAGGTTTTATTTTTAACAATGCCCCGCCGAGGTAAGCAATATTACTAACGCGTCCACCAGCTCTTAAAAATTCTAAGCTGCCGGGTACGAAGGCCAGTCTTGATTTAGGAACCTTTGATTTTATTTTTTCTATGAATTGTAAAGGTTCAATTGCAGGTTCTTTCTCTAGCATAGTAACCGCATCCATCACAATTGCAGTTAATCCACCAGTAACATTCAAAGCATCAATTAAGAAAAGATCTTCAAAATCTTCTGCCGCAATTAACGCATTTTGAAAGGAAGAAGATGCTTTTGATGTATAACCAATGTGAATAATGATGCTTTCAGGAAAATTTTCTCTAATTCTCGTAAAAAATTCTTGATATTCATGAACATTAGTGGCCGTTGTAGATGGTATCTTTTTTGTGCGATCATGAAAGTCATAAATTTCTTTTACGGATAGATCACCATCTAAATAGTCATGTCCATCCATGATGACATGCATCGGCACCACCTGAACATCATGTTTGTCTGCTAAATCTTTTGGTAAATCCGCTCCACTCTCTGTCGATAAAATAATCCTACTCAATTGTACATCCCCCTAATTAACACACTACGATTTACTCTAACTATACACTAAATGGGAAAATCATTCGTTAAATCTTCAGAAATTTTTAAACTTTGAAAGACTTCGATTTCATACAATGCTCCATTAGTATGAAGAGAACACACTCTTAGGGTACGCGTGAACTCTAGTGGGAAAATATCACACCAATAAAAAAATTCTAATTTCGTAATAGTTTTTACGAAATTAGAATCAAATTAAAAAGTATATTTACTGGTACTTGAACTGAATCCCGATGAATACCTCAACATTGATCTGAAGTACTCGGTGCATTCGAGATTGTACCCAAGAAGCTAGCAGCATAGTAAGGTCATGGCGTAAACAGTTTCCAATGCCCTTCGGATACAACTTCGACCTCTCCATCGATTACTTTGATAGCGGTTTGATCATCAATTGCATACGCCGGCCCTTGCATCCCATTGGCCCATCTCTCTGCAGCAGCCATCGTGTTTCCCGGCAGCATCTCGTGATCCAGGTGCGGAAACATAGCAAAGTCGACCAGACTCAGCGTTTCATCACCACCATTGGGTGGAGTCCAGCCAACGAAGTATTCCCCGATGTTAGGTGCCATCACCATGCTCCCAGCACTCATTCCCACATAGACTGCGTGCAGCGATGGCAAGAGGTTTGCCAGCCCGGATTCCCGCATCCAGTGGCACAGGTAGAGGGCATCGCCGCCCGCCACCAGCAGGACGTCCGTCTCCCGAACCAGCGGCACCCAGCGGTCTTCGTCGATGCTTGGCAGCGCTGTGAGCTCCAGCACGCCGACGGACTTCCAGCCCAGGTCGACCATGGGATTCTCGGAATTCCCGCTGATGAACTGCCAGGCATTGACGCCGGGGCCGACCCAGGGGTGTCCGTACATCGCGGTGGGAATGCACAAGGCGCTAGACTCGGCAATCGGTTTGTCCAGCATGTCAACCAACGCGTCATGTATGCTTTTGTTATTGATGCCTGCAGATGTAAGTAGAAATTTCATAACTCACTCACCTCCTCGTCTTTTTGTGCGTCTAACGTTTAATTCTTCAGACTTTTCAAATGTGGTTGCGGACGTCTATTGGGACAGCTTAGGCTGGTACAAGAGCCAAACTGACCCAATATTGTTGTTGATCTTATTAAGACCCTTTAACGTTAGGGTTTGCAGCTGCATGCTGCAACTTAGTGTTTACTTCAGGGTGTAGCATGAGTCAAGAAAATTCTAAATAGATTAGTAGTTTTCATAAGGCAAATGGGTCCCACTCGCGGGTTAATAAGTACCGATAACAATTAGTTTGATCAAACACAGCATGCATTTTCATTTGATAACTCCTATGAATGAAATAATTGGTAATTTCCATTTTCTAATTCTTAAAGTCATTAAATACTGAGCCATGATGTTTAGGAGCATTGACATAGAAACGTGAACTAGTGTGAGTGAAGCTTATGAACTCGGTTAAATATTGTCCAATCGTAATTGTTTTCACAATCACTCACCTTATGGTAATTATTCGATATTATTACGGAAAATCCTTCAAAAAAGTACCATTCCAGTTAGGAATGGTACCAATTGAAGAAGTTGTATAGAACTATAAGGAAGCAAATACTAAACTGATTACTTATCAATGTAGTGTTATGTCGCTAAATTCAAATAGAATAACGTAAAATAATTACCGTTTTCCCTTTTTGTGCAGTACGCTCAAAAATGGGGATTTTTGCGAAGGTTGAGGGGGTAAATCCTCCTTAATCATTTTTAAAACGCACTCCACATGTGTTGAGTGTATGTGGCAACACAAGGGTGCTGGTAGGTTTAGTACATTTTTTAGTACATTTTTTAAGACCTTTTTCTTTCAGAAAACAGACTTGATCAAACTAAAACAAAAGTAAGTAAAACGTAACCTTTTTGAAGGCAAGAACGCAAAGCCACGAATCAAACAATAACAAAGGTTGCCGGCAGCAAAGGAACTTAAAACTGAATAAAATAAGTACACATGAATTGATGGGATTCATTTTTTCTCTAACTTTTTGAGAGGTACATCATTTCACTGTCCCCATCCCATCAACCTTCTTTTTCAAAGTTATCAAGCAATGCACGCACTTCATCTGTTGATTTCGTGCTCATCAATTGATTTCTCAATTCACCAGCTCCACGGAATCCTTTGACATAAATTTTGAAAAAGCGATGAAGCCCTGTGATTGAACGTGGTAGAGCTTCCGCATATTGATCTTGAAGATCAAGCTGCAGTCTTAAAAGATCAAGGTACTCTTTACTGCTATGCTCTTTTGGCTCTTTTTCAAAAGCAAAAGGATTTTTAAAAATACCTCGCCCGATCATAACGCCATCAATACCATATTGTTCAGCAAGCTGCAGCCCAGTTTGACGGTCAGGAATGTCTCCATTGATTGTTAGTAGTGTATTTGGTGCGATACGGTCACGTAATTTTTTGATTTCCGGAATTAGCTCCCAATGCGCATCTACTTGGCTCATTTCCTTTCTTGTACGTAAATGTATAGAAAGGTTCGCAATATCCTGTTTTAAAATATGCGTTAGCCACTCCTCCCACTCATTTACATCGTTATAGCCAAGTCGTGTTTTCACGCTGACAGGCAGTCCGCCCGCTTTTGCTGCTTGAATAAGTTCTGCAGAAACGTCTGGACGCAGAATAAGTCCACTACCCTTCCCTCTCGATGCCACATTCGGTACAGGGCAGCCCATATTAATATCGATGCCTTTAAATCCTAGCTCTGCCATGCCAATACTCATTTGACGGAAATATTCGGGATTATCTCCCCAAATATGTGCCACCATTGGCTGTTCATCTTCTGTAAAAATCAAACGGCCACGCACACTTTTCATTCCTTCTGGATGACAATAGCTATCCGAGTTTGTAAACTCGGTGAAAAATACATCCGGTCTACCGGCTTCACTTACTACGTGACGAAAAACAACATCTGTCACATCTTCCATTGGTGCAAGTACAAAAAATGGTTTCGGTAAATCCTCCCAAAAATTTTCTGTCATATTTAAATTCAAATCCTCTCATTATGGGTACATAGTGTTTCAATTTCTTTAACACTTATGCCATGTGTAATAATTAATAGATTAAGTCCACCAGTACCTAATAGAGTTAGGTATATCTGTGGACATTCGAGTTAAAGGTATTAAATCATTTTTAAAGTATAACCTAGCTTTATTAATTTATCTTCACACAATGTCATTTTATACTTTTAACAAATTTTCTCCTACAATATTAGCTTGATTTATATGGTAAATGTAAAAGCAGATTATTTAGAAATACATTATCGTACTTCTAAACCATCTGCTTTTTATATTCATTTTAAATTAAACTAACTCTAACCAAGCAACCGCTTCACAGTGTGTTGTCTGTGGGAACATGTCTACCGGTTGAATTTCTTTTGTTTTATACCCACCATCTTCTAAAATTCTCAAATCACGGGCAAGCGTCGCTGGGTTACAAGATACATAAACGACTCTCTTCGGTCTCTGTTCAATTATCGTGTTGAGGAGTGCTTCGTCACAGCCTTTTCTAGGTGGATCGACTACTAATACGTCTGCAGTTTTACCTTCTTTGTACCATTTTGGAATGATTACTTCTGCAGGTCCTGCCTCGAAATATGTGTTAGTGAAGCCGTTCAACTCAGCATTTCTTTTAGCATCTTCAATTGCTTGTGGGACGATTTCTACCCCTAAAACTTGTTTTGCTTTTTGTGCTAGAAATAAAGAGATTGTTCCGATTCCACAATAAGCATCAATTACTGTTTCATCACCCGATAGCTGTGCATAGTCGAGCGCTTGTTTATAAAGAACTTCGGTTTGTTCAGGATTTACCTGATAAAAGGATCGTGCAGATATTTCAAAACGTACATTACCGATTAAATCTTCAATAACATGTTTACCCCAAAGAGTATTTGTTTCATCACCGAAAATAACGTTTGTATTACGTTTGTTTACGTTATGAACAATTGACGTAACATTCGGCTCCACCTTACGAATTAACTCAATGATTGCATCTTTTTTAGAGAGTTTTGGATGCCTCGTAACTAACACAACCATTACTTCCCCTGTTGCTCTACCTTTTCTAACAACAAGATGGCGTAACTGACCTTTCTTCGTATCTTCATTATATGGGATTAAATCCAATTGTAATGCGTTTTCTTTTACCTCACGCATTAATCGATCTGCTTCATCTGATTGAATTAAACAAGTATTCGTATCTGCAATACGGTGAGATTTCGATTGATAAAAACCGGAGAGTACTTGTCCATCTTCTAACGCAAAAGGTATTTGGGATTTATTGCGATATTCCCACGGCTTCTCCATACCTTTTACCGGAAGAACAGGAGCATCTATTTTCCCAATACGCTTCATGACATTTCGGACCATGTTTTCTTTCCATGCAAGCTGACCCTCATAGGATAAATGCTGTAATTGACAGCCACCACACTCGCCAAATACTGGACATGGTGCATCTACTCGAAAAGGAGATGTCTCTACGACATTGATTAATTTAGCGAAGCCGTAGTTTTTTAATGTTTTTAGCACATGAATTTCTGCCGTTTCGTTTGGCAAGCCACCCTGTATAAACAGTGGGTATCCATCGACTTTAGCAACTCCTGCTCCATCATGTGTTAAATCTTCTATATGAACTGTGAGACGATCATTTTTTGTTACTGGTGTATTCACTTTATTTCTCCGTTCTAGTTTTGATTGATTTATTATACCATCAGGAACAATGGTTTTCAGTACATAAGGTACTTTTCCAACTAAAGCTCCTGTTTTTCCAACTAATCAACGAATTTTTCCAACTAAATGCTTTGAATTTCCAACTAAAACCTCTATTTTTCCAACTAAGCCCTATCCCGCAAAAAAAGAACCTCTATGTGGAGGCTCTTTTGCATTATTTTACTTCCATTACTTGCTTGTTTACTATATATGCAAGTTCTGACCAAGAATTGATTTCAAAGGTTGGCTTAATGTCTGTTGCATTCTGCTTTCTCTTTGGATTAAACCAGCAAGTATCAATTCCAAAATTATTCCCACCTTGAATATCGGAAGTCAGCGAATCCCCAATCATCAAAACACTTGAAGGATCAGAAATTTGGAGTTTGTCTAATGTATATTCAAAAATTTCTTTTTGAGGCTTTTGAAAACCCGTTTCTTCTGAAGTAATAACAGCTTCAAATAAATCTTTTAGCGATGAACCACTAACCCTTGCATGCTGTGCATCTTTAAAACCATTTGTAAGTAACGCAAATCTACAGTCGGTTAAGCTCGCAAACATTTCCTCGACTCCGTCAATCATGTGAATTTCTTTCCCTAAACTTTCTATATACTTCTGACCAAAATCTGCTGGATCTATATCAAGCGTATGCTCTATAAATAAACGTTTAAATCTCTCCACTTTAAGTTCTGCAAGAGACGTACGACCATGCTCCAAGTCTTCCCATAATACTTTACTAATAGCTTTGTAACTTGAAAGATAATCATTTAACCCATTTGGGAATCCATATTCCTCAAACAAAAATTTAAATGCATTCTCTTCGGTCATCCCAAAGTCTAATAGCGTATCATCCAAGTCAAATAGTAATACATCGTATTTCATTTTATTTCCGCCCTTCATTTTATTGCTATTCTTATTTTAACATATTGAAAATTTTCTGCTCTCAAGAAAAGAACCCATCAATATGGGTTCTTTGGTTTTATCAATGGATTATTGGAGCAAATGGAAGCGACTCGCCTACTTTTGGGTTCTTCTACTTCTCGTCAGAGACTGCTCCATCTTTAGAAGCAGCCCAAAATGCTACAACAATTGCTCCAATCAGTACTATAAATGGTGCATAAAAAATAAGAAAGTCAGACATGTGAACTCCTCCTTATGCGTGATTGTCTTTTTTACCACGAACGTACTCTTTATTGAACAAGAATAGACGTAATAATAAATACAGAGATGGAATTAGCAGTGCAAGCCCTAATATGAATGCAATAATTAACGATATTGCCATGGCTTCATTCGTAAAACTATCATAAATCGTTAAGTATGGATATAACAAATAGGGACGATGTGCAAATCCATATGCAAAGAAGGCAATAAGAAATTGGCCTCCTAATAACCAAAATGCCATCCCGTAATTCTGTTTTTTGACTAATAACCAAACGGTTCCTATAAATAAAAGAAATGATAAACCGAATGCCCACCAAATTTCAAGCAAATTAGAATAGTGTTCTGGGTTATGTGTTCGTAGTTCTACCATAATCCCAAGCGCAGTTATAATAGTTGGAAATGCCCAAACTAGTGCATATTTACGCATTAATTTTGTTGCTTTCCGATCTCCTGCTTTGTTTGCATACCAAGTTAAGAAAACAGCTGATATATATAGAACTGCAGACAAACTAAGCACCACAATTGACCAAGTTAACGGACTCGTAAATAAAGCATAATAATCTAGCACTGGAGCATCGTTTACCATCGAGATAAATCCGCCTTCAGATATCGTCAGCACAATGGACAACGCTGCCGGAATAAATAATCCTGCCAACCCGTACATAAATGAGTATCCCTTATGTCCTCTAGAGCCATATGTCTCAAAAGCATAATACGATCCCCTAATCGCTAATAAAATGAGCGCAATACTTGCTGGTACTAGTAAAGTCGTTCCATAGTAAAATGCTGTTTTTGGAAAAAATCCAATGACCCCTACAAAGAAGAATACGAGAAACACATTTGTTACTTCCCAAACAGGTGATAAATAACGCTGAATAACATTCGTTAAAATATGCTGTCTTCCTGTTAATAAGCTATATGCATTAAAAAATCCAGCGCCAAAGTCAATGGAGGCTACAATCAAGTACCCAAATAAAAACGTCCATAATACCGTAATCCCGATGATTTCTAATGTCATGAAATATCACCGCCTCTTTCAGCATGTCGATCCTCTAGCTCTTGTTCCACTGGATTTTTTCTAAACATGCGAGTAAGAACTACAACACTTCCGATTCCAAGAACAATGTATAACCCCGCAAATAAAACTAACATCGTATCTACATGTGCACTTGTTGTAGCTGCATCTTCTACTCGCATGATTCCTCTTAGTATCCAAGGTTGTCTTCCTACTTCCGCTAACCACCAACCTGCTTCTATTGCAATTATCGATGCTGGTCCTCCTAAAACAATCAGCCAACGATAGAACCTCGAATCGACGAAAGTCAATTTTAGACGCTTTCCTAGCCAGTACAATCCTGATAGAGCGACCATTCCCATTCCTATCGTCACCATTAAGTCAAACAAATAATGAATATATAAAGGTGGTATTTCATCTTCTGGGAATTGGTCCAAACCGATTACTTCTGACGTCGGATTGCCATGTGCAAGAATACTTAAAGCAAAAGGGATTTTAATGGCATATTTCACTTCGCCGTCATCCATAACACCGTACAAGATTAAAGGAGCATTTTCTTCTGTTTCAAAATGCCATTCAGCCGCTGCTAGTTTTTCAGGTTGGTATTCAGCTAAATACTTTCCAGAAAAGTCACCGATAATGGCAGTAGCTATTGCAAAAATAAGTCCTACTTTCATCGTTAAATACAATGCTTTTTTATGATAAATATGATTTGAACCTTTTAGTAAACGGAAAGCTGCTATTGCTGCCAAAACAAAGGCAGCAGTCATATAAGCAGTTACGACCACATGCGCTACTTTTGTAGGCATCGCAGGGTTGAACATCGCTAAAAGTGGGCTAATATTCACTAACTCGCCGTCCACTACATCAAAACCCTGTGGTGCATTCATAAATGCATTTACAATTGTAATAAACACAGCGGAAGCAGATGCACCGATTGCAACAGGAATTAGTAACAATAAATGCTTCTTTTGATTCTCAAATCGGTCCCATGTGTATAAATAAATTCCGAGGAAAATCGCTTCAAAAAAGAAAGCAAAAGTCTCCATAAATAATGGAAGTGCAATAATATGACCTGCAAGCTCCATAAAGTTGGGCCAAAGTAAAGAAAGCTGCATGCCAATGGCTGTTCCAGTTACTACTCCAACTGCAACAGTAATGACAAACCCTCTAGCCCAACGTCTTGCCAGTAATATGTAATGTTCATCATTTTTCTTAATACCCACCCACTGGGCAATCATAATCATTAAAGGTACGCCTACACCAATGGTTGCATAAATAATATGAAAAGATAAGGTCAATTCGGTTAATACGCGACTAAAAAATACTGCTTCTTCATTTCCCATCTATTAAACCTCCTCAACTTCCAAATATTCTACCCATAATGGACAGCATCATAATCCCAGCAACAACAAAAGCTAGCCACATTAAATATTTTTCTTGTTTTTTATACATGCCTTCCACTCCTTCGATACAATACCATTCCCTCTCATAGTTAATTTATAACCTATTCCCGGTGAAATATAACTAAAGTGAATGAATAAAACCCAGCATGCTCTTAAAAGAGTGCTGGGTTTATTTTTAAGGTCTATCTTGTTCACGTATTTCATCAATTGGCACAAAAACCTCTACATGTCTATATAAGTTTTTAAAGGTCGCTGGAATAGTGCCACCATATTCCCCATCCAAATTAAGAAGTACTTTATCTTCAGATGTAACCGTTATATGGGTAGCTTTCTCTGAAATAACGAGTGGATCATTTAAATGCTCCCCACGAATTGCTAAAGTAGCAAGGCGAATAAACTCGGCCATATTACATTTCTTTAAAATTAGCAAAGTAAATTTTCCATCATTTATACTTGAATTTGGTGCGAGTTTTTCAAAGCCACCGACAGAATTGGTTAAGCCAACCAAGAACATCATTGCCTCATCTTCAAAAACTTCCCCATCATATTCAATCTTTACTTTTGTAGCATTAATGGAAGGTAGCATTTCTATCCCTTTTAAATAGTATGCAAGCTGGCCTAGCATCGTTTTTAGCTTACTTGGAACTTCATAGGTAAGCTCTGTAATCCTTCCACCGCCTGCAATATTGATAAAATAGCGACCATTTACTATTCCAACATCAACAGGAATCGTATCGCCTTTCACAATAATATCCACTGCTTTATGGATATCACGTGGAATATGTACTGCCCTCGCAAAATCGTTTGTAGTTCCCATCGGAATTAGTCCGATTTTAGGTCGATTTTCAAATTCACTCACTCCGGCAACTACTTCATTCAACGTTCCATCTCCACCAGCAGCAATAACTATATCAAAATCTCTTTGAACTGCATTCTTTGCTGCTTCTATAGCATCTCCTTCACCTGTCGTAGCATGACAAGACGTTTCGTACCCTGCAATTTCTAGAGCTTCCAGTACTTCAGGTAAGTGTTTTTTAAAGAGCTCACGACCAGAAGTTGGATTGTATATGATTCGTGCACGTTTCATACATATTTCCTTTCCACTTTACAATTTCTTCATGTCATATAGACACTAATTCTTAACAAAAGGTTCCCTTTAATTAACATTAAAAGAGCCGACTAATGCCGACTCCAACTACTTTTAATTGTGTTTATTTTTGTAGTGCTTGTAACCAGTTGCTACGAATATCTTCGTAAACAGCTAAATGGAAGTCTTTGTTCTCCACAAATTCCTTTGTCATTTGCTCAAAGAAAGCTTTTTGAATCTCTTCAAAAGTTGGATCTTCTTTTGGTGGGAACTTGTCTCTGTTTTCTGTTACAAATTGCTGAACTTTTTCAGCACGAGGTCCCCATTTAGATATTACCTCTCCATTTTCATTTAACAATAAATAAACGGGAATAGAACGACCACCGTTCGTTAAATAATGATCAATTAAATCTAGGTTTTCATCGCGATAGACAGCTCGTACCTCAATATCAGCAGCTTCCGCAATTCTACGCAAAATCGCATTATTCATCATAGCATCCCCACACCAGTCTTCTGTAATAACAAGTATATGTGGATTTTTTTCATTTAAAACGCTAATAAATTCATCATCCGCAGGGACTTCAAATTTTTCATAAATACTAAATGATTCCTCTTTTTTCGTCGTCATATCATCCATATATTGTGTAAGTGGTTTAGCTTCCTCGAAATATTGTTGTTCTGTAGGCATTTGAGAAACCCCCTTTTAATTTTAGTATACTTCGTTCAGTCGGCTAATTCAAATTAGTTGGTTTGTTGTGATAATCGGGTGGTTCTATTCAATATTCGGATGGTTTTTCCTTGTTATCGGTTGGTTCCTCTTAATAATCGGATGGCCCACGAATATTCGGATGGTTTCTCCTTATTATCGGTTGGCTCTCTTCAATAATCGGTCGGCTTACTCTATTAATCGGTTGGTTCTCTTCTATAATCGGATGGCTTATTCTATTAACCCAAAAATAATCGGATGGTCTACCTCGTTTATCTATCTGTTGGTCTATTCTCTTTATAAGATGGCTCTCCTAAAAAAAAGACCGACTCAAAATGTTCATTTTGAGTCGGTCATTATCATTTAACGTTTCACAATTTCTTCTTGTAAGATTTTATTTACAAGTGGTGGGTTTGCTTGTCCTTTTGTTGCTTTCATGATTTGTCCAACAAGGAAGCCGATTGCACGGTCTTTACCGTTTTTAAAGTCTTCAATCGATTGTGGGTTGGCATCAAGTGTTGAAATAACAATTTCACGAAGTGCGCCTTCGTCTGAAATTTGTACTAAGCCTTTAGCTTTTACAACTTCTTCTGCTTCTCCGCCGTTATCCGCAAGCTCTTTAAATACTTTTTTCGCAATTTTAGAAGAAATGGTACCATCGGAAATTAACTTAATCATTCCTGCAAGATTTGCTGGAGTTAATTTAGTATCTTTCAATTCTTTTTGGTCTGCATTTAAGTAAGCAGAAACTTCACCCATTAACCAGTTGGAAGCAAGCTTTGAGTCTGCTCCAAGGGCAATAGTTTCTTCAAAGAAGTCGGACATTTCTTTTGTTAATGTTAGAACCATTGCATCGTAAGCAGGCAATCCTAGTTCTTCGATATAACGTTTTTTACGAGCGTCCGGAAGTTCTGGGATTTCTGAACGTACACGTTCTAACCAAGCATCATCAATTACGATGTCTACTAAATCTGGCTCAGGGAAATAACGATAATCGTCAGTACCTTCTTTAACACGCATAAGAATGGTTTTACCCGTTTTTTCATCATAACGACGAGTTTCTTGCTCAATTACTCCACCTGAAGTAAGTACTTGTGCTTGACGTAGTTCTTCATGCTCTAGCCCTTTGCGTACGAAGTTGAAAGAGTTTAAGTTTTTCAACTCTGTTTTTGTACCAAATTTCTCTTGTCCATATGGACGTATAGAAATGTTAGCGTCACAACGTAAAGATCCTTCTTCCATTTTACAATCAGATACACCTGTATATTGGATAATAGACTTTACTTTTTCCAAGTAAGCATATGCCTCTTCAGGTGTACGAATATCTGGCTCAGATACGATTTCTACAAGAGGAGTCCCTTGACGATTGAAGTCAACTAAAGAGTAGCCATCCGCATGTGACAATTTCCCAGCATCTTCTTCCATATGAAGACGAGTAATTCCAATACGTTTTGTCTCTCCGTTTACTTCAATTTCAACCCATCCGTTTTTACCAATAGGCTTATCAAATTGTGAAATTTGGTACGCTTTCGGATTGTCTGGATAGAAATAGTTTTTACGGTCAAACTTTGTGTTTTGTTCGATTTCCATGTTTAATGCAAGAGCTGCTCGCATTGCATAATCGACTACGTTTTTATTTAATACTGGTAGTACTCCTGGATACCCAAGATCGACCACTGTTGTATTTGTATTTGGTTCTGCACCAAAGTGATTAGGTGCCGCTGAGAAGATTTTTGAGTTAGTTTTCAACTCTACGTGTACTTCTAATCCAATAACTGTTTCAAAGTTCATGTTATTTTCCCTCCCAAATTTGAGGAGTTTGTTTATGGAAATCAGTCGCTTGCTCGTAAGCATGAGCTACGCGATAAATTGTCGACTCATCAAAGTAATTACCGATAATTTGTAAGCCAAGTGGTAGACCATTTTCAAATCCACATGGGATAGAAATAGCAGGTACACCTGCAAGGTTAATCGGAATAGTTAAGATATCATTTGCATACATCGTTAATGGATCTTCAACCTTCTCTCCAATTTTAAAAGCAGCTGTTGGAGCAGTAGGTCCGATAATAACATCATAATCTGCTAACACTTTATCGTAATCTTCTTTGATTAATGTACGAACTTGTTGCGCTTTTTTGTAATAAGCATCGTAAGTTCCTGCGCTTAACGAATAAGTTCCAAGCATTATACGACGTTTTACTTCATCCCCAAATCCTTGAGCTCTAGTTTCTTTGTAAAGATCCATTAAGTTTTGTACATTCTCTGCACGGAAACCATAACGAATACCATCAAAACGAGAAAGGTTAGATGATGCTTCTGATGAAGAAAGAATATAGTATGTTGCTAAAGCGTATTTAGAATGCGGCAATGATACCTCTTCCCAAGTCGCGCCAAGAGATTCGAGTACTTTCAATGCATCTAGAACGGATTGACGAGCTGCTTCTCCAACGCCTTCTCCTAAATATTCTTTCGGAACAGCAATACGAAGACCTTTAATATCACCTGTTAATGCTGCAGCAAAATTTGGTACTTCAACGTCCGCAGAAGTAGAATCATTAGAATCAATCCCTGAAATCGCCTCTAGAAGAAGTGCGTTATCTTCCACATTTCGAGTGATTGGTCCAATTTGGTCTAGAGAAGATGCGAATGCAACTAATCCAAATCGAGATACACGACCATATGTTGGTTTCATCCCAACAACACCACAATAAGCGGCTGGTTGACGAATAGAACCACCTGTGTCAGAACCTAATGAGAAAGGAACTTCTCCTGCTGCGACTGCTGCTGCAGATGCACCTGAAGAACCACCAGGAACACGGTCCAATGCCCATGGGTTTTTCGTTGTTTTATATGCAGAGTTTTCATTTGAAGAACCCATTGCAAATTCATCCATATTTAACTTTCCGATTGTAACCATTCCTGCTGCACGTAGTTTTTTCACAACAGTTGCATCGTAAATAGGATTAAATCCTTGAAGGATTTTACTTGCGCAAGTTGTTTCTAATCCTTCCGTTACGATATTGTCTTTTACTCCGATAGGTAAACCAAATAATGGTCCACGTTCTTCGAAAGGAATTTGGTCTAATTCTGTAGCTTTTGCTAATGCTTTTTCTTCATCTAATGCTAGGAAAGCTTCTACACTTCCATCTAACTTTGCAACTCTTTCATAAGCTTCTTTAGTTAGATCATTGATCGTGATTTCTTTGTTATGTAATAGAGCTTGTAGTTCTTTCGATGAACGTTCAAATAACGTCATTAGTTTCCCTCCTCACACTTCTTAATCCATTATGGATGGTACTTTTACTTGACCTGCTTCTTGTTCTTTTACGTTTAACATCATTGTTTCTCTGTCTAATCCCTTATTAGCTTTGTCTTCACGCATAACATTAACTAGGGGTAAAACATGAGAAGTTGGTTTTACATTAGTTGTATCCAACTCTTTTAATTGTTCAGCAAAATCCGTAATTGCACCAAGTTGAAGAGCAAACTTTTCTGCTTCTTCTTCCGTTATTGCAAGTCGTGCCAAATGTGCTACATGCTTTACTTCTTCCTTTGAAATATTCGCCATTATTTACACCTCCGAATTCAATAACCATAAGCAATATCATATCATTTTTCACTCTAGTTGAACAGAGTGCTACTTTTTATTGTGTATATATATGCACAAACGGATCTTCATCGCCCGGTTTCTTAACCAATAACGCTTCTGTTCTGTCTAAGGAATTGACTTGAACTTCTACATTCATCGAAGTATTAAAGTGATTTTTCACTAATCCTGCAAGATGCTGTGTAAAACCAATTACTTCGGCAGTTCCATAAAACTGAATAGGTATGTTAATCGTTAATTTCTGCAGCTGATTTTCTTTAAAATATCCAGTCCCAATAATGCTTGTGTAATTGGGGAAATACAACTCCACATCTTGTTTAAAGTTTCTAAAAATCGTATCTAAATCACGATATTTTTCTTTTGAATCTGCTGAAGGAAATAAAATATACTCCTCATTGACTTGCTGCCAATCGGAAACGTTTTTTCCACCAGGAGCTACGCTATAGGTGAAGTAGGTCCCTGGAACAACAGCATTCTTACTACTTTGTTTGAATAGACCAACAACAATTGGAATATTTGCTAGAGCTTCATCTTTTCGCATACGGGAAACTACCTCTTCTGCAATTCGTTTTCCGTTTTCTTCAATAAGTGCCTGAGATAAAGGCTCCTCAAACCATGCTCCATAGTCCTCTTTTTGATAATAGTATATAGAATTTAAAGCAAGTCCGACTGATACGCCTGCAAGTTTTACCGTATTATCTTCTTTTTTTAAATAGTTTTGTTCGACAATATGCGTAATATAAACAGGAGCTTTTTTTGCTTTCTCTTCACCAGTCAAACCTGCACTACTTGGATTTAATCCGCCTTCTGCTTGATTAGTTCTAGCTAACCATTTTTCTAACGTCTTTGTGTCTAAGTATTGGCCTTCCTGAAATAAATACGTATCCGGAGAAAACTCATTTTGAGAAATTCGAAGAAGCCCATTTTCTACTTCTTTCATATCGTATTTAGTCGCAAGATTTGATACAACTAGCCCTCTACTCGCACTTTCCTCATAAGGCATTAAAGTTCGGTAGTAAGTTTCATCTAATTGTAAACTTGGAATAATTACAGTTTTTGTCGTTTCTTTCTCTGTGTCTTGAATTACTTCCGTTTCTTCATCCAACCTAGGAGTACACCCAGAAACTATAAGCAATAAAATTAGACTGGATATTCCTATTAATTTTTTTGCCATGTTCAAACTCCTTTACTTCGGTAAATTGTCTAGCAGTTTTTGTTCATCCCAGATTTCAATTCCTAAGCTTGTTGCTTTGTCAAGCTTTGATCCTGCATCTTCTCCTGCAATGACTAAGTCTGTTTTCTTACTAACACTACCTGCGACATTTCCACCTAAATCTTCAATTTTTTCTTTTGCTTCTTGCCTTGTTAATTGTGTAAGTTTTCCTGTTAGAACAACCGTTTTATTAGCAAATGGGCTATTTTCTATTGCAGCTGCATCCACAATTTTACCCGTATAATGTAGAGTGAGGCCTGCTTCTTTTAATCTTTCGATTAACAGTCTTACTTCCTCTTGTTCAAAATAAGTCACAAGTGAATCTGCCATTTTATCGCCAATTTCAAAAACTGCCGTTAACTCTTCTTTCGTTGCTCTCATCAATGCATCGAAGCTATGAAATGTTTCCGATAAAATTTTAGCTGCTTTTTCTCCTATATGACGAATACCAAGTCCAAATAACACACGTTCCATTGAATTTGATTTGGAAGTTTCAATTGCTTGCACTAAGTTAGTTGCAGATTTCAATCCCATGCGCTCCAAACCAACTAAATCCTCAACAGTAAGCTTGTATAAATCAGAAACGTCCACAATAAGCTGCTCTCTAAATAACTGTTCCACCACTTTTTCCCCAAGACCTTCAATATTCATGGCATTTCTAGATGCAAAATGATAGATCCCTTCTTGGATTTGAGCAGGACATTGAGGGTTCACGCAACGTAGTGCAACTTCCTCTTCAATTCTAATTAATTCACTATCGCATACTGGACAATTTTTCGGCATTTCATACGGAATTTCTGTTCCATCTCGTTCCTCTGTAATTACGGATACTACTTCGGGAATAATATCTCCCGCCTTACGAATAATCACACGATCACCAATTCGTATGTCTTTTGCACGAATTAAATCTTCGTTGTGTAATGTGGCACGTTGGACAGTTGAACCTGCTACTTGAGCTGGTTCTAAAATAGCCGTTGGTGTCACAACTCCAGTACGGCCAACCGTTAAATCGATATTTATAATAGTCGTTAAGACTTCTTCTGCTGGAAACTTAAAAGCAATAGCAAAACGAGGACTTTTCGCTGTAAATCCTAGTTCCTCTTGCTGTGCATAGTCATTAACTTTTATTACGATACCATCAATCTCATACGGAATATCGTTTCTTTTAGCTGTCCATTCTTCAATAAATTGGAGTACTTCTTCAATAGAAGAACATTTTCTTGTTTCTTTATTTGTAGGTAGGCCTTGCTCTCTCATAAATTCTAATGCATCGGAATGTCGATCTATATTCTGATCTTCTCCGTCACCACCAAGTCCATATGCGAAGAAAGAGAGTTTTCTACTCGCTGCCATTTTAGGGTCCAATTGACGAAGAGAACCGGCTGCAGCATTTCTTGGATTTGCTAATAATTCTTCTCCTTTAGCTGCCCTTTCTTCATTTAGTTTTCTAAATGAAGCTTTTGGCATGTAAGCTTCTCCTCTTGCTTCCATTGTAACTCGGTCTTTTAAGCGTAATGGAATAGCTCCGATTGTTTTTATATTGCTTGTAATGTCTTCTCCAGTAGTCCCATCTCCACGAGTTGCCCCCCGCGTTAGAAGACCGTCTTCATATAAAAGTGATATAGCTAGTCCATCAATTTTCAACTCGCATACATACGTAGGTGTTTCATCAATAATACCACGGATTCTGCTATCAAAATCTCGGATATCCTCCTCATTAAATGCATTTGATAAGCTAAGCATCGGATTTGCATGCGTTACTTTTTTGAACCCCTCGATGATCGTTCCTCCCACACGTTGTGTAGGCGATTCCGGTAAAATGAGATCAGGGTTTTGCTCCTCTAATGCTATCAATTCATTTAAATACTGATCATAAACTGCATCTGGGACAATGGGGTCATCCAACACATAATAGGCGTAACCATAGTCATATAAAAGCTTATGCAGCTCTTTTACTCGTTGTTCTAATTTATCCATGGGCTTTCCTCCACTGAGTGAATTATCCTTTTTCTATAGGTGCAAATTTAGCTAACAATCGCTTAATACCAGTTGGGCTTGGAAAGGCAATATCAAGCTCTGTATTTTCACCTTCGCCACGAACACTAACAACCATACCTATGCCCCATTTTTTATGCACTGCTTTATCCCCAACTTGCCAGCCCAACTTTTCTCCACCTGTCGATTGATAAGCAGGTCTTGAAACAGCAGCCCGCTGTGTTGTTGGAGATATTGCTCTAGAATCTCTATGTTGATTCATTCTTATATCTTTCGTCCATCCAACCACTTCAACTATGTCATCTGAGATTTCTGCTATAAAACGTGAAGGACTGTTGTAGCTACCACGACCAAAAATAGTACGTGATTGAGCGCAAGTAATAAATAATCTTTCCTCTGCTCTTGTAATTCCAACATATGCTAAACGACGTTCCTCTTCCATTTCATCATCGTCACCAATAGAACGAGAGTGTGGGAAAATATTCTCTTCCATACCAATGATGAAAACTACCGGGAATTCTAGCCCTTTGGCAGCATGCATCGTCATTAGAATAATATTCCCTTTGGAAGTGTCTTCCTCTTCGTCCAGCTTATCAATATCTGAAATAAGTGCTAAATCAGTTAGAAAAGCAACAAGCGATTTATCGTCACTTTTTTCTTCAAAGGCTTTCGTAACAGATAAAAACTCTTCAATATTTTCTAATCGACTCTCTGCTTCAATGGTTTTTTCATTTTTTAGCATTTGACGATATCCAGTTTTCTCAAGCACCTGCTCCACTATTTCGGTCACAGATAAGAATTCCTGCATTTGTGTAAAGTTTTGAATCAGTCCGTGGAATTGAACGACGGAATTTACAGCACGAGCAGGTAATCCCATGAAATCGACTTCATTCAGTGCATCTAGAATCGAACGATCCTGTTCTAGTGCATACATCGCTATACGTTCAAAAGAAGTTGCACCAATATTCCTCTTCGGTTCATTAATAATACGTGCAAGCGATAAATCATCGTCATTATTAGCAATTAGACGAAGATACGCAAGTAGGTCCTTAATTTCTTTTCGATCGTAGAACTTAGTTCCACCTACAATCGTATAGGCCATATTAGATTTAACGAGTACTTCCTCCATTACACGTGATTGTGCATTAGTACGATACAGAATAGCAAAATCATTTAATGTCCGATTTTCTTGCTCCATTAAATCTTGTATCTTTTGGACAACAAATTGCGCTTCCTGCTGCTCGTTATTTGCTCGAAACATTTCAATCTTTTCACCTTCGAGATTGTCAGTTCGTAGCACTTTTGGATATCTACTTGTGTTATTACCAATGACGTCATTTGCTGCCTGTAGGATTCTACCTGTCGAACGATAATTTTGCTCTAGCATAATTACAGTCGCATTCGGATAATCTTTTTCAAAAGATAAAATATTTTGGATGTCTGCTCCACGCCAACGATAAATAGATTGATCGGAGTCACCTACTACACAAATATTTTTAAATTTTTGTGCAAGCATTTGAACTAATTCGTATTGGGCCTTGTTTGTATCTTGGTACTCGTCCACATGAATATATTGAAATTTACTTTGATAATACTCCAGTACTTCTGGAACACGCTTAAAGAGCGTTAATGTCGTCATGATTAAATCATCAAAATCCAGAGACTGGTTTTTTCTTAAACGCTTTTCATACCCTTTATACACTTCTGCTACCGTTTTTTCGAATGGGTTAAATTCGTTCATTTGTGCTTTAAACGTATCTGCATCTATACAAATATTTTTGGCGCTACTTATCGCATTTAGCATCGAACGTGGATCATACTTTTTAGAATCAATATTTTGTTCCTTTAAAATATTTTTAATAACCGTTAACTGATCGGTTGTATCCAATATTGAAAAGCTTTTAGAATAGCCAATTCTATCAATATTTCTTCGTAAAATACGTACACACATAGAGTGGAACGTAGAGACCCACATACTTTCACCTGTACCTGCACCTAAAATACCATTTATACGCTCGCGCATTTCACGCGCTGCTTTATTCGTAAAGGTTATCGCAAGTATTTTCGATGGATAAACTTCCTTCTCCACGATTAAATAAGCAATACGATGTGTTAAAACCCGTGTTTTACCGGATCCCGCTCCTGCCATAATGAGGAGTGGACCTTCTGTTGTTTTAACCGCTTTTTCTTGTTCTTTATTCATACCATTCAACAAGTTTTTTGCTATCAGTTCCATAATACACACTTCCTTAAAAGAACGTTTGTTCTCATTATTATACCGTTGAATAAGAAATTACTCAAATATCACTTAATAGCTTTTACAGTTTTCAAAGCTTCTGTTAAGTTTTCATAAACATGATTTCCTACAATGATTGCATCTGCATGCGCGGCCATTTCACGTGCTTGCTGTTCGTTTTGGATTCCTCCACCATAAAAAAGCTTTGTATGTTCAAGACGAGATTTAACCTTCTTAACAATTTCCACGTCCCCATACATCCCGCTATATTCCATATAAAAAATAGGGAATTTAAAAAGATGCTCTACCATTTGGGCGTATGCTATAACATCATCATCAGTAGAAGGATGCTCAGCATGCGTCAGCTTAGCTGCTTTACAGTCAGGATTTAGAATACAATAACCCTCTGGAATAATTTCTTCCCAATTCATCACTTCTCCAAATTCCTTTGTGGCAGCATGATGTAAATCTTTTACCCATTTTGTATCTGTGCTATTTAAAATACTTGGAATAAAATAATAGTCAAACCCTGGAATAATCGACTCGATTGTTGATACTTCTAGCGCTACAGGTACCGCATAGCGCCGAATACGCATCAATAAATCTATAACGTTATCTAGTGTTACTCCATCCGAGCCACCAATCATAATCGCATCGGTTCCAGATTCACAGATCTTTTCTAACGCATCCGCACCAATTTCTTTTGCCGGATCCAATTTAAATATATGTCGCCACTCTTTATAATCCATTTCGTCACCTACATAAAATTTATATGAAATGCGTCAGACGCCGTTTAGCTACGCAATGTCGGTTACTGAGTAGGCAGTTCCACAAAAACCGAAGGAAACTGCATTTTACCTCGAGTAGCTGATGTCTGAAGCTAGACAATACTGAATAGTAAAATCCACTCTTTCTCAAATCATTATAACAAAAAAACTGAACAGAGGCTTCTGTTCAGTAAATATCAGACTTTCTAGAAAATAGGTATCAATTGTCTACTTTGTCTCTTGGATTTTGAAAGGGCTGCTCATCTGGATACAAACGTCCAAGCATTTCATCATATGCTTCGTTTCCATAATCAAAGCAACGTCTCACACGTGAAATAGTTGCGGTACTTGCACCTGTTTCTTTTTTAATTGTTTCGTATGTTTTTTTCAATCTCAATAAATGGGCAACTTCAAATCGTTGTGCCAAAGATTGGATTTCACTTATTGTACATAAATCATCAAAAAATCGATAGCATTCTTCCATATCTTTTAACTCTAAAACCGCTTTAAATAACTGGTCTGTTTGATGTCCTTTTATTTTATCAATCTGCATATACTTTCATTCCCTTCACTTCAGTCTACTCTTAGGGTAAAAAATTCACCATATTTTCTAATCCGGGATTTGTTGGAACAAAACTTATCCATGACATTCCTTTTACAAGTTTTGCAGGAACCCCATTTTCCATTGGAACTAAAATTCCATCAACATTTTCCCATTCAATTTCTTTCATTATTCCTGCTTGGAAAAGATAAGCTCTTCCTCCATCATTTAAAGCCAAAGCTTGTCTTCCAGCATTATCAATCGTTTTATGTGGGATTTCCATGAATATTACATTCGATATTTTCACAGGTTCTTTTGTTTCTTTATCTGTCGTCAAATCTCCTGCTGATGTTCTTTCATAAATACCTTCTTCTTGTAAATACGTATATTGATTTTCAAAGCTTGCTCCATTACCGTAACGAATACTTATACTTGATACTGGATTTCCAAGCTTTGCGCCTTCCTCTGAATCATAGAAAGATAGTTTAGGAATTTTGTGAAGCTCCATAGAAGCACCTATTTTATCTGCACCCGCTACTATATTGTCTTTTGTTATGTAGGAGTTGTGTGGCGCTTTACGCTCCTTCGACCTTTTAAACAGTATACCATCATATTGCATTCCATTAATATTATCAACGACTCGTGCATTTAACATTTTTTGAGCGTCCGGACTATATCCGTGAGCTATGTAAAAGGCATCTAGCCCTTGAGCAATCGTTACAAAATAATCTCGTGCACTTCTTACAGGACCAATCATGTCAGGTATCTCACTTTGATAAAGTGCAAGAAATCTCGTGACATTCCCTTCAGCAAGCATTTCATAAACAATGTTTGCTTGTGCAATACCTGATTGAGGGCGTGCAAGAGGATGATTATTCATAGTTACAAGCACTGCTCTTTGTTTTAATTCCACTTCGGATCCGACTCCAGTAAAAGGAGCAATATAAGGAAGTTCTTTCTCTTTGTCTTCTACTTCCTCTTCTGCTGCAACTGGTTCTTCCACTATTTCTATTATATCTTCTGTCATCTCTTCTTTATCTGAACAAGCAACTAATAAAAGAATACTTATTGCAAATATAAATCCCCTTTTTTTGAACACAGTAATCCCCCTACCTCATAACAGCTGGAAATAGTACTTGTTTTTTCATTACATCGAAAATTCCTCGTTGTGTAATTCGAACATAAGGCAAATGTGTGGATTGCAAAAATAGCAATGTATAAATGGCATCACCAAGCTTAAATCCTCTTGCTGCCAACTCTTTCTTTAAAAGAATCTCTTCTTCTATCAATTCTTCCATTGGTTTGTCAGACAGCACTCCTCCAATTGGAAGTTTAAGAGAACAAATAACTTGATCGTCTTCTACAAGAACAATACCACCGTTCATTTTCTTCATTTCTTGAAAGGCCTTTAGCATACTTTTTTTATTTTTACCAATTAATATTATATCCCCGGTATTTGAATAAGAGGATGCAAATCCTTTTAAAGATGTTGCAAATCCTTTAATTAGCGTCGTAACTTTCCATTTACCGTTCCGGTCGATTAACATTAAAAAACTCTGATCATGTTTACTAGAGAGTTCGTTGTCTGTTGTATCAACTGATATAGAATACGGTTTTGTAATAACGTCGTTTACCATTTCAATTCCAAATGGCATGGAGAACTGAAAATCTGCATCTTTCAATTCAAAATTTAAATTTAAATCTGGCATATGAGACCAGTCTACTGGCGATAATCCATGCACTTTTTCTCCATCTCTTTTTAACCATACACCTTTGGATAAAACACTGATTGGCACTGGATTATTTTCATCTTTTAAAAAGTTTATTGTGGCAAATCTGCCAGTAGCAATTACGCCATGTAAGTTTGATAGGTTGTAATATTTTGCAACATTAAATGATGCCATTAAATAAGCATCTACCGGTTTTACTCCTGCATCTAAAGCTACTTGAATACATTTGTCCATTACACCATCTAGATGAAACGAAGGCGTAGCTCCGTCAGTCGTCATCATTAAATGATCAAAAATTTGAAGATCCTTCTCTAAAATTCCTTTAAGAAGAATTGGTAAGTCTGGACGAATAGAAGAATGTCTTAAAGTCACAGCATACCCGTGGAGAATCCGTCTCTCTACTTCTTCGATGGTCATAGCCTCATGATCCCCATCGGCTCCAAGTAATCGCATTCTAGCAAGCGTACGTTCTGATGCTCCTGGGAAATGCCCTTCAATTTTCATGCCATTAGTCTTTGCTTGCTGCATCCAATACAACATTTGATCATCACCAGATTGCAGTCTAGGCCATCCAGTCAACTCACCACCCATAATCACATCTGGACGGTCAATCCATTCACCGATTGATTTAGAAGTAAACAACTTTTCTTCACTCTCTAATTCAGTTTGTGAATCAAATCGTGCCCACCAATAAAATGCAAAAGGTAATTTGTTTAACTCATCCATGATTGAAAACGCTTTCTTGTTTTCAAGTGACAAAAAGAAGACCAAGTTATCCGCAATAAAAGTTGTTGTTCCAAGCTGTGCAGCATAATCTGCAAAAGAATGAGGCTGATAAAGTTGAAATGGATGTACGTGAGGTTCTATATATCCCGGTACAATTTTTTGACCATTCGCATCATATACTTCCGTGGTTTCCGTAACTAATGGCATTTCATTACCAGTGTAGACGATTCGATCCTTCACGATCCAAATGTTTCCGGTAACCCATTTTTTTAAGTGGCTATGTAAATACGTTGCATTTTTTATAAGAATGTCAGGTGGCTTTGTTCCATTAACCACTTCTATCTGATGCCTGATCTCTTCAATTTTCCAAATTGGATATTGCATCGCATCCATTCTCCCTCCTGTAGTTTCGCTCATAAAAATAAATATAGCACATCACTTTAGTAAAGCAAAGTACCGAATTGTATTTTTAGTAAATTCTGAGAAAAAATATTTATTCGTAGAGTAGTTTAATAAAACAGTTAATTTTTCTAATAAACGATTTCAGATCCACGGAAGTGCGCTTGCCGCACGAAGTGGAAGGCGCACGAAGTGGAAGGCGTTGAAAAAGTCCTCAATGAGATTTCATCAACAATATATGAACGACAAGTTGTTCACATATTCGATTTTTATTTTGGCCCCTTAATTTCCGTTCCAGGCGGACGCGTTCCGCCGGCATGGCTTCAGCCGCTTCCCTCGCTACGTTTAGTCCAGGGTCTTCACCTCATGCTATTCCGGCTGGAGTCGCCGCCTTCCACTCCAATCAACTATTATCCGCTTTTCAATTAGAAAACCATCATGCCATTAAAAGAGCAAGTTTTTATCACTTAAACTTATTCAAATAGTATTTATATAAAATCGTTGATTAAGGCGATTCTCCTGCGGGAATAGCGTTGGCCGAAGACCCCGCAGGTGAGGGGAAGGCAATCTAAGTTCGCCGCATCCTGCGGCAACGATTGCATGACCAACATCGTGTTGGCCTAGGAGGCTAAGGCAACGCCCGCGGAAAGGGAGCCGTTTCAACGATTTTTTTATTTATCGGACGACATTATTTAGTAAAGTCGAATTCTATAGACTTTTTCAGTGCCCTCCATGAAGTCCCCGGCTCATGCGGACGTGAGGCCAGCGAGAATGCATATAGCTGGTGATTATCTGATTAAGTCTATGACTAGCGTCTTGCGTCGTGAAAAGCACACATTCTAACAATGAAGCTTAACAAGGTCAAAATAAAAACAGGATAACTCCAAATACGGAGTTATCCCATCAAATTAAAGAAAAGTTCGCCAACCTATATCTTTTCTGAAAAATAGACCATCCCATTGTAAAGTAGATAGACCCTCGTATACTTTTTCTTGTGCCTCTTTTAAAGCAATTTCACTTGCAGCAACTAAAATAACTCGACCACCATTGGCAATAAATCCATCATCACTAGCTTTAGTACCTGCATGGAAAACATGTAACCCTAACTCTTGTAAGGATTGAAGATTAGGAAGCACAGCGCCTTTTTTCACGTCTCCTGGGTAACCTTCTGAAGCAATGACTACGCCCAACATGGATTCCTTCGACCACTTTAGTTCATACGGTTTCTCATCCATCAATGCTGTCATGAATTCACCAAAGTCACTTACCATTCGAGGAAGGACTACCTGTGTTTCTGGGTCTCCAAAACGTGCATTAAACTCGATAACCTTTGGACCATCGCTCGTTAAAATAAGTCCTGCATATAAAATACCAGTAAAAGATATTCCCTCTTTAGTCATTGCCTGTACGGTCGGAACAACGATTGCTTCGTATGCTGCATCGACAATTGTAGAAGAAATCTGTGGAACAGGTGAATATGCACCCATACCACCTGTATTTGGACCCTTATCTCCGTCATAAGCTCGTTTATGGTCTTGTGCAATTACCATTGGATAGATTTGACCATTATGCACGAATGACATGAAAGAAAACTCTTCCCCGTCCAAGAATTCTTCAATTACTACGCGAGAAGATGATTCTCCAAATAATTGATTGCCAATCATATCTTCCACCGCATTGTTTGCTTCTTCCACCGTCATGGCAACTACTACCCCTTTACCTGCAGCAAGTCCGTCTGCTTTTACGACGATAGGAGCTCCTAGCTTTTCGATATACGCTTTCGCTTTATCTACTTCTGTAAATGTTTCGTACTCAGCTGTTGGGATATTATATTTTTGCATAATCTCTTTTGCAAATGCTTTACTGCCTTCTAGTTGCGCAGCAGCCTTTGTTGGTCCAAAAATACGTAAGCCCTCTGCTTGAAAAAAGTCCACGATCCCACCTGCAAGTGGTTGCTCTGGTCCAACAAATGTTAAATCGATTTTATTTTCTTTTGCGAAAGTTGTAAGCTCATCAAAAGCCATAACATCAATTGCTACAATTGTTGCGTCTTTTAACATACCAGCGTTACCTGGAGCCACAAAAACTTTGTTTACAGAAGGGGAATCATTGAACTGCTTTGCAATAGCATGCTCACGGCCACCACTACCAATTACGAGTATATTCATATGAGACGTGCCTCCCTTAATGTTTGAAATGACGAACGCCAGTGAATACCATTGCGATTCCGTATTCATTTGCTTTATCAATTGAATCTTGGTCTTTTACAGAACCACCTGTTTGAATAATTGCAGTAATACCGGCCTTTGCAGCTACTTCTACTGTATCGTTCATCGGGAAAAATGCATCAGATGCAAGTCCTGCTCCTTTTGCTCGTTCACCTGCTTGCTCCAGTGCAATTTTTGCTGAACCTACACGGTTCATCTGACCTGCACCGACTCCGATTGTCATATCTTCAGTAGAAACAACAATTGCATTCGATTTAACGTGTTTCACTACGCTCCATCCAAGTTCTAATGCTTTCCATTCTTCTGCTGTTGGTTCGCGGTCTGTAACAACTTTCACATCCGCGTCTTTTAATCCAAATGTATCGGGAGATTGAACTAATAATCCACCTTCCACAGATACGATATTCCATGCATCTTTTTTCGTTTGCTCATAAGAAATAGTTAACAAGCGAATGTTTTTCTTTGCGGTTAACATAGCGATAGCTTCTTCTGAAAATGAAGGAGCAATAATGATTTCCAAGAAAATTCCTGCCAAAACCTTTGCAGTTGCTGCATCTACTTCACGGTTTAATGCAACAATTCCACCGAAAATAGAAGTTGAATCTGCTTCGTATGCTTTATTAAAAGCTTCTGATATCGTACTACCAGTTCCAACACCACAAGGATTCATATGTTTTACTGCAACCGCAGCGGGAATTTCGAATTCTTTTACGATTTGAATAGCAGCGTTTGCATCTTGAATATTGTTGTAGGATAGCTCTTTCCCATGTAATTGAGTTGCAGAAGCAATAGAGAAATCAGATCCAAGTGGACGCTTATAAAATGCTGCTTTTTGATGAGGATTTTCACCGTAGCGTAAAGCTTGCTTACGTTCATATGTTAATGTTAGTAATTCAGGAAATTCTTCGCCAGTTAAATCCGTCATATAACTAGCAATTAAAGCGTCGTATGCTGCTGTATGGCGGAAAACTTTTGCAGCTAATCGGCGACGTGTTTCTAAAGTAGTTTCTCCAGTTTCTTTTAATTGACCTAATACTTCCTCATAGTCAGATGTATCTGTAACTACTGTTACATATTGATGGTTTTTGGCAGCAGAACGTAGCATCGATGGGCCACCAATATCAATATTTTCAATAGCATCTTCAAATGCTACATCTGGTTTAGAAATTGTTTCGCGAAAAGGATATAAGTTCACACAAACTACTTGAATAGGAGTTATTTTATGTTCTTCTAGTTGTGCCTGATGAGAAGGGTCATCATGTTTTGCTAACAATCCACCGTGAATCATAGGATTCAATGTTTTTACTCGACCATCCAAAATCTCTGGAAAATTTGTTACTTGGTCTACTGATGTAATCGCAACACCATTTTGTTCTAAAAATGATTTTGTTCCACCAGTTGATAAAATTTCATATCCAAGCTGTTCCAACTCTTTTGCAAATTCGAGAATCCCTGATTTATCTGAAACACTAATTAACGCACGTTTTGCCACAATGCTTCCTCCTCTTGTAGTTAGAAAAGCCGGTATAATCACCGGCTCCATAGTTTTTGTAAAGTCTTCGTATACAATTCATGCTCCACAGCATGGATTCGTTCTTCAGTTTTCTCTCTATCTCCATCCACTACTTCGACAGCTTGCTGAGCTAATATAGGTCCTGTATCCATTCCAGCATCCACATAGTGAACTGTTACTCCTGTCACCTTGACCCCGTGATCCATTGCTTGACCGATTGCATCTTTTCCTGGAAAAGCAGGAAGTAACGAAGGATGGATATTAATGATTCGATTAGGGTACGCTTCGAGCAACACATTCCCAATCAAGCGCATATACCCAGCAAGTACGATCCACTCCACTTCAAGTTCCTGAAGCTTCTTTAGAATTTCTTGTTCATATGCTTCCTTAGAGGAAAAGCTTGTTTGTTTAATAGCAAGTGTTTCGACACCTGCGTTTTTCGCCCGTTCTTCTACAAATGCACCTGGTTTATCTGTGACAACCAACACTGCATTAGCAGCTAATCTTCCAGCTTTTACCGCATCGTAAATAGCTTGAAAATTACTTCCACTCCCAGATGCAAATATTGCAAACTTTGGTTTTTCCACCATTACACTAAACTCCCGTCATGCGCTCCCGTGAATACTACACCTTCACCTTTTACAACACGACCAATTGTATATGCCTTTTCTCCATGGGCTTCTGCAATAGCGATTGCCTTATCCGCTTCCTCAGCTGAAAGAGATAGAACAAAACCAATTCCCATATTAAAAACGTTATATAAATCGCGATCAACAAGCGATCCTTTTTCTTTCAATAAATGAAATACAGGGAGTACTTCCCATGAACCCAAATCAATTTCAACAGCCAATCCATCTGGCATCATACGAGGTAGGTTTTCATAAAAGCCCCCGCCCGTTACATGTGCCATCCCGTGAATAGAAAGTTCCTGATGCATTTCCATAACTGGCTTTGCGTAAATTTTAGTTGGCGTTAGAAGAGCTTTACCGATTTCGCCAAGTTCCTCGTAGCCTTCCACAATCGTTTCTGGAGTATAGCCTTGCTCTTCAAATACAATTTTACGAACTAGGGAATATCCATTAGAATGGACGCCGCTTGAAGCAATACCTACTAAAACGTCCCCTTCTGCAATATTCTCACCGGTAACAATTTTTGATTTTTCACAGGCACCAACAGCAAATCCAGCTAAGTCATACTCATCTTCTTCGTATAAACCTGGCATTTCCGCTGTCTCTCCACCAATCAATGCTGCTCCTGACTGAACACAGCCATCCGCAACACCTTTTACGATTTGCTCAATACGAGCAGGTACAGCTTTGCCAACTGCAACGTAGTCAAGGAAGAATAACGGCTCTGCACCTTGCGCTACAATATCATTCACACACATCGCTACACAGTCCACACCGATTGTATCGTGTGAATCCGTCATAAATGCAAGCTTCAGCTTCGTTCCAACACCATCTGTACCTGAAATTAATACAGGCTCTTTATAATTTAATGAAGACAAGTCAAACATTCCGCCGAAACCACCGAAAGTACCCATAATTCCTTTTCTTGCTGTACGTTCGACATGTGACTTCATTCGTTGAACTGCTTCATAGCCAGCTTCAATATTCACGCCTGCTTTTTCATATGCTTTTGACACGTCAAATCCTCCTATCGAACAAGCTCTTTTTCATGTGGTAGTTTCGTATCTGCGAAAATATCTGTTGGGTATTCACCTGTAAAACAAGCTAAACAGTGACCACAATTTTTCTCGTCTTCTGGTCTACCTATTGCCTCAACCATTCCTTCTACAGACAAGAATGTTAAAGAATCAGCACCAATCAACTTACATATATCATCTACGCTATTATTAGAAGCGATAAGCTCCGAATCTGTACTAATATCAATTCCATAAAAACATGGATTTTTTAGTGGAGGAGAACTAATAACTACATGTACTTCCAGTGCACCTGCATCTTTTAACATATTTACAATACGTCTTGATGTAGTTCCTCTTACGATTGAATCGTCTACCATGATTACACGTTTACCTTTTACAACTTGGCGCACTGGGGAAAGCTTCATCTTCACTCCACGTTCCCGTAAATCTTGTGAAGGTTGGATAAATGTTCTTCCAACATATCTGTTTTTAATAAGACCAAGTTCGTATGGTATGCCAGTTGCTTCTGAAAAACCGATTGCTGCAGAAATACTAGAGTCTGGTACCCCAGTCACTACGTCCGCATCAATTTGAATTTCCTTTGCTAGTTGTTTTCCAAGGCGCTTTCTTGCCATATGAATATTAATCCCATCGATATCCGAATCAGGACGAGAAAAATATACATATTCCATCGTGCAAATTGCTCGATCTTTTTTCTCTACATAACGTTCAGAACGACAACCATCATTGTTGATAATTAATAACTCACCTGGATTAATAGAACGAACTAATTCTGCTCCAATTAAATCAAAGGCACTTGTTTCAGATGCAACTACCCATGCACCATCCAATTGACCTAAAGAAAGTGGTCGCATTCCTTGTGGATCTTGCGCAACTATCATACCGTCCTCAGTTAAAATGATAAAAGCAAACGCACCTTCAAGTAATCTTAAAGCTTGCTTAGCTTTTTCTTCAAACGATGGAAGATTACTCTTTTTCAATAAGTGTGCAAGTACTTCTGTATCAGATGTTGTTTGAAAAATACTACCTTGACGTTCTAAGCTTCGTTTTAAACGGGTAGCATTCACAATATTACCGTTATGAGCGATTGCTAGACTTCCAGTCGTAGAATTGAAGAGTAATGGTTGGACATTTTCGATTCCAGAGCCACCTGCAGTTGCATAACGTACATGCGCAATTGCAGCGTGACCTTCTAGCTTTTCTAATTTTCCATTATTAAATACATCATTAACCAAGCCTTCACCCTTCACAGCACGTAAATGTTCTCCGTCTGTGACAACAATTCCAGCACCTTCTTGTCCTCTGTGTTGCAGTGCATGTAATCCATAATAGCTCAAGGCAGCTGGGTTAGGATGTCCCCAAATCCCGAATACACCACATTCTTCATTTAAGCCTCTGAGTTCAGCAAGCATGGTATTGCTCCTTTCCAAGCGGAACGGAATTCGTCAACAGAACCGCTAATCCATTCAGTTCCGTCTTCGTTAGTTATGATGATTTTATTAGAATCTGTGATAGTACCAATTTGAACTGCATCTTGTAAGATTTCTTCAAACTTTGCAGCATTTTCAGGTTTTACAGTTACTAAGAAACGTGATTGAGACTCACTGAATAACGCTGTCGTTGCAGAACCAGTTAGTGTTACTTCTACTCCAAGGGATTTCGCACCAAATGCTTTTTCTGCTAAAGCTACAGCAAGTCCACCTTCTGAAATATCATGCGCAGACTGCACGATTCCAGCTTTGATAGCGGAAAGAAGTGCCTTTTGACGTGCTGCTTCTACTTCTAAGTCAATTGTTGGCGCTTGCCCAAAAATACGCTTTTCTACTAATTTTTGAAGCTCTGATCCACCAAATTCTGTTTTCGTCTCCCCAATCACATAGACAATATCTCCAGCAGCTTTCACTGATTGAGTTGTCACATGTGCTAAGTCTTCTACTAGTCCAACAAGACCAATAGTTGGCGTTGGGTAAACAGCTGTTCCACTACGCTCGTTATACATGGAAACATTTCCGCCGATAACAGGTGAATCTAAAGCAATACAAGCCTCTGAAATACCATCTGCTGATTTTTCTAATTGCCAGAAGATTTCAGGGTTTTCTGGATTACCAAAGTTTAAGCAGTCTGTAATTGCAAGTGGTTTGGCTCCCGAACACACAACATTACGCGCAGCTTCTGCTACAGCAATTTTTCCACCTACAACTGGATCTAAATAGATATATCTAGAGTTACAGTCTGTTGTCATTGCTAAGCCCTTATTTGTACCACGGACACGAACAACTGCTGCATCTGAACCAGGTGTAACTACTGTACTAGTACGAACTTGGTAATCATATTGATCGTAAACCCATTCTTTTGAAGCAATAGTAGGTTGTTGAAGTAAGTTTAGTAAAGTTTCTTTATAATCCGAAACAACCGGTTCAACATTATCCATTGCTTGGAATTCAGTAAAGTAAGAAGGAACTGCTGAAGGTTTGTGATATACTGGTGCTTCTTCTGCAAGTGCATCCGCAGGAACATTAGCTACTACTTCTCCGTTGTGAATCAAACGAAGCATTTTGTCGTTAGTAACTTTACCTACCGCAACACAGTCTAAATCATATTTTTCGAAAATCTTAACGATCTCATCTTCGCGACCTTTTTTTACAACTATTAACATACGTTCTTGAGATTCTGAAAGCATCATTTCATAAGCAGTCATCCCAGTTTCACGTTGTGGTACGAAGTCTAAGTTCATCTCTACACCAAAACCAGCTTTTGAAGCCATTTCTGCAGAGGATGAAGTTAAGCCCGCAGCACCCATATCTTGTATACCGATTAAAGCATCTGATTTAATTACTTCTAAACAAGCTTCTAACAAGAGCTTCTCCATGAATGGATCTCCAACTTGGACAGCTGGACGCTTTTCTTCTGAAGCTTCTGTTAATTCTTCTGATGCGAATGTCGCACCATGGATTCCGTCACGACCAGTTTTGGCACCAGCGTACATTACTGTGTTACCTTCACCTGCAGCAATCCCTTTTTGAATGTCTTCATGGTTTATTAAACCTACGCACATTGCGTTAACAAGAGGGTTTCCTTCATAACAGTCATCAAACTGAATTTCTCCACCAACTGTTGGAATACCGATACAGTTACCATAACCCGCAATACCAGCTACAACTTCTTCAAACAAATATTTTACTCTTGGAGTTTTCAATTCTCCGAAACGAAGAGAATTTAACATTGCAATTGGACGAGCACCCATAGAGAATACATCACGGATTATCCCACCAACACCTGTCGCTGCACCTTGATAAGGCTCAATTGCAGATGGATGATTATGAGACTCCATTTTGAATACAACTGCTTGGCCGTCACCAATATCAACAATACCAGCACCTTCACCTGGTCCTTGTAATACTTGAGGACCTTTCGTAGGAAACTTACGTAATACTGGTTTAGAATTTTTATACGAGCAATGCTCCGACCACATAACAGAAAATAAACCAGTCTCTGTATAGTTTGGTAGACGTCCTAAAATCTTTTCTACCATTTCAAATTCTTCGTCCGACATCCCCATTTGAGCATATAGTTTTTGTTCTTTAATTTGCGTTGGATTTGGTTCAAGCATGACTGACATGAGTTTCCCTCCACTGTTTCACAATTGATTTGAATAAAGCTAGACCGTCTGAACCGCCCATAATATCATTTGCAGCACGTTCTGGATGAGGCATCATTCCAAGGACATTTCCTCTTTCATTCACAATACCTGCGATATCTTCCAAACTACCATTTGGGTTTTCAGAAGCATATGTGAAAACGATTTGATTGTTTTCTTTTAATGTAGCAAGCGTCTCTTCGTCACAATAATAGTTTCCTTCACCGTGTGCGATTGGAATTTGAATTATTTCGTCTTTTTTATATGCAGAAGTAAATTGTGTTTCATTATTTACCACTCTTAAATCTACTGTACGACACATGAATTTAAGATTTTTATTACGAAGTAGTGCTCCTGGCAGAAGACCAGCTTCCGTTAATACTTGGAATCCGTTACAGATACCTAGAACAGGCTTACCAGCTTCCGCTGCTTTCACAACTTCCGACATAACATTAGAAAAGCGAGAAATGGCACCACAACGTAAGTAGTCACCGTACGAAAAGCCCCCAGGTAATAAAATACCGTCGAATCCGCTTAAATCTTTCTCATCATGCCAAACGTATTCTACTTCTTCCCCAAGTTCGTCTTTAATCGCGTGATACATATCTAAATCACAGTTCGATCCTGGAAAAACGATTACTGCGAACTTCATTTGCTTACAGCCTCCTCAACATCGTAACGATAGTCTTCGATTACTGTATTTGTAAGTAGTTTTTCACACATTTCTCTAACGATAGCATCTAAATCACGATCACTCTCTTCGATTTGAAGCTCCAAATACTTCCCAATGCGTACATCTTTCACTTCATTGTAATCCATAGAATGAAGAGCACCCATTACAGCAGAACCTTGTGGATCTAAAACACTTTCACGTAATGTTACATACACTTTAACTTTTTTCATTTTGATAATCCTCCTAGGCGGGAAAGTATTATTTCATAAACTTCTGTTAAGCTTCCTAAATTACGTCTAAAAACATCTTTGTCTAGTTTATTGTTCGTTTCGGCATCCCAGAGTCTACAAGTATCGGGAGAGATCTCATCTGCAAGTAAAATTTCACCTTGTGCAGTTTTACCGAATTCCAGTTTAAAATCTATTAAAGTAACGCCGATCTCTTTAAATATTGGTTGAAGTACTTGATTGATTTCCAGTGCTTTTGCTTTGATCGTTTCTACTTCTTCAGGTGTCGCTAGTGCAAGCAGTTCAATATGTGCATCTGTCAACAAAGGATCTCCTAAAGCGTCATCTTTGTAGTAAAACTCTACAATAGTATGCTTTAAAGGAATGCCTTCCTCCATACCTAAGCGTTTAGCGAGACTCCCCGCTGCTACATTTCGTACAACTACTTCGAGTGGAATGATTTCTACTTTTCTTACAAGTTGCTCATTCTCTGAAATTTGCTCAACAAAGTGAGATTCAATTCCTCGATTTTTCAACTCTTCAAATAGAATAGTAGTGATTTTATTATTTAAAATCCCTTTGCCTTCTATTTCTTCTTTTTTCTCACCGTTAAAAGCTGTAGCACTATTCTTATAAGAAACAAACAGGATGTTTTCATCTTCTGTTGCAAATAATTGTTTTGCTTTTCCTTCGTATAATAGACGACCTTTTTCCACTGTAAATCCCTCCGATGAAGTGAAACTTCAATCAGCAGGGGTTTTCCCCCTACCGATTGCTAGTTGTACCAAATTGTCCGCTTTTGTATTAATTAAGACCTAAACGATTAAAGATTAAATCTACATGTTGGATATGATAGTTGTAATCAAAGCAGTCATCTAAATCTTCTTTTGTTAATAAAGAAGTAATTTTTTCATCCGCATCAACAAATGTACGGAAGGCAGTTTGAGATTCCCATGCTTTCATTGCTAATGGTTGAACAGTATCATATGCTGTTTCACGTGCTAAACCTTTATCAATAAGTGCAAGAAGCACTCGTTGAGAATAAATTAATCCTAAAGTGGAATCCATATTACGTTTCATATTTTCAGGGAACACTGTTAAGTTTTTCACGATATTGCCGAATCGATTTAACATATAGTTAAGTGCAATTGTTGCATCTGGCAATATAACACGTTCCGCAGATGAATGAGAGATATCTCTTTCATGCCATAAAGCAACATTTTCATAGGCAGTCATCATATATCCACGAATTAATCTCGCCATACCTACCATATTTTCAGAGCCAATCGGATTACGTTTATGTGGCATAGCAGAAGATCCTTTTTGACCTTTCGAGAAAAATTCTTCTACTTCACGAGTTTCCGATTTTTGAAGACCACGAATCTCTGTAGCAAATTTTTCTATAGAAGTTGCAATTAGAGCTAACGTACTCATGTATTGTGCGTGGCGATCACGTTGCAATGTTTGTGTTGAGATTGGAGAAGCTGCAAGACCTAGTTTGTCACATACATACTTTTCAACAAAAGGATCAATATTAGCATAAGTCCCTACAGCACCTGACATTTTTCCAGTTTCAATTACTGTTGCAGCTGCTTCAAAACGTTCTAAATTACGTCTCATCTCTTCTAGCCAAAGAGCTAACTTAAGTCCAAAAGTTGTTGGTTCTGCATGTACTCCATGCGTACGTCCCATCATTACGGTATATTTATGTTCTTTTGCTTTATTTTCAAGGATTTCAATAAAATTTTGAATATCTTTACGAAGAATAACATTCGCTTGTTTAATCAAATAAGAAAGAGCTGTGTCTACTACATCCGTAGAAGTTAGTCCGTAATGTACCCATTTACGCTCTTCCCCTAAAGTTTCAGAAACTGCACGGGTAAACGCTACTACGTCATGTCTTGTTTCTTGCTCAATTTCTAAAATACGGTTTACATCGAAAGATGCGTTTTTGCGTAGTGCGACAACATCTTCTTTCGGAATATCACCTATTTCAGCCCATGCTTCACACGCAAGAATTTCAACTTCTAACCATGCATTGTATTTGTTTTCTTCTGTCCAAATTGCTCCCATTTCCGGGCGAGTATAACGTTCTATCATTTAATTTCCTCCTGTTTTATGACCAAATATTCGATTGTTCAATTTCCTCTAAAGTCTGTTCAATGTTAGTTGAAAGGATTGTTACATGACCCATCTTACGGTTTGTTTTAGCTTCACTTTTTCCGTACAAATGAACGGACCAGTTTGGGTACTTACTAATAGAATTCGTTAAAGGAATAACATGCTGTCCTAATATGTTAACCATTACCGTATCCGTCCATAACTTTGGTTCACGAAGTGGCCATCCACAAACAGCTCTAACATGCTGATGGAACTGAGAGATATTACATGCCTCAATCGAATAGTGACCAGAATTATGTGGTCTTGGTGCTAATTCATTTATTAGTATCTCATTATTTTCTAAAACAAACATTTCAACTGCAAGTGTTCCAACTAAATTTAAGTGATTCGCGATTGTTTGAGCAGCTTCAACCGCTTTATTTGCAAGTGAATTGTCAATGCGTGCAGGAACAATCGTTTCATGCAAAATATGATGGACATGAATATTCTCACCAATTGGTAAGCAATACGTTTCACCAGCACCATTTCTTTGAACAATAACTGAAATTTCTTTTGTAAATGAAACAAATGCTTCTGCTATACATGCAGAATGTTCAAATAGTGACTTAGCATTATGCAGCTCTTCTTTTGATTGAACGATTTGCTGCCCCTTCCCATCATAACCGCCTCGAGCAGTTTTAACGACACATGGAAAGCCTACTTCGTCAATTCGCTGTTCTAGCTGTTCAAAAGTATTTGCTTCGACAAATTTCGCAATAGGCACGCCTGAAGCCTGAATTTCCGTTTTTTCAAGGATTCTATCTTGTGTGATCTTTACTAATTCTGCTCCTTGTGGCACATATGCTATTTGAGTTAATCTTTTTAAACCTGCATAATCAATATTTTCAAATTCATACGTAATCACGTCACTAACTTCTGCTAGCTCTTCTAATGCAGCTTCGTCATTATATGGAGCAACTATACGAATATCTGCAACTTGGCCACAAGGTGAATCTATTGTAGGTTCTAGCACTGCTATTTTAAATCCAGCTTCCTTCGCCGCTAATGCCATCATTCGTCCAAGTTGGCCACCACCGATAATACCGATTGTTTGCCCTGGAAAAATTACTTTAGTCATTGAAGTTCACCATTACTTTCTAATACTTTATTTTTCGTATCTTCTCGTCTTTTTTCGAGTTTATGCTCTACTTCCGTATCGGTAATAGAAAGTATTTGTGCTGCAAGTAACCCTGCGTTTGTAGCACCAGCTTTTCCGATTGCTACTGTAGCTACAGGAACGCCACCTGGCATTTGGACAATTGATAATAGAGAATCTAGACCATTTAGTGCTCTAGATTGAACTGGAACACCAATTACCGGAAGTGTTGTCTTAGCAGCAACCATACCCGGCAAATGAGCTGCACCACCAGCTCCCGCAATAATCACCTGAATTCCACGTATTCTAGCTTGCTCAGCATATTCAAACATTAAGTCAGGTGTACGATGTGCAGATACTACTTGTTTTTCATAAGGTATATGAAGTTCTTCTAATATTTCACAACTATATTTCATTGTTTCCCAATCGCTAGAACTACCCATAATTACACCAATTTTTGCGTTCATTATTCTCGTCCCTCCATCAAAGTGCTTTTGACGTATCTGCGTCCAAATCTTGCTTATAAAACTTCAATTAACAATTGAATGAAGTTAAAAATAAAAAATTCCCCAAATAAACTACTTTCTTTAGAAGAAAAGCAGTTTACTTGAGGAATATGGTTGCAGGATTTGTGTCTCTATGAACATATGAAAACACATCCTTTAAGCAATATCCAAAAGTCGCTTTCCCTCATAGTCCTGTCATTTACGGTGACTTGGTAGAGACGCTAAAGCCAATTCTTTAGCATATATGGGGAGATAATCGTCCATTTCTATTCATAGTTTAACAATTATAGCGACTCACGTCAACGCTTAAATACGAACAATTAATTTTCAGAAAACTATAATGTTCGTCTTTTGGTTATTTTTTACCTTCTTTTATCCCTTTCAATTGAATGATTTGTCTAACTGGCACCGGTTGTCCATTAACTTCTTGAAATAGCGGTTCTTCTCTTCTTCCAACTACTTGAAAGCCTTGTGCAGTCATTTTACTCATACATTCCGAAATACTTTCGTTTTCTTGTACTTCAAACCACTTTGTCTCTTGTTTCATGAAAACAATTTTCCTCTCCTTACTCGTTTTACCCAGAACCCACCATGAATAGTTTTTGGCTCATATGCAATAATAAATATTTTTGGATCAATCTCTTTTAAGCGATTATACAGTTTCGCTTCGTCTTTTCTTGGAGTTAATATTTGTAATGCTTGTCTAGCACCCTCTAGTCCATTTGCAGTCCAGCTAGTTACACCATATCCTTCTTCTCTCAAAAGTGTTGATAGATTTATCTCGCTTTCACTTTCAGTAGAAATGGCATTTACCATAATATAACCTAATGACATTTTCTCCTCAAGTTTTGATCCAACGACTATTCCTGTACCAAATCCGAGTGCATACGCAATTAGATTATGAATCTCATTTAGATTATCCAAAACGAGACCAAGGCCTACTATATATACCACCACTTCTATTATACTAATTAGCGCCGCAACATATCGATAGCCCTTTAGCGTAAGTATCATACGTGTAGTAGATAAAGTGACATAAACAATATTAATGGCAAAAATAATCAACACCATGGAAATTGCAGTTGAAGTCATTCCACCAGCTCCTCTCGTAATTTGTAGTTATTACTTATTTATATACCCATAATTAAGTACAACTAAAATACAAAGAGTGATAAATAGGAAGTTAGTATAGTATCGTTTCATTTATTGATACCTATTTCCACTGTTGAAATTGAAAGGTTATCCATTTAATAGCAGAACGAGACTAATCTTGCTCAAAGAGCGACTAGTTTGCTTGCAACCGAGACCAAATTTTCTAATTCGAGACCATTTTAGCTGAAACCGAGACTATTCTTGTTAAATATGGATATGGGAGACTAATTTGTCTAGGAGAGCAACCATTCCGAACCTATAAGCAACCACCCGAGTCGTATAAGCGACTAAGAATATACGAAAGCGACCATTTCTCACAATAAAGAGTTCACTTCCTCTGAGATGACACATTTTTCTTCTGTCCTACGTTATGATACTCTCTTCCTTGCTTCCTCGAACTCTTTGTTCCTCTACTTTCTCGATTATTTCTTTATTCCTCATTGCCTTCGGCTCTTTCTTTACAAACAAAAAAAGCCGCCACCGATTACTCGGTGACGACTTTTCAATTGCCCAGCGACGTCCTACTCTCACAGGGGGAG
>NZ_LJIY01000017.1:0-55052 GCF_001420585.1 Psychrobacillus sp. FJAT-21963 | reverse complement strand
CCGACTAACCGAAGCTAGTCTATCAAGCTATATGTCTTAACGTTTTGCATGTTCAGTTTTCAATGTTCATGTTTAAATTTTATTGTGTTGTCGTTTTGGCGACTTTAATATCATACCAAATCTCGTTATCTATGTCAACAACTTTTTTATTTTATTTTCGATGTGAATCGGTAATAAAAATGACAACTTGATAACTATACCACCCTCTTTAACTTATGGCAAGTGTTTTTATTAACTTTTTTTAAAATACTTCCCTTCCTATTTTACATACTACATATAGTAACTATAAAAAAAAGAGAGGCACTACAAATAGTAGCATCTCTCCTTCATATATATAGAACTTTATAAAACGATTAAACTTTATGACGCATTGTTGGGAACAATAATACATCGCGAATAGATGCAGAGTTAGTTAACAACATAATCAAACGGTCAATACCGATTCCAAGACCACCTGTTGGCGGCATACCATATTCTAATGCCTCTAAGAAATCTTCATCCATTTCATGCGCTTCGTCATTACCTGCTTCTTTTTCAAGTAATTGGGCTTCGAAGCGTTGACGTTGATCAATAGGGTCATTTAGTTCTGTAAATGCGTTTGCGTGCTCACGGCGAACAATGAACAATTCAAAACGATCTGTAAAACGACCGTCCTCCGGATTTTTCTTCGCAAGAGGAGATACCTCTACAGGATGTCCATATATAAATGTAGGTTGCACTAATGTTTCTTCTACTTTTTGTTCAAAGAACTCATTTAATACATGACCAACTTCCATCGTAGGTTTTACATCAACACCATGTTCTTTTGCTAAACCATGCGCTTCTTCTTTGGTCATTTCTTTCCAGAAGTCTACACCGGTAGTTTCTTTTACCGCATCTGCCATATGCCAACGTCTCCAGCCAGGAGCAAGGTTAATTTGATCCTCACCGTAAGTAACAGTAGTTGTCCCTAATACTTCTTGAGCAACATGAGAAACAAGATTCTCTGTTAAGTTCATGATATCTTGGTAATCAGCATACGCTTCATACAATTCAATCATTGTAAATTCTGGGTTATGACGTGTTGAAACACCTTCATTTCGGAAAACACGACCAATTTCATATACTTTTTCTAATCCACCTACGATTAGACGTTTTAAATGCAATTCAATCGCAATACGCATGTATAATTCCATATCTAATGCATTATGATGCGTGATAAAAGGACGAGCAGCTGCTCCACCAGCGATTGTATGTAACATCGGTGTTTCAACTTCCAAATAGCCTTGTCCATCTAAATAACGACGAATCGCTTGAATAATACGACTTCTAGCAATAAATGTATTTTTACTTTCTTCACTTGTCATTAAATCTAAATAACGTTGACGATAGCGTTGCTCAACGTCTTTTAAACCGTGAAACTTTTCTGGCATTGGACGTAGGGATTTTGTTAAGAATGTGAATTCTACCGCTTTCACCGATAGTTCGCCTACTTGTGTACGAAATACATTCCCTCTTACTCCTACAATATCTCCTAAATCAGCTGTATTAAATAATTCATACGCTTCTTCTCCGATTGCATCTTTTCGTACATAAATTTGAATTTGACCGCCCAAATCTTGAATGTGTGCAAATCCAGCTTTCCCTTTTCCTCTTTTAGTCATAATTCGTCCTGCAATTACGACTTCATGAGGTGTTTCTTCTAATTGTTCTTTAGTAAATTGATCATATTCAGCAATTACTTGATTACTTAAATGGGTACGCTCAAATTTGCTACCAAAAGGATCTAATCCTTTTTCTTGTATAGAAGTCATCTTCTGTCTTCTCACCAAAATTTGATCGCTTAATTCTTCTACATTAGACATGTTTGTCACTCCTCCACTACCTATTATCCGCAACTATCTTTTATTACGTTGAACTTATTGTACACAATTTCTGTACGCTGTTCACCTTTTTCCTACACGAAAGAATATATTTCACTATTCTGATTATCTTTTAAAACGGAAAGAGCCATCACTAGTAAGTGATAGCCCTCATTTTAATAAGCAAGAACAGAGTCAGCATTATATTCTTTTGATGCTTCTTCCGCAAAATAACGTAAGTAATCCTTTAACTCTTGTGCAGATTCTGTTTGATTAATCATATTACGCGCTTTACCATTACCACGAATACCTTTTAAGTACCAAGAAGCATGTTTACGCATTTCTCTTACAGCGATACCTTCTCCTTTTAATGCAGTTAAACGATCAAAATGTAATAAGCACACTTCAATCTTCTCTTCTACTGTAGGTTCAGGCTTAAGTTCACCTGTCTCCAAGTATTCCACCGTACGATAAATCATCCATGGGTCTCCTAGAGCTGCTCGCCCTATCATTACAGCGTCGACGCCAGTTTCTTCTAACATACGCTTTGCATCTTGTGGAGTATTTATATCACCGTTACCGATAACCGGTATATTCACAGCTTCCTTTGCCTGACGAATCAAATCCCAATTCGCGTGCCCTTCATACATTTGTAAACGAGTACGACCATGTACGGCAACCGCTGCTCCGCCAGCACGTTCTACTGCACGAACATTATCTACAATGTAAATATGATCATCGTCCCAACCTGTACGCATTTTTACACTAACAGGTTTATTTACATTGTCGACTACCGCAGAAACCATTTCATAAATTTTCTCAGGATCAAGAAGCCATCTCGCTCCAGCCTCACACTTAATAATTTTGTTTACCGGACACCCCATATTAATATCAATGATATCCGCAGAAGTATGCTGATCTACGTATTTGGCAGCTGCTACAAGTGTATCTTTTTCTCCCCCGAAAATTTGAAGTGATAGAGGATTTTCTCGCTCATCTATATAAAGCATGCTCAGAGTCTTTTCGTTTTTATTAACGATTCCTTTGTCACTAATCATTTCTGCGTAAACTAACCCTGCTCCAAACTCTTTAACAGTTAATCGGAAAGCAGAGTTACAAATACCTGCCATTGGCGCTAACACGACACGATTATCCATTTCAAAATTTCCAATTTTAAATGGTTTTGTCGCTGCTTTTGTCAAAATCATTCACCTGCCTTTATTTCTCCTTTTAATTCTTCTATCGGTATATCTAACAAGGAAGCAATTTTATCTAACTGCCGTTCACTTGGAACTCTTTTCCCTTGCTCTATTTGCCCGAGTATAGACACAGACATCTCCATTTCTTTCGCCAGTTCAACTTGACTCAACCTTTTTAAGCGTCGAAATGCACGAATGCGTCTACCCCATCGAACGTTTTCCATATATGAACGCCTTCTTTCTGAACTTGTGCAAGCTCCAATAAAGAACGCTTTGTAAGAGGCTCAACTAAATCCGAATTTAACTCCACAAGAGGTACGAGCACGAAGCCTCTCTCCGTCATCCTTGGATGAGGAATAATAAGGTTCTCCGTTTTCATATTCTCTTCATTATACAACAAAATGTCAAGGTCTACAGTTCGAGGACCCCAACGAACTTCACGAGTACGACCTAGTTCTGCCTCTATTTCATTGCATCTCTTTAATAATTCCTGCGGTGTAAATAATGTCTCAAGCTCCACCACTATATTCAAAAAGGCAGCTTGATCTACATACCCAACTGGATCTGTTTCGTAAACAGAAGAAACTTGCGTTACTTGTATACTTTCAGAATCATTTAGTAATTGAACAGATTTTCTAAGAAAATCAAATCGATTTCCGATATTAGATCCTAATGATAAATACGCTATATTCATAGTATACCTCTCGTAATATCAACCGCGACAGAAGCATAATGGCCTGCAATAGGCGGATTAGGCTTCACTAGCTGTATGCGACAGCCACTCACCTTAGATTCATATTCTGATATGATACGCCCAGCGATATTTTCAGCAACTGCTTCTATTAATAAATATGGTTTGCCTTCTACTATTTCCTTACAAAGCTCAAATACCTCTGCATAATTTACTGTTTCATCTAAGTTATCGGTTTCACCAGCTTTTTTTAAATCACAAGCTAGTGTGATGGTTACTCGAAAAATTTGACCGAGCTTTGTTTCTTCAGGTAACGCACCATGAAACCCATAAAATTCTAAATCATTCAGATGTATATAGTCCATAAAAAATTAAGCCTCACTTTCCTTAAATTGCACCTTTCCTGTTAGCACGTCCATCATTTTTGTCATACGGGCAATTTCCTTCACATCATGTACTCGCACCATATGGCAACCAAGCTGAACACCATAGCACACGGTTGCCCCTGTACCTTCCATTCGTTCATTTACAGGAAGATTTAGTACATTACCGATTAAACGTTTTCGAGATGTTGCAAGTAAAACTGGATAACCCATATCTACTAATTCATCTAAGTGCTGCATCATCCAAACATTTTGAGTTGTAGTTTTACCGAAGCCGATACCTGGATCTAACCAAATATTATCATCGGTCACTCCTGCTGCTTTTGCAATTTGAATACATTCTTCTAAATCTTGTTTTGCTTCTGGCCAAAAATCTGTATATTCTTCGTTATCTCTATTATGCATTAATATAATTGGAACTCCTAATTCTGCAGCTACCTTGGCAACTTTTGAATCTCTTTTTGCGCCCCAAATATCATTAATGACATGTGCACCTGCCAGTATTGCTGCTCTTGCAACTTCTGACTTATATGTATCGATGGAAATGACCGCATCTACTTCAGCAGTAATTGCTTTTATAACTGGTACGACACGCGCTATTTCCTCTTCATCTGAAATCATAGTGTACCCAGGTCTTGTGGATTCACCACCAATATCAATGATTTTGGCGCCATCTGTAACCATTTGCTTTGCACGAGCTACTGCGGCTTCTACGTTATTAAATTTTCCACCATCCGAAAAGGAATCCGGTGTAACATTTAATATCCCCATAACAATTGATTCTTTTCGAAAATCTAACGTAACCCCACCAGCTTCAAAAGGCTTGGTATTAAATTGTAAGTTCATGTTTTTATCCTTCTTTCTGAATACACTTTACATACATCTCATGAAGCGTAGCATAAACGGGTCCTTGGTTTCCTAAATAATGCTTTTCGCTTATATCTTTTATAGGCACAATCTCTTGTACTGCATTGGTAATAAATACTTCGTCCGCTTCATTCAATGCATCTTGTTTAAATAAACCTTCTTCTACTACTATTGGTGAATTTTTAATGATCCAATCACGTGTGATGCCTGCTAATATTCCTGTTTCCAAAGAAGGTGTAAATAACTTCCCATTTTTTACCCAAAATAAGTTGGACGTAATTCCTTCTGCTACAAAACCATCAGAAGTTAGAAAGATACCCTCTAGTGACGCAAGTGATGCAACCTCGAATCGAGCATGTATATTATTCGCATAATGATGAGATTTATGACGTGTGACACTTTCCGGCGAATTTCTCACTGTTTCTAACCAAACGGCCGACTTTTCTGTTCCTCTAGGTACAGTGTGTAAAGGTTTTCGAAATAAAATAACAGTCGGCTTGTCATAATTATTAGGCTGTAGCCCGATATCATGGACACCTGCTGAAATGTTTAAACGAAAATAACCGTCTTCCTCGTTATTCATAGTAGTTAATACTTTTACAGCTTCCATAATTGTTTCTTGATCAAAAGGCATTGTAATACGAAAATCAGCTAGTGCTAGAGAAAGTCGATTCCAATGCTCTTCCCATAAAAATACTTTTCCATCATACGTGCGAAATGTTTCAAAAAACCCTAGCCCGTACAAAAAGCCATGGTCATAAGGAGAAATTTTAAGTTCATCCGCTCGATAATATTCTCCATCTTTCCAAGCATCCATATTAAATAATCTCCCTTACTGCAGGGCTATATGCTTCAAAAAAGTTTTGAATTAGTTTTTTACCTTCCTCTGTCATAATCGATTCAGGATGAAATTGTACACCTTCTACTGCGAACTCTTTATGACGAAGCCCCATTATTTCTCCTTCATCTGTCCAAGAAGTCACCTCTAAACAATCAGGCAATGATTCTTTTTCTACTAGTAAAGAATGATATCTTGTCGCCTGAAAAGGATTTGGCATATTTGTATTAACTCCTTTTCCATCATGATAAACAGGAGAGGTTTTTCCGTGCATTAGTCTTTCTGCGCGTATTACTTTACCACCAAATGCTTGTCCAATCGACTGATGTCCAAGACAAACACCAAAAACAGGTATTTTTCCTGCAAAATGAGTAATGACATCCAGGCTAATACCAGCTTCATTAGGTGTACAAGGGCCTGGAGAAACAACAATTATAGATGGAGATAACTGTTCTATTTCCGAGATACTTAGCTCATCATTTCGAACAACCGTCACTCTCTCCCCAAGTTCACCAATATATTGCACCAAATTATAAGTAAAGGAATCATAGTTATCAATCATTAAAATCATAGCTGACCTCTTTCTGCCATAGCTTTTGCTTGCCATAATGCTTTTGCTTTATTTAAGGATTCCTTATATTCTGCATCCGGAACAGAATCGATTACAATTCCCGCCCCCGCTTGAATGTGTGCCATTCCGTCTTGAATAAAAGCAGTGCGAATGACAATATTTAATTCTAAATCACCTGAAAACCCTAACCAACCAATTGATCCCGTATATAATCCGCGTCGAACCGGTTCAAGCTCTTCAATTATTTCCATCGTACGGATTTTCGGAGCACCTGTGATCGTACCTCCTGGGAACATCGCTTGAATAATCTCTGTATTCGATGTACTTGGACGAAGTGTACCTCTTACATTGGAAACAATATGCATAACATGCGAATAGCGTTCGATGACCATAAATTCGTTTACTTCAACCGTTCCATAGGATGAGACCCGTCCTAAATCATTTCTTTCTAAATCCACCAGCATAACATGTTCTGCTCGCTCTTTGTCATTTTGTATAAGCTCATTAGCCAATGTGATATCTTCTTCATTGCTTTTACCACGCGGTCTCGTTCCAGCGATAGGACGTGTCGATAATTCAGTTCCTTTTTTCTTCACTAATAGCTCTGGTGATCCTGAAACAACTGCAAAATCTGGTGACTGAATGTAAGCCATATAGGGAGATGGATTAAATGCACGAAGTGCCTCATACATAGCAATCGACTCAGCATTTAGCCTTTTAGATTGGCGAACCGATAAATTCACTTGGAATACATCCCCTTGAGCAATATACTCCTGCACTTGACGGACAGCAGCCTCAAATTCATTTCCACTCACAGAGACGAGCAACTCCGCATCATCATTAGTTACTTCTGCGGCAGATTCATATGAAAATTTACGTTCTGCTTTGCTACTTGAAGTCTTAAAAGCATCTTCCATATCCTCTAAATTTATATTACTCGTAGAGAGTTTCATACAAGTAACAAGTTGAGTTTCCACGTCAAGTACAGCCCAGAAATCAAATAAATAAAAATAGATATCAGGTATTTGTAGATCATCTTCAGCTAATGTTGGTAGCACTTCTATTTTGCGTGCATAATCATAGCTTATAAAACCAGCTGCTCCACCTTGAAAATCAGGCAAATTCTCTTGAAATGGGATGTGGTAGGATTCAATAAGCTTTTCTAACTCCGTAAGCGCCTCTCCATGACGTATCTCTTCATCCCCATTCCTCCATTTTATATGTAATCCAGTGTCTAAAGATTTAGTAATCGCCAAAGGATTCCAAGCAGCAACACTCAAACGGCCACCTCTACCACTTTCTAAAAATAAATGATGTGATTCCGATTTTGTGATTTCTTTATAAGCATAGAAAAAATCTTCTTTTGACATATGAAAGGTCTTAGTTTGTAATGTAAGTAAATCCAATTCTTGAAATCCTCCTAAAAACGTTTGCCTTCATCTTAACTTGAAACCAGTACTTTTCGCCACATAAAAAAGCGGAAGCACTATGCTCCCGCTCAATTTAGCTCATTTTTTTCTAAAATTTGAAGAAGTTCTTTTCAGACTAGATGAAAATGCTTGTCAGTCGGCAACCTAAGTACGCCGCGTCCTGCGGCAACGGTTGCATGACCAACATCCTGTGGGCCCGCGCGCCATCAATGGTTTTCTGCGACGAGTAACCGCAGGAGCACCGAGGCGGAGAACTAAAGTTCATGAGCTTACAACGAAGTGCAAGCAAACTCTCTCTTGTTTGCGACGAGCTTTGCGCAGGAGCAACGAAGAATACGAGCTTTTTTCATCAGTCTGAATTAGTCTTCGAATTGATAAAGTGGTGTGCTCAAATAACGCTCTCCGTTATCTGGAACTATCGCAAGAACTTTTTTCCCTTTTCCTAGTTGTTTTGCAAGTTGAAGTGCTGCATAAATAGCTGCTCCTCCAGATACCCCACCAAGAATACCTTCCAATTTTGCAACTTCGCGAGCAGTTGCATAAGCATCTTCATTCGATACTTGGATAATGGAATCATACATTTCTGTATCTAAAACTGTTGGTACAAATCCCGCTCCAATTCCTTGGATTTTATGTGGACCTGGTTTACCACCAGATAGAACATTGGAATCTTTTGGTTCTACTGCAGCAATATGAATATCTGAGAATTTTTCTTTCAATACGATACCCGCACCTGTTATTGTACCACCAGTACCAACTCCTGCTACAAAACCATGTAGTTCATCAAATGCTTCAGCAATTTCAGGACCTGTTGTTAAACGGTGAATTTCTGGGTTTGATTCATTATTAAATTGTTGTGGCATGAACCAACCATTTTCATTTGCTAGTTCTTCCGCTTTTGCGATAGCGCCTTTCATCCCATCTGCTCCTGGAGTTAATACTAAGTCAGCTCCGTAAGCACGAAGTAAGTTTCTACGCTCTAAGCTCATTGTATCAGGCATAACTAATACTGCTTTATAACCCTTCGCAGCAGCAATCATAGAAAGTCCTATTCCTGTGTTTCCACTAGTAGGCTCGATAAGTGTGCTACCATCTTTTAATTTTCCTTCTTTTTCTGCAGCTTCAATCATTGCAAATGCAATACGATCTTTCACGCTGCTTCCTGGGTTGAAGAATTCTAATTTCACATATACTTCTGCATCCTCAGGGTTTGACACTCTGTTTAGTTTAACTACTGGTGTTTTTCCAATTAAATCAACAACTGATTGCGCAAACTTCGTCATCGTTACACTCCCAATCCCTACTATATTAATAGGTTTTATTTTCTTAATAATACCAATTTAAAAGATTCATTGTCAATAAAATTTGATTCAAACGCAATTTTATTTAAAAAAACAACGCATTCCATAGAATACGCTGTTTAAACTTAAATTATAAGCTTTGTTGTTACTATTTTTCGCTATACGACCATTGCGCATCAAATTCTTCCCAGAACACTTCTGGTGTAACCGACTGGGGCAGCTGATCAAGCGCAAGCTCTCGGTGAATATGATCTTCTACATCGTCGTAAGAAAATGATTCACCTTTAAAAACACTTACTACTTGCGCGACAGCAAACCGACCGTCTTTTAAGCTAATCACATCGCTCCATTTACCTGTTTCTATGTTTGGTAGCGCCGATAAGATTTCATCATCTACAGACTTCGTTCCTTCTGAAACATATCCAATGTCTCCACCTAAGCTAGCGGAACTCGTGTCTTTTGATCGTTCCCTTGCCAGACCGTCAAAAGAAGAACCATTCTTTAATTCTTTTACAACTTCCTTAGCCTCCTCCTCTGAGGAAACATAAATAACACTTGTACGGTAGGATGTCGGAATATTATATAAGTTTTTATTATCATCATAAAAAGCTTTTATAGCATCTTTTTCTATCACTATGTCTTTGGCTAAAACCTTTTCCAAAATTAAACGTGAACGAACTTTTGCACGCATCGATTCTTCATTTAACGTTTGAAGAGATGTATCTGTCCCTTCTTGGGTAGAACGAATAAGAGCTACCTCTAAATCCACTTCCTGATCAGTTACTTTAATTTCGTATTTTTTTGCAGCTGCTTCCATCACTTCTGCATTAACGAGATCTAGCAGCACTTCTTTCCCGTACATTGACTCCATAGAAGCCATCCATTGTTCTTTCGTAATACCTTTCCCATCAACAGAGGCGACTTGTTCCGTTCCATTTGCCTTTTCATTTGGTATTAGCCAAGCAATAAACCAGAGTAAATTGCCAAACAAAAGAATACCAAGTAACAAAAGCACTGGTTTTGTTTTTAAATGTCGTTTTTGTTGTGGATTAAAGTTATCACGCGTTGATTTCATCGATAAACGACTCCAATTCATCTACTGAGTACTGGTATTTTTCCATACAGAAATGACAATGTGCTTCTGCCCCTCCGTCTTCCTCAATCATATCGCGAATTTCACTTACTCCCAAGCTAATAATCGCACTACCGAAACGTTCCTTAGAACAATTACATTCAAATGATACAGGGATAGAATCTAAAATTTGCACATTATCTTTCCCTAAAATTTCAAAAAGCAATTCCTCAGGAGTTAATCCTTTTTCAATCATTTTAGAAACAGGCTCCATTTTGCTTAAATGTTCCTCGATAACAGTAATTGTTTCATCATCAGTACCAGGCATTAGCTGGATGATAAAACCACCCGCTGCCAAAATTGTGTTATCTGGGTTTACGAGTACCCCAAGACCAACAGAGGAAGGTACCTGCTCAGAAACAGCAAAATAATACGTAAAGTCTTCAGCAATTTCACCTGAAACGATAGGCACTTGACCTGTAAAGAAGTCTCTTAAACCAAGGTCTTTAACAATAGTCAATGTACCCTCTGTACCTACTGCACGACGTACATCTAACTTCCCAACTTCGTTTAAATCAAAGTGGGTCTGTGGGTTAGTGACATACCCGCGAACTTCCCCTTTTGCATTACTATCAATAATCATTGGTCCGATTGGGCCATTACCTTCTACTTTTACTGTGAGTTTGTCTTCCCCTTTTAACATTATCCCCATCATAACAGCAGCAGTCATTGACCTACCAAGGGCCGCTGATGCGGTTGGCCATGTTTGATGACGTCGTTGTGCTTCCCCCACAGTATCTGTTGTGCGGACTGCATATGCACGGACATTTCCTTCAAACGCTAATGCTCTTACTAAGTAATCTCCCATTTATTTCAAACCTCTTTCATCTAAGTTTCTTTGATAAATTAAATACAAACCTTTCAATGTTAGAAAAGGATCTATTACGTCCATAATGGTTGTTTCATCCCCGATTAAAGATGCCATCCCACCTGTTGCTATCACTTTAGGGTTATGTTTCGATACTTTTTTCATTCTATTCACAATTCCTTCTACTTGTCCTACATAACCATACACAATACCAGCTTGCATCGCAGAAACAGTATTTTTCCCAATGACATGCTCAGGTCTAGTTAGCTCAATACGAGGAAGTTTGCTTGCACGAGTAAAAAGTGCCTCTGTGGAGATACCGATTCCAGGAGCTATAGCCCCTCCCATATACTCACCTTTTTCGTTGACATAACAATAAGTTGTTGCAGTTCCAAAATCTACAATGATTAACGGACTGCCATATTCATGGATGGCAGCTACTGCATTTACAATTCGATCTGCTCCAACCTCACGGGGATTCTCATATTTTATATTTAACCCTGTTTTAACTCCAGGACCTACTATTATTGGCTTAATACCAAAATATTTTTTGCACATCGCTTCTAAAGAAAACATAATTGGCGGTACTACCGATGAGATAATAATACCTTCTATTTGATCAAAAGAAATATTGGCGTGTGAAAATAGAGCTTTGACTTGCATACCATATTCATCTTCTGTTTTCAGACGATCTGTTTCCATTCGCCAGTGATGAATAAGTTTATCATCATCGTAAACACCTAGTACAATGTTTGTATTACCTGTATCTAACACGAGTATCATCTAACTTGTCCTCACTTCTCGGTAAGTTTTCCCACACATCATACCATATATAGTGATAAAGAAAAAAGCTGATTGCCTCGCAAGTCTGCGATTCACAATCAGCTAATACATTCTATTAATCTCTACGTTCTTCTTGAATCGGATTTTTCGGCTCATCTGTAGGGCCATTTTCTTTTGGTAAGTCACCAGTTGAAGGGTCTGCTGGAGCTCCTACTGCATCCGATACTTCTTCTTTTGTTTCCACTTCAGCTTCGCTATCCGTTAAATCATATACTCGTTCTGGAAGTGTTCCGTGCTCTTCTAAGTGTTTGATTTGAGCAGCATCGAGTGTTTCAACTTCTAATAACGTAGTAGCAATAAGTGTTAACAAATCACGTTTTTCCGTTAAAATCTGTTTTGTACGATTGTATTGCTCTTTAATCATTGTTTGCATCTCTTGATCGATTTCATACGCAATTGCATCTGAGTAATTTTGCTCTGAGTTAAAATCACGTCCAAGGAATACGTTTCCACCTTGTGCTTGACCAAATTGCATTGGTCCTAATTTGTCACTCATACCATACTCAGTAACCATACTTCTAACAATACCAGTAGCACGTTGGAAGTCATTATGAGCACCAGTTGATACTTCACCAAAAGTAATATCTTCTGCTACACGCCCACCTAATAAACCTGCAACTTTATCTAATAACTCTGGTTTCGTCATGAAGTAACGATCTTCTTTTGGAAGCATTACCGCATATCCACCTGCTTGACCACGAGGAACGATTGTTACTTTATGAACGATTTCCGCATCATCAAGTGTTAATCCGATTACTACGTGTCCCGCTTCGTGGAATGCCACAATTTTACGTTCTTTTTCTGAAATAACTTTACCGGATTTAGCTGGACCTGCAATTACGCGATCCGTTGCTTCATCAATATCACTCATATCTACTTTTTTCTTATTACGTCTCGCTGCAACTAGTGCTGCTTCGTTTAATAAGTTTTCTAAATCTGCACCAGAGAAACCTGGTGTACGTTGTGCAATCGCTTTTAAATCCACTGATTCGTCAAGTGGCTTATTGCGGGCATGTACTTTAAGTACTGCCTCTCGTCCTTTAACATCTGGACGACCAACTGTGATTTGACGGTCAAAACGACCTGGACGTAGAAGTGCAGGATCTAAAATATCTGGTCTGTTCGTTGCAGCAATGATAATAATACCTTCATTTGCACCGAAACCATCCATTTCTACAAGTAATTGATTTAGTGTTTGTTCACGCTCATCGTGACCTCCACCAAGACCAGCTCCACGTTGTCTACCTACTGCATCAATCTCATCGATGAAAATAATACATGGTGCATTCTTCTTCGCGTTCTCAAATAAATCACGCACACGAGATGCCCCAACACCGACAAACATTTCAACAAAATCCGAACCACTAATAGAGAAGAAAGGTACGCCTGCTTCTCCGGCTACCGCACGAGCAAGTAATGTTTTACCTGTACCTGGAGGACCTACTAATAAGATCCCTTTCGGAATACGTGCTCCAATCTCCACAAATTTACGTGGATCTTTTAGAAAATCTACTACTTCTACTAGTTCAGCCTTTTCTTCATCTGCCCCAGCAACATCTGTAAATCTTACTTTTTTCTTTTCATTGTCATACAATTTCGCTTTACTCTTACCGAAGTTCATCACACGGTTACCACCGCCTTGTGATTGACTCAATAAGAAGAAGAATAGAATAATGATAATCAGGAATGGTAGTAACCCTGTGAAAAATTGTACCCAGCCACTTGTTTTTGGCGTTTCTTTATAATCAACTTGAACTGAGTGTGTTTTTGCCAGTGTTCTAATTTCTGATTGTAAATCTTCACTATATGGGGCTTTAGCTAAGAATTTTTCCCCTTCTTCATAGCCTTTCATTTCGCCTTCTACAACATAAATTCCAGATTCAGGTTGCAGAACAACGCTTGTTACTTCTCCTTTTTCAAGGGAAGTCATAAATTCGTCAAAGCGAATTTCTTTTGTTGGTTGATTGCTCGTATTAAACGTAGCGAAAATTCCAACAATCACAAAAAATATTAATAGGTATAATATAGCGTAGCGCAGTGCTCGATTCATTCCTAGCCTCCTCACAAGGTAAACAGAAAAACTATATGTAATCTTATCATACGAATTTTTGGGCGTACAATGAAAAGCCTTTTATTTCACCATTAAAATTAAAAAGTATAAACTTCTTTCTTTAACACACCTACATATGGCAGATTACGATATTTTTCTGCGTAGTCTAATCCGTATCCTACTACAAATGCATCTGGTACCTCAAAGCCTACATAGTCTGCTTGTAAATCTACTTTTCGACCAGACGGTTTATCAAGCAGTGTAACCAATTTTATTGATTTTGCTTTACGATATTTGAACAAATCCACCAAATAGCTTAGTGTCATTCCACTATCAATGATATCCTCGATAATTAAAATATCGCGTCCTTCTACACTTGTATTTAAGTCTTTAACAATCTTTACTTCACCTGAAGAAACAGTAGCGTTACCGTAGCTTGATACATCCATATAATCCATTTCAATGTAAGTATCTACTCTTTTCATCAAATCGGACATGAATGGCATAGCACCTTTTAAAATACCAATAGCTAGTGGGAACTTATCTTTATATTCTTCTGATAGTGCCGCACCAAGTTCACGGGTTTTTTCTTGAATTTGTTCTTCTGTTAATAATACTTCTAGAATGTCTTTTTCTAACATTTTAGTCCCCCCTAATAGTTAATGTTTTTTTAAGTATAGGACAAAATTCTGTCCATGATACTCCTTCGAAAATCGCTCTTCGTAACGAAGCCCAATTACTGCTAGTATATCATTGTTCTTACTTACAAGTAGTGGCCAAACATAGCGATCTTCGGCTGTAATTTTCTCATCGATAAATAACCGAGAAACTTTCTTAGGAGAGGACATCCCTTTCATATGGATACGATCTCCCTCAGCTTTTTGTCTTATGAAAAGTGGTAGCTGATCGTGATCCAACTGGACATAAAATTTTTCTTCCGAAATATTTGCCTCTATATTTCTCGTTAAGTAGATGGAAAAACCAGCACCAACCTCAAACCAACAATCCTCTTGTATTTCCATTTTACCCATTAATGCAGGTTCCTTGATGGAGGATGTAAATTGGACCTTATTGTAATGTCGAACAAGGAAAAAAGATTTTGGTAAATGAATTACTGAATTACCTTCAAACTCATTACAAGCGAAAAGGATCGACTCAATTAACCGATCGTTTAGAAATGTATCGGATTCATTATAGAGATAGTTTAATAGTAGTAGAACTACCCTTCTTTGTAAAGCGATGGGAACTTCCTTAAAGTGCATTGTATCAAGAAAAAAGGAATGATTTGAATCAACCGTCACAAGCTGTTCAAATTTTTCTTTTGCCATTATTTGAAGAAGTGTATCATCCTGTTGTTGCTTCTCGACAAATAATTGAATTCTGTCACTTACTAAAGCATTCTCCTCTTGTAATAAAGGTACTACTTTATGTCGAATCCGATTTCTTGTATATGTATGCTTGTCATTACTTGGGTCATGTCTAAAACGTTGATTTAGTAAATGAACGTAGTTGAAAATTTCCTCTTTTGTTACCCCTAAAAAAGGCCGAATAATTTCTCCTGTTGAAAAATTTCGAGTTCTTGGTATCCCAGTTATAGAGGAGGATAGTGTACCTCTCACTAACGACATTATGACAGTTTCTACTTGGTCATCTGCATGATGACCTAAAACTAATTTGTGATAATTATGTTGTTCCATAATTACTTCAAAATATGCATAGCGTTCTTCTCTACAAATAACTTGAACATTCCCACCTTTTTCAGCGACTCTACCGGGTACCTCTATTTTCGTTCCGTAAAAGGGTAATTTCAAGCTGTTTGCAAGTTCTTCCACAAATCGCATGTCCTGTGCAGATTCTTCTCCTCTTAACTGATGATCGGTATGCACAATAGCAATATCTATTTCATAGTCCTTTTGAAGTTCATACATAACTCTTACTAAAGCAACTGAATCTGCGCCACCAGAACAAGCGATAAGAAGACGCTCACCTTTATCTATCAAGTTGTGCTTGTCGATATACTTTTTTACCTTTTGGACGAATGAAAGCATCTTCTCACCTCTTTTCTTTTTGTCTAACTTCAGTGCCTTACGCTTTTCTTATTAGTGTACCATTTTTTCTTGGAATTTAGCTGCTTCACGTGGTGAAAAAATAGACCATTCTGGAACTACATGTTTTACTTGCATGAAGATAACCGTTCGGTCGTCTCCTGGTAATGAATAAGTTTCTTCTAATTTCTTTACAAATCTTTCTGCGTTCATCGTTGGATCTTGGAGTATTTTTTGATAATACAGCTCTTGTTTGTCTATGGACGTATTGGATGAGAAGACACCATCCGATAGCATTAGCAGAATATCGCCATCTTTAATATCAACTTTTCTTGCCTCAATAGTAAAAGTAGGCAGGAAACCAAATGGCACATGCTTACTTTCAATTTTACGCATCTCATTCCCCCTTATCAAATAAGTAGACATACTACCAGCTTTCCAAGACCACAGTTCTCCTTTTTGTAAGTCGATCAATGCTAAATCTACCGTTGCATAGCTATCCGTATCATCTTGCAAACTCATCATGTAATGAAGAGTATGCATCGTTGTTTCAGGATCCATTTTTTTATTTAGGCATTCTCGCATAAACTGCATTACTCGTCTACTTTCTCTGTGTGCCTCGATATCATTCCCCATTCCATCTGATAAAATAACCGCAAGTAATCCAGGGTGTAAAGGAAATACTGCATGGGCATCTCCTGAATATATCGTATTTCTGCTGGATGATGTATAAACATCATGTGTTACTTGAAAACGTACAGAAGATTTACAGGTCATTTGAATATGCTCATATGGTTGATGAACTTCTTTCATGGACGTTATTTCAAATGGTTCTTTCCATAAGTCATAAAGTATTGGCAGTATTAATCTCTCACCAACCATTTTGGCTCTAGATTCTACCGGTAAGCAGAAAACAACCTCCATTTGCCCTACCGCAATATTTAAAACGTCAATTTGAAAAAACGGGATATTGCACTGATCAAACTTCTGTTTGATTTCTTCTTCGTGAGATGTATATAAAGTCATACTGTTATCTAAATTGTTTATAAGTTCATTCATATGGTTTCCAATATCACGTAGCTTTAAAGCGTACATTTTTTTACCGTGTTGCATTTGGTTGTTTAGTTGTTTTTTTGCCTCCCTTTCTATTAATTCTTGAATGATTTTTACTGGTTTCACACACTTATAACCGATTCTCTTTTCAATTTGTATTCTATTTTTTTTAGGTTCATTTTCCCATTGTGCCATCAGCGATGGGATTCCATTTGATTTTGCCCCCCAACATTTTTCATATTGAAAACACGACTGGCATGTTTCAAATGCCTGGTTTTGCTCTTTTTCAACAGCTCCTTTATTGTTAAATCGATCAGAAATGAAACTTGTAATGAAGTCTACGAAATGTTGGAATTCCTGTAACTGATTGTTTACTTTTTCAGTCATCCATTTCTGTCTGCGCAGAAGAATATTTGAAGTATCCGGGTAAAGTTCCTCCTTTAAAGATTTAATCCAACTGGAAGGTATAGCAAAAAACAACAATGAAGCGGTTACCAATGAACCTATATAAACACTATCTAGTGGTAAAGTTCGGTCGTATAAAATAAAGAAAAATGTAGCGCCTAGCATACTAAACGCCTGCCAAAGTCGGCCAAATGGTTTATGCAGCCCTGCTAAAAAGCCGGTAACGGCATATACCGCTATCATGCCACTGAAGCTTAGCTTTGAAATACTTAATATTGTCCCTGCTAGAACTGCAACGACGGTTGCAAGCTGAATTCCACCTACTGCAGAGGCAATTGCTATTACTAAATGAGCAAGTATTAAAGGAATCGAAACGTATCCAAAAATATACGAGGACATTCCCGTTAAGACTAATGCCCCTATTAATAAAGCAGCTCCCATTCTTTCTGCCGTCCATCTTTTATGAAGTATATCTGGCAATGGGAGAAATAATTGAAATAAAAATATAGTCATAAATAAACTCAAAAGGCCTTCATAGCCGATTGCTAACCAAACGGAACCTGGAATCTGGCCCCAATAGGACACTAACTGCCATATTACTTGTATAAAAACAACATCTAATAATACAAATAAGGGTAATGGTATCTTCCTGATCAATCTTTTTGAATGAAGTGGAAATATAAACGCTTGCATTACGTGTATGACTACTTGTCCAAGTCCTAGCGTCATACTACCAAGCAAAGCCCCTGCAATGGTCCAAGGTAAAAAACGTTTAAATCGTAAGCTTACTAATGCCCATATAGGAAGGAAGAATGGAACGGAAGCTTCAAATAATACGACTTGCGCTAGGAAGAAAGCAAGTATAAAAAAAATAAGAGCGAATGATATGGCTACTTTTCGAACTTGAATCTCTTCTAAAACCTTTCTCCACGAAAAATTTCTTTTTTGATTTTGCTCATACAATGTTTTCAAAAGTATATACCCCCTATTAAGCTATTGATGGAAGTATACCTAGATTTAGAACAAGAAGTATGTCTGTTTCTGACACCCTCTCCAAAAAAGTTTTCGACTCGTTTAGCCAATAAATAATAGGAGAAAGAAAATATTTTTTCAAGAAGTATTGACACTTTGCCCAAACGCTTGTAATATGTAATTTGTTCGTTAAATTGGCGGCGTAGCTCAGCTGGCTAGAGCGTACGGTTCATACCCGTGAGGTCGGGGGTTCGATCCCCTCTGCCGCCATATTTTTTCCATTAATCTGGCCCCTTGGTCAAGCGGTTAAGACACCGCCCTTTCACGGCGGTAACACGGGTTCGAATCCCGTAGGGGTCATCTAATAAAAAGCAGTTCCAAAAGTCGAATTTTTGGAACTGCTTTTTTTAATACAAAAAAATAAAGGAGAATGCTCGATGCATGTTGACAGACTAGAACCTATCGAAGCTGCAAAGCAATTTATCTCTTTACATCACCCTAATTGCCAAGGTGCTCTTTTAGCAGGAAGCGTAATCCGAGGGGAAACTACAAAAACTTCAGATTTGGATATTGTTGTATTTTATAACAATAGTCAAATCTCTTTTAGAGAATCTCTTCTTTTAGGTGGATGGCCAATTGAAGTTTTTGTTCATAATCTCACTTCTTATAAAACCTTTTTTGAAAGTGACTCAAAAAGAGCTAGACCTTCTTTGCCCCGCATGGTTGCAGAAGGGCTCATCTTGAAAGACAACGATATTTTAGATTCGATTAAAACCGAAGCAACAGAACTGTTAGCAAAAGGGCCAGAAATTTGGTCACCTGATACTATAAATTTAAAACGATACTTTATTACGGACGCATTAGATGATTTCATTGGAAGTACTAATAGAGCAGAAGAAATTTTTATAGCAAATACACTAGCGGAATTATTAAGTGAATTTGTGTTACGAACGAATGGAAAATGGATTGGTGCCTCTAAATGGATTGTCCGTGCATTAAAACATCATGATGAGAATTTTGCCAATCGGTTTGTTGAATCATTTGATACTTATTATAAAACTGGTGAAAAAAATAAGGTAATTCAACTTGTAGAGGATATTTTACATCCTTACGGGGGACGTTTATTTGAAGGGTTTTCTTTAGGAAAAATATAAAGAGGTTCTGTTATAATGGCCCTTCACCTCGAATTAGTTGTAAGTTTAATGGAGGACCTTGTTATATATCATTATTTAATTAGCCAATACATAGATTGAAGCGGATGGCGGCGACTCCAGCCGAAATAGCAAATGTTTTCTGCACCGAAAGCGAAGCATCAGGTGCATGAGCGAAAAGACCCTGGACTGAGCGTAGCGAAATTAATTTTTGCGACGAGCTTTGCGCAGGAGCATTGTTTTTTGCGACGAGCTTTGCGCAGGAGCAAGGGAAGCGGCTGAAGCCATGCAGGCTGAAAGCGTCCTACTAGAGCTGAAATCAACGGATTTGGCCTATTTTGAAAAAGTAGAAAGACTGTATAAACTCAAAATCTTGAGTATATACAGTCTTAGGCAATAAATTATTTTAAAGCTATTTGGTTTTTATGGTGAAGATCATGTTCCATGAAATCTGTGAAGTAACTACGTATAGTTAATTCATGGTTACCAATATAGAAAATTTTGTCCCATTCTATTTCAGCGATTTGTTCGAGTTGTTCCATAATAGCTTGCCGTTGAGTTTTTGCATAAGCAAGGGTCTCTGTAAATGTTTGTTCATGAGCACGGGCTGCGGCTTTTGCATTAAAGTCTTCGAAGTTTGGAAACGTTTCAAGCTTTGCACCTTCTTTCATATAAGGCATTCGTTCTTCTAGGGTAAATCGATCCCACTCGGCTAAATGCATCACAATTTCATTTGGCGACCACTTACCTTCTTTGTATGGTGTGTTTCCTTTTATCTCATTTAAATTCGTAAGTTCATCTAACCAATTCACATATGCTACATGTGCTTTTAAAATATACTCTTTATTCACACCTTTTCCCCCTAAAAACTTCTTTATCTAAATATATTATGCTTAAATAAGTAATCATAGGAAATATCAATAAATAGATATTCACTTTCATTCATTGGTATTGAAAATGTTCGTGTCAATTCTCCAGTGTCGATATCGCTATATACATCAGAAAATACTCCACTTTGATCATTGCGCATTTTTATAATTGTTTTTAAAAAATATGGACGCCAGCTCCAATTTTTATTAATAGCCTCTTTTTGAACAGTCCACTTCTTATCCATGCGCATAATATTAGGTGAAGTTTGGAAACCATCTTCATTACAAATATAAATACGGAAAGAATATACATCAAGTTCTTTGGCTAGCGCCAAAAGTTGCTCGCTATTATCACTTGCAGGCTTTGAATGCTGGATAGTCGTTTCTAAAAGATTTTGTAAGTTTTTCAATTCATTATAATTTTCTTCGAGCATGCGCTTTTCTATTTTAATAAACTGCTGACATTCCTTTTTAAATCTTTCCTTCAACTGATTTTTTGGAATAACCGTTGTAGCAGAATCAGACAAGTACTTTCCTTGATAATATCTTCCACCATTCTTCCAAGCAAATTGAAGCTGATGTACAGTATCAATACCTTCAAATAACATATTCGCTCCCATTTTACGAGCTAACGTACCAAGGGACGTAAATAAATCATTTTGTGCACTCCACGATTCATAACTCAATTGCTCAATATTCACTTTTAAGATATTTGGGGAGATCATCTTAATATAATCCAAATGGCTTTCGGAGCCTACCTGATTTATAGCAACCTTCATTCCGTATGTACGTAAATAGCGAAGGATATTATTAAGCTGGCTAAAATCTCCTTTAAAGTTATGCTCTGAAATTACAAGAACAATGCGGGGGAGATTTTCTTCTAAAATATACTCTTTTATAATTTCAAAATAACTTTCACCATAATCTAATATAAGTAAGTTTGCATTATATGGAAGGTAAATATCAAAATCTTTCACTTCTCCAGCAAGTTGAGAAAGTGCCAAATGCAATATTTTATGTTCCACTTCAACCCGATACTCTTCTGGAATATCTTCATCATATGCAAATGATGTTAAGTTTATTAACTTGTCATCCATTTGAAGTTTTCCGGTTACTTCATAACCAACTACAATATGCTCGTCTGCACTAAATATTGGCTGAAAATATGCTTTCAAATTATCTAAATTCGTTAGTACATCAATTGCATCCATATAAAAACCTCCTTTAACGATTGACAATCGTACTCGTTTTACCTAAGAAAACGATACTTATATATTAACAATCCATTTTAATGAAAAAAAGGTACTAGATACAATTATATTTATTAGTATAATTTTTTAGTACAAAAAAAGGTGTCAGCAATGCTGAACACCTTCTCATCTATTAAACATTTTTTCTACCGATAAAACAGACAGCTAATTATCCTCTTTTAGCGCCTCGGCCACCACGCTTAGATTCAGTTGCACGCTTTAACGTAGACAAACGATCTTCACTGTCCTTTAAGAATCTAGCCATTTTTTGTTCGAAATTTTCTTTGTTTGGACGATCGCGATCATTTGGGCGATTGTTGTTACGTGGACGCTGAGGACGTTCTGGTCTCTCTGGTCTTTCCGCTTGAGGCTTCGCTTTACGAATAGATAATCCGATTTTGCCATCCGCTTCAACATTCATCACCTTAACTTCTACAACATCTCCAACCTTCAAGTGCTCATTAATATCTTTCACATAATTATCCGCAACTTCACTAATGTGAACTAGACCTGTTGAGCCTCCTGGCAGCTCTACGAACGCTCCGAAGTTAGTGATTCCTGTTACTTTACCCTGTACCTTGCTGCCTACTTCAATTGACATAAAAAAAATGCTCCTCCTTAAAATTTAAACGACTCTTAACGTGATTGTACGATTTTTTTCATACAAACCTTATCTTTATTATAGCTAACAAAAAAAGAGTGTCAATAAGACTACTCTTTTGAAGCGTTATTTTTATATTATTTTTCTTCATTTTCAGGCAAAGTAAAAATGATTTCTCCTTCTTCTGAAAGAAAATAATCTTTTCTTAATAATTTTCCAATGTACTCATCATCATTTAATTTGGAAATTTGAAGTTTCAATATTTCTTGCTCTTCTTGTACTTTAGCTAGTTCTTCTGAAACTTGTTCTTTTTGCTGTTTTTTTTCTTCTAACGTTTTATTACTATTTATTAATGAAGTAATCAGAAACCCGACAATTAAAATGGACATCACTGTAAATGTAGCTAAACGTCTGTATAAACGAACTTTTTTTGCATGTTTACGATTTTCTTGACGTTCGATGGAACGAACATAATCGGTATTAATTGATGCAAGTCGTTTCTCTGTAGATACATTTCTTTGCTTCTCCCCCATTTCGCCCTCTCCCGTCAAACTGTTTCAATTTTTAGTGTACTTTTTATTATAACGGAAGTTTGGTTTTTTCTGAAGGGCCAAATGAATTGTTTTTTTATAAACGTATTGAAAAGGTTTAGTTATAAATAAGACTATAATAACAATCAATTGTATTATTTTGCGAATGATTGTTATGAACAAACGAATAATAAACCAAATGGGCTTAACGATTAAACTTAAAAAAATCCTTCCCGTCAATCGAAAAACTGGCTGAAAGAGTTGTTCGTATAAAAGGATTCCTACTATTTGTGCAAGTGGATCATATATTCTCCATATGCCATCTCGAACTTCATAAAGTAAGTAAAAAGTTCCCAACCCGAGAGAAATCCATATAATTATCTCTAAACCGACTCGATATTTATAAACGAAGGAACGCTTTGAAAAGCTTTCCGTTACAAAGCGCGTTCCTTCGATAATTGCACCAACTAGAATTCCACTCGCTATCATCAATAATAAGCTTAGAAATTGTAGAGAGAGTGTCATCCGAATAGTTTATGAAGTAATCCTCTTGCTCCGTCTAACTGCTGCTCTTCATCGTACTGCATAACTCGTACAATCCCATCTAATGTTAGGAGACCTTTATCTACGTCTAGGTGTACGATCTTTAAATCTTCTCCTTTAATATGGAGGATTCCTTGTGAGGTCCTTACATAAAATTCTTGTTGATCGAATCGTTCAATAGATTTAACCGATGTTAGATCCATTCTTTTACGATTTCTTAAGGAAATAACGTGGTCCCCCGATGGAATAGTAATTGTTTGATTTTCTGCTTGAAATTGCATTTATACTCTCTCCTCTCCTTGTCCTCTCTTTGTATTGTATGCACGTAAAAAAAAAGCATGACAAATGCCACGCTTTTTATTTTATAAAATTTATTTGTTTTCTATTTTTTAATCTTCATCATCAATAAATGCTGGATCTACTTTTTCTAATCTCTCTTCTTTTGTTATCGTGAACATCGATGCAGCTTCCTCTTTTTTAGCAGAATCTCTTATCGCATCAACAATAGCAGTTACTACCTTTTGACCAAATCGAATAGATAGTTCATCTCCCGCCTTTACATCGGAGCTTGCCTTCGCCACTTTTCCATTTATCGTAATTCTTCCTTGATCTGCAACCTCTTTTGCAAGTGTTCTACGCTTAATCAATCGAGAAACTTTTAAAAATTTATCTAATCTCATAACAACACTACCTCTCTAATTTCTTTGCATCTTTCCAAAAAGAATCGAGCTCTTCCAGATTATAATGAGTAAAGTCTCCTTTTCCCTTTTTAACACTCGACTCAATATATTGGAATCTCCTTTTAAACTTTTCATTTGCTTGCATGATCGCTTGCTCTGGAGATAAGCCGTAAAAACGAGCTAAATTAACGAGCGTAAACAATACATCCCCTAACTCATCCGTCTGTGTATCTATATTGCCATCTTTTAACTCTTTCTTCCATTCTTTTAGCTCTTCATCGAACTTTTCCCATGCTCCAGATACATCTGGCCAATCAAAACCAACTTTTGCTACTTTCTTTTGAAAATTATAAGAAGTAAGCAACGAAGAATCTGCACGCAATTCCCCATCTAGCAATGACTCGTTATGTTCTTTCTTCTCTTGCGCTTTAATTTGCTGCCAATTACGAAGCACATCTTCTGAATTTGTGGCGATCACATCTCCAAAAACATGGGGATGTCTGCGAATCATTTTATTGGATACTGACTCTAGTACATCCTCTAAGCTGAAATATCCATTATCTTCTCCAATTTGAGCATGTAAAAATACTTGTAATAGCACATCGCCGAGTTCCTCAACAATATGATCATCGTCTTCTTCATCTATTGCCTGTAATAATTCATACACTTCTTCTACGGCATATTTCTTTAGCGTCGTATGTGTTTGTTCCTTATCCCATGGACATCCATTAGGACCACGTAAATCAGCTACAATTTTACGTAGGGTTTGCCATTCCTTTAATCTATTTTCTTGCTGGAGTATAGGAGGTACGTATAATGTTGTTAAATTATCGAGTTCCATTACTCGATCCAGCTCGTATAAAGGCACTTTCGTTAACTTTTCCTGAGCTGAACCAGCTGCAGTGACGATAGTAACGACATATTCATCTGGATATTTTTCCATGAGCGTAAGCTTCACTTCGGAAGCGCTAAACGCATCATAAACTTGTCCGATTAATACGTGCGCATTCATTTGAATGTCGTCACGTTTTAAGCTTGTACCATCTAAAAGCTGAAATCCTTCGATAGGATCTATTCTTAACGCGCCAAAAATAGGGTCTAAAAAGCTTTGTCCACCTTCAATATTAATTTTCGCTTTGCCTTGTTGCTCCGCTTCAATAAGTAATTGTACAGTTTGTTCAGCTACTAATGGGTGTCCGGGTACTGCGTACGTAACAGGGTTAGCAATTGCTAACTGAAGTAAAGTTTTCACAATCTCCTCATAAACACCTTCAAATTGATCATTCTTTTCATAAATTTCATCGAAGCTTTTCCATGTAAGTCCTTCTGTTTTTAATTCTTGCAAAACAGGATGCTGCTCCGTACGAACATATAAATGTTCTGATGCTTTTAGCTTTTTATATATACCTAGAGGCAATTGATCTAAATCGCTTGCCCCGAGGCCAATAATGGTAATTTCATTCATCTGCTCACAACCTTACTTTTCTTTATTCAACCATAGTTGAAATGTAGCCATTCTTCGTCCAAAAGGCAATAAAAACCACTCTTTTTCTCCGATCACACGTCTTTTTGCAATGATTAGTAAGAAAATGGTTGCTCCAAGTGTTACAGCGCTAATAGAAATAACGACAGACTGTAGTCGACTGGATAAACTATCGAAGAGTATAGCATCTGCCACCCACACATACGCGGTTACACAGATTACCATCATAAGCGAAGCAATTCCAATGCCTTTATAAAAGGAAATAGAGGCAAACGAAATGTTCCAGTTCTTTTTAAAATAATAAAACATCATTAAAAATACAATCGCTAAACTAATATTTCCTGCTATTGCTGCACCAACAATCCCATAAGATGAGACAAGCATACCATTTAATAGCCATTTACAAAATACGCCAACCAGTAAAAATAAAGTAGGGATTTTTACTTTCCCACTTCCTTGAAGCATAGCCATCAACGTTAATATTAAGGACATCCATATTATTTGACATGCAAATACCATCAAAGTGAAGGACTCAGCTCTAGTTTGGAATAACATTTCATTTACATAAGGTAAAACTACAATCAACCCTAATGCTGCAGCAATTCCAAAGGTGAAAGCGACACGGTATGTTAGCTGCATGAAAGGGATAGCCGTTCTTCCCTTTTCTTTATTGATTCGATGTGCAACTAACGGAACTATCGCTAAAGATAAAGTAGAGGCAATAACAATTCCTAATTGGACTAGCGGCTGTCCTCGATCATAAATTCCTTTCATCTCCATCGCTTGTTGCTTTTCCAAGCCGCTTTCCACTAACGTTTGAAAAATAGTAAAAGAATCCACCAACTGAAAAAGTAAAAACAATAGCGCACTAATACTTGCACTAATACTAACAATGGTCAAATCCTTTACAATTGGCCAAATTGGAACTACTTGTTTCGGTTTGTTTGTATGAAGATTTCCTAATCCTCTCCAATATACATAAGAAAGAAAAACAACACCTGCTAGTTCCCCTGCCACTGCACCATACATTGCCATACTGCCAGCCTTGTATAAATCAAAACTAGTAGAAACGACAATCCATGTACCTAATAAAATGATAATCACTCGTACTGCTTGCTCGATCACTTGTGCATAAGCAACCGGCTGCATCTTGCCATCTGCTTGAAACTTTCCTTTTAACACAGCCAGCATTGGCATTAACAAAATAACATAGGAGCCCGCTTTTAATAACGGAGCTAACTGGACATCACCCATTGTACTTGCAAGAAATTCAGCTCCGGCAAATAGTAAAAGAAAAAATAGAATTGAAATGATTCCAATAAAAACGAAAGCAATTTGTATAATTCTTGGAATAGCTTCATCATTTTTGGTAGCTTTATATTCTGATAGTATTTTTGACAATGCAACGGCAAATCCAAAAGAAGTCCAAGTTGTTACAATACCAATGAACGGATAAACCTGTTGGTAAATATAAAATCCTTCATCTCCAACCAAATTTTGAAATGGAACACGATAAACAGCGCTTAATAGCTTTACAATAATCGCTGCAATCGTCAACATGGCTGCGCCCTTCATATACGTTTTCATGTTCCATTCGTTACTCATTTCCTTCATCCTTCTTCCATTCCTCAATGCAACTATTATACATGAATATAAAATAAACAGCATATCTCCAGGGAATGAGCAACACAAACAGACATGGAAAAAGGCCTTTCTCTATTAATAGAAAAAGACCTTCGATAAATTAAGTTTCCATTTGTTTTGCTAAGAAATTTGCTGCTGTTTCGACTGCTTTTAACTCTGCTTCCCCAACAAAATGGACTTTAGAAATTAAAAAGACAGCGCCTATTGGATCTCCAGATGAGATAATTGGAGCAATACAGTAGGATTTGACTGATTCAAAAACCCCTGGTACCCATTCTACTGAGTTTTCATGTTTTTCCGTAACAATAGAACGTTTACTAACGATTTCTTCTACATCTGGGCTTAGTCTTCTATTTAGATAATCTTTTTTGGATAAACCTGCCACTGCAATCATTTCGTCACGATCACTTATTAATACCGGAGTACCTAGCGTTTCGTATAATGTTTCTGCATACTCTTTTGCAAAATCCCCGAGTTCATTGATAGGTGAGTATTTTTTTAGTATTACTTCACCTTCTCTATCCGTAAAAATTTCCAGTGGATCACCTTCACGGATGCGAAGCGTTCTGCGAATTTCTTTCGGAATTACTACTCTACCTAAATCATCAATGCGTCGTACGATGCCTGTTGCTTTCATGTAATGTGCCTCACTTTCGACTGATTGGGTATTAATTTTCATTTCTGCCATAGTATGCATCACATTACCATAAAATATGCAAAGTGCTAATTCACTTCAGACTTTTCTTTTTTTGCCTCAGGCAACAACCGCATCATCTCTTCTAACACATCAAAAGGATTAAACTTCCCTGTTTTACGTTCATCGATTGTAATGACCAAATTTCGATTATCCATGTTAAATCCAATTGCACGACCATATTTCATCGACTTTTCAACAAGCATGGCACCATCAATGTTTTGTGTACCCTCGGTACTGAATCGAATAGACACAATCTTATTTACTTCTTTGATTGATTCGACTCCTACATCTTTAGCCCAAACTTTCATACGAGCAATTCGTAGCAATTTTTCTGCTTCCAGGGGAATGTCTCCAAAACGGTCTTGCAGCTCATCAACAAGGTCCATATATTCCTCTTCCTTGTCCATTGCTTTAACACGTTTATACATTTGGATTTTTTGATATCCATCTGGAATATATTCGTCAGAAATATAAGCATCTGTTGATAAAACAATTTCTAAATCTTGTATTTCTTCTTTCTTTATACCTGTTCGTTTTTCCTCAATTGCATCTTCAAGCATCTGTGTATATAAGTCGAAACCAACGGAATCAATAAACCCATGTTGTTGAGAACCTAATAGATTCCCTGCTCCCCGAATAGACAAATCACGCATTGCGATTTTAAATCCGGAGCCAAGCTCTGTAAATTCCTTAATTGCTTGTAATCTTTTTTCCGCAACATCCGTCAATACCTTATCTCGTTGATGCATTAAATAAGCATAAGCTACTCGATTCGAGCGTCCTACTCGACCACGAAGTTGATAAAGCTGCGATAATCCCATTTTATCAGCATCATGTATGATAAGCGTATTCACATTTGGTATATCAATCCCTGTTTCAATAATAGTTGTTGTTACGAGTACATCATATTCCCCTTCTAAAAAGCTAATAATGACAGACTCTAGTTCTGTTTCAGGCATTTGTCCATGCGCAAAACCTACTCTTGCAGTTGGAACTAACATTTGAATTTCATCTACTTTTCGAGTAATGTCTTCCACCCGGTTGTATAAATAAAACGCCTGTCCTCCCCTTGCTAGCTCTCTTTCTATTGCTTCACGTACAAGTGCACCGTTATATTCCATCACATACGTTTGGACCGGGAAACGATTTTTAGGCGGTGTTTCGATAACAGATAAATCCCGCACTCCAATCATTGACATATGCAATGTCCGAGGTATTGGAGTTGCAGTTAGCGTAAGTACATCTACATTTGTTTTTAATTGTTTTATCTTTTCTTTATGCTTTACTCCGAATCGCTGCTCTTCATCGACAACTAATAGCCCTAAATCTCGATACACAACGTCCTTAGAAAGAATACGATGTGTACCGACTATGACATCTACCATCCCTTTTTTTAATCCATTAATCGTCTCTGTTTGCTGTTTTTTAGTACGGAAACGGCTAAGTAAACCAACTTCAATAGGGAACTCTTGAAAACGTTCTAACATTGTCTCGTAATGCTGTTGAGCAAGAATAGTAGTTGGACATAAAAAGGCAACCTGTTTTCCTTCCATTACCGCTTTAAAGGCCGCACGTATAGCTACTTCTGTTTTTCCATAACCAACATCTCCACAAATTAGACGATCCATCGGTCGTGGTTTTTCCATATCTTTTTTTACTTCTTGTATAGAACGAAGCTGATCATCCGTTTCTTCATATGGAAAAGCAGCCTCGAAGGATTGCTGCATTTCACCGTCCGGCTCAAATGCATATCCAACTTCCGATTCACGCTTTGCATAAAGTTTTATTAACTCATCCGCAATATCTTGAACAGCTGCAGATACTTTTGATTTTGTCTTTTTCCAATCCGCTCCGCCTAGTTTATGTAGCTTCGGATCCTTCTCCCCAGAAGCAACATACTTCTGAATAAGATCGATTTGGTCCACAGGAACAAATAGCTTATCTTCTCCACGGTAGCGTATGTGTAAATAATCTTTATGAATACCATTAACTAAAAGCGTTTCTATTCCGATATATTTCCCAATCCCATGATGTATATGTACAACATTATCGCCAGGCTTTATTTCCGAATAGCTTTTAATGCGCTCTGCATTCGTTACTTTTTGTGTTCTTGCTTTTCTCTTATGTTTTTGTTTAAATAACTCAGAATCGGTAATGACAGCAATGCGTTGGAGCGGTAATTCAAAACCAGCTTCCAAATCTCCGTCCACGATAAAAATTCCGGAGTTTTTCAAATCCTCCCCAGAAGCTCCAATCTTTGAAACTATTTCGTAATCTTCTAAAACAGTATGAACCTTTTGGACACGCTCTTTACCGTCAGCTAGAATTACTACTCGAAACTTTCCTTGTGAAAAACGATCAATCTCATTTTTCAATAGATGCATTTGTCCATGAAAGTTTTGCATTGGCTTACAGGAAAAGCCGATATTTTTTTTAATCGTTATACCTGAAAACGTACGTGAAAATAATGAAAAATATAATTTTTCATTTGGAAGCATCTGAATAATCTCTTTTAAATTATAAGAAGGTTTTACATCATGAACCGTTTTACCCTCCTCTAATAGAGCTAAAAACCAATCATTTTCTTCTCTTTCAAGTGTTTCGGTAACTTCTTGAATTCTTCCAAGCTCATCAAATAAAACCATTCCATTAGAATCGAAATAATTACCTAAAAAGCTATTATGTTCATCAAGCAACGACACGTACTTCATAAATTCTTTTGGCTGCTCACCTTGTTTTAAAAGTTCGATATCATGCTGAATATTTTGATAAAACTGCTCTTTCATTTCCGCTATTTTTACTTTTTTTAGACTTTCCGCTAAAGATTCTTCCAATTTATCGGCAAGTAATTTCTTTTTATTCTCAGTTAACACATATTCAGTAGCTGGTAATATTCGAATGTCCTTTAATTTTTCTAATGAACGTTGGTCCTCTGCGGAAAATGTTCGAATAGAGTCTACCTCCGTATCAAACAACTCTATACGAATGGGGTGCTCTAAATAGAGTGGGTATATATCTACAATCCCACCTCTTAAAGCAAATTCACCAGGTGCAGTAACCATTGGTTGACGAACATAGCCCATATTTATAAGACTTTGTAATAGTGTATCTAACACTATTTCCTCGCCTTCCGATATGGAGACTGTGCTCTCTCGCCAATCCTTCACAGATGGCATATGTTTTTTTAGTCCAGCTATCGGCACAATATATACTCCATTTTTTTTCGATAACATGTGATCTAACGTTTCGATTCTTTGTGCCCGTAACTCTGGACTAGCTATGGAAATGTCTGCAGCTATAAGCTCATCCGCAGGAAATAAGCGTACTAAATCTTCTCCAACTAGTTTTACTAAATCTTCCGTTAGCTTTTGAGCATGAAGTAAATTTGGTGTAACAATAAGAATAGCTTTTTTACGTGTACTATAGAGCATTTTACAAAAAACAGCTCTCGCACTGCCAGAGAGTCCTGTTATGAGCTGCTGATCTTGGCCGCTCTCTAATTCTTTTAATAGTTTTTGTATATGTGAATCTTCCCGTAATATATTGCTTAAAAGCTCCATTTCAATCCCCCGTTTTATAAGAAAAGCGTAAGGCGCCTGTATAGCCGCGAATGCTATTACTAATGCATAATAAGAAGATTAGTATTAGACTACTTAGCGGCTGGCACCAGTAACTAGACAATTAAAAAGTAGAAAACTGTAGGTGCCTTTTATCTACCCTGATAGACAACTTCAAAACAGAAAAAGGCTTTGCACACTATACCGTGCCAAAGCAACTCTACTGTATCCACTTTTTTAATGCATAGTAATTCGGAAATTTTTGGAGAGAACTTTGACACTCTTCACAAATACACTGTACTGTGAAATCCCCCTCATTTCCAAGTTCTATATATAAATCTTTTTCTTCAGGTGTTATTTCATTTTTTTTCAAAAAATGCTCATCTATAGAGTCCAAAGGCAATTGGCCTATTTCTGTTTCACAATGTCGACATTTATATCGTATGGTCATGCCCAAAACCTCCTTTTTAGGAAGTATAGGCCTAGACGTCATAATTTATGCACCATTATAAATATTCATCACTTCTAAAAAGGTTTTTGATAGCCACGCTTCACATGCATCCGCACTTTTTTTAACTGCATGTGCCATATCTGATATTTCTTCTTCTGTGAATTTTGATAAAACATAATCAGGTACTTTCATTCCATTTTTAGGACGATCAATTCCAATACGAATTCGATTAAACTCCTGTGTACCTAAATGATGAATAAGAGATTTTATTCCATTATGACCGCCTGCACTTCCTTTTTGGCGTAAACGGAGCTTTCCTACCTGTAAATCTAAATCATCATAAATAACGACAATCTCATCATTCTCAACGTTATAATAATCCATCATTGGTACAACGCACTCTCCAGATAAATTCATATACGTCAATGGTTTCAATAGCATCACTTTTTCTGTTCCAATATGAGCAACGCCATACATACCATTAAATTTTGATTGAGTCAGTGGAGTATTTAATCGATCAGCTAATTCATCTATAACATGAAAGCCTATATTGTGTCTGGTTGCCTCGTATTGTTTACCTGGATTCCCTAAACCGATGATGATTTTCATTCGTTTTCCATTCCTTTAATTACGTATTTCATTTATTTTAACATATACATAGAGAAAAACGCAGATTCTTCTACGTTACAGACAGTTCCAGGCGGACGCGTTCCGCCGGCATGGCTTCAGCCGCTTCCCTTGCTCCTGCGCGAGCTCGTCGCAAAAAACAATGCTCCTGCGCGAGCTCGTCGCAAAAATTAATTTCGCTACGCTCAGTCCAGGGTCTTCAGCTCATGCACCTGCCGCTTCGCTTTCGGTGCAGAAAACATTTGCTATTCCGGCTGGAGTCTCCGCCTTCCACTCCAATCAACTATTATCCGCTTTTCAATAAAAAAACCAACATGCCATTAATAGAGCAAGTTTTTATTCCTTATATTTTTACAATTAGTATTTATAGAAAATCGTTGAAAAAGGCGACACTCCTGCGGGAATAGCGTTAGCTGAAGACCCCGCAGCGCAGCGAGGAGGCTAAGGCAACGCCCGCGGAAAGGGAGCCATTTCAACGATTTTCTTATTTATTGGCTAAGCAATAAAAAATGCTACCTATTGTTTTTTTCTATTTACTCAGGAAGAATAATCTTGATGTAATGAAAATGATGACAAAATAACAACGATACCAATTATCCAACAGCCTTTTGTCTTCAATCTGAAACGCAGATTCTTATGCTTTAACAACTACAGAGAAAAAGAGATTGTCTTTTTGAGACAACCTCTTTTCTTTTATAATTATTCTTCTGTTTTTGCTTCTTCAGTATCATTATTTTCTTCTGCTTCAGCATCTGTAGTCTCTGTTTCTTCCTCTTCTACGCGAGGTGCTGAGACGGTCACTAATGTATAGTCATCTTCATTTAAAATTGTATAGTTTGTTTTGTCGCGAATGTCAGCGATAGTGATGGTATCACCAATTGCCATGTTCGTTACATCCACGTCAATACTATCTGGAATATCAGAAGGTTTTACTGTAATGGTTACTTCTCTGTTAGGTTGCTGAAGCGTTCCACCCTCAGAAACTCCTACCGAGTCACCAATGATATTAACCAAGACGTTCACTTCTAACTCTTCCTTCATATTAATCGCTAAAAAGTCCGCATGAATCATATGACCTTTTAGAATATTCATTTGGTAGTCATTCAAAACTACGTTTACTTGTTTTCCGTCTACTTCTAGTTTCATGACTCCATTGCGACCAACTTCTCGAATGGTTTTAGCTAAATCCTTCTCATCTACAGCAATAGATTGTGATTCCATTTGAAAGCCATAAACTACAGCAGGGACGAAACCATTTTTCCTTAGTTGTGCATTTTCTTTATGCTCACGTTTTTTTGTTTTAACCAATGTATTCATCTATATCCATCCTCCTAAAAGTTCTTATCCTTATTAGATATATACCCATTAAGAGGATGTTTCAAACGCTGGTAAGATTAATCAAATAAAGTACTTACTGACTTCTCTTCGAAAACGCGGACGATTGCATCGCCTAATAATTTTGCAACAGACAATTCTTTAATCTTAGGTGAAGTTTTATCTTCTGCAAGTTGAATAGAATTTGTAATAACTAACTCTTTAATAACAGAGTTATCTATACGTTCGATTGCTGGTCCAGATAATACAGGGTGTGTACAGCAAGCATAAACTTCTTTTGCACCACTTTCCATCAATGCTTTAGCAGCAATAGAAATAGTTCCAGCAGTATCGATAATATCATCAATTAGAATTGCCGTTTTTCCTTCTACATTACCAACGATATTCATTACTTCAGCAACGTTCGGACGAGGACGACGCTTATCGATAATAGCGATTGGAGCTTTCAAACGGTCTGCCATTTTACGAGCACGCGTAACTCCACCGTGGTCTGGTGATACAATAACAATTTCGGATGGATCTAAGTTTTTACCTAAGAAATAGTCAGATAAAATAGGTGAAGCAACTAAATGATCAATTGGAATATCAAAGAATCCTTGTATTTGTGGAGCATGTAAATCTAGCACGATTGCGCGTGTAGCTCCAGCCGTAGTTAATAGGTTTGCAACTAACTTCGCTGTGATTGGCTCACGTGCACGTGCTTTTCTATCTTGTCGAGCATATCCATAATAAGGTAAAACCACACTAACAGTACGAGCGGAAGCACGTTTTACTGCATCAAGCATGATTAATAATTCCATAATATGCTCATTTACAGGGCCAGAAGTGGATTGAACGATAAATACGTCACAACCACGGATACTTTCATCGATATTGATTTGAACTTCTCCATCACTAAATCTAGTAACTGTACTTTTTCCTAGCGGAACCCCTACTTCTTTTGCGATTTCTTCTGCTAACTTTTTATTAGAATTTAAAGTGAATATTTTCAATTTCGAATTGTTATATTGTTCTGGCATGATAATCCTCCTGAGTAGTGGGTTAATTTTATTTTAGTTTGTTTACATAGCCTTCTTTATTTTCTTGTCTAGCTCGACCAATCGCAAGAGCTTCTCCAGGCACATCATTTGTAATAGTAGAACCAGCAGCAACATACGAATTTTTGCCAATTGTTACTGGCGCTATTAAATTGGAGTTACAGCCCACAAAGGAATCATCTTCGATTGTGGTTTTAAACTTATTTTTACCATCGTAATTCACTGTTATGGTTCCACAACCTATATTCACATTTGAACCAATAGATGCGTCTCCCATATAGCTTAGATGTGAAATTTTACTTCCATTCCCTACTGTAGACTTTTTCACTTCTACAAAGTTTCCAATCTTCACATCATTTCCAACGTCTGACTGTGGTCGGATATGTGCAAAAGGTCCGATTGAGGTATGATCGCCTACTTCGCTTGATAGAACAACCGAAGAATGAATAGTTGTTCCATTTCCAATTACACTTGAAACAATATGACTATTTGGTCCAATTGTGCAATTTTCTCCGATTATAGTCTTCCCTTCAATAATGACTCCAGGCTGAATAACAGTATCGGCACCTATTACTGCGTCGCTACTAATGTATGTATTCTGAGGATCTATGATTGTTACACCTTCACGCATATGATGATGTGCAATACGAGATCGCATAATTTGTTCTGCTTGAGAAAGGGCGATTCGATCATTTATTCCCAAAATTTCATCAAAATCTTTTGCTGCAAAAGCAGAAATTACTTCGCCTTCTTTTTGTAAAATCTCAATTACATCTGGTAAATAATATTCGCCTTGAGCATTTTCATTTTTTACTAATTTTAACGATTTAAATAATGCTTGATTATCAAAACAATATGTTCCCGAGTTAATCTCATTGACAAGTTGTTCATCTGATGTAGCATCTTTTTGTTCTACGATATTTTTAACATTTCCATCCTCTGAACGAATAATTCTTCCGTAACCAGTAGGATCATTCGCAATTGCTGTAAGAATGGTTGCTTTGGCACCTGATTGTTTATGGTGATTCAATAAGTCGCTCATTGTTTCGGCAGTAATCAGTGGAGTGTCTCCACAAATAACAATGGTTGTGCCTGAAAGGGTTGCAAGTGCTGTCTCTGCTTGTAGTACAGCATGTGCAGTTCCTAATTGTTCTGCTTGTAAGGCATATTCACTTCTATTACCTAATTCGCTTTGAACCGTTTCTGCACCGTGACCAACGACTGTTACAATCTTATCTACACCAAGTTTCTCCATGTTTTCAACAACATGTTCCACCATTGGCTTCCCACAAACAGGATGTAGCACTTTATATAGACTTGACTTCATACGAGTTCCTTTACCAGCAGCTAATACAACCGCATAAGTATTTGTCATTTTCCGTTTTCCCTCCAGTGGGCTAATTTCCTCTTTTGACTATAGCGGAAATGAAACCATTTTTCAAGGAAATATCTCTTGACAAATACATGACAAAACAAGTATTATAAATAATTTTTCTGCACAAAAAAACCATCTCATGCTAGAAATGGTTTTAGTTGATTCATATATTTTGCCTAAAAGCAGCATATTATTCACCTAATTATTAATAACTAGCTTCTGCTACCGGCTCCTCTATATCACCGCTTAAATGATAAGCGTATAACACTGCATCTTGAATTTTTGTACGAGTTCCAGAATTTATTGGATGAGCTATATCTCTAAATTCACCCTCAGGAGTTCTTTTGCTAGGCATTGCTACAAATAATCCTCCATTCCCATCAATAACTCGAATATCGTGTACAACAAACTCATTGTCCAGTGTAATGGAAGCGATAGCCCTCATACGACCATCTGATAGTACTTTACGTAATCTTACGTCTGTTACTTCCATTTTACAGCACCCCTCTTCTAATAGTAAAAAACTCTTTTATTATTATTCCACGAAACTTATAAATATCCTTCTTCTTTTATGAATCTTTTTAATATTATAAAATAATTAGATTGCTTTACTCTAAANATTGAATTTACTATAAATTGGATTTTTTATTTTCTTTTTATAATTGCCGTGCACTATTGTGATGAGGCATTTTATAAAGTAGAACTCGGATGTGCGCTTGCGCACGCTACGCATGAGCCTCCGCAGGATGAGCCGCTCCTTTACGGGGCCTCATTCTTCGCGCTCTTGCGGCCTGTAAGGCGCACCTCCTGAAAATTATGTTTATACAGCAAGAAGTTGTTCCCAGCCGCATCACGTGTCGTATGAGACAGCTAAATGTGCTTGTGCATGCAGCGGACGTGTGGCCAGGGCGAATGCTTATAGATTAGGTTTATCTATTCAAATCTTTATTAGTAATATTGAAGTTTAACAAAGTTATTTTAAATAAAAAAAGTATGCTTTCCGAAGAAGGCATACTCTATCTTTATACTACTGCTATTACTTCTATTTCAACTTTAACATCTTTTGGTAGTCTCGCTACTTCCACAGCTGAACGAGCTGGCTTATGCCCTGCAAAATGCTTTTCATATGCTTCGTTAAATTCAGCAAAATCATTCATATCTTTTAAAAACACAAGTGTTTTGACAACGTTCGATAAAGAAGAGCCTGCTTCCGTAAGTACGGCTTCCAAATTAGCAAAAACTTGTGCAGTTTGTTCCGTAATAGAGCCCTCTACTACTTCCCCTTGTGGAGTTAATGGAATTTGTCCAGAGCTATAAAACATTCCGTTTACAATTACTCCTTGAACATATGGACCAATAGCTGCTGGTGCATTAGTTGTTGATACTGCTTTCATTAAGATTTCCACCCTTCTCAAAATAGTTTCCTTCTGTTAAAGCAATTGTACCATCTTTTTCATTCACTTCATGTAACTTTATTAGAGATAAATAATCATCCACGAGTTGCTCACCCTCATGCTGCGCCTCAACTAGTACAGCAATACCCGCAAGCTCACAATTAAATTCCTCTAGCAAACTCTTCATCCCATTAATCGTTCCTCCGACTTTCATAAAGTCATCTGTGATTAATACACGCTGGCCTTTTTCCATACTTCTTTTTGAAAGGACCATCGTTTGAATACGTCTAGCTGATCCAGATACATAGTTTATACTTACCGTTGGACCTTCTGTCACCTTACTATCTCTTCGTACTACTACAACAGGAACATTTAAATGTCTTGCAATTGCATGTGCAATGGAGATACCCTTTGTAGCAACCGTCATAATGGCATCTATTTTTTCATGGGCAAAAGCAGATGCAAATATTTTTCCTACTTTATTCATGAGTGAGGGATTTCCGAGTAAATCTGTCATATACAGATACCCTCCAGGCAACAAACGTTCCGATTTGGAAAGCTGCTCCATTAACTCCGCAGTTATTTCCTTTACATCTTTACTTGTCATCGTAGGAATAAATTTTACTCCACCCGCTGCTCCAGGGACTGTAATGAGTAATCCTCTTCCTCTTTCTTCAAAAGTTTCTTTTATAATCGTTAAGTCTTCACTGATCGAGGACTTGGCAGATTGATATAAAGAAGCAAAAAACGTTAAAGGTATTAATTTATGGGGATGTTCCATTAAGTATTGCGTCATATCTACAAGTCGCTCACTTCTTTTCCACTTCATCCAATCACCTCCAAACACGAATGTTTTAATGAAAACTTATCACAATCATACGCATTTAAGCAAGTGAATCTCGTTCTCCTATTAATCGAACTGCATAAACTTCGTCACAGAACCCACGCAGGCCATTATATATTCTTTGCACTCTGGATTCTTGTTGCACTATTCCAAACACTGTTGGGCCGCTCCCACTCATCAAAACAGCATCTGCACCAAACTTTTCCATTTGCTCTTTTAAACCTGCAACTTCTGGATATAGTTTTAATGTGACGCTCTCTAGTACATTTCCTACAGATGCACACATTTTTTCAAAATCCTTCGTTTCAATCGCTTCGATCATTTTTTTCGTATCTGGATGTTCTATACGTTTTAAATTTAACTTCCCATAAACGTCTGCTGTAGAAACACCCAATGTTGGTTTAGCTAGGATGATCCAGCAATTTGCAGGGGATGGAAGCTCTTGAATCTTTTCTCCTCTTCCAGTCGCAAGTGCCGTTCCACCATACACACAAAATGCAACATCTGAACCTATTTTCGTTCCAATTTCAGCTAACTCATCTAAGGATAACCCCAAACCCCAAAGAGTATTTAGCCCTCTTAAGGTTGCCGCAGCATCACTGCTTCCGCCAGCGAGGCCAGCTGCTACAGGAATATTTTTTTCAATCTTTATAGTTACTCCAGATTTTATAGAATACATTTCTTTTAATAGCTTAGCTGCTTGATATGCTAAATTCCGATAATCATTCGGAACAAATCGGTCAACGGATAGTATATGTATTTTTCCATCTTCTCTTAACTCTAGCCCTATACGGTCTGCCAAATCGACTGTTGTCATGATCATTTCAACCTCATGATAACCATCGGGACGTTTATTCAAGACATCGAGTGTTAAATTTATTTTAGCAGGTGCTTTTACATAGTACATTCCTTCTGCTCCTTTTAAACTTAGGTTGTCCACTATTTTACCATAGTGCATCTGAAAAGCGGAAGTGCGTATACTGACGAAGCGTACTTATTAGCGTTCCAATAGTTAAAGTCAGAAAAAATATCCCTGCATATGTTATATGCAAAAGAAAAGGCGGATTTCTCCGCCTGCTAGTTGTTTACTTTTTTGGATTTCGCATGCTTTTTGGCATTTAACCAACATGGTACTCTACAATTTATTTTGGTGACTTCATTTGTTGTTCAGCCATTTCAATTGCTCGTTTTACCATATTACCAGCGTCACGTGATTTAATTCCACCCCAGCCCTCGGTCTTGACTACATCATAAATTCCAAGATCTTTTGCTATCTCTTCTTTTAATTCATTAGACATAATACCTTTTCTAGCCATATGGTGAATCCTCCCTTTTAAATACGCTTTGGCGAATTTGTATCAGATGAACAACTAGCTTACTTAGTATGTGCTACAAACAGAAAAAAACCCCTTTTCCATTCAAATGAATGAAAAAAGGAGCTTCTTTCGAAATATAAAAGTAAAAATAAAAGTTCTAAACAATCATTTTACAACTATTAAATTATTTGCTTCGTCAAAAATAGTGATTTCTACTGCTTCTGTCAAAATGTCTGCATAACTATAAGATACACGTTCAAAAGAATTTTCATCTTGATCCAAATCGATAACGAATACGGCATGATAAGTTTCTCTTAAAACACCAGCACGTTCGATCGTTTTCTTACGTCCTCCGTTTGCTTTTAATTGCAAACGTTTGCCTAAATGATGATCTAATGACTTTTTAATATCAGCTAAAGTTTTTGGCATTCTGCTTACACCTCACTGAATATTACTATACCATCTATTTATATTTTTGTCAAACAAAACATTTTAACAAGCAAGACGCATACTTGTCAATATATTTTTCATATATCTCGAATGGATTTTTTTATAAACAGTACTAATATTGTAACAAGTAAAATTAATGAAAATAAGGATATAGCTCATCTGCTAAGCGTCCAAATTCTTCAATAGATAGAGTTTCCCCTCGTCTTGAAGGGTCTATGTTCACTTTTTGTAAACATTCAATGATGATTTCCTTCTTTTCCTTACCATTTGGTAAAGACGACTGTAGATTATTAATAATTGTTTTTCTTCTTTGGACAAACGACCCTCTCGATACTTGAAACAAGAAGTCTTCATCCATAACTTGAACTGGTGGAGTTTCATGGCGAGTGAGCTTAATAACTGCCGATTCTACATTAGGTTGTGGCATGAAAACACCTCTAGGCACAACCATTGCCACTTCAGCCTTCATATAGTATTGAATAGCAATTGAAAGTGACCCATATGCTTTTGTACCAGGAACTGCTGTAATACGATCAGCTACTTCTTTTTGCATCATTACAACCATTCCACGTATAGGTAAACGATCCATCAGTAACTTCAACAATATCGGAGTGGTAACATAATAAGGTAAGTTTGCAACTACCATAACATCTTTAATACCAGTCAATTTATCCTCAAAAATTCGCTTCACATTAGCTTCCAAAATATCAGAATGAATAATTTCCACATTATCATAAGGAGAAAGTGTATCTTCTAAAACAGGCAGCAATCTTTGGTCTATTTCAAAGGCAACTACCTTCCCTGCAGCTCTTGCTAAATGTTCTGTTAGCGCTCCTATACCTGGTCCAATTTCAATTGCCGCTGAATCTTTCGTGAGATCCGCATGACTCACAATATTTCGTAAAATATTTGGATCGATTATAAAGTTCTGACCTAAGCTTTTTTTAAAGGAAAAGCCATACTTTTTTAATATTTCTTGCGTTCGAATTGGTGTTGCTATATCTTTTTGCATAAATTAATTATCCTCCATATTGAGCTGCAAGATTGCTTCCTCAAGCTGCTGTCTGCTTATTTGAAAAATAGAAAGACGCTTTTGCAATTGCTTTCCATTTGTATATCCTATCTTTAATAATTCTCCAATTTTCGTTCTTCGGTCTTTTGAATTTGGATGTCCAATTAATTTTCCCTCAACTAAAATTTCTAAAGGAATTTCAGGTACAACGTCCAGTTCAGTCTTTGGTGTATAAACATTGGCAAGCGCCTGTCGGATATCTTCCTCTTTCGCGTGTTCTATACCTAACCCTTTACCATTTTTAGCGATTGTTTTTTCTTTTGAGAGAAATGCGTGTTTTACGTCCGGTACATGCTCCTCGATTATAGCGCGTATCCGTCGTCCTGGATAATCTGGATCCGTAAAAACAATTACTCCTCTTTTTTCTTGCGCATGCTGAATTTTAACGAGTGTCTCTTTTGAGATTGCAGAACCATTCGTCTCTATAGTATCTGCTTCAACAGACCGTTTAATTGCAGTTGTGTCATCTTTACCTTCTACGACTATTAACTCTTTTATACGCAAACATACTTCCTCTTTTCTTTTCTTCCTAGTTCTTACTATCATAACGCAAAAAAGCTTCCCCAATCAACGAAAGGGAAAGCTATATAATTAGAAAGCGCAAACCATCACTTTCTAATCGGGCAATCAAATACAAACGAGTAATCGAAGATGCGATGCTCGTTTGTAAATTATAAATAAATTTAATCTAAGATTTTTATTCGTACTTTTTTACGGCCGAATTCATAGGCTTGCGATTTAGATGGTATGAATAAATCAACTTTTTTCCCTTTAATCGCCCCACCTGTATCTCCAGCTACTGCATAACCATAGCCTTCCACCCATACTTTGGATCCAAGTGGTATGACACTAGGATCAACCGCAACTACTTTTACGTTAGGATTGGCCTTTAAATTAATACCAGTAGCTGTTACACCAGTACAGCCGTTACAATTCGCCGTATAAGCTGTTGCCGTTACGTAAAACTCTTTTCCATCTTTGGAGTCGGATGAAGAGTTTTCTCCTCGAGAAACACTAGCAGTCACAACTTTTGTCCCTACTGCTACGACTTTTTTGGTCGGCTCTTTTGTAATCTTCTCGCTTATTACGTTACGAGATACTTCCTTGCCATTTTCTTTTACGACTTCATATGTTCGTGAAACAGAACCTTTTTCTCCTGTTTGCACTACTTTTTCTTTCCCTTTTAGTAGCGAGTCATCTTTTTTCGTTTCAACTGCAAAATTTGTTTCTTCCTCAACTACATCGGTGACCTTTTCTACTCGCACTACTTGTATTACAGAATTCGGACTTACTAGTTCATCCATTTCCCGTTCCACTCGGTCGAAATCATTCATTTGAATGTTATGGTGTTTTAAAAAGTCAGCGACCGTAGTCGAAGTGGACCATACCTTCTTCTCTTCCTTGCCATCTAAAAGTGTTACTTCAAATGCTTTTTCGATTGCAATTTTATTATCCGGTCCAACCTCTGCATCTGCAGCAGGTGTTATTGCATCATGTTCATTTATTGGAACATTTGCCTTTGCAAGTATTTCTGAAACTACATCATCAGCTGTGGTAATTGTTTGTTTTTTCCCATCCACTGTGATATCTATTTGTCTTGCCTGCTCCCACTCAATCGCTAAATTATTTTTGATTGATGTGTTCACTGAGGGTTGTAAAAAATCTTTGTTGGTTACAACTATATTATTTTGTTCTAATAGTTCTCCAACTGTATTTGCATGCGTTAGTATCTCTTGTTGTTCACCGTTTACTGTTAAAGCAACGGTTTTCTTTGTTCCTTCGAATAAAACGAAAGAAACCACTGCAAGAAACAATAGTAATGATGCTACCGTTACTAATGTTTTCTTGCTCCTCAATGAATGAAAGAACAGGTTTTTCATGGAATTATTTGACATGAAAAACGCCTCCTTGTTCACTCGTGTGATTATATAGAGTACTTTTCAGCTTGTCAACTCTTATGGATTTTTCATTCACCCAAAACAAGCTTAAAATACTTTTAAACTAGGCGGAAAAGTTTTTCATTTTTTAATCAATAAGCTTAAAAAACTTCTCTGCATTTTCAGTAGTTGCAACCGCTACTTCCTCAATAGAAATACCCTTTAATCTTGCTATTTCTTCTGCTACAAGAGGCACCAGTGATGGTTCATTTCTTTTTCCTCGATGAGGATGTGGAGCTAGATATGGCGCATCTGTTTCTATTAGCAAATATTCTAGTGGGATTTCAGTTGCTACCTCTTTAGGTTTTTTTGCATTTTTAAACGTTACAGGACCACCAAGTGAAATCATGAAGTTCATGTCGATACATTGTTTAGCAGTTTCTACGCTTCCTCCAAAACAATGCATAATTCCTCCAGTTAGATGTGCTTCTTCTTCTTTTAAAATTCGAATTACATCTTCTGTCGCCTCGCGATTATGTATGATAATCGGTAAATTTACTTTTTGGGCCAATCGTATTTGCTTTCGGAATAATGCTTGTTGTACATCTTTAGGAGACTTATCCCAATAATAATCTAGTCCCATTTCTCCAATACCTACAACTTTTTCATGCGCAGAGAGTTCTTCAATCCATTGTAAGTCTTCCTCAGTACAATCAATCGCATCTACTGGATGCCACCCGATTACCGCATAAATAAATGAATAATCCTCTACAAGCTTCATTGCGCGTTCAATTGTTTTTCGATCAAACCCTATTACAACCATTTTATGAACCTTCGCTTCGATAGCTCGATTAATTACTTCCTGAAGATCCTCATCGTATTGATCCGCATTTAAGTGCACATGAGTGTCTATAAACAATTTCTCTTTTCCCTCCCGTTAATTACATTTACAATCCATATTATAAAAACGTATTTAAAAAGTCACGTTATTTGGTTTATTACCTCTTATATATACCTTATAAGGTATATTTTTCAAATTAATTTAGAGGGGTATAGTATTTTAAAATACTATTTTTAAAAAAGACCTGCCACAAATTTTGTGACAGGTCTTCTATTAATTATTTTACTTGAGCTCCATTTTCAAGTTTTTGATCCACAGTCGCAAGTGTTAAATATCCGTCTTTTTCGCCTGCAAGAATCATCCCTTGAGATACTTCTCCTCTTAGTTTTACGGGCTTCAAGTTTGCTACTACAATTACTTTCTTTCCAATAATATCTTCTGGTTTATAATGTTGTGCTATTCCAGACACTACTTGTCTCTTTTCATATCCTAAATCTAATTGAAGTTTTAACAATTTATCCGCTTTTGGAATTTGTTCACATTCTAAAACAGTAGCTACTCGGAGATCTACTTTAAAGAAATCATCGATAGTAATTTCTTCGGCTTGTGACTCTTCTTCCTGCTGTTCCTCATCTTGTGAAGTTTGGACAGAACCTCTCATTTGTTCTCTTATATAAGCAACTTCAATATCCACTTCTAGACGCGGGAAAATTGGAACCCCTGTTTTAATTACTTCTGTTCCATCCTCAATTACATTGAAATGTCCTAAATGTTCCCAGTTTAAAAGTTCTTCTCTTAAACCTAGCTGAGATATTATTTCTTTTGGTGCCATCGTCATAAATGGTTGAGTTAATGTCGCTATTTGTCGTAAGCTTTCTGCTAAATTAGTCATAACTGCAGCTAATTGCCCTTTCAAAGCTTCGTCTTTTGCAAGTACCCATGGCTGTGTTTCATCAATATACTTATTTGTGCGAGAAATAAACGCCCATAAGTCACCTAATACAACACTAAATTGCATTTTTTCCATACTTGTTTCATATTTTTCTACTGTTTCTTTCGCAAAATTGCGAAGCGTTTCATCAAATTCTGTAGATTCGCTTAAAGCAGTTGGAATTTTTCCATCAAAGTATTTGTTAATCATGGAAACTGTTCTATTTAATAGGTTACCTAAATCATTTGCTAAATCAAAGTTTGTTCGTTCCACAAATGACTCTGGAGAAAAAACACCATCTTGTCCAAAGGGAAGTTCTCGCAATAAGAAGTAGCGTGTTGCATCTAAACCATAACGTTCTACTAACATTTCTGGATAAACAACATTCCCTTTCGATTTGGACATTTTACCGTCTTTCATCATAATAAATCCATGAGCAAACACTTTTTTGGGAAGTGGTAAATCTAAAGCCATTAAAAAAATTGGCCAATAAATGGTATGGAAACGTACAATGTCCTTTCCTACAACATGTACATCTGCTGGCCAATATTTTTGGAACAATGAATCGTCCTCAGACATATATCCTAGTGAAGTAATATAGTTTGTTAATGCATCCACCCATACATAAATGACATGCTTCGGATCTCCCGGAACAGGAATTCCCCAGTCAAAAGAAGTTCGGGAAACAGATAAGTCCTCTAAGCCAGGTTTAATAAAATTATTGATCATTTCATTCTTTCTTGACTCTGGTTCAATAAACTCTACATTATCTTCATAGTAAGCCAATAACCGATCTGCATATTTCTTCATATTAAAGAAATAGGATTCCTCTTTCACTTTATGGACAGGTCGACCACAATCTGGACAATTCCCATCTACCAATTGTGTTTCTGTGAAAAAAGACTCACAAGGTGTACAATACCATCCTTCGTACTGCCCTTTATAAATATCTCCGTTATCTAAAAACTTTTGGAAAATCTTTTCGACAGCTTTCGTGTGACGTTCTTCCGTTGTTTGAATAAAATCATCGTACGAAATATCCATTAAGGCCCAAACTTTCTTAGCGGCCTCTGCAATTTCATTCACATATACTTGAGGCTCCATACCAGCTTCTTGGGCTTTTTCTTGAATTTTTTGCCCATGTTCGTCCATCCCAGTTAGAAAACGAACATCATAACCTCTAAGTCTTTTGTACCGTGCCATTGCATCAGATGCCACCGTTGTATATGCCGTACCAATATGGAACTTTCCACTTGGATAATAAATCGGTGTCGTTAAATAAAATGTTTTCTGTTGATCTTTCAATGTAAGGATGCCTCCAATGTTGATTCTACTTTCTCTTTATTCTATCGAAATGAAGAAATTGTTTCAATTAATTAATAAATATAGCCATTTGTCGAAAATTAGTATCTAATTTATGAATTGCATTTAAATAGTTAATATATCAAAATAATTCCTATTTCACTAAAAAGATAACGTTTTTTTATTATTACATAGGTTTTCATATCATTTTTTTATTAAAAATCATAATTTACTAGCAATTTAATTATTGACGGAAATGGTATTACTTGGTATGATAGTTTACATCAAAGAGATTTATGTCGAATCTTGACGAAAAAAATGCACTCGTGAGAGGGGAAAAATTAATAATGAAATCTACAGGTATTGTTCGTAAAGTTGATGAATTAGGACGCGTAGTTATTCCAATCGAACTTCGTCGTACATTAGGAATTGCTGAAAAAGATGCTCTTGAAATTTATGTAGATGATGACAAAATCATCTTGAAAAAATATATGCCAAACATGACTTGTGCTGTAACTGGTGAAGTGTCAGACGACAACCTTCGTCTAGTTGGAGGAAAATTAATTTTAAGCCCAGAGGGTGCAGAATTACTTATTAAAGAGATTCAAAGCAACTTAAAATAAGAAAAACAAACATCCGTATCCTATAGGGCATACGGATGTTTACTTATTTAGTAGATTAATATTCATTTCACATGATATTCTTGATAAATTTCTCTCTTCGATAAACCTCTTTGAATCGCTACTTCCTTTATTGCCTCTTTTGAATTATATTGCTTTTCTTCTATTATATAGTTTACGTGTTCTTCAATACTCAAAGATTCCCACCAAGGAGACTCCGATTCATCTATATACTCTTCACTCGTACCCTCTAAAACAATGCAAAATTCCCCACGGATTTCAGATTGCTCAGTCCAAGCTACTGCTTCGTTTATAGTACCTCTTAAAAATTCCTCAAACTTTTTTGTCAGTTCTCTTGCAAGTACAATCTTACGATCCCCCCCCATCAATGCTTGTAGATCTTTTAAGGAATCCTTCAAGCGATGAGGAGATTCATATAATATAATGGATTCTTGTCTTTTTTGAATCTTTGTAATTTCTTCTTTTCGTTCTTTTTTATTTCTACTTAAAAACCCATAAAAGAAAAAGGGTTGGGTCGATAATCCTGAAGCAATCAATGCACTAAGAGCTGCATTTGCTCCTGGAACAGGAACGACCGCAATTCCTTCATCAACAGCTTTTGCTGCGATGTCTGCTCCGGGATCTGAAATACAAGGTAAGCCGGCATCACTCACCAAAGCAACACGCTTACCTTGTCGAAGTATATCCAATATTTTTTCTCCACCTACTTGTTGATTATGATCATGATAGCTCATAAGTGGTGTAGATATCTCAAAATAATTACATAGTTTTTTTGTATTTCGTGTATCTTCAGCGGCAATCATATCTACTTCTTTTAATATTCGAATGGCACGCATTGTCATATCTTCTAAATTTCCAATAGGTGTTGCAACTAAATACAAACAGCTACTTTGTTCGTGTTCGGTCGATTTTTGAGATTTCATCCTTTAATTGCCCTCCCATATATTGTACTTTTTGTGATCTTGTGAGTTGCTTAAATGCATATTCTGCTTTCATGGCTTCTTGTTTTGTTTCATACTGTTCATAGAAAATGCACGATACTGGGAGTTTTGCCCTCGTATATTTTGCTCCCTTCCCCTTATTATGTACGATTATTCTTTTTTCTAAATCATTCGTATATCCTGCGTAATAAGAGCCATCGCTGCATTCTAGCACGTAAAATGTATGTGCTTTTTCATTCTTTTCCATAAAGCATCTCTTTCACTTCTTCTGTGTACTCACCGTTCTCCCCATATACATATAAAGGAGGTAAGATTTTCAAATCTGGCTTACCATCCTTTATTCCTTCTATTAATAAGGTATTAGCTTCCTTACCTTCTTTCGGATATACAAAACGAATACGCTTTGGTTCTAAACGGTTGGCTCTCATGGAAGTCACAATGTCTAAAAGTCTTCCTGGCCTATGAACAAATGCTGCTTTTCCACCTTGTTTTAATAATTCACTTGCAGAACGCACCGCTTCATCCAATGTTAGATGTATCTCGTGCCTTGCTATAGCTAAATGTTCTTTAAGATTCTTTTCGCTTGCCTCATGTGCAGGGAAATACGGTGGGTTACAGGTTACTACATCATATTTTTCAAAACCTATTTGATTAGGAATACCTTTTACATCCGCCTTTATGATTGTAATTTGTTCCTCTAATTTATTATATTGAATGCTTCTTTTTGCCATATCCGCTAGCCGTTCTTGAAGTTCAATTCCAATTATCTCAGCATCCGTACGAGCACTTAAAAATAACGGTATTGCTCCATTTCCCGTACATAAGTCTACTATTTTTCCTCTTTTTATTGGTACATATGCAAATCTGGAAAGCAGAACAGCATCTAAAGAAAAAGAAAAAACAGAGGGACTTTGAATGATTCTTAACTCTTCCGCCAATAAATAATCGAGTCTTTCATCGTCCTTTAGCCATTGTTCCATTATTTTATTCCTCCAGCAAAACAAAAGACTGACACCCACTTGGGAGTGGCATCAGTCCATTGATTAGATGTTTTGTTTATTTAAAAATGACAAGCAAAATAGACAATCCTCTTCTTTTCTAGAGCTTCCGAAGTGAACATGACATACATGATAGCCTTCCTGGTAAAGTCGTGCTAAGTTGTCATAGCCCTCTCCAATATCCTTTTTGCTTAGTCGATCTTTTTCTTCTTGAGCTTTTTCAAGTAAAACTTCTCTTTCGTGCATTTCATCAAGTCTTTGTCTTAAATGACTATTCTCTTGCTGCAGCGCTTGACGTTCTTCTACCATTATCGCTACAAATTCTTTTAAAGCGCGAAATTGCAGCTGCGTGGACTCTAATTGTTTTTCAAATTCTGTAATTGTATCAAAAAAATTTCGGTCCATCACACATTCACCTCATTGCCCCGTCCATTGTACCGGATTTTCCGCATGGTTTATTATTTCTTCTAACGTGTAATCTAATACTCTTAGTGGATCATGTAATTCTATACGTAGTATTCTTTCTAATATATTCATGCTAACTACTTTTCCTAATCCATCTGGTGTTTCTACTTTATCACCAATATCCGGCATTTGCTCTCTTGCTGTCTCATATTCATCGTTTTCATATTTTAAACAACACATGAGTCGACCACAAAGTCCAGAAATCTTAGAAGGATTCAGAGATAAGTTTTGATCTTTCGCCATTTTGATAGAAACTGGTTCAAAATCACCTAAAAATGTTGAGCAACAAAGCATACGACCACATGGACCAATGCCACCTAACATTTTTGCCTCGTCCCTTACACCAATTTGTCTCAATTCGATACGAGTTCTAAAAACAGAAGCCAAGTCTTTTACTAAATCGCGAAAATCAACTCTGCCTTCTGCAGTAAAGTAAAAAATAATCTTGTTTCTGTCAAAAGTATATTCAACATCCACAAGTTTCATTTCTAATTCTCTTTCCAAAATCTTTTCTGTCCCTAATGCTAGAGCCTGAGCAGATTCTACTCTATTTTCTTCTACTTGAATTCGATCTTTTTCATTAGAAGGTCTAACTACTTGCTTTAATGGAAGCACAACATCGTGCTCACCTACCTGCTTGATTGGTACAACAACTTTGCCATACTCTACTCCTCTAGCAGTTTCTACGATGACATAGTCATCTTTCTCTAAATGAAAATCCACTGGATCGAAATAATATATTTTACCCGCCTTTTTAAAGCGGACACCTACAACATTATACAAAAGTATTTCCCTCCTGCAAGTTTAGCATTAATTGCTCCATCATCAATGTCCGGTTCATATTTTTATGCAAATTTTGTTTTGCATGCAAGATTGTTTCTAATTGTTGGGAGAGTTGCTCATATGTTGAATGAAGTGCAACTTGCTTCCAATAATGGCTCATGTCCGGATAAGTGCATTCTGCGATGGGACTTGCTTTTATTGCTACTATATCACGATAGGCGAACAGTAGTAAATCTAATGCTTGTTCTGCTTGCTCTTTTTCTTTAAGAAGTGGACCAAAATCCTCTTGAATACACATTAGTGCATCTTGAACACTTTTACCACTTGCTTCAACCAATTTTAACACTGATTTCCTAGCAAGTCCAAACTGCTCGTCTTTTGCTAATTCTATTGCTTCATCTACTAAGTTTGTCATTCTGCAAACTGTAGAAGCCATGGAATCTGTAATACCTTCCTCTACTAGCTTCTGTTTTAAGATAGATTGCGGTATGGAAGCTAAGCTGATTTGTTGGCATCTAGATCGAATTGTTGGAATAAGTGCATGGACTTTATCTGTTAGAAGAATTGCCGTAATCTCACTTTGTGGCTCCTCTAAAAATTTTAACAAAGTATTTGCTGCACTTGAATTTAATTGATCTGCTTGGTGAATGACATATATTTTACGTCCCGTTTCAATAGCAGTCTTACTCATCTCATGTATTAACTCATCAATCTGACCTCTTTTAATAAATTGGCCATCTGGTTCTATATGCATAAAATTTAAATGATTATACGATTTTAGTCTTTTACATGATCTACATGTTTCACATGGAACATTTTCTATCGGATTTTCACATAAAACGAGTTGAACAAAAAATTGCATTACTTTTGTTTTTCCAGTTCCTTTGGCTCCATCAATTATATAAGCATGTCCTATTCGATTTTTTGTCACAATAGATTTTATCTGCTTAATAGCGAAAGGTTGCAATTTTTCTATTCCTTCTATCGACCAGTCTTCCATGTCCATCATCCTCTCTGGTCAAATAATCTTGAAAAAATCCCGTGTCTCGCGTACTGCGAAAACACGGGAAATCTACGTGTATAGATTAATAAGTAGACCCTTTATCTCTCCAATTTTGTCTAATAAATCAATGGAGCTTTTCTCTTGGTTAAGAATCTCTTCTGCTAACTCTACTAATTTTTCGTCAATTGTTTCAACAATTTTCAGTTTTCTACCTTCACCAAAACGATTCCATGTATGCGATTGTTTTAATCCCATACCAAAATCCACGGCTTCATGTAAAAATTTTCGTATTAGCATTTTAAATTTTGCCATGTCACGTAAATTTCTTGAACGTGCTAGACGATCACCCGCTGTTGAAATGTCCCCTAATAACCTAGTCAGTGTCTCGGTCTGCATTCTTTGATCATGCTTTACTACCATTTGTCCAAATTTTGCAGACTGTGTATTGTTTAGAGTAGTGTCTTTTCGGATTTTATCCATTCCTACTCGTAAGTCTTGATTAATTTTCAATCTTTTCTACCCCTTCCCTCATTATCAAAAATGATGGAATTGTTCAATCGGTAGAACAAATACCGTAGCTCCTCCAACTTCCACTTCTACGGGATATGGAATATACGAATCTGCATTTCCTCCCATTGGAGATACAGGTGCAACCATTTGTTCACGTGCTCTACAATTGTCTCTTATTAACTCTAATGCTGAAGATACTAACGAGTCCTCGGTACCGATTAAAAATGTAGTATTTCCAGATCGTAGAAACCCACCCGTACTCGCAAGTTTTGTTGCTCTAAACTTCGCTTTTGTTAAAGCATTAGACAATCGGTTACTATCCTGATCCTGCACAACCGCTACTATCAATTTCATCGATACTCACTCCTATTATTTTTTTTCTATTATAACATGAATTATCTAATAACTTCTAATTCCCTTTTTTATAACTTTATACACTTCATTTAATACTTCTTCTAAAGTTCGTGATGCATCCACTAGTTGAATCCGTTCTGGGTATTGATCTACAAGTGATAGATATCCCTCTCTTACCTTTTCATGAAAAGCTAAACTCTCTACATCTAAACGGTTTTTTTCTCGGTCATCATGCGCATTGATCCTTGCTAGTCCAACACTTGGCTCAATATCAAAAAGAATTGTTTTATCTGGCATTGTTGAACCAATTGCAAACTTATTAATCGCTAGTATTTCTTCAACACCAATCCCTCTTGCATAACCTTGATATGCAAGCGAACTATCAATAAAGCGATCACATATAACGATTTTTCCTTCCTCTAGGGCAGGTTGTACTTTTTCTATTAAATGCTGTCTTCTAGCTGCAGCATATAATAAAGCTTCCGTACGACTATCCATCATTGTATGCTTATTATCTAAAATTATGTTTCTAATTTTTTCAGAAATCATTATCCCACCAGGCTCTCTAGTCATAACAACATCGTAGCCTTCTTCTATTAATTTATTGCCTAGTAAATTCATGATGGTGGTTTTCCCAGCACCTTCAGGACCTTCACTAGAAATAAAATACCCTTTTTTCTTCACAATTACTCCTCCACTACATATATTAACTTTTCATCTAGTCGATGTTGACCTTGAAATAACGCACCTTTATTCATCCATTCCTCTAAATCAGTCAACATTGTTATCGTTATTTTCTCTCCAGGCACCATTAATGGAATACCAGGTGGATAAGGAATTATACTTGCTTTAGATATCCTTCCTGTAGCTCGTACATATGGAATCCATTCGCCTTGTTTTTCATTTAATAAACCAATATTCATATGCAATGTGGAAATAGATTTTTGCTTTTCAAATTGATTGATCGTCGGACTGTTTGGGACTTCTTTTCTTAATTCATCTACTGCATGCTTTATTCTTCTTCTAATTTCAGCAAAAGGATATTCATGCTCCACTTTTAGTAGTGGTAATATCATTAATACTTGAAAGCTATCCGCTAACTCAACATAAATATTCTGCTGCTCCAATACTTTCTGTAGTTGAAAACCCGAATACTTATCTACTCTAATTAATAACTTTAGCGGGTCGTCTACTTGTACTATTTCTAAATGGGTGAGTGCTTCTAAAGCCTCTATAAATAACTTTCTTTTATACATAAACTGTTTAAAATCTATCTCATTGTATCTTTCTACATAACTCCTAGCATCATCTAGAGAAGCCAACAAAAGATAGGATGGACTGCTAGATTGTAGCATCCTCAAATAATTATTTATTTTTTTTGCATCAATGAAGGCAGAATTAACATGTAAAAAGGAACCCATTGTGAACGCAGGTAATGTTTTATGTGCGGATTGAACGACTACGTCAGCTCCACATTCTAGTGCAGATTTCGGAAATCCTCTATTTACATGAAAATGAGCGCCATGAGCTTCATCCACAAGTACTGGAATATTACTTGCATGACATAGCTTTATAATGCTTTCTATTTCAGAAGAAGCAACGCCATAGTAGTTGGGGTATGTAAGTACAACAGCCTTAGCAAAAGGATATGCCTCCAGTGCTTTATGTATAACTTCCATAGAAACATAGGACGCAGTATTGGTTTTTTCATCCCATTCAGGAGTAACAAATATAGGTTCTGCCCCTACTAATTCAATTGCATGGAAAATTGATTTATGTGCATTTCTTTGAACAATAATTTGCTCGCCGAACTGACAAATAGCATAAATCATCGCAAGATTTCCTACAGTTGTCCCATTTACTAAGAAAAAGCTATTCTGAGTTCCATATGCCAAAGCTAAAAGATTCTCAGCCTCTTTTATTGCTCCTTCAGGGTGATGGTAATCATCTAACCCAGTAAGCTCTGTAAAGTCATACTGCATACTCTCTTTCAGTGCCCCGGGCAAGTTAGATAGTAATCCATTTTTATGTCCAGGCACATGAAAGGATACATTTTTTTGTTTATGAAATTTTTCCATTGCTTCAACTAATGGACGTTTCTCTTGCATTCGTTATTACCCCACTGTTTCGATCATATTTCCTTCCTCTATTATACATGAACAAACGAGCAGACGGTTTTAAATTCACTTCTGTAACGAACATGTTGTATAAGAGATGACCATTATACTATAGGATATAAATATTCGAGTTTAGTATTAGACTATATAGTAATCCAATACCTTAATAAAATTTCCATTAAAGGTCAGTAAGAGACTAATTTTATTGAAACCGAGACTATTTTGAACAATACCGAAACTAAATTCTTAAATTCGAGACTAATTCTTGTGAAATCGAGACCAATCATCACTTTTAATAAAAAAGTAGCCACAAATTACTCGTTGATAGATTCTTCGTAAGTAATTTCAGTAATATTATGGATAAGGGAAACTAGTTTTTCTGTTAGAGCAACCAAATGAGTTGTATAAGCGACTAAGGAGAATCTAAAAGCAATCAACTAGATAATGAAAGCGACCATTTCTCACAATAAAGAGTTAACTTTCTCTGAGATGACACATTTTTTCTTCTGTCCTACGTTATGAAACTCTCTTCCTTGCAAGTATCTACAATTCTTTGCTTTTGGCCTTTTCTTTCCGCACAAAAAAAGCCGCCACCGATTACTCGGTGGCGACTTTTCAATTGCCCAGCGACGTCCTACTCTCACAGGGGGAGACCCCCAACTACCATCGGCGCGCGAGCTTCACTTCCGTGTTCGGGCTGCGAAAGCAGATGAACGGCAGATTTCTTCGTCAGCCGCGGTCGTTCGATTCTCGCGTATATCATACGCTGCGAGCCTCTCTTCCTTGCTTCCTCGAACTCTTTGTTCCTCTACTTTCTCGCAAGTTTATTATAATTCTTTGCCTACGGCCTTTTTTCTAGTAAAACAAAAAAAGCCATCACCGATTGCTCGGTGACGACTTTTCAATTGCCCAGCGACGTCCTACTCTCACAGGGGGAGACCCCCAACTACCATC
>NZ_LJIY01000016.1:5290-145765 GCF_001420585.1 Psychrobacillus sp. FJAT-21963 | reverse complement strand
ATCCGACTAACCGAAGCTAGTCTATCAAGCTATATGTCTTAACGTTTTGCATGTTCAGTTTTCAATGTTCATGTTGTTATGTCGTTTTTTGCGACTTCTCTAATTTATCACCACTTGAGCGAAGAGTCAAGAAGTTTTTCAAAAAACTTTTTCGCCAATATTTTTTGTTTCGTTTTTGACGACGCTTATTATAATACAACTATCTCGATAGTTTTGTCAACAAAAAAACGAACAAATCTTTGTCCGTTTTTTTCAATCATCTAAAAATCAATTAACTTTATAGTATCTATGCATGATTTCATTGCTTTTGGTAGGTTGTTTTTCAATAGATATAAAACCTTTTTCTACTAAAAATTCTATAAAGACTTCTAAATCCACAGAGTAATTTTTTAATTCCTCCTGCTCATGAATCTCTTGGATTGTCCAATAATCTTTTGAAGCTAGCACCTCTAATATATGTTGTGCACCCTCTTTTATTCTAGAATGAATTAAAAATTCACTTGCTAAAAATAAGAGTTCTAATCTCTTTTCTATCGACTCTTCACTTGAAACAAGCTCATCGTATAATTTATAGATGGATGGATCTAACTGTTTCACTTGTTTCCAAACCATCACTTCTGGATGCATTCCATGTTCAAACACAGCCAAACGAGCTAAATGATGTAAAGACTCTACTATATGATTATAAGCATCTAAATAATTCAACTGCTCAAAAAACTGTTTACCCTCTAAGTATCTCTTACTTAATTTAGCGAATTCTATACCCATCCTTACTTTTCTTCCGTTAATCGGAAACTCTTGTAACTCTTTTTTCAATTCTTCTATATATTCATTTCTATCGAAGATTACTCTGCCATTAAGTAGCCAATCTACTAATTTAGGATTTGTTCCTAGCAGTAACCATTTTTTTAACTGTCTCTCAGTGATTACATGCATAGCAGCTTTTTTATCATTAAACGTATAATGCTTTGTAAAAATAGGATGTTCTGCTTCTTTAGTCAATATAAATAAAATAGAATCAAATGTATCTGTTATCGGACTAACCTCTTCACGTTTTTCTACAAATATAATACCTAGTGTATTAGGATCACTTGCTCTTTCTTGATAAATAGGTCTCAAAAGTGCTTCCAAAATTGTGCCTCCTTTGTTTCATTATATAGTTTTTCGACAACTATTTTATATCTCCTTCTATTAGTTCATTCAAAATATTATTTTAACATTAACGTCAAGAAGTCTAACATAGTTATGAGTTATCATGGGATATTAAGATAAGTAACTTGAAGTAAAAGGGAAGTAGTTCATAACAAAATATGATATAGTGGATTTAGAAATTAGGAGGATGAAAATGAAACCTTATAAAAACAAAATAAACCGAATACGTTCCTTTGCTTTGGGACTAATTTTCTTCGGATTCATCATTATGTATGGAGCAATATTCTTTCGAGAAAATGCTATTTTAGTAACTATTTTTATGACTCTCGGATTAATTTCTATTATAGCAAGCACAGCTGTTTATGGGTGGATTGGTTTACTATCTACTAAAGCTGTACAAGTTGTTTGTCCGAATTGCGGAAAACATACAAAGGTGTTAGGGAGAGTTGATATGTGTATGTATTGTAAAGAACCATTGACACTGGACCCATCACTCGAGGGTCAAGAATTCGATCAATCTTTAAATAGAAAGAGATAACTATAGATAAAATAAAAAACCGAGCGAAATGTTTTCGCTCGGTTTTCTTATTGTACATTCGTTGCCTGCTCTTTACACGTTGGGCATGTTCCATATATCTCCATGCGGTGTGAACTAACTTCAAATCCAGTTAAATGGGAAGCTAAATGCTCTACTTCATCTAATCCAGGGTAATGAAAGTCTACAATTTTCCCACATGAATTACAAATCATATGATAATGATCATTTGTTATGAAATCAAATCTACTAGATGAGTCTCCATAAGTAAGTTCTTTAACTAACCCAGCTTCTCTAAATACACGTAAGTTGTTATACACTGTTGCAACACTCATGCTAGGGAATTTACTTTCAAGTGCTTTATATATATCGTCCGCAGTTGGATGTGACATTGATTGGATAATAAATTCCAATATCGCATGGCGTTGAGGTGTAATACGTACACCAGTAGATTTTAATGTATCTAAAGCATCTCTTAAATGTACTTCCGTCATCGCAATGCACCTCTCTTCATATTTATTCTTAGTTTGTAATTGTTACAATAAGTATAAGGAAAAAGAGCATTGAATGTCAAACTTTACAGTATTAAAGGGAATATGTACTACTATTAGTATCCTCTTTCCAAATCAATAACGTTTTTAAATGAAGTATCACCATTAAGCCACTTCGTTAAATTCTCAGTAAAAATATCGAGTGCACGGATGACATATTGAGAAGAATGACTGGAAACATGGGGAGAAACGACTACATTCTCCATTTTCCAAAAAGGATGATCTTCTTTTAGCGGTTCATTTTCAAAAACATCTAACACCGTGTATGCAATGCAGTTATTTTGTAATGCCTGTAAAAGCACTTCCTCTTTTACTACATCTCCTCTTCCGAAATTCATAAAGATAGCTGTACGTTTCATACAATGAAAATGCTCAGAGGTTAATAAATTCCTTGTTTCTTCAGTACTTGGTAGTATAGATATAACAATATCTGCTTTAGGCAGTGCTTTTTTTAGGTTAGAAAAAGAAACCATCTCATTCATAAAATCGGCTTGTTCTCCGCTACGGTTGCACCCTATTGTATGGACGCCGAAAGCCTGGAGGATTCTTCCGACCTCACCTCCGATTGCACCAGGTCCTAAAATCAATGCAGTTGAATCAAATAGCTCTGATGAAGACACTTTCTTTGACCATAAACTATCCCTTTGGTTTTGAGCAATAATCGGAAGTGATTTTTTTATGGATAATATATGCGCGACAATTGACTCTGCCATCGGAATTTTATGAATGCCTCTAACATTTGTCACAAGTATATTACGACTTGCTATTTCCTTCAAAGGCATCTTTTCTAACCCAGCCGAAGCTACCATAATCCATTTTAATCTATCTGCCAGTTCTATATGAGATACATTTAAATCTTCACCATACGTTACAAATATATCAGCATTTCGCAAGGTTTCTTCATCAAAAGGTTTTTGAAAATAAAATTTTTCATTTGGGAATCTTTGTATTAAGTTTGCTTGTTGCTCTGGTTTAGGTAGAAAAGAAAATAATATGTTCATTTTTATTCTCCACTTGTCACAATTTGTTTCAATATATCCAACGCTTCCTCTACATGACCATCTACCTTTACTTTACGCCATTCTTTTATAACAGTTCCCGTTGGATCAATTAGAAATGTAGATCTTTCAATTCCCATAAATTCTTTACCAAACATCTTTTTTAATTTCCATACTCCATATGCTTCCGACACTTCATGAGTATCGTCAACTAACAAAGAGAATGGTAAACCATGTTTCTCAATAAATTTCGTATGATCTTTTTCATTATCTGCACTTACACCAAGAATAACCGCATTTAAATCAGCAAAGGCTTCATGTGTATCTCTAAAATCACAAGCTTCTGTGGTGCAGCCTGGAGTAGAGTCTTTCGGATAGAAATACAAAACAACGTACTTCTTACCAGCAAAATTGTCTAATGATATTATTTCTCCTGCTTCATTTTTTAATGAAAATTTTGGTGCTATCATACCTTCTAGTGTTTGCATATCGATTCCTCCCCTTGGTATTGCCTTTATAGTATCGAAGTTTTCCAGTAAGTTCAATTTTCTTTAGCCTTTTTCATAAAAATTTACTACAATTAAAATGGATAGCTTTGCCGAGGTGACTGGACAGTGGCTCGTTCATAACGTTATACTTTCATTTCAGTAAAGCAAGACAAATCAAGCGGAGGTTTTACAATTGGAACGAATTAAATCTGAACAAATACATAGTGAAGCACTTGAACATATCGTAGGTGGCGTAAACAGCCCATCTAGATCATATAAAGCCGTTGGTGGTGGAGCACCAACTGTCATGGATAGAGCAGAAGGCGCTTATTTTTATGACGTAGACGGTAATAAATATATCGATTATTTAGCAGCTTATGGACCTATTATTACTGGACACGCGCATCCACATATTACTGAAGCAATTACAAAAGCAGCTCAAACAGGACTACTTTATGGTACTCCAACAAAACATGAAGTGACGTTTGCAAAGATGTTAAAAGAAGCAATACCTTCTTTGGATAAAGTACGCTTTGTAAACTCAGGTACAGAAGCAGTAATGACTACCATACGTGTAGCACGTGCATATACAGGAAGAACGAAAGTGATGAAATTTGCTGGTTGCTATCATGGTCACTCAGATTTAGTTTTAGTGGCAGCAGGTTCGGGGCCAGCTACACTTGGTACACCAGATTCCGCAGGAGTTCCTAAAACTATTGCTGAAGAAGTGATTACCATTCCATTTAATGATCCAAAAGCTTATGAAGAAGCTATGCAAAAATGGGGTGAAGAATTAGCTTGTATTTTAGTTGAACCGATTGTTGGAAACTTTGGTATGGTAGAGCCAAACGAAGGATTTTTACCACTTGTTCACAAGATTGCAAAAGACAAAGGTACACTTGTCATCTATGATGAAGTAATCACAGCTTTCCGTTTCCATTATGGAGCTGCTTCTACTATGTTAGATCAGACTCCAGATTTAACTGCACTTGGTAAAATAATCGGTGGTGGCCTTCCAATTGGAGCATACGGTGGGAAAAAAGAAATCATGGAACAAGTAGCTCCACTCGGACCTGCTTACCAGGCAGGAACAATGGCAGGTAATCCTGCGTCTATGCAAGCAGGGATTGCTTGTTTAGAAGTTTTACAACAACCCGGTGTATATGAAGAATTAGATAGACTGGGTGGAATATTAGAAGAAGGTATTCTAGAAGCCGCAGAAAGAAATAATATAATAATCACCATTAATCGAATAAAAGGTGCACTTTCTGTTTATTTTACCGATGTAAAAGTAGAAAACTACGACCAAGCAGAAGCGACAGATGGTGAAATGTTCGCCAAATTCTTCAAACTTATGCTCAATGAAGGTATTAATCTTGCACCTTCTAAATACGAAGCGTGGTTTATTACAACTGCACACACAGAAGAAGATATTAATAATACAATTGCTGCAGTTAACAAGGCTTTCGCACAATTAAAGTAAAAGTTACATGAAACCTGCAAAAATGAAAGGATAGGATTAAATGAAATTAGGAGCTCGCGTATTCAAAACTGGAGTAGCGATTGTTTTTTCATTATTCATCGCAGATTTACTCCAGCTTCCTAGCCCTGTTTTTGCGGGAATAGCTGCGATATTTGCAGTTCAACCTTCAATATATAGATCCTATTTGACTGTTATTGAACAAATACAATCGAATTTAATCGGAGCTGCAATAGCTGTTATTTTCGCCTTAGTATTTGGAAATCACTTTATTGCAGTCGGTTTTGCTGCAATATTTGCTATTATGATTATGCTGAAGTTTAAACTTGAAAAAACAATTTCTTTAGCTCTCGTAACCGTTATTGCGATAATGGAAGTTCAAAGTGATGACTTTTTAACATTTGCTTTAATACGATTTTTAACAATTCTTGTCGGAGTCGTATCTGCATTTGTGGTGAATTTAATATTTATACCTCCTAAATTCGAAACGAAATTGTTTAATGCCATTCACTATACGCAAGATGAGATTATACGATGGATACGAATTGCTGTAAGACATGCGTCCGATCATAGCTCTACAAAACAAGCAATTAATCAAATACAAGATCGATTAACTCGTATAGATCAGATTTATTCATTTTTTAAAGAAGAACGTGGCTATTCTAAAAAAGCAACATATACAAAAGGAAGAAAATTAGTTATCTATAGAGAACTAATCTCCGTTTCCTATAAAAGCTTGGATGTCTTAAAAAGACTTCATCTCCATGAGAACGAGTTATTAGAACTTCCCGAACATTTTCGAATGATGATCAAGGAACGTTTAGATTCTCTCCTAACTTATCATGAACAGCTTCATTTGAAGTTTATAGGGAAGTTAAAACCAGAGCATATAGAATGGAATGGTTCACAAGCGTTCATTCAAAGACAAGAAGTTATGGATATTTTTGTCCAACAAATTGCGGTTACTAAAATTGAAGAGGAATTTTCAACTTATCACTTACTTCATATACTATCCAATATTTTAAAATATGAAGAGCAATTAGAACACATCGATACACTAATTACTTCGTATCAAAACTATCACAGCTCTGAACTTACTGTACAAATAGAAGAAACACCATATTAGGAAGTATGAAAACATGCCTACCATTGTAGGTTGTGCAAGAGATTAGACTGCTACTGAAAAAACGTGTCACCTATTTATCTAGGTGACACGTTTTTTAGTTTTTCATTCGAGGATCCAAAGCATCTCGGAGTCCATCTCCCATTAAATTAAAACCAAGTACTGTTAGCATAATCGCAAGGCCTGGGAAAATCATTGTCCATGGTGCATTACGTAAAAACATTCGAGCATCCGCTAACATTTTTCCCCATTCTGGTGCAGGTGCCTGCGCTCCAAGACCAAGAAAACCTAAAGCTGCTGCTTCAATAATCGCCGATGCAATGGCTAATGTACCTGCAACAATTACAGGAGCCAGCGAGTTCGGAAGAATATGAGAAAATAATATTCTTATGTCTTTCATCCCTATCGCTTTGGCAGATGTTATGTATTCCTCCTCTTTAATACTTAAAACTTTTGAGCGAATGAGTCGACCAAAGTTAGGGATATTAATAATTGCGATGGCAATCAATGCATTACGTAGGGAAGGACCTAATACAGAAACAACTGCAATAGCCAATAATATACTTGGAAATGCTAGCATTACATCAAAAACTCGGGATATAATCATATCCACCCATTTTCCATAATAACCTGCAATAATCCCAAGAATACTACCTACCACTACGGAACCAATAACAGAGAAAAAGCCTACTCCAAGTGAAATTCTTGCTCCGTGTATAATACGTGAAAAAATATCTCTACCAAAATCATCTGTCCCAAACCAAAATTCACTGGATGGCGGAAGCAATCGATGATCTTTTATGGACTGTTCATTAATCCCTTGGGGTGCTAACCACGGACCAAATACAGCTAAAAACACGAAGAAAAGAACTATCACTGCTCCAACTAGCGCTACTTTGTTTTTACTAAAGCTTCGCCAAGCATCACGCCAAGGGCCAGTTGACGTTTCTTTTACAGTACCTACTGCTTCATTTATCGTGTTTGGAACCATTTCGGACATCCTCATTCCTCCTTTAGTCGTATTTAATCCTTGGATCAATTAAACCGTATAAAATATCAACAAATAGATTAATCATGACAAAAATAAACGCAACAATTAATATTCCAGATTGTATGACAGGATAGTCACGGAACTGAATTGCATCATAAATATAACGTCCAATACCAGGCCACCCAAAAATAGTTTCTGTTAATATCGCTCCACCAAGTAACAGACCCATTTGCAAGCCGATAACTGTTAATACTGGAATGATGGCATTCTTCAACGAATGCTTATAAACAACCCAAAACATTTTTTGCCCTTTTGCTCGAGCAGTTCGAACATAATCAGCTCTCATTACTTCTAACATACTAGAACGAGTCATTCGTGCAATAATGGCCATTGGAATAGTTGCAAGTGCAATACCCGGCAATACTAGATGTTTTAACACGACACCCAGCTGATCAAAACGACCATTCAAAATCGTATCTAATACATATAAGTTCGTGACAGATGAAACTGGATTCCTAACATCTTCTCTACCTGTCGTAGGGAGCCATTGAAATTCTATTCCAAATATCCATTGTTCCATCAAACCTAACCAAAAGATTGGCATCGATACACCTATTAACGCTAAGATCATTGCAAAGTAATCAAACCAAGAGTTTTGGAACCAAGCAGAGATAATTCCAGCATTCACTCCAATAATGACCGCAATAATAATGGCAAACAGAGCCAATTCAAATGTTGCCGCTAAGTATGGCCAGATCTCTTTTGCAACTGGTTGAACTGTTCGCATCGATTCTCCTAGATCTCCTTTTAGGAGACCAAATAAGTAATCAAAGTATTGCGTATACCATGGATTATTTAATCCGAGTTTTATTTCTAATGCTTCTATCGCTTCTTTTGATGCTAATTGCCCTAATATAACCTGAGCAGGATTCCCAGGGATAGCCCGTATAATCATAAAGACAACAAATGTCATACCAAGCAAAACAGGGATTAATTGTAATAATCTTTTTCCGATATAGTGAAGCATTGTCTTCACCTCTCCTTATAAATAAAAGCACTGGAATCTAGTTAGTTTCTAAGTAGTAAGGCTATTCTCTCTAAATTAATATAGAAAAGGGAGAAATCACGAAGACCTCTCCCCTTCAAGCTTATTACTTAAAGTCGACTTTCGTTAATTTATCAGATCCAGTAGGATGTGGTAAAAAGTCTACCAATTCTGCTTTCCCTGCTAGTAATGGAGTTGAGTGTGCAAGTGGTACCCAAGGAGCATCTGCAAATATGATTTCTTGAGCTTGCTTATACAATTCATTACGTTTATCTTCGTCAACTTCTGTTTGTGCTTCAATTAGGATGTTGTGTAGATCGTCGTTGCTATAGTAAGTGTAGTTATTGCTTCCAATATTATCTTTGTCCAGTAATACATAAAGGAAGTTATCTGCGTCTCCGTTATCACCAGTCCAACCTAACATGAATGCATCCGCTTCTCCGTTACGAGCTTTTTCTAAATAAGTCGCCCACTCAAAGGAAACGATTTTCGCTTTAACACCGATATCCTCTAAGTTCTTTTGAATAGCCTCAGCCACCTTAGTTCCATCTGGCATATATGGTCTTGGTACAGGCATTGCCCATAATTCCATTTCAAAGCCATCCGCAAATCCTGCTTCTGCTAAAAGTTCTTTTGCTTTTGCTGGATCGTACTCATAACCTGGAATATCATCATTGTATCCACTAATAGAAGATGGCATTGGGTTTTTCGCAACTTCCGCACGACCCTCGAAGAAAGCATCTACGATAGCTTGTTTGTCAATTGCATGGTTAATCGCTTGTCGAACTTTTACATTATCAAATGGAGGACGTGTAGATGTAAGACCTAGATATCCTACGTTCATAGATGGGCGTTCAAATAGTTGTAGAGTTGAATCACCTTCAACTGTTGCACCATCTGCTGGATTTACTCCATCAGCTAAATCAATTTCACCTGTAAGAAGCGCATTTAAACGAGCAGAGTTATCTGGAATAGAGCGGAAAACAACTTTATCAAGCTTTGGAAGTCCTTCAGCCCAATAATCCTCAAATTTTTCAACAGTTATTGAATCATTACGCTTCCATTCAACAAATTTAAATGGACCTGTACCTACTGGATTGTCTCCAAAAGCATCTCCTGCAGATTCCAATGCAGTCGGACTAGCAATTCCAAAAGGACTCATTGCAATATTTTTTAAGAACGGTGCTTGTGCACGTTTTAATTTAAAGATAACTGTGTAATCACCTTCTGCAGTTACAGATTCAATTACATGACTTTCATCTCCTACAAAACCACCAAACATAGAAGCATAGTATGGGAATTTTTCTTCCGAACCATTTGCCCAACGTTCAAAGTTTTTTACTACAGCTTCTGCATTAAAGTCTGTTCCGTCGTGGAACTTAACCCCTTCACGTAGAGTAAATGTATAAGTAAGTCCGTCTTCTGAAGGCTCCCATTTTGTAGCTAATCCTTCATTAATCGTTGTATCTTGTTCCCCAAAGTTCAAAAGTGTTTCAAACACGTTTTGTGTAACTTTGAAGGATTCCCCATCTGTTACTGCGGCTGGATCCAATGAAACGGAATCTCCACCACGTCCAAAAATAAGTACTTTGTTGCCAGTAGATGCTGATTCCCCTTCAGTAGCACCTTCATTCTCTTTGTCTGTTTTGCTAGTGCCTTCTGATGAATCACCTGAAGAACATGCTGCAAGAACTACTGTTAGAGCTACTAACATTAGCAACAAAAATGACCATATTTTCTTCTTTCCCATATTAACCCCTCCGTAAAATATATTATCAATGTTGGACTGCCTCTTTATATAAATGGCAGGCAACAAAATGACCTGTTTTTACTTCTTCTAACTTCGGTACAACGGTTGTACAAACATCCATCTTATAAGGACATCTTGTGTGAAACGTACAACCTGTCGGCGGATTTGAAGGACTCGGAATATCTCCTTCTAATATAATTTGTTCCCTTTTAAACTCTGGGTCTGGAACAGGAACTGCAGAAAGCAGCGCCTTTGTATATGGATGTAGTGGCTCTGCGTAAAGAGATTCACTTGTCGCAAGCTCAGCCATTTTACCTAAATACATAACGCCAACGCGATCACTTATATGCCGCACCACCCCTAAATCATGTGCGATAAAGATGTACGTTAGCTTTAGTTCTTTCTGTAAATCTTGCATGAGATTAAGTACTTGCGCTTGAATAGAAACATCAAGAGCGGACACCGGCTCATCTGCAATAATTAACTTTGGATTTGTCATTAATGCTCTAGCAATCCCAATCCTTTGGCGTTGCCCTCCACTAAATTGGTGTGGATACCTTTTTGCATGGTAACTACTTAGTCCAACGATTTCTAAAAAATCATAAACTTTCTTCTTACGGCTTTTAGCATCGCCAATGTTGTGGACAATGAGAGGCTCCATTAAAATCTTCTCAACTGTATGACGAGGATTTAATGATGCATAAGGGTCTTGAAAAACCATTTGAATCTCTCTACGTGCTTTTCTCATTTCTGAACTAGAAATATTCGTAAGTTCTTTTCCATCAAAAGTTACTTTACCTTCAGTCGGCTCTAGTAATCTCATAAGCATTCGACCAGTAGTAGACTTGCCACAACCAGACTCCCCTACAATACCGAGTGTTTCACCCTCATTAACATAAAAAGATACATCGTCCACTGCTTTTACGTAACCCGATTGTCTTCCTAATAATCCCGAATGAGTAGGAAAGTACTTTTTCAATCCTTCAACTTGTAGCAGCGGTTTTGTCATGTACTCCAACCTCCTTTTCATCGTATAAGAAACATCTTGTTTTATGACCTTCGGAGGTTTCATATAAAGGAGGACTCTCTACCGTACATCGACCGAACACTGATTCACAACGTGCAGCAAACCGGCATCCTTCTTTAATCGTCCCAGGTTTTGGCACATTTCCTGGAATTGAATAAAGTCGTTGTTTTTTGAAACGCATATCGGGAACTGATGCTATTAAACCTTTCGTATATGGATGTTGTGGATTATTGAAAATAGTCTCAACCGATCCCTCTTCTACTACCTTTCCAGCATACATAACAACAACTCGCTCACAAGTTTCTGCTACAACTCCTAAATCATGTGTAATTAATATAACTGCCGTATTTAATCGCTCATTCAAGTCTCTCATTAACTTTAATATTTGCGCTTGTATCGTTACATCTAATGCTGTAGTTGGTTCATCGGCAATGAGTACCTTTGGATCACATACTAATGCCATAGCAATCATAACCCGCTGTCTCATACCACCTGAGAGTTGGTGAGGATAATCTCGCATCAATTCTTCTGTCCTCGGCAATCCTACCAACTTCAACATTTCAATCGCTCTAGCTTTCGCCTGCTTTTTGCTCCAGTCCTTTTTATGTAATGTTATTGCTTCTATTAGCTGATTTCCTATTGTGAATAAAGGGTTCAATGATGTCATAGGCTCCTGAAAAATCATCGCAACATCATTTCCACGAACATTTCGCATTTCCTTCTCCGTAAATTTAGTTAAATCTTTTCCTCTAAATAGAATTTGTCCGTTTGTTATTTTCCCTGGAGGACTAGGCACCAAGCCCATGATTGAAAGAGAAGTGACACTTTTACCGCAACCCGATTCGCCTACGATTCCTAATATCTCTCCTTCTCTGACATGAAAATCTACATAATCAACGGATGGTATAACACCATCATCAGTGAAAAAGGAAGTTTGAAGATCTTTCACTTCTAAAATTACTTGACGATTTTGCATGTTGTGCTCCCCCTTTCTAAATAGTCTTATTTTTCTATCTTATCTTACTATATTAAATATTCTACACAATTTAAGTTAGTATGCAATACCTTTATTAAAGTTGATGTATCCTTACTCATATATAACTTCCAATTTAATCTGTATTTTCATACAATTATATAAATATCCATTCGACTATCTTTTATAGCAAAAAACACCCTATAAGTTAATATTCACTTATAGGGTGTTTCCTTATTTAATTTACTGTATCTAAATGTTGTATTTGAAAAAGGTTATAATATACACCTTTATGATTCATTAAGTTATGATGATTTCCATTTTCAACTACTTCACCATTTTCAATTACAAATATATTATCAGCATGAGTGATAGTAGAAAGTCTATGAGCAACGATAATAGTAGTACGATCTTTCGCAAGTCGTTCTAATGAGTCTTGGATTAAAGCCTCACTCTCTAAATCTAATGCAGAAGTCGCCTCATCTAGAACTAAAATTGCAGGATTTTTTAAAAACACTCGTGCAATTGCTACCCGCTGTTTTTGTCCACCGGAAAGTTTTACTCCACGTTCTCCAACTTTTGTTTCATAGCCTTCTGGTAACTCCATGATGAAATCATGTGCATTAGCAGCCTTAGCCGCTTCAATAACCTCTTCATCTGTAGCATTTGGATTACCCATTAATATATTTGATTTTACCGAGTCACTAAACAAAATATTATCCTGCAATACGATTCCGATATGCTTCCTTAAGGATTCAATAGTTACATCCCGAACATCTTGTCCATCAATTTGGACACTGCCACTTGTCACATCATAAAACCTAGGGATAAGACTAATAATAGTAGATTTCCCTCCACCGCTCATTCCGACAAATGCTACTGTTTCACCAGCGTTGACGTGAAAATCTACGTGATTTAAGATGGTAGTTCCTTCTTTATCATATTGAAATGACACATTAGAGAATGTAACATTACCAAGTGAGCGATCTATTGTGGTCGCTCCTTTTTTATCAACAATATCGTATTGTTCATCCATCAATTCAAAAACTCGATCCATAGATGCAAATGATTGAGTTAACGTTGTAGATGAATTAACTAATCGTCGCAATGGGCTGTACAAACGTTCAATATATGCAATAAAAGCAGCCATCGTTCCCACAGATAATCTTCCGTTGATTGCTTCATATCCTGCATATGCTATCACTAGTAATGGTGCAATATCGGTTATTGTATTCACAACAGCGAATGCCTTCGCATTCCATATCGTTTGGTCGACCGCTTTATCTAAAAACTCCCCATTTGCTTCGTTAAATAGTTTTTGTTCATGCTTCTCCAAAGTAAACGTTTTAATAATACTCATACCTTGTACACGTTCATGTAAATAGCTTTGGACTCCTGCTAATGCCTGCGAACGTTTTCGTGTGAGATCGCGTAGTTTGCCAAAAAAGTATTTCACACTAAATGCGTAAAATGGAAATGCTAATAAAGTAACAATAGTCAACTTTACATTCATTGTGAGCATTATTCCGATTGCAATAAGAATAGTAGCTAAATCTAACCAGACATTCATCAAACCAATCATGACAAAGTTTTTTGTTTGTTCTACATCATTTATAACTCTGGAAATAACTTCTCCAGCTCGTGTATTCGAGTAATACTTTAAACTTAGTTTCTGCAGATGAATATATAGTTTTTGACGTATATCATATAGTATTTTATTACTCACAAGTTGAGCCAAATATTGTCGATAATACTCGATTGGTGGACGAACTATTAAAAATACTAATGCAGTCCCTCCTAGCCAATAAACCAACTGCTTCATCTTTTCCTCATAGGCCATGTTCTCGTCAATAATATCGTCAATCACTATTTTAATAAGTATTGGTATAAATAAAGGTATAGCAAATTTGATAATACCAATGACAATCGTTAATAATATTTGAAGGTTATATGGTTTCACAAATTGCATATACCGCTTCATCGAACTCATAGAATTACTCCCTTTCAAAATTGCAAAAACCTGTTGTATCTCTCAACAGGTTTTCGTCTACTCATTTAACTGTTTATAAAAATGGTAACGACTTGTCCACGCTTCTATAAAATCAGGAGCAAATGGACCTCTTCTTTGCTTTATCCAAGAAATTAGTTTCTCTATATTCCGATCAAGAATCCCATCTATCTCTTTTGGATAATTCATTTCTTTTTTATGCTGCTCGTACTCATCTTCATCTAGAATCGTATAGGTCATGTCTGGAAAGACCTTTACATCTAAATCATAATCAATGTATTTTAACCGTTGATTATTATAGACAAATGGCGAACTCATATTGATGTAATAATATACACCATCTTCTCGAAGCATACAAATAATGTTGAACCAATGTTCTGCATGAAAGTAACAAATTGATGGCTCTCGTGTAATCCAGGTTCTTCCGTCCGCCTCAATTACAAGAGTTCGCTCATTTGCTCCTATTACAATATTTTTGGTGCCTTTTAAAACCATCGTTTCCTGCCAGACACGGTGGATGCGGCCATTATGCTTGTAGCTGTGAATTTGAATAATTTCTCCTTCGGTTGGAATCGCCATGATTTAGCCACCTTCTTTTCATCAAGCGCAATATAGAATTTTAACTTATTTACTTATTATAGCAATCCATACAAAAAAACTGTAGTAAAAAAATCAGCGAAGGCAAAATGCCTTCGCTGATCTTGGTGAATCCACTTATTTATTTGAGTTAAAAGAACGATTTGCTTTTGGACCGCTAGCTTGTTGTTTTTTCATCTCCGCTTGACGGTTTTGTTCTTTTACGTTTTGAATATCAGTTTCTGCCGCAAACTCTTGACTCTTGTTTGATTGGTTACTGTTATTCTTTTTCATGGATTTCACCTCCGTACACATATATCATGTGCTCTTTAGGTGTTAATATTCATATGATTATTTACATTTTTATCGATCTTCCGCCGTCCACAATTATCGTTTGTCCTCTAATCATCATGGAATCATCAGATAATAAAAACATCGCCGTTTTCACCATATCCTCGATTTCCACCATTCTCCCAGCAGGAGTATTTATTCGAGCATCTTCTAATAACTCTTCACGATTTGGAAAATGTTTCAGTGCATCTGTATCTAATGCTCCACCAGAAACCGTATTTACAGAAATTCCTTTTGGGGCTAATTCAACAGCTAAATATCTTGTAAGGGATTCGATTGCTGCTTTTGAAACGCCAACTGTCGTGTAATTTTCGAGATAACGAATCGAACCAAGTGAACTGATCCCAAGTATTTTCCCACCGTTATCCATTAATTTTGCCGCTTCTTGTGCCCCAAAAAGCATTCCTTTCGCATTAATATTCATTGTCCAATCCCAATGAGACTCTTCCAAATCCATAATTGGTCGTAATACGCCAGAAGCCGCATTGCTAACAAAGATATCTAAACGGCCAAACTCTTCTTTTACAGTTTGAAACATTGCTCGTAGTTTTTCTATATCTCCCACATTCGCACGAACAAGAAGTGCTTTTCTTCCTAATGCTTCAATCTCTTGTACTGTTTCAAGTGCTGCCGATTTACTTCTTGCATAGTTAACAACAATATCATATCCATTTTTAGCAAGTTCAATAGCTAGTGCTTTTCCTAAACCTCTACTGCTTCCCGTTACTAGTGCAACTTTTCTTGTTGTCATTGTTCCAAATCCCTTTCTTTCCATGCGTTCCATACTTTCAAAACTGGAACTGGCATTGGTTGATTTTCTACTTCTTCCTTAGTGAACCATTTGCAGTTATCTGGTAGTCCTTTATCTTTTGTTAGCTGCGCTGCATAACTCTCCATTTCCCACGTTAAATGTGAAAAGATATGCTTAAAGGTAAGTATTTCTTTCCCTTTTATAATACTAATTCGATAATCATGCTCGATTACCTCTTCTACTGTATGATTAGTAGTAGGTAGCTCTACCATTGGGAATTGCCACATGTTCGCTAACAATCCTTTACTTGGACGCTTTTCCAAAAGGACTTTCCCATCTTTTTCAATGACAACTGCTTTCATTTTATGTATTTTAGATTTTTTGTTAATTGTTTTAACTGGAAGTTCTTCTTGCATTCCTTCAAAAAATGCTGAGCAATATTCTCTTACAGGACAAAGTAAGCATTTTGGTTTAGTTGGTGTACATATCACTGCTCCTAACTCCATCAATCCTTGATTGAATGCAGAAGGATTCTCCCTATCGATTAACTCCATGACAGCCTCTTCAAAAACTTTTTTAGTTTTTGGTTTGGCAATATCTTCTTTTATCAATAAAAGACGGGAAAGCACTCTCATAACATTTCCATCTACTGCATGCTCAGGTACGCCATACGCGATACTTAATACTGCTCCTGCTGTATATGGGCCAACACCTTTTAACTTAGATATTTCTTTTCTAGTGGAGGGAACGTTACGATCATAATACTCCACCACCTCTTTTACTCCAGCCTGTAAGTTACGGGCTCTGGAATAATACCCCAAACCTTCCCATTCCTTTAATAATTCTTCTTCATCTGCGTTCGCTAATGACTCCAGTGAAGGATATTTTGCAATAAATCTTTCATAATAAGGAATAACGGTATCCACTTTTGTTTGCTGTAGCATAACTTCTGAAACCCATATTTTATAAGGGTCTTTTGTTTTACGCCAAGGTAAGTCCCGTTTTTCTACCTCAAACCAAGAAACTAATGCATTTCGTACTTGTTTTTTGTATAATTCGTTCAATGTAAATTCCTTCCTTGCGATTATTGTCATTTATAATCGGGTATATGTTAGTGTGAGCTTTGTTATTTATTCGATTTTATTTTATGATTAATTCAACTTGTTGTCCAAAAAGGAGATGGTTAAGTGGATACAGGTACACATATTGTAATGGGTATAGCTCTCGGAGGCTTAGCACTTGCCGACCCCGTAGTTGCTAGTAGTTCCCTTACTACTACTGCTGTGATTGCTGGAACTATTATAGGTTCCCAAGCACCAGATATTGATACAGTGTTAAAATTACGCAATAATGCGGTATATATAAGACATCACCGTGGGATTACTCATTCCATACCAGCAGTCATTTTATGGCCTTTACTAATTTCATCCGTACTTTGGTTGATTATACAAGAAGCAAATTTCTTGCACCTTTGGCTGTGGACATTTTTAGCTGTTTTTCTACATGTGTTTGTAGACATTTTTAATTCCTATGGTACACAGGCAATCCGGCCTTTTTCAAGGAAATGGGTAGCACTGGGTGTTATAAATACTTTCGATCCGATAATTTTTGGCTTACATGTACTAGGCTTGCTACTATGGATGTTTGGTGCTAATCCAGTTCCAACCTTTCTTATTATGTACGCAGTAATCGTTTGTTATTATATTTTACGATTTGCAGTACAAGCAGCGGTTAAAAATGCAGTCAAACATACCATTCCGGATGCCGATCAAATAATAACCGCTCCAACCATGCGCTTCTTCCAGTGGCGTGTAGCTGCTCTCTCCAAAACACACCATTATGTTGGACGAGCATATGGACGCTCCATTACTATTTACGATAAATTCGAACGAGTTCCCATACCTGACTCCCAATTGGTAAAGGCAGCCTTAAAAGATAAAAACTTAAGCGCTTTTCTTTCTTTTTCACCAATCTATCGTTGGGAAATCACGAAGTTTGATCAATTACACGAAGTACGCCTGATTGATTTGAGATATCGTAGTAATGACTATTATCCATTTGTGGCAGTAGCACATTTGAATGAAGATCTTGAGATCGTCAATTCTTATACGGGTTGGATATTTAGTGAAGATAAACTTCGAAAAAAATTAGACTTTATGCCAATTGATGAAATAAAATAGAAACGCTAGGAAATTAATTTCCTAGCTTTTTTTATTTTGGCTTTGTTTGACTCATTGTAAGAATCAGTGTTTTTTGTATTCTCAATTTAAAAACTTTCCGTAATAAATAACAGAGCCTTTAATTTAAGAAATCATCTACTTCCAAAAGATGCTTATACTTTTCATTCGAGCTAGCAAATTCATGCAATTGGTCACCATAACCTTCTATCCATTTTTTGATGACCATTTCAGTGACTGCTGCACCTTTGTAATCATATCCTGCTTTCGCATAAGATGATTCAAAATCTGACCAAAGCAGTTCAATCCATGCTCTTGCCTTTGCAGCAGAAAGTTTATCGTTTTTTTCAATTAGCTGTTGTGTTAAAGTATCTATTTTATCCTGCATCTTATTTTCCTTCCTTTAGAGGCAATAATAACGAAATTGGTAATGCTTCTTCATACTTGTCTCCACCTAATCTGTATCCCCAGGCAAATCTTCCTTTAAGATACTCCACTTGAAAAAATATTCCTGGATCACTTGAGATACGGTACATTTCACCTGGTTTAATAGAAGCTGGATCAGTTAGAAACGCTTGAGCCATTGTAGCTTTTCTTTCATATACTGCATATTCATTTACAATACCTAATTGTTCTGCTTTTCTTGCTTTCTCTTTCAGTCTAGCGATTTCAGTTCGTAATTCTTGTTCTGTCATATCACTATATTTTTTCTCAATCATCCTGTTGTTCCAGCTCCTTTTTCTCTATAAATAAATCGATTTGCTCTCCGGGAAATCCTTTTAAGTATAGTGCTTGTTTTACCCTGTTCCTCAAATCATATCCCGTATATTTCGATACATATTTTCTCCAAACTTTGTCACCCTGAGTTGAAATAATATCTTCCCATTCTTCCTGTTCTTTTTCGAGTTCAAAAGATTCTATTGCTTGGGAAATAATCGAGAAGTTGTAGCCTTTTCGTTGTAATGCCTCTTGCACCTTTTGTTTAATTTGCCTTGGTGTTTTATCGGAATTTTGGTTAATTATTTTTTCGGTCAGTGTTCGAGCAATTTTCAATTGTTCGTCTTCTGTATAAGTTGCTAAAACCTCTTCTTGTAATTCTTTTTCAATTCCTTTTTTCTTTAATTCTTGGCGTATAGCTGAAGGACCCTTTTTACTGTTTTTCTTTTGAGTCGCGACTAATGCTTTCGTAAAACTCTCATCATTTAAAAAGCCATGCTCGTATAGCTTTCGAATTGCTTCTAACACTACTGCTTCTCCAAAATCACTCGTTAATAATTTTTTCTTTACCTCATGCTCACTTCTCATACGATAACTCAAAAAGTTGATTGCTTTATTATAAGCCTTTCTTACTTCATCATCAAAAACGATTTCATCGATTGTAAAAGCTTCTATCACTTTCCCTTTTGTAAGCTGATACTTAATCAAAACAGCTTCATCTACACTAAAAGCATATTTTTCATCCAAATATAAATTATATCGTTCTTTATTATTTTTTTGACGACCTATCTTTGTAATAATCGGCATTTAGTAAACCTCTCCATTCATCCCTACTATTATACCGTATATTTTAATAGGTGATAACTCTGGAGAATGTTAAGATATTCCATAAAGGAGGGCTGAATATGAAAATAGCTATTACTGGAGGTACTGGATTTGTAGGTAGTGAACTAACTAACCTACTCGTTCAAAAGGGACATGAGGTATTTATTTTAACTCGTTCACTCAACAAAGACATAAATAATGTTTCATTTGTAAAATGGTTATCAGGCAATTCCTTACCTGAAAAAAAGCTGGAAGGAATTGATGCAATCGTAAATCTTGCTGGTGAGTCCATAAATAATGGAAGATGGGCCGTTGAACAAAAAAAGAAAATCTACGAAAGTCGAATGCAAGCAACAGATGAAGTTATTCGAATACTACATGCATTAGAGCATAAACCAAAAGTTCTTGTAAATGCTAGTGCAATTGGCATTTATCCTGCCTCGGAAGATATAACATATACCGAAAACTCACTCGTAGTTGGAACAGACTTTTTAGCGAAAACAGTTCAAGACTGGGAAGTTAAAGCACAAACAGCTGAACAACTAGGAATTAGAGTTGCTTATGGAAGATTTGGAATCATCCTAGGGAAAAGTGAAGGCGCACTTCCACTGATGGCTCTTCCGTATAAACTATTTGTTGGAGGACCTATCGGCTTGGGTAAAAATTGGATGTCGTGGGTTCATGTCAGAGATGTTGCAAAAGCTCTACTGTTTGCTATAGAAAATAACATACATGGCCCTTTTAATGTCGCAGCACCGGATGCAAAAAGAATGAATGAGTTTGGCAAAATATTAGCGAGCGTATTAAATAGACCCTATTACTTCCCAGTACCTTCTTTTGCGTTAAAACTTGCCCTTGGTGAAAAAAGCCAACTTGTTTTGGAAGGTCAACATGTCTTACCGGAAGTCTTAATAGAAAATGGATTTGTTTTTGATTTTCCAAATCTGAGTAAAGCACTAACAGATATTTATCCATGAATAAATAAAAACCACTAGCGCAACCTACTTAAAAAAGGAGGTTGTGTTTTTCATGTGGAAATACCATGTATTTGGAATAGTATTAGCTGCATTTGTCATCAGTATGGGGCTCTTCTATCAACCCTTCTCTGCGCAATCCAAAGAAATACATTGGGGATTGAAGAAAGCGACAAACGAAATTCCAGCAGAAGCAGGTTCAGAATTAGATGCAATGCTTGAAAGAAATGGGGCTATTTACAAAGGTCCATCAGATAAAAAAGTTCTCTATTTCACTTTCGATAATGGCTATGAAAACGGATATACAGAAAGTATCTTAGATACGCTAAAAAAAGAAAATATTAAAGCGACATTCTTTCTTACAGGACATTATCTAGAAAGTGCTACCCCACTAGTTAAACGAATGATTGAAGAAGGCCATCAAATTGGAAACCATTCTTATGGTCATCCGAATTTAGCTAAGCTTTCAAAAGAAGGTGTTAAGAAAGAATTGCAAAAGTTTGACCAACGATTAAGCGAGCTAACCACCCTAAAAAGAACTACCGTTACTCGCCCTCCAGAAGGAATCTTTAATGAACAAGTATTACAAGCTGCAAACGAAATTGGCCATCAGCATATATTTTGGTCCATTGCTTTTATCGATTGGCATAAGGATGTGAAGAAGGGCGGTAAATACGCTTACGATCAATTAATGTCTCAAATTCATCCTGGTGCAATCATTCTAATGCACACTGTTTCACCTGATAATGCAGAAGGTCTTCCTATGTTCATTCAAGAAGCAAGAAAAATGGGATATACATTTGGAACAATAGACGAATTAAATATGAATAATCTGGATATTCCGATTGATTTGCAACCTTAAAATTGTCCTTTATAATAGAAGCAAGATTATAAAGTGAAACTTCATTCACAGTAATGGAATGTTAGTTGAAACAATCGGACTTTTACTTTTAGTTAATCCCCACCGGAGTGATGAAGTGGGGATTTTACTGCTAGTTAAAGCGGATAAAGGACGTGAAGGAATGACAGAACAAACAGTAATACAAGTAGGACAAGAATTTCCTCTAACGATAAAAAGACTTGGAATAAACGGCGAAGGTGTAGGTTTTTTCAAACGAAATGTTATTTTTGTTAAAGGTGCTTTACCTGGCGAAGTAATAACAGCTCAAGTGACAGAAGCTAAGGCAAAATATGCAGAAGCAAAAATCAAAAAAATCCGTCAGGCTTCCCCTGATCGTGTAGTTCCACAATGTCCAGTTTATGAAGCATGCGGTGGTTGTCAGCTTCAGCATATGAGTTATGGGAGACAGCTAATCGAAAAAAGAGATCTTGTTATCCAAGCACTAGAACGTTATGTCAAAGACTTAGCACCAACTATTGATGTAAAACAAACTATTGGCATGGATAACCCGTTGAATTATCGAAATAAGAGTCAGTTTCAGGTAAGAAGCGTAGGAAATAAAGTTATCGCTGGATTATATGCCGAAAGCTCAAACAAATTAATTGATATCAATGAATGTATTATGCAACACCCAGTGACTACACATATCACAAATGAAATTAAAGGCTTCCTGCATAAACTGAACATTCCTATATACGATGAAAAGAATCCAAATGGAATAGTTCGTACGATTGTTGTTCGTACAGGTGTAAAAACAGGGCAAATCCAAGTAACACTTGTTACTACTAAAAAGAAAATGCCTCATAAAGAGGAACTTGTTCAACTAATTCGTGGAATTGATTCTAATATTGTGTCCATTAGTCAAAACATTAATGCAGAAAAAACATCACTTGTTTTTGGTGATACAACATTCAATTTATTTGGAAAAGAAACGATTCATGAAAAACTTGGAGAATTGGCTTTTGATTTATCAGCTAGAGCATTCTTCCAACTAAATCCGGAGCAAACTGAAAATTTATACACTGAAATAGAAAAAGCGGCTGCTCTTACGGGAAATGAAACAGTAGTAGATGCCTATTGTGGCGTTGGAACAATCGGACTTTGGCTTGCAAAAAATGCGAAGGAAGTTCGTGGAATGGATATAATAGAAGAATCTATTCAAGATGCTAAAAAGAATGCTAAACGGAATGGCTTCACTAATACAAAGTATGTTCACGGAACTGCGAAACAATGGCTAACAAAATGGAAAAACGAAGGTTTTGTTCCAGATGTTTTAACCGTCGATCCACCACGCACAGGTCTTGAGGATGAATTTATCAAAACCGTTTTAGCTATCAAACCAAAACGTTTTGTATACACTTCATGTAATCCTTCCACTCTTGCAAAAGATCTTCAGCAGCTGACAAATCTTTACGATGTGAAATATATTCAGCCAGTAGATATGTTTCCTCAAACTTCACATGTTGAGGCAGTAACTCTACTAGAATTAAAGAACTAAAAATAAGCCAGAGAATCTGTTTAAGATTCTCTGGCTTTTTAGCATCTTCTTAATTATTGGTTTTGTTTTTTCAAATTGGGTTATTACTATTAATGAGACACTTTTAAAGGAGGAGATTTTTTGAAAGCAGTCACTTTCCAAGGAGCAAAGGATATTAAGGTAAAGGAAGTACCCGATCCAATAATTGAAAAGAGCGATGACATTATCGTACGTATTACGACTACTGCCATTTGCGGTTCTGATTTGCATATTTATAGAGGTGCTACGCCTACACGTAAGGACTATGTGATTGGCCATGAACCTATGGGAATTGTAGAAGAAGTAGGACCTGATGTTACAAAAGTTAAAAAAGGTGACAGAGTTGTTATTCCTTTTAACATTTCCTGTGGGGAATGTTTCTATTGTCAAAATGAAATGGAAAGTCAATGTGACAATTCAAATGAAAATCCAGCTATAGATTCAGGTGCTTATTTTGGCTTTACCGAACGCTATGGTAATTATCCTGGTGGACAAGCAGAATTTTTAAGAGTGCCCTATGGTAATTACATGCCTTTTAAGATTCCAGAATCCTGCGAATTAGAAGATGAATCCTTATTATTTATTTCGGACGTTCTTCCTACAGCTTATTGGAGCATTGAAAATTCTGGAATGAAAGCAGGCGATACTGTTGCAGTACTTGGTTCTGGACCAATCGGACTGATGGTACAGAAATTTGCCTGGATGAAAGGTGCAAAGCGAGTTATTGCTGTTGACCATGTACCTTATCGTTTAAACCATGCGATCAAAATGAACAATGTGGAAGCATATAATTTTGATGATTTTGATGACATGGGAAGCCACATTAAGGAAATTACAAATGGTGGAGTAGATGTTGTTATAGACTGTGTCGGTATGGATGGGAAAATGTCCATGATAGAAAAAGTAGAACAAAAGCTTAAGCTTCAGGGTGGAACTCTGAGCGCTATTGATATTGGCTTAAATTCAGTAAGAAAGTTTGGAACTATCCAATTAACTGGCGTTTATGGATCTCTTTATAATATGTTCCCACTAGGTAATATTTTTGAACGAAACGTAACTTTAAAAATGGGACAAGCCCCGGTTATTCACTATATGCCTATGCTATATGAAATGATAGCGAACGGCGAGATTGATCCACGCGAAATTATTACACATAGAGTTCCTCTAGAAAAAGCAAGCGATGCATACAAAACATTCCACGATTTTGAAGAAGAAAGTATTAAGTTTGTCTTGAAGCCATAAACAATAAATAAGAAAATCGTTGAAACGGCTCCCTTTCCACGGTAGTGTTGCCTTTTCCAACGATTTTCTTTAAATACTAATTGAAAAAATTTAAGTTATAAATATTTGCACTATTTAATGGCATGAGGTTTTCTACTAGAAAAGCGAATAATATTTGATTGGAGTGGAAGGCGGCGACTCCAGCCGGAATAGCAAATGTTTTCTGCACCGAAAGCGAAGCGCAGGTGCATGAGCTGAAGACCCTGGACTGAGCGAGCGAGGGAAGCGGCTGAAGCCATGCCGGCGGAACGCGTCCGCCTGAAACGAAAATTAACGGATCCAAAATAAAGACTCGATCTATCCTATATAAAAATAAATTCGAGTTTGTCTACAGTCTGTTATTTTTCATAACCTAAATTTAATAAATGTGTGGAACCAGGATATGCTTCACTTTCTTCAAAACCATATGCTTGATAAAAATTTGCTGCTTGTTTTGTATCAGTGTTTAATACAAGAACTCTATAATAATTCTTCGCCTCGTATATAATCTGTCTTAATAATAATGTCCCTATAGCTTTTCTTCTATATTCTTTTCCTACATAAAATCTTCTCATTCTTCCAACTTGTGTATCATTAGAAAGAGGGTCATTATTAAGACCGCCTACCGCTATTAAGGAATTATTCTCATTATAAACTCCATAAAGAGATTCACCATGCTCACTAAAAGTATTAGTTCCCTCATTATAATCATTAACTAGTCTTTCAAGAAAACGGAATCCATCCGTTTTACTCTCTTCTACGAGATGGGATAATTCGCTTATAACTAAATTTTCTATTTTACTTATTCTAAAGTCTCCCATCTATTCACCTCCATAGCTCAGAAAAAATTTCCGTATCTATCTTTCAAACCAAGCAGAATAATTACTTTAACGATAAGCCAAATATCCAACTAAATTTAGTCGTTAGCTACTCTTTTATCATTAGTAAACTCACACATAAAACGTTCAACGCCTGGATATTTTTCTCCTAAACTCGTAATCTCAAATCCACACTTTCGATAAAATTCAACTGCATCCCTATCGGTTTCGGCATGAATAGAACAAGAAGAATAGTGAGCACAAATAAAATTAATCATTTGGCTCCCTATTCCCTTTCCTCTTTCACTAGGTGATACAGCGATGTGTTTTATTTCAATAGTATTTGAGCTTATAATTTCAATCCCAATACAACCAATTATACTTTCTTTTAACTCAAGCCCATATAAATTTCGTTCATTTGAAGACACGTATTTTTCATATTCTTGATTAATCTTATCCACAGAAGTCGCAAAAGACAGAAGCTGCCTTAGTTCTGAATGTATCGATTTGGCACTAATTTTTATCAATTGTTACCTCCTGTTCGTCGTTCCACTCTTTTCTTCCACACTTATTTTTTTTAGCTCTATAAGCCCGCTTATAAACGAAGCAAACCCTCCCATTCCTATTATTACTGGAAGAAAGGAAACAGTAGACATTGTATCATTTATCATTAAAAAATACATTATATAGAAGAACAAAACAAGGCTACTAGTAGCTCCTATTATTACACTTATTTTTCTCATAGTTATTCACCCTTCGACACTGCGGTATTAGAAAAATAGAATAAATGAAATAACAAAATATACAATACCTAATCCTATTTCCGTAAGTACAACCTTTCTTTTAGCTTTGTGATAATAACTTTCAATACCGTCTACTGTAGAGCCAATGCCTCCCATAACAAAGACAAAGCTTAGTATAGAAATATCCAAGTCGTTAACTATTGCCATTATTAAAAAGATAACCATTGCCAAGAGTATAAAAAATCTCGTAAACAAAATGGGCTTAGAACTTTTCTTTCTGTTCACTTTTTCAATGAATAATTCCATTAAACTTACCTCGTGTCATTTATTAATTGCTTTTATTAGTATTCCTATTTTCAAACATTCCAATCATTATGGATAACCCTGCGACAATTGCTGGAATACCTAGTTCATTTATCCGGTGTAACCAAAAAGGAATAGGAACAGTAAAATTAGATAAATCAGGAGTTGTATATTTTACAATAGTGAATATAACTGGGCTATAAAATGCAATAAGCAAACTTGGTAAACTTACACATAATAATAATGGCCAATTTATATTAACTGCCCAAGTTTTGATAAATAGTAGTGATATATATAAGCCAAATATTAAAAATATAGTTGCATTGAACCAAAAAAAAGGAAGCATGTCGAACGTTATTGCGCTATTATCTCGAATTCTTTGCCGTAAAAAGGAACTTAATAATGTCAAAGCAATTAAACCAACAACCCAACATAATTTCCAAGCGTAATTTGACCAATTAGTACGCATATGAAATCCCCCTATCATAATCGTTTCTAAGAGTACTTTTATATCATACGTTTTAAATTGAAAATTAGTTTCATTTTTCTCAAAATTTTCCTTTTTCAAATCATACTCTTTGAATTAGCATAGGTTTTATAGCTAAAATGGAGTATATAAAAGAAATGGGTGATGATATGTTCCAAGGAAAAGTATGTGTCATAACGGGCGGAGCCAAGGGGATTGGCAGATGTCTTGTAGAAGAGTTTTCAAAGCTTGGATGCTCTATTGCTTTTATTGATAAAGACGAAACCGCAGGTCAGAAAGTGCTTACCAACTTATCTGGCAATCATTTATTTATAGCTGGGGATTTAGCTAAAAAAGAAGATATTGAGAAGTTTGCCAATCAAGTTATTCAAAAATATGGCTCAATTGATTTCTTGCTTAATAATGCGTGTTTTAGCAATAATGGAATTATAAGCGATTGCAGTTATGAGGATTTTACTGAAGTATTAAATGTAGGAATAACAGCGCCTTATATGTTGACGAAGCTATTTCTGACTCATTTTAGCAATCATGCTGCTATCGTCAATATGTCGTCCACTCGAGCATTTATGTCCCAGGCGGACACGGAGAGCTATAGTTCCGCAAAAGGAGGTATATCAGCACTAACTCATGCTCTTTCAATTAGCTTAGCAGGAAAGGTACGTGTGAACGCAATCAGCCCTGGATGGATTGAAACTAGTGCATATCATGAATCAAATGAAATCTATAATGCTTCTGATGAAGATTTACTTCAACATCCATCTCATCGAATAGGAAATCCACTTGATATAGCAAGAGCGGCTATTTTCTTATGCGATCCCAAAAACGATTTTATCAACGGAGAAAATATTACAATTGATGGCGGTATGTCCAAGCTAATGATTTATAATGGAGATGGCGGTTGGAACTACAATAAACAATGAAAAAGGAAACACTTGGTGATTTAATCCCGAGTGTTTCCTTTTTTAATCGCTTTTACAATCATAAAATGTGGATTTTTCATTAGACGTTCATATTTTTCAGGTTCATTCATTTTAAATTCTTCTGTAGGTTGGGGTTCAATTATCTGCTCAATAAAAAAATGCACAAGTGTATCATTTAGTATCATCTGCAGTGGACGACGGTAGAACGGAACTTCAATCATTTTCCCTTCTCTTTCCCATTGATCGATAATGAATTCATTTGAAAAATAATCTCCATTCTCGGATAATTTAAAATCCATAAAGGGATGGTGGACGGAAAATAACAGTTTTCCACCGGGATTTAATATTCTCTGAAACTCCTTAAAAGTGCTGCTCCAGTCCTTTATATAATGAAGCACTAAAGAGCTAATAATCCAATCAAATGTTTCATCTTCAAAAGGAAGCTTTTCTCCCAAGTCTATACAAAAAACACTTGCAGCTTCCCCAACTCTTCTTTTAGTAGCCTCTACCATTTTAGGACTAATATCGGTGGCGGTTACAACTGCTCCTAAATGGATCAATTGTTTTGTATACCACCCAGCCGCACATCCTGCATCCAGAACTTTATTATTTCTTAAATCGGATGGCAAAAGGTTCATCATCGCAGGTCGTTCATATTGCGTGTTGAATGGACTATTAGTATCCACGTTATGTTCATAATCATCCGCAAGCTGATTGTAGGTTTCTTTCACTCTATTATTCATATTTCACCTCACACTCCTTCAAACAAAACTTTTCTTTTGAGGATTCGATACAAAGATAATAAACGATAAAATGCCAAGTAGTAAGGCAACTAATACTAAAAAGCTAATACCTTCAAATAGCTGAATAAAAAGACCGCCTAAAAAGGGACCAGAGAGACTTCCAAGACTAAAGAAAATACCACAAATTAAATTACCTGTAGGAAGCAGTTCTTTCGGTGTTAAGTCAGCCATATAAGAAATCCCCAATGAGAATGTCGACCCTACAAACATTCCAGCTATAAAAAATAATATGGCTATTATCATGGTAGAAGTTTCAAAAAGACTGGCAATTCCAAATGTAATTGCGCCAAGGCCAAGCATTATGATTAACACTTTTCGTCTTCCTATTTTGTCACTTAATACGCCAAGTGGCAGTTGAGAGACAACTCCTCCAATAGAAAATGCTGCTAGTATGTACGACAAGCTTGTAACTTCTATAGCATTTCGAAGTGCATAAACCGGATAAATGGCGTTTAAAGAAGATTCCAAGAATCCATAACAAAACGGAGGAATAAATGCTACCCAAGCAACTGCGAACGCTGCTCCAAATCGTTTCCATGTTCCTGTGTGAGCTGATGAGCTAGTATGAATTTCTGGTTTTTCATTTTTAACAAAAAAGACTAGCAACCAGGCTCCTAAACAGAGAAGACTAGATACGATAAACGGCAGCCCTTCAAAGATTTCTACAAGTTGGACAAACAAAGGTCCTACTGCAAAACCCACACCAAATGAAAGACCGTATATCGCTATATTTCTTCCTAATCGATGTTGTGGGGAGAAGCTAGTAATCCAAGTCTGTGTGGAGAAATGAAGGGCATGATCTCCAATCCCTATCAACAATCGCAATACAAACCAAAATGCAACACTCTTCCATAACGGAAAAAGCATTAGTGAGACAATTACGAGTAGCCCACCTATAACAATAATGGGCTTGTACCCAAACTTACGAAGTGGAGGCTCGATAAATGGAGATATTAATAATGTACCTATATAAAGACCTGTTGCACTTAATCCATTTAAAGTCGCACTTACCCCGTCTTGCTCAAATATTACGGAGATGAGTGGCAATAACATCCCTTGTGAAAAACCTGATATAGATACAATCGTGACAAGTATCCAAAATCTCTTACGTTCAACTGCTGTAAATTGCTGCATATGCTACCTCTTTTTATATATTCTAAGTTGTTCTAAACAGTAGTGTAGCAGACAAATCGATCACATTATATATATTTTTCTTAAAAATTGGGTAAGCTATCGAAAGCTGACATCAACAAAAGACCCAGTCGATATCTACGTGAGATCTGACTGAGCCTTTTACATATAACTATTATTCACTTGTATATTCATAACTGCATTTGCGGCGTCTATGCCGGTGAAATGTCTGAACCCCCTCCTTCTCTCGATTGAATGGTTTTCGACTATTCACTACGGCCTCCCTTCTATGTATGCCTTAAAGAAACTTTAACACATAACGATAAAAGAGTAAATATTCTAAATACAATAATTATTAAAATAACTCTTTGGACCTATCTTTTATACCTATTTTCATTTATTCTTAAATCATAAAGTGAGGTGTTATTCTGTGGGTAAACAAATTTCAAATCCAGAACAACAAGTATCTTATTTAAAAGATCGTCTGCAAATGTTTTTAGAGGTATTAGATTCAATTGAACCTGAAACGACTGAACTGGAAGATATAGATCGACTTATTCAAATGATGGATGACTTAGAGTTGAAAATGGAACAATTTAAAAGTTCAAACGATTAAAACGCATGTCAAAGAAGTTCGGAATGCATCACATTGCGAACGCTCAGATTGTCGACAAAAGGTATCGAGAGGCCTCCTCACGATACCTTTTGTCAATTTAAAGAACCAGATTAGTAAATCGTCCGCAAACTGATCAACACTCATTCAGCGGGCGGGGCAGAGCCGCTTCCTTCCCTACGCTCCAATCAATCTATTGGATAATTACATATGAAGATACGTTAAGGCTCTACATAAAACTTACATGAATCCTCTCTTTTTTTCGAAGTGATTAAATAGTATACTTGTAATGTTTAAGATACATATACATAGAAGGAGCGTTTGTCCCATGCAATTGGAGCAATTAGAAAAAAGTATTTATGACTTAGTAACCGAAACATCGACAAATTTACCAAAAGACGTCCGTCGAGCAATTAAAAAAGCGAAAGCAGCTGAAAATGCTGGTACACGAGCGGCGATGAGTTTAGACACCATTACAAATAATATTCAGATGGCGGATGACAACGTATCCCCTATTTGCCAAGATACTGGGTTACCTACATTCAAAATTAAAACACCTGTTGGAGTTAACCAACTAGAAATTAAAGCAGCGATTAAGCGTGCTATCGTGAGCGCTACTAAAGATGCAAAGCTTCGTCCTAACTCCGTTGATTCATTAACAGGGAAAAACAGCGGCGACAACCTTGGCGAAGGTGTACCAGTAATGAAATTTGAGCAATGGGAAAAAGATTATATTGAAATGAAGCTAATCCTAAAAGGTGGCGGCTGTGAAAACAAAAACATTCAGTATAGCCTTCCTACAGAACTAGAAGGCTTGGGCCGAGCTGGACGTGATTTAGACGGAATTCGTAAATGTATTTTACATTCTGTTTATCAAGCACAAGGGCAAGGATGTTCTGCAGGCTTTATTGGAGTAGGCATTGGTGGAGATCGTTCCTCAGGTTATGACCTTGCAAAAGAACAATTATTCCGTCATGTAGAAGATACAAATCCTAATCCAGATCTAGCAAAATTAGAAGAGTATATTGTTGAAAAAGCAAATACATTGGGTATAGGAACTATGGGATTCGGTGGAGAAGCTACTCTGCTAGGCTGTAAAATTGGTGTGATGCACCGTATTCCAGCAAGCTTCTATGTATCTGTTGCTTACAACTGTTGGGCATACCGTCGAATGGCAATTAACATTCACCCAACTACAGGTGAAATCATAGATTGGCATTACCAAGATGGAGAGAAAATTGAATTTAAGGAAGAAGCTACTGAAGAAGCCCCTAAAAAAGTGGTGGAACTTCAGGCTCCAATTTCGGAAGAACAAATACGCTCCCTACAAGTAGGAGATGTTGTATCAATCACTGGTCGTATGTATACAGGTCGTGACGCAATCCATCATCACTTAATGAGTCATGATGCTCCAGTAGATTTAAACGGACAGATCATTTATCACTGTGGTCCAGTAATGCAGAAAGACGATGAAGGTAATTGGCATGTACGTGCTGCGGGACCAACTACTTCTATTCGAGAAGAACCATACCAAGGCGATATTATGAAAAAATTTGGTATTCGTGCGGTAATTGGTAAAGGTGGTATGGGACCTAAAACACTTGCTGCACTATCCGAACATGGTGGAGTATATTTAAATGCGATTGGCGGAGCAGCTCAATACTATGCAGACTGTATTAAAGGCGTCGAAGGCGTTGACCTAATGGAATTCGGCATTCCGGAAGCAATGTGGCATTTACGAGTGGAAAACTTCACAGCTGTCGTAACAATGGACTCACACGGCAATAGTTTACATGCGGATGTAGATAAGTCTTCGTTAGAAAAACTATCTGCATACAAAGAACCTGTATTCAACTAAACGTATCGATTGACATTAAATAACTTCTAAATTATAATAATTATAAAGTAGTAATGAATATAAAATGGATTTCCAACTGGGAATCCATTTTCGTCATTTTATAAGCTTATTAATAGTGAAATTCATTATCAAGGAGGTATTTACATGTCTACTATAAAGGAAACAAATGAGAATCCATCATTTTTAAAATCCCTATTTCCCCATATGGAGCTAATTGCCGCTCTCTTCTCTGGAGTATTAATTCTCGGTGCTTGGTTGCTAAGTAATGCTGGCCAAGAGACAGCTTCTATCGTATTTTATTTGTTAGCATTTGTCATTGGAGGCTTCGCTAAAGCAAAAGAAGGAATAGAAGCAACCATTGAAGATAAAGAATTGAATGTGGAAATGCTGATGATTTTAGCAGCGATTGGTTCTGCTATTATTGGTTATTGGACGGAAGGTGCTATATTAATTTTTATCTTTGCTGTTAGTGGTGCACTTGAAACCTATACAATGAACAAAAGTAAAAAAGAAATTTCTTCCCTCATGAAATTACAACCGGAAGAAGCCTGGAAACTAAACAGTGATGGCTCTACAATCCGTGTCTCCGTAAACGAACTTGTAGTCGGAGATCAATTGGTTGTCAAACCTGGAGAAAGAATACCTGCAGACGGAATCATTGTAAATGGTTTTACTGCAGTAGATGAAGCTGCAATTAGCGGTGAGTCTATTCCTGTTTCCAAAAAAACAAATGATGAACTATATGCGGGTACCGTGAATATTAGTGGCGCTATTACTATGGAGATGACAAAAGCAAATGAGGATTCACTTTTCCAAAAGATTATCCAACTTGTTCAATCTGCCCAAGATGAAAAATCTCCCGCACAACAATTTATTGAGAAATTTGAAGGTACTTATGTAAAATTCGTATTGCTTGGCGTGGCAGTTATGATGTTTCTTCCACATTACTTGCTTGGTTGGGACTGGACGACCACATTGTATAGAGCGATGGTTTTATTGGTAGTAGCATCACCTTGTGCTCTTGTAGCTTCTATTATGCCTGCAACACTTGCAGCTATTTCAAATGGAGCCAAAAGTGGGATATTATTTAAAGGTGGAGTCCACTTAGAAAATGTCAGTGAAATGAAAGCAATTGCTTTAGATAAAACAGGTACATTAACGCAGGGCAAACCAGTTGTAACAGACTTTTTTGTTCGAGAAGATTTAGATCGGATAGCAACTCTAACATTACTGGCAACTATTGAAACGCAGTCGAATCACCCACTTGCACAAGCAATAACTTCCTATGCCAAATCAGAAGGAATTGGTCAACTTCCCCTTATTCATATTGAGGATAAACCTGGATTTGGGTTAGAAGCAACTATTGACGGTCAAACAATCATTGTGGGAAAACCTGAATTTGTGAACAAAAAGGATGCATTTGCTTTCCAAAATGGTATCGCAGCTACATTAGCTGATGAAGGAAAGACTGTCATCTTCATGCGAGATCAACAAGGAATTGCAGCTGCTGCCGCTTTGAAAGATACAGTACGGGAAGAAGCAAAAGAAGCCATAAAGTTACTTCAGTCACTAGGAATAAAAACAGTGATGCTAACAGGAGACAATGAAAAAACAGCGAAAGTGATTGCTAAAGAAGCAGGAATCGATCAATATATCGCTGAATGTCTACCTGAAACGAAAGTAGAACATATGAAAGCATTATTGAAAGAGTACAAATTCGTTGGAATGGTTGGGGATGGCATTAATGATGCTCCAGCACTAGCGACTGCAACAACTGGATTTGCTATGGGTGAAGGAACAGATGTAGCACTTGAAACTGCTGATGTAGTGTTAATGAAAAATGACTTATCGAAAATCGCATATGCAGTTAAAATGTCTCGAAAAATGCAAAGAATTGTAAAACAAAACATCGTCTTTTCTATTTCGGTTATAGGCGTTTTAATTATCTCAAACTTTCTACAAGCAGTTGATCTTCCACTTGGAGTTATCGGTCATGAAGGAAGCACTATTCTAGTAATCTTAAATGGTTTAAGAATGTTAAATAGAAACATTAAAAAAAACACTCCTAAATAATCGTAGAACTCAAAAAGGACTTCTTATAGTCCTTTTGATTTGTTCTTGAACAAAAGCCTCCGTAGTCGAACAAGGGAGTTATTGTCTTCACTCAAAACGGTATTGTATTCGAATTACCCTCGTGAATCGCAATTGGTTCAACTTACCTTTCCCTTGTACATATAATGTACTAAAGAGGAGGCGAAATAGAATGGATCGATTAATTCTTTTAATGTTAGCTAGTATATTAGCTGGTTTTGCATTGTTAAAGGTTCCCTTAGAAGGTACTTTCTTAGCAGGTTTAGAGCAAATAATTAACTTAATAGGTATTTTAGCAATTATTATTTTCTCTCTTTTCCTAATTTTTAAAGGTTTAATGGCACTGCTGGGGAAATAAAAAAGTTGCACCACCTATTGCTTGGCCAAACAGACAGCAAACAATAACAAAAATGTAAAGAGACTATGTATAGTGGGTATACCATTGTACATAGCCTCTTTACATTCCTATATTAAGACAAAATTATTGATCATTTGTATTTGTTCGAGTAAATGTCATGCTTTCAAATAAACGAACTGCTGCAGTTGCTACTTCAATGTCTTGTGCGCTTGTTGCTCCACTTACTCCTATACCCCCAACTATTCTTTTATTGTATATAAGCGGAATTCCTCCACCCAATATGACAATTCTCCCTTGGTTTGTTGTATTAATTCCAAAGGATGGCCCTCCAGGAAGTGCTGCACTAACGAGATTAGCTGTTGGTACTTGCAAAGCAACACTGGTCCAAGCTTTATTAACTGCTATATCGATCCCGGCGATTTTAGCATTATCCATTCGATGGAAGGCTATCAAATTTCCTCCTTCGTCAACAATTGCTATATCCTCTGTAATGCCCATCGCCATTGCTTGTTTTTCTGCAGCTTCTAATAGTGCTTTTGCAGTTCTAAGAGAGATAATCAATAATTGTGCCCCTTTTTACTTTTTCTTTATTTTATGAACAAAATGATTTTCCGTTACGAAAGTTAATATATTTTTATGTATAAAGAAGTTCTTGAAAAATAAAAAAACAGAAGGGCTAATGCTGCCCCTCTGCTTCTTTTTGTTCCAGTGCAATTTTTCTCTCTTGCATCACCGCATTCACTTGCCCACCTACAAGGAGCATTATTCCGGAAATATATAGCCAAAGCATCATAACGATGATTCCCCCAATGCTTCCATACGTAGAAGAATAATTTCCGAAGTTACTAACATAATAGGAGAATGCTAACGAAACAACGATCCATCCAAAAGTTGCAAAGGCTGCTCCTGGAAAAACGCTTCTTAAAAATAATTTTTTATTTGGTACAATCCAGTAAAGAGCAGCTAATATTAAAAACATAATAATCGGACTTATTGTCCATCTAATATTATTCCATAGCTTTATAAAACTCTCTTCAAAACCGAAATAAGAAAATAGAATAGTTCCGATTTGCTGACCAAAAACTGGTAGAACAAGTGCAATAACCAATAAAAATATTAAAAGTAATGTGAAGACAATCGATAAACCTCTCACAATAAAAAAAGGTCTCGTTTCATCTAGATTATAAGATCTATTTAATGACTTAACAATTGCATTCATCCCATTGGATGCTGACCAAATAGTACCTATAATCCCGAAGGATAATAGTCCTCCATTTCGGTATTGCAAAACATCCGAAACTGTATCTTCAATTAGAATATAAACATCTTCTGGAGCATAGTTTTCTAGAAAGCGAAAAACTTGTGCCTCGTCCAAATTTAAATATGGCAATAAGGTAACTAGAAAGATAATCATTGGAAATAATGATAATAAGAAAAAATAAGCTAGCTGAGCAGCAAGACCAGTAATATCTGTTTCCTGAATATGTTTAATCAGATGCTTCACGTATCCTGACCATGTAGTTAAGTCTTGCTTCTCACTTTTTTTCTCTTCTTTCTTTTCATACCATTTAGTGGAGGACGAAGTGTTTGTTTCAGATACTTCTTTATTTAAATGATTATGTTCCACCTCATCCCCACCTTTCTTATGATTTATTACTTTTTTTCTTCATAAATACTTGTATATTCCGGTTCCGGGACAACAATTGATTTGTACTCGTCTTTTGATTGTGAAAATGCATCTTTCGTGTCAGTCAGTAAAGTTTTCACTTGAGGAGTCATTTCTTTTACCTCGTTTACTTTTTGAGATAAATACTTAGCATCCGAAGAAAATTGATCATAAAATGCCTTCCATTTTGTCACTTGGGATTCAATGTTAGTTTTTAATTCTTCACGGTTTTTACTGTAGTATACAATTTCATTTCTAATATATCTTGATTTGTTCATAACAGAATCTCGAGTCTTTCTATCCATCATTGTTATTGCACCACCAAGTAGTGCACCATACATAATTCCTTTAAATAATTTATTTTCACTCATATTCTTACCTCCATTTTTCGCTATATCTGTATTCAATTATACCCTTGTCATAATAGAATAAAACAAATTAATTGAAAAATAGTCTTGACTATATCTCTGAATTTTAAGAACATTGGTAATAAGTAAAAAACAATATAGAAAGGGAGCAAGACTTGGAAAGTAAAATTATAATGGGGGTTAATAATCGATGGAGAAGTTAAATGAGTTTTTAGGAAGTGTATCATCTTTTTTATGGGGCATACCGCTCTTAATCTTAATCGTAGGGACAGGCATTTATTTAACAATTCGAGTAGGATTTTTACAAGTTAGGCTTTTACCTGTAGCTTTGAAACTAGTATTCTCTAAAAAGCATGATAAGTCAGCGGAAGGAGATATTTCACAATTTCAAGCACTTACAACTGCGCTTGCTGCAACTGTAGGGACAGGGAATATTGTCGGAGTTGCTACAGCTGTAGTTCTCGGTGGACCTGGTGCAATTTTTTGGATGTGGTTCTCTGCATTTTTTGGTATGGTTACGAAATATAGTGAAGCCATATTAGCGGTAAGATATCGTGTAAAAGATGCAAACGGTCAAATGGCTGGTGGTCCGATGTATTACTTAGAACACGGACTAAAACAAAAATGGCTGGCAGTTTTATTTGCAATCTTTGGTGCGATTGCAGCATTCGGTATTGGAAATGGAACACAATCTAACTCCGTTGCCGGAATTGTAGATTCAACATTTGGTATAGATACATGGATTACTGGAATTATACTTACTGTATTTACTGCACTTGTTATCCTTGGTGGGATTAAATCTATTGGTAATGTTACTGCGGTATTCGTACCAGTTATGGCATTATTCTATTTATTAGCCGGTTTAATAGTTATGGTTACAAATATCACTGCTATACCAGAAGCATTCGCTACTATCTTTAGAATGGCATTCTCTGGTGAAGCTGCTGCTGGTGGAGCAATTGGTGCCGCTATTCGTTACGGTATTGCTCGTGGTGTATTCTCAAATGAGGCTGGTTTAGGTTCTGCTCCTATTGCTGCTGCTGCTGCAAAAACAGATTTACCAGGACGACAAGCACTAGTTTCTATGACTCAAGTATTTTTAGATACTTTCTTAATTTGTTCCATTACTGGAGTTACGATTGTATTGTCAGGACTTTACCAGGATCCAAATCTTGCAGCAAATGAATTGACTTCTGCTGCTTTCGGACATTTCTTAGGTGACTGGGGACCAATTGTTGTAGCAATCGGATTAGTTTTCTTTGCTTCCTCTACTATTTTTGGTTGGGCTTATTATGGAGAAAAATGTTTCCAGTACTTATTTAAAAGTCCTTCATCATTAATTGTTTACCGTATTGCATTCGTAATAATGGTATTTATTGGTTCAGTTGTTTCTCTAGATTTAATCTGGACTTTCTCTGATATAACCAATGCATTGATGGCAATTCCGAACTTAATAGGATTACTTGGTCTATCTGGGGTAGTTATATATGAAACAAAACGGATTCAAGATAAATTAAAAGAAGAAAAACTAGCGCAGAAATCTGCGAAATCTATTTAGTAATTGACAATCGTTGCGTAGCGTGAAATGATACTTAATGTATGAAAGGTAGGTACAAAAAAATGAATTTATCTGAGCCTTCGGTTGAAAATGTTACGTATATGATTGAAACAATAAAAGAAAAGCTTCGCATGGTAAACGTTGATGCAATGAAATCAGAACATTTTAATGCTAGCCAATATGAAGATTTAGTTTACCTATACGAAATGGTTAGTAAAAGAGACTCTTTCTCTCCAAGTGAAATGCAAGCTATTGCTGCTGAATTAGGTAATTTAAGAAAATAAAATAAAGAATCCTTCACCCATATTAAGGTGAAGGATTCTTTATTTTAAAGATTATTCAATTCAACTGCGATCTTCGCTCCAACTTTTGCATTGTTATAAACAAGTGCAATATTCGACTCTAAGCTTTTACCTTCTGTTAATTCTTTTACTTTTCCAAGTAAGAATGGTGTTACGTCTTTCCCTTTAATACCATTTTCTTCTGCTTCTGTTAAAGCTTTTTCAATGATATTGGTAATATACGCTTCGTCCAAAGAATCTGCTGCTGGGATTGGATTCGCAATGATTGCTCCTCCATTTAACCCTAATTCCCATTTCACTTTTAGCATTTCTGCTACTTCCTTCGGCTCATCCAAACGGAAGTTTGAATTGAATGCACTTGTTGCGGAATAAAATGCTGGAAACTTGTCCGTTTGGTAACCCACTACAGGAACCCCTTTAGTCTCTAAATATTCAAGTGTTAGTCCAATATCCAAAATAGATTTTGCTCCTGCACATACAACCGCAACATTCGTAGAAGCTAGTTCTTCCAAATCCGCAGAAATGTCCATTGTTGTTTCAGCACCTCTGTGCACTCCACCAATGCCACCAGTAACAAACATTTTAATACCCGCTAGCTCAGCACAGATCATTGTTGTAGCAACAGTTGTCGCTCCGATTTCTCCCGAAGCTACCACGTAAGGAAGATCTCTTCGTGATGTTTTTCGTGCATTGCTACTAGTACCTAAAGTTTCTAATTCCGCATCGGATAGTCCGATTTTAATTTTACCTTCCATTATTGCAATTGTGGCAGGAACTGCACCATTATCACGAATAATCTGTTCTACAGTTCTAGCCATTTCAACGTTTTGTGGGTAAGGCATACCATGTGAAATAATAGTTGATTCTAAAGCAACAATAGCTTTGCCTGCTGCCATTCCTTCTTCTACTTCTTTTGAAAATGTTAAAAATTCTCTCATGATAAATATTCCTCCAATTCATTATTTAAAATTACATTTGAAAGCTCTGTTCGAACTGTTTCAGGAGATTGTAATGTTTTACTTGCATTGACCATTCCTGCATTCAATGCTGACTCCATTGTTAATCCTTCCAACCAAGCATGAATCGTACCAGAAACAAAAGCATCTCCAGCGCCAGTGACGTCAACAACTTCGCTCACTTCTATCGCGGGTACGATTATCCCATCGTTAGAACTACTAGCATACATAACTCCTTTGTTACCTTGAGTGATAACAACATGTTTAATACCCTTCTGCACAAAAATTTGAGCAGCTTGTTTCCATGTCTCTTGATCAGTTATCTCCATTTGTAAATAGGCTTCCGACTCATCCTTATTCAGAATAAGTAATTCTATTCCTTCTAATTCATCTGGCATTCTCTCCATTTTAGGAGATGAGACCGGAATAATGGCTAAAGGAATATTCTTGCCAATCGATAACGTTCGTAAATATTCAATGACTTCCTTTGGACAATTCATATCTACAATTATTAATTGAGCGTTTGTGAGATAAGCTTCTTGTCTTTTTATATATTCTACGGATAGCTCATCATATATTTCCATATTGGCTAATGCTAATAGCATTTCACCTTCATTATCTAATATGGCTGAATACGTTCCAGTTGAATAGTTGGCAAGTTTCTCTACTGAAAATAGGTTCATCCAATGACTAGATGCTTTTTCAATAATTTGATATTCCATATCATTGCCGACTACAGATAATAATCGAACACTATGCCCAAGTCTACCTATGTTTTCAGCGATATTTCTTGCTACGCCTCCAACACTTTGCATGCTTATTGTCGGATTAGAAGTCCCCATCTGTAATTTACTTTTTACTATATATTTTCGGTCTACATTAGCACCTCCAATACAAATAACCTCTTTGTTTTCAGGAATAATATATGCTCTCCCTGTGATTTTCCCATTTTTAATTAATTGAGAAATCGTATTTGCTACTGCAGGTCTAGACATCTGGAGATTATCAGCTATTTCTTGTTGTGATGCGTAAGGATTATTTTTAAGGTACTGAAAAACTTGAAGTTCCTTCTGTTGCATGTTTCAACCCTCCTCCAAATACAAACTTTTGTTTTAATTATAAACTTTTGTTTGAAAAAGTCAAAACAAAAACTGACAACTTTATAAAAAAGTTGTCAGCATTGATTAGTCAGATTAACATTCCAAGATGTCACTTCAGGCTTTTCGACCGATATTATTTTGGTTCGTCGTTTAAAGTTCCATCTTCCAATACGCGTGGTTGAATTAAAACTTCTACACGTCTATTTTTTGCCCGACCTTCAGCAGTATCATTTTTTGCTACTGGTTTAAATTCACCATACCCCTTTGCACTAAAATAAAGGGGATCAATTGTATTATTATTTACTAAAATCTTTAAAAAATTCACTGAACGCATAACACTTAGTTCCCAGTTAGAAGAAAATTCACTACTGGAAATTGGAACATTATCCGTATGTCCTGTTATGACAACATGTCGAGGGGGATCAAACACTAATAGATCGGATATATCTTCAGCAATTTGGCGATACTGTGGATTTACTTCCGCTTCACCTGTATCAAACAAAATACTATCTCGAATTGTTACTAATAGGCCTTCATCCGTTAATTGTGTAGCGAATTGCTTTTCTAATGCATTCACAGCAATATATTCATCTACACTATCTTGAATCTCTGACAATGCTTGTTGGTCCTCAATGTAAGCCGAACTCTGCTCATTACCATTTGTTTTATTTGGTGTAACCGGTACGTCTAAAGGAGAAGGATTTTCCATTAATCCTACTCCGCCATCAAACACTTGACTAAAAACTTGGGACATCTGCTCCAGTTTTTCCTGATCCACTGTACTAGATGCAAATAAAACGATAAACAAAGCTAACAATAAAGTTAAGATATCCGCATAAGGAAGAAGCCATGATTCACTCATTTCCTCTTCTTCTTTATGTTTCTTATGCTTCTTTGCCAAGGCCAGCCTCCCCGCTTTCATTTAAAACTTTTTTTCGCTCCGACATAGAAAGATATGAAGCTAGCTTTTGTTCGATAACTCGTGGAGAATCTCCTTCTAATACAGAAAGAATACCTTCTAACATCATTGTTTTTTGACGTATTTCTTGCTTAGATTTACGTTTTAATTTATTTGCAAATGGATGCCAAAGAACATACCCAGTAAAAATCCCTAGCAAGGTTGCTATAAAAGCGGCAGAAATGGCGTGCCCTAGTTTTTCTATATCGTTCAAATCACCCAAAGCAGCTATTAATCCAACTACGGCTCCTAGAACCCCTAAAGTAGGTGCATAAGTACCAGCCTGTGAGAAAATATGTGCTCCACCTGCATGTCTTTCTTCCAATGCATCTATCTCTTCCGTTAATACATCACGTATATAATCTGCATTCTGACCATCAATCGCAAGTGTCAAACCATTTTTTAAAAATGGATCTTCTACTTCCGTTGTCTTACTTTCTAATGCAAGCAATCCTTCTCTTCGTGCTAAATCAGCCCAGCTAGAGAACATTTTAATAACCTCATAATCAGGCAATAACTTAGTCTCTTTAAATATAACTCCAAAAAGCTTTGGAACGCGTTTTAACTCATTCATCGGGAAACCTATAACAATTGTAGCGATTGTTCCAAAAATGATAATTAAAATAGCTGCAGGATTAAAAAGAGCAACTAATGGAACCCCTTTTAAAACTATCCCAACTAATAAAGCAACAAATCCTAGTACAAGACCAATTACGGTAGACTTATCCATTCATTTACCCCCACATTCTATATCTGTCATTTATTTCGGCAAATTTATATATTTTTTAATATTAAACTTCCTTTTGCATAATATAATTTCATAAAATATGTACTATCTATGTCTTTTAGCCTGGAATATTTTGTGTTCATACGTCATAAAAACTGATATTATGAAATTAAATACAGAAAGGAAGTCGAAATATGTCATCTTTTAATGAAAACTTAAATAAGTACGCTGCTTTGGCTGTAGAAGTTGGAGTTAATATTCAACCAGGTCAAAATTTATTTATCGCTGCATCAATTGATAGCGTAGAACTCGTTCGATTAATTACGAAAAAAGCATATGAAATTGGCGCTAACCAAGTTTTTGTAGATTTTTCAGACGATGAAATTACACGCTTACGTTATGATTTAGCTCCTAAAGATTCATTTGACATCTTCCCATCATGGAAAGCACAAGAAAAAGAATTATTAGCTGAACAAGGTGCTGCTTTCATGAGCATTATAAGTCAAAGTCCAGATCTTTTAAAAGGAGTGGACACAAATAAAATTGCGGCATTCCAAAAAGCGGCAGGTACTGCATTAAGCAAGTATCGTCAATACACACAATCTGATAAAGTAAGCTGGACAGTTATCGCTTCACCTTCTAAGGCTTGGGCAAGTAAGGTGTTCCCAGAGGTTGCCGAAGAAAAACAAGTTTCTGCTTTATGGGATGCAATTTTTAAAGCGGTACGTGCAGATTTAGAGAATCCAGTGGAAGCTTGGAAAGAGCATGACGAATTACTTCATACTAAAGTAGATTACTTAAATGATAAGAACTATAAAAAACTACACTATACAGCACCAGGGACAGATTTAACGATCGAGCTTCCAAAAGGTCATCTATGGTGTGGAGCTAGTAGTGTAAATGAAAAAGGAAACGATTTCATGGCAAATATGCCTACAGAAGAAGTTTTCACAGTTCCTTTAAAAACTGGAGTAGACGGGTACGTAGCTAGTACAAAACCTTTAAGTTACGGAGGAAATATCATTGATAATTTCACAGTAACATTTGAAAAAGGTCGTATTGTGAAAGTGGAAGCTGAACAAGGTCAAACTGTGTTAGAGAATCTTGTTGCGACAGACGAAGGCTCTCACTATTTAGGAGAAGTAGCGTTAGTCCCACATGATTCACCTATTTCTAATTCAAACTTATTATTCTATAACACGTTATTTGACGAAAATGCTTCTAACCACTTAGCAATCGGAAGTGCATATGCATTTTGCATAGAGGGTGGTAAGAAAATGAGTCGAGAAGAACTTGCACAAAACGGACTGAATGAAAGTATTACTCATGTAGACTTCATGATTGGATCAGAAAAAATGAATATCGACGGAATCAAAGAAGATGGAACGATTGAACCAATCTTCCGCAATGGAAATTGGGCTTTTTAATCTACCTAACTAGATTTCTATAATATTCTACTTACTTTTTATACTATTATAAGTTATAATGATAATATCATGACTAGTGAGGTGTTTAATAATGGGCTTATTCACAGTTACAGTTCTTGGAGTTGCTGGTGGTATAGGAGTAGTAGGCTACGTAATTCTTAGCTACTTTGCAAAAGCAATGAACTCACATGATTCAATTACAGTTGATCCAAAACCTTCAAAATAATTCAAACAACCGCAATTATATTGCGGTTGTTTTTTTATGGGTGAATAGTTTAAAGTTGATACTATTTCTCTTTTTCTTTTCATTTTCAATACAACTTTATGTCAAATCAATGACCAACAAGGTCTATCTATTTATTTTAAACAAAACTAACAGGATAAACGCACTATTATCTTTTGAAACAATTGTAAACTTCCAAAAAGTAACAAATGGCAATCCCTCCTTTATCCTTTATACTATATAAGTATGATTGAATGGGAGGTTTAATATATGTTTTCAAATACTCATATTGGAATAGATTTAGGAACAGCAAATACATTAGTATATACAAAAAGCAAAGGCTTACTTTTAAATGAACCGACTGTTGTCGCAATAAACACTAAAACAAAAGAAATTATCGCATTTGGTGAGAAAGCAAAACAAATGATCGGTAAAACACCAGCTTCTATTGAAGTTATTCGACCTTTAAAAGATGGTGTCATTGCGGATTTTGATGTTACGACAGAATTATTAAAACTGATAATGCAAAAAGCAGGCAAGAAGCTAGGCACTGCTTTAAGAAAACCGACTGTTATTGTTTGTACCCCCTCTGGTGCTACATCCGTTGAACGCAGAGCAATTCAAGATGCGGTTAGACAAAGTGGAGCAAAAGAGGTCCAACTGATGGAAGAGCCGGTAGCTGCAGCAATTGGTGCAGGACTTCCTGTAAATGAACCAGTTGCAAGCATGGTGGTTGATATTGGTGGTGGTACTACAGAGGTTGGAATTATCTCATTTGGTGGAGTTGTTGCTTCCAACACTGTAAAAGCTGCTGGAGATAAAATGGATGAAGCTATTATCAATTTTATTCGTAAAGAATATAATATTTTAATTGGAGAACCAACTGCTGAAGAAATTAAGAAAACAATCGGACATGCATTGGTGCCACATTCTGTAGAACAAATGGATGTAAGAGGAAGAGATGTTGTTACAGGCTTACCAAAAACAATACATCTTTCATCTACACAGATTCAGGGAGTTTTAGCAGAATCACTTGAAACTATTTTAGAAACTATTAGGGCTACATTAGAAATTTGTCCTCCTGAGTTGGCTGGTGATATAGTAGATCATGGCGTTGTATTAACAGGTGGAGGCGCTCTATTAAAAGATATGAAAGAGTGGCTTTCAACAGTTATTGAAGTACCTGTTCATATTGCCCCTGAACCTCTACAATCAGTAGCTATCGGTACAGGAAAATCATTTTTTATCTCTGAGAGAAAACAAAGAGTAGCAAAATAAAGAATTGGCGCTGTTAAACATACAAGTTGTCATTGACGAAAATTCGCTCGCTTTCCACAGAAGTCTCGCTAATTTTCACCACAATAAAAATGACAATCATATTAATAGTGCCAAATAATAAAAAATGCCACTCAAGTTCTCTCTCCTGAGTGGTTTTTTTCATGAAAATTTATTAATAGTTATTACACTAAAAAACATAATAGAGGAAATATCAATTACTTTCATATAAAATAATAATGTAGAAAATTGAAAGGGGAATTCCATGCCTAGTTTAAAAGAAATATTATCTTACAATGAATCCTTTGTACAAAATAAGTTGTATGAACCATTTTTAACGACAAAATTTCCAAATAAACGAATTGTAATATTAACATGTATGGACACAAGGCTCGTAGAAATGCTCCCTAAATCCATGAACTTTAAAAACGGTGATGTTAAAATTGTAAAAAGTGCTGGCGCTGTTATAAACCATCCGTTTGGTGGCATCATGCGGAGTCTAATCGTAGCAGTTTATGAACTTCAAGCGGACGAAATATACGTTATTGGTCACTATGATTGCGGTATGAGTGCTATTCAAACAGATAAAATCATCGGCAAAATGACTACAAGAGGTATAGATCCAAAAATATTTGATGTATTGAAGAATTCCGGGGTAGAAGTAGAAAAATGGTTAGAAGGTTTTTCTGATGTTAAAGACAGTGTTTTACATAGCGTCGATATGATTAGAAATCACCCACTAATGCTAGGTAGCGTACCTGTTCATGGGCTCATCATTGATCCTAATACTGGTAGATTAGATTTAGTGAAAGATGGCAATCTCGACGTAAAATAGAATATTTCCCGGGAAATCGACAAATCTGGTTATCCATCAATTGATGAATAACCAGCTTTTCGTTTTGGAAAGAATTTTTTTATAAATACTCTTACCCTTTCAGAAGTCCTCACTAATGCATGCATAAATATAATGATCTTCCCACTTACCATTAATATAGAGAAGACTTCGAAGTAATCCTTCTCGATGAAATGCATTGTTCTCCAAGACTTTAATTGACCCAAGATTTCTAGGTGATACATAAGCTTCTATACGATTCAAATGAGCATGTTCAAACCCAAACAATTTAACAAGGTGTACAGCTTCCGATGCAATACCTTTACCCGTTAAATTTTCGTCTATTGAATAGCCGATTAGTCCACTAGAAAAAGGCATTCTTTTTAAGCTATACAATGAAATACTACCTATCATCCGATCGGTATCATGTTGAAATACCCCAAAGCTGAATTCTCTTTTTTCGTTCATTAATAATAGCGACTCTCGAATTTTCTCTCTTTGCACAGAGGTTGTATAATAATCATCTCGATGCAATGGTTCATATACAGCCCAATATTTTTTGTTTCTATAAACAAGATCTGCAAGATTGGGTGCGTCCTTTACATTTAATGTCCGTAAATAACATCTGTCACCTTCTAAATAGATCAAACATCGTCACCCTTTTGCATTAGTTAATTGAATGAACTCGTTTACATCTTGAATGCAAAGATTAATCCCTTTAATCCAAAATTCCTCTTCAGTAATATCTTCACCAAGATGCTTCATCGCTAAATCCTCTACTGACATTACGGCAGTATCTTGAAGAAGTGCAATATATTTTTCTTCAAAATTTGCACCTTCGTTAATTGCTTTCGCATATATACTTAATGAAAATAAATAACCAAATGTGTATGGGAAGTTATAAAAAGGTACCCCTGTAATATAAAAATGCAATTTAGAAGCCCAGAAATGAGGATGTGTTGTTTCTAGTGCCTCACCGTATGCTTCTTTTTGAGCAATTTCCATCAACTCATTTAATCTTGTAGCTGAAACGATTCCATTTTTACGTTCCTCATAAAATCTTGTTTCAAATAAGAAGCGAGCATGAATATTCATAAAGAAAGCAACACTTCTTTGGATTTTATCCTCTAGTAAAGCAATCTTTTCATCGTTCGTTTTTGCTTCTTTTACCGCTGCGTCTGCTACAATCATTTCCGCAAACGTAGATGCCGTTTCTGCTACCCCCATTGCGTACTGGCGATTCATCCAATGTACTGGTCTTAAAGCATATGAATGAAAAGCATGTCCCAATTCATGTGCAAGTGTAGAAACATTGGACATAGTTCCACTGTACGTCATGAAAATACGGGATTCTTCTGAAACCGGCATTCCTGTACAAAACCCGCCTGGACGCTTATTTGGACGGTCTTCTGCTTCAATCCACCCTTTTTCAAAGGCATTTCTTGAAAAGGATTCTAATTTTGGTCCAAACTCTTTAAAATGCTTTAATATAAATTCTGCACCTTGTTGGTAATCCATTTTCTCGGTTGAAGCACTTACCGGTGCATCCAAATCATACCAATGCATACCTTCTTTTCCTAGCATTGTCGATTTTACATTTAAATATTCGACGAAAGGAGCTTTATTTTTGGAAATAGCACCCCACATCGCATCTAATGTCTCCTGCTTCATACGATTTATCTCAAGTGGTTCTTGTAGGACAGATTCCCAGCCTCTTTTTTCATAAATAGATAAACGGAAACCTGCTAAATGATTTAAAGTTTTAGCAAAAAATTCTTCTTTCTCTGTCCAAGCTGCTTCTAATACTTCAAATGCTTCTTTACGTGTAGTAGCATCTTCGTGAGAGCTTAAGTTATTAGCTTGACCTACTGAAAGTTCTTTTTCTACTCCATCCACTTTAACTTTTACTCTAATATCCCCTACCAACAAATCATATAGCTGCCCCCATGCATGGTAGCCATCTACACCAAGGGCTGTAATCATAGACTCTTCTTTTTCAGAAAGCATTCTCTTTGCTTCTTCTCTCCACTCATTTAGAACAAAAGAAAATTCGAGTAATTCATCTGTTTTTATTAATTCTGCCCATACCTCATCTGGTGTCTTGCTAATCGTTTGTTGTATGCCTAACAGCAAGGAAGAAAACTTTGCATAAATACTTCCTATCTCTCCTTCCAAAAGAGAAGCTTTTTTATCTGTAGTGTCTTGTGCTTGAAAGCAACCAATAACTGCTCCAGCTTGAGATAAGTTAGTCGCAATGTCCTTTAATTCATCAATGATACTAACGATTTTACTTGCTTCCTGAACTGATGTCGGAGTGGTAAAACTTTCTAATCTTTCTCCAAAAACCTTTAATTTTTCTTTCACTTGATCTAAATGGTTTCGTAACTCTTTAGATTCACTTCCACCTTCAAAGAACACATCTAAATCCCATGTAATTGGATATACTACTTCTCTCATTATTTTTCCCCCTTAAAAATTCATACTAGTTCGAATTATATTATATCATGATTTTTATGTTCCGTTTATTCTGTATTTGCCATGAAACATTCACAAATCAATTTGTCGCAATAAAATTTCAAAGGTATACTATAATAATAGGAGGGATGCGTATGATTAAAATAATCATTTTGATTATAAGCTTGTTCTCTACCATCTTGGTAAATTTACTCGCAAATACTCTACCGATTAATCATCATACAACCGGAGAAATTTCAAATAGACTACCTTCATTATTTACTCCCGCAAGCTACGTATTTCTCATATGGATCCCCATATATTTATTACTAGCATATTGGATTTGGAATAATGTTAAAGAATTTAAAAATGGAGAGTCCATATCCACGATAAGAGTTATATTATTTGTTTGTAGCTCCATTTTAAATATTCTTTGGATTTTCTTGTGGCATTATGAGTTATTTTTATTATCGCTTATAGATATATTTGCTTTATTAGGAGTCTTGTTTTTATTTTATAAAACGTATTCTTCTGAAGAGCAATTATGGATAAAGCGGCTCCCTATTTCTATCTATTTAGGATGGATATTCGTCGCTACATTTGCAAATATCGACTACTATCTTACTTATGTAGAATTTGGTGGTTGGGGCATGACGAAATCACTCTGGGCTGTTATTTTCCTAACAATTGCTACAGCAATTGCTTTACATTTTCGCTACCATTATAATGACCCGACAATCGTGTTAGTCTTTATTTGGGCGTTTTTAGGGATTGCCTGTCGACATATGTTAGATGAATTATTAATAACTGCCGCATCCATTTTTTTAAGCTGTGTACTTATAGTAGGAATATTATTTATAAAAAAAATGCCTCAGAAATCATAATTTCCGAGGCATTTTACTATTTAATTTTTCTTAATCTAATTTTGTTAATAAAAGCGGGCCCTCTTTTGTTACGACAATCGTATGCTCAATTTGGGCAACTAACGATTTGTCTGGTGTCACGAATGTCCAACCATCTCCCGATTCTACTATATGTTCAGCTTTTTGAGAAATAAATGGCTCTACTGCTAGCACCATACCTTCTTTTAAAATTGTCGGATCCCAAGCATCATAATAATTGAGCACGTGCTGCGGAGCTTCATGAAGTGATTTACCAATTCCATGACCAGTAAGGTTCATAATGACGTGCAAACCATTTTCTTTTGCTTCTCTTTCAACCGCTTTTCCAATTTGATTCAATTTAGAACCGACTTTTACTTTTAACATTGCCCGGTTAAATGCGCTTTCTGCCACTGCACATAACTTTTCTTTCTCCTCATAACCTTCACCAACAACAAAGGAAATACCTGTGTCAGCAAAATAACCATCACATGAGCCTGATACGTCAATATTGACAATATCACCATCTTTAATGATACGGGAACCTGGAATACCGTGAGCAACCTCTTCATTAACACTTATACAAGTGTATCCTGGGAAATCATACTCACCCATTGGACCTGAAATTGCTCCGTGCTCATTGAAGAGCTTACCACCAATTTCATCCAGTTCCTTTGTTGTAATACCTGGCTTCGTTGCAGCTCTCATTGCATCCCGAATTTCAGCAACAATACGACCTATTTTTTTTAAAGCTTCTAATTCTTCATTTGTTTGTACAATCATCTTTATAAGATCCCTTCTCATATCTAATGCGCCCCGGAGTATTTGCGTCTAGATATTATATCATGACGAACGATTAAGTCCCTATCCAAAAATCTGTGACGTCCACCGAAGGCTTAACCTGTATTAGCATATTCTAAAACTGGTTAAACTGTACAACAATCATATCATATTTATGCTTTATTCGGCAGTATAAGGCGAGGAGCCTTAAGGAATAGTATCATACAAACGAATGCTGCTAGTAAAAATACTGGAATCATATAAGTAGAATTATAGATTAATGAATAAAGGATAACGTTTTGATCGCCAGCAAATTCACCAAAAAACAGAATACCAGAAGTCACATGTGCAAGATAGCGAAGAAATGCTGCAATAAAAGCTCCAATAATTACCGCAGTAGCCATTTTCATTTTATCTTTGTTTTCATATGCCTTTAAAAAGGCAGGTCTTAGTAATCCTGCAAATCCTGCTACCATGAAAGCAATAAAATAATCAATTCCCACTTGTAGAATGACAACTTCCAATGATAATGGTGCTGCATAAAAACGGCCTGTTACAACTTGCAGCATACCGATTAAAAATCCTGTTATAAGGCCCGCGACTATCCCGCGACGAAATGCTATTAAAATTACAGGAACAAGCACAAATGTGACTGTACCACCTTGTGGCATACCAAATCCTATAATATCCAAAATATATCCAAGAGCCGCAAAAATTGCGATTTCCACTAACAATATAACGCGTTGATTTTTCATAGTAATCTCCTTTTTCGACCACAAAAAAACGACGTCGGGATAGACCCAGACATCGCGCGATTGTCAGTTTCCATCCACATCCCTACGCAAGCATGAACTTACAGGTTCGAAGGGTACTATCTCAGCCGCATAAGCGACGCCCCTTGTGGTGATAAATTATTTAGTTCGAGTTCATTGTAGCCCAATGAAATAAGTTATGCAACCCCCCACTGTACATTGTGAGGGCACTGAAAAAGTCCTCCATGAGATTTTATAACAATATGTGAACGACAAGTTGTTCAAATACTCGTTTTTATTTTGGATCCGTTAGTTTACGTTCCAGGCGGACGCGTTCCGCCGGCATGGCTTCAGCCGCTTCCTTCACAACGCTCAGTCCGCAGCGCAGCGAGGAGGCTAAGGCAACGCCCGCGGAAAGGGATCCGTTTCAACGATTTTCTTATTTATCGGACGACATTATTTAGTAAATTTAAATTCTATGGACTTTTTCAGTGCCCGTGTTCATTGTTATACTTATAAAAATATAATATGAAAATGGAGGTAAGTACATGATAGATTTATTGAAAGACTTAATTCGTATAAAAAGTGATGATGTGGATGGAGCAAATGAAGCACTTTTATTTTGTCAAAATTGGCTGGAAGAAAAGGGAATTGGTACAACTTTACATAAAAAAAATTCAAAGCTTATGCTTGTATCAGAAATCGGCGTTGGAAAGGAATGCATCATTTGGAATGGCCATGTTGATGTGGTTCCTGGCAACAAAGAGCAGTTTAATCCTTTTATAGAAGGTGACAAATTATTTGGTCGTGGCTCTGCAGACATGAAAGCGGGAGTTGCTGCTATGATGCAAGCATTCTATGAACTTTCAAAAGCGTCAGATCAACTAACGAAGAGAGTCCAACTACATATTGTTACCGATGAGGAAACAAATGGAGAAACGTCCGAGTATTTAGTTGAACAAGGATATCATGGTGATTTCGTTATTTGCGGAGAACCAACTCACCTTCATATTGGCCTCCAAGCAAAAGGAATTGTCCAAATGGATATTAAAATGAAAGGCAAATCCAGTCATGGCAGTCGTCCTTGGGAAGGTATAAATGCAATAGAAGAAGCAATTGCTTTAGATAAAGAAATTCGACAACTCTCTTTTTTAACTGCTAGTAATAAATTTTATGATTATCCTTCTTTAAACTTGGCTAAAATACATGCAGGTGAAAGATACAATATCGTTCCAGATGAGTGTATCATAAGCTACGATATTCGCTATGTGCCTGGACAAGACCCTGCAGAGATAATTCAAGAAATAACAGATGTTGCGCACAAACATTTCCCTGGAAATGAAGTGCTCATTTATGCCTCTGAGCCAGCGGTCACAACTAACGACAATAATCCCTATATTATTCAGCTACAATCCGAAACTACTATAAAAACAGGACGAGATACTAACTTATTTGGACAACACGGATCAGCGGATACCCGTTTCTATGTAAAAAATGGAGCAGGAGCTGTAGAGTTTGGTCCGTCAGGAGCGGATTGGCATGGAGAAAAAGAGTATGTCTCTATTTCATCCGTAGAAACATATAAAGATATTTTAGTCTCCTTTGCCAAAAGTTGAAACTAATTATGTAAAGAGACGTATATTAGATATCTAATCGGAAAGGAGTGTATTCAAATGGAAAACAACCGAATTTTATCTGCACTGTCTTATTTTAGTGTATTGTTTGCGCCTTTTATACTTCCGATTATTGTATTTTTTGTTTCTCAGGATACCGAAGTGAAACATCATGCGAAACGTTCGCTAATTTCTCATCTGATACCCTTTGGATTTATGATTATATTGTTTATAGCTCTATTCTCAAGCTTTTTTTCAGTATTTATGAATGCAGCTGTTAATGAGCAATCGCTTTTTATGGCATCAGCACCTTTTTTATTCATATTATTGTACTTAGTCAGTTATATTATTATCCTTGTATGGAATATTATCCAAGGTGTAAAGGTACTAAGATAATGTTTATACTACCGTTAAGACGGGAAAAGAATTAGTACTAATTAAACTTGGGAGCGATACTAATGAATATAAAAACCATAGCAAAAACTGCAATAAAATGGGCACCTGTAGTCTATCCGATTATTCGTAAATTAATGAAATCAAAAAAGACGATAAAATAAAAAATCTGCTCCCACATAAATTTAATGGGAGCAGATTTTTTAATTTTTGCTCATGCAAGCCGCATGACGTGGAGGGCATTGAAAAACTCTTCAAGGTTCTCTTAGCTAGTATGGGCACCGTGATTTCCGTTCGAGGCGGACGCTTTCCGCCGGCATGGCTTCAGTCGCTTCCCTCACTTCGCTCAGTCCAGGGTCTTCAGCTCACGCTATTCCGGCTGGAGTCGCCGCCTTCCACTCCAATCAACTATTATCCGCTTTATAATTAGAAATCCATTATGACATTAATAGTACAAGTTTTTATTACTTAAATCTTTTCAATTAGTATTTATAGAAAATCGTTGAAAAAGGCGACACTCCTGCGGGAATAGCGTTAGCCGCAGACCCCGCAGTTGAGGGGAAGGCAATCTAAGTTCGCCGCATCCTGCTCCTGCGCAAAGCTCGTCGCAAAAGAACTTTTGCGGCAACGATTGCATGACCAACATCGTGTTGGCCTAGGATGCTAAGGCAACGCCCCGCGGAAAGGGAGCCGTTTCAACGATTTTCTTATTTATCGGACGACATTAGCTCACACAAAAAGTAAGACAGTTTTTAACAAAACCCTAATATTATATCAATGGCCTTAATTCCGTAAGTGACAAATAACGATCAAGACCCTCTACTCTTGAAACGGGAGTCTCTGCTTTTTCCTTTTGACTATTAAGGATTTGTTCAAAAGTTAAAGGATTTGGAGCAGGCAATTCCTTTGGATTTACTTGTAAATTCGCATTGTACTTTTTGAAAAAAGCATTAGCCATCAGACGGTATCCTTCCATTGTAGGATGCACATCCGATACATTAGGTAGCAACTCTTTTTCTTTATTAGAAAAATCTTCCTCAACTGATACGTATGTTGCTCCATTGGCCTCCGCTTCCGTTTTTAATATGGAATGCAGTGCATTTAACTCTTTTCTTATACCTACTTTTTGTGTTTCTCGTAAATGAGGATAGGAAAAATAGTAACCCAACACATATATCTTTGCGTTTGGTGCAGTCACTTGAACTTCTTTCACAATTGCTTCCATATTTTTGCGTACCATATTTAAGGCATAATTTACTTGAATTTGCTTGTACGAAATTGAACCATTCGCTGCATTTAATTGCACAAGCCTTAGTAAATCATTTGCCCCTGCTGAAATGGTAACAATTGATGCATTTTTAAGTAATTCCTTTGCTTCATTTGTGCGAACTGTTTTTAACACATCAGCTGTTGTATATCCTGGAAATGCAAGTGCCTTCGAATAATAAGCAAGCTGATGAGATCTTTTCAACTCTTGTGCTATTAAATCTGTATAACCAGTATCTATTGATCTGTTCGGAGTTTGGCCAGCAGCTAGAGAATCTCCTAAAGCGATATATACTTCAGCACCATTTGCCTTTACAGAAAAAGACGTGAAAGGAACCACAAGGAGTAAGATTATAACTATCCACTTTTTCATCTAGATTTACTCCTTAAAAAGCCCAAGAACCTTTGCTGAAGATAGGCTCTATTGTACCATCTTCTAATTCTCCCATAATATCCATATCAGCAGAACCAATCATGAAGTCTTCATGAACAATGGAAGTATTGAGCCCTAAGTTTTCAAGCTCACTTGGAGATAATCCACGCGCACCTTCCACACATGTCGGGTAAGCTTCTCCAATAGCAAAATGATTCGAAGCATTTTCATCAAATAGGGTATTAAAAAATAAAACATTAGATGCAGAAATTGGAGATTCATGTGGAACTAGCGCAATTTCCCCTAAATATTTTGCACCCTCATCTGTTTGTGTTAATTCTTTTAAAAGCTCCTCACCAGTAGTTGCTTCAACCTTCGTAATAGCACCGTTTTCAAAAGTTAATGTAAAATTATCAATGACATTCCCTTTATATGCTAGCGGTTTAGTGTTTTTCACATAGCCATTAACTCCTGTTTTTAATGGAGCAGTATAAACTTCTTCCGTAGGCATATTAGCTATAAAAGGAACGGATTGAGCATTTTTACTAGCTCCTGACATCCAAATATGACCTTTTGGTAGTTCCACTTGGATATCTGTTCCCTCTGCTGTGTAATGTAATTTTTTATAACGCTTCGCATTTAATAGTGAAGCACGGCTTTCTAAATTTTCGATATGCTCTTTCCATTGTTGAACCGCTGTTCCTTCACCAATTCTTACTACTTGAAAAATTAAATCCCAAAGAGCCTGCATTTGCTCTTCGGCAGGTAATTCCGGAAATACCTTCGCTGCCCATTTTTCGGAAGGCATCGCAACAATTGACCAAGTAATGACATCATTCATCACTGCTTTTCTATAATTTTCAAGTGCTTTTCCGCTTGCTTTATGGAAGTTTGATATTTTTTCAACCGAAACACCTTCAAGTAAATCTGGATTTTCCGCATCGATCCATAATAAAGCACCTTTGTTTTCGATTAACTCATCTCGTTGCATAGCTGCCCATTTCGGATATTCGTGGAATGCTTCGTCTGGAGCCAAATCATAAAATGATCTTGTATTTGGTCCATCTGAATAATTTACATCTACTCGCTTTGCACCAGCTTCATACGCTTTTTTTACAACAAGTCTGGTAAATTCAATCGTTTCCGTAGTTGTATTAATAAGTAACTGTTGATTTTTTTGAATATTTAAACCTACTTTAACGATAAGCTCAGCGTATTCCTCTAATTTTTGTTGAAAATTCATTGTTTATTTCCCCTTTTTCTGTACTGTTTTCGATGAACCTTCTATTAACTCCCCTCGATACCATATTTTCTGAACTGGCTTGCTCGGAAGCTCCTTTGTCCATTTCTTATACGTTTTTTCATCCCCATAAGTTAATAAGGTCAATACTTCTCCATCATTTCCAGCACGTCCAGTACGGCCAGAACGATGCAAATATTGTTCTATAGAATGCGGAACATCAACATGAATTACATGTGTTAATCCAGAAATATCCAGACCTCTAGCAGCAACGTCAGTTGCTATAAGTATATTTACTTTACCATTTTTAAAGTCATCTAATGCTTTTTTTCTTTCCTCTTTTTTCATTTCTGAATGTAGAGAAATAATAGGAGCATCTCTATAAGAGAGCTTTGTATCCTTCATTAAAACTTGATCTAAACTATTTACAAAGGCTAGTCCCTTCATACCTTCTAAGTGAGAAAGCTTTCTTAATAATTCCGTTTTGTCTCGCACTTCCGTTTTGACAAAACTATGAATAACTTCACCCTTTGAAGGAATTTCCTCTGCTGTAACTTGAATGCGGACAGGATTATTCATGATTCTTTCTGCAACTAGTTCAATTTCTTCCGTAATTGTGGCAGATGTAACAACCAGTTGTCTTTCAACAGTTGCATCTATTAACCCCTTAACAGTCGTACGATTTTCTCGACTTAACAACTGGTCTCCTTCGTCTAGTACGATTGTTTTGATTTCATGCATCTTTAATTTTTTTAATTTCACAAGTTCTTGTAAACGTCCAGGTGTTCCAACTACAATTGTTGGCTTCTTTTTAAGTACATCGAGTTGTCTTTGAATATTTGCACCACCAATAAGTTGCGCTACAGTAATATCGGTACCTGCCACCCATTCACGAAATACTTCCACAATCTGCATGCCCAGTTCTTGAGAAGGCACAATGACCAATGCTTGTATGTGCTTCTTTGATGGATCCACCTTTTGCAATATAGGTAGCACATACGCTAATGTTTTTCCTGTTCCAGTTGGAGATTCTGCAACGATATCTGAACCATCAAGCATATGTGGTATTAATTTAGTTTGGATAGGCATTTCAGATACAAAATTAGCCTTTGCCCATTTTTCTTGTAATGTTTCATTTAAATTTTGTAAAAAAGTCAATTTGTTTTCCACCTCATCTGTGTTTGAGACAAGTGTACCACATTTTTCTTCTAGACAATTAGCTATAAATAGCAGAATTGGACGTTTTTCCGAGACCAGCGTCCGTAATAAGAACAGACGAAAAAAAGTGCCGATATTATCGGCACTTTTAGTTATCTTCTTCTGTTATATACTCTTTTGTTAGTTCATACAGATTCAGCTCATATAGTTGTCTTCCATCAATTTTAAATACGCCTTTATTCACTAGATCTTCAATCATATGCTCACGTTTTTCTTCAATTTTAGATTCTTTTGGTATCATCATTTTGTTACGCTCCTTGCATATTGTTTCCGTTATATTTTTACCCAGAAACTAATGATTTCAAACTTTATTCCTTTATTTTTTTAAATGCCAAAGTGACTGTTGGTAATTTCCTGTTGATGATTAAATAAAATAAATAACCAAGTAAGGCACCAAGTGTATTTAACCATAAATCATCTACATCACTACTTCTGTTTTGGGGAAGTTGCATTATTTCAATAAAAAGAGAGACCAATAAACCTATGACTACAGTGTAAGGGAAATCCTCCATTCTTCTAGAAAGAAGGGGAAGGAGAAAACCAATGGGCATGAAAAGAATAATATTCCCAAGAAAATTAATATAAAACGGCTGCCAGAATCCTAAATATTTTATAGCATTATAGGTTTCTTTTATAACCCGAAACAAATCTAAATTTACATTTGTTAGCGAGGGCTGCATCAATCCATACCTTGGAATAATGGTTTGTGAAAACAAACCAATGAGCACTAATACAAGTAGAAATATACCTAACTCGTGGAAACTTTCTTTTAGCTTAAGGCCTCTTTTTCTCCATCGACTAAAACGCCAAACAAAAACAAATGGAAGTGCTACACAGACGAAAAAAAGCATATCATCTAAATAATGAATTATTACGTTCATTTATTTCACTCCCAATACAAGATAGAACGAATTTAAGTCATTTAAAGTTTCATTTTCAATCACCTTCTAATAGTTCTTTCAAAAATTTCTCTCGGTGGTCCAAAAAATATTTTGTTATTTGATAATGATTTGTCATTTCATATTCTATTTCTTCAATCTCTCCATTATCAAAACTAAAGATTGTCGCATTTGGATAGCCTAATATAATAGGTGAATGAGTTGCAATTATGAACTGGCAGTCTTCCTCCGTTACAAGATCATGCATTATTTTTAAGAATGCAAGCTGTCTTTGAGGGGATAGTGCAGCTTCCGGCTCATCTAATAAATAAATAGCTCTACCATTAAATCTATTTAAAAATAAGGACAAAAATGATTCTCCATGAGATTGTTTGTGAAGTGACTTACCACCGTAACTTTGATTGCTACCTGGATGTAGTCTTTCCATCTCATCTATATGCGATGCAAATTGATAAAAAGATTCCGCACGTAGAAAAAAGCCATTTGTGATTTTCGGCATCCATGATAAACGCATGTATTTCCCCAATGCACTTTCCGACGCATCTACTTCATATACATTGTTTCTACTTCCCCCAGCTGTATTGAACTGACAATTATCAGCAATTCCTTCTAATAAAGTAGATTTACCAGTCCCATTTTCACCAACTAAAAAAGTGACGTTATTTGTTAATTCTAATTCTCTTAAATGATTTATAGTCGGAATCGTAAATGGATAGCTTAGTTCTTGATCTCGTAAAATTGTAATTTTCTTCAAAAACATATGTAGTTCCCCCACTCATATAAAATAACAATTGGAAAGGTGGTGAAAAATGGATTTACCTATTCTCATAAAAACAAAATATGTTCAATCACCAAAAGTAAACGTATCTTACCCTATTGTAACGAAATTACCTCATCCTCAGATAGAAAAGAAGATAAATAATGAAATTATTTCTACTTTGAACAAAATGTTGATTGAGGAAGGTTTTTATAATGAGAACTTAGTAGAAATGATCGGTCATTACGAGGTAAAAACGAATGAACGCGGAATTTTAAGTTTATCCTTATTAGTTTATTCATATACTGGTGGAGCTCATGGATTAACTATTATTCAATCATTAACTTTTGATGTGGCAACAGGTAAATTAGTTGAATTAAAGGATTTATTTGAACCAAATAGCCAATACGTAAAGATTTTGTCAGAAATAATCGAAAAGAAAATCGTCGAATGGGAAGTCCCTGTTTTAGAGGAGTTTAAAGAGATTCGTATGGATCAAGATTTTTACCTAGCGGACCACAGTATTGTTATTTATTTTCAAGTTTACGAAATAACACCTTATGTATATGGCTTTCCATACTTTCCAATCGCCATAAAGGATATAGAGGAAATTATTCTTGCTGGTGGACCTCTTGATAAATTGTTGCAATTCTAGTCATTTAACATCTTTTAGCGGGGTATGAATATTATAAGAAAAAGGAGTGATTTCAGTCAGTTTATTTGTGACAAGATCATTGGATGAGATTCGTTTTTGGTCAAGGATAATGAAAGAGCATGCCTTATTTTTAAGTTTGGGATTCAGTTTCGACGACAAAAAATTAATTCAAGAAGCACTGGAATTTGTTGCTTTGTTTGAAAAAATCGAAGAAAAACTAAATACCTATTCTTCACAATCCGATCCAGAAGAAATAAGAAGATTTAATATTCAAGTATATCAGGCAGCTACTGCGATATGGGCTTATAAAAGAAAGGTACTTGGACTAATATTACGTTGTGAAATTAGATCAAATAACTATGCTTTATTAGTGGATCACACAAGCAGAGAAGCAGCTTATTTTGTTAACCGATTAAAAGAGCTTAATGCCGGAAAGCTCGAACCTACACCTGATGACATTATTAAGGAAAATGTTTTCTTCCTTAAAATCATGGCAGATCATTCTAAATTCATTGGCCACCTTTTGGATCCTTCCGAAAGAAAGCTAGTAGACCAAGCACGAGAGTTCAGTCATGATTTTGACCAGCTTGTTTTTCAGGCACTCGATTTAGATTCCATGCGTCCAGAATCAGAAACTCCACCTATATTGGATCAATTTTTGGATCAAAATCGTGTATCTGTTGTATCCCTCAGAGATTTTAAAAAATCAGCAAGAGACCTAATAGAAGCTTGTCGTATAAAAAGCAATATTCACCCTCTTTTGGCCGACCATGTATTCAGAGAGGCAGAAAGGTTCCTTCATATTATAGATATGTTTGAAGAAACTCTTATTTCGAACAATTAATTATTTTGATTTGAAATTCATACGGTAACTCTAGTGACAGTCTCCCTTTACTGAGGTAAAGTAAATAGATAAGAAAGTGAAGGGAGTATTTAATAAATGAAGGCTATTTTTTTTGATTTAGATGATACTTTATTATGGGATAAAAAAAGTGTGGAAACCGCTTTTCATAAAACGTGTAAATTTGCAGCTAAGAAAGTTGACATTGATCCAATAGCTTTAGAGCAGGCAGTTCGAGAAGAAGCAGCCAAATTATACGATACATATGAAACACGTCCATTTACACAAATGATTGGAATAAACCCTTTCGAAGGGTTATGGGGCACATTCGATGACCCTACAGAAGAGTTCCAAAAGATGAAAGTAATCGTTCCAGTCTATCAGCAGGAAGCTTGGACACAAGGACTATACAAATTAGGCATTGAAGATGAGACTCTTGGAAAAGAATTAGCAGAGTACTTCCCAAAAATGCGAAAAGAAAGTCCTTTTGTTTATGAAGAGACATTTGAAGTTTTAGATCTATTAAAAGATAAATACATTCTTCTATTAATTACAAATGGTTCACCTAGCTTACAAAATACGAAGCTGGAAATTACACCTGAGCTAACCCCTTACTTCGACCACATTATTATATCTGGGGCATTTGGTAAAGGAAAACCAGACCCTTCCATTTTTGAACATGCACTAGAAGTTGCTGGAGTTAATAAGGATGAAGCGTTAATGGTAGGCGATAATTTAATGACCGACATCCTTGGCTCCTCTAAAATAGGTATGAAATCAGTTTGGATTAACAGAGAAGACAAACCACAAAATGAAGAAGTAAAGCCTACTTATACGATTAAAAACTTACATGAGTTATTCACAATCTTAGGATGATAGAATAAAAGCATACTCATGCCAATGAGTGCACTGAAAAACTTACGTATTAAATGACATGATTTTGAACAAAAAATAAGGCACTTGGGCACTTTCTGTTCAATTTTGAATAGAAAGTGCCTTGTTTTGATTTTTTCTCCTGTGCGATTTCATCCGTTTTCCCAATAAGTATATCCAATAGAATGACTTCTTTTAGAAGCAATCTGCGGAATTCTGTCTTATGAGCACTTACCTTTATTTCCTTTAATTTATTTGTAAGCATACAATGGTTGATTTTCGTTTTAGGCGGCGACTCCAGCCGGAATAGCAAATGTTTTCTGCACCGAAAGCGAAGCGGCAGGTGCATGAGCTGAAGACCCTGGACCGAGCGTAGCGAGGGAAGAGGCTGAAGCCATGCCGGCGGAAAGCGTCCGCCTTGAACGGAAATCAATGGGGCACAGACAAAAAGCGAGAATGTGAACGAAATGTCGTTCACATTCTCGCTAAAAGATACTTTGAAAAGTTTTTCAGTACCCTCTATCAATAGCTTTTATTATTAAATTGATTGGTACGTGCATTAAAGATCAATTGTTGTTGCATCTGATATATCTTCTAGTTGTTTCAACTGCTCAATTCCTGTTTCTTCGACATGTTTGTCAATAGAAAGCATCATGATTGCGTCTCCACCCACTTCAGAACGGCCAACCTGCATCGCTGCGATATTGACACCTTCACCAGCTAATAGAGTTCCTACACGACCGATTGCTCCTGGTTGGTCTTTATGACGAATAAATAATAAATGGCCTTCTGGCACTACATCAACGATAAAGTCATCTACTCGTAATATACGTGGTCCTAATCCGTTTAATAACGTTCCTGCCACTTTTCTTGTTGCTGAAGCTGTTTTTACTTCAACCGTGATTAAGCTTGTAAATCCTTTTGCTTTAGTTGTTTTTAATTCATTTACTACAATCCCAATGCGATCAGCATGAAAATTTGCATTCACATCATTGATCGACTCGCCTAGCTTGCTTTTCAAAAGACCCTTTACAGCATTTCGAGATAATGGTCGAACGTCGATATTAGAAAGTTCACCAGAATACGTAATGTTCACTTCTTCAGGAACACCGTCTGTCAAATCGCTTAAGAATGAGCCTAGTTTCTCAACAAGGTTAAAGTATGGCTCTATTTTAGCTAACACATCTTTTGGTACAGATGAAAGGTTAACTGGATTTTTTACTACCCCATCTTTTAAAAAGCTTACAACATCATGTGAAACGTCGATTGCTACGATTTCTTGCGCTTCCACGGTGCTTGCTCCTAAGTGAGGTGTCGCAATAACTTGCGGTAAAGTCAATAATCGATGATCAACAAAAGGTTCTTCTTCGAATACGTCTAGTGCTGCACCTGCCACTTTACCAGAGACAATCGCATCGTATAATGCATCCTCGTCTATAATTCCACCGCGTGCACAGTTTACGATTTGAACGCCATCTTTCATTTTTTCAAACGCTTCTTTATTAATTATATGACGAGTTTCTTTTAATAATGGTGTATGCACTGTAATGAAGTCTGCAGCTTTAATAACATCTTCGATAGTCCCAAATTGAACGCCTAGTTTTTCAGCTTTTTCAGGAGTTAAGAATGGATCATATGCGATTACATTCATACGTTGTCCTTTTGCGCGAGCAGCAACCTCTGCCCCAATTCTACCTAGGCCTACAACACCTAATGTTTTATTTTTCACTTCTACTCCAATAAATGATTTGCGATCCCATTTCTGATTTTTCAATGCATGGAACGCTTGTGGGATATTACGTGCAAGTGACATCAACATGGCAATTGTATGCTCCGCAGCAGAGTTTGTATTTCCGTCTGGAGCATTGACAACAATAATCCCACGTTCAGTAGCTGCAGTTAAATCAATATTATCTACCCCAACACCGGCGCGACCAATAATCTTTAAGTTTGTACCTTTTTCAATAATTTCACGGGTTACTTGAGTTTGGCTACGCACAAGAAGTGCATCGAATTCACCGATTTTTTCTCCAAGTTGCTCTGGAGTCAACTCTGTATCAATTACAATATTAAATCCTTCTGCTTGTCTTAAAGGATAAATACCATCTTCGCTAAGTGGATCACTGATTAAGATATTATAAGCCATTTTTTATATTCTCCTTCTGTTGTATGTGTATTTGTTGTGTTACAAATTTTATCTTGGTTACTATCCTCCTTTATTAAAAGCAAAAAAGCCCTTCCCCCCCTACATAAATGTAAGGGGCGAAGAGCTTGTATAAACTCACGCGGTACCACCCAAATTTACTGCATAATGCAGCATCTTAGTTAAAATGCTTAACGCGCATGACACGAATGAACCTACTATAATTGTTCAGTTCACCAATTCAAGAGTGCTACTCTACAATAGAAATCACTGATTTGCACCATCCATCAGCTCTCTTTAGATTCCAAAAAGTAAAATTTATCTCCGTCAAAATTGTTTAAGTTGTATTAGATTAAACCCATCATACGTTCACTCTTTTCAATTGTCAATATAGTTAAAAAACTTGAAAACGCTATCATTTAAAAACATCTTAAAAAAAGCCTGATTTGGCGCTAATTAAATCAGCAAAAAAAATTATAAAAAAATTTATTATTCGTGTTTTGATTGTTTATAGAACNAATAAAATCATACATCTTAACATAAAATAAATTATACTTTTTGAACCAAATATATTGACGTTTTACCGTATAATTTGTACACTGTATAAAATCATTTGTTTTTTCTAGAAATACAATATAACTTAATAAGTAAGGATATGATGATATGAAAGTTAGTAAATTCGGGGGAACTTCTGTCGCAAGTGCAGAACAGATTAAAAAAGTAGCAACAATCGTCCAGTCAGATCCAACTAGAAAGTTTATAGTTGTGTCAGCACCAGGAAAGCGTTTTGATTCAGATAAAAAAGTTACGGATTTACTTATAGATCTAGCAACAGCAGCTTTAAACGAAAAAGAAGTAGAAGCAAAACTTCAACTTGTATTAGATAGATATAAAGAAATTGCAGCAGGTCTTGGTTTAGAACAACCAATATGCGATGTAATTGAAGAAGATTTACGCCAACGTGTATTATTAGACACCTCGGACGAAGAATTTTTTATAGATAATATGAAAGCTAGTGGAGAAGATAACAATGCAAAGCTTATTTCTACATACTTTACAAGTATTGGACTATCAGCTCAGTATGTCAGTCCTAAAACCGCTGGACTTGTAGTAAATGATTATCCAGAACGTGCATTAGCTCTTCCACAAGCTTATGAAAACTTAAGCAAATTAAGTGATGTCAATGAAATAGTAGTATTCCCAGGATTCTTTGGATATACAATGGATGGCCAATTACGGACTTTTGATCGTGGGGGATCAGATATTACTGGATCTATTTTAGCTGCGGCTGTTCATGCTGACCTATATGAAAACTTTACGGATGTGGACTCTGTATTTTGTGCAAACCCTAGGGTTGTAAACGACCCAATGGAGATCGAAGAAATCACCTATAGAGAAATGCGTGAACTTTCTTACGCAGGCTTTTCCGTATTCCATGATGAAGCTTTGATGCCTGTTTATAAAGCTGGTATACCTGTTTGCATCAAAAATACGAATAATCCATCTGCTCCAGGAACAAAAATCGTCTCTGTGAGAAAAGGAAAACATCGACCAATTACAGGAATATCTGCAGATAGCGGATTTTCAATATTATACGTAAGTAAGTATTTGATGAACCGAGAAATAGGATTCGGAAGAAAATTACTTCAAATTTTAGAAGAAGAAAACATTTCATATGATCATACACCGTCTGGATTAGACGATATTTCTGTAATTTTCCGCAGTCATCAGCTAACTTCTGAAAAAGAAACACGGATTATCAAACGTGTAAAAGAAGAACTTCATGCAGAGGATGTCCATTTTCGCCATGAATTTTCTATGATTGTTCTTGTAGGAGAAGGAATGAATAACAATACAGGCCTTGCAGCACGTGCAGCAACTGCTATTTCAAGAACAGGAGCAAACATTGAAATGATTAATCAAGGATCCTCTGAAGTGAGCTTGGCTTTTGGGGTTCATAGAAGTAACGAAAATAAAATTTTACAAGAACTATATAAGGAATTTTTTGCACCAGTTACGATAGGTTAAACAAAAACAGCATCCTAACACAGTTAGGATGCTTTTCTTATCAAAGAGCCTTCATTCGTTTTATATTAGAAGTTTTAACGTAGTGAACTAGTGTCATCTTATCATTGACTTTCCATCTATCTTCGGTTTGATCATATCCCATCTTTTCATACAGATAGCAGTTTCTTTCCTCCTCTAGAATAGTGTCAAGTTCCCAGCTGTCAGCTTCTGGGTACATAGTTTCTAGTCGATCCATCACTTGTTGGGCAATCCCCTTCCCCTGACAGTCTTCTAAAATATTTATCATATGTAGTCGCATCACTTGTGGGGATTTCTTATATACATGGACACTTCCAACTAACAAATCATCCATATGGATTTTATAGAAGTCTCCAGTCTCTAAACGAGCTTTAAATCTTTCAAACGTTTGTAACACAGGACTTGTATTGTGATCCTCATATTTTTCATAAATAGGTGTGAAAACTTTTTTCTGTAACTCAAATAACTCCAATGCATCTTGTGGTGTTGCCTTCTTTAAGGAAATTTTAGATTGAATAATTTCAAATAAGGCTTTAAGTATAGAATAAGGTATAAATTCTCCGCTTTCGACAAGTTTAAAGATTTCTTCCATAGTAGCCCATTTCGCATTAGCCACTTCCTCATATTGTAGGCTTAAATTGTCGATATCCACGTTTTGCTTAACTAGCAGATGATCATCAAAACCTCGCGAAAACTTAATTGTAAATAACACTTCACATTTTTCCACTTGCAAATCAATTCCTAATTCTTCTTTTGTTTCACGTATAGCTGCCATTTCACAAGTTTCCCCAGCAAGGGCAGAACCGGCAGCAGCACAATCCCACATATTGGCCCATCCCTTTTTCCACGGTTGGCGCTGCTGAATTAACAACTCGCCTTCTTCATTCATTATCCAAACATGAACTACTGTATGAAAATCTCCTTCTTGCAACTCCTCGCCTCTTATATGTGATTTTCCAGTTCTCTCTCTTCTTTCATCATAAATATCCCAAACTTCCATTCTCTCACCTTCCCCCTTAAGTTAGATTGAGATAGTATAGCATGCATTCAATAAAGAAGTATATTAGATTATTGACTATATATGTAATTTATGCTATGATGAAGTTTGTTAACATTTTTGGTAGTGCATAAATCAAGAAATTTGGCATTCTGCTTTATGTGTTTTTGATTATACTTATTCACACTGGAGCGACTAAAGGGTCGCAAGGACGTAAAAGAAGGTAGGGTTTACGTTGCTTAGGTTAGAAGGCAACCAGTGGAACAATTTACCGCGGCATTGAAAGCTGAGGCTTTCATGGAGATTCTTCCCCAATGTATTGGGATGAAAATTAAATTCAAAATTTTATGTGTTACCATATACACAAATCAAGGGGTGTTTTCATTGAAGAAACACTCTTTAGATTGTTAAACATTATCATTCTTCGAAGGTGTACTATCAGACTGACTTGAAAACGTTTGTCAGTCAATGCGCGCCGTACAAGGCTTAAGCGAATAACAGTCTGAAGGGGTGTTCTCAATGAGAACACCCCTTGTCCAATTTTATACACTTATTTCATTTTGTCTTTTGTTATATTCCTTAAATGTTATTAGATAAATAACTCCACTTAAAACTGCTAAAATGGCTAAAATAACAAAAGTCCATGTAAAACCGATCCACGCTACTAATGGGAATACCAATGGTGCAATTGTCCGTCCAATAGTATAACGCAAACTAGCCGCCGCAAAGTATTGACCACGCATGTCTTCTGGTGCCAGTTTAGATACAAAGCTTTCTTGTAATCCTACTGTCATTAATTCTCCTAAAGTGAATACGGCCATTGCAAAAAGGAAAACCCAAAAATTTGCTGTGAGTGGAAAAATCAGCATAGCAACTGCATACATAATAGACGATAAAAAGAATACGCTTTTCTCCGGATATTTCGTCATCCATTTAGTGACGAAAACAGTGAACAGCACAACTAATAATCCATTCTCCGATAAAAGTATACCAAATGAACCTTCTCCAGTGACTGTCCATTCTCTACCAAATAAATTACCGAGCACTTGAACATCAATCGCATCTTTCATATAAACAGGTATCAACATATCTAATTGCATATACGTTTGAGCAAGTAAAATGCCTGCAACGACGAAAAGAAAAAAGACTTTATCCTTAACTATTAAGCCATATGCTTTTATTTGATTGACAACTACTTGTATCCAACTATTATTCCCGCTATCCTTAAGCTGTTCTCGCACTTCTGCAGGGAGCGTTTCCTCTGTTAAAAATCTTATTGCTATTCCAACTAAGATAAATATAATACCAGCTACTAGTAATAAAGCAAATCGATATTGAAAGAATAAAACTGCCCCAACAATAGGTCCTATAACAACAGAAATATTGATGGACGTATAAAAGACTGAAAATACACTACTTCTTGCTTGTTCAGGTACTACATCTGCTACAATCGCCTGACTTGCCGGATGATAGAAAGATCCAGCCATCCCAGCAATCGTAAATGCAATGAAACTAACAATTGGCGAATCCATCCATGGAGAATTAGCAAAAGCAAATAGTATAAACGCTATCCCTTCTACGGTAGCAGACAAGAAAATCATTGTCCTTCTCCCAAATCTATCTGCACAATATCCACCTATTAAGTTGGCACCTACCGAAAAGACCTGTGAAACCACTAGCAATATCCCCGCCATACTCGTTCCAAATTCATCAGCAAAGTAAATTGCTAAGAACGGAAACACCATCCAAAAACTTAAATTACTAAAAAACTCCCCAAATAAACGTACTTTTAAAGCTCGATCCCAATCTCTTATTCTCATCTTCTGTTCCTCACATCTTGTGTCTGATACAATTCTACCATAATATTGAAATAGTAGAAATATTGTTTTATCAATTGCAGTATGGGAATCATTTAGTATAAAAATTAGAAAAGTCGTAAGCTCATAAAAGCTTACGACTCCTTATAAAAACCTCTTTAATTAGTCACGGTATGTAACAGCAGTTCCCGTGGCAACACACATCATCATGCCTTCTCGAATAGTTTCAAAATCAAGATCAACCCCAATAACAGCGTTAGCACCTAGTTGATTTGCAAGAACCTTCATATCTTCCAATGCAATTTTACGACCTTCTGATAATTTATTCTCGTAAGCAGAACTTCTGCCCCCCACAATATCCGTCACAGATGCAAATAGATCACGAACTACGTTTGCACCCATAATTGCTTCTCCACTCACGATGCCATGATACTTTTCGATCGTTTTACCTTCTATTGTATTCGTTGTAGTTACTAACATGTAAATCCCTCCCTTTACTGATTATTTTCATCATACAATATTATTTTTAAAATAGCATTTTCAAACAGATTTACATGCTAAATTTGCTTAATTGTATTATCTAACAGCTTTGCTGAATCTAAAATTTCGAGAGATGCATTTCCAATCGATTCAACAGCTGTCGTTAAACTATTTATTTCTGTTCCAACCACTTTTGACTCCGCAGCAACTTCTTGTATCATTAATGAAATATTAGAGAAAGCTTGTGCAGTTAGATTACTTTCTGTTAAGCCTAAATTAGCTAATTGTTGAATAACCTGAATTGCATCCACAACGGTTCTTTGTGCCTCATTCGATTCTCCTACAAGTATATCTATTTGTTCCACTGAACTTTTTGTTTGTTCTGCTAGCTTTCGTACTTCCTCTGCTACAACCGCAAAACCCTTTCCATATTCACCAGCTCTTGCAGCTTCAATAGCAGAGTTCAAAGCGAGTAAGTTTGTTTTATTTGCGATGTCTTTTACAATTTTAACGACATTAAGTATTTCTGTAGAAGACTGATTTAATTTATCGATCATTTTAGACATAGAGGAGGTTTTATCAAATATTTCTTTGGTGTTATTAGTTAATGTATCAATTGTTTGTTTACCCTTTTCAGCAGTACGAATTGTTTCCATAGAGGTTTCAATTCCATTCTTGACATCGACCTTCAATGTGTTTGTAGTTCCTATAAGCTCTTCTACGGAAATACTTGTATCAGAAGATTGATATTCTAAAACGCTTACAATGCTCCCTAATGTTTCTTTAATTTTCTCCCTGATTTCTTCCTGTTCTTCCCTTGATTTTTCTGCAGCATATCGATCAAACTCTTCCACAACTAATTGTTGTTCATAGCTTATAATCTTACTAATTGCATCAATAAAAATTCGCTCTTTTTGCTTTGGAAGGTCCTTTAATAAAATTTCCTGTATAAAACTGTTGTGCAAATTGTGGCAAGCAGCTAAATACCATTTTGTTTCTAGTCCAATATGAACATGCATTTTTGCTATTTGCTTTCTTCTAATAATATAATCATCATCTATTATCCCATTAAACCATTCGGCTATGTGGCTTCGTAAAGTTTTTTCTAAACGTACACGTGAGCTATAGGTACTTATTATTTCCACCAACTGAGGATTTTCCATTATGGAATCGTAAAAGTGGCTTACTGCTTGGGGAATATAGTCTTCTAAAGTTAACTTCATTTCATTTAATGATTGAAGTACTTCTTTTGTTAATTTTATTAATTGAAGTTGTCGCAAACTTTCTTTCTCAGTCACGGTCAGTATCCCTACGAGATTGTCCACCGGATGTTCTACTTTTTTTCGTTTAGTTAGAAACATAATCACTTTCCTCTTTTCTATTGAAAATAGTAAAAAAGACTCCCTTTATATTTATGCTAACAAATCCACAATATAATTACAGTGACTTTTATCACAGATCAAATACTTCTTTAGAAACAAAAAAACACGAAGGAAGTATACCTTCGTGTAATATAAATATCCTAATTGCTATTAATAATTAATTTAGGTGCATAATCGGCAGTTTCTCCTCCATAAAACTCTATGAAATTAGAATTGAACCCCGCTAAAGTGTCAGCCTTTAATCGGAATTGAGTAATACCGTTTAAGTTAATCAGAGATAAACTATTGGTTGGAATATTAATGTCAAAATATTCACCTTCCACAGGTGAGAAACTACTTATATTAGATTGGGTGGCTGAATTGGAGTAATCAAGTTGTTCAATCGTTGAACCACTTCCAAATACCCCAGTTTTAATGTCTAATCGAAGTAATGAAATCGTGCCTTGTTTCGACTTAGGATATAGTCTTATTTTTGCAGATTCTATTGGTTCTGTTAGTGTACTTGTATCGAAGGATAAAATACCTCTATACGTATCCGTATTATACATTCCTTTATCCCCAACTTTAATCGTTGCATTGCTCTTTCCATCTGCAGTGTACTTTCCGACAAATCCATCTTCATTCCCAATGGATGATATAGATGTTTCATTTCCAGGATCATCTCCTGTTTCAATTGTATACGTCTCTGTTTTGACCGATTCGGAGTTATTTTCATTGTCCCGACTAAAGAATTTTAAAGTGGTGTTTTCTGTTATTGTAAGCGGTTGCAAATATATGGGCGAGTTAGTAGTTGGTTCAGTTCCATCTGTTGTATAGTAGGTCGTTCCTGGTTTATTAGAAATAAGCTCGACACTTACGGAATTATTGTAAGTTCCACCAGGTGGGGTTGCAGTTGTTACAGGATTAGTTACAGGGGGTTTTACGTCTGATTGAAAAAATTCCCACATTATTCTACTAGCATCAGGACCTTGTGGATCCGTATAGCTTCCTTGAGAACTTCCTCCTGACCACGCATGCCCCATATTTTGTATGTTTACTTTTTTCATCCAAATTTTTTCATCCTGTGCCTTGTAATCATATACGGTATAGCTTTTTCCTGATGGTACTTGTAAAATCTGAGTGTTATCAGCTTGATCATCTAGCCATCCTTCTGCTCCAGTTGCTGCTAGGCTATTCGTTACTGCCCATTGAGAAATGACTTGATCTCCGTTTATTTTATTTACTGTGTAGTCAGAAGTACCATGAAATACAATTACCTTCACTGGCTTAGCTCTACTTCCCATTGCGTTATAAGCATCTCTTCCTCTTTGAGCCGGACTTGATCCACCACTAGACATCGCTGTAAATGCTTCCGTCATGCTAGTCGCCGCCTTATATTCTAATCCTGCCCCAACTCCTATACCCGAAAAAACATCTGGATAGGTTGCGCCCATAATGACACTCATTGCAGCCCCAGCTGAAAGTCCAGCAACAAATACTTGATCATTCTGAATAGAATAATTCGATTTAATGGATTGCACCATGCCAGCTATCACGCTAGGCTCACCACTTCCGCGATTTTGATGACTTGTCTCAAACCAATTCCAGCACTTATTAGAGTTAGCGCTAGAGTTTTGCTCTGGATAAAGTACTAGAAATCCTTTTTTCTCTGAAAGCGCATTCATTTTTGTCCCTGTTGAAAACTGAGTTGCATCTTGTGTACATCCATGCAACATGACATACAATGGATAACTCTTACTAGAATCATATTGACTCGGCACATACAATTTATAGGTCTTTCCTCCATATGTTCCGGAGATTACCCCTCCTGAAGCTTTTGTCATAGAAGGTAAACCGACCATAGAACTAATTAACACTAGACAGAAAATCACTAACCAAATTCTTTTGAATCTTAACAATAAAACAGCTCCTTTCCTTTAGTTTGACCAATGGTAAGGGATTGGAGTTACAAATTAGTTACAAAATACTTTAAGTTTAAGATATTTTGTTTTTATCGCTGAAGGAAAGGCGAAGGCACTACACTTGTGCAAAGCTCCTTCATATTCTAAAAATCAATTCAGTAACAGGTTGGCGATTAGAACCTACTATTTTGATGACACCGTATCTAGGAGCAAAATAGCATGTTTTATTACTCTTGTATCTTCACATATAAAAAATGCCACCTACAAGTAGGCGACATTTCATTTTAAAGACCAATTTTATAGTTTTACTACTTTTTTCGAAGGAAGCATATTGAATAATATATTTAATATAATCGCTGTCATACTTCCAGCTACAATCCCATTACTCGTTAAAATTTGAATGCTTGTTGGAAGTGCTCCAAACAAATCAGGCACTACTGTTACTCCTAAGCCGATTCCAATAGCACATGCAATAATCATAGAGTTTTCTTGAGATTCGGTAATAATCGTGCTTAGCATTTTAATACCTTGCGCTACAATCATTCCAAACATCGCAATCATCGCTCCACCTAATACAGATGTAGGAATAATCGTTGTAAGTGCAGCAATTTTTGGAATAAAACCAAGAGCGATCAACATTCCTCCAGTGATATAAATAACGTTTTTCGTTTTCACACCAGAGATTTGCATTAGTCCAACGTTTTGTGAAAAGGTTGTATATGGGAATGAATTGAAAATACCTCCAAGTAAAACAGCGATTCCCTCTGCGCGATAACCCTTCGTTAAATCTTCTTTTTTGATTTTTTTATCTAGAATATCACCAAGTGCAAAATATACACCTGTAGACTCAACTAAAGAAACGATGGCAACCAAAGTCATCGTAATAATTGGGGACCATTCAAAAGTCGGTGTCCCAAAGTAAAATGGTTGAATCATATGGAAAATATCAGACTCTCTTACCGGGGTGAAATCTACTTTCCCCATAAATGCTCCAGCGACTGTTCCTGCGATAATTCCTAGTAAAATAGAAATAGCTTTAATAAATCCAGTAGCAAATCGATATAACAAGACGATAAAAATTAATGTTCCAAATGCTAACGAAATATTTGGAATGGAACCGAAGTCACTTGCACCTTGTCCTCCACCCATATTATTAATTGCAACAGGGATTAGAGTTATCCCGATAATAGTCACAACAGAACCTGTCACTACTGGCGGGAAGAACTTAACGAGCTTTCCGAAAAAACCGCTTATTACAATTACAACAAGCCCGGAAACAATAATAGCACCGTAAATAGAAGATACCCCGTATTCAGCACCAATAGCGATCATTGGACCCACAGCAGTAAAAGTACAACCTAAGACAACAGGTAATCCTATACCGAAAAACCGATTACTCATTACTTGTAAAATCGTTGCAACTCCGCACATCAAGATATCTACTGCTACTAAATAGGTTAATTGTTCAGAGTTAAGCCCGATTGCTCCCCCGACAATAAGAGGAACAAGTATTGCTCCTGCATACATAGCAAGTAGATGTTGAATGCCTAAAGCGGTATTTTTTATTGCATTATTCATCGCGTTGGTGCCTCCTCAAAAAATTCCACTTTTCCATTAGCTAACGATTTGATATTAGCAAGAGAATCTACTCGAATGCCACGTTCTCGAATAATGCTTCCACCCGTTTGGAAACCTTTTTCAATGACAATTCCAACCCCAGCAGTAGTAGCATTGGCTTGTTCTACAATATCAAGTAAGCCAAGCACTGCTTGTCCATTTGCAAGGAAGTCGTCAATTATCAATACAACATCTTCACTTGATAAGAAGTTTCGTGAAATAGATATATCATTTGTTTCATTTTTCGTGAAAGAATGTACCTTTGACGTGTATAAATTGTCTGAAAGAGTTAAGGATTTACGTTTTCTAGCAAATACAACAGGCACACCAAGAGTTAATCCAGCGAACATGGAAGGTGCAATTCCAGATGATTCTATCGTTACTATTTTAGTAACTTCTGCATCTTTATAACGAGTAGCAAACTCTTCTCCAATTGCTTGCATTAATGCAGGATCAATTTGATGATTTAAGAATGAATCTACTTTTAAGACATTTTCCGATAGAACTTTACCCTCTTGAGCAATCTTGTCCTTTAATAATTTCATGTTATTTGAATTCCCTTCAAGTATATTTTTACTAAATACAAAAAAGCTCGAAGACATTACCCATCCATATTTGGAGTGGAATAATGTCATCCGAGCTTGAAAATTTCGAATGGAAATAAAAGAAATATCGACAAAAAGTCCTACTTCTCTTATTTCATTTTCCACTCATAGTCAGCTTATTTACGGTAAGCCGGTAGAAACTTGCAGGCCTTATTCCTGCGATTATACGAGTAAAATGCTATTAGAATAGTTCCCATTATAGCACGAATGTTTTCAATTACAACGACCTTGTAATATATTTAATAATTCATAAAATTATGTAGAAATTTGTCGAATTAAAGTTATAAATTTCTTATTTTTAAAGACTTGAAAGTTTGAATAAATGGATCTGGATCATCTTGAATTTTATAGGAAAATACACCTTGATTGGTATGTAAGTATAAAATCCCACCACCAAATGAAAAACGCTTATGGGAAACATCATGAACATGCTGAAGCTCGAATTGATGTCGAGCCGACTTAATTCCTTCCATATTCAAACGAAGCTCATATTGGAGCTCTATTTGTTTCTGTTGAAAATAAAAATCTATTTGCCGCTCAATTTCTATATAAACAATTGAATGCTCACTCAACATCCATCCCTCCAATTCCACTATTTAGTGTACCATGTCCGAAAGAAATTATTACAAAAAGATTACTGGTGCCTGGCACCAGTAATCTTTCCGTAATCTATTTGCTAGATGAGTTTGATGAATTGGGCAGTTTGGGTTTCTAGCTTTTCTGATGCTTTGGATATGTCATTGAATTCTTCTAATGCAATTCGAATTTCTTCTTGGCTTTTTTCTATGCTAGCTTGAGACTTCCCATTACTAATTGTTACTTTATCAACTTCTTTTGTTATTCCATCGATATTTTCACGTACCTCGACGATGGATGCTTCCACTCTTGCCGCGAGCTTGCGTACTTCTTGAGCGACTACATTAAATCCTCTTCCGTGTTCACCAGCGCGAGCGGCTTCGATTGCAGCATTCAAAGCCAGTAAATTGGTTTGAGCAGCGATTTCTCTAATTGTTTGAACGATGCCCTTAATAGAGTCTGCTTGCACTTGTAGGTTGTTCAAGGTAACCGTATTTTCACTAGAAACTGCAGCAATTTCATCAATAGTTTCTAATAACTCCTGGCTTCTTTTAATACCTACTTCCGCACGAGTACTTAGCTCTTCGGACATATCATTTAGCTCTTCTGTTACAGCCATAATGGTTTGATGGCGATCAGTTACATTCGTTGCAACTTTTGTAACACCTAACACTTGCCCTCTTTCTCCAAATATCGGCATATAGGTTGCTTCAAACATAACGCTATTACCTTTTGCGTCTTTACGTTCCACTTTGTTTTGAATAGCCTTCCCACCAAATAATTCTTTCCAAAACATTTCATATTCTGGGCTCTTTGTATATGTTGCAAAACAAAAATCCCGATGGTTCATTTTCATTACTTTTTCTTTTGTATAGCCCAGTTCGTTAGCAAAGTTATCATTTACATATGCGACATCCCTATTTAAATCAAAACGAATAATCGCTAGGTTTTTTTCTAAAGCATCTACAACCGACACATCATTTACTTCTTCTACGTGAGAATAATTCATCCTTTTTGCCCCATCTCTTTATAATTTAAACTGGTGCGTATGCGGTTAAATCCAATACTGTTTTTTTCCCTAATGCTAACCGAGCTAATTCAGCTCCAACAAATGGCCCTGCAGTCAATCCAGAAGCACCTAATCCATTTGCAAAATAAATAGTCTCATATCCAGGTAACTTCCCAATAACGGGTAGAAACTCTGGTGTATAAGGCCTAAACCCTACGCGCACTTCCTCAATTACTGCAGTCCCCAAAGATTCCGCTATATATGTTGCCTTTTCTAATAACTCTACTTTACCTGCCTCAGTCACACGGACATCGAAACCGGTGTTTTCTTCATATGTGGAACCAGCCACCACTTTTCCATTGTCAAAGGTTAGTAAATATTGGTTCGTCGGAGGAAGAACAACCGGCCAATCTCCCGTTGATTCATTTTCTATCTTAAAATGCATGATTTGGGCTTTTTGAGAGCTCACCTTCATATTAACTCCCAGTGTTGCAGGAACTTCATTTCCCCAAGCACCAGCTGTTAAAATGACTGTATCCGCATCTATTTGATTTCCATCTACTAATAGAACTCCATTAGAAAACTCTGCATTTCCACTAATCACTTGTGCCCCTAGCTTTTGTGCCCCTTGAATTAATGCATCTCGCATAGCTCGCCCATCGACACGGGCTGCTCCTTCCACAAACAACGACGTAAAGTCCTCTGAAATAAGTGGAAACAATGCTCGCGTCTCATCACGAGACAGTATTTTTAACTCGCCGATTTCAGGTGCATCCACTCTTTTTTCCAATGCTCGCTCAAGCATTTTTTGCAGTTTTTTTTCATCATTCTGAAGTGCTATTGCTCCTACCTTTTTATAGCCAGTAGATGTTTCCCCTAATGCTTCCAACTCTCCAACGAGCTGCTTATAATATTTAGCACCATTTTTCACAAGCTCGTACCATTTCTTATTTCTTCGTTGGGAAATCCACGGGCATATAATTCCTGCTGCCGCTTCAGATGCCTGTCCTAAATCATTTCGATCAACGAGAATTACTTTCGCATGATGTTTTGCAAGATGATAGGCAGTGGAAGCACCTAATATCCCACCACCTACTACAATATAAGAAGACACAATTACTCAACTCCACTATCTAAAATAGAAAAAGTTACTCTCTCACAATCTATTTCAGCCATCGCTCCATATGGAAGAATAAATTTCGGTTCCGTATGACCAAAATTCAAATTATAAAGAATTGGTAACTCATTCAAATCTAGTTCCTTCATTATTTTTAATATAGATTCTTTGTATTCCTCATAATATCTCTCATGTTGAGGCTTTGCAAAAACTATTCCTTTTATATTTTGCAAAATTCCTTGCGAGCCATAATTCCTTAGCCAATATTCAATATAAGATGGCTCAGGTAGGTCCTCTGAAGTTTCAAAGAATAGTATACTGTCTTTCCAATACGACTCTTCCGGCCATAGAGAGGTTCCTTTAGCAAACTCTAAAACCTCGATACATCCTCCGATTAATCTTCCTTGCACGACTCCAGAGCCTTGCAGCAATTCATAGCCTTGATTTGGATTCATTTTACGTTGTTTATCTTTGTTTTCTATAAGCCATTCTAATCGTTCACTCGTCCATTCAGGCGCTGGTTTAACTTCTCCGATTATTTCATTTGTGAACAAAGTCTTTTTCACAGCCTCTACCGTATACGCATGCATCTCTACATTTTCAGCAAAGTCTGTCAGTATTGCAGGGCCATAAAATGATGAAATTCCAGCTTTATGACAAAATAAATGAGTTACTGTTGCATCTGAATAACCTATAAAAATCTTCGGGTTATTACGGATGACATCAAAATCAATATAAGGTAATAGTCTGATACTTTCACTCCCACCGATATTGGAAACAATCCCTTTTATGGTAGAATCCTTAAAGGCATTCATCAGATCCTCTGCTCGTGCTTTTGGATTATCATATAAATACTCCGCACCCTTTAAGCTATTTGGCATAGATACTACTTCTAACCCAAATACCTTTTCTAGTCGTTCGACACCCTGCTCATATCGCCAGTTCAATTCAGGTTCTCCAGCTCCACCCCATGACAAACTAATTGTCGCTACTTTATCCCCAGCTCGAAGCATTTTCGGTTTAATAAGCATGATAAACACTCCCCTTTATTACATTATAATCCAAACCATCCAAGATGGATGTCTAATTTTATAAATTTTGGGTATAAAGACAATATACATGTAATTCCGTTTGTTGATAAAGACAGTTTTCAAAGGCCTCCCCAGACTGTAAGATCTCATGGTAGGATAAAGCGTTTGTCAACAGTCTGATGAAAAGGAGTGAGATAAATGAAATGGAAGGGACGAGCTGGAAGCTCTAATGTAGAAGACCGGCGCGGTATGAGCGGAGGAAAAGCGATAGCCGGTGTTGGAGGGGGGCTTGGATTAATTATTGTAATTATACTTTCCTTTCTTGGCGGGAATCCGGGTGATATTATTGGAAATCTTGGAACTTCGGAACAATCAAGTACAATCCCCTATGAAGAAAGTGCTCAAGAAAAAGAATTAGCAGAATTTGTATCGGTAGTATTAGCAGATACCGAAAAGGTTTGGACAGAAATATTTGAGGAAAACGGTCTGGAATATGTGGAACCGACGCTTGTACTATATTCGGGCAGTGTAAATTCAGCATGTGGAGCAGCGGGAGCCTCTGTAGGTCCTTTTTATTGTCCAGGTGACCAAAAGCTTTATATTGACTTAAGCTTTTATCAGGAGTTACAAGAAAAATTCAATGCTCCTGGTGATTTTGCGATGGCATATGTGATAGCTCATGAAGTGGGACATCACGTCCAAACACTTTTGGGAACAACGGAAGAAGTAATGCCATTGCGCCAAAAATTGAGCGAAGAGGAATTCAATAAATACCTTGTCCGATTCGAACTGCAAGCTGACTATTTATCGGGTGTATGGGCTAAGCATGCACAAGGATTAGGTTACTTGGAAGAAGGTGATTTAGAAGAAGCATTGACTGCAGCAAGTGCTGTCGGAGACGATACATTGCAAAAGCAAGCAAGAGGTTATGTCGTTCCCGAAAGTTTTACGCATGGTACTTCAGAACAACGAAAAAGCTGGTTCTATAAAGGTTTTGAAAACGGAACAATTCAAGGTGGAGACACCTTTAATACAAAAACACCATAAAAAAATAATGGCAGTCGCAATAATATCTACTTTTGCGACTGTTTTTTCTATAGTCATCCATTGACCATGTTGGTTTGTAGTAACTATAATGAATGAAATTGTATTAATAAGGAGATTTCAAATAATGAATATTACATTTACAAAAATGCATGGCTGTGGAAATGATTATATCTATATAAATTGTTTAGAAAACATGATCGAAAATCCTGAAGGACTTAGTCGTTTAGTTTCAGATAGACATTTTGGAATTGGTGGAGATGGTGTTGTATTAATATGCCCATCTGATATTGCGGATGCAAAAATGAGAATGTTTAATGCGGATGGTAGTGAAGGTAAAATGTGTGGTAATGCCATTCGTTGTGTTGCAAAGTATTTATATGATTATCAGATTGTCCCGAAAAATACGATGAATATTGATACTTTAAGTGGTGTAAAAATTATTCAAGTTTTTGCCGATAATAACAAAATGACTTCTGCTACTGTTGACATGGGAAAACCGAATTTAAATCCTTCCGCATTACCTATCTTAATCGATCAAACTGAAAGTATAGTGAATATGCCATTTACGATTGAAAATGAAAACTACCATATTACTACTGTATCTATGGGAAATCCTCATTGCGTAATTATAACTGAAAATATAGAATCTATTAATCTTCCATTAGTAGGTCCAACATTCGAATTTAATCCTGTCTTCCCTGAGAGTGTGAACACTGAATTTATTGAAATAGTAAGTCGCACTTCTATTAATATGCGTGTTTGGGAACGTGGCAGTGGAGAAACATTAGCTTGTGGAACAGGAGCTTGCGCTGCAGTTGTTGCAGCAGTCTTAAATGGTCATTGTGATTTTGACACAGATATTGAAGTAAATCTTTTAGGTGGGAAGCTTATAATTAGATATTCTGATCATGGAGTATTTATGACCGGACCTGCTACTACAGTGTTTAAAGGTGAAATAGAGTGGAATGGTTCTTTCATTAACTAATATTGATAATATGTAAGGAGGTTTTCAGTTGTTCACTAATAACTCAACTATTAATTCTCACAACAAACTGGGACTTCTTTTGTTAATTGCAGCAGATTTAGTGGAAGTATCTTCTATTAAAGACGACTTAGAAAAGGAAGGCTACACAATCTTAGTAGCACCTAATGTTGAAAAAGGAATTGACTTATTTAATACAAACGAAATTGATGTTTGTTGTATTTCAGCAAATATGTCTGATTCTTCGACTCTTTCTTTTTTAGATAAAATGAAGCAGACTGCTCAAGTCCGTTTTATTCCAATAATTGTATTGAATTTTAATAATGAATTTTCTTCGATAAAAACGGAGTTCATCCGTCATGGAGCTGCGGATATGATACATCCTAGACAAGGAAACCATCTCCTTCTTGCAATCGTTTCAAACTTTTTATCACATCGAAATTTTATTAAGCACCTTCAATCGATTGATCCGCTTACAGGTGCACTTAACTATGCAAGCTTTGAAAAGAAAGCGCTCGATTTAATAGACAATTTTAATAATGAAGGCACCACTTTTTCCGTCTCAATAATAGAAGTACATCATATACAACAGATGAATAAAGACTTTGGATTTTCTTATACAAATGAGATACTAAGCACTTTTAGTGAATTGATGCACACTAACATTCAATCCAAAGAAAGCTTTTATCGATTACACGGGGGAACCTTTGCTCTCCTTCATCCAACAACTAAAGAGAATGAAGCACTTGAAAAATTGGACAAATTAAATAAAACCTTTGTTTCTAACACTTATTATAAAGATGGTCAAAGCTTTCATATTCAAATTGTATCAGGTGTTGCAGAATGGAACTCTTCTTATAACCATATTCAGCAGCTAGTAGTGAATGGCAAGCAGGCTTTGAGTGTTGCCAAGCAATCCACTGAGCCAACATGTATTTCATATAATAATATGAACTTAGAGTCTATTATGCCAATCGTCCGCGTCATTATTGTAGATGATAACAAACTGAGTAGAACGATGCTAGAAAAACAATTTCTATCATGGAAATCCCCTCGATTTCATATAGAAGTCTCTGTATATGATAACGGGTATGAGTTTATACACTCTGATTGGTATCATCCAACAGATTATCATATCCTCCTTTTAGATGTTGTAATGCCTAAAATGGATGGTTTAGAAGTTTTAAATCACATAAGAGAAGAGTATCCAAACGACCGTATCATCATATCAATGCTTACTTCCCGAAACAGCAATCAAGATATTTTACATGCTTTAAAAAGAGGTGCAGACGATTATTTAGTTAAGCCTTTCCAACCACAGGAAGTACTCGCTCGAATTCAACGCCTTGCCAGTAGGTTGTTTGTATGATTATAGAAATGATTTACTTCTATTGGGTTATTGGTATTCTTTTAGGATTTCAATTACTATTATTAGCTCTGCTATGCATTAGAAAGTGGCTCAGAAACAGAGAGAATGATAGACAAGACAAAGTGTATGAAGACAATCTAGAGCTTTTTGTGGACTATCTAATGTCAGAAAACTGGATGATACCTAAGGCCCTTGTAATTAGAGCGAATTTTGAAGTGGCAGAACGTATTTTTAGTGAAACATTTACAGATGTTAAAGATGCGCATATACGAGAGAAACTCGAGCAAGCAGCAGAATCTATATTCGCTGAAACCTATTTAAAACGAATGAAAAGAGGAACTTGGTCTACACGAGTAAATACACTATACTTCATCGAGGATTTTAAACTTATATCGTTAAAGCCTTTTCTCCAAGACCACTTATCGAAATTAAAAGTGTGGGATGAGGAAAAGAATCAAACTGTCCGAGCACTTGCAGCATTAAATGACCTTTCCATTGTTGATTATTTAAATAGAGATAGAACTGCAACATTACAACATTATTTAGATGTATTTAGTAGATTGAATGAGGATACTTTTGGAAATGCTATAAAACTGAGTAAAGAAAGCTATAATCCGATGTGCAGGATAGCCATTCTTTCCTTTATTGGGCTTACAAAAAATCTACGTTACCAACCATTATTAGAAGATGAATTACAAAATGAAAATTTGGAAATGCGTATACAAGCGCTTAAAGGCCTTTATAGGTTGAATTATATAAGCAATATCGAACTACTCATCCCATTTTTCGAATCCTCTTCATGGCAAGAAAGAATGTTCAGTTGTCGTATTTCCGGAGTACTAATGTTGGAAGTCTTTGAGCCATTTTTAGTTAAATTATTGGGAGATAGAGAATGGTGGGTTCGTAATGCGGCTGCAGAATCCATTCTTCAAATATTCGGAGAGGATAAACTTTATTTTCTTTCAAAGAATCATTCCGATTTATATGCAAGAGATATGGCAGTACAATGGATCACTTCCAAAAAAGGGGGAAGTAAGGATTGAAGGATATTGTTATTTTCTTATTTCAAGTAACCTCCTACTTCATCATATTTTATATGGGATTTACTTCAATTAGTTACATCGTTTTGTTTTTATTTTCCATGAAAAATGTTATGCGTGAAGGAAGACTTATTAAGACGGAATCACTTGAAGATATGGCAGTGAGCGAAAGAACATATCCAGTTTCTATCATTGTTCCTGCCTATAACGAAGAAGTTGGAGTAGTTAGCACTGTTCGTTCATTGTTAGCACTCAATTATCCTGAATATGAGATCATTGTGGTAGATGATGGTTCAAAAGATGGAACGTTATTAAAATTAATCGAAGAGTTTAAATTAGAAAAAATAGAACTGGCTGTTCGAGAACATATGAAAACCCAACAGATACAATCCTCTTATCGTTCGACAATTTATTCAACCGTTATGGTCGTCTCTAAAACTAACGGTGGAAAAGCAGATGCTTTAAATTGCGGTATAAATGTATCCAAGTATCCATATTTTTGTGCAATCGATGGAGATTCTATATTAGAGAATGATGCTTTATTGAAGGTAATGAAACCAGTAATCGATTCGGAAGGTAAAACGGTTGCAGTTGGTGGTTCCGTACGAATTGCAAATGGGACTACCATTTCGCGAAGTAAGGTGGAGTCAATTGATCTACCTAAAAACCCCTTAGTCATCTTGCAAATCGTGGAATATTTTAGAGGTTTTTTAATTGGGAGACTAGGATTTACTAAAATTAATCAGCTTCTTATTATTTCAGGGGCATTTGGCCTATTTCATAAAAATACGGTGATAAAATCGGGTGGATATAAAGTAGATACTGTAGGAGAAGATATGGAACTTATCGTTCGCCTACATCGAATTATTAAAGAGCAAAAACTCGATCTTCAATTAAAATATATTCCCGATCCAGTTTGTTGGACGGAAGCACCTGACTCCTTTAGAGTATTGAAATCTCAAAGAATTAGATGGCAAAGAGGCTTAGCAGAAACATTAAATGCACATAAAAAGATGTTTTTAAACCCCAAATATGGACTACTCGGATTCATCGGCTTTCCTTATTTTTTTACAGTCGAATTATTAGGTGCAGTTATGGAATTGATTGGATATATTTTAATAGTTGGTGGAGTATTTTTTGGCTTTTTAGATCCTTACATTGTAACAATACTATTATTGGTTACAATGCTTTACGGATCATTCATCTCAGCTTTATCTATTCTTCTAGAGGAGCTTACTATGTTTAAATATCCAAAGGTGAAGCATTTATTATTGTTATTCTTTTGGGCATTAACAGAGTCCTTTTGGTTCCGTCCCCTTCTAGTTATTTGGCGATTTGAGGGCTTGATTAAATCATTTCGTAGAAAAGAGGCGGAATGGGGAAAAATGGATAGAAAAGGAATATCTTCAGATTCCAAATAAAAAATATGGCTATCCCAAAAGAAAGAAAATCATTAAAATGGCTCCCTTTCCGCGGGCGTTTCCTCAGCCTCCTAGGCCAACACGATGTTGGTCATGCAATAGTTGCCGCAAAATCTTTTGCGACGAGCTTTGCGCAGGAGCAGGATGCAGCGAACTCTTAGATTGCCTTCCCCTCAACTGTGGGGTCTTCGGCTAACGCTATTCCCGCCGCCGGAGTGTCACCTTTTTCAACGATTTTCTAGAAATTAAAAAGTAGAATAAGGGTTTTTTAAAAGTTTCCACTCTACTTTTTAGTTTTTTAGACAACTCCATCTCGCTTGTTTCATCTAGATTGGACACTTTGGATGCACTTTCGCAACTAAAGTGTCCTAATTTTATCTAATATAACTATTTTCAGTACCCTTCACACAAAAGCGAAAGCGCTCGAATTCGTTCGCCGAAAGCGAGCTTATGCTTTGGAAAACCCATAGAATAATATATAAAATAAAGGGCTGCCCTCAAAAGTCGTTTTTCAATAACTTATGGGACTGCCCTATTTTTTTTAGTTTACTTCTTTAAATTTGTCTTGCAGAATATAATAAGATTTTTTTAAGCGTTCCTTTGATTGTGGTGCTTCCCACTTATCCCAATTGTATCGAGCTACAGACTTAAAAGGGATTACCCCATCCTTCATTTTTGGAAAGGTGTGCAATTTACCATTTTTTCTAAAGGTAAAAGCAACGCCTAAATCCTCTATTTCTAAGTTAGTTTCTAGTCCGTCTTTATATAAATCTGATAGGACTATTTTTGAACTTGGATCCTTCACGTTTAATAATAACCAGGGAATCCTCATCTCTAATACACCTGTTTTAGGATCAGCATAATAATCAGCTAATGAATAATAATCCTTTGCTGACGAATTACTATTTCCATACTGTAATTTTCCGGTTTCATAGCTTTCAAATGGAAGCTCTTTACCTGTGTCTGGCCTAACTAACCCTTTATTTAAAGCATAACGAATTGGGTTAAATACACCGGTACTTTTTGTTGGTATAGGCTCGCTTTCAGGAATCATTTGTAATACATGTCCATATTGATAAAGAAACGAATCGTAATAAGCATCTACGTATAAATTCGCTTTTTCTTTACTTTGTATATTTGCCCAAAAATCAATAACTGGTCGATCGAGTTGAATACTTGGTTGGCCTTCTATAACATCTGTTCCACTTTTTGGCGTTACATCGAATAAAATATTTACTTCGTTTTGATCAAACCAGTCACCTTTTTTGCTAGATTTCTGATCTAATCGAATATACAGATACGCCTCATCATGTGTGATAAAAGCAGATTGAATTGGTTCTTCCGACGATTGATAAACTGGTTCAATTCCTTTCCAATCATCCGAATTTCCATCCAATTTTATTTTTAATGTATTAAAACTAAGCAACCCAAAGTTCTGTTCATTTGTTTGTAAATTGGACCAAAACGGCCGTCGATTCGGATCGTCCAAGTCCATTGTGTTCCATGTCCGTTTAAACCACTCATCCTGCCAAGTAAAGATGAGTCCCCCCATCATTCCCTCTTCTAAAATATCCTCATATAATGAGACTAATATTTCTCCTTGTTCCTTTTCTGAATGACCTCCCTGATTCCAACCAAAAGGGTTCAAATGTGTTATACCTCGAGATGCAGGAATTCCAAATTCAGAAATGAGAATTGGCATAGAGTGGCTTGCTTTTAGGTCATGTAAATACCCTGCGTAATTATTTTTATTACCTCGATGATCGATATACTCAGTATACTTTTCTTCTAAATTTAAAAAATCTGGGTAGTATGGATATACATGATACGAAGCGAATAAGCCAGGTAAATCTTGCCCTTCTTTTATCTTTATATGGTTTGGATCAACGGAAGCCATGTCTTCTTTTTCTAAAGGTTCCGCTGGCTGGTTTAAATTATCTGTTGAAACCCAGTTTGTAAAGCTCATTGGTCTTGTCCAACTATACACCTCTGCTTCATATTTCATTAAAGTATCCATTTGCTCAGCTAACCATATCTCAAATCCTTCCGCTTGGTCTGTCTTGATATAAGAGCCATCAAACTGGGGGAGGTTTGCATAAACTGTTTTCATATTATCTACCATTAAAGGGTACCACTCTATTCCAATCATCCACCCGATTACGTATGGAGAAATATCTGAGTCATATGTTCCATGTGCATGCCCAACCTTTTCTGACACTTCTGCTATACCGTGAATTACATCAACCATCTGCTTATACTCTTTCTGAAAAGTCTCTGTAATCTCAGGCGTATATGCATCTAATGTTTCCTCCAACGGCCCCTCATCAATCCATACCCCATGGAAAACATAAATAGGTTTTTCATGCGTCTCATTATAATGCTTAAGCGCTTTATAAAAAGCTGGTGGGTGGAGTGTATAAACCCTAATCGTATTAGCGTTCATTTCACCGATGTATTCAAGCCAACGTGCATATTCTTCTCTTGTAATAGCAGCTTCTCCAGGAAATGCTCCTGGTTTTCCCATTCCAAGATTCACACCTTTTATCGTCATCGTTTCCCATTTATTATTTCTGTACACTTCAAACTTATCCTTTGAAATTCGACTATTATATGTTAACCCTTCTTTTGTTTTCACAGTGCTCAATGTCTGTGTCTTATCCACCATCTTTTCTTGCTCAAAAGATTCTATATCTTTTAGGATAGATGTCATAATAGGTACATAAACTTGCCAATAGAAACTCTCTCCCGGAAATAAAAAATCTACAGTCAACATTTCTCTAATTTTAGTGAACCCTTTATATTGGTAGATTCCTGGAATTTTCTCTACTGTACTGAAATTACCTGCAATGTAATAGCTATTCGTTGCATTCTGTTTTTTCATTACTATAGCTGGTGAGTTGGAGGAAATCCCGATTTTTTGGAGTATCTTTTTTCCTTTTTCCGTTGTATCTATTTCAAATTCTGCAAGTATTTTAGCATCTGCCTCTGAATCTATAATGTCAAACCAACCATTGTACATACTCGCTTTACTAATAGAGAACGTTTCTTCACCTTGTTGGGTAGTTTTGAATAATAAACCGTGTTTTTGAAGAGTCCCTTCATTCACCGAAAGCACTTCAACTTCTTCTGAGGATTCATTATAAAAAATAATACCTTCTCCATCAAAACTCCATTTTTTATTATTTTTTTCATAGGCATTTACAACCCATTTCGGTACCTCTCCGTCATTCAGTGCTAATGACTTGCCATACTTAGCAATCCAACCCGTTTGTTTAATACCCAAATATTTGGATGCTTTATCTCTTACATTATTAGAAATTGAATTATATTCCACTACTAGAGTTGCGTGTTTATCCTCATTTGCTGATTGAATGGATGTCCACTCTTCATTTGTTAATCCACCTTTTAAATCTTTTTCGTCTACACCATATGTATCTATTACATATATAAAATCCGAACCTGCTAAATTCGTAGGAAGTGGTTTTTCAATGTATTCGTTGTCCTCAAAAGTGTAGCCATAATAATCTTCAGAAGGATTATATTTTTTATTCTTTTCATTATTTATTTTCAAATAGTCTAGTAGCCAAAAGAATCCTTGGTGTTCACTAATATTCCCATGCGGAGTTGTTTTATTTATTACAGTAATGTTACGTTGTTTATCATCAGACATAAACCAAAATAACCACGGCAATAATAATAAAGTCCCTATTAAAATTATCCATTTTACAAATTTCATTGAAATCAGCCCTCTTTCGATAGTACTTTTCCAATATACACGATTCATAATATAGCAACAATATATCTACTATTTGTAATGCTATTGGTAAATTACCGTAATATTCCTGTAACAATATATTGCTAATATATGATTAGACTAAATAGCAAGGGGTAGAGTATTTGAAGAAAATTCTTGGATCACTCATAATCACAATCGTACTATTAGTCAGCGGAGTAACACAAGGCTTCGCAGCTACTACCGTTCACACAGTAAATAAAGGCGAAACTTTATATTCTATTTCCAAAAAGTATAATGTATCAATCGCCAACTTAAAGTCTTGGAATAACTTAAAATCAGATAGTATCAAAGCGAAACAAAAACTTAAAATAACAGGCAAGGAAAAAACAAAAAATCCTTCTAGATCCGATTCAGAGGACAAGGTTGCAAAAGAAATTGTTGTATCTGCGAGCGCTTTTACTGCAAATTGCAATGGCTGCTCAGGTGTTACAAGTACAGGAATTAACTTAAAGCGTAATCCAGATATAAAAGTAATCGCAGTCGACCCTGAAGTTATCAAGCTTGGCACAAAAGTGTATGTAGAAGGCTATGGCTATGCTATTGCTGGTGATACAGGTAGTGCAATTAAGGGAAACAAAATTGATGTATTTTTCTCTTCTAAAAAAGAGGCATATAAATGGGGCCGTAAATCTGTAACTATAAAAATATTAGAATAAAATAAAAGCCAACTTTCTATTAAGGAAGTTGGTTTTATTATGTCATAGAAGTGCTTGAATTCCTAAAATAACTGCTTTGTAATAAGAGTCCTCATGTGGAACAAAGGAGTCCCTTCCAACTATTTTTTTTAGTGGAATCCTTTCTCCTAATTCATTCAACTGATATCCCTCGACTTCAATGGCAAGAACTTCATTCCTCCAAAGTGCTGTAAACTGTTTAAAATCCGTCCTTACTATTCCTGAAACTTCTTCTACTTGGAGGTTAAAATCTTCAAAATTTACATTATTATTATATATAAAGACATTCGCTAACTCGTTGTCTATAAGTTCTCCTGTTGTGACGGAATAATCTATCACACCGAGCGGAACGAGCTCGTCAAAAGTTACCTCTATTCCAAGTTCTTCTCGTACCTCTCGTATACCGTCAACCACATTTTCAGTAGCCATTAAATGTCCAGCCGCAGTAATGTCTAGTAAACTAGGATAATCTTTTTTAGTTTCACTTCGAATTTGTAAATATATATACCCTTTCCCTTCCTCACTACAAATAAACCAACAATGAAACGTTTCATGCCACAATCCAAGCTGATGAACTTTTTCTCGTGTCGCTGTTCCTATTTCTAATCTATTTTCATCAAATATTTTCAGTATTTCATTTTCCATTTATAAATCCTCCTTATATGACAATTATATTACAGGTGCCTGGCACCAAAACAAACGTGAAAAACGTGAATGTTTAAACATTCACGTTTGTTTTGGTTATACATACAATTTAAGAGCCGATGATTAATTCTACAAATTCATCTAGTTTGTCATGGGAAAGTAAATTTTGATTACATTTATGGCTGTCCTGGCAAATGTAGTTCCCTCTTTTAATATAGGCGTCTTGTGTCGCACCTTTTGTGGCAGAAGTAAACATACCAATCTCTTCAAAGCGATTACATATAGTACATATTCCTTTTTTGTTGGAATTTTTATAGCCACCGGAAATCCCTATAAGCTTACCATGTCGTTCTACTATTAAGTATTTTTTATTCGTCCCTTTGTCCAACCATCCCAAATAAGATATTTCACTAAAGTCTACTTGTTCTAATGAAGGCATTTTTAGTTTTTTTGCTTTTGGGAATAATTTCTTTATTGTTTGTTCTTTTATTTCTCTAAAAGGAACTACATAGGGTTTTATTTTCTCCAAGAATACTTCCGCATCTGATTTTTCCTTTACTTCAACTATTGGATTTAGTAATAGTTTTTGATCTTCATGTAACTCTTCGAACAGCCCTAAAACTTTTTCAATCGTTAGCGACTTTAATGCATTTAATACAGCTTGATCATTTACAGTTGCATGCCCATTAATTAAGTTTTGTGTCTGATATTTAATAAAGTTGTATTGATCACTTTTTATGAAAGGATTCATTTCCATCCCTCCTATTTCATTTTTTAACAAATCATTTCTAATTTATTGTAGCGGAAATGACTTTTTTTATAAATGGTAAAGATGGCTATGAAATGTTCTCGACATATTAAAAGCTGATAACCCTGTATAAAAGGGTCACCAGCTCCTGATTTATTTAGAATAAATGATTTTTTTAACAGTTTCAACAGAAAGAAAATGTTCTGTAGCAAGCTGATTCATCGGAACTCCATTTTTATAAGCTTGCTTAAGATAGGCATTTCGTTCGTCAATACGCTTTCTTTCTCCTGAAAGCGCCCCCCACTGTTTATAACTCTTTTCTGGTTTCGGAATATAAATTGTTTCCCCTTGAATATACTTTTGAATTTCCTTCACAAGCTCCTCAGGTAAAACAGAATTCGCTTTTATATAAGTCATTGCGCTCGCTCCCTTATTTTTATCACTTTCAATAAGGTGCAAAGCCACAAGTTGAAATGGCGATTAATATTTATTTAATGACTCCCCACGCAAAGTATCGCCTTTCCAAAAATAGGCTTTGCATGAGACGTTGCGCTCTCTGGCAATTTACATCGATTTGCCATTACACTCACCCCCCTAGTAAATATCTTAATATAAGCATACCACGATTACAAAATACATATATTTTTTAGATGGCAAAAAATATATGAACAGGTGGTTATAATCATAAAAAAAATTACTATTCTATGTGCAGCTCTTTTCATCTCTTTTATTTTTAGTACAACCACTGGGCAAGCAGCAGTAGAAACACATTATGTTGGCTTTAATGATCAATTATTAGATTTTAGTGATGTACAAGTTATCAATGAAGACACGAAAGTTCCACTGGAAGAAATAGCAGCTTATTTAGATATTCCTTATGAAACAGAAAAAGGAAATACTTTCATACGAAAACAAAACTTAGAGATTATTTATAACGAAACATCGAACATAACTACTAAAAATGGAACGCCACTTAGTTCGGTTCCATTTGTGCGAATAGATGGAAAGCTGTTCATTAGTGTTAAATTTATTGCTACAGAAATAGGATATAAAATTGAAAACTTTCCAAAACAGAAAACACAGCGAATCTATAGAGATGACTGGATTCGTATGTCTCATGCAGAATATGAAGTTTATTTAAACCAACAGATGAAATCTAAACAAACACAAACAAAACCAGGAAAAGCAACTATTTACTTAACATTTGATGATGGACCAAATAAATTCACAGCAGTAAACAATGCCACTTTAAAAAAATATAAAGTGCCAGGTACTTTCTTCTTTTTAGGAAACAATATGAAAAAGAACTCCTCTATTATCAAATCTGTCGTAAAAGAAGGCCACTATATCGGAACACATAGCATGACACATGATAAAAACAAGGTCTACAAGTCCGCAAATTCTTTTATTAACGAAATGAACGAAGGAACCAAGCTAATAAAAGAAATGACCGGGTTGGATTCAAAACTCGTTCGAACCCCATACGGCAGCAAGCCCCATATAACGACAGCCATGAAAAATGAATTAATAAAAAATGACTACAAACTATGGGATTGGGACGTAGATTCACAGGACTGGAAATACACGGACAAACAAGCAAACCAAATCGTGAAAAACGTAAAAGTCGGAGTAGAAAAAGCCTTTAAATCAGGTGATAAAGACATCATCATCCTACTACACGACCGAAGCCAAACAACAAAAGCCCTACCCCAAATTATCGAGTGGCTTCAAAAAGAAGGCTATACACTAAAAACTTACGAACCCAAACAGCATATCGTCCAAAACTTCCTATATGACACATCCCTCTAACCAATTATTACAACAGTATTACTGGTGCCAGGCACCAAAACAAACACGAATAACACGAAAAACGTGATTAACATGAATGTTTGCAGATTCATGTTAATCACGTTTATTTTAATAATTATGAAAACTTCATTATTATTATTTATTACCGTTTTTTAATTGTTCTAATAAGCTTTGAATTTTGTCTCTTTGGCCCATTGTTTCCTTTTCATGAGATTCAATTTTATACGTATCACCCAAAACTGTTATGTAGACAATATCACCTTCCTCTAAAGGCACCTTTATCTGATCGCGAGCTACGAGAACGCTTTCTGTTTCATTTGGATGCTTTAAAAATACTGCATACTCACCATCAAAACGATCTAATGTATACTTATTTGACCTCACTTATAACCTCTCCCTTCTCATTTATCAAGCTAGCTGCATCTCCGTCGTTTCTCCAAACCTGTCTCTTTGTCCAATGAAGGTATCCATGACCTTCCTTGGCACTAGGACCACTTGTAATATAGATAGTTTTGCCAGCTTCTAAATCCATGTTTGGAAACGTAAATACTTGATTACCTTCCGTGGAGATAAGTTGCCAGCCCTCTAAATTTACGGCTTCATCCCCAGTATTTTTTATACCCACTATCTCCCCTTGTAAGTCCTTACTCAAAATCACGATGGATGGGGTGGATACCGTTTTTTTCGCTTCCACTTTGTCTGGACTGTCTTGGGTCGAAACAGAATAATCAACTCCGTTTGTCGTTACTACAATATTTCCAACTTCCGCTGTTGCATATGCTTGGGATTTCACTTTTTTAATATGGTTCACTACTTCTTGCTTTGGATGACCGTAGGAATTATCTTTTCCATAACTTAAGATTGTGACCTCTGGTTTAACTGCTCGAATAAAATCTTCTGAGGTGCTAGTGTCGGAGCCATGATGTCCTGCTTTCAAAAAAGTAGACTGCAGGTTGTATTGTTTCATCATGCTTTTTTCTACCTTAATATCCGCATCACCAGTTAAGAGAAATGATATTTCTCCATATTGCACTTTTAACACGATAGAAGCTTCATTATTATCATCCGATTCTTCTCCTACATTTAAAACAGTAATATCCATATTAGAATCTAATGAAATCTTATCCCCTTTATTTGGCACGACAAACGGGATTTTCTTATCAACTATAAGCTGAAGCATATTTTCATATGTCTGTGATGTATGTATTTTCCCTGAATCTATAAAATGATTAATTGAGATGGAATTTAACACAGCAAGAAGACCACCTATATGATCGGCATCCGGATGAGTTGCGACGACATAATCTAACTTCTTCACTCCCTGAGCGCGTAAGTAATCCACTACTTCTTTACCTGAGTCTCTCTTGCCACCATCTATTAACATAGTTTTTCCATCCGGTGATTGTATAAAAATGGAGTCCCCTTGTCCCACGTCAATAAAATGAACTCTCAATTCATTCCCAGGATTTATTTGGGTGGCAGACGTTTCCACTTTTGTATCAGTTTTTTCTGATTGCATCTCTGTCGTGCAGCCGAAAATGAGAAAAATCATGCATGCACTTAGTAATGTGAAAAAATGTTTCATATAAACCTTCCTTTTTTAATACTGTTTCCTATTTTAACATAGAATTTCTATAATCCTTGACATATGTCAAACCCTGTCATAGAATTAGCAATTGTGATTTATCAAACGTGGTTCGTGAACCTCCCACTTAAAAAAACTAAGGAGAAATGAATAATGAAAACTAAAACACTTGCTACAAGCGGTATTATTGCTGCTTTATATGTAGCGGTATCTTTACTGGTGGCACCATTTGCATTTGGAGCAATACAATTTCGTATAGCTGAGATGTTTAACCACCTTGTCGTGTTCAATAAAAAATATATTTTTGGTATTGTACTCGGTGTATTTGTAACAAATCTGTTTTCCCCACTCGGTTTATATGATTTAACTTTTGGGGTAGCACATTCGATTATCACTTTGTCCATCACTATTTTTGCATCCAAGTATATTAAGGGTCATATTCCTCGCATGATATTCAATACATTACTCTTTACTGTCACAATGTTTATCATTGCAATTGAATTAAACCTAGCATTGGGATTACCTTTCTTTTATACATGGCTTACTGTTGCAGCCGGTGAATTTGTCGTATTAGCAGTTGGTATTCCAGTAATAGCTGCTTTAAATAAACGCTTGAACTTTAAATCACTTTTGTAGGAAATATTTAGAGGGTGACTCAAAATAGGTCGTTAAAAACGACTTTTTGAAGTCACCCTCTTTCCTTTTGGGGTTTGTTCACTGATATGATTGGTTGCTCTAATATCACAATTGGTTGCTTTTATATAATGAATAGTTGCTCTCATACTCTATTTTGTTGCTCTTAACCAATTTTTAGTAAATAAATTGAGATAATTACTACTTATCAATTAACCCCTTCTCCACTAAGAAATCATGTGCGACATCTTCCGCCTTATCTCCATCGATATCCACCCGTGCATTCATTTTTAGCATATCTTCTTCAGATATTTTCCCTGCCAAATCATTTAGCACTTTTTCAAGCTCTGGAAACTTCTCCAATGCTTCCAAACGAACAACCGGCGCTGCATCGTACTTAGGGAAAAAGCCTAGGTCATCTTTTGTTGTTTGTAACTCAAAGCGTTCAATTCGACCATCTGTTGTAAATGCAGGAATAATATCCACGTCTCCATTTTTCACTGCCTCATACATGACGTTTGGGTCTAAACTTTCGGTTCTTGTGAAAGTAAATGGGTACGAATTAATAAAGTCATCATAGCCGTCTCCCTCACGCTCATAAAATGCATGAGGTGCACCAAATACCATATTTCCAGTTCTTGAAACTTCCACAAGATCCGAATACGTTTTTGCATCATACTCTTTATCCTTGGCATACGCGAGTGTGTACGTATTCTCAAAACCAAGTGGACTTAACCAAGTTGCTTGAAACTTTTCTTCATATCCTTTTTTCACTCGCTCTAAAACACTTTCAGAGCTTTCACCGACTTCCGACTCTTCCTTTAGCACATCCTTCAATCCTGTACCTGTATACTCCACATACAAATCAATATCGCCCTTTTCTAAGGCAGGAGTCATAATTGCTACCTCACCAAGACCTTCTTTATACTCAACATTATAGTCCGTCTTCGATTCAATATACTGTCCTAATATTTGAGGCAGAATAAATTGTTCTGTCCAAGGCTTTCCACTTATTACGAGTGTTTCCTCTGAGTTGGAGCTGGAGCAAGCCCCTAATAATAAAGATGCTGCAATCCCAATCGTTAATAATGATCTTTTCATTCCCGTTCATCCTCCTGTTTTCATACCTTTTGGTGTAGCTTTTCTCTCAATCCATTTCAAAGCAAAGTCAAACAAAATAGCCAATAAAGCAACAGGTAAGGCACCAGCTAGCACAAGAGAATTATTATATGACTGCAATCCCCGATATATGACATCTCCCAAGCCACCTGCTCCTACAAATGTTGCTAAAGTCGCTATTCCGACAGTTAAAACAGTTGCTGTTCGAATACCCGCCATAATAAACGGTAAGGCCAAAGGAAATTCAATTTGCCATAGAAGCTGGTTTTTAGTCATTCCCATCCCTTTACCTGCTTCTAATATCGAGCCATCAATACTTGTAACGCCTGTATATGTATTACGTAAAATCGGTAAAAGTGCGTAAATTATTAAAGCAATTAATGCTGTTTTAGCCCCAATCCCAATAAGAGGAACTAGAAATCCAAATAAAGCTAAACTAGGAATCGTTTGAAACACAGCAGTAATTCCAATTATCGGTTCGGCAAACTTGCGATACCTTGCAACGAAAATGCCTAATGGCAGGGCAATCGCAATGCCAATAGCAAGTGCAATAAAAGATAAGTAAATATGCTGAATAAAAGCTTCTTGGATTAAGTCTGATCTACTTTGAATAGTTTCTATAAAGCTTCGCATCTAAACCACCTCTTCCTTTGCAATAATTGCACGAAGAAGGACGGATTGATTTACATATCCTAGCGGTTCATTTCCCTTTTTAACTAACAAGCTCTTCACTGCATCATTATCTAGTAAAGCAATTGCTTCCTCTAACAATAAAGTGGCATCTACCTCTAAATAAGGTGTTTCCTTATCTTCTTCAAAGAACGTCGTAAACTCTTGTATTTCTCGCAATGAAAGGGACTTTCTTCTATTTATTCGCTCAATTCCTATGAAATCTTTTACAAAATTATTAATCGGTTTTTCTATTAACTCGGTTGGGGAGGCTATTTGCTCTATCTGTCCTTTCCTCATTACAATGATCGTATCTGCAATCTTTAAAGCCTCATCCATATCATGCGTGACAAAAACAATTGTCTTCTGAATCTTCTCTTGCAGATACTTTGTTTCTATTTGTAATTGCTCTCGACTAATTGGATCTAGAGCACTAAAAGGTTCATCCATTAAAACAATTTCCGGGTTTCCAGCTAAAGCCCTTACGACTCCAATACGCTGCTGTTGTCCTCCACTTAGCTCTAAAGGATACTTACCTAAAAACTGTTCCGGATCAAGCCCTACCATTTTCATAAGTGCATGAATTCGTTCGGTAGTTTTCTCTTTTGTCCACCCTATTAAATTTGGAACAAGTGATGCATTTTTTTCAATCGTCATATGTGGAAACAAACCTATACGTTGAATTACATAACCAATAGTTCTTCTGAGCTTTACCTCATCAAGCGAAGAAACTGCTTTACCATCTATAAACATTTCTCCTGAAGACGGCACTACTAAACGATTAATCATTTTCATTAAAGTTGTTTTCCCACAGCCACTCGGTCCTATAATTACAGTTAATTTCCCTTCTTCTATTGTTAAGGAAACATTATGTAAAGCCTCCGTACCGTCTTCAAATACTTTGGACACCTTCTCAAATCGAATCAACCATCTTTCCTCCTTCATACACTATATTTAACTGTTACTATATATACCCTAAAAAGTTGGATTAAAGCCTCTCTTAAAAATAAAAAACCAGATTCTACATTAGAATCTGGTATACATTATAAAGATTTCATACCCGTTACCTCGGCAACTATCTCATATGAACGCAGGCGAGCTTTTGGATCATATATCGTTGTATTGATAATCATTTCGTCGGCATCCGTTTCATCTAGAAATGCTTGAAGTTTTTCTTTTACTTCGTCTGGATTTCCGATAATTGTAGATTTCAACTGACTCAAAATACTTTCTTTCTCAAAAGTTGTCCAAATCCCTTCCATCGTTTCTACTGGAGGTTGTAATTGACTTGGCGTATTTCGAATAAGACTTAAAAACTGTAATTGATGAGATGTAGAAAGAATTTTTGCCTCTTCTGTAGTATTAGCTGCTATAACATTTAGCCCTACCATCGCATATGGTTTATCTAATACAGAGGATGGCTCAAAATAGTTGCGATACCTCTCTAAAGCAGGCAACGTATTTTGAGGTGAAAAATGACTTGCAAATGAAAATGGCAAACCTAATTGGGCAGCTAAAGTAGCACTAAAACCGCTAGAACCAAGCAACCAAATCGGAATGTCTTGCCCTTCCCCTGGTATCGCTCTCACTTTATTGAATCTCGAATCAACATCCAAATACCCTTGCAGTTCTTCTAATTGCTGAGGAAAATCTTGCCCATTATTTCTAGGATCTCTGCGTAATGCCATCATTGTCACTTGATCTGTACCAGGAGCTCGACCTAATCCTAAATCAATTCTCCCTGGATACATTGCCTCGAGTGTGCCAAACTGTTCTGCTATAACAAGGGGGGCATGGTTAGGAAGCATGATTCCACCAGAACCTACTCGGATTCTTTCTGTCGCCCCCGCTACATATCCAATGACAACCGAAGTAGCTGAACTTGCGATGCCAGGCATACTATGATGCTCCGCTAACCAAAATCGATTATACCCCCATTTTTCTGCATGTTGTGCTAAGTTTTTTGTATGTTGAAATGCTTCGCCTGGATTGCCACCTTGTGTAATTGGCGCTAAATCCAATACAGAGAATTTAATCTGATCTAATGATTTTTTTTCGCTCAATTTATCTCACTTCTTTCTAGCATTAAAAAATGCTAATTAAAAGATAGCGTACATTTTCAAAAATACAAAATAATTGAACTGAAAAAGGTAGCAGCTCGCAAGCTACTACCTTTCATATTTTATTTTGCCAGTTTGAATTCAGAAACAATATCTTGAAGCTGCTCAGACATTTCTGCCAGAGACCTAGAAGCGGCAGTCATTTCAACCATAGAAGCGTATTGTTCTTCCGCTGCAGCAGCTACATTTTGTGTATAACTAGTAGACTGTTCTGTTACTTCTTTCGTTTTATTCACTTCGTTTACAAGAACTTCCGTATTACTATTTATTTCTTGAATTTCCTCGGAAATAATAGAAAGCTTATTATTAATGAGATTTACATCCTCTGCTATTTTTTCAAACGTTTTTCCAGCGTTCGAAACATAGCTCATCCCACTTTCTATCACTACTTTTCCTTCGTTAGCAGTTTGGACAGTATGCTTCGTATTTAACTGAATTTCACCGATTAAAGAAGATATATTTTTAGCTGCGTTCCCGGATTCTTCCGCTAGTTTTCTTACTTCATCCGCTACAACTGCAAACCCCTTACCATGTTCTCCTGCTCTAGCCGCTTCTATAGCTGCATTTAAAGCTAGTAAATTTGTTTGCTCTGCGATACCAGTTATTACATTAATAATCTCGCCGATTTCTTGTGATTTATTTTCTAAAAGCACCATAGATTCGGTCGTTACCGAACTTTGATTATTAATTTGCATCATTTGTTCTACTGTTTGCCTTATAACCTCATTACCTGCTAATGAATCTTTAGACGTTGCGATGGATAGTTCGTTTAATTCCTTAATATTTTTCGCTATTTCTGTAATACTTGTAGAGATATACGAAGCAGAGTTTTTAGCTTCCTCTATTCCAACTAATTGACTTTCCTGGCCAGAAGAAATTTGTTGAATAGATTCTGTGATTTCCTCCGAAGCTCTACTTGTCTGTTCACTGCTAGCAGTAAGCTGTTCGGATGTTGCAGCTACTTGCTGTGCAGAATTGGAAACAGACGCAATCACTTCTTTCAAATTGGTTGCCATTGTATTTATTCCAATAGCTAAATGACCAAGTTCATCTCTATTTTTTATCTTTATACTTTCAGTAGATAAGTCTTGCTCGGCAATTTGTGTAACACTTTGAGCGATTCTTTGTATTGGTATACCAAGATGTCTAGAAAATAAATAGATTACAACAATACCAATCAATGCACTAATTGCCAGTGTTATTAGGATAGTGAAAATAATATTATTCGTACCTTCATTAAACGCTTTCATATAGGTCCCTGCACTGATTACCCATCCCCAATTAGGATCCAGCGCATTATACGTAATTTTAGGAGCTATCGTTCCTGGTTGATTTGGTAAATCCCATTTATAGTGAGTGAAACCACCACCAGATTGTGCAACTTCGATCATTTCCTGAACAAAATAATTTCCGTCTACATCTTGTTTATCCCAAACATTTTCTCCCTCTAATGAAGGATGGGCGATTTCTAATCCATCTGTTCCATAAACGACAAAATATCCATTCATACCTAAATCTACTTTAGATGTTATTTTTCGAGTACCATCACTTTGTAAATCTCCGAGTAAATATTGTTTTGCTTGTTCCTGCGCCTCTTCTAATGTCAAATCTCCATTTTCAACCGAAGTATTCAATGACTCGATAACTAAAAGAGCCATCTCCACACTATTTTTAAGCGTTTTTTCTCCCAGTTCATCTAAGTTGTTTTTAGCTGAATAATAACTACTTAGTCCAATTATTAAACTCGGAATAAGTAATAAACTAATAGCAATAATAAAAAGCTTAGAACGAATATTCATTCTTTTCCCCCCTAAGTAATAGACAGCTAACAAAAAATCGTAGTCTCCTTATTAACCCCTCTAATTGAAAATAAGGATTTTCTCTATGTATTTTTAACTACTTATTTATTATATCGTCATTTTTTCTAAATCTTTAGTATGTTATGAATTTAGTATTAATTACTTATTAAATGATAAAAAAGCCTACTTCGTAAATAGAAGTAGGCGCGATAATATTAATATTCTTTTTCAAATTCCTTTGTACTTCTTACAGTATCGAAATGGCGTACCATACTTTCAATCTCTTCCCGTTTTGGTTCTAAAAATGGAGGCAATGATAACTTTTCTCCAAGCGTTTCGTAAGGCTCGTCTCCCATGAATCCTGGACCATCTGTAGCGAACTCGAACAATAGGCCTGGCGCTACTCTTGCGTATAAAGATTGGAAGAAAAAGCGGTCTACAAAACCAGACGTTTGAAAACCGAAGTTTGTCATACGTTGAATCCACTCTTCCAATACTGCACGGTCTTCCACACGGAATGCTGCATGGTGAACTGTCCCAAAACCTTGACGACCCGGCGGAAGAATAATGTTTTTCTCAACAATTACTTGTGCACCATTACCACCTTCTCCGACTTCGAACAAGTGGAATGAGCCCTCTTGTGCAATCTCTTTAAATAACAAAACCTTTTCCATTACTTCTTTTAAATAATCGAACTCAGCAATCCTAATATGAATTGGCCCTAGACCAGTAATAGCATACTCTAAAGGAATTGGCCCTTTCTGCCATGGAGTACCTGTTGCAACTCCTTCATTATTTTCATCTGAGATTAATTGATATTGTTGGTCATCAAAATCTACGAAAGAAAGCACTTTTGTTCCAAATTGATCTTCAATTCCCGTATGCTTTACTTCCAAACGATCAAAACGCTTAACCCAATAGTCTAATGCAGCATCACTTGGCACTCGGAAAGCTGTTTTAAAAATTTCATTTGTACCATGAGTACCTTTTGGAATATTTGGGAAGTCAAAGAAGGTCATATCTGTACCTGCGCCACCAACATCATCCGCAAAAAATAAGTGATATGTTTGGATATCATCTTGATTTACCGTTTTCTTTACTAAACGCATCCCTAATACATAAGTGAAAAATTCATAATTTTTTTCCGCACTACTTGTAATTGCTGTTACGTGATGCATGCCTTTTAAATGATTCATATATTTCCCCTCCGAATTTATCTTTAATTTAAATATCTCTAATTCAAAGTAATTTTAACATGTTATAAAATGCTTGTCAATTAAAGTATTGCCATTTAAATTTTTATAATACTAATTACAAGTATCAAACAAATAAAAACACACTTAGCAAATAAGTGTGTTCAGGTCGTAAACTATCTCGAATTTTTTTATATAGATTTGAACAGGTTTTCCGAAGCTTATCGCCCGCTTTCCGCGGGCGAGCGCCGAGCCTCCTCCTCAGCTCTCGCTTCGTGTGGGATCTCGTCGTCTCGCTTTCCCGCAGGAGTCGATCGAACGCTTCTCCAAACCAATAAAATGCTACCTTATTATTTTCTATATGCGCAGGAAAAATAATCTTGAGGTAATAGTGAATAATGACTAAAAATCAACATAACACGGACTAATTAGCCAACTGCTTTTTTTCTTCCATCTGAACACACTTAAAAAATAAGTGGGTTTTTTATAATGCTATTTTCTCACTATTATTCGAAAACTTATCTAGCCACTCAAAGGATTTATTAAATAACTCTTCTTCCAATGCATAACTGGAAAAGGTATGATCAGCTTGCTCCACAAAATGCTTATCCACTTCTTTTTTACATCCTCTTTGACGTAGCGCATCAAAATAGCTATATGTATGTTCTGTAGGAACGTCTTCATCCTCTTTTGCATGAATGATGAAAGCTTCGTCTTTATAGGAGCAAATAGCTTCTAATGGGTGATGATTTTTCAAATCCTCTAAAAATAAATGACTGACGTAGAATCCATTATAATCTACTTTTCCATTCACTCTCGCTAATTCAACTGTCTCAGCACCCATAATTTTTGTAATATCTTCGTAAGGTTTACCTACTGGTGACCACAAAATAAGTTTTCGAATGCGTCTATCCTGAGCAGCCGTAATGGAAGCTACAGCACCGCCTAGACTATGTCCAATCAGAATAATATTCTCGGCATCCACTTCTTTAATCGATGATAAATAATTTAGTACAGTCTGTACTTCCTTTAATTGTTTTGTAACCGCTACATTAGAATAATCACCGTCGCTCTCACCACATCCACTAAAATCGAAACGGAATACACTAAACCCTCTTTTAGTAAAAAAACGAGCTGCCTTCACAAACATTCGATGCTCTCCTACTTTACTACCTAAAAATCCATGTAAAATAACAATGAGAGGAACTTTCTGTTCAACAGAGTTTAGAGGAAGATGGAGTACTCCGGAGAGACATAATTCATTTGAAAGGATTGATACTGTTTGTTGTTTCATATTTAACTTCCTTTCATAAGTTAATTTATTTCTGTTTCACTAGTATGTTAATAGATATAATAATGGAAATGACTTTTTTAGTCAATTAAATATAGTGGTTTAGTAGGAATTAATAAGATACAAAAAGAGGCTTCCATTATTGGATGCCTCAGATGTTATTACGTATTCATTTTTACACATCTATTTCTGTTCCTATTTGTTGTTTTTTCGCTTTATTATATACACCTTTTGCTACTGCTAAATCAAAGTAAGCTGCTCCTACCGATTTAAAAAATGTAATTTCCTCCTCGTTTTCACGACCAATTGTTTGACCGTTTACAAGCTTTCCTAGTTCGCCATGCACATCGTCGAATGACCATTTCCCAATTTTTTCTGCATGCATTAATTCTCCTGCTTCATCTTTAACACCGGCTAGGTCATCTACTACAATTTTTGACGCTCTAGTAATTGTGGTGATGTCTACTTCCAACATATGTGGCAAATAAGAGCCCACCCCATTTATATGAGTTCCTTTTTTTAAATCTTCTCCTTTAAAAACAGGTTCATTAGAGCGAGTTGCACAGCATATTATATCTGCTTGTCGAACGGCAACTGACACATCTTCAAATACTTCATAAGGTACCTCTACACCAAATGACTTTAATTTTTCACCAAACATTTCAGCTTTTGAAGTAGTGCGATTCACTAGTAAAATACGATCAATTTTACGAACAGCAAGAACAGCTAATACTTGCTCAAAGGCCATTGCTCCTGTTCCAATCACAGTAACCACTTTCGCATCTTTTCTCGCTAAATAATCTGTTGCTATTCCACTTAAAGCACCAGTACGAAGTCTTGTTAAATAGGATGCATTCAGCATTGCTATATGCTCTCCATTTTGTGCGTCTGATAGTAATACTACCCCTTGAGTAGTCGGTTTACTTTTTTGAGGATTGTTTGGAAAAATTGTCACGACTTTAACTGCAGACACTTCTCCTACTAGATCAGCACTTGGCATATATAACGCAGAAGCTTCGTGTTGAGGAAATTCTATTACTGTTCGATGCGGATTTGCAATTTTCTCTGCTTCTTTCGCTATTAAAACGTCTTTCACATCTTTTATTGCCTCTGTCATTCCATATGTACGCATAATCTGTTCTTCATTTACTACTAACATTTTTGCAACCCCCATTTATATAAAAAACTCGTCTTCCCTAGTAATGGCAAAGACGAGTTATTCTAATAACTTTATACTTGACTCAATTCTTTTGCTTTTCTTCTATTTGTAGGCTTTTTTAAACCAGCATCATTATTTACATCATCTAAATGTTGTTGACTTCGATCCTTAACAGCCCAAATTGCAACTAAAGATACAAGTGCTGTAAAGATTATATAGCATGCTACTGGAATATAGGAGTTGTTAAATTCAAGCATTAAGCTTGTAGCAACTAGTGGAGCAGTTCCTCCAGCTACTGCTGCACCTATTTGATAACCAAGAGTGATACCAGTGTAACGAACTTTCGCATCAAAAATTTCTGAGAACATAGTCCCTAGAACCGCAGTAATAGGTGCCCAAATAATTCCTAATGCAATAACTGTAGCAATTACTAATAATACCACTGATTGTTGCTGTAACATCCAGAAGTAAGGGAAGGCAAATAACGCCATACCAACCGTTCCAGTTATATACACTTTTTTACGTCCAATTCTATCTGATAAGCTACCCATAATCGGAATAAGAATAGTTGTTACGATCGTACCAATCATCACAGCATTTAAAGTAGTAGTTCTTGAGAAACCTAAATTTGTTGTTGCATATGAAACAACAAAAGTACCAAAAATATAGAATGGAGCTGTTTCTACTACTTTCGCTCCAATTGCAATTAATACTTCACGCCAATGATACTTAAAGGTATCAACGATTGGAAGCTTTGGAATATCTCCTGATTCCTGCACCTTTTTAAAAGAAGGAGTTTCCTCAATACCTTTACGAATCCATAAACCAAAGATAACCAATAATGCACTGAATATAAATGGAATACGCCAACCCCATGTCATAAACGATCCTTCAGGTAATAATGTCATAAGAGATAAAGCGATTGTTCCTAGAACCATCCCGATTGTCACACCCATTTGAGGGATAGCACCATATAATCCTCGTTTTTCTTTCGGGGCATACTCGACTGCTAATAGAAGAGCTCCACCCCATTCTCCCCCAATACCTAACCCTTGAACTAAACGAAGAGTGATTAGAAGAATCGGAGCCCATACTCCAATTGCTTGATATGTTGGTAGTAATCCCATTCCAAAGGTAGCTACTCCCATTAAACTTAACGTGATAACTAATGTCTTTTTACGTCCAATTCTATCACCAATATGCGCAAAGATTACCCCACCAAATGGTCGGATAAAAAAAGCCAAAGCAAATGATGCATACGCTAATAGTAAACCAACTGTTGGGTCTTCTGTAACAAAAAATAATTGATTGAACACTAAAGCTGCTACTGTCCCATATAAGAAATAATCAAACCATTCTATTGAGCTACCTACTAAACTTGCAATCCATACCTTCCGCATTTGTTTTGAATCCATATTACTTCCCCCTTCATAAAAATTGAAGTGCCACTTTAATTCTCCCTTTTTTTATTGTAGATTGTTGAAAATTTTCTGTCAATAGGTTTTTAATCTATTAACATTGAGAGTTCTTTCAAAAGTAATGTATGATGATAGAAATAACGTGATAATTTAAAAGGAGAATTATGTATGTCTTCTAATATAGGTATGGTTTTAAAAAATCTTAGAAAAGAACGTAAACTGACTTTAAAAGAGTTAGCAGAACAAACGGGGGTATCCATAAGTTTCCTTTCACAAGTAGAACGTGGTAAATCGAGTGTCACTTTAGAATCTTTAAAAAAAATAGCAGATGCTTTAAAGGTAAACCCAACTGTATTTTTTCCTGAGAACGATAAAGAAAAGGATTTAAAGGAAATACGGGAACAATTCTATTACAAGGATTTATCCTGTGGTATACGAGAAGCTGCCTACTCTCCCATTTTAGTTATACTACAGCCTGGAGAAAATGAAGGAAATGCATTTTCACATGGTGGACATGAGTTTATTTTTGTTATTAAAGGAACATTAACTGTGGTAGTAGATGACCATAAAGAAGAGATACAAGAGCACCAGTCAATTATGTTCGATGCGAATAAAATGCATTATTGGTATAACCTAACAGATGAACCGATAAAATTTTTAGTAGTCTCCTCGAAATGAACAAAAAAAACGCTTGGAACAAATCCAAGCGTTTTATACTGTAGACAAAGTACCCCGAGAGTTCGTCTCTCGGGGTACTTTGTCAATTTTGAAGGTTTTTGATTTCAAATTTCCCTATGATTTTTACTTTCTGTACACTGAGTAGGCACGTGTTTCTTTCCTTACGATTTTCTTGCCATACTTGCGTTTATTGGCTCTCGCCTTCACATGAGTTGAATCAATGAATACACGGTCTTCTGATAATAGACCACGGTCCATAATCTCTATTAAGATCCGGTAAAAGATTTGTTCAAAGATGTCGGTCTCTTGAAAACGACATGCGTAGTTCTTACCGAAGGTTGAGAAGTGTGGTATTTCTGTATGAAAACCAAATCCTAAAAAATAGCGATACGCCATATTCGTTTCAATCTCTTTTATTGTTTGGCGCATCGAAAGGATGCCAAATGTATATTGAATAAACGTCATTTTAAATAACACAACAGGATCAATCCTTGGTCGCCCAGTAGCAGAGTAAAGATGTTCTACTAATGGATAAATGAAATGGAAATCAATCGCGGCATCTAATTTACGGACCAAATGTGCCTTCGGTACAAGCTGCTGTTAGCATTTCAAGTTGTTCACGTTCATTGATTTGGTTTTCAGTCATCATTCAACACCTTAACATCTTAGAAATTTAGAAAATCAACACTTTTTATATAAACCAACACTAGTCGATTGGAGTGGAAGGCGCGAAGACTCCTACGGGAACAGCACGAGCCGAAGCACCCGGACTGAGCGTAGCGAAATTAATTTTTGCGACGAGCTTGCGCAGGAGCAAGGAAGAAGGCTGAGGCCGTGCCCGTGGAAAGCGTAGCGCCTGAAATGGAAATCGACGATTTCATACTATGTATTGTAATTAAAAAAAGACTATAGACAATTTCAAATTTCTTTGAGTTTGTCTATAGTCTGAAAATCTTGGAACAAATCCAAGCGTTTTATATCCTAAACTAATTGCAAACAGTATTCTACTTCACCTTCAATTATTTCGCCCGTTTCCTTAAATCCAAAACGCTCATATAGCTTTCGTGCTAATTCATTATCAGGCTCAGTTGATAAATAAATTGCATCACAGTCTTCTATCCTTTTCATTTCATCTATTATCAATCCAATTGCTCGCTTGCCATATCCTTTTTCTTGATATCTCCTATCAATCATTAATCTGCATATTTCATATTTTGAAAGATCTTCTGAAAATCCATACATTGTAAACCCTATTAATTTGTCATCCACTTGAATTCCTTTAATAGTCCATCCTGTCTCAAATACGGATTGAACAATTGAAAGAGCATTAGAAGCAACAAACTTCTCTGTAATGGTTGCATGGCCATTTTCATTTGTAGTTAAAAAAACTGTTTTCAACCAATTTTCCTTTGTTATATCTACTAAATTCATACTTATGATTTCCCCCGATAATACTTGCTTTGTCTATATTTCTTATTACTTACTTTTAATTAACTTTTTTCAGTCCATTCCAATACATTTCTCTTAGTCGGAATTTTTGAAGTTTACCTGTGGCCGTTTTTGGTAAAGCCTCTACAAAGTCAACCGCCTTCGGTGCTTTAAAATGTGCCATAGTTGAGCGACAGTAATCAATAATCTCTTGTTCTGTCACATGGCGATCAGGATGGAGAACAATTATGGCCTTTGGTACTTCTCCCCATTTTTCATCAGGCACGGCAATCACGGCTACTTCTAAAATATCTGGATGTTTATAAAGAACCCCTTCAATTTCTGTTGAAGAAATATTTTCCCCACCTGAAATAATCATATCTTTAATACGGTCTTGAATCTCAATATATCCATCTGGATAGGTTACGGCTAAATCACCTGTATAGAACCATCCATCTTTTATAGCTTCGGCCGTTTTTTCAGGATCTTTATAATACCCTTCCATTACAACATTACCGCGAGTGATGATTTCCCCTAATTCCTTTCCATCCCATGCCACTTCTTTTCCATCTTCTTGACTTACTACTTTTGTTTCCCCATTAAACGCAAGCTCAATACCTTGTCTTGCTTTAATCGTCGATTGCTCTTCTGCAGACTTATCATCAAATTCTTTTTTCCACTCACAATATAAGATGAAAGGAGATGTCTCGGTTAACCCGTATACATGCATCATGTTCAGACCTAAAATGGCTTGTGCTTTTGCAATAAGAGCTGCTGCAGGTGGAGCACCAGCCGTAGCCATACGAGGGTTAGTTGTAATCTTGACCTCTTTTGCCTTTGGTTCGTTAACTAGCATGTTCACTACTGTAGGTGCCCCACACAATAAAGTGATTTTATGCTCTTCAAATAAATCTAATATGAGAGGAGGATCTACTTTTCTTAAACAGATATGAGTAGCTCCTGTAGCTGTTATTGCCCAAACTCCTCCCCATCCATTCGCATGGAACATTGGCAATGTGTGCAAATATACATCATCATGATGAACGCTTAAGTGGTACATAAAATTAGCTGCATTCAAATAATTACCTCGATGAGTTAGCATAACACCTTTCGGTTTTGAGGTTGTACCACTTGTATAATTTACGGTTAGCAATTGATTTTCATCAATTGGTGGTAATGAAATCTCTTCTAGATCCTGTTGAATAAAGTCCTCAAAATCAATTCCATTTAACGAATGGGATTGCCCTTCTACAGATACAATGACAACTTGATCTAAAGACAAGTTACTTTCAATTTTCTCAATTGGCCCAGTAAACTCTTCATCTACGATAAGCATCTTGGAATCACTGTGTTGTATGATATATTCCAAATCCTCTGCATTTAATCGATAATTTAGGGGTACCATTACGGCTCCAAGCTGACAAACACCATAAAAGCATTCCAACATGTAGTGTGTATTTGGAAGCATAACTGCTACATGGTCTCCTTCGCTTATTCCTGCTTGACGCAAAGCGTTGGAAAGCTTGTCTACACGTTGCCCAAACTCTTTATATGTAAACTTTTTCTCCCCATCTATTACTGCTATCTTTTCCGGATAGTACTTTACTGCTCTGCGTTTCCAGTCTAACGGTGTTAATGGTGAAAACATATGATCAGCTCCTTTTCTATTTATCTATTTTATTTATATTGGAATAACCTTATTCTTATTTGTCCCAAAAACTCCTTTTTGAGTGAACAATTGAATAGTCTCTGATTGGAAACCAATTTCCTCCATAATCTCCATAGAATGTTCTCCCGTTTGTACTCCAGAAAAACGGTATTCAGGTAAGTTATTAGAGAATTTTATAGGGAAAGCAATTTGATTTTGCGAGCCTCCTTTTTGCTTTGGAACGGAGATAACCATTTCTCTTGCTTTAATCTGCGGATGGTTCACTGCTTCTGAAAAACTCAATACAGGTTCAACACAGCCATCGAATTTATCTCCAAGAATATTTAGCCATTCATCAAAGGTCTTTTGTTTAAATGTTTGTACTAATAACTCTTTGAAAGTCTGCTGGTCCTTTTGCCTCTTACTACCACTTAATGTTAATAAACTTTTATCACCGATTAGTTCACAAAGCAATTCCTGAAATTTCGGTTCTAAGCTCCCAACTGAAATGTATCGATGATCACTAGTCTCATAATAATCATAAAAAGTACCGCCATTTAATAGTAAAGACTCTTCTGTTGGCTCTTCATTCCCCACCAAATATCCTGGTCCATACATAGCATTTAAAGAAAAAGAAACATCTGTCAGACTAATATCGATATGCTGTCCCACTCCAGTTTTATCTCGATTGTATACCGCTGCTAATATACCAATAACAGCAGGCATTGATCCTCCAGCTATATCAGCAACTTGTATGCCAGACGGAACAGGAACCTGTTTTTTCCTAAAAGAATAACTTGGGATGCCAGCTATTGATAAATAGTTAATATCATGGCCAGCTTTATGCTGTAAAGGGCCTGTTTGTCCATAACCTGTAATGGAGCAAAAAATAATTTTCGAATTAATCTCTTTTAATCTGTCATAACCAATTCCAAGTTTATCCATAACTCCTGGCCTAAACTGTTCAATAACAATATCGTAATCTTGAATTAGTTTATATATTATTTCCTTTGATTCCTCTAATTTTAGATTCAGAGCCAATGAGCGCTTGGAACGATTCAGATGAGCGAAAGTGGCTGATACATCTCCATCCTTAGGATTAATATGTTTTAGAAAGTCCTCTCGATCTGGTGATTCTATTTTTATAATATCTGCACCCATGTCTGCCAGCATCATTGTTGCAAAAGGACCCGGTAGTAATGTAGAGAAATCTAAAATCTTTAAACCTTTTAATATCGACATCCCCATCTCTCCTTATCTATACACTACTTTATCTAACTATTCAAATAATTCTATATAATTTAATTGTAAAGAATTCCACGATTGCTTTCAATATAATTAAACTATTTCTAACAGTTAATTCGGTTTGCGTTTACACTTTAGCGGGAATATCTCTATTGCAGATAATATAAACTAGGGGGAACTACAGATGGCTAGAAAGCCGAGCAAGCCATGGAGTAAGAGAAAGAGAATTATAATGGGCTCAATTGGTGTTATTGCACTTATTTATATAGCCTTGATTTTATGGCATACATATAAACCTCTTCCGGAAGGAGTTTCATTCGCCGGAAAGATGCATAAAACGGATACTGTAGAATTTATCACCGATTTGACGTATGCTCAGGACCAAAAAGGAACCGAGATGGTACATGAGAATCATATATTCGAGGAAGTTTATACGATGATCGAGGAAGCGGAAAAATTTGTAGTGGTAGACTTTTTTCTATTTGATGGATACTATGACGACGATATAAACTTCCCTCGCATTGCAGATACACTTTCTATTTCTCTAGCTAAGAAAAAGAAAGAGAACCCTGACATGCCTATAGTTTTTATCACAGATCCTCTAAACCAAGGCTATGGATCCTATGAAAACAAATGGTTTAAAAAAATGAGAGATGCAGGAGTCGAAATCGTATACACTGATTTAGATTCTTTAAGAGATTCTACTCCAGTATACTCCGGTATATATCGATTATTTTTTCAATGGTTTGATATTGGTGGAGAAGGTTGGATTCCAAATGGAATGGCCAGTGAAGCACCCAAAATGACAATTGCTTCTTATATGAAATTACTTAATGTAAAAGCTAACCATCGCAAAACAGTTGTAACAGATAAAGAAGCCATGATCACGTCCTCCAATCCACATGATGCAAGTGGATTCCATGGGAATATTGCTTTAAAAGTAACCGGTCCTATTTTAAATGACATATTAGAGGCAGAGGAAGCTGTTTCTTTATTTTCAGGAGGCCCTAAGCTTCCAAGAATAGATGTGGAAAATTCAGATGGACAATATGAAGTACAATATTTAACAGAGAAAAAGATATTGGATGCACTACTGAAAGATTTGTCCGCAACAAAGGAAGGAGATAAAATTTGGCTTGGAATGTTTTTTATTGCTAAGCGAGACATTGTAAACGCCTTAATAGAAGCTGCAAATCGAGGCGTAGAAGTAAAGCTCATTCTAGACCCAAATAAAAATTCCTTTGGGCAAGAAAAATCCGGACTTCCAAATCGTCCGGTTGCACAAGAAATGATCGAGGATACAGAAGGAAAAATTGACATTCGTTGGTATAATACAGTTATTGGACAATACCATACAAAAGCTATTTGGATTCAATCAGACGAGCATACTATCATTTCGAATGGTTCCGCAAACTATACAGAACGGACATTAGATAACTATAATCTTGAAAATAATCTACGTGTTATCGCACCAAATGATAGTGATTTAGTAATCGAAATGGAAGATTACTATGAAAGACTCTGGAATAATAAAGACGCCATGTACACTGTCGATCAAGATAAATATGAAAACAACTTCACATGGTGGCAACGTTGGATTTACTCTATTCAATTTTTCTTTAAAGTAACAACCTATTGAAAATAACCCCCAAAACTTGGGGGTTATTTTAGTATGCATATCGTTTTTTTGTTAGGATAATGATTGCGATTGCTGGAATCGTACAAATAATCATTCCAAGGAAAGCCAATCCAGAAGATATTTCATATAAATATCCTCCTATTAAAGTTAATACGGCAGTGCCCCAGCTTAATGCAAAAGCTGAGTACACACCTTGCGCATTTGGAAGCTGTTGCTTTGGTAAGTTTTTTGTTAGATAACTGATAAATGCAAAGTGGGCTACGCCAAAAGACAATGCGTGTAAGCTCTGAGAAAAAATAAAAACCCAAACATTTGGAAACAAAAATACAAGCACCCAACGTAAAGTAGATCCAATTGCAGCTAATAACAACAAGGATGAAGGCTTCCAATTTTTAAATAATTCCGCCTTAGAAAAATAAATTATCTCAAAAATAACTGCTATATTAATAATCATTCCAATGTAGAAGCTATTTACACCTAACTCCTGTAAATATATATAGCCATAATTATAATAGGATGCATGTGCACCCTGTAATAGAATTACAATCAGAAGCACAATAGGAAAACTTTTAACTTTCCACAGACCGCTTAGTGAAAGATTCTCCTTCCGATCTGTTTTTGTTGGCTTTACTAAAAGTTCTGGTGGGGATGGGAGAAAACGTATCAATAGCAGTAAACATAGCCCCACCATCATACTCCATAAAATAGCCCCCTCACCGAAATAGCCTGTGAGCATACTAATGATAAGAACTGAAATTATAAAGCCAAGTGATCCATAGGAACGACTCTTGCCATAGTTTACTCCACTTTGCTGGACTAATGAGCTTGCGGTGCTTTCAATAGCAGGAAGTAAGGTCGGGTAAACCGCATTAAATAAAATTGTTACCACAAAAAGCATTCCAAACGAGGTAACAGGAATATAAAGTACAGTTACTATTAATGAGATTATCGTTAGCATAAACACAACAGCTTGGCTGCTCATATATTTTGAAGCTATTGGAAAAACAAACATTGTAGAAACTCCACGCGCAACTAATCCAAAGCCCATAATTAAACTCGCATTTGTTACACTTAATTCTTTATCTTCAACTAGCCAACCTGTCCAATAAGGTAGAAACACACCCCAAGTGATAAAAAACACAAAAAAGTTCTGTGAAAGCCATCGTTGTTTATTCATTTTATTCCCTCCGTAATAATTGCATCATACCACTTAAACACATACAATAATGTGAGATATCTCATACTTTTTCACTCTAGGAGGAAAAAATGAAATTTTTAGATGAGCCTATGCGTAGCTATTACATTGAAAAATATCCAATACAGTCCTTATTTTCTTTTCCAATTATCTCTTATATTCAAGTTTGTCAATTTGAACGTGGTGAATTTATTTTAAAGGAAGATTCCAATCCGGAGTACATATACTATCTCGTAGAAGGAAAGTCAAAGCTCTATGTGACACATTCAAACGGAAAAGTTTCCCTTATCAATTTTTTAGAGGCTCCTATTTTTATAGGAGAAGTGGAATTATTAAATTCTGAGAGGTATTCAAAAGGAATACAAACCGCTACTCAAACAACCTGTTTTGCTATCCCTATTCATTTATGTAAAGACAACCTTTTAAAAGATGCCACTTTCCTTCGATATTTGTGCATCTTTATCAGTCAAAAGATGACTACAATTTCAACAAAATATACACAAAGTCAAGCATTCCCACTAGAAAATCGTCTTGCAGAATTTATCCTTTTATCTGCAGATAATGATTTTTATAAAGAGAAACACACAGAGGTATGCGAATACTTGGGTGTTTCTTACCGTCATTTACTACATGTTCTAGCTCAATTTTGTAAATCAAATATTATTGAAAAAAAATCACGTGGCTATATTATTCGAGATAGAGATCGATTACAAGAACTAGCAAAGGAAGTCAAAATAAATTAACACACAAAGAAATTTCAAAGCCACCTGATAATCCAACAGTTACAACAGTAAACCCCTCATATTTAATTTATTTAGAGTTTATATAAAAAAGGTAACCACTTGAATGGTTACCTCGGTCTACTTTATTTACAATTTGATTTCTACTAAATGCTCAATTTCTAGAGGTAAATCTGTTATTCTCTCTTTTAAAAATAATGGATAAAGATTTAAACCTATTAATTCTTCAAAAGGCTTCCAGTAATACGTATGTATTTTTCCCTCTTCATTCACAGTAAATTCGTTCCCTCTAACATAGAAATCTTCGTCTTGTAATTCTAACAAATAGAAAAAACAAATTTCATGAAACTTCTCTTTCAATGTCGCTTCCTCGAAAAAGTTTTCATTTACCCATAACATACGCTTAATATTCACTTCTAGTGAAAGCTCTTCTTTTATTTCTCTTCTTATTGCATCTTCACTTTTTTCATGCAATTTTACCCTTCCGCCAGGTACATAATAATAGGGTTGATTTTCATCGTTCATGATTAGTAATTTTTCATCATGAACGATTAATCCTGCCACGCGATAATTAAATCTACCTACAGCTGTTTTAAATGAACTATCCATATTATTATTTACTCCCATCCTTTGCAAACATCGACCCATTCTTGCGCTTTTGCATATGTATATAATTCTTCACAAGTAAGTTCTATTGCACTATTGCTACTACCACAAGCAGGGTAAACAGTTTCAAATCGTTTCAATGATTCATCTACATATACAAGCACATGATCTGGAATACCAAAAGGACAAACTCCACCAACAGCATGTCCCACATTCTCCAATACTTCATCCGGGGACAACATTTTAGCCTTAACACCAAATGTACTTTTAAACTTTGCATTATCGATTTTTGTATCTCCTGCTGCTACTACAAGGATACTATTATCCTCCTTCTTGAAGGAAAGTGTTTTCGCAATACGCGCAGGCTCTACATCTAGAGCTTGGGCAGCAAGTTCTACAGTTGCACTCGACGCTTCATACTCCTGTATCTTATCAGCTATTCCTAGTTTAGAAAAATAATCTCTTACTAATTCAATTGCCATGACATACACCTCTAATTGATTTTTTGATTAATCATAACAGGTATTCATACATATAAGCGCGTGTTATTTCTAACAAAACATTTTGATCCTATCCACGATAATCTCCATTTATACCATATTAAATTTCAACATTCGTAGAATGAATATCGTATTTATAACAAGTTACTGCCTCTACTTGCTCAAATCCTTCTTGCACGTATAAGGCTTTTGCATGGTTATTATCTGCGTTTACACAAAGGATGGTTCTTTTATAATTTTTTTCTTTCGCAAAGTGTAAGGAAGCCCTTAGCAGAACTCTACCTAATCCTTGCCCTTGATATTCGGGTATAATAGCAATTGGTCCTATATTCATAATTGGTGCATTTTCGTATTCATCTACTGTTCCTCGAATAACCCCCACAGCCTTGTCCCCATGATATAAAATCATGGCTCCTCCCTCAATATGGTCATCATCTGACATCATTTTCTTTACCATCCCAGGTGTGATAGGAGTCTCACTTCCTTTAAGTTTCGCAAAGCTCGGGTTTCTAACTGCACACCAAGTCTCTTCATTTCCAGGTTGAAGCTTTTTTATCTCATATCCATTTGGTAAATGGAATTTCGGTACTTCCCTATCCTCTCTCACAAGAACAAAAGTGTATCTTTCGATATTGAACTTTAATCCTTCCATAACTTCCGATAGCTTCCTATTTTCAAATGGTACAAACAAGAAAACCTTCTCTATCTCTTTCGTATGCAACATGATTGCTTTCATAAGCAAAGTATAAACCTCGAAGCTTTCGATTTCAGTGTGAAATATTCGAAACCGTGCCTTATTCCCACTTCTATGATATTCATCCATTATTAACGAAACAGCACCTACAATACCATCTTGTTCATTCAGAACAATATAAGTTGGGTTTTCTACTGTCGACTCGAAGCTTTGTAAATCTTCGTCATATAAAAATGAATCATCCAACTGCGCTCGGTGTTTCTTGCAATACTTTATAAAGTCATTGACTCGATTATTTTTTAATTCTTCAATTCTCATCAATATCCCCCTAACACGTTTTTGGTGCTATTAAATTTGTATGTCTCTTAGGAAACAGTATATACAAAATCGGTAACTATTGAATAGCTTATATTAAATTGAAAGTAATAGAAGGGAGGTTGCTAATTTGTATCAGAGAAGGAATAGGAATCGTCGATTTTGTTTGTTTCCAGGATACAACTGGTGTGGACCTGGTTGTAGTGGGCCTGGTGCACCTATAAATGCTGTGGATGCAGCTTGCATGGCACATGATAAATGTTATAGTAGAGGCATTAATCCTTGTGAATGCGATCATGAATTTCTCCGTAATCTCCATCCTCTTATTAACCCTTATACGCAAGAAGGAAGACATGCTCGAATACTCTATAATTATATGAAATTACAAACAGTATTCACTTGTTTTAAAATTTAACAAGACAAAAACTCTAGATTCCAGGTTCTTATTAGCACAAATAGAACCTGGAATCAAAAGTGAAAAATTGATCATACAATTTTCCAATTATTTTACAATGCCTACTCTCAATTCTGTAATACCAAATTCCAAATAAGCTTTTAAACAGGTCAGCATATAAACCCAACCTTCTTTATTATCCACCAATGTATTAATAATCTCATCTTCATTTTCATTAAATCCTTCTTCATTAACCTCTATAATCGTACTCAATTCATCTACTTCTTTCATGGAAATAGTTACAGTGTTTTCCTCAAGCTCTCCCCATTTGAATACAATCTTCTTATTGATGTCGATTTCGGTTACTTTAATATTTACTTCTGCGTTATATTCATCGTATCTTAATGTGATCGTCTTTCCTTGCTCCCATCTTTCTGAGCTCGATGACCACCAAAAGTTCCCGATTCTCAAAGGATCCACAAAAGCTTCAAATACCTCACTTGCAGGTTTTAATATTCTAAATTTTGTAAGTATGTTCATATTACTACAACTCCTTTTTTATTGTGTTATTTCTTCAAGTATAGACTTTTATCTTATAAAAAAGAGTCCATTTTATAAGAAATAATAAGAACTATGATTTATTCAATTGCTCATAACAGCTATTTTAAGGGATACATTTTTTTCTAATTTCACAATCATATCTTCTATCATTACTTCTTGTGTTCCTAACATTTCTTCATAATAGATAAATTTCTTTTCAAGTACAAATCAACTTAAAAAGGTGTCATGGAATTCTCCACGACACCTAAATTTATTAAAAAGTAATACGGAACGCTTTTACGACAATTCCATCATTAGTTGGTTCAAAATCAAATTGTGGCAAACGCTCAAACCCAAGATGACCATATAATTTTATAGCATTCTCCATAAAATCAGCAGTATGTAGTCCCATAGCAGAGAACCCTTTAGCTTTAGACCGTTGAATACATTCGTTAATCAATGCTGTTGCCACACCTTTTCCTCGAGCTTGTGGTGCGATGGCTAGCATTCTTAGTTCTGGATAATCAAGTTCGTCTTCCAGTAAACCTTCATAAGCTTTTATTTCAGGAGAAAATAAAGCAACGCTTCCTACTATTACTCCATCAATCTCTGCTACCATTCGTTCTACGCCGGGCTGAATATCTCCATCTGATAGGATGGATTGTTTTAAAACTTTCCAATGTTCTTCCGGAATTTTAGGAGCATGCTCGGTATATGCGTCTAATCGTTGTTCTCGGATAAAAGATAATTCATCCTCTATTGCATTACGTATAATCACTATTTCCCCATCTCCTTAATTACTTGTATGAACAAGAAATTTTTCTTCTTTTCCACTTAAAGATTCTCGATTATGTGCAGAATTGAAGTTTGAAACATCCGGTCCTTTTGGTAATATGTTTAGACTTTTTTGATCATCACTCGCAATATGGTTTGATAAATGGTAATGGATTTTAATTGCTTCAAAATTAGTTGTATCTCCAAAACCAGGCGTTTGGAACAAATCTCGTAAATAACCCCATAGATTTGGAAAATCAACAATACGATTTCTATTTGCCTTAAAAGCTGAATAATACGCTACGTCAAACCGTGCTAATGTTGCATATAGTCGAACGTCTGAATCCGTAATATAGTCCCCAAACAAGAAGCGTTGCGTCGATAAACGTTGCTCTAATTCATCTAAACGATTAAATAATACGTCATATGCTTCTTCATATGCTTCTTGTGAACGAGCAAATCCACATTTATAGACACCATTATTAACATCATGAAAAATGACATCATTTAATGCATCAATTTCCTCGCGTAAATTTTGTGGATATAGATCAGGCGCATTTTCTTTATGATATGGTGCCCATGCAGTTTCTAAATGATTTGTTAATCTAAAGTAATCGTTATTCACTACTTTTTGTTCTTTTACATCAATGATAACTGGTACAGTTGGTCTTCCTGCGTATTCTGGATCTGTTTTTTTATACATTTCGCTTATATATTGAATACCTAAAACAGGATCTACACCATTTTCATCTAAAGAAAATTCCCAGTCTACACGGCCGATATTCGGACGCATTGGACTAGCAGTACCCAAACTGATGACATCTTCTAAACCTAGCACGCTTCGTACGATCACTGAACGATGCGCCCATGGACAGACAGCAGCCCATAAAAGACGATAACGTCCTTCTTCAACAGGTAGTTCACCTGGTTGATTTCCAAATGGCGTGTCAAATTGATTACTTTGACGAACAAATTTCCCTGTTTTATCAACTTCTACTGGTACTTCCTTCTTTGTTTTTTCCAATTTTCATCATCCTTTTCCAGTCAAAGTTTGTGTCAAATATATAAAACATAGTTATCAACTTTGTTTAGTTAATTTTATTAATTAGTTATCTTGAAGTCAAGATAAAAATAGTTTAATTACATTCTTGATTTAAATGTCACAACTTAATTAGCTTCCTCGTCTTAATTTATGAAAACATAATAGGAGGTTATCATCGTATGGCTCAAAAATGGGACGTTGTAATTGTTGGTGGTGGATTGGCAGGGTATGTGGCAGCAAACTATTTGGCTAAAAAGGATTTGTCTATTTTAATAGTCGAAAAAGATAAAAAGGTCGGCGGAAGGGCTAGGACAGATAAGATTAATCAACATTATTTTAATCTCGGCCCACATGCCCTATATAAAAAAGGAAAAGCGGCTCCTATTCTCGAAGAATTAGATATCAAACTGAATGGGAAATCACCTATATTAGGAGGTACTTTAATTGAAAATAAAATGGAGTACACTGCTCCTTTTAATCCTTTGGGACTTTTAACGACACGATTATTGAACTGGAGAGAAAAAGTGGAATGGGTAGCTATATTAAAGAATATAAATAGCTTGGATACAGAAAAGTTAGCAGAGCAAACATTTCAACAATGGGTCATGCAAGTTACGATATCTAAAAAAGTCCAGTCTTTATTATATACACTCGGCAGACTCACCACGTATTGCCATGCCCCTGAAATGGTTAGCACCAAGATAATTGTATCTCATATGAAGATTGGAATGGGTGGAGTACTTTATTTGGATTACGGTTGGCAAATGGTAATAGACCAACTGCATAATAAAGCGGTCATCTCTGGTATTCAAGTTCAATCAAACACTGTTGTAAAGCAAATTATCAAACTTCAACAGGAACATTTTAAATTGGTTCTATCTAATGATGAGGAAATTTCCAGTAAGTATGTGCTGAATACCACAAGCCCTCAGGAGCTTAATAAAATGTTAGGTGACCAATCGAGTATTTCGCAGCGTGACTTTTTTGCCAAAATAACACCTGTAAAAGGAGCTACACTTGATGTTGCATTAACGAAGCTTCCTAATCCAAAAAAATTGTTTGCCATGGGTATAACTGACCCCTTATATTACTCAGTACATTCAAATTATGCCAGACTCTCTGAAGATGGAGAAAATACAGTTTTACATGTTTATAAATACCATCACCCGAATGATCAAATAGATGGTAAAGAAGTAAAAAAGGAGTTGGAACAATTTTTAGAAAAGATGCAGCCAGAATGGAAAAAATACGAGATTACTAGTCGTTTTATGCCTAATATTACAGTTAACCAGCGTCTACCTCAATTAGGAGATGAGCAAAAATTGGCCTGTGCTAATATAGAAATCCCTGGATTATTTTTAGCAGGTGACTGGGTTTCTCCTTATTCTGTTTTGTCAGAAGGAGCAGTAAGCAGTGGAAAGCAAGCAGCGAAAGAAATAATACAACTACTCGAACAGAGGTGATAAAGTGCAAATTAGTAATGAAGATTATCAACTATTTAGACCACTGTTATTTACAATAGGCTATCGTATGCTAGGTTCCATTGGGGATGCAGAGGATATTGTGCAAGAAACTTTTTTAAAAGCATATCAAATGGATGAACAAGAGATTAATAATATGAAAGCGTATCTTTGTAAAATGATGACAAACCGTTGCCTTGATTACTTAAAGTCAGCACGTTATAAACGAGAGAATTACGTAGGACCTTGGAATCCCGAGCCACTATTGTTAGAGAAATCTAATGATCTAGATCCAGCTGATGTTGTTCTTCAAGCAGAAGGATTAAGCATTGCTTATTTAAGGATGATGGAACATTTAACACCAGACGAACGGGCAGTACTTCTATTAAGAGAGGTATTGGATTTCTCCTACTTGGAGATTGCTAGCATTATTGAAAAAAATGAAGATAACTGTAGGAAAATATATAGCAGATCTAAGCATAAAATTGCACGCATAGATAGTGAAAGTTTAAACTATGAAACCAATAAGTCGATTATCAATCGGTTTATCCAAGCTTTTGAAATGAAAAATACAAATGCCTTGTTAGAATTAGTATCCGAGAATGTAACACTATATTCTGATGGTGGAGGAAAAGTTAAGGCTGCTATTCGTCCAATAACATCCCTTCCAAACGTTTTGGCATTATTATACGGTATAATGAAAAAAGCTCCTAAGGATTTTTATTTTGAAATAAGAAATGTCAACGGTCAGCCAGCAATTGTGAATTACATGAACGGCTCTCTTCAAAGTATTATTAGTTTTTATATTAGTGATGAAAAAATAAAGGAAGTTTACATTATGATGAACCCCGATAAGTTACCTAAACTTTAGATACTATTAAAAGTAAGACTGTCCCCTGTACAGATGAAAAAAGGGGCAGTCTCTTATTTTAAATAAATATTATTTTTCTTTTTTCCGCTTTTTCTCGGCTTTATTTTCATTCTCAGCGACTCTAAATTTAACTATTTTGCTGATTAGTTCATAAGGCAATGGTTGTTCTAAAGGAAACTGGACGGATCCTTTCGCTCCTTTATATTGTGCAATTTCCTCTTTAAAAGCTTCTATTCCGCTTGGAGCTGGATAAAATCCTATATGGTTTTTATAAGCAGCAAAGTGGACTAGGTTCCCATGGAAAGCAAAAGTAGGCATTTGATAGCTTATTTTCTCTGTCGCTTCAGGAGCAGCCTCTTTTATTACTTGCCATATTGTTATTAGTTTTTCTTGAACTTCAGGAGGAAAGGTTGAAATATATTCATCTATTGAGTTAAAAGTGACTTTGTTTCCTTCCATAATTTCTCCTTCCAAAACCATTTATTTTAGTATAGCATTGCTAGATTAAACTTAAAAAGCATCCACACAATAGTGTGAATGCTAAATTTAACGAAGGTTTATAATTCTGCTAATCCTTTGAAAAGCTCTACAGCCGTTTCAATTATATCATCACGGAAATCATATTCATACGTATGTAGATGTGGATAATCTTCACCGTTCCCTATATAGCACATAGCACCTTTTGTTAGCTTTAAGTAATGGCCGTAATCCTCAGAGCCACGGAATGCTTTTGTCATTTCCACTACCTCAAAACCCTTATTCTTTGCAACTTTACGAATTTTATCAGAGCTTTCTTTGTCGTTTACAGTTTCAGGGAAAGAATCCGCAAAGGAAAAACTAACTTTCAAGCCGTATTCTGCTGCTTGAGCATTAGAAAGATCCTCTAGGTTTTTCTGAAGCTTATCTAGTTCTTCTTCATGAAGAGCACGAATAGTTAACAGCAAATCACCCTTACTTGCAGACATACCGAAAGCTCTTTCGCCTATATCCACTTGTACAACTGTGCAAAGTACAATCCCTTCATTATTCTCTGGTGAAATGAACTCAGGAATCGCATCAATAACTTTAGCAATAGCAAAAGCTGGGTTTGCTCCATTCTCCGGTTGGCTAGCATGTGCTGGTGCACCTTCCATATGGATCGTCATCCCTTTGGAAGCACAGTGTGCAGTCCCATCAATTACATTTACCGAGTTAAAAGCCATGCCACTCATATTATGATAAGCAAAAATTTCTTCGATATTATGTTCCTCGATAAATGAAGCGCATTGAGCAGCACCGTCCCCGGTTTCCTCCGCATGTTGGAAAAGGAAGAAAATATTTTTGTCTGCACCCTTTTGGTCAATTTCTAATGCAAATCCGGCAAGACTAGCAGAGTGGCCATCATGCCCGCATTTATGAGAAATGCCTGGAGACTGAGAAGCATGTGGAATGTCAATTACTTCCGGCATAGGAAGAGCATCAAAATCTGCACGGTATGCAATATTCTTTTTGCCTTCCCCTGCACGATATACCGCATAGAACCACTTTTCTTTGTCTAATATTTCTAATTGTGTATGCGTTTTTAAAAAATCTATTAAATGTTGTTTTGTCCAAACCTCATGATTTGAAAGTTCAGGATGCTTATGTAACTCATGTCGTAATTGGATTGCTAATTCTAGATTTTTCTTTTCCAAAGCTTTTCTCTCCCTTAACTCATTTTTTTTGATAAGTCGTAAGTGTATCTTATTAAAATATTCCTATATTTATAGTAGGCTTCATCGTCAGAATGATGCTTATTTCTAAAAAGCGCATTTGGCTAATTAGACAACTTTTTATTATTTATGCTATATGACTATTGTTCCGTAATACCTTTGAAAAGCTCTACTGCTGTTTCAATGATGTCATCTCGGAAGTCGTACTTAGATGTATGGACATGAGGGTAGTCTTCTCCATTTCCGATGTAGCATATTGCACCCTTAGTTAACTTTAAATAATGACCAAAGTCTTCTGAGGCACGAAATGCTTCTTTCATTTCAACTAATTGAAACCCTTTATCTTCACATACTTTACGAATTTTATCTGAACTCCCTTTGTCATTTACAGTTTCAGGAAATTCATCATTATAAGAGAAGCTTACCTGAATTCCGAATTTTTCTGCTTGATCCTTAGCAAGATCTTCTAAATTTTTCTGAAGTTTATCTAATTCCTCTTCGTATAATGCTCGGATCGTTAAAAGTAACTCTCCCTTACTCGCAGACATACCGAATGCTCTTTCACCGATATTTACTTGAACAACTGTACAAAGTACGATTCCCTCGTTATTCTCTGGGGAGATAAAATCAGGGATTGCATCAATTATTTTAGCAATGGCAAAGGAAGGATTTACTCCATCCTCCGGTTGACTTGCATGTGCAGGAGAACCAACCATGTGAATTGTCATTCCCTTTGATGCGCACTGAGCCGTTCCGTCAATTACGTTTACCGAATTGTAAGCCACACCACTCATATTATGATAGGCGAAGATTTCATCTATATTATTTTCTTTAATAAAAGTAGCACACTGAATAGCGCCATCTCCTGTTTCCTCCGCGTGTTGGAAAAGGAAAAAGATGTTTTTGTCTGCACCCTTTTGGTCGATTTCCAGAGCAAATGCAGCGAGACTTGCTGAGTGACCGTCATGACCGCACTTGTGAGAAACTCCAAAGAATTGGGAAGCATGTGGAATATCAATTACTTCAGGCATAGGTAGTGCATCAAAGTCAGCACGGAAAGCTATATTCTTTTTGTCTTCACCGGCACGATAAATAGCATAGAACCATTGGCCGTTGTCGACTATTTCTAATTTTGTATGCGTTTTCAAGAAATCGATTAAATGTTGTTTCGTCCAGACCTCTTGATTCGAGAGTTCAGGATGCTGATGCAACTCATGTCGTAGTTGAATTGCCAATTCAAGATTTTTCTTTTCCAATGTATATCTCTCCCTTTTAAAATCGAAATTATACAATATAATAGTTTCACTATTTTAAGTATAGTAGTATATATTGAAAAACAGTAGATTCGATAATTTTTACTAGTAAAAAAAATTTTACTTTCTTTGTATGTACGTCATCCAAAAACTAAAAAAACACCCACACGATGTGTAGGTGTTAGACTGTACACAAACTTAATTTTGGGTGCATAGAGTTGTATATTAAATTCGGCAAGGGGCCACCACTTCGCTTTCCGTGGGCTTGGCTTCAGCCTCCTCGTCACTTCGTTCCTGCGGGGTCTTCTGCTCAAGCTGTTCCCACAGGAGTCTTCGTGGTGGTCCTTGCCTTATAAACAATTCCTTATAGGTATCTACTATCTTTACTATTAATTGGATAAAGCAACCTCTCTAATTTCTTATTATTCATAACCGTTTATAAAAATACTTTTGTCGTCAATCTGACACTCACACGATGTGTAGATGTTTTAACAGTTCAACAACGTTTCTGATCATTTGTAACTTTGACACTCTTCTTATTACATTTGCCATATCATATATGAGAAATGAAAGGATGAAAACAACACTTTTAAATTTCATCATATTATGTAATATAACTAAAAAATATGGAGGTGATTTTACTGATTCATACAGTAAAGCCAGGAGAAACACTAACTCAAATATCTAGAGACTATCGTACACCGTTATCCACAATCATAAGAGCTAATCCTTCAATAGATCCAAATGTACTATATATTGGTCAATCCATTGTTATACCAGGTTTTCCAGACCCCAATACACTCCCCTATAAATTGGAAGTTTCCATTAACAATCGTTGGCTTCGTTTACTATTGGATGGTGTTTTACAAAAACAGTATCCTATCGCAGTTGGGAGAATGTTATTCGCTACTCCAGTAGGAAATTTTATCATTATTAACAAAGCACCTAATCCAGGAGGACCATTCGGTACTATGTGGATGAGTTTATCGAAAGAACACTATGGGATTCATGGAACTAATAATCCAAGTTCCATTGGTCAAGCAGTATCACGTGGTTGTATCCGCATGAACAATAAGGATGTGGAGGAATTAGCACGCCTAGTCCCAATAGGAACTCCGGTTTTTATACACCCATAACATCAAGAGTGACTACCAAAAAGTCTTTGAAACTGACTTTTATAGGTAGTCACTTCTCTTCTTTTGTCCTTATCGTACATCATCAAGTGATTTCACAACTGTGTGAGCAATTGGTTTCCATTCAACATGCTTAAACAATGCTACGACAGAAATTGGTATATAGGTAAACATGAAAATTGGAAAAGTAATTGTAAAAGCGATTTTTTTCCAGGCAGAACAATGGATTTTTCTCCACTCTGATAGTGTTGTCATTAAGCCCAGAACAAAAAGGATTCCATAATACCAAACAAAAGATTCTATTATGGCCGTAGTTGCTCCTTGCATAATCCCTTTCCCCTCAAATATTCCCATAAAGATGCCCAAGTATAGTAAACCATTCACCATAATGCTGATACTAGAAACAAGCATGGCCGGCATGATCATCATCGTCATATCAAAGCATGAAAATCTGTTACCCTTACCTCGGAATATATTTTCAATTAAGTCCTTTCCATATTTAGAAAATACCTGATAAAAACCTTTTGCCCAACGTAATCGTTGATTCCAGGATTGAGCAAAAGTGACTGGTTGCTCGTCATAAAACACAGCGTTTCTACAATAACCAATCTTTTCACCTTTAATAATTTGAGAAACTGAAAACTCGATGTCTTCCGTTAGGAGATGATGTATCCAACCTCCATTGTCTCTGAATACATCTGCATGTACTAAAAATCCTGTTCCAGATACCGCACAACTAGAGTTAAGGGCCATTCTTGGAAGGTTGAGATATTCAGCTTCATGCAGGAACCAAAGTGCATATCCTGCTGAAATCCAATTCTGATCATAGTTCTTAGAATTTCTATAACTAGTGATCACCCTGTATCCTTTATTGAATGTCTTGTTCATCTCCGTTATATAATTCTCGTCCAAGAGATTGTCGGCATCAAACACGAAATATCCATCATATTTATTGGATGAGTAGTCACTTCCAATGATTCTAAGCATATAGTCGAGCGCGTATCCCTTGCCAATCTGAATCTTATTGAAACGCTCTCTAACTATAGCTCCCGCCTTCTCCGCAACCTTAGCAGTATTATCGGAACAGTTATCTGCCACAACGAAAATATCAATCATTTCTTTGGGATAATTTTGATTTTTTATACTTTTGATCAGTTGTCCAATAACGAGTTCTTCATTTCGAGCTGGGATAATAACTGCAAATTTATGGTGATGAACATTCTGTATTTCAGTGTACTTTTTCTGCTTGGCTTTAAATGTGATAAACATATAAACAAATTGGTAGGAATACATTAATGCAAATAATAGGAACATAAGTGAATTAAAATCATTCATAAAAGTTAGTAAAGTTGAGTCCAAACGGATACCTCCACAATTTCTTCATTTTATTTTCTTCATTCTTCAAGTTGGGTATACAATGCAGAATAATGAAATATAGCTTGGTATAACGGATTCTCCTGCTTAAATGATTAAACAAATAGTATGCCCTGATTAAAAAGAATCAATTTATCTGTTAATATTCCCTAAAGTTAAGCATATATCACATAAATAAAAGAAAGATTAAAGTCATGTTAAGTCCACGTAAATTTTTAAACACTAAATAATACAAACTTCATTTTTAGATACATGGATGTATCCTTTTATTCAGTTCTATTTCAATGAAAGCGGAAATATGGCGGGCGAACTGAAATCTTTCATTTTGAATGTATTTCAGACGCATAGAAAATTGAAACACGGAGTGCGCTTGCTGCACGCTTCGCGTGAACCTCCATCGGATGAAACGCTCCTGCGGCGTGTGAGGCGTGCATCCTGTTAACCACTTTTGATGAAAAATTTTTGATAGCAATATTTTGGACTTTCAATACTATTTAGCACATTTTAGAAAGAAACCTTTTATTTGTAATGGCTGACACCTGCATTCGCGCCTTCCCAGCCTCATGACGTGCCGTATGAGACAGATGTAAGCGTCTAGCGCATTACAGCGGCTCATGCGGACGTGCGGCATCCGCGAATGCATATAGATAAGTAGTATTCATTTTTAGGACTCGGATGTGCGCTTGCTGCACGACCTGCCTTATGAGACAGTAAAATTTAGAGCTTAAACCAGGAGTAAAGACGATACCAAAATAAAAGATCATAGATATTTGCATATCCATGATCCATATATAAAAATTGATTAAATTGTAGTAAAGCCTAAAAGATTGTACCCAACACTCAATGATCGCGATTTATTATATAGTTTAAAAAATGCTTCAAGAAAGAAGTATTGCGTGGCACTTCCTGTAATACTTCCATTGCAATACAGTAATTTTCCCACATCTCTTTTTTGGCACCTTCCAGACCCAATATAGATACGAAAGTGGAGTTGTTGTTTTCCTCATCCTTGCCAATAGGCTTTCCGAGTATGGCAGAATTACCTTCAACATCCAGTAAGTCATCCTTAATCTGAAAAGCAATGCCAGCGTGACGAGCAAACTTTTTCAAAACCTCTACTTCTAAATCATTTGCTTGGGCTAGGATGGCTGGCATTATTAGGGAAGCTTCGAAGCCTATGCCAGTTTTATAAAAGCACATCATATTTAATTGATCTAGTGTCAGTTGTTTCCCCTTTGAATCTAAGTCCATCGCTTGCCCTCTACACATATTTGCAGTTGTTTGTGCTGAATATTTAATCAGATTAAGTACAGTCTTCGAATCGAACTGATCCAGAGAGGTTTGTTCCTCAATTGCCTTTTGTGTTAAAAAAAGACCCGTTATTTCTGATATAGCAATGTTGTACACCTCATGAAGAGTTGGACGTCCCCTACGAGTGGATGAATTATCCTGTGAAGGTAGATCATCAAAAATAAGTGAAGCTGTATGCATATATTCTAATGATTTCAAGAGTGGCTCGATAGCCGTTTTATTTAATCCATATGCTTTTACGCCCATGAACCAAGTAATTATTGGCCTTAAACGTTTTCCTTCACCCATTAGGCTGTAATTTGCAGCATCTTGTATAGGGTCTGTTATTAACCTCTTATTCTCGATTGTAGGGAGATTTAAGATACTATTAATCTGATTACGTAAAGTCTTGCTCACATTTGAAAATTCTTCCTGTTCTTCTCGATCCTTTTTCAATATGGTAATCATATGGTCACGAAGCAATTTATCAAAGAAATCTACATCATCGGCTTTTCGAACCATCTCTTGAATCAGTCTATTGAATTTAGGATTACTAGAAGCAAAGAGATCCATAACTTCATTGTACTTTTTAATACCCATTCGCTCTTTAAATCTTTTCAGCCCGTTTATAGCTCGATCCAAAATTACCTCACATGTCTTCCTGTCCGAGTCATACACGTTATGAATTAAATTAGAGATAACTGTCCAGTACAATTCAAATGGGTTTATGAGATCCAAGCGTTTATCATGATACTTCATATAATAAGTATATGGTGTTACCGCACCGTCCTTCATGTCATCAAACATATCTGCAAAATCATCAGCAAGCTGATTATAAATGCCATAAAAGAATGTTCGGTCGTCCAATTCTTTATCCTCAGGAGCACCGATTACTGAACGTACAATCAATCGAGAAGAAGAGGATTTTAATATAACAGGAATATAAAGTTCTTCATTGGTGTAATTTGCATTCGATAAATCTTTTATACGATCAACTTCTTGGGAATTAAAAAAAACATAGGATTGCGCGAAAAAATTCTTTGTTGTCTCTTGCCTCTGCTTGCTCTTAATATACGTAAAGGCTTCTCGAAGCTCCGCATGAATATACTTGATTAGAGCTACGTTCTTCCCCTTCCACTCTCCCAATTCCGGCACTACTCCAGTAATAATTGTGGTACGAATCAAATCCGAATATTGTTTTTCCTCTTCTTCAGATAAAATTTTTGCATCCAGAAGATCATCAATAAACGGATAGGTTAAACCATAGGAATAGCCAAGCCTAATAGCTGCATCAAGCCTCCGAGAACGTTCTTCAGGAGATGTTTTGTCGTTCATCTCTTCAACCTCTTGCATGATTACTCCGGCAATGATTTTAATTAGTTTTCGTTGGGCTTGCTCAGCATCCATCCCGTTCGGAATTTTGGAGGATACAGTCTTCAGCTTGTTTATAACCCAGATTAGACTCGATTCCACTCCTTCTTTCTGTGCAATTCTGTATAACCAGGCCATGCTAAATGTCTCGTCTTTGTCTCCTTTTGTTAGGTGATTTTTTAAACTATTTACTACACGGTCAATTCTGCTTAGAGTATCAGGTGAATCCAGTGCTCTTCCCAGATCACGCATAAAAATATAGGACATGCTTCTATCGAGGTAATTATCAAGTTTACCTGTATAATTTAGCCATTGAATATAATGGTGATATCCGCGAGAATCAGGTTTTCCCTTTCCACGCGATAAAAAGGAGAATAATGAATGATGATGAATATGATTGTGTTTCCACAATCGTATATCTTCCGTTAGGATTGGTATATAAGCCTTTTCCAATACTTGCCCATAAAGTGATTTAAAATAAAGAGCAGCCTTCTGCTCAGCATGCTGATAGCATTCATCAGCATTTATTAATAACTCCTCGATCATTCCATAACACACCTTCACTTTATGTTCTCTATTTTCCATCTTGTAACTATTAAAATCTCATCATATAGTATTTTCTTCATTATATCACCCGACACTTTCTCTAGCTTGTTTTCGACTTCTAGCCTCCACATTGTATTTATTAACTAATTTAAATCTATTCTTCTTTAAATGCCTAAATTCCTATAATTCACCAGACAGCTAAGCGATTGTTTAGTTTCATTTATTTGGTGACATACTAAACGAAGAAATAGATCTTTAGAATCCTAAAAAACTATACGGTTTTCCATAACTAGAAATGATTATATGCGCAATTATTTGGAGGGTGTGCTTTTGTGAAACTGTTTCAAGTAAGAAAAGGACAATTTGTATATTACAATAATGAATTGCACAGAGTTTATTCGGTAAAACCTATGTATAAACAATCTGTTCATCTTATGAGGCTGAGGGATTTGTCCCAACATTTAAGTAGTGCGGCCGAAGTAGAAAAATACCAACCAAAAGAACTCGATAGCTTTATTTTCAATAAAAATATGTATACCCTCAGTAAAGATAGAAAAGCAGAGGAAGGGGATTTCATATTAATTACGAACCCAAATCCCGATTACCTCGATCATTATTCATTAAATGAAATCGAAGTAGTGGCAGCGGTTGAAAACAAAGGCGTTATTACGAATAGGTCAAACGGGATTAGGCATAATGAGTATCTATTAATGGTTCCTGGACGTCATGACCAGAGTAATCCAATTGAATATCGAGATATTCAAAATATAGATGAGAGTACCTTGAATGAACAATTAAATGTTATTAATGACATGTTACCAACAATAGGCGATGTATATAGAAAAAACGATTCGGATACTGTAATTGAAGCGATGGTTGTTGGCATAAAAGGCAATTCGATATTTCTTGGATGCGATATAGAATTACCCTATGTAGAGTTGATGAACACTGAAAAATGGGAATTTCTCTATAACCTCCTTGATAAATGATTTTTGTATATTAGTCTTCACAATTATTAACACATTTCCTGTTGGAGGTTTCCATGAATGTTAACAAGCTAAAAGAAAACAGTGTATTTATCATCTCACTTATACTAACCCTTATTTTTATTGCATGGGGGGTCTTTTTCACAGATCTTCTTACAAAGGTCACCAATACTATTTTCAACATTTCTATTGATTACCTTGGATGGGTCTATATTGGCACCACCCTTTTCTTTGTAGTATTTTCCTTTTACTTACTATTTTCTAAGTATGGTCATATACGTTTAGGCAAGACTACAGACAGGCCTGATTTCAATACTGCGTCCTGGCTAGCAATGTTATTTGGGGCAGGAATGGGTATTGGGATTGTTTATTGGGGTGTAGCTGAACCGGTTACTCACTATACGAAACCCCCATATGGAGAGGGCTATACCATTGAAGCAGCCAATGTTGCCATGCAATATACCTTTTTTCATTGGGGCCTCCACCCTTGGGCGATTTATACTGTTATTGGATTAGCTCTTGCTCTCTGCCAATATAATAAAAAACTACCTGCAGCCATAAGTTCTGTTTTCTATCCGTTGCTGAAGGATAAAATTTATGGACCTATTGGTAAAACAATTGATATTCTGTCTGTATTTGCAACTGTCTTTGGAATAGCAACGTCTCTTGGACTTGGAGCATTACAAGTTACAGCCGGGATGCATTCCATTTTCGGTGTTCCAAATACTTTAGTTGTTCAACTGATTGTTATTGTTGTCGCTACAGTTATTTTCATTATTTCGATTAACACTGGCTTGGAAAAGGGAATTCAATATTTATCTAACGCTGCAATGATCATATCTTTTGCTATTTTGTTGCTAATATTAATTGTCGGACCAACTTTGACAATCATTAAAATCTTTTTTAATACGTCTGGACTCTATATCAATGATTTTATCCATATGAGTTTAAGGATGACACCATTTGGTGAAGGAGAATGGATTGCATCATGGACGTTATTTTATTGGGCATGGTGGATTGCTTGGGCACCTTTTGTCGGTATGTTTATAGCCCGAATATCGAGGGGAAGAACCGTAAAAGAGTTTGTTGTAGGTGTGTTGATCGTCCCTACTCTTGGAACTTGTTTATGGATGTCTATCTTTGGAGGCTCCGCGCTTGATCTTGTGATCAACTCAGAAAATCATGAATTGGCTAAATATATTGCAGACAACGTGTCTTTAGCTATCTTTTCATTCTTTGATTATCTTCCACTAAGTTCTATATTAAGTCTTATGGGATTTGCTCTAGTAGCTATTTATTATATTACTGTTGCAGATACCTCTACTTTTGTATTAGGAATGTTGAGTGAAGGGGGAACATTAAATCCCTCCAATAAAATCAAAATGACATGGGGTATTATTCAATCTGCTGTTGCAGCAGTTTTACTTTTATCCGGTGGATTAACCGTATTGCAAACAGCATCTATTGCAGCTGCCTTTCCATTTGCCATAATTATGATCTTCATGTGTTACTCCCTACTTAAAGTGCTAGATAGTGAATTGGCAGTACAATCAAGGAAAAAAAAGTGAAAGAATATTGAATACTTAGGCTTGGTTCTGCTTCAACAGAATCAAGCCTATTCTCTTATAAGCTTAAAGAGTCACTGAAGTCATTCCCCTTCAGCTTCCCAACGTTCTATTTCTGCACGAACCAATGGTGCCACTTCTTTTCCTAGTAGTTCAATTGCTTTTAACACTTCATCATGAGGCATCGAACCGACTGGTACGTGAAGCATAAAGCGTGTGATGCCTACGTTTTTACGAAGAAAAATAATTTTTTCAGCAACTGTTTGTACATCACCTACGTATAAGGCTCCTTCTAAACTGCGTGCATGGTCAAAGGTGGCACGAGTATATGGACCCCATCCGCGTTCTTTTCCTAAGACGTTCATAGCTTGTTGAGTTGATGGAAAAAATTTGTCCACAGCACTTTCGGTACTTTCAGCAACAAACCCATGAGAGTGTGATGCAACTGTCAACTTCGATACGTCATGCCCTGCCTGTGTAGCTGCTTTCATATAAAGTTGCACGAGTGGTGCAAACTGAAGTGGACTACCTCCGATGATTGCTAAAACAAGTGGCAACCCAAGAAAACCCGCACGAGCAACAGATTGTGGAGTTCCTCCGCTAGCTATCCAAACTGGAAGTGGATGTTGAACAGGGCGTGGGTAAACACCCCGGTTTTGAATATCCGGTCGATGTTTTCCGCTCCAAGTAACCATTTCTGATTCCCTTATTTTCAATAATAATTCTAACTTTTCATCGAATAATTCATCATAATCCTGTAAGTCATAACCAAATAGAGGAAAAGACTCGATAAATGAACCTCGTCCAGCCATAATCTCTGCACGACCATTTGAAATTGCATCTAGCGTAGAAAATTCTTGGTATACTCGAACAGGATCGTCCGAAGATAATACGGTAACCGCACTTGTCAGCCTAATTTGCTTTGTCTGAGATGCTGCAGCAGCCAACAAAACTGCTGGTGCAGAACATGCATAATCCTTCCGATGATGCTCTCCAACACCAAATACATCTAATCCTACTTGATCCGCTAATACAATTTCTTCTATAACCTCTCGAATTCGCTCAGCATGACTAATTACCTTACCAGTTTCCACATCCGGTGTTGTTTCTACAAACGTAGTTACGCCAATTTCCATTATACTTCTCTCCCCACTGCTAGTTATATAACATACATATTACATCATCTCACTAAAATACTTAGCAGATTATGCCTTCAAATAAAATAAAAAAGAACCATGTGTGTTTCTCACATAGTTCTATATAAAACAAACAGCTGTAATTGTGACTATCTCTTTTGAACCTCATGCATTAAATATTCCACAAACAAATCATCCCTCACTAGCCATGCTTCAAAGTTTCTTTTTAAAAATCGTTCGCATTCATCAAAACTTGTAAAGGTATGTTCCATTTCCCTTTTATTTCTTTCAATCATCCAGTTTTGTTCATCCTCTTGATAAATAAGAAAAACATCATCATTTCTATTTTTGTATAACGAACCGAATGAAGATTGTTTCAAATTATATCGATTTCTTTTGGCATCTTCCTGTATTGGTTCCAAGTGAAATGTTTCGACCACAAATTGGTTGTACGCTTCCTCTGTTAAAGTACAACCTGACGCTTTCTGATGTCCACCACCACCAAAATATCCTGCAATTTCAGAAACATCAATATGATCATGAATGGTGCGCAATGAAATTCTTTTCCCACCCATAATTATAATTGCAATATAATCTAGATGAGGATATTCTTTACCAAGTTCGTTCCCTAGTTCCGAATGGTATGATTCTGCATAGACGATTCCAGTAATATATGCCCCTACTGTTGACTGAACAATCTCTCTTTTTTTACGGCGAATATATCTTTCTATTTTATCTTCTTCCATGTTCAACAATGTCTTTTCTAATTCATCAAACACAAAATGTTCACTTGTCTGTAGTCGATCAATCATTTTTTCTTCAAAATCATCAATTGATACTAAAAAGAAGAGAGAATTTAAGGAATGAGCTTGATGATTCTCATTTTTCTCCCACTCCCATGTATCGTATTGCCTAACCAACTCTACAAATTCCGCAATTGAATCCTTTGGCTCCAGCAGTCTATGTTTGACTAGATATTTATAAAACAATGAAGTAGCAGACGTTAATTTGCCTTGATTATCTTCAACTAGGACATAGCCCCACTCATAATCATTTAAATGTAAAGCCGTTTTATGATGATCAAGTAGTTGGATTTTTCCTTTTGAATGATAAAAATTATCGAGCCTTTGTTCATTTTCTTTATTCGGAGACAAATCCGTAATAAATAAAAACGTATCTGAAGAATCATGTTCAAGAAAGAATTCAATCTCTCTATTTAAAGATGCTACAGAATTATATCGCACCTTCACTTGTTTACCAAAAGCTAGCTTTGCTAAAATCCCACATCCAACCCCATCTAAATCGTTATGAGTCAGTAATTTATACATTGCTTTCACCTCAAACATAGTATGGTTTTTAAAAGCTTAAATTATTATTAGGACTAGTTTTTATTCTTCCGTAGAGTAATTTGTGTAACTGGTTATCCGAATAACTTAAATAAACAAGGAAATAATAAAAGTTAAAAGAGAGGTTTCATAAACCATGAAGACAGTTTTAGCGATTCAATTAGTTCTAACCTTAATTTTCGGTAATTTTACGGCTTTTCATGTAAACCATGAAGAACATGAAGTTTCCCCACCCTATGCTAAATGGGGACAAATTGCTATACAAGAGACGAAGAAAAAATATCCTCAAGCAAGTATTATCGATTATCTTCATATTGGAAAGGAAACAGGTACTGATTCCTCAACAGAAAAGTTCAAACTATGGTTAAGAGAAAACAACAAAGAATTTGGTGTATTTGTTGATATTTCCTTTGATAATGAAACAGAACAGATAATTGATATTAAGTTAACCGAAACAAGTAACTAGACAGCATTTCTTACATTTCAATATAACTAAACCCCAATTATTAGATGTCAAATCTCACAATTGGGGTTAATCTTTTCTAGATATTTTATTGAATACAGCTTAGAATTTCATGTTCTATATCTAACAGCCAAACCTTTTAGGAATTTACGCGCAAAATTATCACCACATACCTTATAATTTCGGTGTCCTTCTTTTCGTAAAATAGCGCCTAATTCTCCTTTTGACACAGCGATACCACCATCATCAAGTATATCTAGCATATCTTCTGCTGTTAATTGAAGTGCCACTTTCAACTTCTTCAGAAGCATATTGTTAGCACTCTTTTCAGGCAGTTCAGGGTTATTAGGCTGGTCTGGTTTTGAATCCTGTTTACCTCTTTTAAACGTAATAAACCCGTTCAAAAATGCCGCTAACATCTTATTATTGCATTTTATTTGATATTCTGTTTCCTCTGCTTCATCAAGATTATCGAATTCATCTTTTGATTTGGTTAGTATCTTTATTACTTCCTCTTTTGTAAATACCATACCACCAAGTTTAAATATCTCTATCATATCTTTATTTTTAATATCTAGAGCATATCTAAGTCTAATTAATATATCGTTATTATCCATTTATAAACCTCCTAAAAATGTTACCAATGCTACCTTACCATTTACTAGCCATTAATCACAACCAACAGTAAATTTTGAGATTTCTTCAACTATTCTCGAACCCTTTTTCTACTGTTACATCTTGTTATAAGTAAGTCTTTCCTATCCTCTTTTTCTCAAACTTAGTAGCAGTTTGCTTTTCATAGAAAATAAATTTAACTAAAGAGTTGAATTTTATTTTAACTCAGATAAATATTACAAAACTAAAATAACCACCTTTGAAAAATATTCAAAAGTGGTTATTAATTTAATGTATTTATTTTTTGTTATTTAATTCTCGCCAACTATTTTGCAGTGAAAAATTTTATTTTGCGTTCTTATCTGGTTGATGAATTCCGAAAATATTTCCTTCAGGATCATGATAGTATCCTTGCCACGCCATTCCTGGTAAGGCATATTTAGGCAATGCAATCTTGCCTCCATTATCAAGAATTTTAGATTCCGTTGCTTCGTAATCTTCCACTCCCATTGTACAAGCAAACCCATTTAAGGCTTGATTTGCTTCAGGAGGTGCACTTTGTCGTTGCATCAAAGCTCCATTTATTCCAGGTTCATTTTCATCCCCAGTCAAAGCTCCAAAATAAGGCATTCCCGCATAACTACTATAATCCTCAAATGACCATCCAAAAACCTGTCCATAAAAATTCTTTGCACGTTCCATGTCATCTACATGGATTTCAAAATGTATTAATCTTCCCATGATTACCTCCAAATTTTTTTATTTTAATATCCTAATTACATCCTCTTTAATATTCTATAAGTATTAAAATAATCCTGCTAAACAATACATGCTCCAATCAACATGAGGAGCGTGTATGGCAACATAAGGGTGCTGATGGGATTATTAATAATATATTTCACTATTTAATTAGAATCAATTTAGCTTTGATATAATTGGTCATTAATTATATTTCTTACAATATAACGGAGGGGCTTTCCAATAAGTCCTCCATCTGCTTTTGTGTTTAAATCTAATAATGTTGATTGAGTGAGTGAAATAATTGATTGGAGTGAAAGGCGGCGACTCCTGCGGGAAAGCGAGACAGTCCGAGACCCCGCACGTAGCTTTAGAGAGGAAGGAAGGCTAAGGCCGCCTCTTCAAACGGAAGGCAATCTAAGTTCGCCGCGTCCTGCGGCAACGATTGCATGACCCACATCCTGTGGGCCTCAACGCCTTAATGACCAACATCGTGTTGGCCTGAGGAGGCTCGGCGCTCGCCCGCGGAAAGCGTCCGCCTGGAACGGAAATCCTTCACACTTTTTAATAGAAGTTAGGAAGAGAGGGGCTGCCCTTAAAAGTCATTTTTTTGACTTTCAGAACAGCCCCTCCGTTTTTTTATCTCATTTTCTTAGTTATAGTGTTCACAAATCTTTTTTACTTTTATGAATTGAAATCATACATTTGACCTTTAATCAAATATGCTGTACTTTCAGCGATATTTGTTATATGATCTGCTGTTCTCTCTAGAAAACGATTTACAAATAATAATTGTACAACCTGATCTGTTTCTTCTGGATGCTCACTTAAATAAGTAGTAAGGTTTTTATATGTTTCACCATTATATTCATCCACTATATCATCTAAGTCGCCAACTTCTTTGGCTAGCAGGATATTTTCCTCTAAAAAAGATTGTAGTGCTTTTCGGAGCATTTCAATCGATACTTCTTTCATCTTTTCTAAATGAGTAATCTCCATTAAAGATTTTGTATTTCGAATCTTGATAGTTGCTTTTGCGATATTTACTGCAAAATCCGCGATTCGCTCAATTTCAGAGGAAATTTTAAGTACACCAATGATCTCGCGTAAATCTCTTGAAACCGGTGCTTCTTTTGCCATTAGCCAGATTGCAAACTGATTAATTTCCAGCTCAAGACTATCAATAGCTGTATCTCCTTCAATAACTTTTATAGCTATCTCGACATCTTGTGTTTTCAAGGCCATTAAAGATCTTTCAAGAGCAATAATTGATAGTTCACCCATTTCGGTGATTTTTCTTTTTAATTCCCCTAAATTATTCTCAAAGTTCACACGAATACTCATTTGTTTACCCCCTATTATCCAAATCGACCTGTTACATAATCTTCTGTTCTTTGATCCTGTGGTGTAGAGAAAATTTTATCTGTATCATCGTATTCAACTACTTCTCCATTTAAGAAAAACGCCGTTTTATCAGAGATTCGTGCAGCTTGTTGCATGTTATGTGTAACAATGACAATCGTATAGTCTTTTTTCATATTTGTGATTAGTTCTTCTATTTTTAACGTAGAAATCGGATCTAATGCTGAAGTAGGCTCGTCCATTAAAATAATGTCTGGTTTCATCGCAATAGCACGAGCAATACATACGCGTTGTTGCTGACCACCTGACAAACCAAGTGCTGATGTTTTTAGACGGTCTTTTACCTCGTCCCAAATGGCTGCACTTCGCAAACTCTCTTCTACAATATTATTTAATTCTTTTTTACTTTTAATACCTTGCATTCTTGGTCCATAGGCAACATTGTCATAAATGCTCATTGGGAATAAATTTGGTTTTTGAAATACCATTCCTACTTTTGTTCGTAATTTGATTACATCATTTGTTTTATACACGTTTTCATGATTAATGACAATATCTCCTGTAATTTTCACGCCATCAATTAAATCATTCATACGATTTAATGTTCGTAAAAAGGTTGATTTACCACAACCTGAGGGTCCGATTAAAGCAGTAACCTCTTTTTCATGAATAGCAAGATCGACTCCAAATAGCGCTTGTTTCTCACCATAGAATAAATTTAAATCCCTTACATTAATTTTAGATGTACCTTCTTTACGTTGCTCCATTTGCGAAAATACCTTCCCTACTTGTTTTTTTGGTCGTTAGCTCACCATGTTCTATTTCTGATGACCTCATTAACATACTTCTTATTTATTTGTTGCTTTGTTAAATTTCTTCGAGATAAATGTTGCTATAAGATTGATTGCTAAAATAATTACTATTAAGACAATACCAACTGCAGCAGCAAGTTCAATGTCTCCAGACTCTTGTGTTACTAAATAAGAATGAACAGTTAAAGTTCTAGCTGATGATAGAATGCTCTCTGGCATAGCTGCTACTGTCCCAGCAGTTAAGAATATTGCAGCTGATTCTCCAACAATTCTTCCTACAGAAAGGATGATACCAGACAAAATTCCCGGCATTGAACTTGGTAATATGACCTTATATAATGTTTGTAATTTTGTCGTTCCAAGTGCTAGTGAACCTTCACGATATGAACGCGGCACTGTTTTTAATGCTTCTTCAGTTGTTCGAATGATTACAGGTAACACGATAATCGTCAAGGTTAATGAAGCAGCTAGAATCGACATACCTAACTTTAACGTAGTTACAAAGAATACCGCTCCAAACAAACCATAGATAATGGAGGGAATCCCTGTTAAGCTTTCTGTTGCAAAGCGTATTAGTCTTACTAAACGCCCTTGTTTAGCATATTCTTGTAAATAAACAGCTGCTAATATTCCGATAGGTGTTGCAATGACTAATGAAATAAGAACTGTGTATATCGTTGTTACGATCATTGGCCAAATACCACCACCTCCAGTTGGAGAATAATCACCAAAGATGAAGTCGAAGCTAATCAAATTAAAACCTTTATAAAAGATAAATCCAACGATCATAACGAGGACGGCAACCGATAAGAAAGCTGATAACCATAGAAGTCCACGTAACAAGTTATCTTTAAAATGTCTCATCTTAGTTACCTCCCTTCGCACTTATTTTTGCTAATACAAAATTCAAAATTAATATAAATGAGAATAAAACAATTCCGGTTGCAAATAACATTTCTTGATGTGTACCGAATGCATAACCCATTTCTAATGCGATATTTGTCGTTAGTGGACGAACACTATCTGTTAAACTAGTTGGCACGATTAAACTATTACCAGCTACTAAGATAACTGCCATCGTCTCTCCAATTGCTCGACCTAAACCTAATACGATTGCCGTCATAATACCTGATTTAGCTGCTGGTACAATGACTTTAAAAATTGTCCCAATTTGTGATACTCCTAAGGCGTATGATCCTTCACGATATGTTTGTGGTACTGCACGAATCGCTGTCTCTGCTACCGTCACTATAGTTGGTAACATCATGATTGCTAGCACAAGAATAACAGCTAATAAGCTTTGTCCTTTTACTAAACCTAAACTGTTTTGTAAAAACGGAACAATGATTGCTAGTCCAAATACACCATATAATACTGATGGGATACCTGCTAGCAACTGAATTGCTGGTGAAATAATTCTTGCTATTCTTTTAGAGGCAATTTCTGCTAAGAAAATAGCTGTAAATAAGCCAATTGGGACTCCAATAATTAATGCTCCAATTGTTGCAAATATGGATGCAACAATCATTGGGAATATACCAAATTTATCTTCACTCGGTACCCAATCACTACCCAAAATAAAGTCTATAAAGCTATAGCCCTCTGCTACAAAGGGATGAGCTCCTTTATAAAATACAAATCCAATGATTAACAATAATGTTAAAACTGAAAGAAGTGCACAAATCAAGAAAATTCTTGAGGACACTTTTTCTAACATATACTTCCTTTTATTTGCTTTACCGATTTCTACGGCCTGCTTGTTAGTTGTTGGGATAGACACTCTTTACTCCTCCAAGATTCCGTTAAAAAATATGTTATTTTCTTCTTTATCAAATACGCCTCGGCGTATTTGCGCCCAGATTTTTATCGAGCTTGCTCGATAAATTCCTCTAAAAATCTGTGGCATCCGCCGGAGGCTTTAACTTTATTCAGCAAGGGTTTGTGGACCCCTACTGAATTGATGCTATGCATTCATTTCACCACTTATAGAAGTGAGATACTTCTGCTGAATCAAGTTATATAGTTATTTATTTTACAGGGATTGCTCCTGCTTCAGCTGCAATGAGTTGTCCATCTTCACTTAAAATAAAATCTATAAATCGCTGTCCTGCATCTGTTAATTGTCCTTCTTTATATACAAACAAGAACGGTCTAGACAAACTGTATTTACCTTGTAGAACATTTTCTGCATTCGCTTCAACACCATTAACATCGATTGTTGAAATCGATTCATCAATGTATTCAAATGAGATAAAACCAACAGCATGTTTATTGTTCGCAACAGTTGTTTTAATATTTCCATTACCACTTGCGATAATTGCGCTTCTGACTAATTCACCAGAGCTGTAGTCAACGATTTCTTGGAACGCATCACGAGAACCTGATCCATCCTCACGAGAAACAACTACGATCTCCATGTCATTTCCACCTAGTTCATTCCAGTTCGTCACTTCTCCAGTAAAAATCTGCTTTATTTGCTCCATCGTAAGGTCTTTTACTTTATTACTTGGATGAGTCACTACTACAATTCCATCATAAGCAATAACTACTTCATTCAAACCACTTGCTTTTTCCTCTTCTTTTAAATCCCGTGAAGACATCCCTATCTCCGACACTCCACTGATTGCGTTGGTAATTCCCGCAGAAGAACCAATTTGATTTATTTCAATATTCGTATTATCTTCCTCTGTATATTTTGCTGCTAATTTTTCAGCAAGCGGTCCTACAGATGTAGATCCTGAAATAGATACTGTAGCACCACTACCATCTGACACCTGTGTATCATTATCGTTATTACTTGTACATGCAGATAGTACAGCAAGAATAGACAGCATTAATAATCCCATTTTTACTTTTTTCAAACTGATCATTTCTTACCTCCAAGAAATATGTTAGTAATTTTTCCATGACGTATTTTGTCTATTCTAGAATAATTGCATAGTGTAAATTTTCGACACGATATTTGTAAAGGTATTGTAAATTTTATTAATAACAATATGCTTTGTGTTAATTTTTGCTAAATATTTTAAATAAGGAGATAACTTATGATGAGTTTAAATTGAAATAATAATACTTCTTATTTATTTCAGTTTTTTATTAATAAATA
>NZ_LJIY01000016.1:0-3530 GCF_001420585.1 Psychrobacillus sp. FJAT-21963 | reverse complement strand
ATATATTTAATTATTATATTAATACTTTCAATTACCACTACCCTTCAATCCCCTTCTGCCTATGCTCATACCAATAATAGTGAAGGTTACTCTCTTATTGAGGTTAATGATAATCATATCAATTATGAACTGAAGGTTGACCTCACAGAACTTGGTCATGCCATGAATCAAGTAATGGCACAGAAGCAATTTGACACGAAAATAGTTCAGGACTATGTCAATTCTCGTATTGAACTTTATGCGGATAGTGTAAAAGTAAAAGGAACGCTTGAAGCAACTGATGTTGAAACAATTAATGACAAACAGTTTGCTGTCATGAACCTAAAATACCAATTAGAAGACAACCCTGAAAAGCTAGTCTTAGATTATAATATGTTTCTAGATGATTCAGATCCAAGTCATGCCAATTATGCAACGGTTAAATTAGATGGTAAACAACAAGAAGGAGTTCTTACTTTCGAGTCAAGAGAGCTTGAAATCGGTGAAGTGAGTTTTGTTCAAACTGCAACACAGTTTCTTTTACTTGGCTTAGAGCATATCTTTACAGGCTACGATCATATTCTGTTTGTTATTAGCTTATTATTTGGAGCAAAGACCATCAAAAATACATTCACTTTAGTAACTGCGTTTACGATTGCCCATAGTATAACTCTAATTCTTGCAACATTAGATATCGTACAGTTACCAGGTAGATTTGTAGAAGCTACAATTGCGTTGAGTATTATTTACGTAGCACTTATTAATATTTTTAACCCTGACTCAAAGCATCAACCATGGCTTGCCTTTGCCTTTGGTCTCATCCACGGATTTGGTTTTGCGGGAATTCTTTCAAAAATGCAATTAGATGGAAGTCACCTTGCCACGTCTCTATTATCTTTCAATATCGGGATTGAAATTGGACAACTAATTATTGTAGCTATCGTATTCCCTATTCTTCTGTGGTTAAAGAAAATAACTGTTAAACCAGCTAAATGGGTGATTCCTGGAGCTTCAGTAGCAATCTTAGCCTTTGGACTCGTTTGGTTTATGGAAAGAGCTTTTTAATGAAACAACTGTAAGAGATTTTTTTCTTAATAGGACCGACTCAATAGGCAACAAAGCCTTTATTCATTAGTTGATAAAATTACTTGTACTCACGAAGGTAAAATCCATATACACTATACCTTGTTAATCCGTTGCTTGAAGCATAATACTCTACATAAAGAGGCATCTAGTATATGGTTAGTTACCCTCTTTTAAAATAAGATACGATCACACTCTCCTTAACAAGCAAAAAGAACGAATTCCTCCGTCGAGAATTCGTTCTTTATTTATTACTATATTAACTTAAACCAAGCAACCGCTTCACAATGTGCAGAGTGTATGTGGCAACAAAAGAGTGTTGATGACTTTACAAAATTTATGTAGTAACAAAAAAAAGGGACAAATCAATAAGGAGTAAGATATCAAAAAACATTCTTGAGATATCTTACTCCTAATATTGAAATGAATCTATTTTTCTTCGTTATCAGTTTCCTCTGTTATATCCTTATTATAATTGTACTGAGAAGGATCAACTTTAGTAAAACCTTCCGGTGTATAGAATCTCAATAAGTCACCATTCACAACTTTATCAGATAATTGTAATTTATAATCTACTACTTTTTTATACTCATTCGCTTTTTCTAATTGATTATCATCTAGTGGTAAACCAGTTTTAGCATCATAGAATTTCCCATCAATTGAATAGATAGTAGGACTGACATAATCATCATTTCTAAACGTTACTACCTCATTATGTTCTTTTGATAATAAGTCGGTACCAAATTGAACATAATTTTGTGATTCAATTCCAAGTAAGTGTAATAAGGTCGGAAGAAGGTCAATTTGCCCTCCGTAAGTATGATTGACTCCACCTTCACCTTGCATTCCTGGAACGTGAATAATTAATGGTACACGTTGTAAATTAGCACTTTCATAAGGTGTAACTTCTTTTCCGATGATTTGTTCCATGGCTTTATTATGATTTTCTGAAATACCGTAATGGTCACCATAAAAAACAAGCATACTGTTATCATATAAGCCTGACTTTTGTAATTCACCAATGAACTGTTCAATCGCTTCATCCGCATAACGAGCAGTTTGGAAATAATCATCTACACTTGCATCACCAGTATCAGCTTTACCAATTGTTGTTAAGTCTTGATTCATTTTATATGGATAATGGTTCCCAACCGTAATAAATTTCGAATAGAAAGGTTGAGGTAAAGTTTTTATTAGATCTAATGATTGTTCAAAGAATGGCTTATCCAATAAACCATATTCAGCCATATCTTCTTCAGAACTAGTGTCATAATAATTGGCATCAAAGAAATGGTCATAGCCAAATGATTTATAAATCTCATTACGATTCCAGAAACTGCCGCTATTACCATGGAAGACAGCAGATGTATAGCCATCCTCTTTTAATATTGCAGGAGCTGCTTGATACGTATTCTGACCTTTTGTAATAAATGCAGATCCTTGCGGTAAACCAAACAAAGAGTTTTCAAGCATAAATTCAGCATCCGAAGTTTTACCTTGAGCTGTTTGATGGAAGAAGTTATCAAAGTATAGTGTATTCGGATCTTTAGTTAATGAATTTAAGAATGGCGTTACTTCTTCACCGTTTAATTTATAGTCAATCAAAAAGTTTTGGAATGACTCCAAATGGATATAGATGACGTTCATCTCTTTTGCTGCGCCAAAATATTCTGGGTTAGGCTCCGCATAGTTTGATTTTGTATAGTTAATAACTTCTGTCATATCATCGCTATCAGCTAAAACCCTTTGTGAAGACGCCTTTATAGTTTCAGTAGCGTCATAAATAGTATAGTTATACATTCCTAAATACTTAACAATATAGCTTCTATCAAAACCACGAGTTAATAACTGTGGACGATCAAAGTTAGCTAGTCCTAAATTTAAAGCAGATATTCCTATTGCAAAAGCTATCACTGCAATTGCTTGTTTGTATCTAATTTTACTATTATCTTTTTGTATTTTTTTAGATAACCATAGGTAAATTAACAAAAATACATCAATAAAGAACAATATATCGTATGGTTTTAATAAAGAAATAATACTACCGCCTAAGTCTCCAAAGTTTTGCGTTTGAGTAATCGTTGGTAATGTAATAAAGTCACTAAAAAATCTATAATAAACTGCATTTGCATATAAAAGAATGGACATAAGAGAATAAATTACAACAAGTAATGCATATTTCCCCCGTCCTTTGAAAATGAATGAAAATCCAAGAAATAACATAGCTGAACCCAATGGATTCAAAATTAAAAGGAATTGTTGAAGGATTCCTTCTACCCCTAAATTAAACTGTGTTACTTGTATGATATATGTTTTAATCCATAGCATGAAAACGGCAAATAAATAAAAACCAAAAAACTTGTTTAAAGAGACAGCTTTTTTATTATATAAACTTTCCATTTATTCACCCTCCTATTAGTTTAATAATTAAGTTTTACATTAAAAGATTAATTTGGTAAAATATAATT
>NZ_LJIY01000002.1:759006-763047 GCF_001420585.1 Psychrobacillus sp. FJAT-21963 | reverse complement strand
ATATTAAAATTAAAATCAGAATAAATAGGTGAGGTGCTTTTTTTGGAAAAAGTAACAACGTTGTTTTTAAAAATAGCTGTTATTCTTTTAGGAATCCCAGTTCTTGCTCTGTGCATCTTTTTGGTGCCTGAGATGGCGAATCTTGCAGCAAAATTGCTTCCAGAGTTTGCTACTATAAAATATCTCGTTTTCATCGCTTTTGATGCATCGGCGATACCTTTTTACTTTGCTTTGTATCAGGCTTTCAAACTCTTACGCTATATTGACAAAAATAAAGCTTTCTCCGATTTATCTGTAAAAGCTTTAAAGAAAATCAAATACTGCGCCATCACAATCAGTATTTTGCATGTGCTAGTTTGGCCGCTCTTCTATATCTTTGCGGAAGTAGACGACGCACCAGGAGTTATCTTTGTCGGATTGGTTGTTCCTTTTGCTTCGATGGTTATCGCCGTCTTTGCGGCTGTTCTCCAAAAACTTTTACAAGAAGCAATCAATATCAAATCAGAAAATGATTTAACGGTCTGAGGTGAATAACAATGGCAATTATAATCCATATTGATGTGATGTTAGCAAAAAGGAAAATGAGCGTAACAGAACTTTCGGAGAAAGTTGGAATAACAATGGCGAACCTTTCTATATTGAAAAATGGAAAGGCAAAAGCGATTCGATTATCCACTTTAGAGGCAATTTGTAAAGCTTTAGAATGTCAGCCTGAAGATATTTTAGAATACAAAAGTGACGAAGGCAGTTAAACATTGTGGAGGAAACTTAATATAACAATTATTAGGGGAGGTATAACTATGGACATTAACAATTTGATTATTGAAAATATTGCTAACCCTCATGAGCTGGAGAGAATGTATAGAAAAGACCCGAAAGCTTTTAAAAAGTCATTCTCACACGCATGGGAACAAAATCCTGATTCTCAGGTTCTTGGTGTTTGGTATGAAAGATTGCATTTCAAGCAGACGGCAAATACAGAAAAATCTTCCTTGCTTCAAAAAGGTTTCTTATTCATGAGCATTTTAGCCATTCTGGCCGGGATAAGCACCAGGATCATTTTCCATTTTGTCGAACAGGAAGCAATTGCTCCAATTAACATGGCTTTTGGTATAATTCCCTTTATTGCTGCCTATTTTGTTTACAATAATACTCCGAAAAAAAGTGTTATTTATTCCCTTGCAGCGTTGTTCCTAATTTCCGGATTTTATCTTAATATGCTGCCATTAAATTATAAAGACAGTATTATCCTTGCTTATTTACACCTTCCCATATTCTTATGGGTATTGGTAGGGCTTGCATTTACAGGAAATGAATTTTCAAAAGGCAGTAAAAGATTAGCCTATATTAAATTTAACTTGGAATATTGTATTCTCTATGCCAGTATGGCAGTTAGTGGAATGGTACTAGCAGCATTAACCATGCAGTTATTTAGCTTTGTTTGCTTGGATATAGAAGACTTCTATTTTAGTAATGTCGTTTTATTTGGTGCTGCCGCTCTCGCTATTGTGGCTGCATACCTGGTATCAATGAATCTTAAACTTGCTAAGAATATTACACCATATATAGCTAAAATTTTTAGTCCTCTTGTACTGGTCACATTGTTGGTCTATCTTATAACGGTTATATGGGTCGGAAAAAATCCATTCTTGGACCGCAATTTCCTGATAGTCTTCAACGGAATACTCCTTGGTGTATTGGCCGTTACCATATTTTCCATTATCGAGAGCGACTCAAACGAGAAAAAGAACATTTCAGATTATATAAATTTTACCTTAATTGTTCTTGCGCTTATCATTGACAGTGTGGCTTTGTCAGCCATCGTGTTCAGACTTTCTTCTTATGGGATAACGCCTAATAGACTTGCTGTTTTAGGAGTAAACATACTTATCTGGGCAAATCTAATTTGGATTATGCTCTCCTATATGCGTTTTCTACAAAACAAATCCGGACCTTCAACTATCCAAGATGCCGTTACTAAGTATTTGCCGGTATACGGACTTTGGGCAGCTATCGTTACATTTACTTTTCCTATAATTTTTAATTAGAAAGGCTCTGTTAATGTAACGAAAAGCTAATCTTCTATAACCTATAAAATCCTTAGAGCCGATATTATGCAGCTTTTTATACAGAGTTGCATAGTTTTGGCTTATTTTCATTACCAAAGTTAAAAAGAGGGTATTCAACAGATTTAAAAAGAATAAATTGAATTTGTGAAGAAATGTACTTAAACTAACGGGGCGGCGGGATAGATAACGAGGGCATAGAAGAAGTAAAAAAGTTAGTACTACTTATAAAAATGATTAGCTCGTATTTTGCTGAAGCCCTAGGTACGACTGGATTTTAATAAGTGTGTATTTTTATATATTGGACCTAATGCTTTTCGATTGCAAAAAAATAGACCGCGGATAAAAACGGTCTATTATAGAAAGCATTTATTTTTAATTTCTACATGGCAAAGAAAAATCATGAACTATGAGCCACACATATCGCAATCTTCTACCTGAAAACGAGTCAGGAGTGTAAAGCCACCCCTTTGCGGACATTGTCCCCTATTACGAAAACACCTAGTCTGCAAACGTCCTGTTCTATTATGCTCGTACATGCAACATGCATGTGGCGGTATTATCCATGAACTCGATTCGTTCTCCTGACACCTAGATTGTCTTATTCTTCTACGATTTCGACCACAAGCCATATTATCACCTCCTAATATTAATACTCTATTTTATGGAAATCTATTGAATTTGATTGGACTCGGTTGCGTATGATCTCTAGCTTTTCCGAAAATGAAGGCAATAAATAGATTAAAGGGATTGGAAACCCTCAAAATCAACAAATATACGAAAAACTATAGGTTCCTTTAACTTAACTAAGCGGGATGGGAAGAACGTAACAGGACTAAGGGAGATCCCCTAGTCCTGTCTTTTTACTTATCTACAAAAAGATTAGGGGCTAAATGAGAATACATATAACGTTGAGTTTTTGAACTAACGGGGCAGGTTAGTTCAATAAGAAGTACGTATAGGTATCTTAATAAAACTAATTTAGTTATGCAGGATTCCTACATTCATATTTTTCATTTGGATCAAACTTTCTAACTTTATAATCATGTAGAAGCCATTCATATTTTGTAGACTCATCTTTCCTAACAGTTATTGTAAATATATCAAGAGGTTCATGTATTCCTGTGAAGGTCCTACCTTCCAACTTAGCTTCAAACAACCACGAACCAGAATGGTCTAATTTCTTAACTTCGATGACCTTTTGGCATTGAAATCCAATTAGCCTTCTAGTTCCATAGTGTTTATCCACTGCTGAATACATTTGAGGTTCTATTAAATCGATTACAGCATCTTCTAATAAATTTTCTCTAGAAGGTGGTGTACTCGTTTGTAAATTTTCTTGGGCTTGGATGTTCATAATAAATATAAGCATTGTTATAGGCACTAGTAGAAATAGTTTTCTCATAACTCAATCATCCTTCAAATTTCTTGTTATCTTGCACTAAAGGAGAATGACTAATACAAAATATTTTTTTATATTTAGTACGACCATAATTTGTAATAAACGGGAGTTTCTTGTTCAATCAACGGGTGCTTTACTTAAATAAGGAGTAGAGCATTTTTTTATATTCTTAATTCTAGATGAACACCAATTTAATGAAAAAATAATATTATCTAATACATCAACGACTGTACCGACAGGAATCTCAATTAGAGGTTTTTTCCAGAGTACTAAAAATTGATTTTATAGGTGTTCCATTATAGTTTTAAGCACCAAACAGAGTTGCGATAATATCTTTCGTTTGGTAGAAAATACGAAACAGCTGGGACAAAAAAATGAGGATTGTGTTATCGGGCATATAGCTTACAAAAATTAATTATTGGATCCTGATTAGGAACCTAATGCGTCACAAAAGAAAAAATACTACGAGAATCTCTATTGGTCTTTCCACAGATGTATCTTTTATCCCTAACTATATTATTCTTTATACCTATAAAATGGGAATTAATTAAATCTATTAATAATTATTTGCTT
>NZ_LJIY01000002.1:495193-757296 GCF_001420585.1 Psychrobacillus sp. FJAT-21963 | reverse complement strand
AATATAAGTTGTTAGAAATGAGAAAGAAGCTGATTTATAAAAATCAGCTTCTTTCTATGGAAATTGTGAAGATTGTTAGATATACTACGCTGCATAGTGTTAGTGGAAAATCTTCATAAAAAAAGATTTTTTATAATATTGGGTAAAACTCTATATCAATTTTGTAGGTATCCGAATAGTATAATTTGAAAGCAAACGTTAAAAGTGGTTTGTCATTTTTCGTTTTCTTTTAAAACATACATTTGGGGACTGTCAGTGGTCAGGCAGTCCCTTTCATTTGGCAAGGTTTATCAGCTTATCAATTATAACGGCGTCCATTAAGGACGCCTTTTTATTTTTCCAAAAGACTAGGGGACTAATTATTGCAACGCTAAACAGTACATAAACAACAGTAATCAAAGCAATACAAGAGCAACTCATTCTAAATATTTTCCTTTCAAGGATCTCCTTAATTTTTTGCATAGGAGAGGATGACGTTTGGTTTTTAGATGTGTTTATGTAAAAGTTCATAAGAAATAAATTGCTTATTGAACTAACGGGAGCTTTAGTTAAACAATGGGCTGCCTGTATGGGTAGCTTTTTCTTATTGAACTAACGCAGCAGGTTAGTTCAATAAGAACAGGAAAATCAATATGCTAGGCAGAATATAATAAGATGTAATTGTTTAGAGAAAAAGTATATTTATTTAGGAGTGTTGGTTATGGTTCATGCAAAAGATGTTTTATCAGATCAGTTGTTAGCAAATGCGAATGACCCTAGTTGGTACCGTCCGTTTTCAGATTCAGTAAAAAGATTGTCTGAGGAACAAGCATTTTGGAAGCCAAACAAGGAAAGTAATAGCATTGCTGAAATTGTGCAGCATCTACTATATTGGAATCAAACATGGCAAACAAGGTATCAAAAATCTCACGTTGATGCTGTCCCTTCCATAGGAAATAATAATAACAGCTTTATAATTCCTGAAAATCATACATTTGCAGACTTAAAAAAACAACTATTAGAGGTGCTTTTACTTTGGCAAGAGTTATTATATGAAGAAAAAGTTGAGAGTGAAGTTAACGGTTTTTCTGGAAATGTGAAATGGTGGGAAGTTCTCGGTAATGTGTCAACTCATAACGCATATCACATTGGTCAGATAATTTATATCCGAAAGTTGCAAAATAGCTGGAAATAGATGTAGGAGAAGATGAATAAATAAAAGTTGCGCTAGTGCCTTCTTTAATTAAAGGGTGCTTTACTTGAAGAGGGCTACATGGGTGGCTCTTTTCTTCTTCTACTAATGCAGCAGGTTAGTGGAAGAAGCAAAAAAGATTTCCGAAAGGGAGAGGTTATGTGGATTTAAAAATAATAGCTTCAGACATAGCAAATATATATGAGCGAAATCCAAAGGTTGAAGCCGTTTTATTAGGAGGATCCGTATCACGAAATTGGCATGATGAATATTCGGATATTGAACTATTTGTTTTTTGGAAAGGAGTTCCCACTGACGAGGAAAGGAAGGGTCCAATTGTAGATTTAAATGGTAATATTATAGATTTTCATCCATATGAAGAAGAGGAATGGTCAGAAACTTACATAACTAAGGGTGTAAAATTAGAAATAAGCAATTTTCTAACAGATACAATTAACAAAGTTATAGGTGATGTAATTATATCTTATGATACAGATTTAGCTAAGCAATGTATTGTAGCTACTGTTTTTAATGGAGTTACCCTTAGCGGTGATTTAGTTATTAATAGTATGAAGGAGAGAGTAAGTGAATACCCTTATGAATTAAGTGTGGCTATGGTAAAGGAGAATATATTTTTAGGAAACAGATGGACTAATCGTGAGGCTTTACTTGAGCGTAAAGATTGGTTAATGCTTTATAAAGTAATGGTAGCCGTTCAAACCAATTTGATGGGCGTATTATTCGGTTTAAACCGTCAATTCGTACACCATCCAGCCTTTAAGTGGCAAAAACATACACTTAGTTCAATGGAAATCGCTCCTAAAAATATATCAAATCGCTTAGATTCTATTTTTCTTGATGACCCAAAGGTTTCTATAAGAGAATTAGAAGTAATAATTGAAGAAATGTACAAACTAATACAACGTGAACTTCCTCAAATAGATTTATCTTTAGTTCTTGATAAATTGTTATTTTTGAGACCCAAAAATGAAATATAATAGAAACCTTGTTAAGCTAACGGATGCTTTAGTTAAACAAGACCATCATTTTGATGGTCTATTTTTATCTTTAGATTATCAAGTAGTTTTCGACGATTGTTTGTGAAATGTTACACTTAAACTAACGGGGCAGTTTAGTTTAAGAAGGACATGTAAAAAATTGTACACTCAAACGGAGGAAAATATATTGAAATCAATCTTTTTGTTTCTTTTAGGTTTGATAGTTTCTTGGGGGATATTGGGGGTTATTACAGGAGACTATGGAATAAAAAATATACTAATTTTAATAGTTGCTTATTTAGGTGTCAAATCAGCTATTCTTTTGAGGAAGAAATAAAATGACCAATCCTTGTTCAACTAACGGGTGCTTTACTTCAAGAAGGAGTAAAGCCTTTTTTCTTATTGAACTAAAGAAGCAGGTTAGTTGATTAAAGAAAACTATTAGGGGATAGAAGATTGAATAATAAAAATAACATACCATATACCATAAAAATTAGACCTTTAAGCATAGATGACTATAGGATTGTTTTAAATTGGAGTAAGGATGACGCTTTTTGTTCAGCAAATGGATGGGAGAAAAATAGAAGTGAAGAAGAATTATATAAATGGTGGTTTTATTGTATAAGTGATGAATCTGAAGATTTTATTCGAATGGGAATAGAATTGGAAGAAAGGTTAGTTGGTTATGCAGATTTAGCCTGTATTAAAGATAATACAGCTGAATTAGGTATTGCTATTGGCGAGAGTACATTATGGGGAAAAGGAATTGGGTCTAATTCTCTTCTATGTATGATGGACTTTGCGTTTAAGAAATTAGGTATTATTGTTTTTAAAGCAGAAACCCACGATGCAAATATTCGTTCCAGAAAAATGCTTGAAAGAATAGGATTTATAGAGATAAGTAGGATTGGCGTTGAAGAATATTTAGGAATGGAAAACCAACTAATACAATATAAGTTATCTTTATAGGCTAAGACAGCTCTTTTCTTATTGAACTAACGCAGCAGGTTAGTTTAAGAAAGAAAATGTTAAAAAGTTTTAANCTGAGAGGTATAAAAAGAGAAATTGTGGGCTGGTTTCCATTTAAAATTAATATGTTGTTTTTAATACTCTCGAAACAAGCGTTCATGTAAAATTTGGTAGAATTAAATAGAAGATATTTTAATTGAAAGAAGGAATAATTTTTGAAAGAAACTATTTATGACTATGAAGATTTATTGAAAATGTTAGATTCTTTATTGAGAGAGCCGACTCAGTTTTGGGATACATTTTATTCAGACCGTGAAAAGGGTGTTCCCTTTTTTGCTAATTTTCCTGATGAAAATTTAGTGAGTTATTTTGAAAAAAAACTGTTTATTCCAGGGAAAGTCCTTGAACTTGGTTGTGGTCCTGGTAGGAACGCAATATATTTTGCTGAAAAAGGTTGCACTGTTGATGCAGTAGATTTATCCCAAGAGTCACTTAAATGGGCAGAAGAACGAGCTAATGAAAAAAGTGTAAGTGTAAACTTCATCAATGAAAATATCTTTGAGTTAGACATTGCAGAGGGGACATATGACATTGTTTATGATTCAGGTTGCTTGCACCATATTGCTCCTCATAGAAGAATGAGTTACATAGATTTAGTGAAAAAGGCTTTAAAACCAAATGGTTTCTTTGCAATTACTTGTTTTGTTCAAGGTGGGGAGTTTGGCGGGGCTGGTATTTCGGATTGGGAAGTTTATAGATTGCGTAGCCTAAAAGGTGGATTAGGTTATACGGACGAAAAGTTAAGATCCATCTTTAAGGATTTCAAGGAAATTGAAATAAGAAAAATGAAGGAAATAAAACAACCGAATAAGGTTTTTGGTGTACCTGACTTGATGACTGCTCTATTTCAAAAATATTAATTTGTCCTAAAACAAAAAAGACCTTTTGCATGATGGTCTTTAACAACTAGAGGCTGTAATTTTAGGGCGTGCTTTTCGGACGGACGAGTGAATATAAAGATATAGGTGATTTTACACTAAACGATTCCTTGAAGGATGTTTTTGAAAGTTTTAATATTCCTGTTATTCTAGATGCTGATGTGGTGCATATACGACAGTAAAATATAGTAAAGGTACGGGTTCAATCACCATGAAATTTATATAGATCTAAAAAGAAAGGTATATGGTTTATAAAATAAAAATTAGTGATACATAATATTAACCGATATGCTTATTGAACTAACGAGTGATTTAGTTCAAGGTCATGAGGTTGCTTAACAGCTCTTTTAGATAATTAGCGTATTATAAATGAACTTTAATCATAAGACCTTCTAATTCCGACAATGAATTAGGAGGATTTTTTATGTCTATAAGTAGAAACATGGTGTATTTGCAGTAAGTAGTGATGTAATAGTATTACCTTCTAAATATCATGATACGAAGAGAGATAACTTAAATATTATCTCGGCACTAGATACAGTATTTCAACAAATGAGGATTGCAGGAAATTGTTGTCAGAGAACAATTGAATGTTATCAATACATCTATTGAACTGTTCGTGACTATTAACAAGTTACATTAAGCGGATAATAATACGGTAGAATCACTGTATCACTATTTTGATGTGCTAGTAGTAAATCTAGCTAAAAATTTGTACGTTAATTATTGATAGTAGACTATTAGAAATTTCCAAGTCAAATTGACAAAATAAGTTTAATTGTCATGAATTACATTCCAAGTTTATTATTGTCAAAACTATTGTCACTAATCTTTGAGAGGAAAGTGTTGCACTTGGATGTACGGTGTCGACAAAAACTTTTTTGATCACTACAGTATTTTTATTCATAGGTAGATTTGATAAATGCATTGTTCATTCGCTTTTTTTGTCCCTTATTTAGAAGTTTTGTCGAAAACATCTTCCTATTTATTAAATGTAGTATGATTTAACAAATTAAAACAAATTATATGTGTTTTCAGACTTTTTATTTAAAAGGAGTTTCCTCATGCTAAGGAAAATGAGAATCTATAACTCCTCAACTTGCTTAATAGAAAAGTTAACAGATCAGGCGATATTTTCCTAATTGGCAAAGTAATAAACAAAATTATATAAGTACGCAAAAAAACAAATAGTAAACGAGGTAGTGTATGAGCTTTTTTAGAAAGAAAACTAATTCTAAAATACATTCTAATTCAACTAGCCAAATGATGAATGCAAGTTCAAGAAACGAATTAAAAGCAAATCTTCAAGAAAATATACAGAGAATAAAAGATTCCCTTGGAAGCAGCTCGGATATTATCATTCGAGAAATTCGAATCGGAAAAGAAGAAACTATTAAAGCCGGTATTATCTATACAGATGGATTAACCGATTCAAACTCACTACAAAATTTCATTTTGGAAACGCTCATGCTCGATATCAAAGGGACCGAATTACAGAAAAAACTATCTCCTGAACAAAATCTTATTAGCGTATTAAAAGATTTTGCAATGACAGTAGGAGAAATTAAAGAACTAACTGATTTTGAAGTGCTTTTTACTGGGCTTTTATCTGGGGATACGATTATTTTAATCGATGGATATGCCCAAGGTTTAATCATTTCCAATAAGCATTGGGTTGAGCGTGGAGTTACGGAAGCAACAGCCCAGGTGGTAGTAAGAGGACCCCGCGAAGGATTCTCTGAAAATTTGCGTGTAAATACCGCATTAATTCGTAGAAGACTGAAAGACCCAAATCTTTGGATGGAATCAAAAGTTATTGGAAAACGCACGAAAACGAATGTTGCCATGATGTATATTAACGGAATTGCAAACGACAAAATAGTGAAAGAAGTCCGTATGCGTTTGGATAAAATTGATATTGATGGGATTCTTGAAAGTGGAAATATCGAGGAATTGATTCAGGATGCACCATATTCACCTTTTCCAACCATTTTCAATACGGAACGTTCGGATGTAGTTGCTGCAGCATTATTGGAAGGAAGAATAGCCATTTTGGTAGATGGAACACCATTTGTTCTAATTGTTCCAGCATTATTCATTCAATTTTTTCAATCTTCGGAAGACTACTATCAACGTGCGGATATTGCGAGTCTAATTCGACTCCTTCGATTTTTTGCATTCGCGATTGCATTGCTTGCACCTGCATTCTTTATTGCGGTCACAACTTATAATCATGTAATGCTACCACCTGCACTCCTTATTAGTCTGGCAGCCCAACGAGAAGGTGTCCCATTTCCGGCATTTGTTGAAGCAATCATAATGGAAGTCACTTTTGAAATCTTGCGTGAAGCAGGATTAAGAATGCCACGAAGCATCGGTTCCGCCATGTCTATTGTAGGGGCATTTGTAATTGGAACTGCAGCGGTTGAAGCAGGCATTATTTCTGCTGCGATGGTAATCGTGGTTTCAATAACCGCCATTTCTAGTTTCGTTTCTCCAACTTACGACTTAGCTATCTCTGTCAGAATACTACGCTTTGGGTTTATGGCAATAGCTGCTTCTTTTGGTTTAGTAGGAATAACGATTGGTTTAATTGCTCTACTTCTGCATTTATGTAGCTTGCGTTCTTTTGGAGTGCCCTATATGTCTCCAGTAGCTCCATTTAATCTTTCCGATCAAGAGGATATGTTTATTCGCTTGCCTAAATGGAAAATGTTTACTCGACCTCGTCTAATCAATCAACAAAATATCGTTAGGCAGCAAGATTCAACCTCTGCAAGACCAGAGCCACCAAAAAATAATGAGTATGAAGGGGTATAAACGATGAAAAGGTGCATGTTTGTTCTCCTGATTCTCAGCTTCTTTCTCACGGGGTGTTGGGACAGGAGGGAATTAAATGAGCTTGGCATTACGTTGGCAATAGGAATCGATAAAGTAGAAGATGAATACCAAGTAACTGCTCAAGTGGTTGTACCTTCGGAAATATCCACGAAAACAAGTACTGGGCGTTCACCAGTCACCCTGTTTCAGGCGAACGGAGAAACGGTATATGAAGCCTTGCGAAAAATTACAAAGATCTCGCCTCGAAAAATATATCCTGGACATCTTCGAACGCTTGTGCTTGGTGAGGATTTAGCTGAAGAAGGTATAGCCGAATCCTTAGATTTTCTGTCAAGAGATTGGGAACTTCGATCTGATTTCTATGTTGTTATTGCTAAGGATATGACCGCAGAGGAAGTACTGAATGTCACAACAACGATAGAAAATATACCCGCCAATAAAATGTTTAACACTCTAAAAACGTCAGAAGCTTTCTGGGCTGCAACGAACGGCATTTTATTAGATGAGTTTATAGGCTATCTTACAAGCGATGGAAAGGAAGCCGTATTAACAGGGATTCTAGTAACAGGGGAACAAAAAAAGGGATCAAGCAAACAGAATGTGGAATCGATTACTCCTCCTGCGCGAATTGAATATGATGAGTTAGCGGTGTTTAAAAAAGATAAACTGGTGGGGTGGTTAACTGAACGAGAAGCCAGAGGGTATAATGCCATCGTCAACGAAGTGCAAAATACTGTAACAGCTATATCTTGTTCTGAAGAGGGGAAAGCCACTTTAGAGATTATTCAATTCGATTCTAAAATAAAAGGCAATATAAACAAAGGTAAGCCTGTAGTGGATGTCAATATTAAAGTAAAAGGAAATGTTGGGGAAGTAGAGTGTCAAATTAATCTTAATGACCCACAAACAATTGTTGAGCTAGAGAAGAATACTCAAAAAAAGATGGAAGAGCTCATTAAATCGACCATTGAAACGGTACAAAAACAATATAAGTCAGACATATTTGGATTTGGTGACGCCATTCATCGATCTAATCCGAAAGAATGGAAAAAGTTCAAAGAGCAGTGGGATGAGGAATTCCCTGAGATGACAGCGAATGTTAAAGTAGACGTAAAACTTGTGCATACGGGTACAGTAGGTAATTCATTCTTAGAAGAGGTTAAATAATCATGATAAAAAGTATAGGAATACTCCTAATTGCAGCAGCCATTCTGTGGATTGAAGTTCCACCTCTATTGGAAAAAAAATATAAAAAAGAGTTCCTTGTGTTTTCAATTCTTCTTGCAATTGGGGTAGGTCTAGGAATTACACTTGCATTAGAAAAAACTATTCCAAATCCACTAGATTTACTCACTATTATTTTTAAACCGCTTGATAACGTTATTTCTAATTTGTTGAAATAAAAGAACAGTGTATAGGGGAAGGTATGATATGAAATGATGCAAGACGTTAAAATAAATTCGTATCAATTTCTAGTTTTAGTTATTTTATTTACGATTGGTACGAGCATCTTAACTGTACCATCAGCATTAGCAACTAACGCGAAGCAAGATGCCTGGCTTGCTGCTATATTTGGGACGGGAATAGGGTTATTGGTCATATGGCTACTCATCACTATAGCTTTTTGGTTCCCTCACCTCACCTATGTCCAACTCCTTGAAAAACTATTTGGGAAATGGATAGGTAAAGCCTTTTCTACTTTGTTTGTGCTCATGTCTCTTCTTTTTGCTTCAGAACTTTTGTATTATTTTGGGCTATTCATAAACATCCATATGATGCCAAGTACTCCAATGGTTGTCCTTAATATTCTTATGGCGGGGATTGTGGTGATGGGAGTCCGTCTTGGATTAGAAACCTTTGCTCGTACTGCAGAAATCTTAATTGTCGTTTTCTTCGTCATTTTTTTCATTTTAGTAGTGTTTATTTCACCTGAAATGAAGTTTGAAAACATACAGCCTGTATATGAGATGGGGACAAAAAAGATCGTTCAATCATCCATTTTTTATGTCGTAGTATCTTCAGTTGATGCTGTTGTTCTCTTAATGATTTTTCCTTCCTTTATTAACAAAATGAAACAAGTTAAAAAATCTTTTTTACTTGGAAACCTAATAGGTGGCATCGTCATCATCGTTATTACATTTTTGAGTGTCACTGTATTTGGTGCCGAGAAAACTGCAGGAGAGATATATCCAAGCTACGAATTGACCAAAAAGATAAATATCGGGAATTTTGTACAGCGTATTGAGGGATTAATGGCTTCACTTTGGCTTATCACCCTCTATTTTAAAACGACCCTTTATTTTTACGCTTCCGTTTTAGGGATGGCACAGATTCTGAATTTGAAAGATTACCGCCCTTTAACATTACCTTTAGGCATGATTGCTGTTGTCCTTTCACTTGTGATTTATCCTAATATCATGTACCAAAAACATTGGGACGATACAACGGGTAATTCCTTATCATTATCAATCGGACTTTTTTTACCTCTATTGATGATAGTCGTATATGCAATACGAAAAAGAACGAAAAAGAAGGAAATAGAAATAAACGAATAGATTATTATTTTGAAAATCTACAGAAATCCTATTTGGCTAAAAACATACAGAAATAACCTCTATAATACATAGAGAATGTAGATCACTTGGAATAGAAACAAAGAAAGGAAAACTTTTCAAGAGTGGTTTAGGACAATTTCAACTATGCCATTTTGTGAACGGGTGCTTTACTTAAATAAGAGAAAGTGAGTTGAAGAATCTTTGTTGTTGTAATTGAATATATGGATATACAAGCAGCATTTGAAAACTCAATAACACTTTACAATCACTATCATACTAGACGTACATCTATGATGCGAAGAATACAGAACCGTCGCAAAGCAGCAATTATATGATGAATTATTAGAAATATAGACTACTAAAACGGATGCGAACTAGGCATTCCTTTTGATAATACCAACCTGTTAGAAGTTAATAGAATATGGGATAGTTTGTAAAGGTTGTTCTGAACTACCAGGTGCTTTAGTTCAAAATCATAGGGTTGCTTTGGTAACTCCTTTTTCTTATTGAACTAACTCAGCAGGTTAGTTCAATAAGAAGATTAGAGGAGAAAATGAAATATGTGCAAAAATACAACTTAAAACTACTGGATTAAGGAGGAAAGGAATGACAAAAGATAAAAAACGAGATAAAAAATAATACACCGAATATCAGACGAAGGAAGATAAAAAAATGTACACAATAAAAAACAGACAACTTTAATTGTCGTCTGTTTTATTATCTGCTTTTTGTTTGCGTTATCTTGCCTTCAAGCTGAGAATTATTATCTGGAATATAAGCAATTGAGTTTACTTCATTATCATCTTGCTTGATCTTCATAATAGGCTTCATTAGCAGCCTTGTGATTAGTGCCCTTGATATAAGCTAAAATCATAGCAGGTCGTTTAAGTAAAACCCAGTCCCCATAATGGTCAAATCTTCTGCACGAAGTAATCATTCCATTCTTAATCGTTCCATATTTTTTACCATTTTTCTTACCCCATTGTTTTAATCGCTTTGCAAAATCAGCATCTTCTGCCATTAGCATATTCTCGTTAAAACCTTTAATTGCCTGAAAATCTTTTTTATAGCACCAAAAAATTCCTACAGAGATAAAACCATACTTGAACAGTAAGGGAACAATTAGTAGCATGGTAGAAACCACTATACCTATGGACATTCTTTCGAAATTTCCATTCACGCCTCCCCCAATGTATTGATTGGATGCTAAATGCTTTTCAACCACAGATAACAAATGTTCTGTCATTCGAGTATCAGCATCAATTGTAATCAGGATTTCACCTTTTGCTAGTGAAGCGCCTGCATTTCTAATTTTGGATAAATTCTTATCGTAATTTTCCAATGTCACGCAATTGTAGGACTTTGCAATTTCCTCTGTTTTATCCGTACAACGATTTAGCACAACGATCACTTCAACTTGATTTTTATATGGTTGTGCGGCCATTGCAATTGATTCTAGGCATTTCCCTAAGTACTTTTCTTCATTGTGCGCAGGTATTATAATGGAAAATTTTACATCGTCATCAGGAACATCTTTTATAAATCGTTTGCTTTCGGACATATAAAATCCCTCTTTCTAGTAAATTGGTCCTTATAAATTCAGTGTATCATATACACATTATTCTGAATTTTGGTTTGTATGTCTATTTTGTAACAATATATTCAAAGTGCATCTGACTTCATCACAACGAGAATTATTTTTAATCTTACCAATTTGGGCTATTATGGTACTATTTATATGGAGAATTTTTCCAAAGTAAAATTAGAAAATACTTCTTANAATTTTTTTTGCTTTGGGTAACTATCACTATTGGTTTTATATTCTCTCATCTCTTTATATAAGAAGATTTGGGAAAAGAAAAAGAATTAAGTTGTTTTCTTATTAAACTAACGGGTGAGCTTTAGTGAAAGATCGTATAGCTGCTAATGCGGCTCTTTTTTCTTAATTTACTAAAGGGGAAGGTTAATGAAGGAAGGATGCTGTAAAAAAGTTGCCAAAACCATTAAAAACAAAAAATAAGGGTGGAAAAGCAAAATCAAAAGAAACGAGGGAGGGTTCAAGTCATACTTTTGCCTAATTAGAATAAAATGGTAGTAAAAAGATATTGGAGGGGTTTTATGAAGCTAGTAGGACAACAAATTTATCTTCGATTTTACAAAACTTCTGATGCCAGCGAGTTAGCTAACTTACATACTAGAAATCGCGAATTTTTTCAACGAGTTAGCCCATTACTCCCAGAAGCGATTTATACAGAAGAACATCAAAAAATACGCATTGAACAGGCATTAAAAAAGACAGATGAAGGGCAATTATATGCCTTTGGAATCTTTTTAAAAGCAACTGATAAACTTATAGGAGACATTTCATTAACTCAAATTGCTAGGGGAGACCTTCAAAGCTGTTATACGGGATTTATTTTAGATAAGGAGTATAATGGAAAGGGCTATACAACAGAAGCTCTTCAACTTGTTGTAGACTTTGCTTTTAAAGAATTAAAATTACATAGAATTGAAGCAGGAGCTATGCCTGACAACATAGCATCTATTCGGGTATTAGAAAAAGTAGGGTTTAAAAAAGAAGGTATAGCTAAAGAAAATCTAAAGATTAATGGCAAATGGACAGATCATCAAATATTAGGTATCATCAACAGCTTAGATGTTTAAGCTCATTTCACTTCATATAATATTATGTTAACGAAACACAGTGTGCGAGACTGCCTTGTACATTTTTAAAAATTTTACCACCACTACTTCAAGAAAAGTACGTAGCAATAAAATTAGATTATCGCAAATAACCATATTTATAAAACAGTTTAAAGCCTTATATAACAAGGTTTTGGCTGTTTTTTATTTTTACCTGAGGTAGAAACACGTATGTGGCTAAACTTCATGTGCATCCTCACCTCTATCAAATCTTGTACCAAAAACCATTCTTGATAAATATTGTTACTAATAATATTGTTGTTACACTCATTATTCGGGTTATCTAGACAAAATTTGATCACCCCTACAGTTAACAAAAACGTTCGTTTTTGTCACTCCTAAAGCAACGTCCTTACGGAAACAAAAAATATGAGATTAATTATATGTTTTACTACAGGGACCCAATTATAAAAATAAAAGATGATGAATTGGACAAATAAAGAACTGATTTACAAAACCTTAACATCGGATTAATGTGGGATTAAAATTCACTGATTATGATTAAACCGTAACAAACAGTAATAAACGTTAAAAATCCCACACTAAATGGAGGCACTTTTTATGAATTACAAATTCAAGAAGAATTGTTACAAGTCTATTCAAGTTTTGATGTTAGGAGTGAGTGTACTAGGATTAGCTGCTTGTGGAGCTACTAAAGAGGAGGCTGCTCCAGTTATTAAGGATCCAAATACGTTAACCCTGAAAGAAATTGAAACAAAGGCAAAAGAAGAGGGGACAATTAATAGTGTCGGTATGCCTGATTCATGGGCTAACTGGGGGGAAACTTGGAATGAAGTGATGAAAAAATATACACTGGAACACAATGATACAGATTTATCCAGTGCCGAAGAGATTGCCAAAATGGAATCTGAAGGAGAGAATGCAACAGCTGATATCGGCGATGTAGGGATTTCATTTGGGCCAATCGCGGAACAAAAAGAATTAACGATGCCATATAAAACTTCCTATTGGGACGAGGTACCTGACTGGGCAAAAGATGACAACGGAGATTGGGTTGTTGGCTACCAAGGAACGATTGCATTCTTTACTAATAAAGAATTAGTAGATAACCCGCCAAAATCTTGGGATGACATATTAAAAGGAGATTATAAAGTAACAGTTGGAGATGTTCAGCGTGGTACACAGAACCAAATGGCCGTTCTTGCTGCCTCTATCGCTTACGGCGGTGATGAAACAAATCTCCAACCAGGAATTGACTACTTTGCTAAGCTTGCCAAGCAAGGTCGCCTTAGCTTAACGGATGCCAAACCGGCTAACATAGAAAAAGGGGAAGTGGAAGTTGCACTAGTTTGGGATTTCAATGCTCTTGGTTACGCTGACCAAATAAACCGTGATCAATTTGAAGTAGCCATTCCAAGTGAAGGTTCAGTCGTAAGCGGCTACGCAACTATTATTAATAAATATGCAAAACATCCGCATGCGGCGATGGCAACTAGAGAATATATCTTAAGCGATGAAGGACAAATTAACTTAGCTAAAGGATTTGCCCGTCCAATTCGCGATGTAGAACTTCCGAAAGAAGTAGCTGAAAAAATGGTTCCAGAAGTACAGTACAAAAATGCAAAACCAATTGAAGATTACAAAGCTTGGGAAGAAACAGCAAAAAATTTACCTCAGCTTTGGCAAGAAGAGGTGTTAGTCCATGTCAAATAAAGTAATAGCAATTGTTGTTGATGGTATGAGATATGATAAGGCATGTGAGGCTCTTGGATTTATTCAACATCTAGTTGAAACAAATCAGGCAGCACTTTACAAAGTGAAGTCGGAACTTCCAAGTCTTTCCCGTCCATTATATGAAGTGTTACTAACGGGTACACCGGCATCAGTGAATGGAATTACGTCCAATCAAGCCGTTCGCTTATCTACTGAGAAAAGTCTTTTTCATCTTACGAAAGAAAACGGCTTAAGAAACGGAACGGTATCTTACTACTGGGTAAGCGAACTTTATAATCGCGCGCCATTCCATTTTATTGAAGATCGTGAGCAAGAGGATGAGACTAAGACGATTCAACATGGAAAATTTTATTGGGATGATGACTACCCAGACAGTCATGTGTTAATGGATGCAGAAGCTTTGCGTAGAAAGTATGACCCACACTTTTTATATATTCATCCGCTCGGTGTAGATGTAAAAGGAGAAAATTTCGGTTCGGAATCGAAAGAATATCGTGAACAAATCTTAAAAATGGGAAGCTTGTTGGCACAACTTTTGCCAATTTGGATTCAAGAAGGTTACCACATTTTAATTACATCTGATCATGGCATGAGTGAATATGGCAACCATGGCGGCATAACTGATGGTGAGCGTGATGTACCACTCTTTATCATTAGTCCAAAAGTCGAGCCTGGCGTTTACAGTGAAGTGGTTCCGCAATTATCTTTTGCACCGCTCGTTTGTGAACTTTTAAATATTGAGCCGTCCAATAAAATGATTTCATATCAATTGCCAGGTCTGAAAGGAAAAATTACTCTTTAAAAAAATAAACGATTCAACATTAAAATGAAAATTGTAGGTGGATTGGAATTGGTTTAACAAACGTATTGTTAGACCAATTCCCAAATTGTTAGAGAACATAGAGGAGCGAGAAGTCTTGCGAAAAATCAAAAAACAAAAAATATATTTATTAGCTCTTTTACTGCCATTTATTATGTTTGTGGTTGGATTTGAATTAGGCCCATTAGTGGCAATGATTAAAAATAGTTTTTATGCAGACGATGGAATTCAAGTTACGATAAATCAATATATTACCATATTTAAGAGTGAATTTTATTTACAAGCCATTAAAAATAGCCTTGTCATTTCCTTATTTTCTGCTGTAACTTCTGTGATTATAGCAGTCACTGCAGCTTATTCGCTTACAAAGTTCTCACAAAAAATACAAAATCGCTTACTAATGATTACCAATATGACCTCGAACTTTGAGGGGATTCCCCTTTCATTTTCATATATTATTTTACTTGGAAACAATGGGTTGTTTACGTTGCTTTTTTCTAAGATTGGTTGGGATGTGTTTGCGGATTTTAATTTATATTCATGGACAGGCCTCATTCTTGTTTATGTATATTTTCAAATTCCGCTTGCTGTTATGCTCATCTACCCGTCATTTCAAGGAATTAAGAAACAATGGAAAGAAGCCTCTTCATTATTAGGAGGGTCAACAGTATCATTTTGGCTTCACATTGGGATTCCAGTTCTTTTACCTAGTATTGTAGGTACATTCAGTATTTTGTTTGCTAATGCGATGGGAGCTTACGCTACAGCCTATGCATTAGTCGGCAGCAACTATAACTTATTATCATTGCAAATTGCCTCTCTAGTTGCTAGTGACGTTGCACTAAAGCCTCAGTTAGGTAGTGCGTTGGGAGTTCTTCTAGCAGCGACTATGATAGGGGCGATGTGGTTCAATGGACGAATGATGCGTCGCATTAGGAGGGATTTACGATGAAATATTCATTGACTTTTCATAAAGTGATAGTTGGTTTATTAGTTATTTATTTATTAATTCCTCTTGTAGGGACATTTTTATTCTCGATTGCCGGTAAATGGGATCATACCATTTTACCTGAGAGTTATACAATAAAATGGTATATTGAATTATTTCAAGATGAACGGTTTTATGATGCTTTTCAGCGCACGCTGTTTTTAATTGTCACGTCAGTAGGGCTTAGTGTTGTTATTATGCTTCCGACTATCTTTATCGTCACGGTATATTTCAGTAAATGGGAAGGATTACTTCAAGCAGCAGCTATGCTTCCTTACGGAATTCCTCCCATTGTTGGAGCTGTTGGATTAATCAAGATATATTCAGATGGACCAATTCAAATTGCCGGAACACCTTGGATTTTAATCGGTGCTTATTTCATAACGATTCTGCCATTTATGTATCAAGGTATTCGTAACAGTCTTCGTACGCTTAATGCTGTGCAACTTGTTGATGCAGCTGAACTACTCGGTGCTACAAAATTCCAGGCGTTTCGCACGGTGGTGTTTCCAAATATTATATCTGGCATTTTAGTTTCTACCTTGTTATCAGTCGCTCTTTTATTTAGTGAGTTTGCTTTTGCAAATTTGCTTGTCGGGGGCCGATTTGAAACCATTCAAATTTATCTTGCCGACAAACTGAATAGCAGTGGTCACTTAACGAGTGCAATTGTTATTACTTATTATTCAGTGATTTTGCTTTTAACGGGGACTGTATTAAAACTTACGTTTAGAAACGAACAAAAACCTCTCGTGTCAAATAAGAAGAGAATTCTTTCATTTCATAAAAATACTACTTTAGAAGGTGACAAATAATGAGCTATGTAACTATTGATCAAGTAACTAAAGGGTATGAAAATCAAGTCGTTTTAAATGACATTTCTTTCATATTAAAAAAAGGAGAATTTGCTACACTTCTTGGGCAAAGTGGATGCGGGAAAAGTACATTATTACGTTCCATTGCGGGGCTTGAAGACGTAGATTTAGGAAGAATCTTAATTGATGGAAAAGATATTACTAATTTATCACCGCGTCAGCGTGAAGTCGGTATGGTATTTCAGTCTTATGCACTTTTCCCGAATATGAACGTTTTTGACAATATCGCGTACGGCCTTAAAATGAAGAAGGAAAAAAATATTAAATCAAGAGTGAAAAAGATGATTGATATGGTTGATTTAATAGGAAAAGAAGAGTCTTATCCTCATCAGTTATCTGGTGGGCAACAGCAGAGGGTTGCTCTTGCCCGTGCACTTGTCATGGAGCCGAAAGTACTGCTTTTGGATGAGCCGTTAAGTGCATTGGATGCGAAAATTAGAAAAAGTTTGCAAAAAGAATTAAAGAGAATACAGAAAGAATTAGATATTACAACTATTTTTGTTACTCATGATCAGGAAGAAGCAATGACGATGTCTGATCGAATCTTTGTCATGAATAAAGGACAAGTTGTACAATCCGGTTCCCCTTCAGAAATTTATACTTCTCCAATCAATACATTTGTTGCTAAATTTATCGGAAATTATAATGTTTGTAATTTGGAAGTTTTCCGTAAACTTGTTCACAGTACAGAAATAAAAGGGAATGAAGTCGCAATTCGTCCTGAAGTTTTACAATTAGTTTCTATTGGTGAGGATAGCTTAGATTTACAAGAGAACTGGGTAATTAAAGGGTTTATTAAAGATGTTTCCATGATAGGGAATGTTTTAAGATATGAAGTAGAAACAGAGAAGTCCGCTTTCCTTGTAGACTATCTTCACCACAGAGGGAATATGTTCGAGCAAGGAGCATGTGTTCATATTCTTGTACCAAAGAAAGATTGCATTATTTTATAAATAATTAATGATCAAGGGGGAAGAAATATGTCTGTTTTTCCAGAAGAAAGAAAAAATGAAATTTTAAAAGAACTTAACAAAATAGGAAAAGTAAAAGTGATGGAATTAGTTGATCAATTTAATGTTTCAGAGGAAACGATTCGACGTGATTTGATGATATTAGAGGAAAAGGGACTTTTAAAAAGGGTTTACGGTGGAGCGATTAAAACAGTCTTTGAATTTGAGGAGCCTCCATTTACACAGCGTACAACGGTGAATAAAGAAGCGAAAGTCAAGGTTGGTGAAAAAGCAGTAGAACACATTTCTAACGGAGATGTGATTGCCATCGATGTAGGGACAACCATGCTTGAATTTGCGCAGTGTATTGAAAATAAAAAAGACATTACGATTTTAACCAATTCTCTTCCTGTGTCATCTGTGTTAACCGAAAAGCTCAATCAAAATAAGTTTACAGGACAAGTTCTATTATTAGGAGGACAAATTGATCCAAAGCATCAATCTATTAGCGGCGGTCTCACTGAACAAATGTTAAATCAATTTAATATTGATAAAGCGTTTATTTCAGCTGGGGGTGTTTCCATTCAAAGTGGGGTTAGTAATTATCATTTACATGAAACATTAGTTTCACGCAAGATGGTAGAGGTATCAAAGCAAGTTATATTACTAACGGATTACTCTAAAATTGGTGTAGACACTTTTTGTAAAGTTTGTCCTCTAGAAAAAGTCGATGTGATTGTCTGCGAACAACCATTTCCAGAGGAATGGAGAAATCATTCAAAATTTGAGGAAATCAATTGGAATCAAGCATAGGCAATCTATAAAAGGAAATATCGAGATGGAAGGGTGAGTTCTCTTTTTTGATTAGCTTTTTATTGATAATACGAAAAAAAGCTAGAAAGATAATTTAATAGCTAGAATGAGAAAAGGAGCTATATAACATGCGTTTCATTGCGATAGATTTAGACGGAACATTATTAAACAACAAGAATGAAATTAGTGAAGAAAATATAAAGGCGATTCAATATGCCCAAGATAGAGGCTTTGAAGTAGTTATTTCAACGGGCCGGGCTTATTTTGACGTTCAAATAATTTGTGAAAAAGCCGGGATTTCCACATTTGTAATCGGGACAAATGGCGCAACCATTCATTCAAAAAGCGGAAAGTGCATTTCTTCTATAACGTTAACAAAAGATTGTGTCCAATCTATTCTCCAATGGTTAGATGAACGGAATTATTATTACGAAGTGTTTACTGATAAAGCCATTAATACTCTTAAAAAGGGAAGAGAACATTTCCATAATGAGATTAATAGTTTGAAAAACACAGAGTTGAATACACATATGAAAGAATTACTTGAAGTAGCGGAAAGGCAATTTGATCAGTTTGGATATGTTTTAGTTGAAAGCTATCATGATATCTTAAAACAAGAGGAAGAATTCTATAACATTTTAGCATGTTCTTTTGATAAAAAGAAGTTAGAGGAAGCATGGAACCAATTCAGAAAGTTTGATGAGTTGATGGTTGTTTCGTCTGCTGATCATAACATTGAAATTACTAGTATAAGAGCTTCAAAAGGAATCGCCCTTGAAAAATTGGCTATCTTGATGAATGGCTCCTTAGATCAGTCTATGGCAATCGGGGATAGCATCAATGATTTATCCATGTTCTCGAAAGTTGGATATAGCGTAGCGATGGGAAATGCGAAAGATGGCATAAAAACTGTTTGTACAACGACAACCCTTAAAAATGACGAGAATGGGGTAGCTTATGCGATTTATCGATATATAGAGAACTTCGTATTTCAAAAATAAGTGCCAATACCAAAGAAGAGAGCGACAAAATATAGTAACGGTAGTTATTATACTCTTTAGTTACTTTTTACTTTCAAAAGCTTTACATTCAATTCCCTTGGAACTGGTTACCATTTTTACTGGATTGGGAACGGTGGGAACAGTAGGAACTGGGTTATTGCATGAAAAATTGCCATGTAAGGAATTAAAGTTCATTAATCATACAAAGCATCAGATCCCTACAAAAGCGGCTAATAATTTAAATGAAATGATTAGGCAATTTATCTATACACATGAGGTGATTTCAGATGAAACCTACCTCTAACAGATATAATTTCGTTATTTATCACTGTATTGATTCTTTCGATAACATAATCTAGTAACCTGATCCATCAAGTACTCTGTAGAAATCTCTGTTATGATTTTGGTGAAAAGTTCGATAAAAATTTCTCTGATATACAGGATTTTTTCTTGTTCAGCAAATGGGCGCGATTGTGGAATAGGCGTTTTCTTCTTCAACTAAAGGGTGCTTTAGTTAAGCAAGACCATCAATTCGATGGTCTGTTTTTATGTCCAAAACAAAGTAAAATTCGGTGATCAAGTGTGCTAATTAAGCAGTTTAGTGGAATAAGAGAGTTTTCTTCTTTCGTTAAAAGGCGATATATTTAAGTAAACAAAAACCATCTATTCATAAAAAATAGACGGTTTTGTAAGGTACTTATTTTACAGGTTGACAACATAAATTACCTTCGCCCTTTTCAAGAACAGACTTTAAGCTACTAAGAACGCCAGACCAAGCCATTTGATGCCATTGAAATGCATCTGTCCAACTTTCATCATCCTTAAATCCTGTATGGTGTATACAGACTTTTGTAGAGTTTTCATTAACTGATTCAAAACTAACATTTACTATTGTTAGTTCATTTTCATTATTCATTATATCTTTAAACTGGTCTGGTCCCTTCCAAGTGAACACTAGCTCTTTTTCATCAACAAGTTTAATTATCTTGCAACCTTTAGTATTCATACCAGTTTTATTTCCTGGAACGAAATATAGTTCATATGCTCCCCCTTCTTTAGCTATTACTACCGTTTCACTAGCGAACCACTCTGAAACTCGTTCAGATATTGTCCACGCATACCAAACCAAATTTAAAGGTGCATTAATTGTAACTTCATTAGTAACAGCTTTTTCATTAGAAGTGGTTTTCAAAAAAATCTCCCCTTTTAGATATATTTAACATTTAATATCGTATCACTAATCGAAAACTAGATAAAGAATATTCTGATATATATTTTAGTTTGTTAATTAACTAACGGGACAGTTTAGTTCAACAAGGGGACGGGCTGTTATCATTATATTAAGAAGGTAAAGAATGAAGGTGAACTAATGGAGAGCAACGATAATTATTATATAACCATTTGTAAAAGAGTTTGATCGTTTATAAAAATGTTTGATCAAAAATCATGTATTGTAATTTAATTTGGGATTTTTCTTTTTTTGACTTTCTTATAACCTGAAAATTTTGAGTATGTAATATTCGAATTTCCAAGGTTTTTTCTACTTACAATAACTTTGGTATATCATCTTCAATAAGAATCTTCCTTATTTTTCCATTTGGTTATAAGGGACCAAACCGATGAATTCATGACTTTACCTGCCTCCTTGTATTATCTTACACATAGGATAAGCCTAGTATGAATAGGATGAAAGTAAGTCTCGTAAAGGATGGCTTACAATACAAACTAAGGAGAAAGAGTGTGACTAACATGTTTCCTCCTGTGTCACCCGATCAAATGATTTGGACAATTCAACATGGACTAAAAAAAACACAAAATCCCAAAAAAATTCTCATTGTCGGCGCAGGTATGTCAGGATTGGTCGCTGCCTCATTGTTAAAGGAAGCCGGACATAACGTAGTTATCCTTGAAGCTTCTAAAAGAGTAGGAGGACGTGTCTACACAAAACGATCCCCTTTTATCAATGGGCAATACATGGAAGCAGGGGCAATGCGTATTCCAAATCATCATTATTTGACTTTGGAATACATAAAAAAATTCCGCTTACCAGTAAATTCTTTTATTAACAGTACGCCTAACGACCTGATCTATGTGAATGGGATCAAAACACGCCAATATCTGTATAAACAGACTCCTGATATCCTTGGCTACCCAGTTGCCCCTAACGAAAAGGGAAAAACAGCTGTGGAGTTGATTCAACCAATACTTCAACCGGTTATAGACTTTATCAATCTAAATCCGTTGGAAAATTGGAGTTGGGTAATAAAAGAATATGATAGATTCTCAATGGATGAGTTTTTAAGATATAACCCTAATGGGGTGACTTTATCTCCTGGTGCAATTGAAATGATTAAGGTACTACTTGCAATCGAGGGCTTGTCTGAACTCGCATTCCTGGATCTATTACGTGAATTTATGATTCTTTTCAATCCTAATATCAGTTTCTATGAGATTACTGGAGGAAATGACCAACTCCCACAAGCATTTCTCCAACAATTAAAAGAAAATATTATTTATGGGCAACAGATGACCAAAATTGTTCAATATAATAACCAAGTTACACTTCATACTAAGAATACAGAGTCGTTAAAACCCACTGAAATGACATGTGACATTTGCATCTTGACCATTCCTTTCTCGATCTTGCAATTCGTTGATGTTGAACCCCATGATTCTTTTTCCCATAACAAGTGGAAAGCGATTAGAGAACTTCATTATGTGACTTCTACAAAGATTGGCCTTCAGTTTAAAAGTAGATTTTGGGAAGATGAAGGGATAAAAGGTGGTCAAACGGTTTCTGATTTACCCATCCGATTTAGTTATTATCCAAGCCATGGAATTGGAAAGAACGAGTCGGGCGTAATTTTAGCTAGCTATACGTGGGAGGATGATGCCATTCCGTGGGACAGCTTGAGTGAAGAAAATCGGATTCAACAAGCCTTAAAGAACTTGGCTACCATCCATGGAGAACAAGTATATGATGAATTTATAACAGGAGCTTCTTACAGTTGGGCTCAGAATCCATATTCAGGTGGGGCTTTCACGTTGTTCAAACCAGAACAAGAAACAGAACTTTTTCCTTACCTCGGCACTCCCGAAGGAAGGGTACACTTTGCTGGGGAACACACTGCACTGCCACACGGTTGGATACAAGGTGCAATTGAGTCTGGAATACGTGTAGGACATGAAGTCAATAGCTTGCCTTGAAAGAAATATTACTTGGAGTAAGGGAAATTATTATATTTTGCATACTTAACGATTGCGTTCTTGGTACAGCCAGGAACGCTTTTCTATGGGTCTGAAGACTTTATTTTAAGTTAACATTTCCTTGAATTTTGATCAAACTTTTTTATAAAATTTTAATTCAATGTGAAAGAGAAGAATCCATTTTGATCAAACTTTTTTCAATATGGATTCTTTTTATTCTCCATAAAATGCGACTTCGCAAAATCAGACTTTGTGTTGCATAGGACTCTATAATGGAACAGGATGAAGCATTAAGTAGTGATATGGAATATATAGCAATCGATATGAGTAATTTCGAGGACGCAGATGAAAGTGATACTGAAGAAATCTTAAGTTACTTTAAGGAAAAATATAAAGTTAAAGTAGTGGACGCTACTCTTGAACAACTGAAAGAAAAGGGATATTCAGATACGATGCGTTTGGATGGCGTACTTCTTAGAATAGAAAAAGTTGATTTTAAGTCCAACAATGAAATCTTTTTTGAGGGTTCCATGTATCGTTCAGGTTTAGGGACAGTTGGAGTAGAAGTTAAAGTTCATTATAAAGATAATAAATGGGAATCCAAAGAAGTGAAAATGACTTGGATTAGTTAAGATTATTATTGTGATAACTGGTGCTTTAGTTTAGACAAGACCATCATTTCAATTGTCTATTTTTTTATCTTAAACATCAAGTAAATCTCAGAAATCCATTGTGAAATGTTACACTAAAACTAACGCAACAGGTTAGTTGAACTAGGAACCCTTGTTTTGGTACGAATTAATTTAGGTGAAGACAGATAGGAGATAGACTATGAAAGATAATGAGCTGTATGTTTATCACATTGTTACTAGGAATAAAATGAGTCTGGGTCAAATAATTAGCTTTGACAAGAGCCAAAGAAATACTTTATATAGCTTCTTTTTTGAAAGAGAACAATTGAATTCTAAAGGAGAAGATTTTTTTCGGATTTTACAAGAACATTATTCAAAAGAAGGATTGTACTTGAATAAAGAAAATGCCGATGTAGCTATTAAATATGCAGACCAAACAATAAGAGCTATCAGAGAAGTGATAGTAGAAATGGTCAGACTACAAGAATATCCTGAATACCCTTCAAGAATGTCTTGTTTATACGCTACAAAAAACTATGAAGACGTATTGAAATGGAAAGAATTATTTGATTCATATAATCGGAAGGTTTTGCAGATTGTTAAACTTCGAGTTATTGGAAATTCTTTTGAGGGTGATGGAAACCTTTTACCAAAGGAAGATGGGGTTCCATTCTCTCAAAAAATTGAACAAGCTAGAGAATATTGGCAGGGTAATGTGAAAAACGAGCTTCCTGAACTCATAATTGACGGGAAAATAGAAGTGGTTGAAGTTATTGAAGATTTCACAGATTAAAATAAATATTTGTTAGTAAAAGATTGTTTTCTTTCGAGATACAGGTGCAATCTTATTTAGCTAACGGGTGATTTAGTTAAAGATCATTGAGCTGCTAGATGGCTCTTTGTGGAATACAGGTAGGCAGATTAAGGGGGAGTTTTGTGAAGTTATTGTTATCCATTCTATTAGCTGGTCTTTTAGGTATCTTGGTTCTCCTCGGTTCTATTGGAATCTATATCTTATGTGCAATTATTGTCGGAGTCATTTTCAGGTCGTTTATTTTAATTAATGAGATTCATAAACAAGTAGTACCAGCCAATAGCAATGACAGGGTGAAAGAGGTGTACGGAAGATATATAAAAGAGAGAGACAATAAAGAAAAAGAAAATTAATGTATGACGTTTTTCAACTAACGGGTGCTTTAGTTAAACAAGACCATCTTTCCGATGGTCTATTTTTTTATCCAAAACATCAAGTAGATCTCAGAAATCCATTGTGAAATGGTACACTTAAACTAACGGGGCAGGTTAGTATAACAAGCAAAAGTGATACAATAATAAAATAGGTCTTGTTTTCAAGGAGGTAAAACATGGATTACATTTTACCCAAAGAAGAGGTGTTAAAATTGAAACGGTGGCCAAAAGATACCATAACGGCGGGGAGTCGTCATACCGTTGGGCTTAAATCTGACGGCACGGTGATGGCTGTGGGTGATAATAAATATGGCCAATGTGATATAAGCGGTTGGCGCGATATTGTGGCGGTCGTGGCTGGTAATGTTCATATGGCAACGAACACGGGTAATGCTCATACAATCGGTCTTAAATCGGACGGCACGGTGGCGGCTGTGGGTTGGAATAAGCATGACCAATGCGACGTAAACGACTGGCGTGATATTGTAGAGGTTGCGGCAGGTTGGCGTCGTACCATTGGGCTTAAATCGGATGGCATGGTAGTAGCAGTGGGCCGAAATAATGAAGTTGAATGCAATGTAAACGGCTGGCATGATATTGTTGCGGTCGCGGCGGGTGACTGGCATACCATCGGGCTTAAATTGGACGGCACGGTGACGGCTGTAGGTAATAATCGGTATCGCCAATGCAATGTAAGCGGTTGGTGCGATATTGTGGCGGTCGCGGCGGGTTATCTTCATACAATCGGTCTTAAATCGGACGGCACGGTGATGGCTGTGGGTTGGAATAAGCATGACCAATGCAATGTAAACGACTGGTGCGATATTGTGGCGATAGCAGTGGGTAGTAATCATACTATCGGCCTTAAATCGGACGGTACTGTGGCGGCTGTGGGTTGGAATGAGTATGGCCAATGTAATGTAAGTGATTGGCGCGATATTGTGGCAATTGCGGCGGGTTGTGCCCATACCGTCGGGCTTAAATCGGACGGCACAGTGGTTGCTGTGGGTGATAATGAATATGGCCAATGCGATGTAAGCGGCTGGCGAGGTATCCAACTACCCAACAATTAGTTTTCGGGTAAAAAGGATACAGTTCCTGCAACTAATAAATCCAAAAAATGATTAAACATAAAAGGTAAAATTTCTTCTTTAGCTAACGGGTGCTTTAGTTAAACAAGTGGCTGCCTGAAAGGGTGGCTTTTTCTTATTGAAATAACGCAGCAGTTTAGTTTAATAAAAATAAATAGAAGAAGGTGTTAATAAGTGTCTGGTAAAGCACAAGATTCAATTGAGAGTTATATAGATTCACCAGAAAAATTAAAGAGCTTGTATAGACGTGTGTTGTTCGTTGTAAGTTTATCACAAATCTTCGGTGGTGCAGGGCTTGCAGCAGGAGTTACAGTAGGTGCCCTGTTGGCTCAACAAATGCTTGGAACTGATGCTTATGCAGGAGTGCCGGCAGCTTTATTTACTTTAGGTTCAGCAGGAGCTGCTTTAATTGTTGGGAAAATTTCACAACGATATGGACGCCGTACAGGTTTATCAATAGGTTTTATTGTAGGTGGACTTGGTGCAATTGGAGTTGTGATTGCTGCCTTGATGAATAGTGTCATTTTATTATTTGCTTCTCTACTGATCTATGGTGCAGGAACTGCGACAAATTTACAAGCTCGTTATGCGGGAACAGATTTAGCAAACAAAAAACAACGAGCAACAGCTATTAGTACTACGATGGTTATGACAACATTCGGGGCTGTTGCCGGCCCAAACCTAGTAGAAGTTATGGGTGAATTTGCTAGTTTCATAGGTGTTCCGCCACTTGCAGGTCCATTCATATTATCAGCTACTGCATTTATCTTAGCAGGTCTTGTTCTTTTAATTATGTTGCGTCCCGACCCGTTAGACATTGCAAACAGGATAGCAGCCTATAAACAAGAATATGAGCCTGTAAATAAAAGGGATTCTGTTGATAAAGCAATAAATAGAAGAGGTCTAATGATTGGTGCCACGGTTATGGTTCTTACCCAAATTGTAATGGTTGCAATTATGACTATGACACCGGTACATATGAAACACCATGGACATGGTCTAAATGAAATTGGAATTGTTATTGGTTTTCACATAGGTGCAATGTATCTTCCCTCACTTATCACAGGAATCCTTGTAGATAAAGTAGGTCGAACAACTATGAGCATAGCCTCTGGGATTACATTGTTATTCGCTGGTTTATTAGCAGCATTCGCACCAAGCGATTCAATGGTTCTATTAGTACTTGCTCTTTCTTTACTTGGATTGGGATGGAACTTTGGCTTAATTAGTGGAACTGCTCTAATTGTTGATTCTACAGAGCCTTCAACACGTGCGAAAACTCAAGGAACACTTGATGTTTTTATTGCATTAGCAGGTGCTTCAGGTGGTGCTCTTTCGGGAATGGTAGTAGCTAATACAAGTTATGCTACATTGTCTTTAAGTGGGGGACTTTTATCCTTAGTTCTCATACCTATTATAATTTGGTCGCGAAGAGGCAAAGCATGATAAAGTCTAAATAAAAAATGAGACAACAGTAAAAGCCTTGTTACGAAAAAGTATAGCAAGGCTTTTATTTTTCTTCCAGTGAAGATGAAGTGAACAACGTATTCACTATTATTATGAAACATATGATAAAACAGTTATTGAAAAATTTTTTTAGTTTAAGTGAAAGAGATAAGACGCTTTTATTCGATATTTATAGCCAGAATGCTTCTTCAACTAACGGGTGCTTTAGCTAAATGAGACCATCATTTCGATGGTCTGTTTTTACGTTTAAAACTTCAAGTGGATTTCGGCGATTCATTGTGAAATGTTACACTTAAACTAACGCAGCAGGTTAGGTGAATAAGCAAAACTAGACTTTTTAAAATTTTTAATGATTGAATTTAAATGTGACGTATACTTTTCTACTTTGCACTTTACATACCACACCGGGGTATGGTAATATAAAATCAAGTTAGGAGGTTGAGCTGATGGAAAACACAGTGAAAGAAGCAGCTTGCCATACAGAGATTGTAGTGTCTTGTCGAAAAAGTCATCATCCAGAACGTGTAAAAAAGGATTTAACAACTCGATTAAATCGTATTGAAGGTCAAATTAGAGGTATAAAGGGAATGATAGACAAAGACGTTTACTGTGACGATGTAATCACACAACTGTCTGCGACACAATCTGCTTTAAATAGCGTAGCCAAAATCCTTTTGGAAGGTCATCTAAAAGGTTGTGTGGTAGATCGACTTTCAGAAGGTGATGAAGAGGTATTAGACGAATTAGTTGTGACGATTCAAAAGCTAATGAAAAAATAAAAACGAAATAGCACGATAAAAAATAAAAAAAATTTTAAAGTATTTATACCCCTATATCGTATAACAAGTCTGGATTAAAATACTTCAATTAAAGGAGAGAGAAAACATGAAAAGATATAACATTAAAGGTACATGGAATGTCATGTGGACATTGTGTGAATGCTATTGAGGGAAGTGTTGGTCAATTAGCAGGAGTTGAACAAGTAAAGGTAAACTTAACGGAAGCTCAAGTAGATGTAGTATTTGATGAAGTGAAAGTGTCACTTGATAAAATTAAAGAAACGATTGAAGATCAAGGTTATGAGATCGAATAAAATTGATTGAGTGCTTCTTTAGCACTCTATTATTTTCAAAAAAATATACCCCCAAGTGGTATGGAAGAGGTGGAAGTAACATGAGTAAAGAAGTCAAAGAAGCTAATCTGCAAATTACAGGGATGACATGCACTGCGTGTGCGATACGTATTGAAAAAGGGTTAAATAAAATGGATGGTGTCGAACAAGCAAATGTCAATCTAGCACTTGAAAAGTCTTCGATTAAATATGACCCGTCTAAACTGAGTGCTGCCGATTTTGAAAAGAAAATCGAAGCACTTGGCTACGGCGTACTGAAACAAAAAGCAGAGTTTGATATTACGGGTATGACGTGTGCAGCATGTGCGATACGTATTGAAAAAGGGTTAAATAAAATGGATGGAATCGCAAATGCGAACGTCAACTTAGCATTAGAAAAAGCAACAATTGAGTTTAACCCGTCTGAGGTAGCGATTTCAGACATGATTGCGAAAGTGGAGAAACTAGGCTATGGTGCACACCAAAAGAAAGATGACAAAGAACGGGTCGATCACCGTGAAAAAGCAATTAAAGACCAAAAACGTAAATTCATTATTTCGGCGATTTTATCTTTACCATTACTTTGGACGATGGTTGCACATTTTTCATTTACATCGTTCCTTTACCTACCGGATATCTTAATGAATCCATGGCTACAAATGGCACTTGCAACACCTGTCCAATTCATTGTCGGAAAACAGTTCTATGTTGGTGCTTACAAGGCATTACGAAATGGCAGTGCCAATATGGACGTACTAGTTGTTATGGGTACATCTGCAGCTTACTTCTACAGTGTGTACCAAGCGATTGTCACAGCTGGTTCCCATCATGATGCGCATCTTTACTTTGAAACAAGTGCAGTACTGATTACACTCATTATTTTAGGTAAGTTATTTGAGGTAAAAGCAAAAGGTCGTTCATCGGAAGCGATAAAAAAATTAATGGGCTTACAAGCGAAAACAGCGATTGTCGTGCGTGACAGTGTTGAAAAAGAAATTCCATTAGAAGAAGTCGTCATTGGTGACACGATTTTAGTGAAACCAGGTGAAAAAATCCCGGTTGACGGTGAAGTATTAGAAGGAAATACAGCTGTTGATGAATCGATGTTGACAGGGGAAAGTCTTCCGGTTGATAAAAAGCATGGTGACGTGTTATTCGGTTCAACGATTAATAAAAACGGTTTTATTAAAATGAAAGCAACAAAAGTTGGTCGCGATACTGCGTTAGCACAAATCATTAAAGTCGTAGAAGATGCGCAAGGTTCTAAAGCACCGATTCAACGTTTAGCAGACCAAATTTCAGGTATTTTTGTTCCAATCGTTGTAGGGATCGCCATTATTGCCTTCCTTGTTTGGATTTTATGGGTACAACCAGGTGAATTTACACCAGCACTTGAAGTGTTAATTACGATACTTGTAATTGCATGTCCATGTGCTCTAGGTCTGGCTACGCCAACGTCCATTATGGCAGGCTCTGGTCGTGCAGCTGAATTCGGTATTTTATTCAAAGGTGGAGAGCACTTAGAGCAGACACAAAGTATTGACACGGTTGTAGTTGATAAAACAGGTACTGTTACACATGGTAAACCTGTTTTAACAGACGTTGTGCTAGCAATTGGTCAAGTGGAAGAAAAAATCTTATCTTTAATTGGTGCGGCTGAGAAACAATCTGAACACCCATTAGCACAAGCAATCGTTGAAGGTATTCAAGAAAAAGGCATCGAACTTGGTAACGTTCAATTTTTCGAAGCAATCCCGGGTTATGGTGTGCAAGCAACCGTTTCAGGTCAAGCAGTTGTTATAGGTACACGCAAACTCATGCAGCAATACGGCATCGATATTACAGCAGTTCTCCCGGCAATGGAGAAATTGGAGAGCGACGGTAAAACCGCGATGCTAGCTGGTATTAATGGGCAATATGCAGGGCTAGTTGCTGTAGCGGATACAATAAAAGACACATCAGCGGAAGCCATACGTCGTTTAAAAGAGATGGGTATCAAAGTCATCATGATGACTGGTGATAATGAGCGAACAGCACAAGCCATAGGAAAAGAAGTAGGCGTTGACGCAGTCATTGCTGAGGTTCTACCTGAAGGTAAAGCAGAAGAAGTGAAGAAACTGCAAGCGGCCGGTAGAAAAGTAGCGATGGTCGGTGACGGTATCAATGATGCCCCAGCCCTTGCGACAGCCAATATTGGGATGGCCATTGGTACAGGAACTGACGTAGCGATGGAAGCCGCTGATGTGACACTAATTCGTGGAGATTTGAATAGTATTGCCGATGCGATCATTATGAGTCGTAAAACAATGCGCAACATTAAACAAAACTTATTCTGGGCATTTGGCTATAATACACTTGGTATACCGATTGCAGCAATCGGGTTACTTGCTCCTTGGGTTGCAGGTGCAGCGATGGCATTTAGTTCTGTGTCAGTTGTACTGAACGCTTTACGTTTACAACGTGTGAAATTAGATAAGTAAAATTACTGTTGACTATAGAGTAAACTACATTGTTTGCTCTATAGATTACATATAATAAATTCAATGAAGGGTAAGGGTGAGAATGGTAATGAACCAAATCGATAAAAAGATTAAACTTGCTGTAAATGGTGGCATTTCATTTGGAGCAAAACTAAATGCAAAACAATTGGCTGTAATTGTGGAGTATATGAGCGATAGTCATGAACTGGAGTTGACTACATTTCAACAACTTTACATCGAGATACCTGAAAGTAAGCTGAAATTAGTGGAAGAGAAATTTAAGGAAGTAGGATTGTCCTGTTATCCAGTAGGAAATTTTGTGAAAAGCTTAAGGACCTGCAATTTTTGTAAAGGCTCAGAAGAAGAAGGAATGCCTGTAGCCATTGAACTAAACAAGCGAATAGCAGGAAAACCTGTTCCTTTCACACTTCGCCCAGCTTACACTGGATGTCCTATAGGATGTGGTGAACCGCTCATAAATGATATCGGCATCATGAAAGTAAAAAACGGATATGACTTATACATTGGTGGAAAAGCAAAAGGAAAGGACGCTCAAATAGGTACTTTATTGATGGAGCAGCTAATGCCTGAACAGCTGTATAAAGTTGTCGAAAAAATCATTCACATCTATGCTGAACAAGGCAAGAAGAGGGAAACGTTCATAAAATTTATTAATCGTTTTGGATTTGAAAACTTGAAAAATGAAGTAGCTAGATAGGGATAGGGTTTTGTATTGCAACACAAGTATCAGACACATGATTAGAAATAAGGGGGTATAATATGTCTTCCCTAAAAGATATTTTAGAATTTAATGGTTAAGGGTATGAGCCCTACATCACAACAAAATATCCGAATAAAAAGCTAGTTGTATTATCTTGTATGGATTCACGCCTTGTCGAACTTTTACCAAAGTCGATGAATCTATGTAATGGTGATGTGAAAATTGTGAAAAGTTCTGGGGCAATAGTAAACCATCCATTTGGTAGTATTATGCGCAGTATACTCGTTGCGCTATATGAGCTAAAAGCAGAGGAAGTGTTCATTGTCGGTCACAACGATTGTGGTATGAGCGCAGTGGATCCGGATAGCATGATTGAGCATATGAAAGAACGTGGTATAACAATTCCTGTACATGGTCTTGTCATGGAACCAAAAACAGGTTATTTGGATCTTTTATCAGATGGGAATGCTTATATCGAAAACAAAATAAAGCGTAATGAATAAAGACTGTCCAGAAAAAAAAGCATCTGGACAGCCTTTTACATTAAAATGTTCTTTATGATTTGTTAGTTATTTTGTAGGAAATCTTCGGTCGATTCTACAGCGCAATACATACCGTTAAGCGCACCGACAAACGCATAATGAACTTGTTCAGCTGGAACGACCTTACCTTCAAAAGACAAGTCTCGTGTTGCACATGCATCTTCAATAAGTGTCGTCTCAAAGCCTAGATCCACTGCCGCTCTGACTGTTGCATCAATACACATATGTGTCATCATACCTACAACTACTACTTTAGTTACGCCATTTTCTCTTAATTTGCTTTCTAATTCTGTCTTTAAAAAGCTGTTAGGGAAATGTTTGATGATAATGCTTTCGGTTTCCAATGGTTGTACAGTTTCATGTATTTCAGCCCCCTCAGTATCCGGAAGGAAGAATCCTAATGCTGGATCACCTGCGATATGTTGAACATGAAAAATGTTATCTTTGTTGTTCTTTCTAAACGATTCAAGCACTTTCGCAGCATTAGCGGCCGCTTTTTCAGGGTTGCTTAATTCCATCTTTCCATTTGGGAAATAGTCATTTTGAATATCTACAATAATTAGAGCTGTGCTCATTATTCTCCACCTCATTTAAAGTATTTTGTTACACTATAATCATAGATCGTATATTGATTTTTATCGATAAGTTGACGAAACACTTTTATCTCAAAAAAATTCATGGTGAAAGGAATTTATTATGGAACTTGATAATATTGATTTTCAGATTCTTCGGTTACTATCCGAAAATTCACGTATTCAATGGAAAGACTTAGGTGAACAAATTCATATGACGGGACAAGCAGTAGGGAATCGTATAAAAAAACTGGAGGAAAGTGGTGTCATTAAAGCTTACTCTTTAATAGTTGATGAAATGAAATTAGGACTTACTTATACAGCGTTTATCATTATTTACATGAAAACTGCAAACCATGATTCGTTTATACGATTTATGAATGAACGAAATGAGGTAGTGGAAGTTCACCGCGTATCGGGAGAAGGCTGTTATCATTTAAAAATAAAAGTTAACTCACAAGAGCAATTGAATCCTTTTCTGGATAAAATTCTTGAATATGGGAATTATACTGTACATCTATCCATAAAAGAGGTCAAACTACAGAATCCATTGACTGCTCCACGATAAAAAAGTGATTTACTTTTCTATAAGATTAAAAAACAGCAAAAAAGGTATAATTCCTCGTACTGAGGTATTATACCTTTTTTGCATAGAGACAAAGGATCTTTCAATTATTATGTTCTCCCCATTGGCACATTTCCTGAATAATAGGCCAGAGAGTTTGCCCCTTTTCAGTAAGGCTATATTCGACGGGGAGCAGGCTTTTAATGATTTCATCCACAATTTCGATATAGGCAATTTTATTGATGTTGATGGAAATATGTACTCTACGAAAACAAATGAAATAACGCTTAGTATCGAAAATTATGTTTTGCTTGGAAAAGCATTGCATACATTACCAGAAACACACTTTAGAAGGGCATCCAGGAAAAAAGTTAGCCCAAAAAATAGCTCTATCTTTTGTAAAGATTGTTTGGATAATAATATTGTTCCGTATTGGGAGTGTATGGAATCAAACAAGCTATTTATTGCATTTGCAGAAAATATAGGATTCAGAAATGTATTTAACTATATAGGATATGAGTTTCCGTTTAAGTAATTTTTACTTCAACTAACGAGTGCTTTACTTTAAGCCTTTTTTCTTATTAAACTAAAGATAAGGTGAATGAGAGTGATATTGATGCATGTAGAGTTAGATGCAAAAGTGAAAAGATGGCTTCAGTCAAAAGGTGAGCATGTATCAGTAAAAACCATTCAAGTTAATGCTTGCTGTGCTCCTCCTAGACGGAAAACCAGTAAATGAATAAATAATACAGAATTTCCTATCGGCGGACACACTTCGAACGGTAATCCGTTATCCGAAAGATGACAAGAACGTTTGATCCAAATCAAGAACAATGTTATTGACGTAGCTTTCTTCTTCAACTAACGGGTGCTTTACTTCAAGAAGGAGTAAAGCCTTTTATCTTTTTGAACTAAAAAGTAGGATTGTTTAAAAAAAGTGAAAAGTAGGAAATACTAATACCTGAAGTTTCGAAAAGAATTGAAGTAGAAAATTGATACGTTTAGTAATTGTTCTAATCCTTCTAAATTGTTACCCAATAATAATTATGGCTAAAGAAATAAAGTATAATCACAATAGCAAAACTATATCCGAAATACAGAAAGAAGTTGACTTTACCGTTTTAACTCCAAAAAGGAATCCTGGTGATTGGACATTAGATACCAAAACATCCCCTTGGATAATGCTACATTATATGGACAGCAAGGACACAAAGTTGATGGACGCTATTGATTTGAGAAAAGGATTTCGATTATCCGATGACGATTTTCCTTATCGTCAGAAAGTTAATATAAGTGGAAACAAAGGTTATTTTCAGGAGTGGGAAGAAAGTGGCGAAGTTGATAAAAATGGAGACACCATCACTGGTGGCTTACTTAATTGGGTTCAAGATGGTACCTCTGTAGAAATGAATAGTTCCAGATTATCGAAAGAACAAACGTTAGAAATTGCAAGGTCAATGAAATAACATTCTTCAACTAACTGGTGCTTTAGTTAAACAAGGCCATCATTTCGATGGTCTATTTTTATTTCCAATACATCAAGAAGACTTCGGAGATCAATTGTGAAATGTTACACTTAAACTAACGCAGCAATTTAGTTGAAGAAAATAAGGGGGATAGTGAGAAAAATTTAATTCTCACTATTATTGAAATTCTACTGCGACTGTTGGGTCGTACTCACTCAGCACATCAATTATATAGTCTGAAGTAATATATAAATGATGTTCAGCTTTGGGTTGTAGACTAGCTCTAGCGGGAAAAATATTGTCATACCAAGATAAAAAACTAGAGTTTTCCACTTTATAAAAATTAGGTTCATAAGTGAGTTTACTTAGTCCTTCTTCTTCTCTTTCTTTACCTACTTTTGATATTAGTTCTTCAATATCTGGTCTTGTCATTTCATCAAATAAACGAAAAGTGATGATTGCATATTTTTGGGATTTATTGTAATCGTAAGTAAAAATATATTTCTTTGAATGGTCTGTATCTTCAAAAACAAGTACAAAATCTTTTTGATAGTGCATTTCAAAAAAAACTAGTTCATTATATAATCTGCTAAACTGATTATCCTTTGTTTTGATAGGTTCCCAAACAGTTAGTTTTTCTTTATTCATTAATCTACCTCCTTATATAATAGGTAAAATAACAATTGTNTAAAATAACAATTGTACAATATTATTATTATTATTTTATTCGCACTTTAGAGGATTTTAGCACAAATGGGAAAGATTGTTTTTATCTGTTAGGTATCATATCCAGCATAATGTGTAAATAAGAGAAGTTACTTGTTCAAAAAAACGGGTGCTTTAGTTAAACAAGTAGCTGCCTGTAAGGGTATCTTTTTCTTATTGATCTAACGAAGCAGTTTAGTTTAAGAAGGAGTTTACTTAAGTAGATCGAATTAGTATATATAAAGGGAGATATTAAATAGGAGGGAATAGAAAATGGATGTAAAGACACTTTTGTTACAACAATGGGCAAGCTGCTTAGATGAAGAAGACTGGTTTCCACCACTTGAAAAAGTGCTAGAGGATATTACTTTTGAACAGGCAATTTGGAAACCAGCTGATGGGGCAATGAATTCCATTTGGGAATTAGTTTGTCATTTACTTTTCTATGAAAAGAGATTTCTGATGCGATTTCTTGGTGAAACAGCGAATGAACCACAAGCAGAAAATAATCAATCTACATTTCGATTACCAACTGAGACGATAGAAAATTGGAAGGAAACAAAACAAGAATACTTTCATGTTCATCGTGAACTTGGAAAAGTACTAGCAAAATCAGAACATGAAGATTTGTATAGACAGATCCCAGGAGAAGATAATTCATTAGTGCTTGAACTGAAGAGTTTAGCATTACACGACGCATATCATATTGGGCAAATTGTATTCCTAAGTAAAATGCAAGGAGCTTGGCCACGGAAACGCAGTTTCTAAAAAAGCTACCTTAGATTTACAGTTATTCCATTATAGGGATCTTTAATGGAATAAGATCGGGAACGTCAAAATAGGACGTTCCCATATTTTATACCTGAAAAACAACAATACTACTTAACAAAGCCTTTGATTATGAACACGTAATGGAATTTGAAGAAAATTCATTTCAAATAGAGGTTGCTGGAATTACTTGGACTTTTAGTATGGGATAATAGGAATCTTTAAATTTTCAAACTCTGGAAAAGTAATTTCTTCTTAAATTAGTGGAGGCTTTAGTTAAAGAACATGGGTTGCTTAAGCAACACTTTTTTCATATTGAACTAACGAAGTAGTTTAGGTTAGAAGGGGTTTACTTCAATTTGTAGAATTATTATAAGATATTCAAAGGTTAGGAGGAATAAAGATGACGAAGAGAAATAACCAAGTATCCCTAAGAAAAGGAAACATAAATGATGCAGAAGCTGTGTTAGAACTTCAAAAGGAAGTTCTTTCAGAAAGTGAGTTTATGATTTCGGTAATAGAAGAGTATGAAGAAACATCGCAGCAAATAAGAAACTGGATTGAGAAAATCTTAGAGAATGAAAGAGAAAAGCTAATTGTGGCGGAAAGCAAAGGGCAGATTGTTGGTTTGATCGTTTTTCTCTCAAAAAGTACTAAAAGGCTTTCTCACACTGGTTCTTTTACGACAATGGTGAAAAAAGAGTACCGCAATCAAGGCATTGGTAAACTGCTTATTAAAGAACTTTTAAACTGGGCGGAACATAACATTTTAATAGAGAAAGTTAGTTTAGGTGTATTATCAACAAATCAACGAGCTATCGAATTGTACAAAAGTATGGGATTTGTTGAAGAAGGACGTAAAATTAAAGAAGTTAAGTTTAGCGATGACTTATATGTTGATGATATACTTATGTATAAACTGATTTAACCTTTTTCGTCCAACCTTTTTATCAAACGGAGTACTACTATATAAGGCAGCATTTTTGCTTGTGAAGAAATGCATTTAAACTAATGGGTGCTTTACTTCAAGAAGGAGAAAAGCCTTTTTTCTTATTGAACTAAAGTAAGCAGGTTAGTTCAATAAAAACTAGTAAAGTTGTACAGTGAAAAGTGCTTTCGTTTAATCGTTTGCATCATCCGCTGAATCGTTTATTGAACCCTCATCCTGCATTTCTTCATCCTCATCTTTTACATCATCTTCCTCTATTTTCTCTTCCTCATCGTTTGCTTCGTTTTCAATTCCTGTGTCATTTTCTCCATCATCTTCTTAAATGAGGGCGAATTGTCGATCATTTGCGAATGGAAGACAGTAGCGTAATAAAAAATTAATGAAGAAAGGGGTAAATAATGTGTCTAAAAACAAAAGTGTAATTATTTTATTGATGTTAATTATTTCGATTCCTCTATTGTTTGTTCCTTTACCAGCACAGGCTGATGAAATGTTCGATACAGCGAAAGTTGACGAGTATGTTACGAATTATATGGTGAAAAACGGATTGCCTGGTGCAGCTATTGTAGTCATAAAGGATGGGAAGACATTATATGAAAAAGGTTTTGGGCATGATTCTGACGGAGATCCACTGACAGCGAAGTCTATTATTGGTATTGCTTCTGGTTCGAAGCCATTTACTGCATTTGCAGTTTTACAATTGGTTGATAAAGGAAAAATTAAATTGGATCATTCTATAGTAAATTATCTTCCTGAATTAAAACTAAATGATAAAAGGTGGGAACAGGTGACAGTACGTCACTTGTTGAGTCATACATCTGGTCTACCGAATCCTACCATTGTAGCACCAGCGAATACCTTAAAAGAAGGTGTAGGACGTCTTCATGATTGGAAACTACAATCCAACCCTGGAGAAAAGTATTTATATAGTAATGCAAACTACTGGACATTAGCTTATTTAGTAGAAGAAATTAGTGGGATGGAGTTTAATGACTACCTAACACAAAATGTGTTCTCACCGCTCGGAATGAATGATTCCCTCTCAGTAGTTAACTCTGGGGATATTACAAAATATTTAGATATACCTAGAGGATATGTCACGTTATATGGTACGGCAATGCCATGGACGGAGCTTGAAAAAATGTTCAGTGGTTCAGGGAGTATTTTTACGACTGCTAGTGATATGGGGAAATGGTTAGCTATGCATACGAACGACGGGAAAAATGAAAAAGGAGAACAATTACTATCACAAGAGTTACTAAAAGAGTCCTATTCACCACAATCTGAGGCTGAAAAATATGGACTTGGTTGGTCTTTAAGCTCTTCCAATATTAAGCCGGCTCGTATTTCTCATAGCGGTTCAATCTCTACTTTTCAATCCCAGCAAGATATCGTTCCAAGTAGCGGCTATTCGGTTGCCGTTTTACTGAATAGTTTCACCACTACATTCGAACATGCATATGAGATCAGTTCTGGAGTTATTCAATTGACAGAAGGAAAAGAACCTGAAATAAAATCTTCAATTCCTAAAATGATCGATTTATCACTTGGTGCTATCACATTGATTTACTTGATATTAGGAATCAGAGGTATACGAAGAAGTAAAAAATGGACGGATAAACGTAACCAGTATCCAGCTTGGAGGTTCTTTCTACGTTTAATACCGCAATTGATACCTGTCGTTGGTATAGGATGGTTATTATTTATTCTTCCAACATTAAAAAATAACAGTTCCACCACATTAGATGCATTCGGTCTTTGGCCAGCTGCGATGTTCTTATTGGCGATTATTTTCATGATTGGATTGGTACTCACAATTTTGAGAATCTATTATCGAATAAGATTAATTAGAAATGGAAGATTGTGAAGAATTACACTTAAAGTAATGCGTGCTTTAGTAGAATCATAGGGTTGCTTAGGCAACTCTTTTTTCTTATTGAACTAACGGGGCAGTTTAGTGGAAAAAGAAACTTAATAGAGAATTAACGTTAAAATAATAAAGAGGGATAATATGATGGTACAAAGGTTACTTTATGTTTTGTTTACATTAGCTTTGTAACGATTACAGGATGTTCTAACAAAGGAGAAACTATCACAGTTCAAAACAAAGTTTGATAAAACCCTGTATTAATATAGGTTTTTTCTTTGCCCCTTAAATTCCAGCTGTATTATTTAATTAAAGGGCCAGATTGTTGAATATAATTTGACGATGTGTCGTATGAATTTATATTGAAAATAAATTCATTAAAAATGAAAGGAAAATGCAATATGAAATCTGGAGGTAATAAGTTTCTAATTGTAAAAGCCGATGAAGTTGATTTAGATATAAGGACGCAAATGTCTGAAATTTTTGCGGAAGGCTCCAGTCAATGGCTTGTTTTTTTTTCCAAAGATAAAAACATCATTGCAAAGGCTTTTTCCCACATGTTTGTATTAGATCAATTTTATATAGCCATAGTAAATGATAAAGTTGCAGGAGTGACGGCATGTACGGACGGGAAAACATCATCGGTAAGATTAAATAAAAAAGAGCTGAGAAAGCACTTAGGCTTCTTCAAGGGAAGCATGGCCGGGATCTTTTTAAAAAAGGAATTTGAAGTCCCTTTTGAAAATTCCCCTCCCAATACAGGCTCGATTGAATTTGTTGGAACAGCTCCTGAATTCAGAGGACAGGGCGTAGCATCTCAAATAATCCAGCATATCCTCGAAAATACAACGTACAACAATTACGTTATTGAAGAAGTTGCGGATACGAATACTCCAGCAATGAATTTATATAAAAAAATGGGTTTTGAGGAGTATAAACGGAAGGCTATTCCGCAAAAGGTAGCGAAAAAAATTGGAATCAATAATTTTTTGTCTTTGAAATATGGGAAAAAATAAGGATGATTTTCCGCTAGGTGATAGAGCGAAAAAGAGCGAGAGTTCTTGCCTAGAATAAAAGAACAATTTGAAGCACTGAGAACGGCAACTAATTCAAAAGCTACTAGATATAAAAGGTATGCGAATACGTTTTTGAATTGGCGATAAGTTATATACCACTGTTAATCGTATTTTATTTGACAGATATCATTGACCCTAAGGTGCTCATTAATCCGAAAGAACTTTATTTTACACCTGGTTTATGGGATCAGACTGGAACATCTTTTTGGTTTTCTTTCCTATTTGAAACACCCTTCGCATTAACGAGGGGTTCGCTTGGTCATTTATTCCGCTAACAAATTCTTTGTTATAAATCAAATAAACTGTATTTGCTAAATAGAAGATATTATCGAAAGGGCTCGATTGTTGAATAAGTGTATGTTGTGCTTAATAGTCCTTGTTATGTATTTTTTAATGACAAGATAAGAATTACACTTACTAAAGGAACAACCACGATTCAATGGATAGCACAAGTAATCATAATAAAATTTTAACAAATTTAATTTCTTTTCAATCGAATATCATTGGTTACAAAGGTAAAACTAAAAAGATTAAATACGAAAGGAGTGTTCACGATGAAAAACCGTAAGCAACCACATGAGCAGTTCACAATGAAGGATAATGGGTTGTCTTCAATGCAAGAAGTTTTATATCAAAAAGAATTTAATCGTGCTGACAAAGAGACAATTAAGAAAAAACAAAATAAAAAGTAAACACATTAATAGGCCATACACGGAGTTCACTTTTTAACAAATAAGGAGACACGTGTTTAAGATGAATAAAACAGTACGATTCGATTACGTATATCAAAAAAAATTTGAATCTAATCGAAAAAAGTGACCTTCTCCCAAATGAGATGGTCACTTTTATATATCATTTTTTTGTTAAGTTGTAATAATAAAAAAGTTTTTAACAAAAATGATGATTTTTTGTATACTTTCACATTTAGGAGATGAGTCAAGGCGTTTAGTAATTCCTAAAAATATGATCTATGTAGCTATACGAAGGTGAAGTAGTAGAAATTGAAAAACTAGATATCGGATATTATATAAACATAGGAACTATAACAGACGTTTTGTAGGTAGATTTAAAGCTGTTTCTAATTCTAATATATCGATAAGGCTTTTTAATATAGTTTTCGCACATAAATTTTTACAGCTTTAATATACGGAGTGATTATGAACTAACGCAGCAGGTTAGTTGAAGAAAGTGTAGAACATTCTTCGATCTATCTTGTCAGAATTTACATTATCTAATGAAAGAGGTTCAGTAGTTGCAACATTATATGCAGTCATGTTAGTCCCTGAGGATTATGCACAGGCAGCATTAATGTCCTCTGGGATTATTAATGGAGTAGCACTGTATAGAGTTGAGTTTTTACTTTAAAAATAGTCTCTTCTTAATTAGCTATTAAGAAGAGACTATGATTAAACTTATTCTTATTTATTTCAATGTGATGATTTAAAATTAATCCGTTATTGTTTAATTTCCCTTTGATAAAAGTCGTATAAATGGTTAATAGATGAACTGGACAAGATATGACTAGCTCGTTCAATTTTCTCACGTTCCCAATCGAACCAACGCATTTCTTTCAACTTTTCGATTTCTTTGTCTGTAAATCGTTTCTTTATCTCTTTAGCAGGGTTGCCTCCTACTATCGTATATGGTGGGACATCTTTCGAAACAACTGATCCAGCCGCAACAATTGCACCTTCACCTATTGTCACACCGGGCATAATCATTGCATTCATACCAATCCAGGCATCATTTTCGATTATTGTATCCCCTTTTGGTTCGTAAGAAGTTTCAATTTGCTCCATAAAAGGATAGACGGTAATCCATTCAGAATGATGATTGTGATTTCCACCCATTAATATAATTACACCACTTGCAATGCATACGTAATTTCCTATAATCAACTTATCTAAATGCCAACCATTGTCTTCGATTGGGTTAAATAACTTTCTAGATTTTTCATCTCCCCATAAGTATCTAACGCACCCATCTTCAAAATCATGATTATCGTAATAACCAGAGTAGTAGGAGTATTCTCCTACTTCAATCATTGGGTTGGTGACAATATCTTTTAAATACTTAATTTCAGACCAGTGGTTAAATCGATGTTGTTTCATTTTTTTCCCTCGCTTCTAAGTAGTATAAATTATTTTTTTACTTAGAAGCTTAATGCCGTAGCAACATTCTTAAACCGTTTCAAACGACGAACCATCGTCCTCATCCTTTTCCTATTTAATAGGGAGATTGTAACAAATGAATCATCTGTTCGTCAAACCTTACTGCACAGTGCGACCATAAAGTGAAATACATTTTTGAAATTGCATTTAAGATAAACAATTTTGTGGCAATTGGATATATCACCATTATCAAGGTAAATATTTAAATAATAAACCCTCTCAAAAATAATAAAGACTTTCCGATTGGTAGAAAGTCCTGACCTCTTGGGTTGGGGTATAGGCGAAATAGAATTAGATAAAAAAGGAATCTATATCATGCCAAAGATCGTTGCTAGACTGTACGACCATGTTGCGAAGAATACAGAACCTAGACTGGTGTATAGTCAATAGTGCTTCCCAGACTGCTTTCGGTTCAGTGTATAGGCATTATCAACAATTGAATTGAGATTTATACTTCATAGTTCCGTCTCAAAGAAGCAACTACATAATGAATTAATAGAATTACAGACTACTAAAACGGATCCGTTTACTATTACTGCGGGGCATTCATACCAAACTTTGCCCATTCCTCTTTTGACGGACCATAAATGCCTGGAACAGTTAATCCTGCCTGTCGCATAAGAACAGTCATTTGTCCTCGATGGTGGTTTTGATGTTGAATCAAAAACAATAATAGTGAACCATTTGGCATTTGTTGACCTATAAATTCAATTCGTTCTTTCAATGTATGGTCAGTCCATTGAGTTTTTAATGCTTTTACAAATGCATTACTGGATTGGTAATAGTTTTCTGCTATAAATTGAGCCGAAGTAGGAACGGGAAAATCGTTAGTTGGTGCTTCGAACGTTAAGTTTGTATTGGAAGTAATAATATGAATAGCTGTAACGGTATGCCAAGCAATACGTCCTAAACTCCAATTTTGTGAAGTTATTTCCTGTTTAAGTGATTCATCAGTTAGAATATTTAGTAGTTTCTGTGTAGAACTAGCTTCGAACTCCCAAGATTTCAAAAAATGGTCTAAGCTTTGGAACATAAAAATCCTCCTAGTATTTGTAGTTTTATTTCTATGAATCTTAATTCAATTATACTTTCCCCTTGAGCATATTATGTTTATCTTTTTTACAAACAGTTTAACTTTTACAAAACGGTACAACTTTATTTTTCGTGAACAATAATTAAGTAAACTGTTTCTTTTACTGTACACTATGATAAAAATGTGTAATAGAAGAGAAGGCGCTTGTTTAACTGACGGGGCAGTTTAGTTGAGGAAGGAATCGTTATAATCTTTGTTGAAATAGATGTATTAAGAGAATATTTTAGTGAAAAATTGTTTTAATTAAGGAGAGAACCTATTTGAGTCAGTTATTGTTTATAGAACCACCTGTCTTAGAGAGTGAAAGCATCATACTCAGACCTTTACAACAAGAGAATGCAAGATATTTATTTTCTATTAGCTACCCTGAAGTTTGGACATATATGTTTGGTGAAATTAAATCGGTAACTGAAATGGAAAAACATGTGTCCAAAAAAATTCAACTTCGCAATCAAATGAAGGCATTACCGTTTGTTGTTGTTTTAAAAGAAACTAATGAAATTATTGGAACAACAAGTATTTACGAAATTAACATAAGTCAGAAGTCATGTGAAATAGGTGCAACTTGGTATGCAAGAAACTTTTTAGGGACTTTTGCCAATTCAGAGTGTAAGTATCTACTACTAAAATATTGTTTTGAGGAATTAAAGATGATAAGAGTACAATTTAAAACAGATGAGAGAAATGTCCGTTCTCAAAAAGCAATCGAACGTTTAGGAGCTATTAAAGAAGGTATCTTAAGAAAAGAAAGAATTCTTGAAAACGGATATATTAGAAATGCAGTAATATACTCAATTACAGATGATGATTGGAGAAAAGTAAAACAAGTGATAATAGAAAAAAGCATGAGAAACACATTGTGAAAGAATGCACTTAAACTAACGGATGCTTTAGTTGAACAAGACCATCATTTTGATGGTCTATTTTTTATCTAATATATTAAGCGAATCTCAGAAATCCATTGTGAAATGTTACACTTAAATTAAGGCGCAGTATAGTACAATAAGTATCTTGAGTTTTATAGTAAATTTAAATAAGGGAGGGGATCTATATGGGGTTACAAAACTGTGTGAAATGTAAATCACAATTTAACTGGAATAAAATATTTATATCTCTTTGGCCAGCATACAGACCTGTTCGATGCAGTCAAAGTGGTACTTCTTATTTTGAACATAAAATAATTACCAATTAAGATAGTGGAGGAATTGGCGCAAAATGGAAGAAAAAAAGGTCACTTGGTTAGAGCTATTTTATGATTTGCTAATTGTAGCAGCTATTGCTACTGTAACTCATGTTTTGCTTCATGTTGAAAATGGATATATCCATTCAGACTATCTATTAAAGTTTGTATTGATTTTTATACCCATTTGGTGGGCTTGGGTAGGACAAACAATGTTTATCAATCGATTCGGGGAAGATTTATTTCATCACCGTATATTTTTAATTCTACAAATGTTCTTTGCGCTAGTAATGATTGCGAGTTTGTCGGTAGATTTTGATTCGTATTATAAATCCTTTCTAATAGGTTATATTGGACTAAGGGCATTAATTGCAATTCAATATCTTGTTGTACAACGGACAGAAGTAGGGACTAGAAAGAAAGCAGCACTCTTTTTTGGAAAATACTTTTGGGTTGGCATTATTATTTCATTGTGCTCCGTCTTTTTTGACTCATGGATTAGGTATCTTATATTGTATACAGGTATCTTTGTGGATATATTAATTCCAATTATTGGACGGAAGCGATTAGTGAAGGTGCCTACAAATACAGCTCATTTATTAGAGCGATTTGGTTTATTTACTATCATTCTCTTCGGTGAAACTCTAGTTAGTACGCTTGCTGTAATCCAACCGAAACAAGGAGATTGGAATTCCATTTTATTTACTATAGTTGCGTTTGTTTTAATCATATCAATGTGGTGGCAGTACTTCGATAATTTAGAAAAGAAAGTCGATAAATCTAAAAAAACAGCGGGTCAAATGATTATTTATGGTCATTTATTCATTTTAATGTCTTTAAGCATGATTGCAGCGTCGATCAGATTACTGTTTGTGCATGAGGTTAATTATTATTTTATTTTATTTTTCGTTTTTGGATCGGTATTACTCTACTTTTTATCAACTTCATTTGTTTTTCATCAATATAGACATAAGAAACAACGATTAAAAGTATATCATTTAGGGTTATTTTTAGGTATTTTAGTTGGATTTCTCCTTATTAATTTAATCATTACAGTACCTAATATTATTATTATGGGAGAATTAGTTGTATTTTTTGTTATCTATGCTAAGTTAACAACTTTTTAATGAAATCAGTAAACTTTATTTGAACGTAATTTCATATTATCTTAAATTGATTTGATTGGTAGTTTACTATAAAATGAAGAAAAAATGAGGTGTGATAAAAATGAGCTACCGGGAGTACAAAGGAGAAAATATTACAGTTTATTTCGATGGAGAAATTTGTAAACACGCTGCTGAATGTGTTAAAGGATTACCAGAAGTTTTTAATGTAAAAGCTAGGCCGTGGATTTCTCTTGATAAAGTAGATGCTAAAAAAGTAGCCGAAGTAATTAATAGATGTCCAAGCGGTGCATTAAAATATAATATGTAAGGAGGGAATAAGGTTGCTGCAAATTAAACAAGGTAGTCAGTCATTTTATATTGGTGATGAGAAAAATAGCGAAGCAGAAGTACATTTTGTTCGTGCAGGGGAAACTCGAATTATATTAGATCATACGCACGTAGCAGAGCATTTAAGAGGACAGAATGTAGGACAACAATTAGTAAAAGCAGCTGTTGAATATGCAAAAAAAGAAAAATTACATGTGACTCCGCTATGTCCTTTTGCAAAAGCTGAGTTTGATAAGAATCCAGAATATCAAAAGTTATTAGGGTAAAGACTGTAAAGCAGATAAGTATACTAAGTTACTTCTCTGCTTTATTTTATTTAGAAGCAATTTTATAAAAAGTTGGTACTATGGCACGACTAACATGATTTCTCAGGTGGTAAGCCATCCAAATGATCAGCTTAAAATGGAATTACACAAATGAATTTAGGTGTACCTATGCATTTAGCGTTCAACGGTGCTTTAGTAAAAATAGACCATTTTTGATGGTCTATTTTTACTTTCAAAACATCAAGTAGATTTAGGCGATCCATTGTGAAATGTTACATTTAAACAAACGCAGCAGGTTAGTTGAAGAAGAGAATCGGAGTTTTTATATCGCATTTAACATAAAATACGTCATGAACAATCTCTATCTCCACTCATAATTTAAATGAGTGGAGATAGAGATTGTCTAATAATTAGTATGAATTACAAGGTTAGTCATTCGGATTTATTATAGCTAACATCTGATGATCTTCCCAAGCCCCATTAATTTTAACGTTTTTCTTAGCTATTCCTTCTTTATGGAAACCAGCTTTTTCTAATACTCGAATGGAACCTATGTTATCTGGCATCACTCCAGCTTCAATTCGATGTAAGTTTAGAATTTCGAAAGCATAATTAACAACTAAATTGGCAGCTTCGGTAGTATAACCTTTGCCATTATGTTCTTGGTCTAAGGAATAGCCCAAAAGCGCACTTTCACGAGGTCCACGGAGAACTTGAAATAAACCGATAGTACCTATAAGAATATCAGCGTTAATTTTAAAAATTCCGAACCGATATTCAGTTTCTTTTTTTGTATTTTGTTCCCATTTTTCAATTAATTCTTTGTGAGTTTCTAAAGTCCAGTAATTTTCTGGATGAGTTATAGAATAGTTTTCAAAAAAAGCTCGATTTCTCTTTTCTAAACTTAGTAATTCGACAGCATCTGAGAGGATAAGCGGTCGTATGTATACATTAAAATTTTTGGACATCTAATCTTCCATTCTATATGTATGGAACCTATAAAATTATATCATGCAGGAGGGAAGATTGAGATTTTAGTTAGAAGATTGTACACAGTACGATCATAATGTGTAATAAAATAAAAGGTGCTGATTCAACTTTGCGTGTTTTAGTAAAGATTATTGAGCTGAATAGGAAGCTTGTTTTTCTTTTTAATGTCCTGCTAATGAGTTGAATAAATAGGAGTTTTTTAGAAGAGTGTCGAACTAGTTAGTATATATGGAATTCCGAATGTAGGAAAAATCGGAATGGGGGTGAGATTATTAGCAAAGACATAATGAAGAACATCGTCTTTTTATTCCTATTTGCAGTACTGTTGGTTTTACTTCAAACAGGGAATTACACGTTATTGATCGTTTGGGCAACCATTGTACTCTTTATATATTTTATAGTGGAAAAGTCGGGCAAGCTGTTTATTGTGACGACCATACTTTTCGGACTTGGTTTTATCATCTATTTATTCGCCAAGGATTTTGCGGTGCCAGGCGTAGAAACATCGGAAATGGATATCTTCCTCAATCGGCTTTCCTTGGTTTTTATCCTAATTCCATTATTCACTTATTCCTTATATATAAAGGTTCCATTTATAAACTATCTAAAGAGGCCAGATTGGAACGGAATTATTATATTCCCATTTATCTGGACCGGATTCCATCATGTTAAGATAAAAGTTTTCCTTCCAATTGCCTTCCTGATTAACATTGCTGTCATGTTGCCGTTCATTATCATGAATGGATGGAATTTTATCATGGAAGTTTTTTGGGTTGCCATTATTTTCTCATTCTCCAATGCAATCCTTGAAGAACTGGTATGGCGTGGGGTACTGCTGAGCAGGTTTACAGAGCAGTTAGGTGAGAAATGGGCTGTTATAATCACCAGTTTGGGATTTGGATTGCAGCATTACTCACTTGGTTTTCCATGGCCTATCTGCATCGGCTTTGCATTTGGTGGATTCTTTTATGCTGTTGTAACTATCAAATCAAATAGCATCATTCCGGCCATCATCTGGCATATCCTTCTAAATTTCCTTATGGTATTCAGTGGAGTGATTGGAAATTAACGACGAATTGTTTTAGGAGGCTATATTAATATTTAGGAGTTGAATAAATTATGAAGCAAAACAAATATGATGATGTGAATTTCTTTTCTGCATATGAAAAAATGCCACGTTCAGTCAAAGGACTTGAAGGTGCGGGAGAATGGCACGTATTAAAAGAACTATTACCAGAACTAGTAAATAAAAGTGTACTTGATTTGGGATGCGGTTTCGGTTGGCATTGCCGTTATGCTCGTGAACAGCAAGCAAGGTCTGTTATTGGAGTAGATATATCTGAAAAAATGCTTCAAAAAGCTCGTGAAATGACGAATGATTCTTTAATTACATATATTATAATGTCGATTGAAGACATTAATTTTTCAGACTCTCAATTTGATGTTGTCATCAGTTCATTGGCTTTTCACTATATTAAGTCGTTTGAAGCAATCTGTAAAAAGGTCTATAATTGCCTTAAGCCTGGAGGTTCTTTTGTTTTTTCAGTTGAACATCCAATTTTCACTTCTCGGAACGAACAAGATTGGTATTATGATGACAAAGGGAATCGTCTGCATTGGGCAGTTGACAATTACCAATCGGAAGGATTGCGTGAAACAACATTCCTAACTGAAAACGTTATAAAATATCATCATACATTTTCAACTTATATCAATGACATAATTAATGCTGGTTTTATTGTAAGGATAGTCAAGGAACCAATTCCTTCTGAAGAAATGTTAAAGAGTATTCCTGAAATGAAAGATGAACTCCGTAGACCTATGTTCTTAATAATCTCAGCAGAAAAGTAAATGTTTATTATACGTCCCTTCGCCATGTAGGGTCGTTTTTCTTATTCGACTAACGCGGCAGTTTAGTTGAATAAGAGTAGGAGAGTTTTTATGCCGTATTTGACACAAAAAACGAAACAATAAAAGAGAATTGAACTCTTATGATTGCTTCATCGAATAACAATTTTTTATCTAGGTAAAGTAGATACTTTAAATTTAATTAACTAAATTTTCGTTTGTAGTATTGAAAATATTCATATCCAAAACAGCCTAGTGCAATCGCTAACAATATTGTTGGGAAAAAGAAAAAGCCTGAATTGTATTTAACTGAGTAATCAGCTTTTAGACCGTACAAATAGATATATAAAATAAAAGATATTGATAAGGATAAAGTTCCGCTTAAAATATTCATAAATTTCCCCCTTTACTTTTATCGGAATTTTCATTCAATTACTATTATACACAATTTGATTGTATTTTCAGTTGAAATTATTTAAATAGGAGTAAGGCACTCTACGAACATAATTTGTAATAGAAGAGAAGGTGCTTGTTTAACTAACGGGTGCTTTAGTTAAAGAAAAAAGTCCAAAACTGATATACCTCTTACTTAAGATGGGTGGGAAAAGCTTGTTCGATAAATATAAAAAGTTATTTAAATATGATGAACAAAATAATATTGATGATAGGTATGTTTTAATACCAGTAAGTACGATAAACGAAGAGTTAACAAAGAATATAGTTGAATTAGAGAAGTTAGGAGAAGAACTGACTATGGTTCTTCAAAGAAAATACGCAAAAGTATTCGAAAACCAAGGTAAAACGAATCTTAGTATATGGATTAGTAGGGATATTGATGGGGATGAAATTGAAGATTCAACTTCTGAGAAATGTCTTGTAAAAGAATACCGTTCTCAAATAGCAATCGATTACGATGGGCAAAAGTTAAATGAAGACATTTATGCTGAGACCATATGCTTATGGTATTACTTCGGAGGTTATTTAAAAGGTTCTGGTACTTTATATGACTTATCGAAAAATAACTTAGAGGAAGATATTGAAAAAGCTTTAGTAATGTTGCTAAATTAATTAGTTTGGAATTTCCTTGTTCAAAAACCCTTATACGACAAGGGTATGGCCGTTTTTTATTTTCTCGTTTACTTAAACAAAATTGTTCGGTATGTAGGGTCATACTAAGAAGTCCCCATACTAGTAAAGGAGACAAAATAGGATGGATAACAGTATCGAGTATGCTGAGTTAGAGTGGGTTAAAAAAATGATTATGATTAATTTTAAGAACTTGAAAATTAATCATATAATGCAACTTGGTGAGGGCTGGATGAGTCGTGCCTATCTGATCAATCATGAGATAGTATTTCGATTTCCAAAGGAAAAAGAAGGAGCTATTGATACAGAAAAAGAAATAAATGCGTTACCAAGCATAAAAAAACATATTTTTCTAAAGATACCGGAATTTATATATTGTGGGAAACAAGATAATGGTTATCCCTTTGTCGGTTACAGATTATTGCCAGGAGAGCCTATGGATGAACAACTTTTTTGCTCATTACCAACAGAAACAAAGAGCAAAATCGCCCATCAAATCGCCGAGTTTATGGAACAGATCAGTTCATTCTGTGTTGAAAAGGCGAAGAATTTAAATATACCTGAAACGAATTTCTATCAATATTACTTAGAGACTTTCAACGAGGTGAAGGAAAAAGCCTTTCCTAAAATCAATCATGATATGCAAACATATATTGCTTTTCGATTCGAAACATACCTAGAAGATAAAAACAATTTCAGATATTCACCTAAGCTTATTCATGCTGATTTATCGATGGACCATTTATTATTTGATCTAAAGAGGCAAGAAATAGCTGGAATTATCGATTTTGGTGACATGAAGATTGGTGACCCTGATTATGAATATTTATATTTGTTAGAAGAGTGTGGAGAAACATTTACTAAAAAAGTGATGGAATTGAGAGAGGAAGAAAACGCTCAAGATAAGTTCGAAAAGCTCTCTTTTTTCCTAATAGCTGATAACGTGACACTATTATTAGCAGGACTAAAAAGAAATGATAGAGAGATGTTTGAAGAAGCAGTAGAGCTCATTCAGTGTGAAATGAATACAAACCACAAAGGATGGCCGTAAATACTCTCCAAACTTTTAGAACAGAGAAAGGGAAAAATGTTTTTCCTTTTATAAAGAGAGCCAAGATTATTCCAACATCGTTGCATTAGAGGGATTTTCCGAAAGAGAAGTAGAAACCATTATTAATCTTCTTCAAAAAGTAAGAAAAAATATAGAAAAAGACTGAGGATTTGTAAAAAAGGGACACAAGAAAAATTATTGATTATCTATAGGAACAACTTTTTTAAGTAAATTGTTATGGGAAAAAATAAAAAAGTCCTGGTTACAGGAACGCTGAAATTAGACATCTTTCAATTGGAACACCCCTCAATCGTTAGACTCAACTAACGACGAAGGGGTGTTTTTATGCCCACGCCTCTTTTAAAAGCTTCACGCCTTCTTGAATTTCATCACAGGTAAGATTACTGAATCCAAGTTTAATAATTGCTTCTGCAGGATGGTTTTTTATGAAATAGATGGAGGTAGGATACACTTTAACCCCATAAATGGAAGCACGCTCGATTAACCATTCTTCTGAACGATTTAGATGTACCTTAACTAAAACGTACAAACCAGACTGTTCCCCAATAATGGATATACTTTGTTTGAAGTGTTTTTTTAATTCTGAAACTAAGCACTGCATTTTTCGCTTATACACAAGCCGCATTCGTTTAATATGGCGATTCCATTCTCCCTCTTCCATAAATTTAGCCATTGTAAGCTGGCTTAGGAGTGAAGTAGTACTCTCAAAATGAAGAAATTGATTTTTATAAAGATTTAATACTAACTGGGGCAATACCATATAACTTATGCGGATTCCTGGAAGAAAGGACTTTGAGAAATTCCCTAGGTAAATGACTCTCTTTGAATCAATGGATGCAAGTGCTGGAAATGGTTGTTGAGTATAGCGAAATTCACTATCATAATCGTCTTCTATAATATATCCATTTTTGTTATTAGCCCAATGAATAAGCATTTGTCTTTGCTGGATAGACATACTTACACCTAGTGGACTTTGATGGGAGGGGGTTACATAGATTAACCTTGACCTCAATTTTTCTAATTTTGAAAAATTAGCCCCTGTCTCATAAACTGGTAAAGTCTCAATCGTGAAACGATGAAATCGAAAAGCTTCCATAGCTCCATCATAACCCGGATCCTCTATAATAATTCCAGCAATATCATCCTTCAAGATTTGTCCAAGATGAATTAACATTTGTTGGGTACTACTGCCGATTATAATCGCATTTGGATCTGTTTTCACTCCACGAGATTGGAATAAATAAGCGGCGATTTGCTCACGCAAGCATACTTCACCAAAGGGTTCCCCGTATAGAAAACTTTCCCGTAATGTTAAAACTTGATTTGATATTCTTCTCCAAATTTTCAGGGGAAAATTGGTTTGATCCACGGCCCCTGCTCTGAAATCAATTTCGTCACGCGTTACCGCCTCTTTATGCTTTTTATCAGGTGGGATGAAGGTATCTTGAAATAAAACCGGCTCTAATTCATTTACAAAATACCCTTTTCTCCCTTCTCCGCGGATATAGCCTTCCGCTACAAGCTGCTCATATGCCATCAATGTCGTATTGCGGCTGACTTGAAGGGACTCTGCAAGTTGTCGAATGGATGGCAATGGGTCATTAGGATGTATGTCGCCACGCTCAATAAAAGACTTAAACTGCTCGTATATTTGCTTGTATTTGGGGGATTCATCATTCAAAACAAAAATAGTATTTTTCATTTACAACCACCTTGACATGTTTATTTGTTTGTAATTGTACCTTTTTAGATGTCAGTTTGTATAGTAGGATACTTATATCGAAAATTTATAAAACCAATAAAGGAGTTGTTCAAACATGTTTATTCCTAAATATTTTAAAGTCACGGACATGGATGAAGTCAAAGAGTTTATTCAAGCAAACTCTTTTGGAACCATCGTCACAACAAAACAAGGGAAACCAATTGCCACTCATATACCTTTGGAGTTTAGAAAAAAAGGCGATGAATTTTATATCACTGGACATATGGCCTATGGGAATCCTCAATGGAGAACATTCGAGACGTGTGAGAACGCACTTGTTATGTACCAAGGACCGGATGCGTATATTTCTTCTTCATGGTATGGTCATGAAAATGTCCCGACATGGAATTATCAAGCCGTCCATGTATATGGCAAACCGGTTATTTTAGAGCAAGAAGAGTTAAAGCAAGACCTGGTTATGTTACTAGAAAAATATGAAAAACATCGGAAAAATCCAATTTTATGGGATAAGCTTTCGCCTCAGCTATTGGAAAGGGAACTTAAAGGTATTGTAGGATTTAAGATTAAAGTACAAGAAGTTCAAGCCGCTTATAAATTAAGCCAGAATCGAAATGAGGAGGATTACGGCAACATCATTGGTCAACTACAGAAGGAGGAAGACCTGAATTCTCATCAATTGGCAGAAGCGATGAAAAAAAATAAAAAATAGGGGGAAATGAGAAAAAAACATTATGTATAACCTAAACATTTTCAACTCGTGTGCAAAAGTAAAACAAGGAGATGCATCTTATGGATTTTTCAACTATTTGGCTATTTGTAATTGCTGCTGCTACAGTGTTAATAATACCCGGACCAGCTGTGTTATATATTATGGCAAGAAGTATAGAACAAGGAAAGAAAGCAGGTCTGGTATCAGTTCTTGGTGTATCTCTTGGTGGTTCGGTTCACGTTTTAGCTGGAGCAATTGGAGTTTCTGCGATCCTTATGACATCAGAAACAGCCTTTAGTATAGTGAAATACTTGGGTGCTGCTTATCTTATCTATCTGGGGTGTAAGACTTTATTTTCTAGACCTGATAAAACGACTTCAGAAATTCCAAAAGCCCCTAGCCAAAAATTATTAAAGATTTTTTACCAATCTGCGCTCGTAGAGATAATGAACCCTAAGACAGCACTCTATTTTTTAGCCTTCTTTCCGCAATTCATATCACCTTCGGCTGGATCAGTCCCTGTACAATTTTTGCTTTTAGGAACTATATTTCTAGTCTTGGCTTTTATTTGTGATGGTCTGTATGCAGTTCTTGCAGCAAGTATTAGTAAGCGAATTTTAGGTAGTAAAGTGAGTTCAAAGTTACAGAGTCGAATAACTAGTTATCTGTATATTGTTCTAGGAGTAATCTGCGCCTTTGCGAGCCCCTCCAAAATATAAGAGTGTTATGTTAAATGTATCAAATTGTGACACAATAAATAGCGATTATACCAAGAAATTAAGTAAAATATAATGGAGTGATATTTTTATGCCTAAATTTATCATTGAAGAAGGTTTTTGGAAGTTATTCCCTCATGCAAAAATAGGAACCGTTATTTGCCAGGGGATTGATAATTCAATAAGGGATGTAGAAATTTACGAAATGATGCTGCTAGAGGCAGAGAAAGAAGCACATAAATTTCTTAGTCAGGAGGAATTCAGTAGTAATCCAGTCATATCCGTTTGGCGAGAAGCATTTCAGAAATTCAAGACAAAGAAAGGGGCAAGGTGTTCCATCGAAGCCTTATTAAAAAGAGTGAAGAATGACAATCATATCGGAACAATAAACCCGCTTGTTGACATCTATAATTCAATTTCATTGCGTCATGGGTTTCCATGTGGTGGAGAAGATATCAATACTTTTGTAGGTGATATTAGGCTAACACAGGCAAATGGAAATGAACCGTTTACCCCATTGGGAAATGATGAAAATGCTTCTCCATATGAAGGTGAAATTATTTATAAAGATGATGACGGTGCAATATGCAGATGCTGGAATTGGCGTGAAGCTCAGAGAACGATGTTAACAGAAAATACTAAAAATGCATTCCTCTGTATTGAATCAATAGATGAAACAAGAAACGATGAGTTTCATATGGCGCTTAACGGTTTGGCTGATTTGGTTTCACATTATCTTGGTGGTACCGTGAAGATTGAGGTATTAGATATTAATAATAGAGAAATTACAGTTTGTTGAGATTTTTATTTAAACTAACGGGTGCTTTAGTTGAAGAAGGAACAACAAATTAATCAAGCTTTTTTATGAAACTGAATACTAAATCACAACGAAAGAATCCATCTTGAACAATCTATTTTCAAAATGGATTCTTATATTTTATGATTATATAAGGGTTAAAGAGGAACTTTTAAATTTAGTTATTTTCAACATATGTCTTTAAATCTCTACTATTATATATACTATCCAAACTTTCAAACAAGTCGTGGAATGAAGTTATCATTAGACCAACAAAACAAGTAATGTAAATCACAGAATAACTGAAAATAGACAATTGGCAGGGGACAAAAGCCTTTTTTTAAAACTAATAATTGAGTTCATTCATAAATATAGAGTGTTCAATTAAAATTTTCATTTAATAATTGTTTGGCAATGGTATATCCAATTAGAAATGCAGGGGCAGAGGTATTGCCATCTACCGTAAAGGGAATGATCTGTGCATCCGCAACGATTAAATTATTTACTCCATGCACTCTGCCAAAACGATCCACTACACCTCCCTTATTTATTGGTGCCATCCGCAATGAACTTTGTTGATGGTGATTATGACCGAAGTTTTCTTTAATGAAGTCTTCAAGAAGTTCATCATCATTTATGGTTTCAAGTGTTGGATTTATAAGCTGGTAAGTTGGGTCGAGCTTTGAAAGCTTTTCGGCAATATCTTTAATATACGTTCGATATATTGCTTTAATGGCTTGTAGGTCATCATCGTTTTCAAAAAATCCTTCATCGGCCAGTACAATTTTCAAAGGATCATTGTTTTGTATTTTAATGGAACCTCGGCTTTTGGGTTGTAAACATATTATCGCAATATTTAATTGCCCCTCTGCCACAATTCCTATTAGTTGCACCGCTCTTCGGCGAGTGCCATTTCCTGAAAGTGGGTGCGGCAAAAAGGCTCCACCAGTATAGAGGGCAAACGGGTCGTTTTGAAGCTCAGGAATATCCTTTTGATTCATCGTAAAGGTTGCGGTATTCAACGTGTGATTCGTTAAATATTCCCCTACATTCGGATTATCAAAAACGACTGATATGCCAGCCTGTTTTAAATCTCTGGAAGGGCCAATTCCGGATAGCATTAGAAGGTGGGCGCTGTTGATTCCTGCTGAAATAATCACTTTTTTACGGGCAAATGCTTGTACCTTTTGTCCCTCTTTTAGAAATTCAATTCCAATTGCCCTTTTTCTCTCGAAGAGAATACGGAGGGCATTGGATTTATAAAAAACTCTTAATTTCCGTCCATTTACGCCAATTCCATCTGGAGTCATATTATTGGAGGATAAAAATGCAGTGGATGCACTTTCACGCTCACCATTCGTTTTTTGAAATAATTGCCAGCGGTAAAAAGGGCCAATTGGGGTTTGGGGATCATTATAATCAAGAATTTTTTTAAAGCCTGTTGCCTTTACTATCGCTGAAACCAATTTTTTTGTCACGCTTGGCGGTTTAGCAGGAGCTTGCCTGATATTTAAACGTCCATTAAAGCCATGAACGTCTGGATTATTCGTTTTGCCATGATAGTCTTCTAACTGTTTAAAGCTTTGAATTGCTTGTTCGGGTGACCACAATGAACCTAAAAGTCTTTCCCATTCTCTTAAAACAGCAGGTGTGGGTCTGACATATTGTTCTCCATTAATGGAAGATCCACCGCCAGAAAGCCGGCCGGTTGTCCATTCGAACGTTCTATCATCCACAAATTCTTGGGGAACGCCTTCTCCTTGCCAAAAATATTGTGGAAAGAATTCCTCTTCCAGTTCAAGAGCAAACCTGGAATCTCTAATTGGTCTATCTCGATCATTATTTTCTCCTGCTTCCAATACTAAAACAGAAGTTTTTTTGTCATCCGTGAGTGTCTTAGCTATAACAGCACCAGCGGGTCCAGTTCCTACAACAATATAATCAAAAAATTTTTTTGACTGGTTCGAGTTCATTTTTCATTCCCCTTTTTTTTCATTTATTTATCTTATGAATAATCGAAGGGGAAGAAGTGGGTGAAGATAATCTAATTTATCAAATATAANAAGGGGAAGAAGTGGGTGAAGATAATCTAATTTATCAAATATAACTATAAATTATAAATTAAACAGACACCAAAATATTATTAGGGGGCCGATACTTAATAAGGTGTCGCTTTTTCGTCGTGCAATAAACAATAAAGTCTGTAAAGAAATGCACTTAAGGTACCGGGTGCTTTAGTTAATGAACAACGGTTGCTATAGTCAGCTCTATTTTATTATTAAACTAACGTTACAAGTTAGTACAATAAGTTAAACCGGCGTTAAGTTAGCTTTATTGTTATAAATTTGGAACAAATTGTGAACAAACTAATTAAAGTAGGAAAAGGAAATGAAAGATTTAAAAAATATTTGAACAAGCTCAAAAGGAAATGTTTCAAGAATTAAATGGTATTTCAGACTAGCAAAACGAATTTAACTAATCGATTAGAAACTCCTTTCGCCTAATAGCAATATTCATAAACTTTTATAGTTCCACGTTTGTCTCTATCTCTATTAATATAGTTTCATACAATAATATAGAACAAAGACTATTAATAGAAAGGAGGGACAAAATGAGATTAGAGTCGAGAGGAGACTTATGTGGAGAATTTGGACGAATCCTTGGAGGAAGTAGTAGTATAGTTAACGGAGCTTGTCTTGTACAAAAATTTAGAAATATTCGATTTACTATTCTTGGAAGAAGAACAAGGTCACCTTTAGTGATTCCACAATTTTTTTCTTTTGAAGATTTGGACAGTCGGGGTAACGCACTAAACCTTGGGGAAACCGTGCTGTTACAAGAGGAGATTAACCCATTGCTCACAGAGTTGAGAAAGAGAAATATCATCGTTACTGCAGTCCACAATCATTGGTTGTTTGAGGAACCACGGGCAATGTATATGCACTTTGAATCTGTCGAACCCCCCCTTGAATTTGCAAGGAAAGTTCGGGAAGCATTTAGAGTATTAAAAAAATGATTTCAATAAATTAAAGAGCGTTCCAATCGGAGCGTTCTTTTTTATATGTATAAAACTAATGGGTGAACCTAATGGTGGTAGTCACTCATGTTGTTACTACTTAGATCAAATCCTTTATATTGGAAACTATATTAAAGACAAAGAATGAACTACATTAAGCAATACTAAAAACGGGTCAAAAGAATTTAATAAGACAGTAGTTAAAGAAGGAACAACAAAATAATCAAGCTTTTTTATGAAACTGAAGATCAAAACGAAAGAATCCATTTTGAATAATCTGTTTTCAAAATGAATTCTTATATTTTATCGTTATATAAGGGTTAAAGAGGAAGTATAGTATTTAGTTATTTTCAACATATGTCTTTAAATCTCTTCTATCTATAAATACTCTCCAAATGGTAGTAAGACTTCCAATAAGTCAATAAGTATAATCATAATGTTCATCTGAACTACGGACGTAAAAGAGAGGCCCAAAAGCCTTGCTTTCAAGTCACTCTTTCTATCACTCATCAAGTTCTGAAACAGTAACAAATATATATCCTTCACTTTTCAAAAATGCAAGCACATTTTCTAACCCTTCCGCAGTAGATAAATGAATATCGTGCATTAAAACGGTGCTTCCGTCATGAACACTACTTTTCACAGATGCTAATAATTGAGAAGCATCACGGTGTTTCCAATCAAGCGTATCAACATCCCATAAAATAACTGGTAAGCTCAAAATGTTCAACATGTCATCATTAAAAGCACCGTAGGGTGGACGAAAAACAGTAGGTGCTTGGCCAGTGGCTTGTTCGATAATGTTATTTGTTCTTGAAACTTCCTCCGTTATTTCCTCCGATGCCATATTCGTTAAGTTTGCATGAGTCCAAGTGTGGTTGCCCAGCTCATGGCCAGCTTCCAACACATCGTTTGCGATTTCTGGATAGAATTCTACTCTGCTCCCGAGCATAAAGAATGTTGCTTTAGCATCGTACTTTGCTAAAGTTGCGAGAATTTTGGGAGTGACTTTTGGGTCTGGCCCATCATCAAAAGTTAGGGCTACTTGCTTCGTTTTAGCATTTCCAATTTGTATGTCAACTGGAGTTTCAGTCTCGCTGCTATTGTTATCTTCTTCAATATCCTCAGAACCTTCTTCAACAGGCGGTTTCGGTAATAATTCAACTGAGTTATCGGGTTTATAAGGTGCAACTAGTTGTTCAGTTAGCTCTGCAAGTGGGACAGCAATAATCGGTGCGCCTGCTGCACCACTAGCTATTTCATACTCGTCAAAATACAAAACAAGTGTATCTTCTATTAACGCAAACTTCTCAAAGTTACTCCATTTCGGTTCGGTAGCTAGCATCATTTCTTCTTCTAGCACTCTATCTTTCAAGCTTGGGTCATTCTTAATGCTATCTCGTACTAGTGATGAAAGTTTTGCAAGTTTAGATTCGTCATGTCCAAATAAATCATCAACCTTTATAATTTCTTCAGACTCTGTGTGGAAATGAATCGTTTTAAAATTTGTATAACCATTCGCACCCCCTAAATACGTTCCTGTAATCATTACAAACGAATAAGACCCTGATGTATGTGGAAATATTTCAAAGGCGATGTTCAATTCTCCGGGAGTCTTACTACCGATCCGTTTATTTTCTTGCATGGCGATTAAATAAGTATCAAGTTGTTCATCTATGTATTTTTTAATCTGTACATTAAATGATTCTACTTTGCTTTGTGGATATTGTATTGAGTAAGGAGAATATTCGTCATTTGATACCTCCGTTTTAATAAGTATTCCAGGAAAAGCCGATTCTTCTTTTGTTATTTCAGGGGCATTTCTGTTGTTGGTGGTTTGTTTTGCATTGCTCTTTGTTGAGTAACTGAGGAAGATGAGGCTTATACTCAGAAGAGCAATTATACCGATACAGGCAACATCAATCCAAGGTCCCCGTTGTTTGTTACGGGATTTGGTCATAAACTGGGATTCTCCTTTCTTTCATTAACTGTAATTCTGTTATTGTGGTATCTCACTTTTACGTTTCGCGAATACGTATCATACTATTAGACGCTTGGATTGATAAAAAAGTTTGCTATAAAAATAACTTCTAGAAAATTAATGTTCAGTTTTCATATTTATTTCATCTCAAGAACGTAGTCTATCAGAATTTTTACTAATAACTTAACTTTCGTAGAGTGAAAGTAGACTGTAAATCTGTTAATAATATTTGCTTTGATTAGTCCTTGACGAGGAGTTTAGCATTCCATTTCTGCTCTTTCATATCGGTCATTCCGCATAATACTGCTTTCATATCCGGAACTAATTAACAGAAATTAATTTTAAACTAATTGTTGTCTAATACAGCTTAAAAACAAAAAGTGTATTGAAGAAAGTGTCTTTTCCCCGTTACTAAAGAGGGGATACCTCTGGCAAAACGAAACATTTTTATGCTTTCTACAACTTCTTCTTTTATTGGAACTAAGCGACGTTTATTTCTCTTCCCAATAATATTCAGGGTATACCCACCTAGTGTCTTGTCCATCAATAAATGATGTTCAGAGACATTGTAGTAAAAAGTGGTTACCTGCGACGGTAAACTTTTATTTATTCTTCACCATACTAATTTCCAATAAATATATGAAACTTTCTAACTATTTTGCAATATAATCAAACCGTTTACAGCTTCCCTTCGTTACCTTTGATAGTACCGTTAAAAAAACATGTATGAAATGGAGTGAGAATCATGAAGAAGACCGTGTTTCTATCAGCTTTACTGCTCTTTGTCATTACGGCTACCGGATTGTCTACCTATGCAAAAATGGACCGTAAGACGGCGTCCCAGTCGACACCAAATTCCAGCCAAAGTGATTATGTCATTCGGGTGTACGGACCAGGAGGACCACTTGGACCGATCAAGGAAGCTGCTGAACATTTTTCAGCAGGAACGGGAATCAAGGTAGAAGTAACAGCCGGACCTGAGGGCAATTGGATCAGCCAGGCAAAACAAGATGCAGATATTATTTTCGGTGGCTCCGAGTATATGCTGCAGGACTTCATCTTTAACCACCCCGAAATGATCGACACTAAATCACGTACGGAACTTTACCCTCGTGCTGTAGGAATATTGGTGAGGAAAGGAAATCCTAAAAAGATTGAAAGCCTGGAGGATTTAACGAAAAATGGAGTAAAAATACTCGATGTGAATGGGGCTGGCCAGCTTGGCCTGTGGGAAGACCTGGCAGGCAGAAAAGGGCTAATCGAAGGCATTTCCCAAAATATTAACCTTTCTGTAAAGTCGAGTGCCGAAGCCATTGAACGATGGAAATCGAATTCCAGTCTAGACGCCTGGATTACCTATGAATCGTGGCATTATCGGCTCAATGATGTAACCGACCTGGTCGAACTGCCCGAAGAAGATAAACTCTATCGTGGAACGCCGATCGCCCTGACGAAAATCACCGATCAGAAAAAAGAGGCACAGCAATTTATTGATTATTTAAGAACGGAAGAATCACATCAAATCTTTCAAAAATGGGGTTGGAAGTAAGAGCGAGCCTTAAATCTTAAAAACTGGGAGGAACATACATGAAAAAAGTAATTTTTACGCTCACGATACTTTCGATTATTTTTGCTTTGGCTGCCTGCGGAAAAAGCACTGAGGAAAAAACAGAGACGAATCAACCCAATCAAGCCCAAACGGAACAATCGGAGCAAGTCCCGGCTGACAGCCTTCAGCTTTTGGAGAATGAGAAAGCTGGAGAGTATTTGGCGGATCCACAGGGAAGGGCCCTGTATTACTTTAAAAAGGACGAAGCAGGAAAAAGCAATTGTAGCGGAGACTGCCTGGCAAACTGGCCGGCATTTACACAGGAGGATTTCGCCGTCCCGGAAGGTTTTGACAAAAAGGATTTCGATACGATCACAAGAGAAGACAAAGGGGTGAAGCAGGTCACTTACAAAGGCTTTCCTCTATATTATTTTGCAAAAGACCAGCAAGAAGGGGATGTAAACGGACAAGGAGTAAAAGATGTATGGTTTATCGTAAACAGCGAAACAGAATTTGAATAAGCTTGCCCAGGGAACGATCAGTCGCGGTCGTTCCCATCCTTACTTTTAATATAGTATAATGGCAATATATTTTTATCCATTAGCAGGGAGTGTCACATGAAAGAAAATTATGATGCGGAATTAATGAGATTGGTAAAAGAAAAACATGGTCACGCATTAGAGGAGCTTTATGATAGATACATAAAACTTGTTTACGGCTTCGTTATGAAGTTTTGTAATGGGAATGAGGATAAGACGAAAGAGATTATTCAGTTAGTCTTTTTGAGGCTATGGACAACAAACAGCCATTACGATCCCGCTCAAGGCAGCTTTGTAAATTGGCTCCTCACGATTACTCGCAATATTTGCATTGACTACCACCGTAAAGAGAAGAGGTATACGCAGCACTATCAAGAGGAACATGAAGAGATCGCCGACCTTGCCAATGCAAACGAGCGACGAGTAAATACAAATGAAATTGAGATGGCGAAAAACAAATTGCCGACGGCACAAAGAAAATTAATCGATTTGCTTTATTGGAAAGGGTATTCTCTTTCAGAGATCGCCAAACTCGAACAAGAGCCGCTCGGTACGATTAAAAGCAGGCTGCACCAAGCTCTTAAAGGATTGAGGAAGCATCTGAAATTGGAGGATATAAAATGAGAAGGGATTGCGACCATTTAATTCCATATATAGCAAATGAGCTCAAGGAGAGCGAATGCATGGCCTTTGTTGAACATTTAAAGAATTGTACGGAGTGTAAGAAAGAATATCAGGAATTGTCTCAAGCATGGAATGCTTTGCCGTATGATTATACCGAAATTGAGGTGCCTGAATCGTTAAAAGGCGAGGTGCTGGGGTTTGTTTTTGATCACAAAACGAAAAGCGGTATGGAAACATCCAAGGCTAAGATGAGCAAGCTTGCTATAATGCTCAAAAACCATTTCACTCCAGTTTCAACCAGTATCGTGGCCGTCTTGTTGCTCGTCATTATTGGCTTTGGAATAGCTAATATACAGGAAAAAAATCGCCATGCTGAAAATATACCCATTGAGATTTTAACGGCCATTCCCTTAAAAGCAGCCAATCAAAGCCACCCGGGAACAAACGGCATCGCATATATTGTCCAGCAGGGATCAGAGAAAAATTTGGTGATACAGGTTCACGAATTACCCGGCGTCGAAGGTTCACAGGTTTACCAGGTTTGGCTGCTGAAAAACGGCATGAGGGAAAATAGTGGCATATTCAAGCCGGACGAAAACGGATCCGGTATACTGACCTACCAGCTCGCAAAAGGGCAGACTTTTGATCAAATTGGCATCACCGTCGAACCGGACGCCAACAGCAACCAGCCAAGGGGAGAAAAAATAGCCGGTTCATAGAATCAAACATTTTTATAAGTCGACATTTAAAGTGGTCAAAAAGAGGAGAACGTACATTAATAAGTCTATTGATTTTGGTGGACTACTAATATTGACTCCTCTAACCATTTTTATTCTCTGTGGTGAAGCGCTGATTTTGCGCTTCATGGATGGCTAAGATTCAATAGTTGAAGAAGGAACAATAATGTAATAATGCTTTTTTATGAAAATGAATACTAAATCACAACGTAAGAATCCATTTTGAACAGTCTGTTGTAAAATGGATTCTTATATTTTATGGTTATATAAGGGTTCAAGAGGAACTTTTAAATTAAGTTATTTTCAACATATGTTTTTAAATCTCTTCTATTATATATAATCTCCAAACAACTTCGGTTTCCAACGATGAATAGCATGATTTTCTCTTGCGAATACTTACTCTAAATAGATGTCTATAGTTTCTGTCCCAACGATCTCATGATGTCATAGTTAACGGAAATAACCTGAATTATATGGAATGCCCGAAATCCTTGATGCATAAGGATTTCGGGCGTTTTGGTTCACCATTCAAGTTATAGTAAGAAGGATTAACGCAAAAGCGACTGAGACTCGTTCAAACAAGAAGGAATAAATGAAATTAAAGTTGTTTTCTAACGAGTTGAACATTAATAAGGGGGTTATAAATAAACTTATGAAACAAATATGAGCGTTGACTCTGGAAGGGATTAACTCTCTTATTGTAGAACTTATTAATGGGGAAATAGTTAGTGAAGAAGCAAGTGTGGTATTTTATGTTGGGGCTAATCGTAATAATCTTAAGCATACCTTTAGGATATTTCTCAATTAATGTAGTGTATTCTAATGAAAACTTAACTGGAGAATATGTTCCTATATTAAATGGGTTCATACCTTCATTTATGATAATTGGTACTTCAATATTTAGCGTTGGATTATTAAATATCTTGAGAGATAAATATTAGTTTGTGAAGAGAGAGTTGTACTTCAACTAACGCGGCAGGTTAGTTGAACAAGGATAGTTAAATAAATTATCTTTAATGATATAATCACTACATTAATAGTGGTAGGATATAGAAAAAATGAATGGGGAATTATAATATGAAAAATTTTGGCGGTGTTGAACTTAAGCATTTTTCTAGTGAGCATATGATAGTATTGAACTCTTTTGTACTTACAGAAGAACAAAAACAATTTTCTGCATTACCAAACAAATTTGGGGAAGTTACAGAAGGCCAGTATCGTATTGTTATTTTAAGTGATAAAACACCTGTTGGTTTCTTTCTTCTAAATTCAAATGAACGAGTTAAGAAATACTCCACTAATCTGAACGCTTTGTTATTAACTGCACTATCAATTAATAATACAGAGCAAGGAAAAGGCTACGCTAAACAAGGGATGTCATTACTGATTGATTTTGTTAAATCTGAATTCCCTGAATGTGATGAAATTGTATTAGTGGTAGATATAGATAATATTCCAGCTCAAAAACTATATTTAAAAGTAGGATTTGAAGATACAAATGAGAGACAAATAGGACGTATCGGCGAAGAAATTATCATGAGACTATCAATAAAATAATGTATAACACCATAACTAAAAATAACTGCATTTTCACCAAATTTATCCATTATACATATAGAAAAACGGTTAGCTAATTACCATAAATTTTAAATAAAGATTGATTAAATGGATTCATTCGTTGTGATTTAGTCTGCATTATATGAGAATTAAAAGGTCATTAAATACTAGGTAATACTTTCCTTTTAGAAACGTGTTTGCTAACTTAATTAATTGTGCATCCATCGGCCCCAAATAGTACAATTCTTTAAGGAAAAGATAAATGTTCTAATTCAACTAACGGGTGCGTTGATCCAAAAAGGATTAATGCACTTTTTTTGAAGTTCTTTTTGAGCTTACGCAGCAGTTTAGTTGAAGAATCTTTATTAGCTCATATTCAACAATCGGACCATTTTCTTGAATAAGAGAAGGGATTATTCGTAAGTAAATCGAAGTTAATCAGAAGATGTTATTTAGTTTAGCATCTGGACGTATATACAACATTAAGGAGGAAATCGATTATGAGTAATACACAGACATTACGAGGACTCACCACAGTCAGTTTTTGGACGGATGATCTAGTAGCGGCAAAGAGGTGGTACGCTGAGCTATTGAGCATCGAACCATACTTCGAACGTCCTGGTTATGCCGAGTTTCGCCTCGGCGACTACCAGCATGAGCTGGGCTTAATCGATAGCCGCTACGCGCCCGAGAGTTCAGCGACCGGACCGGCAGGTGCTGTAGTGTACTGGCACGTCGACGATGTAACAGCAATTTTCAAGAAGCTGTTGTCTATGGGAGCGAAAGAGTACGAGGCACCCACAGAGCGCGGCGAGGGGTTCATCACTGCTTCCGTGGTCGATCCCTTTGGAAACATCCTAGGCATTATGTATAATCAGCACTATTTGGATGTTCTGGGTTCGACCAGAAAAGGATGACCCTCACCGTCAGTTTCCAAAGTTCACCGCGGCTTGGCAAGTTGTACTGTGGTGAGTACCAATTATCTGTGCAGTGGCAGCTGTTTCGATTTATGTTATGCTTACCACAACGGTATTCAACTACTATTCTGGAGAAAAAAAGCACAAGAAATATGAAAAGTTGAAAAGGCTTGAAGAGATAATATTAGTAAAAGACGGGTGCTTTAGTTAAACAAGACCATCAGTTTGATGGTCTATTTCTTTATCCAAAACATCAAGTAGATCTAAGAAATCCATTGTGAAATGTTACACTTAAACTAACGCAGCAGGTTAGTTCAAGAAGGAAAACAATTAAGTTGTGGAGAATACATAATAAAATAAACTAAAAAAGGAAAGATTTATGAGAATACTTATATTAGGAGCAACTGGCTTTTTGGGCTCGAATTTATTCCAACTGGCTTCAGAGAACAAAAATCTAACAGTGTTTGGCACCTCACGTTTTCAACATGAGAACTCTAATATTATGCAAGTAGATGTTACAAACAAACAATCAATAAGAAGTGCCATTAGAAAAATAAATCCAGAAGTAGTTATATGGTCACTTATGAGTTCTGAAGAAGAAACCAAATTAATTAATTTAGGGCTCGAAAATTTATTATCAGAAATAGAGAGTGCAACAAAACTTATATTTCTATCAACGGATGCGGTTTTTGTTGAAGGAATTGGTGGTTACAAAGAAAGGGACCGAATTGGTACCTTGCCTAAAGAAGCAGCCCTAGCTGATTATGTGAACGGTAAATATACTGGAGAAAACCTAATTCTCAATAAACATCCAAATCACGTGATTCTTCGTACTGGCCCACTATATGGTAATAATGGGGATCAAGGTATTGAAAAACGAACCATACAAATAATCGAGAAAATAAAAGAGAATCAGTCATTTGATGCATGGACAAATGTGTATAAAACTTTTGTAAATGTTAATGATTTATCAAGTATGATTATTGAATTGACTAATATAAAATTTAATGGAATTTTGCATGCTGGACCCATACATAAAGAAAGCTACTATACGTTTTATAAAAAGAGATTGGAACAACTTGGATGGAATAATAGTCTTCTCCGCCCAACTATAAAATCTAAAGAAGATGCCCCTTATCTATCTCTTGATACGTCTCTAAATACACAAAAAGCTCACCAATTGCTTAAAACCAATTTTCGCACAGTTTGACTAAGTATTGTTTTTTTTGAGATTGAAAGGACAAGGTGATTGTTATTCAACTAACATCGTGCTTTAGTAGAACAAGGCTGGTCAGGACATAGCTCCTATTGTTAATGTGGAGGGGTGAAACAAATGGATAACGGGTTTATTAAAATTAGAAAAGCAATTTTAAGCGATGCGGAAGGAATAGCTAAAGTACATGTCAACAGTTGGAAAACAACATATGCCAACATAGTTTCTGATGAATATTTAAGTAGTCTTTCGTATGAAAGCCGTGAAAAAATGTGGACCAACTCCATTCCCAATGGAGGTGTTTTTGTAGCAGAAAGCCATGGGGGAATAATACTAGGTTTTTCTAAAGGCGGTAAAGTAAGAAGCAGCAAATATAATGGGTACGATGGAGAGATATACGCTATCTATATCTCAAAAGAGTATCAAGGTAAAGGTATTGGAATTTCCCTTGTTAAACCAGTCATAGATGAAATTAAAGGAATGGGATTAAACTCTATGCTTGTTCTTGTCTTAAAAGATAATATTTCTCGTCTGATTTATGAATCACTTGGACGTAGAAAAATAGATACTGTTGAAGTGGAGATTGGAGGAAAGAAATTTTCCGAACTTGTATATGGTTGGGAAGATATTAGGAATATATTTTAATTATTCTTCTTCAACTAACGGGTGCTTTAGTTTAACAAGCTAAGCCAAAAATCTTTGGTTCAGATTCGGTACATAATATGTATATCCTTTTTCATCTAACGAATCAGGTTAGTAGAAGAAGGATTTTTTACTTACAATTTGAATATATATTGGTAAAGACTATTGATGGAGGGCTCTTTATGGCATTAGTTTCAATTTATACTATTGGTAGGCTTTACCACCCTTATGATCACCCTGCCTCTCGTGAATTTTTTCAAGTTGGAAATGAAGTATATCGTCAGGCAAATAGATCAGGACTAATAGAGGCTTTTTCACCTGAGGGAGTCACTATCTCTGAAGAAACCATAAAGGGTAATGGATCTCCCATTCTTACACTAACAGTATGGAGAGACCTTCAATCCTTATATCGCTTTTCCTATTCAGGCAAGCATTTGCAAGCAGTACGAGATAGAAACAGATGGATTGAGACATATCCAGAAAAACATCTTTCATATGTAGTTTGGTGGACAGAAAAGATGACGGATGTCTCTTGGGAGGAAGCATTCAAGAGATACAACTATTATATTCAGCATGGTCCCACACCTTTTGCATTTGATTTTAAGCATACATTTGATGAAAAAGGGGAGACGTTCTTGATTAGAACCACTTAAAGTAACGGTGTCCTTTAGTTTAACAAACTACGTTAACAATCTTTGTTTCACATCTGGAACATAATGCGTATTATCCTTGTTCAACTAACGAAGCAGGTTAGTTCAACAAGGTTTTTCATTTAAGTGGTAAAATATGTTTATAAGAAGGAGGTTTTATAAAATGATATTAGCAATTTTTATAATACTAGCACTTGCAATTGTTTGTTTATCTTTATACCTAACTACAAGGAATAAGAAAAATAGAATAATAACTGGAATTGTCTTGATATTATCGGTTTTAACGTATCCGTTATCTTTACCTTTGTTACATGAAACTAAAGTGCTTCAAGGATTAGAAGGAACAGCAACTTTAATGCTTTTTTATTTTATAATATTGTTAGGTGGAATTATCACAATCATTGCAGGTCTTTTCAAAAACGATATTAAGTGAAAGTAATAAATAAAACTCTTAGTAAACTAACGAGTGCTTTAGTTAAACAAGACCATCATTTCGATGGTCTATTTTTATACCCAGAACATCAAGTATATTTCGGCAATCCGGTGTGAAATGTTACACTTAAAATAACGCAGCAGGTTAGTTAAATACATTAGAACTTTACGCTGATAACTAAGGTCTGACATATGAAGCAAGTCTGGCAGAAAAACAATATAAAGGAGGGAAAACTATGTCCAATAACGGAAATCAAAGAAGAATAATTTTAGATTTAGCGGTTACTTTAGATGGATTTATTGAAGGGAAAAATGGGGAAGTTGACTGGTGCATCATGGACTCTGATATGGGGTTCATTAATTTCTTAAATCAGATTGATACTATTTTATATGGAAGAAAAAGCTATGATTTATGGGGACAATACACTCCAGAGAATGAGGTTTCTAATACTGAAAAAGAAATTTGGAAATCAGTTCATAGTAAAGGGAAATATGTATTATCTAGAACGCAAAAAAAGACTGATAATAAAGCAATATTTATAAATGATAATATTTTTGAAGAAGTAAATAAATTAAAGAATAGACCAGGGAAAGACATTTGGCTTTATGGCGGAGCGAGTCTTATTACGACTTTTATAAATTTAGGGCTTATTGATGAATTTAGATTATCTGTTCATCCCGTAATTTTGGGAAAAGGAAACCCTCTATTCAGTGATATAAACCAGAGGTTGAATCTAATATTGGTTAATACAAAAACGTTTTCCTCTGGAGTTGTTCAACTCTGCTATCATCGTAATGAGAAGTAATTATTAGCATATTATGCATAATTCAAGGAAACATTCTTGCACAGTTAACGGGTGCTTTAGTTAAACAAGACCATCATATCGATGGTCTTGTTTTATACTCAGAACATCAAGTAGATGTAGTCGATCCAGTGTGAAATGTTACACTTAAACTAACGCAGCAGTTTAGTTGAATTAGGATTAATTAAAAAAAATATGTAAATGAGATACAAACTTTAGAGTCCACTCAAGAAGAAGGATACTTTACGTAAGAAGTATCATCGTATCTTAAAAAAGTTGTAAGTAGGAAGTATATAAATTAGGAAGCAGTAAAATAAAAATACTCCCTGATATCTACACTTGTGAATTGCAGGTGATTCTGTTAATTGTTTGTAGTAATTTCAATCTTTTTTATATGAATATCTTCCGTTCCGGCATCTAATGCAGTCCTGTAATATAAGCATTTATGCTCGATGACTTCCATTGTTTTTTTTAGTTCTTCCATTTGTGCTTCTACAATCGCTTTTCGTTCTAAAAACATGTTAGATCTTTGTTGCAATGTAGAATCCCCATCAGAACACCAATCAATGAATTGTTTAATTTCCTTAATAGGCATTCCTGTGGCTTTTAAACATTCAATTATTTTTAAGGCGTCAATATCGGATTCTTTAAAAACTCTAATTCCGCTAGGTGTACGTTCTACAAAAGGCATAAGTCCCTCTTTGTCGTAGTAACGCAAGGTATAAACTGTAAGATTCAGTTCGTTTGCAACTTCACTAATAGAATAGGTCTTCATCATTAATCTCCTTTTTTGTAGATAGACTTCGAGTTAACTATAGGTTATGTGGGCATCTTATCATGGTATATGCGGGATGTCAAAGACACCATATAGGGAAGTAGAAAATTATATTAATCACTTGACCTAGAGTTAACTATAGGAATTAACATAGTGTTGCAAGGGAAATTGGGTGGGATAAATGAATGAATGGAACATTATTATCCATTATGCATTAATAAACAGTACAAGCCCATTCTCTTGGTTAATATAAAATTCGTAGGAGGTTTTACTTATGATAACTGCTAAAGCGCGAGCTGTTGACGGTCCGGACAAACCCTTTAGAGCGGCTGAAATTCAACGACGTGATCTTGATTTGCATGATGTTCTGATCGAAATTAAATATGCAGGCATATGCCATTCCGACATCCATACTGCTCATGGTGAATGGGGCCCCGTAAACTATCCACTCGTACCTGGACATGAGATTGCGGGAATCGTCACAGATATTGGTGCAGAGGTCACAAAGTACAAGGTTGGTGACCGGGTAGGGGTCGGATGTATGGTTGACTCCTGTGGTAAATGTGAGAACTGCAAAAAAGGAGAAGAACAATACTGTCTCAAAGGAAATATCCAAACATACGCTGGTGTTGATAAATACGGCGAACCTACTCAAGGGGGCTATTCTACACACATTGTTGTACAGGAAGATTTTGTGCTCAGAATTCCTGATAGTATTAAACTAGACGCTGCAGCTCCATTACTTTGTGCAGGTATTACGACATATTCACCGCTAAATCACTGGGGGGCTGGTCCAGGTAAAAAAGTAGCGGTTGTTGGTTTGGGCGGTCTTGGCCATATGGCTGTTCAAATTGCACATGCTATGGGTGCAGACGTCACTGTGCTTTCTCAGACAATGAAGAAAAAAGACGATGGTCAGAAATTAGGTGCTGACAGTTACTATGCAACAAATGAGCCAGAAACATTCGAGAAACTTTCTGGAACTTTTGACTTAATTATTAATACTGTAAGTGCAAAGATTAACTTGGATGCTTATTTAGGAATGCTAAATCTTGATGGCACGTTAGTAAACGTGGGTGCTCCTGCTGAACCGTTATCACTAAGCGTCATTAACTTAATCGGTCATCGCCGTTCCTTTGCTGGTTCGATGATCGGAGGAATCCGCGAGACTCAGGAAATGTTAGACTTCTGTGCAAAGCATAACATTGTTCCTCAAATTGAGGTTATTTCGGCCGATCAAATCGACTACGCATACGAACGCTTATTAGCTTCCGATGTGAAGTATCGATTCGTTATTGACATCAGCACAATGTAATTTGCGTAAATTAATAATTTTTCTTTATTCACGAGGATGTTCTAAAAGTATTACTTTGGGACATCCTTTTATATTAGTTGCTTCAAGGTTGGAATAAGTCAAAAGATAACCAAACAATTTTTAGTGTTAAATTGCTTTGAAAATAAAGATAGGTGGTTTTTAATAATGGACATGAAAGATTTTATAGTTTTTTGTAAGAAAGGCAATCCAATTTCAGGTGAGGATAAGGAACTTCACGTTCTTTTAACCAAGTGTAGTTATGAAGCCCAAAGGATTACTATGAAATTGAATACATCATATCATTCCAAAGAAGAAATAGTGGAGATTTTTAGCGAACTGACAAGTAACCAAGTTGATTCCACTTTTATGTGTTTCCCTCCATTTTATACAGACTTCGGTAAAAATATCACGATTGGAAAAAATGTCTTTTTTAATACAGGGTGTTCTTTCCAAGATAGAGGTGGAATTAGTATTGGAAATGGATCAATGTTAGGTATGAATGTCACGATTGCTACACTTAATCATGGGTTATCATTAGAAACAAGAAACACAACATATCCCTCATCAGTTATAATTGGCGAAAATGTATGGGTTGGTTCAAACGCAACAATTCTACCGGGTGTTACAATAGGGGACAATTCTGTTGTGGCTGCAGGAGCAGTGGTTACTAAGGATGTTCCAGAAAATGTGGTTGTTGCAGGAGTACCTGCGAAAGTATTAAAAGAAATTAATAAAGGTGATAACTAAATTTAGTTTTTAGTATTTTTGATTAATAAAATCTGTTTCAAATAATGTTCCTTAAGAAGTTACGTCAGGGGTAACTCTAACAGGTGCTATAGTTAAAGAACATGGGTTGCTTAGGCAACTCTTTTTCTTATTGAACTAACGAAGCAGTTTAGTTTAACAAGCAAATGGAAAATTAATTTAAAAATGGAACCTCGATTCGTTTCAAACGTATTCAAGTAAAGAAGTAGGTTAGTTTAAGAGTGTTGTATAAATTGTGATCAACTATCGGTGCAGTTAGGGGCAATGTATGAAAACATTTAAAAAAATAATTGAATTCCTAAACAGAATGAAAGAAATCGATTTATGGGGAGATAAAATGGAAGATCTATCCTATAAAGAAGAAGAATACATACACAGAGTTTCAACTCAAAATCCCTATGGGCTTATAGGATTGATTTTGGGTGGAATTGCATTCACTTTCGGACCGCAATACGGCTTTATTCCCGTTATTACTCTTATCTTTTGCATAGTGACCCTATTTACTTTTGATAAAGAAAAAGAAGATAATCCTTGGCCTTTCTACTTGGGGATATTACTTTCATTAATCGGCTTTTGTATGTTTATTATCGGAGCGACACACCACTTAATTCTCTAATTATGCAGCGATAATTTATTCCTGAATCAGGCGAAATTGTGGAATAAGCTTCACTTTTCTTATTCAACTAACGGGTGCTTTAAGTTAAACAAGACCATCATTAGGTATTGTTTTTTTATGTCGAATAGTTAAATAAAATAATACTGAAATAGATGTATTTGAGGGGGTGTAAGTATGAAAAAATTAAGTTTGTTATTCGTATGTTTCTTTTTTCTATTATTAACAGCCTGTAATAATGAAGAACCTTTAATAGAAATTGAAGTAAAAGTTTCTTCAATCAGTGGTGATGAATACAGTAAAGTTGGTGCCACTAAAGATTTAATTGAACCAAAACAAGAAGATTTTAAGGTACTTGAATATACATTTAATATGAAACACACAGATGCTGTGACTAATCGACAAATTGAGAGTTTTGAAGATTGGAGAAAAACGCTAAATAGCATAGATGAAATTGACCGTTATTGGTATGGAAGTGCTTCATCACAAGATAATGCATCTCAAAACTTTGCGGAATATCAATATAAACTTGTTTATTACGCAAAAGGATTATCTGAAGAGGATATTAAGAAAGCGTTTAGTGATGCAAAGCTTACAGTTTCGTGGACTGACAATAATAATGAACAAGAAGAAAAACAATACAAAATAGCGGATTTAAAAGAGTTTAATAACGATTAAGAAGGTCTTATTCTACTAATGGGTGCTTTAACTGAAGAACACGAGTTGCTTTAGACAGCTCATTTTTTAATATTGAACTAACGCAGCAGTTTAGTTTAACTAGCAGGTATTATTAAAGGGAGGTAGAATAAGCTAATTTGATGAGTTATTCAAGTAAATGCTAATTGTTTAAAAGAGAAAGAGGTGTTGAGCGTGAAAAAAGCAAAAGAAAAAAATGAATTATTGGAATGGGCAAAAACAATAGGAATTGCTATTTTATTTGCATGTGGTATTCGATTTTTCCTATTTACACCTATTGTAGTTGACGGTGCTTCTATGATGCCCACATTTGAAAATGGTGACAGAGTAGTAGTGGATAAAATTGGACCAAAATTGATGGAGTATGAAAGATTTGATGTGATTGTATTTGAAGCAAAAGAAGATACTAATTATATCAAACGTATTATTGGTATTCCTGGTGACCACATCGCTTATGAAAACGATGAACTTTTTATTAACGGTGAGAGGTACGAAGAACCCTACTTAGAGGAATATAAAAAAGCTTTGATAGACAATGGTACACTTACAGGAGACTTTACATTAGAAGAATATTTAGGTGAATTAACTGTGCCAGATGGATACTTTTTTGTACTAGGAGATAATCGTCGTAACAGCACAGATAGCAGAGATCCGAGTGTTGGATTTGTTTCGAAGGATAAAATATTGGGTACCGCAAAAACTGTATTTTTACCTCTAGATAATTTAAAGATGATAAAAAGATAAAGTGAATTGTAAATGAAATAAGTTAGTTGATGTTCAAGTTCAACTAACGGGTACTTTAGTGAAACAAGACCATCATTTTGATGGTCTATTTTTACCCCCAAAACAAAAAGTAGATTTTAGCAATCAAATTTTTCTAAATTTAAAAACCATCTAAGGTGACTTTTAAAAATTAATTCAATTTATAATGATTATATATTTTATNTTTTATATAACTTTTTTCCCTAACCAATGAGCAAATAAAACAAGAGGAATTATAAAAAAACCAAAAGGTAGACTTATAATAATAATCTTCCACGTTATGACTTCATTTACTAACAAAGCTTTATATAACATTAAACTGTATGGAAGAATGATTATTAACGACGTTATGGCTCCTGGAGTTATGGAACGGAAAAATATTGCTTGTCCAATATGGGTAAATGCATGGATGAAAAAAGTTAATGTTACTGCTGTAAAAAGATAGATATTAGCAAATGCTCCGTGAGTTAAGTATTGATTGGCCATAATTGTAGAAATGCTAACAAATAAAAATATAATTAATACTGCAAAAGCAAATTGTGCAGTGGACATGGAAAATTGTTTAACTACTCGTTCGGCTAATTTTTTGGGTAATCTTTTATAAACTTCGTGTCTATTCTTATTTAGCCAATTTTCTACCATTATAATTTCTTCGAAGTCATGAAAAATAAATAAAATAGGAAACAACCAAATAAGAGTTTGAACATTTATCCATAGATCCATACTTCTACCTCTTTCATTCATATTTAGACTTAGTTTAAAATATGAAATTTTATAACTATTATACCAATCTTTAATTATGTAGTTATATATTAAAATTGCAATTGAAAAAGTTCCTTCTTCAACTAACGGGGCAGGTTAGTTCAATAGGGAATAGAGAATATAGGCTATAAAAAATTTAAATGACGGAGGTTACTTAATGAAGCTTCCTAATGGAGTAACTGGATTTTATAGTGCAGAACATAATAAACTACCAACAATTGATGAAAAACAATTTAAACAGAAATGTTTTAGTATTATTAGCAGTATTGGTGGAGATGTGTTGGATTTTAAAGAACCACAGGTAACCGCTAATTTTTTTGATGTTGAAGCTAAAATTTTTAATAAACATTTGCATATATTACTTAATGTACATTATCCATTTATGGCTTTTGCTATTGATGTGGAATATGGAAAGATTATTTTTATTGATGAACCTGAGTTATTTAAACAGTTTAGCCCTTTCTATAATGTTCTGGATACAAAGGAACTGAATGCACCTGTAATACTAAGGTTAGATTCTAAAAAGAGAATTGTACAAAATGACAATGAATTTAATAGTGATGAATTGAAACAAATAGCTTATTTGAAGCCTGAAATAATTGGAGACATTATCTTTAATTATTGGGATTAGAACTACGCAAAAAGAAATGACCTTATTCAACTAACAGGTGCTTTAGTTGAACAAACGCAGCAGGTTGATTCCATTAAAAAGAAATGCAAATGAGAAATAGCTAAAATAACTAACAAGGCAGGATAGTTGGGAAAAGACTCTGATAAACAGTCCCTAAAAGCTATATTTCTATTATTCTTTTTAAATTTATTAAGGAAGTGACGGCAAATGTCCTCAAATGGCACGGTTCAAGATCAATCAACCAAACAGAAGGTATGGATTATTTTATCTTTAGCTATTCCAGCGATAATCGAAAATGTATTGCAGACTGTGGTTGGTTTCGTGGATACACTTTTTGTTGCTCGGTTAGGATTGAATGAAGTTACAGCTGTTGGTATTGCAAACACTATTATTGCGGTTTATATAGCTATCTTCATGGCAATTGGTGTAGGGACTTCTTCTCTCATCGCACGAAGTGTAGGTTCTGGAGATTTTGCTAAGGCTAAGTCAATTGCAAAACAATCTACATGGATTTCAATAATCAGCGGAATCTTATTTGGAATAATTTCTTACTTTTTTGCAGAACCACTTCTAAAGATTATGGGTGCAGACCCACAAGTACTAAAAGATGGTATAACCTATTTCCGTATTGTAGCTGTACCTTCTGTTTTCATTTCACTCATGTTTATCTTTGGAAGCATTCTTAGGGCTGCCGGGGATACGAAAACTCCTATGAAAGTAAGTGTTTGGATTAACGTCATCCATATTGGCTTAGATTATGTCTTAATATTTGGCATTTTAAATTTCTCTGGCTTAGGTGTGGCAGGGGCAGCGATCGCAACAGTTATAGTACGGATATTAGGGACAATTGCCTTATATCGTTCCATAAGAAAATCAAAACTCAGTTTCTCTCTTTTTGAGAATACATTCAAAGATACTCAATATATATCTCCAATTTTAAATTTATCTACTCCTGCTGCTGCTGAACGACTTATTATGCGGTTAGGACAGGTGCTATACTTTGGACTCATCGTTCGAATCGGGACTGAAACGTATGCTGCTCATTTGATAGCAGGTAATATAGAAATGTTTTCATATATGCCTGGTTATGGTCTGGCAATAGCGGCAACGACTTTAGTTGGGCAGAGTATTGGGGCAAATCGTCATAAGGAAGCTTACCAGTTTGGTTTATTAACAACGTGGATCGGAATCATAATAATGTCTTTTGGAGGGTTATTTTTATTCTTCCTATCTCCATGGATGGCCACATGGTTCACGAATGATAAGGTAGCTACTGATATGGTTGTAACAGCACTTAGAATAGATGCTTTTGCACAACCTGCTTTAGCAGTAGGTTTAATATTAGCTGGTGCATTACAAGGGATGGGAGACACAAAAAGTCCGATGTATAGTACTGCGATTGGAATGTGGTTTATCCGTGTGTTAGGAGTATATATTTTAGGAATCCAACTTGAAATGGGAATAGCAGGGGTCTGGTTATCTATAGCCATTGACTTGTTAGTTCGGGCTATATTCTTGTTTTTTAGATTTAAAAACTTTTACACAAAGGAAAAATGGAACAAACAACTTTTATGATGTTCATTCTAGAGATCAAGTTAATTAATTTCTTCTTCAACTAACGGGAGCTTTAGTTGAAGAAGGAACAATAAAAAACAAGTTTTTTTATGGAGAATGAATACTAAATCACAACGAAAGAATCCATTTTGAACAATCTTTTTTCAAAATGGATTCTTATATTCATGGTTATATAAGGGTTAAAGAGGAACTTTAAAACTTAGTTATTTTCAACATATGTCTTTAAATCTCTTCTATTAGGCTTAATGGTTCGTGGTGGGTACTGGGAGCAATTATGGGAGAGACAAATGGATGGTTAATCATTATCGTAATTCCATATATCCCTAAATCTTGTTTTAAATTTCGGTTCAATTAAATCTAGGAAAGAGATTTATCTGGTATTAAGTCGAATTTTATAGTTATGAATCATGGAACAATTTCAAAAACAGTACCTTGGTTAAAATCAGTCACATTCATAGAGCCATAAACCCCTAAATATAGTCTAGTTTGATCCAGATTCGTTCCTAAGCTAACATAATAAGCTGATTGAGAACCAAAATTATAATCGGTTTGAATAACACTAAAATCATTTGGTTTACCATCTGTTCTTACCCTAGTATAAGCTAAAACCCCTCTAACCGGTGGTTGAGATCCTTCATCCCGGGCAAAATCGGTAAACACAACGCTGCCCGTTAAATCGGGGATTCCATTCCCCAAATAGGCTTGCACTCCTGTAAGTGCAGTTCCTCCAAACTTATCGGGTCGTGGATCTTTATGAAAATAACTAGTTAAAGGTTGAAGACGCCTGAATGAATTTTTTACTGTATCATTGTAATAAGCAATTGTTTTCTCTTCCAAAGTCGGATTGGCAGAGCAGCCCCTTATAATCGAAGTAGGAAAAGTACCTTCCCATCCTCGCCAGCCAAAGTTAATAAATCCTTCTTTTTCAGTTTCAGATTTCATTAAAGAAGCTTGAATAAGTTGAGTAAGCGGTATTGGTTTATAATGAACGAATGAAAAAATCGACTCTACTAAATCCTGGCCGACATTTCCCACATATTTGATATACTGATTATAAAACCTATGAAATGAAATACCAGGTATATTACGAACCCCTTTTGCAATTACCGTTAGTGTTTCCTGAATAGGTACGGGAAGTTCATTAAAACGTGTGACTACGGGTGGATTACCGATAAATGTATTATTAGCTACATCAATTTCAATTATTTTACCCGCGATTTCCATATCATCCTGACTTAAATTAAATGGATCATAGCCTGATCCACCATCTCCGGTTGTTAAAACAAGTTTTCCTGTTTCAGGTGAAAAGTTTAAGCTATTGACACCATTATGATTAAAAAATGGTCTTCTTAAATTAAGTAATGCCCGCCGTTTTTGAGGTTGACCATTCGATTGTAAAATCCATTCCTCAACAGTATCAATATGATCAAATTGAGTTTCTCTATTAATCCACTTTAGGTTTAAGGTTCTGGGGTCACATGGATTAGGCTGAAAAAATTCAGGAAGACCATCTTGGCCTCGTCCTGCAGCTTCTGAATTAGGAAGAGCACTTGGACCTTGTGTACCAGCTACAGAATAATGAAGATAAAACAGACCGTTATAATGAAATTCGGGATGAAACGCTAGCCCTATCAATCCTCGTTCATCATATCCACCACCAGAAACCCCTAGTTTTATGATTCGCGGGCGAATATCTAAAAAAGTCCTTATAACTCCGTTTCCAATGTAAAAGATCTCTCCTACCTGGGTTGCAATAAATAATCTTTCAATTGAGTCACCCGGAAGTATTGCTGTTTTTAAAACAGTGGGTAAATTTATTTTACTTACCATGGGTCGTAAACTAACCTTTACATTTAACAATTAACTTGATGCTCCTTCTTATTGTTTTTTTATAAGAATATGATTAGAACTGTTCTATTAGTATCAAACTAGGCCCCGGGAAATTTCGGGAATATACTTAATAATATAAACATATATAGAACAATCTCTTCTTTGTCTTCAGTCAATAAATAGTATGGATATCGTCTTAACTAAAACCTGAATCCAATATGGAGGAACTGAGTAGTTGTATTCAATTGAAATGACTGCTGTATACTCTGAATTACCACTCGAAATATGATTATTTTTCTATTCTTTTTTAGTGATATTAGTAGGTATAAGTGATGTAATGATGGCTATTGGATATATAAATGCGATTTGTGTGAAGTTTCTTTTGTACCGAAAAGGATAAAGCTTATGTGTTGTAAGAAGAGAAGGGGGAACTCATGAATTGTTTAGCGTTTTATCACATGAATCATACAAGCTCCACCATTATTTTAAAACGTTTTCTTATTCTAAAAAGCTCGTATTAGCCGCCATTTTTTCAGCACTTGCAGCTATCCTGCAGTCAACCGGAAACTTTCTCCCAGGGATTGGTTATTTAATCAGTCCTTTTGCCACTCTCCCTATCTTGATTTGTACTATTATATCAATCCCCTTTGGACTTCAAAGTTACGTTTTAACGTTTTTTTTACTGACTCTGATTCAACCTAGCGAATCTTTTGTTTTCCCGTTTACAACAGGGATAGTAGGTTTAGGAATTGGAATAGCTCTTCTTATTTTAAAAAGACGAATTTACATTATAGTTTTTACGTCTGTATTATTAATGAGTGGAATTTGTTTTCTTCTATATATTGTCCATTTCCCTGTTTTAGGACCTATCGCTAGTACATCTCTTTCATTAAAGGTTATGGGGTTTATTTACATTTTTTCTTTTGCATATAGCTGGGTTTGGGTTGAATTAAGCAGGTTTATTTTTAAGAAATGGTATAAATTGATGGGGGAAAAATAGGTAAGAAAATTGGGCGCATTGTTATGATAAGAAATGCGTTATATCTTCGTAAGGTTCATATAGTTTGCTAAGATGTTAGTCACAAAAGGATTTCTTGTTAAAAGTATACTCATATTAAGATGCTTTTCACAATTCCGTTAACGGGAGCGATTGTTTAACAAGCGTCTCTTTTCTTATTAAACTAACGGGTGCTTTAGTTAAACAAGACCATCATTTCGATGGTCTATTTTTACGTCCAAAGCATGGATGGCTATCGTGGCAGCATTCCTGTTTGAAAGATGTTCAGGGACTTGAAAGAAAAAGAGCCCTCTAGTATGTTGCTGATTTTATTGATTCCAATAATCTGCTTATTAGGGTTTTGAGGATAATAATATTATAAAGACAACTATAAATTAGAGGAATGGACTTTTCCGAACTTGTTCCTATCATTATGCTAATTATCTCTTAATTGTTTTAAACTCCTCTACGGAGAGGGAAGGAGATCTTTTTCTATTTTTAAATAAGTGCATGTGTTTGTAAACAATATTCCGGGAACCGCAAGATAGGAGGGAATTCTAAAATGAATGAAGCTTGAAGGTGAAATGTGTCTAGTAAAACTAAAGAACGGGTAAAGAATACATAGCTGAAGCAAATAGGAGGTAATTTTTAATGAAGAATCATGTTGTTGGCGTATACGAAAATGAACAACAAGCGGCTGAAGTTGTTGAAGACTTAAAAGAGAAAGGCTATACAACTGAGGAAATTTCAGTTATTGCTAAAAATACAAAAGAACTATCGGAAATCACACAGGAAGTAAAACCCTCCACTAAGGATGGAGCCATTGCTGGAGCTGTAACTGGAGGAGCAATTGGTATAGCTGGCGTGATAGCAGGGTTATCCACTGTATTGATTCCCGGATTTGGTGCTGTGTTGACTGCAGGTCCCATTATTACAACAATTGGAGGAGCAGTCGTAGGGGCCAGCTCTGGTGCTGGCGGATTAAAGCATGCTCTTATGGAAATTGGAGTCCCAGATGATGAAGCTGAACGCTATTCTAAAGACGCTCAGGATGGTAAAATCCTGGTATTTCTTCATCCTAAAGAGTGATGGCGTATTAGATGGTCCGATGTTTGCATAAATAACACGCAGTGATTTTAGCTAAAAGTCTCTAAATCACTTGATGTAATAGTTTTACTCGGGAATTGACACATGATGGACTACAATGGATAGCGCGAGAGATTCCGGTTCTAAAGAAGTTCGTTTGAATTCTGCCGAGGGCATAAGAAAAATTAGTGAGTTCCTATATTTGTACGAGTTTTGTACAAACATAGGAACTTTTTTTGTTTAGATGCTTTTCAATTGCTGATACAACGCAATGGAGGGAAGTATCATGTCAAGAAAAAAATCAGTTAGCACAAAATTTATTGGAAAAATTGGCTCAAAAGTATAAGGACTAAGTACACTTAAATCTTCCGAGGTATAACCGCAGTCAAATCTAGGGCGCTTGAGTTGAAGATTAAGCTGCCAAATTGGTGGCTTTTTTTTGCTCTAAAGGAGCGTCAGTTTAAGAAATAACAGATTAAGTTTAATTAACCTTAATCCGTTTTGGTCTATTAGATCTGTTTTTCAGTAATGTAAGTTTTTACTGTTGGTGGTTCATATATATTAAATTTATCAAGTATTCCTTTTGGTTCATTATCGACTAATGCCATAGTAAGGTACTTTTTATGTAAAAACTGTTCCTCTGACATATGATTAAATAAAGCGATAAGAGGATCATAATAATGATTAATATTTAATAGACCACATGGTTTTTGATGAAGTCCTAATTGAGCCCACGTAAAAATTTCAAAGAACTCTTCCAAAGTTCCTGGCCCACCAGGTAAAACTATAAATCCATCTGCCAAATCTGCCATTTTTGCTTTTCTCTCATGCATAGAATCTACGATGATCAACTCTGATAAGTTCTTATGGGAAATCTCTCTATTTTCTAGAAAACTTGGCATAACACCTATTACATATCCTCCTTCTTCTAAAAGTGAATCTGCAACAGCACCCATAATTCCAACACTCGCTCCACCATAAACAAGTGCAATATTTCGTTTAGCTAGTTCTTTACCAAGTTTTTTTGCACCTTCTATATAGACATCAGATGCTCCATTACTCGATCCACAAAATACGGCTAATTTTTTCAATATATCGCCTCCTAAATAATCACCATTAAAGATTATATAAAACTTTCATTTATTTGTTAAACTTAAAATATTGAAATTGGAGGTTAGATAAAATGAATGTCACTGAATTTCAACAATGGGTAAAGGATTATTATGAAAGTAGGGGCTGGTCTGAGTTAGACATTTTTATTCGTATTGGCTTTCTAGCAGAAGAAACGGGAGAAGTTGCACGAGCTATAAGAGCCCTTGAGATTGGTAGGGATAGACCCGATGAAGTTCAGGGTTCTTATGAGGAAAATAAACAGGAATTAACTGAAGAATTAGGGGATGTATTAGGTAATTTAATTGTGATTGCAAACAAGTACAATATCCCTCTAGACGAAGTGTTTCAGTCACATAAAAAGAAACTATTAGAACGTTATTCTAATGATTAGGTTAATAAGCATTATTTCAAAAATAGGGCGCAATTGTTGAAGAACCTTTGGACTTAAACGACTTTATTGCTATATTTTTAAGTGCCATGAAGTATTTTACATCAATATTTAAACAATTTTATTTCAACACCGTCCTACTCTGAACGATGGGAAAATTTATAAAAGAGATTTTTGGTTTATAGGTGAATTAAAGTTAGTTCAACAAGACCATCATTGCGATGGTCTTATTTTTATTAAAACTTCAAGTAGATCTCAGAAATCCATTTTGAAATGTTACACTTAAACTAACGGGCAGGTTAGTTGAATAAGGATGGTATAAAATTAATATAATAACTGGATGTACAGAAAATGAAGCTACATCGACAGAAGAGTATTTAAAAATAGAAGGTTATATACTAGAAGTTGAAGAAGGAAGAATATTGGTTGCTAAAGAAATTCCTTCGGAAAAATATGAAGAAATTAAAGATAAAACAATTGGCGAAATTCAGGAGTTGGATAATGAAAGGATTTCACTTATCTTCCTAAGTTATAAAGATACAAGTAGCTTAAAGATAGGTCACAAAGTGGATGTATGGGTTGAGGTGGTATTAATGAATCATATCCTTCTCAAGCTGGAGCAAAAAAAATAGAGATAAAAAATTAAAAATTTCTTGTTCAACTAACGGGTGTTTTAGTTAAACAAGACCATTATTTCGATGGCCTATTTAAATGTCCCAAACATCAATTTGGTTTCGACGATCCATTGATAAATGTTACTCTTCAACTAACACAGCAGGATAGTTCAATAAGTTTGTTTAAGTAAATATAAGTACCAATATTAAAAATATCTGAAAGAGGGGTTTCTTATGCCATTAGAAGAAGGTGTTTTCGAACTGTTAATTGGAGGCTTTTCTGTTGTAATGGGGATTGCAATTTTAACTTTATTGTTACTTTGGTTACAAAAGAAAAATAATAGTTCTGCATATGTCTGGACACTATTGCATCTAATATTATTCTCAGTTGCAGTATATTTTTTCTTAAAGGCTATTTCTTTTGATTATGAACACGTAATGGCATCTGAAGAAAATTCATTTCAAATAGGGGTTGCAGGAATCATTTGGACATTTAGTATGTTTTGTTTGATAATAGGAATCTTTAAATTTTCAAACTCTGGAAAAGTAATTACTTCTTAAATTAATGGAGGCTTAAGTAAGAACATGGGTTGCTCTGGCAACTCTTTTTTCTTTTAACTAACGAGGTAGTTTAGTTGAATAAGAAAAGAGCATTAGGGCGGATAGAATGTTACAATTAATGAAAAATAATCCATTTTTATTAATAGGAATATAAACAGGGGGAAAATTATGTTTTATTTAGTCATAATATTCGTTGTTATGTTGATTAGCGCAATTATTTTTTATCCTATATTTTATTTTATTCCCATTGAAAAAAGAAAGAGATGCAATCAATTTTTACTTGTAGTATTGATTTTGTCGTTCTTAACTATTCTGGTAATAAGTCCCTTTATGGTAATAGTACAGCTACAATTATTGTTGATATTATCTATTATCGTATCTTCGGTTTCGTGGATTGGATATCTGTATTCTAAAACAAAACCCGAAACTTAAACTAATGGGAGGGTTAGTTGAATTACCGTTCTTATTCAACTAACGAGTGGTTTACGTGATAATGTAGATGAAAGGAATAAAAATTGATAAAAATAAGATTAGCCACGTCAAACGATCGGCAACAATTGGTGAATGTATTAAATAAGGCCACGTTGGCTTTGCAACAAAAAGGGATTTGCCAGTGGGATTATCCTTGGGATGTAAATAAAATTATTAGCGAAATAAAGAATAATTATGCGTATGTATTATTCTTAGATGAGGAAATAGTTGGTACTTTTTGTATAAAAAAGTAATTATTTGTTTCAAATTGCCCTTCTACCAGAATACCAAGGTAATAATTATGGATCAGTAATAACGGACTTTACCCGTTCTTTTGCAATTGAGGGAATGAAGACTATTTATTTAGACTGTTGGGCTGGAAATGAGAAGTTAAAAGGTTACTATTTGAATAATAGGTTCGAGTATTTAGGTGATTTTCCCGAAGAAGATTATTTCATTAGCATTTTTAAATACAACTAATTACAATCCTTATTGTACTAACGGTGCAGGTTAGTTTAAAAAGGAATTCTACTGACAAGAGGAATAAAGTGTATTAATCAATATTGGGGGATACTTATGCGTAGTTTTATTATCAATTTGTTAGTTTTTGGACTGTTATTAACTGGATGCTCAAATGGAGCAAGTATTACAGAAGTCGGAGCTTATATGGCAGAAGATATACCCTTTGAAGATGGAACAGGTAGAGTAACTGTTGCATTTGAGGCAATCGATGACAGTACGATTGATGATGGAATTATTGATGTAATTGTATTAGCAAAAGGATTAAAACCAACTTCAAACTATGAAATTTCACTTGGAGGAGCTAATAATGGAGGAGTTGTTTTTGGACCTGAAGAAAATGTAGAGATACGATTTGGAACTATGGTTGGGGGAACTTTATTTCAGCCTAATGAGCAAGGAGAACTATATGTTTCAATGAAGAACCCATTAAGAATTATAGATGGTAAAGAAGTGCGAGTTATTGTCTCAGAAAATGGAAAAGAAGTTTTAAGGACTCAACCTTTTATAGTTTCGAAAAAAACTCCGAAATAAAAGAAAGATCTATAGCGTTGAAACCCTGTCGAATACTAATCGAACTAACGAAGCAGTGAATTAATGGGTTATACCAATTTTCAATGGAGGAGTCACTACAAGAAGAATTCTTTGGTTATATATGTGATATTGAAGAGTGGTTAACCGCTCCTTATTATGAGAAAGGTGTGTTTCTACAATCGATGACTTTTTTTATGTAAGTAACGAAGAAGTTGCTTTTGAGAAGGAAAATATTAACGAAAGCAGGATAGTAAAATAATACTCAAAGAATACTTCTCGTCATGGAGAATATAAATAGAATAGGAACCTAGATATTTACTTTCTGGTGAAGGGAGAATTTCATGATTAATTTAGTAAATGACAAACTGTATGAAACGAGAAATAACTTAGTAAAGGAGATTACTTCATTAAGTTATTCTCAATTTAATGGTAGGCTTGGTATGGATATGTGGAGTATAGCACAAGTTTGTCATCACTTATTTTTAGTGGAACAGGCAACAATAAAGGCTATAGAATGGGGATTAAAAAAGGTTGATAATACACAGACAGAACGTAAAAACGTTCATCTTATATTGGATCGAACGAAAAAGTTTAACGCTCCCGAAATCGTTGATCCAGATGTAGAACCATTTGAAGTTCAGTCAATCCTTGATTTGTTAAACGATTCGAGAAAAAAATTTTTGACTTTCCTTAATACAATAGAGGATAAATCGATATTGGAGGAAAAGTCATTTAAGCATCCTGCCTTAGGTGAATTACCACTTGACCAATGGATTGAACAGATACATTTACATGAACAGCGACACACAGAACAAATAATAGAAATAAAATTACTTTTAGATGCAAGGCACTAAACTTATGATTAACAACAGATTCCTGTTTAAATAGAGGGAAAAATAATTTTTTAGTTATGTAAAATAATATATTTATAGTAACGGGTGCTTTACGTCCAGAGGGAGTAGGGCATTTTTCATTTTCAACTAACGCAGCAGGTTAGTTGAAGGGGGTATAGATTAAAATTTCAGGGTGCTATAGTCTAAAATCGTTAAGCTGCCTACGCTGCTCTTATTTCTTATTGAACTAACGAAGCAGGTTTAGTCTATATCACCCTATATGTTATGAGGAACGTTAATTAATTAGATACACAAATAACAACTCTACCTTAAAGTTTAGGAGAGATTGTGAGAGTTAATACTTAAAGTAAGTTTAAGTACAGAACTTCATAATCTCAAGTCATTTAAATCATTATCCAATAACCTCTGATAACCATTATCAAAAAACCAACAACAAAAATCCAAACAAAAAAAGGAGTAGCAAATACCCCTTTTCTTAAACTATTTTACAGTAATATTAGTTTCTAGGATCTACATAATCCGGATAATCAGAAATGATCGCGTCAACGCCCATTTCGAATAAGAAGTCTGCTGCTTCTTGACTACGTACTGTCCATGAACCAATTTGCATTCCTTGAGAGTGAACTTGATTCACTACTTCTTCTGTCACAATTCCATAACTTGGGTTAAACCAATCCGCATATGTTGAAAATTCTTGTAAAGCTTCCAATGTTGTATCTGCACGGTTAGAAGTTAATACACCGACTGGAACTTGAGGAAGAAGCTGGTCCACTCTTTTCACTGATTCAAAGTTAAAAGATTGAATAATGATTTTTTCATTTTGTGGTTTATCGAGATTTCGTTCTTTTAATACTTCTGCTAATTGTTCTTCAATACCAGGGTAAAGCTCTGGAGCCTTTAATTCTATTAAAATTCCAATTTTTCCATGGTAGCGATCAAGAATCTCTTCAAATGTTGGGATAGGTTCTCCTACAAATTGTTCCCCTTTCCAACTACCTGCATCAAGACTTCTAAGCTGTTCAAATGTTAAATCTCCTACTTTTCCCGTTCCATCTGTTGTACGATCAACTGTTGTATCATGAATCAATACTAATTTACCATCTTTACTTCTTTGCACATCGATTTCAATATAATCGGCTTTCATATCAACTGCTAGATCAAAAGCAGCAATCGTATTTTCAGGAGCATAACCTGTTGCACCACGGTGTGCTACATTTTCAACTTGTTTTCTTTCACCTACTGTTTGTTCTACTGCAAACGCCTGACTGAATGGGCTGAATATTAACGATAAAGCCACTCCTGTACCTATTAATAATTTTTTGCTCATCTTCTCCATCTCCTATCTAAAATATCTTTCAAATTTATTTTAGAAAATGGATGTTAAACTAATATGTAGATATATTTATAGATTAATGAAGTTTGTGTTAACGAAATTTGACCTTTTTCCTTACGTTTTTTTACAAATCTACTAGAGGAATCAGTAGAATAAGTGCACTATATTTCTATATTTTACCAAAACACTTGATTAACTCTTGTATTTCAAAAAACGGGTGCTTTTCTGAAGTAACGATAAAAGTCCAATTTCTTATGTTAAGGATTGAGAAATTGGGAGTTTATAACACTTATAGTTCAAAATAGCGCTTAAAAAAAGTACAAACATTCCTACTTCAACTAACATAGCAGTTTAGTTCAATTAGCAGGAATTATGGAATGGAAAATCGAAACAGTAATGGATAAAAGAAATTATTATTAAAAGACTTGGTGAAAGGAGTTGGCTTATGAAAAAAAAGAACTTACATGTATAGTATCCTTGCCATGGCACTTCTTATTGGTATATCGACTTTTACCTTAGTGTTAGGAAACAATGAAAATTCTGTAACAATAGCTGAAGAAAAAACTGTAATAGAAAATAATAGCTTTCTGAATCTGTATAATCGGTTTTAATGCAAACTTTATAACAATTTCTGATGGTGCTATTTTAGTTGATTAGATTTGAATGATGTATTCTTACATACGGGTGACTTTTTTTCTTATTGAACAAACGCGGCAGGTTAGTTGAAGATGGATTATTATTTTTTGGGGGATGATGATAGTTTGAAGCACGATATATTGAAAGCATTCTTCATATTATGGGGGCTTATATTATTTATTGAGCTACTCTGGTTTGGATTATTGACTAATAGACCTCATTCAACTTCAGAAGTTATCTTTGCTGTCACTGTAATTGCTGTAACTAGTGTATTTGGTTCGGTTGGAATGTATTTATTTAAAAGCTCGAGGGAATAAAATCTAATTCAACCACCGGATGCTTTAGTTGAAAATCAAAGAGCGGTATTAGACTGCTCCTTTCTTATTGAACTAAAGGGGCAGGTTAGTTCAATAAGAAATGTTATAATAGACGCTACTAAAAGTCGTTAAAATGGTCAATAAAAAGAATAAAAGAATTTAAAATCTCCTTCAAAGTAGGTGTCTAAATGAGTAAACAATGGTTAGAGTGGGCAAAAAGAATTCAGGCTTTGTCCCAGTCCGGATTGGCCTTTTCTAAAGATATTTATGATATTGAACGTTATGAAGAATTACGAAAAATTAGTATAGAAATTATGGCAGAACATACTGAACTTGATATGGATAAATTAAGGGGTTTATTTACAAATGAAACTGGTTACCAAACTCCAAAAGTTGATGTTCGTGGTGTGGTTTTTAAAAATAATCAGATCTTAATGGTAAAAGAAAATATTGATAATAAATGGGCTTTACCAGGTGGATTTTGCGATATAGGGCTATCTCCCTCTGAGAATGTTGTGAAGGAAATAAAAGAGGAATCTGGTTTTGATGTAATACCGATTAGATTAATTGCATTATTGGATAAAAATAAACACTCTCATCCTCCAGAAGCTTATCATTATTATAAGATATTTATAATGTGTGAAATTATTGGAGGGAAACCTACTCTGGGTACGGAGACGAATAATATTAATTTTTTTTCGGAACACAATTTACCGCAGCTTTCTACTAATAGGAATACTGAATCACAAATTAAAACCCTCTTCGAATATTTGAGGAACCCTGAAAAAGAAACGATATTTGATTGACACTAAAGATATTTTGTTTAGAATCTGTTATTTAAAGTGTGGATTCATAGTGTAGCTTTGTAAAAAAGAGTGATTATTTATTATATAGTTTGTTCATTTATAAAAAGATTGATAATGTGTTTTAACGTTTGATTAAAATCATCTAACCTCTAAGGTTTCTTAGAGATAAGAATTATTTTATCAATATAAAGATTGTGAATAAATGTACTTAAAGTAACGGTTGCTTTAGTTGAACAAGACCATCAATTCGATGGTCTATTTTTACGTCCAAAAAATCAAGTGGTTTTCGGCGATTTATTGTTAAAAGTTACGCTTAAACTAACGTAGAAGTTTAGTTTAACAAGTTTTTATTTATATGGTAAAATAATACAAAGAATACTCAAAAATGAGAGAGGTGATAAGTATATGTCATCTATAATTGTATTCTGTACTATATTAATAATAATTGTTTTTTTTGCTATGGCAAAAACGATAAAGGATAGTCAAAGTAATGATAGAGATAAATAATACTTTTTTCTAGGATCGATTACTTCACTAACGGGGCAGTTAAGTTTAATAAGAAAGCATAGATGAAGGGTTATTAGTGGATCTTTCAAAAGAACGGTTAGTATTAAGATGAATTATTGAAAATGATTGGAAGATGTGTATAAATACGCCAGCAGAATTTATGCTCTTTTTGTTGAACTTATTCAACAGGCAGTTTAGTTGATCAAATACATTGAATTAGCTAATCAGTTTTAAGTAAAAAGCAAAGGGTGGTGCTTATTATAGATGCCTTAGGAGTTATTCTATTTTTATGGATTTTTTTATGGTCTATTACAAAAACGTTAGAAAAATTAACAGATAGGATTTTAGAGAAACAAGATAAGCAGTATAAATTATTAGAAGAAATAAAATCGAAATTAGATGATAAATTTGAATAGAAGATTGTGTTTTATAAAAGGCATAATAATGTTTCTCCTAATTTAACTACCGGAGCTTTATTTCAAGAAGGAGTAAAGGCTTTTTTATTCTTCAACTAAAGCAAGGTTAGTGAAGAGGTATTGTTTAGATGCGTGTTGAAATAGATATTATATAGAAATAATTCAATATTAGATTTGGGGAGAGGGGGAGTTATGTTGAGAAATTTACTCACTTTATTACTTACAATATTGCTTTTAACAGCTTGCTATTCTAATCAAGAAACTATTAAAGCTACTGGTGAAGGGGACTTATGGAAAGTACATTACATATATGAAGTAACTGAGGAGGAACTCTATCAGAGAGGAGGAATTGAATATACAGGAGATGAAGAACTTCTATATGTCACTTATTCGTTAGTTACTGACGAAGGCGAACGTAGTGGGGAAAGAAAACCTCAAGAAAATCAAACCGCTATAGATTTTGGGACGAGCGTAGGTAATAATCCTCCAAGAGTTATAGATGACGCAATTATATCGTTAAATCATGCTTATATAGAAATTAAATGGCGAACTAGTACAGGCGAATATGAAGAAAAAATTAACTTGAAAGTTAACTAATTTTGAGTATATTAATCAAACTTTATTTTTAAAGCAACATCTAAAATGCCTTATTCAACTAAAGTGGCAGTTTAATTAAATAGGAGAAAGTGAGTTTTTTTCACACTTAACACGTATTGTGAATCAAACATAAAAGGGCAATCAAAATAAGATTGCCCAAAAAATTATTATTCTTTATCTGGAAACTTTAAGTGTAGTGGTGGAGGAATAAGCCAACCTTTATCTTTGTTTAATCGTAATAGCTTTGCTCCTAATTGGGCTTTGCTTAAATGGAATTGGCCATACATTAAAGCAATATCTTCTCTAATACACTGACCCATTGCCTTACTGCATGCGACTAAACCTGTGGCACAATCCATTGATAGTGCAGCACTTATTTCAGGATCATTAAATCGTGCACCAGCAGGAATGTCTTCTAGTCTTGCAACTGGCCGTTCAGGTGGTGCAGGTGGTAGTCCAATTCCATTAATTTTTAATATTACTTCAACTTGTTTATTTTCGTCTTTCATACATTGAATCGATTCTTCAATAATCTTTACTAAATCTTTATCACCTGTGTGATTAGCAAAGGTTTGATATGCAGCGATTAAACCGTTGTTTGTAGATAAATTAGTCCATAAAGCAAATACTTCACCGTAATGTAACGGTTCATCTTTTGGGTTACCGCTTAGAACTCCCATTATTGCACTCCCTATCATTCATAATAATTTTTCATTCAAAAATATTATGTGTGTAAATTAGAAAAGTATTCATATAGGGTTTAGAATCAATACTTAAATCCCAGTTCGACTAAAATGTTTCTAAAACAAAAAATACCTTTTACATGATGGTCTTAAACAACTGAAAGAATAGTTAAATAAAGGTATTAGGGTAATTTTTACAAAACCAGTTGATAATGGGAAGTGATATCTGTCAAAAAGTTAACTTTAGCAACTTTATTTTTGGTAATCCTATTATTGTTTGCATGCCAGACAAATAAGAACGATTTAGTTTTTGTTGGCGATGGTGAAAATTGGTCCTCCAAAGTATCTGTTAATCAAACTAACGGCGACGAAACATATCAAATTCAGATTAACTACAAAGGATATAACAAACAGGATATTGAAACTTTTACTTACTATGTTGAAACAAAGAGTAACGGAGTAATAGATTTTGGTGAGAATAATGCTTCTTTAAATATAGAGGGCATATATCAAAGAGATCTACCGATTTCTAATAGCCCATCTACAAGTATAAAAGATGAGTTAGTAATAAAAGTAGAATGGAATGGAAAAAGCGAAGATTTTACCTTAATAAATGAATGATTTATTACTAACGTGGTGCTTTAGTTAAACATGACCATCATTTGATAGTCTATTTTTCAGTGTTCCATTAAGTAGTTGTTTAAAAGTGTAATGAAAGAAAAATAAATTCTTGGGGAATGGCAAGAGTGTTAAATGTTGAATAGAGAAAAGAGTAATCAAATTTTAATGACTTTACCAAAAGAAGAAATAGAAAATACCTATAAGATGGCTCTGTTTTCTAGTTAAACTAAAGCAAAAGGTTAGTTAGAAAGAAGACTAAAAAAGTCCAACAATTATGTTGAACTTATTATACTTGTTACAAATTTTCAAATTGAAGGTATTCTAAAATATTTCCGAAGGGGTCTCTAAAACTAATATATTTTCCCGGAGGACAATTAGTTGGTTCATCTATAATAAAATTTACTTCTTTCTCTTTTAAGAATTTAACTTTTTCATAAATATCTTCCGTTCGCAATCCTAATACAACTCCAGAAATATCTTGATTATAGGTTGCATTATTTTTCTCTTCTAAAACAAGTGGTAACTCTTCATGTACTAGTGATACAATCTTCGGACCATACTGTTTGTTTAATTCAAAACCTAAAGTATTCGTATAAAAGTCAATTGCTTTGATTAAATTTGGCACGTAAATGCTTATAACACAAACTTGATTTTTCATATTAGTCCTCCTATTTTCGGTATTATTAGCTATATTCTACACTATTAATAATTATCCTTTTTTAAAATAACATTTTCTCTTTGTTTTTCATTAAACTAACGGGTCAGGTTAATACAAGAAAAAAATTTGAATATTGATTCGAAAAATATTGAATTTTGTATTCGAAATATGTATTGTTTAAATTAAGTCGACTAATAATCTAATTGGGGGTACTTAATTGAAGTATGTAAATTTAGATGAACCTGAATCAGTGTCAATAATAGTAGAAACATCTCCTGTTTGGGAAACTATCCTTGGGATTGCTGGTTACACCCATGGTCAAATTAGGCACACTTTTGATTTAGATCAAAGGTGGGAGTCATCAACTATGCCAAATACACTTAAAGAATCATTAAAGGAAATCCAAAAGACTAATTTCTGGTACAGCTTAATCTTGTTGCAAGACAAGTGTTCAGCACAAACGATAGAGGAATTTTCTAACAAGATGTTAAATATGGATAGAAGAGAGTTTTATGGAACACTACTGCCCTATAAAGACCGCAAGAGTGAAATTATTCGAAAGGAACTGATTAATAAGATAGATCAAGGCGGCAACTTTAAGGAATATGCGTCCTATTTTAAGGGTCACGATTATTTAGAAGGATATGTTCTTAATCTTGAACGGTATTCGCAAAGTGAACTTATTGAGAATTTTATTAACGTACTGAACGAATGGTTTGATTGGATATCGAAGTTTGACGAGTGGACAAAGTGGAATCGAGCAATAGAGTTTGAAGGGAAACAATATCATTCTATAGATAAAACAAAACCAATTGAGGCCATTGAAATGATTACCGGCGGAGTTGAATATTTTCCTGAACCATCAGTTTGGACGGTAAAGCTTATTCCTCAAGTGTCCTATCGTCCCTGGACTTTAACAGTACGAACACCTGAGACGAAGTTATTTTTTTATCCCTTGAAGGAAGAGTATTTTTTGGAACCAGGCATTCCTCCTATGGAATTGATTCGTGGACATAAAGCATTAGGTGATGAAGTACGACTGAAGATACTTTACCAATTGACGAAAGGTGCATCTTCTTTACAAGATTTAAGTATACAATTCAATGTTTCTAAAACAACCATTCACCATCAGCTTTCCTTATTGAAAGCAGCCAAATTTGTTCAAGTAAACAAAGGAATTTACACCATCAATAAAACTCACATTAATGCTTTCTCTGGACACCTTAGTAAATTTCTTGGAGAATATCAATGAGAAAGTTTTCAAAATCTTTCCAAGCACTATGGATTGGTCAAATTGTATCTGAATTTGGTGGTGCTGCAGGCGGGATTATAAATGGGTTACTCCTGTATGAACTTACGGGATCCAAAGAATGGATGGCAACTATTTGGTTAATTTATTTTATTCCATCTCTTCTATTACAAAGTATAAGTGCACCTTTCTTGAATCATGTTGTGAAAGAAAAAATGCTTCGAAATATTCAGCTGGTACGAGCTGGAGCATACTTAATTCCTCTTGCGGGGTATCTGATTGGTTCAGAAATTGGAATAATGATTGGGTTGGTTTTGCTCCAATGTGTGTTGGGTTTGATGCAACCGATATACGCAACCCTTTCCTTTTCTTTAATTCCTGAAATATGTAAAGAAGATGAACTTGTTGAAGCAAACGGTTTGTTGGACACTACACTCAGACTTATGAGTATTATCGCTCCAGGAATTACATCTTTATTACTTTTGATTATTCCGATGCAATATATCTATTTAGTGTCTTCTCTCATGTTTTTGATAAGTTTTATCTCACTTTCCAGAATGCCTGTTATGAGTATTAATAAAATGGCAACATGGTCAAAAAAGTTTTGGTGGGAAGAACTAAAAGAGGGATACAGAGTTTTCTTTAGTTTTCCCATTCTGCTTAGACTAACTATACTATCATCAACAGTTCAATTTGCTGTAGGAGCTACGATGGTTTTAAGCATACCCTTTATACAAGGGGAACTTGGTGGCCAACCATGGCAATATGCAATATTTAAAGGTGCTTTTCCTGTGGGTTATATTTTAGGTACGGTACTACTTTTAAAAATACCCAAAACTCCATCGGTTATGTACCTAGGATTACTTGGTGGAGGATTATCGTTTATTCTTTTATTCTTTGTACAAACAATTCAATTCGCTTGGTTATGTGAATTAATGGGAGGACTATTATTTCCTATTTTTAATGCACAAAGTGCCGCCATTTTCCAACAAGAAGCTCCTCGTAATCGTTTAACTCAACTAAGTGCTGTTCGTCTTTTTATATTTAGAGTATCTATGCCTGTTGGGATATTATTTGCTTCATCAGCTTTTTTCGATATTAGCACTCGGAGCATGTACCTCATTATCGGTTTATCAATTGTACTTCCTGCCATGTTTTTCTTAATTAGTTCAGTTAACCACTTAAATAAATTTTTTATTCGTGTAAAGGAGAAATAACAATCAGCTTTATATTAAAAGAGCGTTCTTAATGTTTTACGCTCTTTTGGTTGAACCTTTTGAAAAGATGAAGAAGCATTTGCTATATGGGGAAATATAGCTAAAAACTATTCTCATGAGGAGTGGTTTATTAGAAGAACATCAGTACAAAAAACAAGTTGGAGAAGCATGAGAAACATTTATACAATATGTGTTGATGATAATATAACAAAAATCAGGAGGTAATTATATGGGAAAATCTATAAATTACACGATAGAACCCCCTAATAACTTTGAGCAATTACTAACCTTATATGAATCTTTAGGATGGAATTCACTTAAATTAACAAGTAATGATTTGGAGCGAATGTGCAATCAAAGTTGGTATGCGATTTACGCATTTGATGAAAAACAATTAGTCGGTATGGGACGTGTTATTTCAGACGGTGTAATAACTGGATTAGTTTGTGGATTGTGTGTTCTACCAAGCTATCAGTCAGAAGGAATCGGCAAGGAAATGGTGAATCGAATAATTCAATATTGTGAGCAAAATCGGGTAATTCCTCAATTAATGTGTGTGGAAAGTTTAGAACCATATTATGAAACTTTTGGGTTTAGGAAATTTACTATCGGAATGTCAAAAAAAAAAAAATAGATAGATTTAATTTGATTTCTTGATTTAACTAAAGGATGTTTAAGTTAATGATCATGGGTTGCTTAGGCAGCTCTTTTTTCTTATTGAACTAAAGAGGCAGTTTAGTTAAAAGGAGTATTTTGAAATGTTATTGAATAAGTTAATAAATGTAAAAAATATTAGGTTTGTTGTTTTAAAGGGTGTTGTGAATTACAACTTGAAAAGAAGATTGGAATACTACGTTCTATTCAAAACATGCTTTCAAATCTATTATTAATTTCTGATGAAAAGATAAGTAACTATTTACGTTTTTTCATAAACTGAACAGAATCAGCAATAAAAAAGGGGATATAAAAATGAGTTTACAAATTTATAGCAAAAAACGTTCTATACAAAGTTATCTTTTTGAAAAATATCTAACTTTGCGAAATACAAAAAAGGGTTTTTCCACTATTGAACATACCTCGCAGTTCGTAAAACAAAGGGGAACTGAAAATATTAAGCCATATGTTATAGGGAATGCTAAATTTGCCAGCGATATTAAGGAGCAAGTAATTGAGGACATAAAGGTTTTTACATTAAATGACCAAAAATCTTTGAAACAAAAAGTGATTCTCTATATACATGGAGGTGCATGGACTAATCAACCTTTAATTTTTCACTGGAGGTTCATGGATAAAATGGCTCAATCATTAAATGCAAAAATTATTGCTCCTATTTATCCTAAAGTACCTAATTTTAATTATCAGCACACCTACCCAAAACTCTTAAACCTATATAAAGAAATCCTTGGAACCGTTGAAAATCCTAAACAACTGACCATCATGGGGGATTCGGCAGGAGGAAATATATCACTTGGTTTGGCACATCTCTTAAAGACGAATAATATACCTCAACCAAAAGATATCATTTTGTTATCTGCATGTGTTGATATGGGGCTTGATAACCCTCTAATACCTGAATATGAAAAAAAGGACCCAATGTTGGCTATTGGAGGAATGGAAGTGATTACAAAGATGTGGGCAGCTGATAAGAACATAGATGACCCATTAATTAGTCCAATCTATGGTAACTTTAAAGGACTTGGGAAAATCACTCATTTTATTGGAACACACGAAGGTTTATATCCAGATGCTATGAAACTTGATGAAAAACTAACAGAGCAAGGAATTGAAATCAATACATTTGTATATCCAAAAATGAATCATGTGTTTGTTGTAATGCCAATCCCTGAAGCTAAAGATGCTCAACAAAAAATTATTGAGATTATTAATAACTAATTGAGGAGAGCGTACATTAATAATCTTATGGATTTCGGTGGATTATCAGCATTGACACCTCATAACCATTTTCATTCTCTGTGGTGAAGCGCGATTTTGTGTTGCATGAATGGCTAAAGGGTGCTTTAGAGAAAGAACATTGGGCTGGTAAGATGGCTCTTTTTCTTATTGAACTAAAGCCGCAGGTTAGTTCAATAAGAAACGTGTTAAAAATAAAAAAACGTACAAGTTGCTTATAAATTTAACTAGTGTGTTGATCTAATGAGGATTAATGCACTTTTTTATTAAATTCCAATTTATATAATGGCACAACTACAATTATTGGACTTTCACATGTTAATATTGCATATGCTTGACGAGCAACCGTAGAGTTGCTTATACTAGATATATGAATTGGGACAACGAAGCTATATTCAAAGCACTTGGCGACTCGACTCGACGGCTAATATTAGACGAACTTTCCGAACGCAACGAGCAGACCTTGTATGAACTAACGGTACGTCTTATTACGAAGCACGACCTTTCCATTTCGCGACAGGCGATAGCTAAACATCTTTCTGTATTAGAAGATGCAGGGCTCGTAAAATCAAAACGAAAGGGTAAATATCGTGTGCTTATCTTCAACAACGAACCACTTAAAAATTTGCTGAAAGGATGGATAGAGTAATTTTATATAAAATATTTCTGAAGAATGTATGGTTTTTTCTGCTTGTTGCCAGATTGTTAGCAGAGTCCCATACGTCGCAACTATCAAAGGAGGCAAAAACATTATGAAAATCATTGTTACCAGTATATTCGTAGAAGACCAAGATAAGGCACTAGCATTTTATTCAGAAACACTGGGATTTGTAAAAAAGCATGACGTTCCCACAGGAGAATTTAGGTGGATAACGCTTGTTTCTTCCGAGGATCAAAAAGGTACCGAGCTTTTACTTGAACCGAATAACCATCCAGCCGCAAAAGAGTATCAAAAGAAGTTATTCGCTGAAGGCATCCCAGTTACAATGTTTGGCGTTGCAGATATTCACGCAGAGTACAAACGATTAATGGAAAGTGGCGTGAAGTTTACTATGGAGCCGACAAAAATGGGCGAATTCACAATAGCTGTCTTCGACGATACATGCGGCAACCTTATTCAGATAATTCAGCAGTAACTTTATGACGAAATAATCTATATTCTGAACGACTTTATTGGTAAGTTTTAAGTACGTTGATGTTTTTTATCAAAATTAAACATTTTTATGCTAACCCTGTCCTAATTTTGGGACGGGGTTATACATGTTTAAAGTTTAAAAATAAATGACAATGTTATCATACTACAATAGAAATGTAACATTGTGAATGACTTCACTTAAATTAGGGACATGCATAGTTTTTGTCGAGATTGTATAACTAATATACAAAAAATAATATGTTAAAGTTTGTTACAAAATTTGTTTGGAGGAATAATTTTGACAGTAGAAAAAAGTTTAAGGGTTTGTGAAAAGGGACATAAGTATTACAAAAGTAGTGAATGTCCAAGTTGCCCAACCTGTGATAAAGAGAATAAGCCTAAAAGTGGCTTCCTTTCGAAACTTAGTTCACCTGCAAAAAATGCATTGGTTCACGAAGGGATTAACACTTTGCAAGAACTATCCAAGTACACTGAAAAAGAAATTTTAAAAATTCATGGTATTGGACCAGCTTCCTTACCTATTATGAGAACTTCATTAGAAGGAGAAGGGTTATCATTTAAAGAATAAATAATTTAAAATACGTGACGTACTTTACTTAACAAACGGGTGCTTCAGTTGAACAACAAAAAAAAAGTAATCTTAACTTAGGCTGGATCCAATATGGGTCCAGTCTTTTTGTTTCAATAGTTCTTCATCCTCTTTTCTACCAAGGATTCATAAAAGAAGTAAATAAAAATAAAAATGGGTTTGACACAATCAACTACTTTGTAATACTATATAGTAGTACTCAGTATTACTAAGTAGAGTATTAGGAGGATATATGAAGGATTTAACTGAAATGCTTAAAGGTGTTCTTGAAGGAGTGGTGCTTCAAAAGATTCATGCTGGAGAAACCTATGGCTATGAAATAACAAAGTACCTAAATGATTTGGGTTTTGAGGATATTGTGGAAGGAACTGTCTATACCATTCTTGTTCGAATTGAGAAAAAAGGGCTCGTAGAGATTGAGAAGAAGAAATCTGAACTTGGACCTGCGAGAAAATTCTACAAGCTAAATGCTAAAGGGGAGGAAGAATTAAAGGAGTTTTGGCAACGTTGGACATTTTTAGAGGAAAAAATGAATGAAATAAAGGAGCAAAGAAATGTTTAAGAAGATGATCCAAGAAAAACGAGAATTTCGTGCATACCAAAAAAGAGTAAATGAATTACCGGAAGAATACAGAAAAGCAATGAAAGCTATTGAAAGTTATATGTGGAATTTTGCAAAGGGAGGAAGCATGCTAGAGCTTTTACGCAATATTTTAGAGATGTTCGAGAACAGTGTTACGGATGGCTTAAGTGTGCGAGATGTAGTCGGAAATGATATCGCTGAATTTGCGGACTCCTTATTAGCAGAATTTCCAGAAGAAACATGGATGGACAAAATGAGAAAAAAATTAAGGGATTCTATGAAATAAAGGAGAGATAGTCATGAGTACAATCGCCCTAGAAATCAAAAATACTAAAAAGAGTTATAAAGGGAATGAAGTTTTAAGAAATGTCAATATTACGGTTAAGGCTGGCTCGATTTATGCCTTATTAGGGGCAAATGGAGCCGGGAAAAGCACCCTATTAAAAATTGTTACAGGACTATTAAATAGTGATGGTGGAAAGGTAACAATTAAAGATATTGATGTTGCTGACAATCCGGTGGCAGCACAAAAGCTATTTAGTTTTAGTTCTCAAAATACCACTGTTGACGGTGTGCTTACTGGATATGAAAATCTGCACCTAATTGCAAAATTGCGACATAAGCTCAATCCGAAAAAGGTTGCCGAGGGCCTGTTAGATAAATTTGATTTGACAGAAGCGAAAGATAAAGCTGTCTCTACTTATTCAGGAGGAATGCGTCGACGTCTTGACTTAGCCATGAGTTTAGTTGGGGATCCAGAAATCATTTTTCTGGATGAACCTACTACTGGATTGGACCTGAAAAGCAGGCAGGAGCTTTGGAATACGATTAAAGAAATGAAGTCCCAAGGGAAAACCATTTTAATAACGACGCAATATTTAGAGGAAGCAGACTATTTAGCTGACCAAATCGGTTTTTTACGTGAAGGTGAAATTGTTGCCAATGGCACTCCAGATGAAATGAAACGTTTGGCAGGAGCAGATAAATTACTTCTTGTATTTAATAATCTTCAAGATACTGAAAGGGCTTTAAAACTTTTGGTATCTTATTCTCCTATCAAAAGAGCAGATTGTGAGATTTCCATAGATTTAGATGAAGAAATCAAAACGACCTTGAACGTATTGAATACCCTAACAACTGAAAAAATTGATCTCAAGATGTTCAAAATGATTACTCCAACTCTTGATGATGTATTTATGAAACTTACGAAAGGATGAAAATTATGAATGTTTTTCAAAATTTAAGTGACACATTAACGCTTGCAAATCGGATCATTAAACATAATATACGTAGTGTCGACACGCTTATTACCGTTGTTGCGATGCCTGTTATGATGTTATTGGGTATGGTTTTTATATTTGGTGGAGCCATCCAAATTCCAGGCGTAACCGAGGATGAGTATATTAACTATATCCTTCCTGGAATCCTATTAATGACGATTGCCACTGGCTCTGCTTACACTTCGTTACGAATTAATTTGGATAAAACATCAGGGATGTTCGATCGGTTTAAGTCAATGCCTATCGCAAAGTCATCCGTATTAGGTGGTCAGGTGGTTGCGTCAGTTATCTTTATGATAGTTTCAATTCTAGTTGTTTTGATAGTAGGATTTATAGCTGGATTTAGAAGTGATGCAACATTTTTAGAATGGTTACTTGTAGCGTTGTTGATTGTTCTTTTTTCTCTTGCATTAACATGGATTTCAGTTCCTTTTGGTTTAGCTGCGGGAAGTATAGAAGGAGCTAGTTCTTTTTCTTATATCTTATTGATGCTACTGTTTGTCAGTTCTGCATTTGTACCTGTCGAAGGAATGCCAAAGGTAGTTCGAATATTTGCGGAAAATCAACCAATGACACCGATTATTCAGACCATTAGAAATCTATTAGACTCGCAGGCTGTTGGGAATGATCTTTGGCTGTCGTTCGGTTGGATGGTGTTAATAATATTGATTTCATATATTTTTGGATTAAAGGTTTATGGAAGAGTCTAAAGAGTCATTGCTGCAAATTAGTCGTTACTATTATAAATATTTAGTATCGAAACAGCAAAAAATATAGTGGAAATAATAAAAGTGATCTAACCGGCTTTAGTTCTATTTTCCATAGGGCTATGGCCGTTTAATAGTTTTTGAAATAATATACTTTTCTAATTCGATTTTAAAATGCTCCACACTTTCAAACAACACTAAATAGAGGAATTCCGATTTCATAATGCCAGCTTCAATACTTTCCTATGTATTAACTACATAAGATAGAGCCTAACATAAGGCTCTTAATTTTTTTAGGAAGAATATTAATGAAGATTATAAAGTGAGGGTAAAAAAGAATGAGTAATCACAAGTACCCCTTTATGAATTTAAAGTTGTAGTATAAGAGTATTTAAATGCAGCATTGTCATATCGATTAACCGTATTGAGCTGTTTATACAGCTCTTTTTCTTATTCAACTAAAGCAGCAGGTTAGTTCAATAAAATACTTGAAACAATCGTTCATATCAAACGTCTAACTCAGTTAAAGAAGGTAATTGGATATTTATGTTTAAAATATAATAGAAATAGCGAATGGATTTACTTAAATTACGTAGCAGGATAGGAGAGTAATTCACAAAAAAAGAGGGATAGAAAATGGATTTATTACTTTGGGTAACTGTTGGTTTCATCATAATCGGATTTGTTGTTCTCGTTTTTATCAAAAGAAATATGGAAAGTAAGAAAAGTTCAACTACCGAATCCATAGTTTGCTGGATAGTGGGAACCACAGCTTGGGGGGTAGCGAGTATTTTTCTAATTGGTTGGTGGTTTAGTAAAATTTAGAAGTTTTTGGGAATAGTTTTAGAGGGAAGTAGTTCATTTTTTTGAAGAAATGTTCTTAAACAAACGGGTGCTTTAGTTAAAGAGGAACATCAATTATATGCTCTAATTTAATGATTAAAAATATCAAGTATATTTCGATGAACATATGTGAAATGTACACTTAAACTAACGCAGCAGGTTAGTTAATAACGAATGGATGTTATACTTTAAAGGAATTATAAAAATTCGAAGTTCAGCTATTTAATTAAAGTCTAAGAATATATTAGTGAGGTATTCAAAATAATGATGAAACTAGTACCCCCTAAGCCTTTTTTCTATAAAGGTGGAGAGAAAGCCGTTTTACTATTACATTCGTTTACAAGCAATACGAATGATATGAAAAAGTTAGCGAAGTATTTGCAAGAGAACAATTATTCTTGCTATGCACCATTATACAGTGGGCATGGTTTAACACCTGAAGAACTTCTCACATATAGACCGTCAGATTGGTGGCAAGATGTACTAAACGGTTACCAGTTGTTGAAGGATGAAGGTTTTGAAAAAATAGCTGTGATTGGTCTTTCTCTTGGTGGTGTGTTTGCATTAAAAGTTGGTCAAGAGTTGGAGATAAATGGTGTTGTGACAATGTCAGTGCCAATACATCGGGAAGCTACTTTTCTACAAAAGCGTGTCTTTCATTATGCAAAAGGATATAAACAACTTGAAGGGAAAAATGAAGAACAAATAAATTTAGAAATGATACATCTTCAAAATATGCCTATCGATTCATTAAATGAATTCCAACAGCTAATTGATCTAACGATGAATAAATTAGCACTATTAAACTCGCCAATTCGTATATTATATGGTGAATTAGATGAACCATTGTATAAAGAGAGTGCAGAGGTAATTTTTCAAAGCGTTGCGACGAATCGAAAAACAATGAAGGGGTATCCGAACTCTAAACATTTAATGACCTTAGGAACGGACATTAACGACGTGAACAAAGATATTCTAACATTCTTAAATGATTTAACTTGGTGGTTTTAATGAATCTTCAACTAACAGTAGTTTAACTTCAGAAAGGAGTATTGCTGTTTCCTTATTCAACTAACGGTATTTAGAATGAGTGGTTCTTGTATAAAAGCACCTTATTTTCTTCTACAATTGAGACCAATTGTGGAGCAAACATAGATAGAAAAGAATCATACTTTTTAATATAACCGGAACTTAAATCTGTTAGATAAGTATCCATTTTGATCAATCTTTTATCAAAATGGATACTTTTTATTTATCGTAAAATATTGGTTTTTGGTATTTTTGATCAAACTTTATAGGGTCAGATCACTATAGTTTTTTATAGAGGCGTTTTTTTGGATATTATACTATGATGAAGATTGTGAAAAAATGCACTTAAACTAACGGGGCAAGTTAGTGAAAGAAGAATATTGAATTTTAAATAAATGTTCTAAGTAATTAAAGGATTAATTGATTATTTTATTGAAGTACAAGTATAAAGAATAGAAACACCTAGGAGGGATAATGATTTTTAATAAGGTGATAGAAGTACAACACGTTCAAGGGGATATTAAGGTAAATTACAGAGAAGCTATAAGAGCTATTATATTTCATAAAAATAAAATCCTTTTAGTTCATTCGAATAAAGGGGATTATAAATTTCCTGGCGGCGGGGTTGAAGGTAATGAAAGCCATTCGGAGTGTCTCATTCGTGAAGTGGCAGAAGAAACTGGGTATATTAACTGTATAATTAAAGACAAGCTGGGGTCAGTTATTGAAAGGAAATTAGACGAATATGACAATAACGCTTTATTCCAAATGACTTCACACTACTATCTTTGTGAATTAATAAACGATAAAAGAATTGCTCAACAATTGGATGAATATGAGTCCGCACAGGAGTTTAGACCAGAATGGGTTTCCCTTCATGATGCAATTGAGCAAAATGAAAAAATTATTAATAGCTTTGATATTGAAAAGAACGGTTGGGTAAAACGTGAAATCTTTGTTTTAAAGAAACTCAAAAATATATTAAGCTTATAGATTTCAGAAACAGTGAAGCGAATATTCTGTATAAGATCGCTTACTGTGCTAATGGGTGCTTTACTTCCAGAAGGAGTAAAGCCTTTTTTATTCTTCAACTGAATGGACAGGTTAGTTCGATCAGGAAACTCAATTTAAATATTGTCTTGAGGAGGGATTTTATGAACTTAAGAAAAGTTGGATTATATACAATATGCCTATTGTTATTGTGGTTGGTCGGTTGTTCATCTTCCCCTGATGAAAGTGGCAGTTATAAAATAGCAGAAATAAATGAAGATATTCCTGTTCCAGCAAATGCGGAATCAAGTAAAGCACAATTTGATAATCCTAAAATTAAAAAAGGCGAAAAATATAGTTTAGAGAATTTTGGAGGAGAACAAGGACTTTATCCGCCAAATGAATATTTTGAAGAAATTAAAAATTGGGGTTGGGAAGAGTTGGAAAAAGAACAAATGGGGCACGTCCACTTTTTTAAAAAAGGAGATACTATTATCTCTATTGTTATTAAAGAGGATTATTTTTATTTGGTTGAAATGAAGGAAGACTTCGAGTTTAGTCACTTAAAAAGCCCTATTTCTTATTGAGCTAACGGGGCAGATTAGTGGAATAAGAAGGTTTATGTGTGGATGGTGTTGAATAAGTTAATATATGTAAATTATTTGATCAAAGTGAAGGTGTTTTAAGGCATACTTTACTTAAAGTTGGAACTGGTACTTTTTTATGGAACTAACGAGTTATACGATTTGATAATGAAAAATTACGAGTAGTTAAAACTGGGAGGGTGTCTGTGAGCTATTTTTATACGATGATCATAATCTCTATAATGATCATGAGTGGATGTTCTAATAACGGGTCTGGGTATGATTTAAAACAAGAAAATGAACAATTAAAGCAAGAAAATGCAAAGTTATCAGTAGTTAAAGAGGGATTAGAATTAGATTTGAAAATAGCTAGCTTGGAAGCATCTAGAAAAAAAGAACAATTAACTAGTGAAATAACTTCATTAAAGATCGACAATGAAAAGCAAAAAGAAATAATTAATCGTTATCAGAATGTACTAGGATTCTCCAGATCGGGTAATCGTACCATCGCCGATGCTTTGAGTATCTTTTCTCCTGATCAAGTAAAAACGGGTAACCAAATCGCCGATTTAATCGTTTCAGATGTAAAGAGTGAGTCAATTAATGACGCAACAGGTTACTCTATAAATTTCACTGGTGAATTTAAAGTCAAAGGCTCCATCATACATGATGTGAGTGGTGAAAGAGAGTATTCCTTTATAGTCAAAGAGAATTTAGAGACCATGCCACACACATTATGGCAATTTGAAAAAGGAAGTATCTTTTTTGAAATTACAAACAATGAAGATTTAAGAAAATCATTGGGCGATAAATTAGAGACTTTACCTGAGGATGGTCAACTAGAAATAGTAGGGGTTTTTAAAAATTATTCTTATAATGAAGTTCCTGAATCGGACTCTCTGCCGAGTAATGCTGAATTTGTACGATTAATATCAGAGAACTAATCTTTGTATTGAGGATAGGTGTTTTCTTGTTAAACTAACGGGGTGCTTTCGTTAGAAAACAAAGGAAGCAGTTTAGTGGAAGCTTATTTATTATTCGGGGGGGTAATTCATACGACTTTAGGTGTGTATGATGGATCAATTTAAATAATAAAGCAAATGCGAATAAAAAAAGCTATCTGGAATAGAAAGTACGAACTAGTGGGTAAGAAGGAACACAATATGTGTTGGAACTTTTTTATAAAACGGAATATTAATTAAAAAATTAAAAGAAGCCATTTTGAATATACTTCTTTCAAAATGGCTTCTTTTTGTATTGAAAATTTGTAAATTCGGAAGGGAAATCGTCAAGAATGGCTATGTCTTTTTATTCCTGATCAAACCACAATTGTTCTTTGTCATCAACGTCGCCATTATAATTGATTAGAACTTCTTCACCTGCTTTAATATCTTTATAAGCATAGAAATCAAATGTTTGATTTTCAAAATTAATCTCATATGTTGCATTAGGTTCATAAGAATGGTTAAATAACATTCCATAACCTAAAAGGATAGCAGATTTATTTGTCCCATACTCAAAAGCGTAATCCGCGAGTAAGGTTTGTTCAATGAATTGATGCTGCTCGTTTGGATATGAAATAACAGGTGCTTCATGTAATAACATTCCTTTTTTTATATCACATGTAGCAAATACTCCTCTGTTGAATTCTCCATCACTTATTGGAGATGTTTTTACCTCTATCATGTTTGTTCTCCTACTCACTTTTAAAATTTACTTTCTAACTTTAACATTAATTTGTTCTTTGTACCTCTTTTTTTGTTTTTTCAACGCCTTTTATTTGGAGAATTAATTCAACTTACTGGGCAGATTTATGAAAGAAGAAGAAGAAGAAGTAGGAGCTATAATCCACTTGTTCTTCTATATATGATAAAATATCATATTTTTACAGGTACACATATTTCGCAATAAGAGCTATTGATCATCTCAGCCGTGTATCTTTCCAAAATAGGTTTGTTTTCAATTTCGTATTCATTATTATTTGTTAGAGTATGAAAAATATCGGTATATGCTTTTTGAATTTCGTCTGCTGTATGTTTCACTTCGTAAATAAGGTATTTTCCACCAGAAAGTTCACCTTCACAAATTGAATCATCTAGTTGATAATCCTTTGAAATCACAATACAAGCATCAAATCTACAGTCTTCCGGAACAGTTGTTTCAGGGTTATCTTGCGGAATTGCAAGAAGAATTGCAGTCTCAAGAAGATTTTCCTCCGTTGCCCATTTTTTTAACTTCTCCATTACTTCCATATTTGCAGGACCGTATTGACCAATTCGTCGCATATAAGCGATGCGATAGTTGGGAAGTGTTTATACATATTATTTCTTTAAGATTTTTGGATATATTTTAAAATAATAATTTCATTCTTCAACTATAACTTGTACATGGAGGTATGTTACATATCGTGTCTATAATTAAGAAAATGTTTACAAATCAATAAAAAAATAATTATTATCAATAACATTTTATTGTAAAACGATAAATGCTGTGATAAAATCAAAATGAAAATAAATAAGTGAGGTGCTTTTTATGAAAAGTGGATCAACACTCTTTTTAAAGATAGCTGTTATTCTTATGGGTATACCTATTCTTGCTCTATGCATATTTTTGGTACCTGAGATAGCAAATTTTGCAGCAGAATTGTATCCAGATATAGCTTATTTGAAATATCTTGTTTTTATCGATTTGTATGCAGCTGCAATACCTTTTTACTTTGCTCTGTATCAAGCTTTTAAACTTTTAAGCTATATTGACAAGAATAAAGCTTTCTCGGAATTATCTGTAAGAGCTCTAAAGAATATAAAATACTGTGCAATTGCAATCAGTACTATATTTGCAGTAGGCATGCCACTCTTCTATCTCGTGGCTGAGAGAGACGACGCTCCAGGAATCATACTAATTGGAATGGTCATAATTTTTGCTTCAATTGTAATTGCAGTCTTTGCTGCCGTTCTCCAAAGGCTATTACAAGAAGCTATTAATATAAAATCTGAAAATGATTTAACAGTCTGAGGTGAATAACATGCCAATTATAATCAATATTGATGTGATGCTGGCCAAAAGGAAAATGAGCGTAACAGAACTTTCAGAGAGGGTTGGAATAACAATGGCTAACCTTTCTATATTGAAAAATGGAAAGGCAAAAGCGATTCGATTATCAACTTTAGAGGCAATATGTAAGGCTTTAGAATGTCAGCCTGGAGATCTTTTGGAATACCTTGGTGAGGAAGACGCTCAAGAATAATACAGTAATTTATACATTGAGGATGAGTTGCTTCGGCAACTCTTTTTCTTATTGGACTAATGGAGGGTTTAGTCCAATCCATTCATTAAATTCATGCATGATCCTAAATTTCTAATAATGTGGCATTGAATTTTGCTATTAGCATTAGCACCTCTTTTTGTCATATGTAAAGCGTACATTTAAATGTACGCTTTTAGGTATTTTCTATTTTCTACAACCGGTCATCTGGATGCAGGTTATTTTGCATAAGTTCCTGTACATTGCCAACCTGCTCCGTAGAAGCAAGCTCGGTCTTATACCAGCCATTCTTACTCATGATCTCAAAAAGCTGATAATGGTTTGAGCTCGCATTTTCAAAACATTGTTCATAAATTTCCCGTAGCTGCTGATGTGCAGTCTCTAACATGGTATTGCTGATGCTTCGGCAGCGTCCTTTCTCCAGTTCTAGACAAAGCTGAAGTATTTCACGGTCTGTTAAACCGCGTTCCGCAATATTATTTGGCATTTGAACCCCACCTTTTGCAGTTATTGAATATTGTTAGTTTGGTTAAAATATTGGGAAAGGTCGGCAATTTTTAACTGGTGTTTTTCTGCCATCTCCTCCAGTGTTTTACTTAGCTCTTGGTCTTTGCATTGTGTTGCACACCAGTTCATCGTTTTTGCGATTATCACTTCTGAACGTATTTCATCTTCAATAAATGCCAATTCTTTCTTTGTTAGGACGGTCATCTTGTTTCATCTCCCAAACACAATAATGTAAAGTTAGTATTGTTTGTATGGAGCTATTTTATCCTTTATAAGAATATCTTTTGTTTACTCGTTTATAAATTTGTTTTAATTAATTGTGAAATTGGTACAAACCGAAACATTTCAACAGTACTTATTACATGTAACTAGTTTTTAATTGTTTAATCTTTCCCATTGATTTTAATAACTGGAGTGTTACTATGCATGTATGTTAAGAGTACTTCCTCATGGCTATCATCATAGAAGTCTTCTTGGATGGCAATGTTCGCCTCAGTTGTGGAGCTAACTCCCTTTTTAGAGGTAATTTTATTGTCCTTATTCTTTATTTCATCCAATTCAATATTTGCTTCAGCTGTTTCCATCTTTAAAAACTCATCTTTTTTCATTTTTTCACCCCTTAATTTCTTAATAGCATGTAACAAAAACGGATAATAATTCGATGTGTACCTTAATTTTTACATTACTAATCAACTGTTGTGTAGAAATGCACTTAAATTAACGGGAGATTTAGTTGATTTAGAGTGTATTCATAAAAAAAGATTATCAAGTGTCTATAATTGTTTTTTGTGCAAACTATTTTCATTTGATACTCGTCTTTATTAAGAAGAGAAGAGATGGTGTGAAATTGAACTTTCATTCCATCTTTTATTGTTTCTTGTATCAATTGAGAATTTGAATTTTTTATTTTATGAACTAAAGAGGCAGGTTAGTTTAATAAATGTATAGAATTATTAATGTAGGTGACGCAATGTTTAGAAGTGATTGTGAGTTTAAAAATTCTATATTGAGGTTATCAAAGAGTTATTGTCGATTTGGGTGGGATGATGATTTCACATGTCATCATTTCTTTAGTGGCTTAAACAACAAGAATAATTTATGTACTTTTAAAGCTTATGATAATGAATTATTGGTTGGAAGTTTGAATTTCATTCAAATTCTCCAAAAACCAAAAGAGCATTATTGTTGAAGAATAAAAAAAACATAAATCCAATATTGGAGTTAGGGGAAATTTATGAATACTGATAAAGATAGACTTTTTTTAGAAATGGCGTTGGAAGAGGCAGAGCAAGCATTAATGGAAAATACATACCCAGTAGGAGCAGTAATTGTTGATGAAAACTTCAACTTAATTTCAAGAGGACGAAATAGAGTACATCCAGCAAAAGATGCAACTGCCCACGCGGAAATTGATGCTATAAAAAATGCAGGACAAGCAATATTTAACGCAAAAATAAAAAGAGAGAAATTCACCATATACACTTCGTTAGAGCCTTGTCCTATGTGTACGGGTGGGATTTTATTTGCAAATATAAAAAGAGTAGTTTGGATAATAAATGACGACTTAGGATTTGGTGGCTATAGAAAAATAAAAGAATCTAAGGTCTTCGATGAAAGGTTTAGTATAGTAGAAATGATTGAACAACCATATGAAGACTTAAAGTATAGGCAAAAAGAGCTTATGATTGAATGGGCAGTTAATCCAAATAATGTTATAAACTTACGAAATGCATTAAAATAGAAAAAACTTACTCAACTATTTGCGCAGGTTTGTGAAATAAACTAGGAATGAATTTTATAAAGCTATAAAACTTGCAACAGTTAATATGCATCGAATAGCTAACAGGAAAATAACATAATTAAATAGACTTGAGGTGGTTTTTAGTGAACCAACACAAAATAATAATTACTCATTATACACCCAAATACGCTAAGCAGACAGTGGATATGTGGCGAGATAGTAAGGAACAGGCTGTTAATCAGAAAGAAATTCACAGCTTTGAAAATCACGTGTATTTTTTAAATCATATATTATCCGAACAGTATCAAGTAGATATAGCGATAATTGATGAAGAAGTAGTTGGAATGATTGCCTATAATGAAAGAGAAATAAGCCAACTATATATTCACATAGATTATCAAGGAATCGGCATAGGTCATACATTACTAGATCGAGTAAAAGCACAATCAAGTGGAAGATTAACATTATACACATTTGAAGTAAATGTAAATGCACAACGATTTTATGAAAAACATGGATTTGAAATCATAGGTAGAGGACACGAAAATGAAGAAAATTTACCAGATATTCAATATGAATGGATATCCAAATAAATGGTGTAATTGGGTGCTTAATGAATTTTAGGAGAGGGGGGAAGATAAGGGATGGATATGAACAATTTATTTACAATTGACTGTGGTGAAATATTTCTGAGAGAGTTTAGAATTGAAGATGTAGAAAGCATTTATGAAATTACCTCACAACCTGAAGTGTATGAATTTTTGCCTGATTGGCGTTCAACAAGGGAACAACGATTGAACTGGGTTTCAAATTATGAAATACCATCTAATAAGGAGTTTTTGTTAGCTGTACCTAATATAGGTAGTCAAAATTATTTGAAATTGGGAATTGTTTTAAAAGAAACTGGCGAATTTATAGGTTTCTGCAATACAGGTATTAAAGAAGAACTAAAAGAACCAAACCGAGAAATTGCTTATGCTATTTCAAAACATTACAGAAATCGTGGATACATAACGAAAGCAGTAAAAGGATTGATTACATATTTGTTTGAGAATACAGATGTAGAACAACTTAATACAGTTTTTCTGCCTCGCAATGTAAGCTCAAGTAAAGTTAGTCAAAAATGCGGTTTTCGTTTTAATGGAGATATCGAAATTGAAGACCAAACGCATTATCATTACACTCTTACCAAAGAAGACTGGAAAAATATTAATAGTCACTAGGTTAATATAACGAGTAAAGCCAACATTTAAGTTGGCTTTTTTGTTTCACATATGGAATATAATATGTATCAATTTCTCAAACTCATTTACGAAGTTTTATGAGAGGTTATTTAAAGATACAATTAATTCTCTATCTTATCGACTTTTATCATAATTTTGGTGACGAAATGTTCTTTATGATTCTTTACTACAGTATCATAAATGTACTCTTCAAAAATATAATCTCCTAAGGTTAAATTTAAAGCTTCCATCTCTGAAAAAAGTAGCTTATATGTTTTATGTATTGTTTTCTCATCCCCAATATGATATCCAATAAGAAAATCACCCTTAACAGTTCGAAAATAAGGATGTCCTTCCTGTGGATTTGGTTGTTCAATATATAAATAGCTATAATTAGTAAATTCTCCCTTTAATACATGCTCTCGTTTCGTTATACTGCCTATTGGATATCCTGTATCAAGATGTGATTCGTTCAATTCGTTAATAAAATCTGAAAAAACCTCTACAAATTCTTCATCAGTTATATTTTCAATATTTCTGCTTATATAAAGTGTTACATCAGGTAATTGTTCAAGTGTAATTTGATGAAAATCTATGTGTGCTGCTTCTTCCATTAAAGCGATTTTTGCCTCGATAATTTTTTCCTTCGTCTCAATCTCCTGACGCTTTTTAACTATCTCTTCCTTTTTTTGATACATTAAGGATAAAAAACTTTCAGGTGTTTTATTTTGCGTGTAATGTTGAATTTCAATTAGCGACATACCAAGATCCTTTAATAAATCAATAACAAAGAATAGTTCTAATTGGCGAATTGAATAATATCGATATCCTTTTTCACTTTTCAATACCGGAGAAAAAAGACCGATTTGATCGTAATAAAAGAGTGTCTGTTTGTTTACTTTACAAAGCTTTGCAAATTCACCTGTAGTTAAATATTTTCCATTCTTTTTATTCATTTTTTTACAACACCACCCTTGACTATATAGCTACTATATACACTAGGATAAAAATTGTAAACAAATGAAACCATACAAGTTAGTTTACAGCAATTAGTATGTTAAGGAGAATATAGAAAATGAAAACACATAAAGTCACCTTAGGATTATTATTAATGAATTTATTTATCGCCTTTTTGGGAATTGGTTTAGTAATTCCAGTCTTACCTACGCTAATGAATGAATTAGGCATAACTGGAACAACAATTGGTTATTTAACAGCGGCGTTTGCAATTGCTCAATTAATTGTTTCACCATTTGCAGGGAAAGCAGTAGATAAATTGGGTAGGAAAATTATGATTGTAATTGGTTTGTTTATTTTCGGCATCTCCGAATTTTTATTCGGTCTCGGTAAAGAAATCGAAGTGTTATTTATTTCTCGTATTTTAGGTGGTATTGGTGCTGCATTTATAATGCCAGCTGTTACGGCTTTTATTGCTGATATTACAAATTTGGATACTCGCCCAAAGGCACTCGGTTATATGTCAGCTGCAATTAGTACAGGATTTATTATTGGCCCAGGTATTGGTGGATTTTTAGCGGAATTTGGAACACGGATACCGTTCTTCTTTGCCGGAGCACTTGGTACAATTGCTGCTATACTCTCTATAATTTTATTATCTGAGCCAAATCGTACAAAAGAAAGTAATGAACAAGTATTAGAAGGTAAGAAGGGCTTCAAACGTATAATTGCACCAAAATATTTCTTAGCATTTATTTTAATTTTTATTGCCTCGTTTGGATTAGCAGCTTTTGAATCATTCTTTAGTTTATTTGTGGACCACAAATTTCAATTTAAACCATCGGATATCGCAATTGTTATCACAGGTGGTGCAATTTTTGGTGCAGCATCTCAAGTCATATTATTTGATAGACTAACAAGAATTTGGGGAGAAATTAAACTGATTCGTTACAGCTTAATATTATCAGCCTTACTTGTCTTTTTAATGACTGTAGTTCATTCCTATTTTTCCATTTTACTTGTTACATTTATTGTTTTTGTAGGATTCGATTTATTTAGACCAGCTGTTACTTCATATCTTTCGAATATCGCAGGGAATGAACAAGGTTTCGTTGGTGGAATGAACTCTATGTTTACAAGTTTAGCGAACATTTGTGGTCCAATTTTAGGGGGGATGTTATTTGATATAAATATTAACTATCCTTACTATTTTGCGACTGTAATACTAGCTCTCGGGATAGTTCTAACATTGTTCTGGAAAAGTGCAAATGATTCAAAAGAAGGGGAAATTAATATCCTCGATTTAGAGAAAAAGGTAATTTAAATTCAGAAGCAGTAAATTATTGAATCCAATAGATTAATAAGTACGCAGATTACTAACTTTGTGTTGATCCAAGAAGGGAAAGCCTCTATTTGTGTTGAACTTATAGAACTAATAGGCAGGTTAGTTCAACAATATCGTTATTGAACTAACGACGTCGGTTAGTAAGTTAAAACTATTACTCGCTATTGATGATTCATACGACTTTAGAAATGAGTAAGGAACGGTAACGTAATGCCGTTGGGGTAATAACTGAACAATTAATACAGGAGAATTCTTTTGTTGTGTAGAAAATAACCATAAGATTCTTTTTTGGAGGTAAGAATATGTTTATCGTAAATGTTGAAGGTGCAATATACAAAAATGAAAAATGGCTCTTAATAAAACGTAGCGAAAAAGAAGAACACGCAGGAGGTTCACTATCTCTTGTTGGAGGTAAGGTAGAAAACGAAGGAAACTCAACAGATGTTTTAGAAAGAACACTTAAAAGGGAAATTGCTGAAGAAATTGGAGTAGAGGTTTCAAACCTTAGATATGTTAATAGTTCTTCCTTTGTTACAGACGCGGGTATAAGTGTTGTAGATATCGTCTTTTTATGTGACCACGAATCTGGAGAAGCCTTTGCTAAGAGTCCTGATGAAGTTGACAGTGTTTTTTGGATGACAACCAAGCAAATTCTTGAGAATTCAACTATACCTATTTATTTAAAGGAAAATATAAAACTTGCGGATAAATTAGTAAGCACTAATGAAACAGTTGTATTGTAGTTGGCATTCTCTTATTTAACTAGCGGGAGCTTTACTTCAAAAGGAATAAGGCCATTGTTATTGAGCTAACGGGTGCTTTAGTTAAACAAGACCATCATAAGATGGTCTATTTTTACGTTCAAAATAACAAGGAGATCTCGGTGTTTCATTGTGAAATGTTACACTTAAACTAACGCAGCAGGTTAGTGAAAGAGGAAATAAAAAACGAGAATAGAATATAAACATTGAGGATTAGGAGTCTTATCAATTAATAAACATTAAATTATTTTAGGGGAGTCAGTGACATTAATATTAATCAAAATGTAAAAACGTCGGGTGCTTACGTTTTATATCGGGGGCTGTTTATTTTTCAGGTTGGTCCTACAGAAGAGGCAGATAACCTTGGAGTAGTTAGACTTGGTGGGCATAAAGAATTTGAAGAAACCGCATTAGAGACAGCTAGGCGTGAAGTTTTTGAAGAGGCTTCAATGAAAATAACTCCAATAAATTCTCCAATAACTTATCATATGAGTGAGTGGGGAAATAAGCCTTCCATAATACGGTTAGGCGAGGAAATAGCTCCAATTTTAGTTAAAGGAAATGAGCAGGAATCTTTATCAATAATGTATCTTTCCTACTCTGAAAATGAACCAAATCCCTCTTCAGAAACTAATGGACTTCTACTACTAACTCCAGAAGATGTTCATTTTATCTGTAATAATAAAATTACTTTAAATGATTTTATTAAACAAAATGGAAAAGTGATATTAAAAGGAAATATAAATAGAGANAGATTTATTCATCATAAAATAAAATCAATAAAATGAGGATGTTTGTGAAACTAACACTTAAACTAACGGGTGCTTTAGTTGAGGATAGTGGATTGTTTAGGCAACTCTTTTTCTTTTGGACTACCTGGGAAAGTTAGTTGAATAATTATGATAAAATAGGTAGTAAAATTTATATTTAATCAATACATATTCAGATAAAGTATTGCAAACATTAGACTTATCTCAAGTTGCCTTGCCACAAGAATGGCTTCTTAAATGGTTTGAGGAATTGAATAGTTTATAAGCTGATAAGTTACCAATCTTGTTCAACTAACGGTTGCCTAGTTAAAGATAAGAAAAAAGATCGTTCACATTAAATGAACGATTTTTTTTTAGGAATTCAACCTATCGATTTCAGCTTTTTTTGAAAATTTTACAAGAACATGAAATTATTTAACTATATAACTCGTTATTAGTGAAGAGAGAAAGAAACGAGATATGCGCATAATCGTTTTACAAGGAGGTTCATATGGAAGAAGAGCTGCAGTGGATTCAAGAAGTATTAACTGGCAACAAGCAGGCTTATACTCACATTATAAATAAATACAAAAACTTGCTATATGCGACTATTTTACGGATGACCAAAAATCCGCAAATTGCTCAAGACTTGGTTCAAGAATCATTTATTAAAGTATATCACCAGCTTGGGAAGTATGATAATAAGGGTTCTTTTTCGAGTTGGATTTACCGGGTGACTATCAACCATTGTATGGATGAGTTCAGAAAGAAAAGCTACCAAATGAAACAAGTAGAAATAGACGAAGAAAGAGTTGTAGATTCTATTCATCCAGAAGTTATTTTATTGAAAAAGGAAAAAAGTAGACAGTTAGAACGATTGATCTCAACTCTTCCAGAGGATGAAAGAATGATCATTCTATTACGATATGTAAATGAATTAAGCTATGAAGAAATAAGTGAACTGGTTGAAGTACCACTTTCAGGGGTTCGTAATAAACTTCATCGAGCAAAGAAAAAAATGAGAGAAACGGTAAATCGGGAAGGAGGCTATTTTTATGAACTGTCCGAAGGTAGATAAACTTTCCCAGTACGCTGATAACCTACTAACACAACAAGAACATTCTCAAATACTTACACATATAAACACTTGTGATACATGTACAAGTATTGTTCAACTCTTTAAAGAGGAACAACAATTTTTAAAAGAAAATTTACAATCACCAACATTACCGGATGATTTTGCATCACTTGTTTTGGAACAACTGGAACCATACAAACAGAAAGATGTACGAGGAAAAAAACAAATCTGGAATCGTATATTTCTATTAGCAGCTAGCATTGTGTTAGCTTTAGGTTTGACTGCTACATTAAGCCCTAGCTTTGCTCAGTTAATAGAAGGCATGTTTAGTACAAAACAGGTAGATGAAGGACTAAAGATGGCATCAGATGAAGGGTTGAGCGAAAGGGTTAATTTGGAAGTATCAGATCAGGATCTTACATTTAAAGTAGAAGATATAATTGTAGATTCATCACGAGTGGCATTATCTTTACAAGTTATTAATGAAGATGGTGTAGCAGAAAGACCAAACATAAATGAATCAAACAAAGGTAACCGAATTTCAGTTAATGGTTATAATGGTGAGTACACCTACTCCATGGGTTACAGAATGGATAGAGGGTTAGATTATAATTCCTTTCAAGTGTTTATTAGTGATGAACCTGGATTAGAAAAAGTAACTATCAATTTTCATCTTGTCGAGTTAAACGGCAAACAGGGAAAATGGGAGTTAGAGATACCAGTTGAATTAACAGATAACAGTGATAAAACTGAAAATGTAATTCTAAATAATGCTACCCAAAATATTAATGGAGTAGCAATTAATCTAAAGGAAATACAGTACGCTCCCACTTCTAATACATTGTTGTATGAAACTTCTTATGAATCATCAGAGCAAGTAAAAGTAGAGGATAATTTTCAATCATTAAAAGAACAGTTTGGATTTGACGTAACTGAGTTCAATACTTTTGGAACATCTATAAAATATCATATAGAAAATGAAGAAAAGGAAGTTATTCTGAAATTTTCACCTTTTAATCAGGAGGAAGCAATGGACGAAAAACTAATCATTAGTTCTGCACGAGGAAAAGGAAAATTAGGTCATACAGCTTGGAAGGAAGCTTTTGTACCAGATAAAATTGACAGTAAACTCACTTTTGTATTGGATGGTGTCTATAAAGTAGTTCCCACTGATTTTTCTGTTAAGTTCAATCCAAATAAAATAAAGGAAAATCCTGTTTCATTTAAATATATGGGAAATGGAGTAACAATAAAAAAAGCAGAATTACAGAGTGCAGCTAATACAAGTGAACCGACTTTTTTTGAAATTGAAATGGAGGTGAATAAAGAAAGCGGAGCAGCGGAACTTGGTATATGGGTGTTGAGGGACGATACTGGAAAATCTTTTAGAATTGATAATGAAACTACAACAAAGGGAAAAGAAAGTAACATGCGATCCATCTATTTCAAAACTAATGGTTTAGATGAAATCCCAGAGGAAATGTCTTTACATTTGCTTACTGCAACTAGCTATAATGAGCTAGAGGAAAAATGGAGAGTTCCGTTATATGAATAAAATAATAAGCCTATAGGATAGAAAATAAAGAAGAAAGTGTCTTCGTCAACAAATTTTGTATAAAGTAGTCGCTTTTTTATATGCGGGATTGCAAACAATAATGACTACAATCTTCTTCAATTAACAGGGCACTTTAGTTTAAAGTCTTGGGGGTTGCTTCGGCAACTCTTTTTCTTATTGAACGGAAATATAAGTAATAAGAAATAATAAATGAAGTACATTATTTAACAAAATTGTTAAGGTGAAAAATGAAGAATAATAAAAATAAATCAAATGTTGGATATACAATATTTAAGCCAACGGGAGTATGTCACGAATTCCCTCAAGAGTAAAACAACAAGTGATTGGTAACGTACTTTTTATCGAAAAAACATATATGACAGTTATAGTTGAGTAAAAACTGAAAGTGTAAATGTCCAAGGAAGTATTGATAAAGAAGCGCTGATTTTGGGTTTCATGGTTGGCTAACAGGAAATCTTTACAAATTCTTATTAATTCCCTGTTTTATTAAACTGTATAATTAACGTGTTATTCAAGCTCTATACAAAGGGAACAGGAGGGGAATCTATGTATAAAAATGAAAATTTACTTTAAAAAAGACAGATTACAAGGTCTTATTAAAAAACTACATATAAAAGGAAAATTATAATTATGCAAAAAAAACAATTTGTGATCGTTAATATGGTAGTAATCACCATATTAATGCTAATGACAAACATTTGGCCAATTGTTATTGGGTCAGTTACCAAATATGTAATGTAACAATCGAGAAGCTTGAATAATAAAATAGTAGATTGACTTTTTGTCATCTTCCTTATGTACAAATTAAAAGGAGAATGTAGTTCTGAAAGTAAATTTTGAGGGATTAATATAATTATGAATAATATTCTTTGACTAATAGGAGCTTTAACCCGATGAGGAATAATGCTCTTTTTTGTTGAAAAGGACAATTATTTGGGAAATATTTTCAACCTTAAGATGCATAAAATCTCAGTCTTGAGATGTACTATAATTTTTTAGTTATCTGTTAGATTTATATTATGAAAGAAAACCTAATACGGAGGTGACTTATGTATAACAGAATAATAGGCAATGACATTTTAAAGAGCAAAGCGATAACGTTGACAACAATGATATTTGTTGCTGCTGCGGCTATGCTTGTTTCGCTCGCGGCGATACTCGTCGTCAATCTTTCGGGTTCGCTAGATACACTTATGAAAAATGCTAAGACTCCTCATTTTATGCAGATGCATTCGGGTGAAATTGATACTGATCGGCTTGCATCATTCGCTGAGCAAAACAGCAATGTCGATGATTATCAGGTGGTTGAATTTCTCAACATAGACAGTACGCAAATTATATTGGGCAATAATTCACTTGCGAATAGTGTTCAGGATAACGGCTTAAGCATACAAAACGAAAAATTCGATTATCTTCTTGATCTTAATAGTAACATCATCAACGTTTCCGACGGTGAAATTTATGTTCCAATAAGTTATATGAGGGACAAAACCACAAAGGTAGGTGACAAAGCGGTAATAAGCGGGAAGGAATTTACCGTTGCGGGATTTCTCCGTGATTCCACTATGAATTCCTCGCTCTCCGCGTCAAAGCGATTTCTTGTAAGCATCAATGATTTCGCGGAAATTAAAGACCTTGGAAGTATCGAGTATCTGATTGAGTTTAGATTAAAGGATTTCTCGGCGATAAGTGAATTTGAAACAGCTTATGCTTCCGCTGGACTTGAAGCGAACGGACCAACAGTTACATATACACTTTTCAAAACGATGAACGCCATTTCAGACGGGATGATGATTGCGGTTATCCTTCTTGTAAGCGCACTTGTCGTTGCCATCGCATTTATGAGCATTCGTTTTACGCTCCTAGCAAAAATTGAAGATGACTACCGTGAAATTGGCGTTATGAAAGCAATTGGGCTTCATCTTTCCGACATAAAGAAGATATATCTTGCAAAATATGCAGCTATTGCGGCGGCAGGTAGTATCCTTGGTTTTGTTCTTTCGCTTATGTTTCAAGGCATTCTTCTTGAAAATATACGGCTTTTTATGGGCGAAAGCGAAAATTCTTCTTTTGCAATAGTTTTAGGAATCATTGGAATACTAGTTGTATTTCTTGCAATTATTGCTTATGTAAATGGAGTGCTGAAACGTTTTAAGAAAATCTCCGTTGCAGAAGCTATACGCTTTGGTACTTCCCAGGAAAAAAAGGCTGGCGCTAAGCGTTTTTCCTTAAATAAAAACAGACTGTTTAGTACGAATATTTTTCTCGGAATCAAGGATGTCTTCGCAAGAAAAAGACTTTACGCCACAATGCTTGTAGTACTGGTGATTTCAGCATTTATAATTATTGTTCCGCAGAACCTTTACAACACGATTTCTGAAAAAAGCTTCATTCAATATATGGGAATTGGAAACTACGATCTGCGCATACAGACCAATATAACTGACAAAAGCGATGAAATTGTGAAGACAATCAACAGCGACAGTACCGTTTCGAAATATGCTGTTATGACAACTAAGACATTCAAAGTAAAAACGAGTAACGGGTCAGAGGAAAATATAAAAGTTGAACTTGGTGACCATTCGGTATTTCCTATAGAGTATTCTGAGGGCAGAGCTCCTGTTGCAGAAAACGAAATCTCTCTTTCGTCTATAAACGCCGATGATCTGGGCAAAAAGGTCGGCGAGGTCATGACGCTGGTGATTGAAGGGAAGGAGAAAAATCTCACGGTAAGCGGAATATATTCGGATGTCACCAACGGCGGCAAAACCGCAAAGGCTGTATTCACCGACAATTCGGCGAGCGTCATGTGGACCATCGTCTGTGTTGAACTTTCGGATAAATCTCTTGTCGAAAGCAAGGTTTTAGGATATTCGGACAAATTCGATTTTGCAAAGACTTCCGACATTGATGAATTTGTTTCTCAGACCCTAGGCTCGACAATAAGTTCCGTTAAAATGGCTTCCTACGCAGCAATTGCCGTTGCACTGATTATTACAGTACTAGTTACACTGTTGTTCATGAAAATGCTTATTGCAAAGGACAGATATTCCATTGTTGTCATGAAAGCGCTCAGTTTTACAAACTCGGACATTAAGACACAGTATGTTTCTCGTTCCGTTTTCGTTCTGATTGTCGGAATTATTCTGGGTACGCTTCTCGCGAACACTCTCGGAGAGGTCCTTGCCGGCGCGCTTATTGCTTCGTTTGGAGCGTCAACATTTAATTTTACAGTTAATCCGCTTACAGCGTATTTGCTAAGTCCGCTGATGATGATAGTCGCGGTGCTTATCGCTACAGTGTTGGGAACATCAGGTGCGGGGCAAATAAAAATTTCTGACAATATAAAGGAGTAGGCATATGAATAAGATTATTATCGGTGATCACATTGTGAAATCTTTTGGCGTGGACGATGAACAGCGAAATGTTCTCGACGGAGTGTCCGTTGATATAAATGAGGGTGAATTCGTTGCAGTTATGGGTCCTTCGGGATCGGGAAAATCTACACTGATGTTTGCTTTGAGTGGAATGGACAGCGTAGACGGCGGAAAGGTCGTTTTTGATGGCATGGATCTAACGGAGGTCGGGGAGAAAGAGCTTTCAGAAATACGTAGAATAAAAATGGGATTTATATTTCAGCAGCCTACTATGCTGAAAAATCTAAATATACTCGATAACATTATTCTTCCGTCAATGCGAAACAACAGAAAAAACGCACCAAAAATATCTAAGAAGGCAAGAATGCTAATGCAAAGGGTAGGCATTGGAGATCTTGAAAAGCGCGATATTACACAGGTTTCGGGAGGTCAGCTTCAGCGTGCAGGAATATGCCGAGCGCTTATGAACAATCCGAAAATCATCTTCGGTGACGAACCTACTGGCGCGCTCAACTCTAAATCTTCGGAGGAGATTATGGACATATTTTCTGAAATCAACTCGGACGGAACCGCGCTTATGCTTGTAACTCATGACGCAAAAGTTGCAGCACGGACAGATCGTATTATGTTTATGCGTGACGGAAAAATCGTGAGCGAGTTGAAGCTTCCGAAGTTTGACGGGAAGGAAATTGAAAATAGAGTTGATGAAGTTACAGTTAAAATGAGAGAAGTAGGAATATGATTTAATTTCTTCAAGAAAAGAAAAGAAAAAAAACAACAATTAAGTATACCCTGCTCCATCGTTAAAAAAGAGGAGAGCGTACATTAATAATTCTATGGATTTCGGTGGACTACTTGTATGGACTCCTCAAACAATTTTCATTCTCTGTGGTGAAGCGCTGATTATTGCGCTTCATCGATTACTAACGGGGGAGAGAGACAAGGTCTTATAAAAAACTACATATAAAAGGAATTTTTAAATTATGCCAAAAAAACAATTTATAATTATTAAAATGTTAGTAATCACCATATTATTGCTAATGACAAACATTAGCGGAGTTGTATTTGCAAACGAAGATGAGTCTACAAATGGTAATCTAGATATTTCTGATATCGATGAATTTATGACCAATGAAATCGAGAGACTGGACCTTCCTGGTGCTTCTTTGGCTATCGTAAAGGGAGATCAAGTTGAATACTTACAAGGGTATGGTTTTGCAAATGGAACAAATATAACACCGCAAACGCCAATTGTTATTGGGTCAGTTACTAAATCCTTTACAGCGCTTGCCATTATGCAGTTAGTAGAACAAGGAAAAATTAGATTAGAAGATCCCGTGCAATCTTATATACCTTGGTTTCAAATTGCAGATAAAGAGGAATCTAAAAAAATCACCATTCAACACTTATTGAATCAAACAAGCGGTTTTTCTACATATGATGGTCAAGTTGCTATTTCACAAGGAGATCAAACATTAAAAGAACATATACAAAGCTTGGTAAATATAGAATTGACATACCCTGTTGGGGAGCAATATCAATATTCGAATTTGAATTATAGCATTTTAGGTTTAGTCGTCGAGGAAGTGACGAATACATCGTATAAGGACTACATAAATAAATATATATTCAAACCACTTGAAATGAGCAATAGCTTCACTGATCCTAAAGATGATATAAACAATATAATTGCGAACGGATATCAAACAATATTCGGCATAAAAGTGCCGACAGAGCAGTTAAACCATGAGGGCAATGTTCCTTCTGGTTACATTATTTCCAGTGCGGAAGATATGGCAAATTATATGATCGCACAACTGAATCAGGGTGAATTTAAAGGAAATAGTATTTTATCATCGAATGCCATGAACACAATGCATCATCCATCATCTTTCACAGGAAATGATACCTACTATGCGATGGGCTGGGAAGTGAATAATGAAGGAATTTCCCATAATGGATGGACAGAAAACACATATTCAAAAGTTCTGTTAGATGGTGAGTACGGCATCAGCCTACAAATCAATTCCATGGATTATTTTAATCTTAATGAATATGATGCCATCGTAAGTGGAATAAACAAGCTGGTACATAATGAAGATCTTTCTATTTCTGATAGTAATCCATTTATGAAATATATAATTATTGATTTGATTTTACTCGCATTCATCGCTTTAATTGTTTGGTCATCTTACAGAATCTTTAAACCTAAAAATAGAAAAGTAACGACATTACGTAAGATTCTAAATAGGTTGATTATATTAGTATTTATCTGGCTGCTGCCGTTGATTATTTTAATTGGATTCCCTAAATTATTTGGCCCATTGTCTACGGTGACTTTATTTGCTCCTGGAATAGGGCACCTGTTATTTTTAATACCTTTGTTCCTTTTAATTGTAGGAGTCGTTAAATTAGGTAAAGTAACACTAACATTAAAGAAAAATACTTTGGATGCATAAGCTCTCTAAAATCGTGAATACAGGAGGTACTACTATAACGGGTATCGCCATTTCTTATTCAACTACCGGGGCAGGTTAGTTGAATAAGTTTATAAATAGAATAGTTTTTTAGTTTTATAAAGCATTTCTTTGTAAAGAGGAATGCTTTTTTATTATTTTTTTAAAATGAAAATGATATCACTATAATCACCGTGATAGTAGTAGGAATTATATTTGGAGTTATATTAGTTTCAGGTGAAGGTGAAGACATAACAGGTTTTATAAGCTTGGGATTAATACTCATTTTTACTTCAATGGTGATGGGGATCTTTGCTACTGCTCTTCAAAAACTTTTACAAGAAGCAATCGACATAAAATCAGTGAATGACTTAATAGTCTGAGGTGGATTATCTAACTGATTTTAAAACAGAAAAAGAATTGATTCAAACTGTTGAGAATAATATTTACTACTATAACTATAAACGGTTCCAATAACGACTGAGCCACCGAGCTCCGATAGAATATCGAATCTCGATGGCTCATAGTCTCTTTAGAACTGTCTACTTGACACAGGGGTAAGTGTAAATTTGGTCTTTTTTAATTATGATTGAAATTTCAAGAATATAGTTCTTGCTATTATGACAGAAGCATTTGTTTGTATATCAAGGTTAATATCGTTATCTCAAAATTTATTTCAAAGCTATATTAGTGTTAAATGATGTAGAGAAATTTCAGGGCGACTTCCAAAACGTATATTAACGCCAGTTTGTCCTAATCCTTCGCTAATATAAAATGATTTTCCCTGATGACTATGCAATCCTTTTATCATATTTAAGCGAACTAGTTTCCCCATTTTTATAAGATGATACGGTTTCGGCCAATGAATTTGCCCCCCATGAAAATGACCAGATAGTAAATAATCATAAGGAACATCTTCCATGCTAAGTACTATGTTCGGATCATGAGTTAATACAAGATTGTATCCATCCGTCAGTCCTTCGTATGATTTATCCACGTTACTCCTATTTGTAGAGAAATCATCTATTCCAATAATGTTAATTTTCTTCCCATTATTCCATAGCACATCATTTTCATTTATCAACGTTTTACATCCATTCTGATCTAAAACTTGCTTTAATTTAATGAAATCTGGATGTCTTAAAACATAATCGTGGTTTCCAAACACTGCATAAGTTCCGTGTTTTGGATTCAATTCATTTAAAACTTTTAAATATGGTAATAGTTTAGGGATAGTACGTTTACGATCTAAAAAATCTCCCGTTAAAGCAATCAGATCAATTGACTGATCTTCTAGAATAGAATAAAGGTGCGAAGGTGAAATGGAAATGTTTTCAAGATGCATATCTGAAATATGTAATACACGAAATGGATTTCTGTCTACCTGTGTATTCACATTGGAATTAATAAACACATTATTAAATAATACTAGCTTGGTATTTTTATAGCCTTTATAAAATAAAAAAGACAGGATAGTTACAATGAAAAACGAAAACAAAATTAACTAGTAAATTCCCCCTCTTGGAAAATAATATAGGAGAAGTGAGAAGATTGTTAGCTTTAATTTATGGATACACAACCAGTTATGTTTATGATGAAACAAAATGAAGGATAATAATACTAAGCATAATAGCAAATTGATTACCGATACTAAGTGGGTTCAAAAATATATTTAAAAGAAAGGAGGAAGATTGTAATGAGGTTTCTTACTTGGGGTGCAATCGGGGTTGCTATTTTTGGTGTAGTTCGAGGGATGCGAAATGGTACCTTTAAACAATTTACTCAAAATATGCCGAACAAATTAAATTTACAGAACCTACAGCAAATGACTAAACCATTGCAACAAGCGACGCAGCCATTACAAGGGATGGCAAATAACCCTTTAACCGATAAACTACCAAAGCAGCAAGGCTTCTAATTTGTTGTAAAAAGATATAGAAATTCTCTTTTTTTTTAAATTACCTATAAGCTATGCCTATAATATTAGGCAGGCCTATAGGCTTTTATTCTTCAAGAAGCAATAACCTTAGATGTTTTACCATATTTTTTATATATCATATCTTTTGACATAAACAAGTAATGAGGATAAGGGGTCTTGTTACTTTTAGAAGAGTGTTTAGAATTTGAAAGGTAGTGGATTGGGTAAAGAGCAATCCGTTTATACCATAAATACGAAAGACTAGAAAATGAAACAGATTCAAACCCTAAACGCCTAAACCCTTTATTAATCATTGTAATACCAATGATTCCTTTTATTTGTTGATTATTTTTATGATGGATAATATATAATGCAAGATCAGGTAAAGATTCCTGAACTTTCTTATAAAGATAAAGGGATTTTTTAAAATTTTCGTCCTTGTTTTTCATTTCTTCTAATATACGGACGTTATGGAGATGAATCTTAATAAGAAGGTCATTTTTTTTAATTGAAGTTCCGTCAGAAAGAACTACTTCACGTCCTTTATAACGCGTTAACCGAACACGGAAAATATTAAAATTCGTGCTAATTTTTTCTAGACATTTTAAACGAGTACAAAATAAGTAAACCTGGTCAAACATTCCCCATATTTGTATTATGAATTTTTTCATTATTGTTTACATTCCTCCTTGCATTTAGAAGTTACTATCCTGTTTAGATTAACCATTTCTCACTCTAATATTAATAAAAAATAGCTGGATATATTAGTGAATGGGGAACATACTACACAAAAAGACAGGTGGATGCATGTATGAAACGGATATTATTTATGCCCTTCTTGCAAATGTCATCTGGTCATCACCAAGTAGTAAATGGAATAATAGATTCACTTCAGGAGATTAATGACTTATTTGAATGTGAAAAAATCGACATATTGTCGTACAGTTACGGAAATGTTGAAAGATTCATATCGAAATTTTATTTGAAATGGATTTATCTCTTTCCCAACTTTTACAGCTGGTTATATAAGAAATCTGCATATAAAAATGAATATGAGGCAAAACGTTTTTATTTTTATGAATGGTTGTTCCTCTATTGGATGGAAAAATTGATTAAAGAAAAAAATCCGCAACTTATCATTTGTACACATGCATTACCTTCTTATTTGTTAAACCATTTAAAACAAAAAGGGAGTATATCTGTACCAGTTATTAATGTCTATACCGATTATTTCATAAATCAAATATGGGGAATGGAATGTATCGACTACCATTTTGTACCCACCAAAGAAATAAAAGAAGTTTTAATTGAGCGCGGAGTCAAGTCTGATCATATTCTTGTTACAGGGATTCCGATTCATCCTCGATATAAGGAGCAGGATAAAGTACTTCATCAAAAAGATAAATTTTCGATATTAATATCTGGAGGTAATCTTGGTATAGGTTTAATAAAAACCTTTGTTGAAACCCTTCAACCTTCAGGAAAAATTAATTATACGGTACTTTGTGGGGAAAATAATAAATTGTATAATTGGATTAAACAATTGAATAATCCGTTCATTAATGCTGTACCTTATATTTCATCGAAAGAAGAAATGAACAATTTGTACGATAGGGTTGACGCAATCATTACGAAGCCGGGAGGCGTGACGATAAGCGAATGCTTATTTAAAAGAATTCCTATCTTTATTTATCATGAATTGCCTGGTCAGGAAGAAATTAATTTACAAAATTTAAAAAAGTGGGGTCTCGTGTATCACTTGGAGTGCTGGCGAGACACCCCTAATTTTGAGGAAAAAATACTAAAGGTATTACATTGCGACAAGCTTCAGAAATTGCTGAATCAACAATTAAATACTTATCATCAACATTTATCAAAAGAGAAAGTTTCTCTCTTCATTGAAAAGCTATTAGCTGAGAACAACATAGGTAAATAACGTGGTTATCGCTAAATATCATGGGATGAGGGAAGTAACCACCTTATCCTGAAATAGAGAAGAGGCTGGTCAATTAAAGGTGTTGACTAATTCTTATTTGACTAACGGATACAGGAATAATCCGATACTTTTATTCAAACTTTATCGAAATCAACAATTTTTTTGTGAGTAAAGAATAGAAAAGAAAAGCAAGTGAAATTATCTAGTAATAACGAAAAAATATGGATTATGGAAGAAAGAAAAATTTGAACTATAGGAAGGAATCTATTTTGAAATTTCAAAATAGATTTTTTTTATTTATCGTAAAGATTCCCTAAAGAAAAAATAAATAAATGAGGTTTAATACAACATTGATTCAACAGACAACAAGTGAATTACTAGTATTAAGTGCTGATTAATTGAACTTTTAAGGATTTAGAAGGTTTATTAACTAGAAGTATAAACTGGTAATTAAAAGGGTAAAATAGCGATTGTTCCAATTGACAATTAATAATTGGAAATGAATACATTTTATTTTAATAGAATTTAGAATTCAAAAGACAAAAGGTGGTGTTAATCATGACAGTAGTCAATGACATTAAGACAGTTATAGCAGAATTGAAAAGTGCTCAGGCAAGCTTTGAAACATTTGCTCTAAGTACAGAAAATCAACAAGCGAAGTCGCTTTACCAAGATGCTGCTACACAAACCCAATCTATTGTAGATAGTATTGAACCTCGACTTCAACAAATACTACAAGAAGAACCTCAATACAAACAGGAATAATTAATATTGAGAGACAAAAGGTTGGTTACCTCAACTTTTTGTCTCGAAAATTATGCATAAAATATAGAGGTGAAATCATGATTTCCAAAACAACAAAATTGAAAGTTGCTATTTTAATATTAATGGTTATTGGATTATGCTCTGGTTGTAACGGAAATCAGAAACAATTTGCTGATACTAATGAGGATTTTAATGATTCACTCGTGAAAGTAACTAATCCAATCAGTCAATCGGTCGCTAATCAAGTAAAAGAAAATATCAGCACAGAAGAGGAAATATCAGATGTAAAAGCTGTGAATTCTGATAAAGAGTTATTAGTGGCCATAAAAGTGAAACAATTTGATCGTTTCCAATTAAAAAAGATTGAGAAGAACTTAAAATCAGATCTGGAAAAAATGCATCCAGATTATAAAGTCTTGGTTTCTTCTGATCAAAAAATGTATTTTGAACTTGATAAATTGGAACAGAAACTTCTAAAGAATAACTTGAGTATGAAGAAGCTAGAAAAAGATATAAAAAAAATCAAAAGTCTCATGAAGGAACAATCGTAGAGGAAGGGGGGCTTGCTCCCATGTCGAATAATAAAAAGAAACAATTGACACCAGTACAACAGGAATATCAAGAACTTCAAAAGCAACACGAAATAAAAAGACCTGTAATTCGAAATTGTATAAAGGCATTTTTTACTGGTGGATTTATTTGCCTTATCGGGCAGCTTATTCAAACATTCTATATATATTTCTTTGATTTTACAGATCAAACCGCAGCAAATCCAACAGTTGGAACATTAATATTTATTGCCATGCTTCTAACTGGATTTGGTGTTTATGATAGAATCGCCCAATTCGGTGGAGCTGGTTCAGCTGTTCCAGTTACTGGATTTGGTAACGCGATTATTTCTGCTGCAATTGAACATCGAACAGAGGGATTTGTGTTAGGTGTAGGGGGCAATATGTTTAAACTTGCTGGTTCCGTAATTGTATTTGGCGTATTTTCTGCATTTGTTATTGCTTTGATTAAAACAATGTTAATACAGTGGGGTGGTTTGTAATGTTAGCGGGTCATCGTACATGGATCTTTGATCATAAACCTGTCATTATTTCCACTGGAACAGTTGGTGGACCATTTGAGGCAGATGGAGCTATAGCAGACGATTTTGACCTTCTGCATTCGGATTTATGGCTGGCTCAAGATTCATATGAAAAAGCACATAAAATTCTTTTTGAAGAAGCTTGTCAAAAAGCACTAGAAAAAGGAGGAATCCAAAAGGAACAGGTACAATTTCTTCTCGCTGGTGATCTGATTAATCAAATTACCCCAACGAGTTTTGCAAGTCGAACTATTGGAGCACCTTATTTTGGTTTGTTTGGTGCTTGTTCGACATCTATGGAAGGCTTAGCTCTAGGTGCTTATATTATTAACACAAATGGCGCTAAATATTTATTAACAGGGGCTTCAAGCCATAACACTGCCGTTGAAAAACAGTTTCGATACCCAACTGAATATGGTGGACAAAAACCACCTACTTCACAATGGACGGTAACAGGTGCCGGGGCGGCTTTATTAAGCTCTTCAGGAGAAGGACCCCGTGTCACTTCTGCTACGATAGGCCGTGTAATTGATATGGGGTTGACTGATCCTTTTAATATGGGAGGGGCTATGGCTCCAGCTGCGGTAGATACAATTGAGGCGCATTTAAAGGAACGAAACATTGATCCTTCTTATTACGATTTAATTGTAACAGGTGACCTCGGTAGAATAGGCCAGGAAGCATCCTTTGATTTATTCAAAAAGCATGGCATCCCCATTGTAGAAGAACAATACCAAGATTGTGGTCTTATGATTTATCGAGAAGGACAACCAATTTTGGCGGGAGCAAGTGGTGCAGGTTGCTCAGCGACAGTAGTTTATGGCCATTTATTAAATAGAATGAGAAAAGGTGAATTTAAAAGAATGTTAGTAGTAGCTACAGGTGCTTTGTTATCTCCCCTGTCCTTTCAGCAAAATGAAACGATTCCTTGTATCGCACATGCGGTATCGATCGAATACGGGGGTGAAGAATAGATATGATCTTTTTTTGGGCTTTTGTTGTTGGTGGATTTATTTGTGTAATTGGACAAATTATGTTTGATGTGTTTAAACTTACTCCGGCACATACATTAAGTACCCTTGTAGTGATTGGTGCTATTTTAGATGGGGTAGGTTTATATGAACCGTTGATTGATTTTGCTGGCGCAGGAGCATCGGTGCCTATTACAAGCTTCGGTAATTCTCTGGTACACGGTGCTATGCAAGAAGGTGAAAAACACGGTTTAGTTGGTGTACTAACAGGGATGTTTGAAGTGACAAGTTCAGGAATTTCATCTGCGATTATTTTCGGTATGTTGGGTGCGCTTATTTTTAAACCAAAGGGATAAGGAGAATGAAAGATGACCGTTGTTTCAGATGTAAAAAAATGCCTAGCCAGTCTTAAAGGAGTAGAAGCTAGTCTCTCCCATTTAGCGGAACGGACACAAGATTACGAATCCAAACAAACCATACATCAAACGATGATGACAGTGTCCGAGGTAGTTGAGGATTTAAAAAAAAGAGTTGGAGAATTGGAAAGTGAAGAATTTCAATATAAAGGATTTTAAAAATAAAGGAGGTCTTTTATATTATGCCTGAATGGCTTGATGTCATAGTTCGATCGTTAACGTTTGTGATTTTTCTGTTTTTCGTTACGAAGATGCTAGGTAAAAAACAAATTTCCCAACTTTCATTTTTTGAATATGTTACTGGAATAACCATAGGAAGCATAGCAGCAGAAGTTATTATGGGATTAGAACAAAACATGTTTTTAGGCTTCGTAGCGATTGTAATCGTTTCTATTTTACCGTTTTTAGGTGGTATCGTTTCTTTGAAAAGCAAAAAGTTTCGCGATTTTACTGAAGGCAAAGGGACTATATTCATCAAAGATGGCAAGATTATGGAAGAAAATTTAAAAAAGGAAAGATATACAGTGGATGAAATGTTAGAATTACTTCGTAAGAAGGATGTCTTTCAGGTTTCTGATGTGGAATATGCAGTATTAGAGGCAACTGGAGAGCTATCTGTCCTGTTGAAGAAAGAAAATCAACCTTTAACAGCAAAGGATTTAAACATTAAAGTAGCTTCAATTAAGGAGCCACAGACTGTTATTATGGATGGCAAGATTCTGGATGAACCCCTTTCTACCATTGGGTATAATCGGGGATGGTTAAAGACCGAACTTGAAAAACTAGGGGTCACTATTGAAAATGTTTTTGTAGGGCAAGTAAACTCCTATGGGGAATTAACGGTAGATGTCTTTGATGATAAGCTACAAGTTCCATCTCCTCAAGAAAGGCCATTAATTCTTGCCACAATGAAAAAATGCCAAGCGGACTTAGAATTATTTGCGCTTTCAACAGAAAATAAGGATGCCAAGAAGTTATATGTAAAAAACAGTGAATTACTACAAAATGCTATTGATAAAGTTACCCATATCTTAAAGAGTTAAATCTACCATATTAGGGTTGACCTTATTTAGCAAGTTCTTATGAAGGAGATGAACCCAAACAAGCGAGAAATTTCGAACAAAATAGTGAACTTCTATAAGTTTAGATAAATTATTATGGCCAATACGGAAGTAAATGCGATTAATATAATTAGAATGAAATTACTATACTTAAATTTTGGTCTGATAATGATATAAAAAATTAGAATGCAAATGAGGCAGGTTACTAATACTGCTAAATTTTCTATTGTAGTTGGATAAAGATTTAACATATGATTACCAATCCTTCTTAATTTAGCTTAACCAACCTAGCCATAAAGTATTGTAGTACCAAAAAATAATCAAACAAATTTAGGCTTTCCCAATATATCTTGATGTTGGCTTTATCAGTTTAGACAAACATGCTAGAAACGATACTACTGAGGTTTTATCAAACAAAGGCTGTCTAGGGGGAAGTAACCTAGGGGTGGCTTTAGTTGAACAAGTGGCTGCCTGTAAGGGGAACTTTTTCTTATTGATCTCACTAAGCAGTTTAGTGAAACATTGACTTGTAAAATAAAAAACACAAGTGGAAATAGGATACCACTTGTGTTTTTTGACTTTAATTTTAGGTGAAATTTTTAAGCTATGCTCATAACAGACCTTATCCTAATCGGTCTCCTTTCTTTACTTTTTGTTGTGGTTCTATAAGAACAACACCCTGTTCTGCATATACTCCCATCACTAAAACCTCAGAACTAAAACCAGCAACTTTCATAGGAGGAAAGTTAACCACTCCTAATACTTGTTTACCAATTAGTTCATCCAAATCATAACAATCTGTTATTTGAGCACTACTTTGTTTAATCCCTATCTCTTCTCCAAAGTCAACCCACAGTTTATATGCTGGTTTTCTTGCTTTAGGGAATGCTTCTGCTTTGGTAATTTCTCCAACACGCATATCTAGCTTTTGAAAATCGTCGAAAGTTGCCATAGTAATGCCATGCCTCCTGTAATTTGTTTTCGCATTATTTATTGAGATAACGAGTTTTGTTCTTCATGTCTATCTTTAATAACTATTAAGACCCCTAAGAGAATTAAAACAGAGCCTATCCAAAAGGTTATACTAATCGTTTCACCTAGTATTAACCATCCTAAGAATGTTCCAACAACGGGTTGAACGAAAAAGAAAACTCCACCACTGGAGGCATTTAGCATTTGTAATCCACGATTCCATAATAGAAATGCAATAGATGTCGATACTACACCCAAATAAATTAATCCTCCCAAAATGGTTGGATTAGTTAAATCGTTTATATCAATTTGTGGTAGTTTTGTTATAACAAAAGGAGTTAAAACAACAAAAGCAATTAAAGTAGCATAGGTCGTAACGACAATTTGTGAATAATCACTAGGTAGACGTTTTATGAGTACAGACATTAACGCCCATGTTAATGCTGCTATTATAAGTGATACTCCACCAAGCATGCTAGACATATTAATATCATCAATTCCAACAATGGTAATCACACCAATAGTGGCTAAACTAACTGAAATAGCCTTCTTTAAAGTTAAACGTTCTTTAAGTATTAAACTAGCAAACAAAACCATAAATGCTGGTGTTGTAGAAGTTATAATAGCACCCATTTGTGCAGTAGAAAGCATTGTACCTGTTTCTTGAGTAACAATGGAAATGACGTACCCTATTATAGAAATAGCAATTATAATGCCAAAGTGACGTCTTTTAATTCTCCAATTTTGTCTAGTCACCAGTCCAATTATGACTAGTGCCACTAGTGCTATTAAATAACGCATCCATACAAGTTCTAATGGTGGTATGACTGCCACTAATATTTTAACGACAACATACATACCTCCCCAGATACTCGAAGCTAATATTAAATATAAAGAACCAATAAGTGTATTTTTCATTTTTACCCTCCGTTTTATTTTAGGCTAGATATGCCCTAACGGAGAGAAGTAGTATTATAATTTTCTCTCCATTAGAAGCGGGAGAGTACTACTGGTACATCGTTTTCGAATAAAGGTGCTAAAAACAAGATTTTTCACTCCTTTTTAATATTAAGTAACGCATTTATTTTAGCAAATAACTATCCTAATTAAAATATAATAGGAGGTTGAAAATTAATAATATTAGAAAATCTATTTTGCCTAACGAAGTGCAATGCCAATATTATTATGGTGCTAACTGGTCCTTTAGTTAAATAAGAACATTAATTCGATGGTCTATTTTTATGTCCAATACAAATTTCGGTGATCAAGTGTGAAATGTTACACTTAAACTAACGTGGCAGGTTAGTTCAAAATCTAGAATCCAATGCCATATATTAAAACAGGAGGTGACAAGATCATACTAGAAAAAAAGGAAGGTATAATCAACGGAATTGTCTATGAACATACCGTTTACCGTAATAGAAAATATAGACTTTATCCAACTATTACAGATTTAAATACTCTTATTGATAAATTAATTGAAGCAAACACAACAACTGAATATATCAGAATCACTCCATTTTATGTGAACGAAAAGGTAAACTTACAGCGTGAATTTGATCAATACATGTTCTTTGTAGAATGCATGGAACAGTTTAATGAACAAGATGCAGAAGATCGTATTTTAGAATCCTTAGACATGGATGCTACATCTGTGACACTTGAAGAATATGATAGGGGCAAAATACTAACCCCGATATGTAGATACGATGATTCAGAATCATTTAAAGCCTCACTAGATAAATACCGAAATTATTTAGATGTGCTATTACCCTGTTTATTTGATTACGCGAAAGTGGATTTGGAACTTTCAGAAAAGGATTTGGCATTTGGTTATTTTTGTTTTGAAATCCATAGCGAATAACTCTTATTCAACTAACGGGTACTTAGTTAAGGATCATGCGTTGCTTATGCAACTCATTCTTCTTATTGGACTAACAGGGCAGGATTAGTTCAATAAATTAAAGTAAAATAAAGTAAAATAAAGAAAAGAACCAATATAGGGGGTGTTCTAATGCATACAGACAACAAATCAGTATTAGAATTAGTGCAATTTGATGAATATGACGTATTAGGGTTAATAGAACTTTCTGCATCAGTTAACTGGGATTATGATGAACATGAAATTAGTACTGTTATGTCATCTGGGAAAATATTCGGACATAAAAATGCTGAGGGGAAAATTGTCTCGAGTGCCGCAATAATATCTTATGATACTGATTTAGCTTCCATTGGTATGGTTATCGTTAATAAAGAATATAGAGGTTTAGGCTTAGGAAAAAAAGCTACTCAGAAATGTATAGACAGTGTCTCTAAAGATACCTCTATAATGTTAATTTCAACTGAAGATGGGAAACCCCTATATGAAAACTTGGGTTTTATTACTGTTGACTATGTACATAAGTATTTAAGTGATAGTTATATTCAGACTAAAATGTCTATTAATCAAGAAATAACCTTAGGGAAATACAGTGAGAATGATTTTAATGAAATTGTTGAATTAGATTCGGCTGCGTTTGGTGATAAGAGAAGAAAATTTCTTCTTAACCGGATAGAACAATCAAAGCTATGTTTGGTCGTTAGAAATCAAAAGGGGAAAATTATTGGATATGGATTGTCTATATTAGGACCAATAAATCTAATATTGGGACCTATTGTAGCACCGAATCCCCAAACCGCAGCTTTAATAGTCGATGAGTTAGCTCTTAATCATCAAGGAAAGTTAAGGATTGATGTACCTTCCAGTAATAAGGAGTTAATGTTTTTCTTGCAGAAAAGTGGATTTATAAAAGTTAGTGAACCGCCCATTATGATAAAAAACTCTGTTAATATGCCATACAGGAATAAGGAGTTATTTGCTATTGCTGCCCAAATCTTTGGGTAAGGACAGAAATACCTTATTCAACAAACAGCTGCTTTAGTAGAAAATCATCGTGCTGCTTAGTTGAAGAAGATCAATATAGTATTTTAAAAGAGGTGTTACTTTGATAAAAGGTTTATATGAAGCACACTTACCAGTAAGTAACTTAGAAAATTCGATTTTATTTTATCAAAATTTAGGATTAGATATAGCCTATAAACAAGATAAACTAGCTTTTTTCTGGATTGCAAAAGGTGAAAGTTGGCTTGGTTTATGGGAAAGCGATAAAGTTGAGATACCTTATCATCCTTCGATACGTCATATCGCGTTTCGAGTAGAGAAAGAGGATATCATCTTCGCTAAGAAATGGTTGAGTGAAAAAGGAATAGGTATTCGTTCTTCATTTGGCTTTGATGAACATCGTCAACCACTTGTATTACCTAATAATCCTCATGCACATGCTGCGATTTATTTTGATGATCCAGATGGTAATTCAATTGAGTTCATCACTCCAATTAGATTAGATTTTCAAGAAGATTTTAAGATGATGACATTTGAAGAATGGCTGAAACGATAGGAGTCACAGCAGAAAACTTTCTTCAACTAACAACTAACGGATGCTTTCGTTCAATAAGAACTGCTAAATTAATTTAACTTGATTACAAGGTTTTGGATAAGTTAAATGAGAACTAAATTTTATCCATCTTGGATTGAAGAGGATGTAAAGGTGGATATAAAGTAAAACCTATTATTTACCATTGAATAAGAACGTTCGTTCGGCATATAATATGAGAACGGATGTTCCTTATGAGAGGAGTAAATAATATGTATGAAGGGTTAGAAAGTCGGAAAATAATATGTATTGATATGCGGAGTTTCTTTGCGAGCTGTGCGGCGGCCGATGCGGGGCTGGATGTGATGAATACACCCATTGCGGTGATTGGTAATATGGAGCATAAGGGAAGTATTGTACTCGCAGCATCTCCTATGATGAAGAAAAAATTTGGTGTGAAAACAGGAACACGGCTATTTGAAGTTCCAGATCATCCGTCTATTCATTTAATTGAGCCGAAGATGGAATTTTTTGTTCGAGTTTCCGTTGAAATCGTTCGCTATTTAAATCAGTATGTTCCGAATGAAGCAATTCATGTGTATAGTATCGATGAGTGTTTTGCTGATTTAGGCGGTACCGAAAAGCTTTGGGGTCCAATCGAAAAAACAATTAAGCGAATCCAAGACGGCATGTACAGTCAGTTTCAATTGCCGTGCGCTGTTGGGATGGGACCAAACATGCTGATGGCAAAGCTTGCGCTAGACTTAGAAGCAAAAAAGACAGGTTTCGCGGAGTGGACGTATGAGGATGTGCAAAAAAAATTATGGCCCGTTACTCCTTTAAGTGAGATGTGGGGAATTGGTTCTCGTTTAGAAAAGACATTGAATAATATGGGGATTTTTACAGTTGGGCAGTTAGCGCAAACTTCTCTCGCTACATTAGAAGCAAAATTTGGTGTCATGGGCAACCAACTTTACCATCATGCGTGGGGAATTGACTTGTCCGAGCTTGGCGCTCCTTTAGTGAATGGACAAATCAGTTACGGGAAAGGCCAAGTATTGTATCGTGATTACTGTACAAAAAAAGAAGTGATGGCAGTGATTTTAGAAATGTGTGAGGATGTCGCTAGACGCGCCAGAGAAGCGAACATGGCAGGAAGAACCATCCATCTTCAAGTCGGATACAGTAAGGATTCATTTGGAGGGGGATTTAATCGTTCTCGCTCGATAGAAGAACCGACAAATGCCACGATGAAAATATATAAAGTATGCGAACAGATTTTTGATGAGTTTTATGATCATCGTCCTGTTCGTAGGCTGGCGATTTCTATTACCAATTTAGAGCCGGAATATTCGATGCAGCTCAGTTTGTTTGAAGAGGGAAAGTGGAAGGAACGAAAGTTAGGAAAAACAATGGATTTGCTGCGAAGCAAATACGGCTCCACTGCAATTCTACGCGCTGTATCCTATACAGAAGCAGGAACAGCGTTGAAACGTGCTGGTTTGCTTGGTGGGCATAAGAAGTAGAAGCGAGAACCAATCGAACATTTTTGACCCCAAACGAAAACATGACGTAATTCCTAAAGGACAACGTTATGTTTTTTTCGAGTAGGTATGACATTGTGATGACAACTGTTGTTAAACCAATAATGAGACCGAATTTTGTTAAATTAATCTAGATTTTTTGCATAGATTTTCTCTGACATATCTAAAAAATTTATATTGATAAATCCCATGAAATATGTCCAACCTATGCCGATAATAAAAATATATAGATAAAGAGATATTTAATACTAGGAGAAAATACTTTTGATAAATCAAAAAAATAGGAAAAGATTATTAATTACGTCAATTATTTTGGTTATGCTCGTATGCTTAGAAGGCTTTCAAGCGACTTCAATGAGTGCTTCAACAATCCGTGTTGCCTGTGTGGGCGATAGCATTACTTATGGATATGGGTACCCTGCCGAATTGCAAACCCTGCTTGGTACCAGTTATAGTGTGGAAAACTTTGGTTACAGCGGCAGGACTGCGATGAGCACTGGCGACAAGCCATATGTGAATGAAAAAAATTTTCAGGACAGTTTAAATTACTTGCCGGATATCGTTGTAATTATGTTTGGGACGAATGATTCAAAAGTACAAAACTGGGTGAGTAAAGAGGAATTTAAAAAGCAATATAAAGAGCTTGTGCAGTCCTATACTCAGTTAAAATCAAAACCCGTTGTCTATCTCAATACACCAGCAACTCCCTTTTATGTTGATGGAAAAACAGAAGGCCCAATGGAGTTTAATATTCAAAAGGATATGGTCCATGAAGCAGCTGAAGCTGTACGGGAATTAGGAAAAGAGCTTGGATTACAAGTAATTGATATTAATGATATAACAAAGAACCATCCAGAATGGTTTAGAATAGACGGAATCCATCCAAATGCAGACGGAGCAAAAGCAATTGCCAATATGGTATACGATGCCATCAAAAAATAATTTATTATTTCAACCAAATCTGATTCAGCTTTAGAGCCGGATATTCGAAATGATCGAACGTTTACATGCGTTCGATTTTTTTGTTTTAAGATACGGACTTCAACTTTCCTATTTTGGAAGGGTATTCTCTCCTATATGTGGAATTAAATATAAAGGGAGAATAAGCGAATGAAAATGAAAAGTCTATATCTTATGAATTTCGTTTACATATTACTGTCGCTATACATGTTCCTCATCGCAAGAAAGTATATATTTGTTGATGAAACCGCGAGAAGCGCAGTGAGCACACTAGCTATAGGGATTATTGGAAGTATGAATACATTTTATATTAAACAAGATCGACTACAAAAAGCTTTCAAGCATTTACTCGCGATTTATACAATAGGACTAATAAGCTTAACTATTTTATTTTATATGGAATTACCTACTTATACGTACAAAGATGCAATAGCTAAAATAGAGAGCGAAACTGGTGAAGAAGTGGGTAAAGGAAAAGAAGTTAAAAAAACGATTGAGCACTATATTATCGAAACAAACGGTGGCACATACTTATTTAATGTAGAAAGTGGAGATTTTGCGAAGAGACAGGAAAATGCAAAGGAGGGATAGAAAGTGAGCTACAAAAACACTTTTATCCTAATATCTGAAGACTCACCAGTGGAATCTGCCGTCATACCGATGTCGAGAAAAGAAAAAGCAACTATTGCTTCAATTGAGTATGAATTAATCTACAATAATCCTTATAAATACACGCAAGACGATGTGCAATTTCAAACTTATGTCATAAAAAATGAGATTGAATCAGACCAGCTAGACGAACTTCGCGAACAATTTTTCTCCAAACCTAAAGCATGCTTTAGAGCCTCTCCATTAGTTAAAAAATATGGATGGGGAATTCACTATAATGAAGAAGGAAAAGTCTCCATCTACGAAATGAATAGTAGACCATATCATCAATTTCTTCATTCGGATGAAACCACGATTTTAAAAGGAATGCGATCTAAGCGTAAATAAAGAGGGAGGACTTGAATTGGAACAAATGATATTTCATCATATGGAAACCGTACGAACAATAACAGAGAAGTCAATTAAAACGATACCAGAAGAGATTGCGGATATAGTACCAAAAGGTTTTAATAATAATATTCGTTGGAATTTCGGTCACATTGCATATATCCAAGAAAAACTCGTTTATGGTGTTTTGGGTGAAAAGATGAGCGTTCCAAATGAATATGAAGAGCTATTTAGTGCAGGAACAAAGCCCGATGATTGGGAACAGACTCCACCTACTCTAGAGGAAATTTCGATAGTATTAACAGAACAAAAATCCAGAGTAAAAAAAGCTCTACAAGGAAATTTCGATAAAGAGCTGCCAGAACCATTTACGAACAAAGCCGGCATCAAATTTCATACCCTTGGAGAAACCTTTCTGTTCAGCTTTTATCATGAAGCACTCCACATGGAAGCAATTAAAAGAATTTATCTAGAATGCAAAAAATAAATATGTACTTGTGACCGTAAAAAAAGTTTTCTGTCCGGATAAGAAAAAATATGACCGGATAGATAAATTTCTGTCCATATAAAACTATTTGTGACCGCATAAAGAATATGGAGATATCAATATGAACTTAAAGTCTTTCTCAGTGGAGTATCTGTAGCTTTTTCTATCATACTCTTTAGATTGATAGATGAACACGTTTATAGAATGCCTATTATCTTTGATGCAATCTTAGTAGGTTTGTTCGCAGGCGCATTAGTTAAAATAATTCATTCTATACCGAATTTAAATAAAGAAATGAACAAATACATCTTTTATACACTATCGTTGTGTATAGTTGGTTCCTACTATTTATTTGATTTATAACAGCAGACAGTGTTAAGGAGTCGATTTTATTGGAGTATCAATTTCCAGAGTTTATATATTTAAGACCAGTATTTATCGGTTTCATTATCATTTTACTCGTATTATTATTCGGAGTTATTTTTCTAAATAAAAACATAGTGAACCTATTTTCAGTTGTAAGTATAACGTTCATTTGTACATCCGTCTCTGCTATAACGCTTTATTCAAGTGGATATATTGTAGATGAGTATAATTTAGCCGGAGATCCTATTTCTTTTTACATGTTTTTTGTCATACTAGTATTAGCTTTTCTTAATTTAATTATTTTTATGACAAGATATAAAAAGAGCATGTTGTAAAGCATGCTCTCAGCTTGTCAATAAAAGGCTTCGAGGTTTCATCCTCTCAATACCTTTCGATTTTGCCTAGAGAAATCTTAACTTATATAATATTTCATTAGGTAATTATTCAATAGATTGATTGGAGCGGAGGCGGCGACTCCAGCGGGAAAAGCGGGACAGTCGAGACCCTGGACTGAGCCTTGCGAAGGAAGCAGCTCGGCCCCCGCCCGCGGAACGCGTCCGCCAGGAGCGGAAATCCCAATTCTATTTATCAAACTTTAAAAAAAAAGACTATAGAGAAACTCAAAATCCTAAGAGTTTTTCTACAGTCTGAGAGCATGTTATGAAACATACTCTTTCGTCTAATTATCATTACGTATGAGAATGAACTTTTTCACCTTGGACCCAAACTTCTCGAATGTTTTCTGGGCGAACTAAATACATTATTTTTTGGAAGACATCGTTTAAGTCCTCATTCGAATTAAAAATAGGTAGTCTTGCGGATGGTAAAAGAGTATCAATGATTTGTACATCCCATGCATAGTTTTCTTCTAAACGACCAATTGGTAAGCTTAAACTTTCCCCACCACCAGCAGTTGCGAAGTAAAACGCCTCATTAATGGTAATCCGTGAATTTGACACACCGCGTTCATCTGCAGGTAATGACGTATTCACACCATCCTCTAACATTCTGGATGATATAACAGCTTGTCTAGCATTATCGAAAAGACTAGGTGAAAATCCACCGGAAATATCCGATCCTAACCCAATCTCAACACCTTTAGAATGCAAATGAGCGATTGGTATGACGCTATTTGCAAAGTAAGCATTGGAAACGGGGCAGTGGCTGACAGCCGTTCCCGTTTCTGCAAATAACTCTGCATCCGCATCATTTAAAAAATTACAATGAGCCATCACAGATTTTTCGCGTAGAAGCCCGAAATCATTTAAAGCAAACGCGTCATTCTTCTGAAAACGATTTTGTACATACTCATGTTCCCAATCACTTTCACTGCAATGCGACTGAATATATGTATCATATTTAGCAGCTAATTCTCCCAAACCTTTTAAGGCATCGTCTGTACAGCTAGGAATAAAGCGTGGCGTAACTACAGGATAGACACCTTGTTTAGTAGATTTTGCTAACTCTTTCACTGCAAGGATAAATTCCTCTGTGTCTTCTAATGCGGTCTGAGTGTCAGTATCTCGATAGAAATCAGGATTTTCTTCTTGAGAATCCATTACTACTTTTCCAACTAGACCTCGCTGACCTTTTTCGGCACAGATTTCAGCTAGCAAGAGGCTCGCTTCCTTATGAACAGTTGCAAAATAAAGTGCAGTAGTTGTTCCGTTTGCTAAAAGCGTGTTTACTACTTCATCGTATACATTTTTTGCAAATGCTAAATCAGAGAATTTAGATTCTAGAGGGAAAGTATATGTGTTAAGCCAATCATAGAGTGGAATGTCTAATGCTGTTCCAGCTTGAGCCCATTGGGGTGCGTGTACATGAAGATCAATAAATCCGGGTAAAAGATATTGTCCATCGGCTAAACGGTGAAAATTTTCACTGTCATGATAAGTCTCCAGTAAGGTTACATAATCCGTGTCATCTGGAGCAATTATCCTTTCAATCATTCCGTTCGAATTAATGCAGAAAAGATAATCTTTTAAAATTTGGACTTCTTTTGATGACTTACTTGAAAAAGCAGTTCCTTGAAATATTTGCGTATATTTTTCCATAAATTACACCTTATTGTTCGTATTTTTATAATTACAGTTGTTATTATAGAGGATAAAAAATAATTAGTCTATTTAAAGAGGAGATAGTTACCTGAGTACCGAATACTATTTACAAACATGGGGGTGCTGTGTAATGTATTTATACTTTAACGGCTTAATAATTAGAGAAGGTACCGAGGGGGTACCGGCACAATATGTAGAACAACTTTTTGAAGATGCTGGATGGGCGAGAAATACTCCAGATTGGCAGAAAGAAAAATTCTCATTAATATTCAATAATTCTACCTGGGCATTTACTGTATGGAAGGAGAATAAAATGATAGCAATGATTCGAGTTATTTCGGATCAAATAATGGTGGCAAACATATTAGATTTAGTTGTATTATCTGAATATCGCGGGACAGGTATCGGTAAAAAGCTAGTGGAACTATGTGTACAGAAATTGCCTCACGGTGATTGGTTTGCTCATACTTCTTCCAACAACTTTAAATTCTACGAAAAGTGTGGGTTTGAAGTGAAAGATATCTCTCAAAACGGAACTTGTGCATATTATGGATATATACAAGCAAGAAAAGAAGGTCATAGATAAAAGAAGAAGCCCTTGCCAAGTGTTTTTAACGGCAAGGGCTTCTTCTTTTTTTACTGATGTTTGTTTTGAAATTCAACCATGAAATTGCTTAGTGCTTGGCATGCTTCTAAAGGAACAGCGTTATAAGTAGATGCACGGCAGCCACCTACAGATCGATGTCCATTTAAGCCTACAAAACCTGCCTCTTTTGCTTCCACTAAAAACTGCTTTTCCAGTTCTTCATCAGCTACTCGGAAAGTGATGTTCATAAGAGAACGGCTTTCAGGAGAAGCATGTCCAGTATAAAAACCATTGCTATGATCAATAACATCGTAGATAACTTTTGCTTTTTCCTCATTTAGTTTGGCGATTTCTGTTAGTCCACCTTTTTCTTCCATCCAATTCAACACTTCTCCTAACATATAAATACCGAATGTAGGGGGTGTATTATATAAAGAATTGTTCTCAACAAATGTACTGTACTTTAGCATAGTTGGAATTTCTGTGTTTGCAGTTTCAAGAAAATCTTTGCGGATAATAACAACAGTTACACCAGATGGACCAAGATTTTTCTGTGCACCAGCATAAATCATACTAAATTTACTTACATCAACAGGTTTAGACATAATATCACTAGACATATCCGCAATTAAAGGAACATCCCCAGTATCTGGGAAGTCAAACCAGCCTGTACCATAAATTGTGTTATTTGAAGTTAAATGTACATAAGCAGCATCTGAATCATATTGCATATCTTGTAATGAAGGAATGTTCCGATACTTGTTTTCTTTTGTACTTGCAACCTGATAAGGTTCTCCAAACAATTTTGCCTCTTTAAATGCTTTCTCTGACCAAGAACCAGTCATAATATAACCAGCTTTTTGTCCAGCATTAAGAAAATTCATTGGGATCATAGAGAATTGTAAGCTTGCTCCACCTTGCAAGAAAAGTACTTCATAATCATCTGGAACAGAAAAAAGTTTTTTCAATCGGGCAATTGCACCATTATGTATTTCCTCGAATGTTGAACTACGATGACTCATTTCCATTATGGACATTCCTGTACCACGGAAATTAATCAGTTCTCTTTGTGCTTTTTCTAGTACCTCTAACGGAAGTGCAGAAGGCCCTGCGTTAAAATTAAAAGCACGTGTATTAGTTTGATTCAAATGAAACACTCCTTGTCGATATAAATTTTTTCATGTTAAAAGTATATACTGTTTTGTAGCTTTAGTTAGCTAAAGTAGCAAAATTTTTTTAAAAAAGTGAATAAAGTGTTAACAATAAATTTATTTCCGCAACAATAGGTATAGTTATTTCAGAATCCGAATAATTTTGTTTTCGTACCTTTCCCAATGTTCAAACATTTGCTAAACTAGTAAAGTCTTAATATGTAAATATGGGGGAAAAATTGTGAGGGTTTTTTTAGATTTAGGATGGTTTTTTAAAGAAAGGAAAAAGCAGTATTTAATAGGAATTCTAATGCTGATGTTTGTTGCTTTTCTCCAGCTACTACCGCCAAAAATAATTGGATATGTAGTAGATGAAATAAGTAAAGGAACATTAACTACAGCATTTTTAGTAAAATGGCTCGGTATACTTGCACTTGCTGCTACAGGGATGTATATTTTGCGTTATTATTGGCGTATTATGATTTTCGGATCAGCCATCTATTTGGCAAGATTGCTAAGAAGGAATCTTTTTCATCATTTTACGAGAATGTCTCCATCGTTCTATCAAAAAAAACGTGTTGGGGATTTAATGGCCCATGCAACGAATGACTTGTCAGCAGTACAACAGACTGCAGGTGCAGGCGTATTGACTCTAGTAGATTCTATTACAACAGGTGGATTTGTTATTGCAGCCATGGCATTTACGATTAACTGGAAACTAACGATTATTGCACTTTTACCGCTTCCTCTTATGGCCATTTTAACAAGTTATTATGGCAAGCTTTTACACCAACGTTTTCGTTATGCACAGGAAGCATTTTCCGATTTAAATGATAAAGCACAGGAAAGTATTTCAGGTGCTAAAGTTATAAAAACATTTGGGCAAGAGAAAGAAGATACGGAAGAATTTGTTCAATTGTCCCAAGAAGTAGTAGAAAAAAATATTCGTGTTGCAAAGGTAGATTCCTTATTTGACCCTACAATATCACTTATAGTAGGAGCATGTTTCTTCTTATCTATTATATTCGGTACTCGTTTCATCCTTGCTGATGAAATGACTATTGGTGACTTATTTGCTTTTACATCCTATTTAGGACTACTAGTATGGCCAATGTTAGCATTTGGATGGCTATTTAACATTGTCGAGCGAGGTAGTGCCTCCTATGATCGAATTAAGAATTTGCTTGACGAAAAAATAGAGATTGATGATAAAGAAGGAGCTTTAGATCAAAAACCTGAAGGAGATTTACAATTTGATCTAGAGGAATTCAAATTTCCAGAAGATGATCGAGTTGCCTTACATGATGTTCATTTTACTTTAAAACGTGGTGAAACGTTAGGGATTGTTGGAAAAACTGGTTCTGGAAAGACTGCTATATTAAAGCTATTAATGAGAGAGTTTGAAGGTTATCAAGGTGAAATTATCTATGGTAATCATTCCATTGATGCGTATAAGAAAAAAAGCTTACGTGAAGCGATTGGATATGTACCACAAGATCATTTTTTATTCTCCACAACAGTTGCTGGGAATATAGCCTTTGCAAATGCTAGCGCAACAAGTGAACAGGTGGAAGAAGCGGCGAAGCTAGCATATATTCATGAGGATATATTGCAATTCACAGATGGCTATAAAACAATCGTTGGAGAACGTGGGGTTTCTTTATCTGGAGGTCAAAAGCAACGTATTTCGATTGCTCGGGCATTACTGATGGAACCAGAGCTCCTCATTTTAGATGATTCCTTATCTGCAGTTGATGCGCGAACAGAGGAAGCTATTTTAGAGGCATTAAAAGAAAAACGAACGGATGAAACTACTATTATAACTTCTCATCGTTTAAGTGCTATTCAACATGCCCATCAAATTATTGTAATGAGTGAAGGAACTATTATTGAAAAAGGCTCTCATGACCAATTGATGGACTTAAAAGGAATGTATTATGAAATGTATCAATTACAGCAACTAGAATCTTTAGTTGAAAAGGGTGGTGAGTTACAATGAACGAGAAGCAGCCACAGCTAACCGGAAAAGACCAATGGATGATTTTAAAAAGATTATTAACATACTTAAAACCACATACGAAAGCAGTATGTATAGCTTTATTTTTACTAGTATTAACTGTAACAGGAGATATATTGGGACCATATTTAATCAAGGTATTTATGGACAATTATTTAACACCTAAAAGTTTTCCAACTGGACCTCTAGTGGGATTAGCACTAGGTTATATATTTATACAAATCGGGAATGTAATCATTAGTTATTTCCAACTTTTAAAATTCCAAGAAATTGCACTGAAAATTATTCAACAAATGCGAATTGATGTGTTTTCTAAAGTGCATAAGTTGGGGATGCGTTACTTTGACAAAACGCCAGCCGGAAGTATTGTGTCACGTGTAACAAATGATACAGAAGCTATCAAAGATATGTTTGTCAGCGTATTAGTAGGCTTCCTTCAAAGTGGGTTTTTAATAGTTGGTGTTTATATTGCTATGTTTATATTGAATGTAAAATTAGCATTGTTCGCAACGATTTTATTACCTATAATGTTTGTAATCATTCGAACATATAGAAAGTACAGCTCTGTCGTTTATCAGGATTTACGTGAAAGACTGAGTCAATTAAATGCAAAGCTTGCAGAATCTTTACAAGGTATGACTATGATTCAAGCTTTCAGACAAGAAGACCGTTTACAGGATGAATTTAATGATATTAATGACTCACACTGGAATGCAGGAAAACGTAATATTAAGTTAGATAGTATTCTTCTTCGTCCTGCGATCGATTTAGTGTACGCCTTAGCCATTATTATGGTATTAAGCTACTTTGGGATAACTTCTATGAACAATTTCGTAGAAGTAGGGGTAATTTATGCTTTTGTAACTTATATAGATCGATTCTTTGAACCAATCAATCAAGTAATGCAACGTCTTTCGATATTTCAACAAGCAATCGTTGCGGCATCCAGAGTGTTCACTTTGCTAGACGAGAAAGATTTAGCCCCTGCTCAAAAGGATAATGCAAAAGCTAAAATTGAAGAAGGAAAAATTGAATTTCAACATGTAACGTTTTCATACGATGGTAAAACGGATGTGTTAAAAAATATCTCCTTCACAGCAGAACCTGGTCAAACAGTAGCTCTAGTAGGGCATACGGGAAGTGGAAAAAGCTCCATTATCAACTTACTAATGCGTTTTTATGAGTTTGAACAAGGTGATATTAAAATAGACGGGCATTCAGTTAAGGATTTTAAAACAGAAGAAATCCGAGAAAAAGTAGGCCTTGTGCTTCAAGATCCGTTTTTGTTTTATGGTGATATTGAAAGTAACATCCGATTACATGATAAAGATATGTCTGAAGAGGAAGTTAAGGCAGCAGCAGAATTTGTGCAAGCTAACAACTTTATTGAAAAGCTGCCGTTTTCATATAAACAAAAAGTGACAGAAAGAGGTTCTACATTCTCTAGCGGACAAAGACAATTGGTGGCATTCGCACGTACAATTGCTACAAATCCGAAAATTTTAGTTTTGGATGAAGCAACAGCAAATATAGACACAGAAACTGAAGTGGCAATCCAAAGTAGCTTAGAGAAGATGCGTAAAGGTAGAACTACAATAGCCATCGCCCATCGATTAAGTACGATTCAAGATGCAGAATTAATACTAGTACTACATCACGGAGAAATTGTGGAACGAGGTACACATCAAGAACTCTTGAACGAAAAAGGTTTGTATCATAAAATGTATCTGCTTCAGAATGGCGTTGTTGAAGCCATAAGGTAATTACCAATCATTTTAAATAACGAGATATAAAATAGTCAAAAAGCTGTCACAAGCATTAGTAGAGTAAAAGTGAATGAAATTTGGTACGATAGGGAGAGTAACTCGGAAAGGAAGACAGCCGTGAGTACCGATATTAATTTATTTTTGGCCTTTGGTGCAGGGTTTTTAAGTTTTATTTCTCCTTGTACATTGCCTTTGTATCCAGCATTTTTATCTTATATAACTGGAATGTCATTGGAAGAAATAAAAACAGATAAGAAATTGATGCAAAGAAGAGGGATGCTACATACTTTATTCTTCTTATTAGGTTTTTCCATTATTTTTATCGCATTAGGTTTTGCAACTTCGTTAGTAGGGACATTTTTCATTCAATATGATGATTTAATACGCCAAGTCGGTGCTATTTTTATTGTTATTTTTGGTTTAATAGTAATTGGTGTTTTTAAGCCAGAGTTTTTGATGAAAGAAAAAAGATTACAGTTTAAAAACCGTCCCTCCGGGTATTTTGGAACTACATTGATTGGTATGGCTTTTGCTGCAGGGTGGCAACCCTGTACCGGTCCAATATTAGCTGCGGTTCTCTTAATGGCGGGATCAAATCCTGACGCAGGAGTTTGGTATATGTTAGCCTACGTCCTAGGATTCGCTATTCCATTTTTCGTGTTATCTTTCTTTATTACACGACTTAATTGGATTCGTAAGAATAGTAATTTAATCGTGAAAATTGGCGGATTTTTCATGATTGCTCTAGGAATATTATTATTTTTTGATGGATTAACTTATATTATTCGACTTTTAAGTCCGTTTTTTGGTGACTTTACTGGATTTTAAAGTGAGGGAGGCCTGACGATGCCAACAGTATTAGTAGTCGACGATGCCGTTTTCATGCGTGCAACTATCAAGAGAATGCTAGAAAATCAACAGTTTGAAGTAATTGGAGAAGCATCTAATGGAAATGAAGCAGTAGAATTGTATCGACAATTATTGCCTGATGTAGTGACAATGGATATTACAATGCCAGGAATGACTGGAATTGAGGCAGTTAAAGCTATTGTAACAGAGTATCCAGATGCAAAAATTGTCATGGTCACTGCACTAGGTCAACAAAAACTAATTGTGGAAGCAATTGAAAATGGGGCAAAGGATTTCATTACAAAACCATTTAATCCCGATCAAATCGTTCAAGTATTGCAGAATGTAACTAGCTGGAATGAAAATTGATGAAACTTATTAATAGCTACCATCATTGGTTGGAAGTTGTTGAGAAGGAATCTGCACTGTTACTGTTTGTGAAAACAACTAATTGTTCTGTTTGTGAAGGATTATATCCCCAAATAGAAAATTTGCAAAAAGAAGTGGAAATCCCTTTTTATGTAGTTAATGCAGCAGAAGTACCAGAAATGGCAGGACAGTTATCTTTGTATACTGCTCCTGTCGTATTATTTTATAAGAACAAAAAGGAATATCAACGATATGCAAGGTTTGTAAAAACAGATGATGTTCGTAGAATATTAAAAGAACTAAATGATATGGAGAATTATCATGATTGAAAAAATTTCACCAAATATAATGATTATTGTTTCTACCGTGATAGCTCTAGGTATGGGAATATTGGTAACAACAATACGTGCAAAGGCAGCAAAAAAGCCCGCAAGTGTTAAAAAAATATTGCTACCACCATTGTTTATGTCCACTGGTGCTCTGATGTTTGTTTTTCCATTCTTTCGAGTATCAGGGATGGAAATAATCGAAGCACTCGCAGTAGGAATCGTGTTTTCTTCTGTTTTAATTTGGACTTCTAAGTTTGAAAAAAGAGATGGTGAAATCTACTTAAAGCAATCTAAAGCATTTATATTCATTTTGATTGGTTTACTAATAGTCCGTTTGGTTGGTAAGCTAATTTTAAGTTCTTCGATTGATGTGGGGGAACTTAGCGGTATGTTTTGGATTTTAGCCTTTGGTATGATTGTTCCTTGGAGAATTGCTATGTATTTACAATTTCGAAAACTACAAAAAGCATAATCTTTTGTTTAAAAGTTAAAAAGCGAGGGGCTCTCATAAAGGGCCGCTCGCTTTTTTATCGTTTCTTTGGACTTACTTCAGATAGCTCAAAAAATTTAGTATACGGAGTAACGTCAATATTTAATTCCGCTAATTTTTTTCTTAGAAATTTATGATCCCTTTTAGGTGTTGCTATAATGTAGCCCCTGATTAGTAATTCACGCGAAATGGAAGTAGCTTTTTCTTCAAGGGCCAGCTGACCAATTTTACCAGCAATTTTCTGTTTAGCAACGGGTCTAAAGAGATCTGGGACTGGACTAACTAATTCATTTAAGAGTTCCTTTTGATCTTCATTCCATAGATGAATGGTTTTATCAACATAATATTCTTCCCAGTCTAAGTCAGATTTACCGTCGTCTTTAGGTAAAGCCTTTAAGAATTTACGAAACATAAAGAATCCACCAATTGCCATTAAAGTAACTAAAACTACTACCCAAAATAATATAAACCACAAAAACCAACCCTGTAACAAATCTATTCACCTCGTTTTTCTATATTAAGTATAAGATGTTCCCCAAAAAATTTCACTCTCTATGTATCCTTTCTTTTAAAAAGACTCTATCTACTTGTTGAAAGGAGGTGATACACATGGCGAATCTTGAATACAAACAAGCAGTACTGAAGTTAACATTTGAAGGAGGGTTAACAGGTGACGGGAAGATGAAGACAAAGTCTAAATCCTATCGAAATATACTAGCAGCAGCTACAGCGAATGGATTAGACACTGTTGCTATCACACTAGCAAGCTTTTCGAACAGCCCCTATATTGGAGCTGAAAAAGTAGAAACATCCAATATAATCTAACATTAATAAGGAGGAAATGGAATGGCAAAAACATTACAACTTCAATTTGAAACAGAAAACGGAAAATTGTTAATGGTTACAGTAGATAATCCAAAGGACACATTAACGGAAGCAGAAATTGAGGCAGGTATGGCAGCTATCATAGCGAGCAATGTGTTTCATGTTGCAGGAAGACCAGTTTCTGCTGTGAAAAGCGCAAAAGTAGTTGAGCGAAACGTCACACAAATTATCTAAGATTCCGAGACTCTCCTTCTTGGAGAGTCTCAGATTGACGACAATGAATAAAAAAATCTATCAAAACAGGTTGCTTAATCCAATTAAAATAAAGATAGTAGATATCTATTAGGAATTGTTTATAAGGCAAGGACCAGCACGAAGACCCCTGTGGGAACAGTTTAAGCTGGATACCCCACAGTTGAGGGGAAGGCAATCTAAGTTCGCCGCATCCTGCTCCTGCGCAAAGCTCGTCGCAAAAGAACTTTTGCGGCAACGATTGATGACCAACATCGTGTTGGCCTAGGAGGATGAAGCCAAGCCACGGAAAGCGAAGTGGGGGTCCTTGCCGAATTTAATATACAACTCTATGAACTCAAAATTGAGTTTGTCTACAGACTGAGACTCTCCTTCAAGGAGAGTCTTTTTAAAAAAGGAAGTGATACTATGGAACAGTGGTTTTCATTGATTCAAGATGTAGGCTTTCCAATTTTCGTGTCATTTTATTTAATGCACCGAGTAGAAGGGAAACTAGAAGAAATCAAAATTGTACTGTTATCATTAAAATGAGTACTCTAGTCACAAAACTGTTGAAATACACGAGACATAGTAGTTGAATGAACATATTTGTTTCGTTAAGATAAGGCTATGAATAGAAAAGAGAGGTCTCATAAATGAAGAAATTTATAGCTGTTATTATCATTTCTGTAGTGGTACTCGTAGGATGTGGTAGTAGTGGAAACTTTGAAGCCCAAACAAATTGGGAAGTACAAGATTTCAATTATACGAACCAACACAATGAAAATGTTTCTTTGAATGATTTAAAAGGAAAAGTATGGCTGGCAACATTTATCTTTACGAATTGTGAAACAGTGTGTCCTCCTATGACATATAATATGAGTGATATTCAGCAGATGTTAGTTGACAAAGGAATAGAAGATTATAACATCGTAGCTTTTAGTGTAGATCCGGAAGTCGATACACCAGAAAAACTTCAAGAGTATTTAGGGAACTATGATGTAGCAGACGACAGTAAATGGCAACTTTTAACGGGCTATAAACAAGAGGATATCTCAAAATTTGCAGCTGATAATTTTAAAACATTAGTAAAAGACGATCCCAATACAGATCAAGTAATTCATGGGGTATCATTTTATTTAGTGGATCAAAACGGTGTAGTTGTAAAAAACTATAATGGGTCAACTGATGTACCAAAAGAAGAAATCGTTATTGATGTTGAAACGCTTATTGAAGATGGAAAATAAAATACAATGCCTAACCACGAAATAATTTCTTGGTTAGGCATTTTTGTTACTTTTTTAAACATTGTTTTGCTTTTTCAATAAATCTCTAATTTCTTTAAGCAATACTTCTTTTGCATCAACTGGTGGAGCTTCTTCCACAGCTTCTGCTACGTCTTCTTTACGATTAAATTTTGACAATAATCGAACAAACAAGAAAATAGAAAATGCAATCACAAAGAAATCAAATACAGACTGAATAAATTTTCCATAAAAAATTCCTTTGTACTCTAACGATGAAAAATCTGCTTCGAATAATAGTAACTCGATTACAGGCGTAATGATATTTTCAACTAATGAAGAGACAATTTTACCAAACGCTCCTCCTATTACTACCGCAATAGCTAAATCTAACACGTTCCCTTTAAATGCAAACTTCTTAAAGTCCTGCCACATAGTAAACACCTCCATTTATCAGACTACAAAAAAACAATTCTCTTGTATAGCTACTTTTTAAATTTATAGACTATTGTTTATAGTCAATTTATGCTATTGTTTTTCTAGGAAGTTAGATGGGTGGTGTTCCACAGATTGTATAAAAAGACATATCGAAAAATATCTTTTCAAATAGTTATTATTTATACCATTACTAGTGTACTTTGGATTTTGTTTTCAGATTCATTATTATTTAAATACTTTCCTAATGGGAAAACAATTTCTATCATTAAATCATTTATTTACATAGGTATAAGCGCTCTTTTACTTTTATATTTGATGAAGCAATCGTGGAAGATTCAGCAGGATCTTTTATTGAAAGAATTTGTAGACGATTTGACAGGCTTACAAAATAGAGGATCGTTACAAGCTACTTTACATAATTTAATATCGAAAAAAGAAACATTTCATCTGTTATTCGTTGATTTTGATCGGTTCAAAATGATAAATGATTTACATGGTTATGATAGTGGGGATTTAGTCCTGATGGATATATCAAACCGTTTAAGGAATAATAAATATGTTGTTTCTTCAGGTATGGTAGCAAGATGGGGAGCAGACGAATTTGTTATAATATTAAGAAATCGTTCCTATGATGAAGTTGTAAAATTTGTCGAAACTCTTTTAATAGATTCCACAAATCCACTATTTATATATGGGAAAGAGATCGTAAGTTCGATAAGTGTTGGATCTGTTCATTGTCCAATTGACTCAAGAAATGCTTCTGAATTATTACGGTTTGCAGAGCTCGCAGCTGACGAAGCTAAAAAAAATGGTGGGCTTAAACACGTACCTTACCGGAAAGAAATGTCCGACTTAGCAAACAAAGAATTATACCTAGAAGAGGGCTTACATAACGCATTAGATAAAGGGGAACTGTACTTAAACTTTCAGCCACAAATTGCTTCTAAAACAAATGAAATAATTGGAGTTGAAGCACTTGTCCGTTGGAAGCACGAAGATAAAATAATCTCTCCCGGAGAATTCATACCAGTTGCAGAAAAGAGTGGACATATTATTAAAATTGGTGACTTTGTTTTACGAGAAACATGTAGAAGCATCCCTATCATAGAAAAGGAGATAGGGAAGGAAATGTTGTTTAGCATTAATGTATCTGCCCGTCAATTCTATCAAAAAGATTATATTAAGCGAACGAAGAAAATACTAGAAGAAACCAATATACATCCGAATAAAATAGTTTTAGAAATAACCGAATCAATTATCATGGAGTATACTGATTTTGTGTTAAAATCATTACAAGAGTTAAAAAGAATTGGATTTCAAATAGCAATAGATGATTTTGGGACAGGCTATTCTTCCTTCAAATACTTGGAACTATTGCCGGTAGATATTATTAAAATTGATCAGAGCTTTACTCAAGCAATTCATAAACCAAAGACTAAAGCAATCGTACAATCCATTATCTCGTTAGCACATAATTTAAACTTAAAAATTTTGGCAGAGGGTGTCGAGGATCTGTTCCAGGTTACTAACTTGAATGATTTGAAGTGTCACTATCTTCAAGGATATTATTTTAATAAACCACTTTCACTAAAACATCTGCTAGCAGAATATAAAAAGTAATTCATGGGATAGGTGAAAAAAAGCAATGAAACAAAAAAAGAATATATCCTATAAGGCTAAAATATGGATGATAATATTACTTCTACCTTGCACAATTACTATTTATATTTTAGCAATCATCGGTTGGCAAGAACTTCAAAGAATCCCTGCTATACAGGAATGGGCACAATCCGTTCAATCTGTTTCCACAGGTAAGAATAAACTAGACGTTCCCAAAGAATATATATCCATCTATAAAAAGGCTGAAGAGCTGTATGGTGTACCCTGGACACTTTTAGCTGCTCATCATCGTATTGAAACGAAATTCTCCACAATGGATCCATTGCTTTCTCCTGTTGGAGCAGAAGGACATTTACAATTTATGCCTTGTACCTTTGTCGGTTGGTCTCATCCTAGTTGTGAAGGCTTAGGGAAAGGGGATATACCAGACAAGGATAAAGTGAACCCAGATATAATCGCTAAGTATGGTGGCTACGGAGTAGATGCAAATGGGGATGGTAAGGCAGATCCATATGATATGGAAGATGCAATTTTTAGTGCTGCAAATTATTTAGCAGCTAGTGGGGCTGCAGATGGGGAAATTGAAAAAGCGATTTTCAATTATAACAGAAGTGATAAATATGTTGAGGATGTTCTACATTTTTATAATTTATATGAAAGTCAGTTAGACGAAATTCAAGCTGCTTCTATAAAAAAAGAAAATAAAAAGGATGGGTTATAACAACCCATCCTTTTTATTATTTTCGCATAGCTTTTAAAATAAGACTAAGTATTGCAACTAAAATGATAGCTCCGATTAAAGCTGGAATGATTGCCATATCCCATATAACTGGACCCATGTCTGGGAATATTAGCCCACCAATCCAAGCTCCGATAATACCCGCAATAATATTACCGATAATACCACCTGGAATATCTTTACCTAAAATTAATCCTGCTAGCCATCCGATGATACCACCAATAATTAGATATAATATAAATCCCATTTATTTCATCTCCTTTAAGAATGTTGATATGGTAACACTCTTTATATATCCATAAATGAGAAGACCTAAACATCAAGCGATTATTTTTTTAATACTAATGCACCAAGAGAGTTTGCAAAATGACCTAGAGCCCAGTCATGTCCCTGTTCATTGAAGCTTGCTACAGCATTTTCGTGAATGACAATTCTAAAGCCTAAATTGTAAGCGTCAACTGCCGTGTGAAGAACACAAATATCTGTACAAACTCCTACTATGTGGATCTCTTCTATATTACGTTCTGTTAAAATCTGATGTAAATTAGTACCTGCAAATGAGCTGTAACGTGTTTTATCCAACCAAATTATTTTCTCTTTGTTATCTTCATATACTAAATTTAACTTTCCGTATAATTCACGACCTGGCGAATTAAGAATATTATGGGCTGGAAAAAGTTTTGACTCAGGATGATAAGGATCATTTTCTTCATGCAGATCAACAGGAAAAACAACTAACTCATTATTTACTATAAACTCTTTCGTTAACTGTACAATTGAATCCTCTATTAATTGTCCAGGTTTTCCACATGTTAATGCTCCGTTATCTGCCACGAAATCAACTGTATAATCCACAACAATTAAAGCTTTTTTCAACATTAAACAACTCCCTTCCATTTCTTCTTATTATGAATNAATAATATAAAATAATAAAGCTATGAAAAAATTAAAATGGAAAGTTCTAAATATTTTGCTTTTTTGAATGATGCATATTATAATTGCAAAAAGGGGAGTGGAAAATATGGATAGACAAATGACAAAAAAGTTGAATAAACAAGCAATATCGTTTGTGATTCTTCACACTATATTTTTATTAGACCTTGCTGTCGAATTTTTTTCCATTCATTAAAACTAAGTCAACAGTTTAGAGTGAAAAATAATTTTATTATGTAAACTAATTGTATTGAAAGAAACCGAACGCTAACTTAACGTTCGGTTTCTCTATGTTTATTTTACTGACCCACTTACAAATGTATCTTCTTTATAATACATATTTTTTACTAGTATATTAGGGCCCAAACATTTTACTGCAGGACAATGACAATTAAGAGTTTTGGAAAGTGGGGAAGCCATCCATTTTTCAAATATAGACGGAAGGGTGTCCGTTAGGATGTTACCAAGCTGCGGTGCATCACCAAAGTCCGTCACAATAACCTCACCAGAGAAGATATTAACATTTAATCTTGATCTACCATCCGGATCATTTCGTACGGATACATTTTTACTATTATTTAAACGATTAAGCAAGTGCAGGCTTCTTTCCGTTTTACTACATGGATAAAATGGTAATGTTCCAAACAGCATCCAAACGTTCTCATCTCGGAAGCCTAAAATTTTCTCTATAGCCTCGTGTGTTTCTTCCAATGTAAGTGAAGTTAAGGAACTAGCAAAATCGGAAGGATACATAGGATGTATTTCATGACGAGCACATTTCATCTCATCTACGATTTGTCGATGAATATGTTCTAAATATGGAAGAGTTTTTTTGTTCAGCATTGTTTCGGCAGAAACCATAACCCCAGCTTCAGAAAGCATTCTACTATTATCAATCATTCGTTGAAAAAGTCGTGCACGTTGCTCATATGTAGGCTTTTTCTCCATCATTGCAAAGCCGGTTTCGACAAATTCATCTATGGTTCCCCAGTTATGAGAGATATGTAGTACATCTAAATAAGGAGCGATTAACAAGTATCTTTCAGGTTCAAGTGTTAGATTGGAGTTAATCTGTGTACGAACGCCACGACTATGTGCATACTTTAGTAGTGGCAAAACATATTGAGTCACAGACTTCTTAGATAGCATCGGTTCTCCACCAGTAATACTAATCGTTTTCAAGTGTGGAATCTCTTCTAGTCGTTGTAAAATCAAATCAAACGGAAGAGCAAGAGGGTCCTTTGTTTGTAAAGTGTACCCAACTGCACAATGTGCACAACGCATGTTACACAGGTGTGTAGTAGTAAACTCTATATTGGATAATGTAAGATTTCCGTGTTCTTCGATGTCTCGATAAGCTTCCCACGGATCGTTAATTGGTGTCATTTCTTTTAAAGCAATCATAAAAAACTTCCTTTCTAATGGATTATTCTCTCATATTTTTGTTCAAAAGAAAATGTTGGATTGTTTGTTAATCAGGAAGGGTATATAAAAAATGAATAAATAAGTTTGGAGGAATCGAATGTTTATAGAAAAGAATAATAAAATTAGAGCGGCTTTATTCAAACAGTTAGAACTTTTAAATGATGAACAATTCAATCAAAAGCCCGAACCAGATGCATGGTCACCAAAAGAAATCTTTGAACACTTAATAAAGCTTGAGAATGTTATTAAGGATGGTATTACGTATCAATTAGCTAATCCCAAAAGCCCGAAGGCAAGAAGAAAGCCAATACAACTTACAACATTACGTATTATCAAAGCTAAAGCACCGACCTATATTGTGCCGTCTACTGAATTCCAAACTATTGAAGAGATGAAAACCACTCTTCATACCGCTCGGATGGAACTTCTCTCTGTATATGAATCTTCCGATAAGGAAACACTTAATAACAAATCATTAAAACATCCTATATTTGGACAATTACCGTTAGTTCAATGGTTTTCCTTTGTAGGATATCATGAAAAAAGACATTTAAGACAATTAGAAAAAACGATTGAAAAAATAAAAGGTCATAAGGAATAATTATCACTTATAATAATTTTAATGTAATTTACTTATAGACTTTATTCGAGTATGATAGGGAGTGGAGAAAAGTCACTAGATAGAGTCTTCTCAATAGACATTAGGAGGAATAATAATGGCAAATAGTAACCTACACAACAGCCGCGCTTCTTTTTCGCTAAATGGTAAAGAGTATAACTACTACCGTCTAGCTGCAATCGAAGAAGCTGGTATCGCAAAAGTATCACGCCTTCCTTATTCAATTAAAGTATTATTAGAATCAGTTTTGCGACAATATGATGGATATGTTATTAAAGAAGATCATGTAAACCAATTAGCAAAATGGGGTAAAGATGCGGACACAGAGGCAGAAGTTCCTTTTAAACCTTCCCGTGTTGTACTACAAGACTTTACTGGCGTACCAGTAGTAGTAGATTTAGCTTCATTACGTTCAGCTATGAATGAAATGGGTGGAAATCCAGATAAAATTAACCCTGCTATTCCAGTCGATCTTGTAATTGACCATTCTGTACAAGTAGACAAATATGGTACATCAACTGCATTAAAAGCAAATATGGATCTTGAGTTCGAACGTAACGCTGAGCGTTATAACTTCTTAAAATGGGCTCAAACATCATACGATAATTTCCGCGCTGTTCCACCAGCTACTGGTATCGTTCACCAAGTAAATTTAGAGTATTTAGCTCCAATCGTACACGTGAATGAAAATACAGATGGCACTTTAGAAACATTCCCAGATTCAGTAGTTGGTACTGACTCACATACAACAATGATTAATGGTCTTGGTGTATTAGGATGGGGTGTTGGTGGAATTGAAGCAGAAGCAGGTATGCTTGGTCAACCATCATACTTCCCAATTCCAGAGGTTATCGGTGTTAAATTAACCGGCGATCTTCCAAACGGAACAACTGCTACTGACTTAGCACTTAAAGTAACACAAGTATTGCGTCAACGTGGTGTAGTAGGTAAATTTGTAGAATTCTTCGGACCAGGGGTATCTAAGTTACCACTTGCTGACCGTGCTACAATTGCAAACATGGCTCCAGAATATGGTGCAACATGTGGTTACTTCGCAATTGATGAAGAATCACTTAACTATTTACGTTTAACTGGTCGTGAAGAAGAGCATATTGCTGTAGTAGAAGCTTACTTAAAAGCAAATGACATGTTCTTTGACCCAACTTTAGAACCTGTATATACAGATGTTATAGAAATTAATTTGGCAGATATTGAAGCAAACCTTTCAGGACCAAAACGTCCACAAGATTTGATTCCTCTATCAGATATGAAAGCTCGTTACCGTGAAGCAGTAGTTGCTCCTCAAGGTACTCAAGGTTTCGGTTTGAATGAAAAAGAATTCGACAAAACTGCAACTGCAAAATTTGCGGATGGAGATGTAGCAATCCCAACTGGTGCTGTAGCAATCGCTGCAATCACTTCTTGTACAAATACATCTAACCCATACGTAATGTTAGCTGCTGGATTAGTTGCTAAAAAAGCGGTAGAAAAAGGCTTAACTGTTCCTGCTTATGTAAAAACATCATTAGCTCCTGGTTCAAAAGTTGTTACTGGTTATTTACAAGATTCAGGATTAGACAAGTTCTTAGATGAAATTGGATTTAATACAGTTGGTTACGGATGTACAACGTGTATCGGTAACTCTGGACCATTACTACCTGAAATAGAAAAAGCAATCGTTGACGAAGATTTGTTTGTAACTTCTGTTCTTTCTGGTAACCGTAACTTCGAAGGACGTGTTCACCCACTTGTAAAAGCGAACTACTTAGCTTCACCACCACTAGTAGTTGCATATGCACTTGCTGGAACAGTAGATATCGATCTACAAAAAGATTCTTTCGGTAAAGACAAAGATGGCAACGATGTATTCTTTGCTGACATTTGGCCTTCTACGGAAGAAGTAAATGACGTTCTTTCTAAAGTAGTTACTCGTGAACTATTCCAAAAAGAATATGCACGCGTATTTGATGAAAATGAAGCTTGGAATGCAATTGAAACTTCAACTGAGTCTCTATATTCATTTGATGATAAATCAACTTACATTCAAAACCCACCATTCTTCCAAGGTTTATCGAAAGAGCCAAGTGATATTCAAACTCTTGCTGGACTTCGTATTGTTGCGAAATTTGGTGATTCTATCACTACAGACCATATTTCACCAGCTGGTGCGATTGGTAAAGATACTCCAGCAGGTAAATACTTGCGTGAAAATGGCGTAGAAGTACGTGATTTCAACTCTTATGGATCTCGTCGTGGTAACCATGAAGTAATGATGCGTGGAACATTTGCGAACATCCGTATTCGTAACCAAGTTGCTCCAGGTACAGAAGGTGGATATACTACGTACTGGCCAACAGGAGAAATCATGTCTATCTATGATGCAGCAATGAAGTATCAAGAATCGAATACTGGTTTAGTAGTACTTGGTGGAAAAGATTATGGAATGGGATCTTCCCGTGACTGGGCAGCTAAAGGAACAAACCTATTAGGTATCAAGGCTGTCATTACTGAAAGCTTTGAACGTATACATCGTTCAAATCTAGTTATGATGGGTGTATTACCACTTAACTTCTTACCAGGTGAAAATGCTGAAAGTCTTGGCTTAACTGGCAAAGAAGAAATTAGTATTAATGTTGCAGAAGGTGTAAAACCTCGCGATATTCTACAAGTAACAGCAAAAGCAGAAGATGGTTCTGAAAAACAATTCAATGTTCTTGCTCGTTTCGATTCAGAAGTAGAAGTAGACTACTACCGTCACGGTGGTATCCTTCAAATGGTACTACGTAACAAAATGTTAGAAGCGTAAGATAATATGTAAAGGACCTGATTCTTAATGAATTAGGTCCTTTTTTGTATGAAGAATTCAAGTACAAAATAAAGAAGAGGGACGTGATGTTCATCACAACCCTCTTCTTTAAAATTACTCGATACTGTTGTAGCAAACATACAGTCCTTTATACGCCGAAAACGACGGAAAATGCGAAATTAGAAGATTTCTTTTATTTCTCTCTTATCCCAATCAGGTCTTATTAAAGAGAAAACTAGTGCATCACTCGATTGATCATTTTGATATAAATAGCCTCTTAATAATCCTTCTTTTTGAAAACCTAATTTTAATAACAATTTGAAGGAAGCTTCATTTTCAGGAAATGTCACTGCACCGATACGAAATAGCTCTAATTCTTGAAAGCAATATTGAATTACAGCCTGAACTGCTTCCGAAACAATTCCTTTCTTCCAATGGGTAGGGAGTAAATCGTAACCAATCTCTGTACGTTTGCTTGAAATTAGTAAATTGTTTAATCCAACTGTGCCAACTAAATTACCACTTTCTTTTAATATAATTCCCCAACGCAGTGAACGCTTATTGTTAAAATTACTTGCAAATGAATCTATCAGTTTCTTTGCCTGATCCTTATTTGTAAAAGGAGTCATTCCATAATATTTCATTGCTTCTCGATCAGAAAAAATTGCAAAAATATCATCTAAATTTTCATCTGTTATTTCTAAAAGCTTCAATCTTTTTGTTTCTAAAATTGGAAAATCCATTGATTCTCTTCCTCTCCTTAAACCTCTATTATATTTTATCATAGTTCCGTATTTTCTAAGACATCTGAATTATCATTCAATTAGAACGAAAAATATGGTAGTATTAGTAATAAATAACGTGCTTCGAAAATGGAGGTTTAGCGATGGAACAAACTACAATAATTATGTCAAAATTAACCCCTCCTATGACCTCATCCTTTTACATGAGAAGATCATCCCTTATAAAAAAATTAAAATCAAATTCTCATAAGAAATTATCTCTTTTACATAGTGGAGCTGGATTTGGTAAAAGTTCAGCTTTAGCACAATATTATGCTGATTCAAAGGAATTATACTCCTGGTACACCATTACCGAAGAAGACGATGATATTCTTCCTTTTCTAAGACATTTATTACTTAGCATTCGGAAAGTAATCCCTACATTTGGTGTAAGTCTAATAGAAAAAGAAGTAATATCCATGTATCCAAAAGAAGCAGAATTAACTCGTTGGTACTCACTATTTAGCAATGAATTGGTTTCAATCGATAAGCCATTTACTATTATATTAGACGATTTTCATCTGATTGATCATGTTTTTCAAATAAATTATATAGTAGAAAAAATAATAGAATTCCTTCCTCCAAATATACATCTTGTTGTCGCATCCAGAAGTCGACCTAAATGGACTATATTATTAAAGCTAAAATTAAAAGGACAGCTAGTTGAAATTAGCGAAAAAGACTTTATGTTTAGTGAAGAAGAAATTCAAGTATTTTTTGAGGATTATTTTGATAAAACGATTTCATTGAACGAAGCGGAAGAAATTATGAAACTAACAGAGGGTTGGGCAATCGCTATTCACTTGATTGCAATGCAAGTTGCAGAGACGAGTAAACAAATAGCAGAACTTTTTGATCCAGCTTTAAAAGATCTATTTTCCTATTTATCCGAAGAAGTATTTTTACGGATGAACGAAGAAGATAAGCAATCGTTATTAAATTTTAGTATCTTCCCAACCTTTACTCTAGAAGATATTCATGCTTTTTTCGGAGAGATTGAAGCAAGAAATCTCGTTAGATTAGCGAGTAGCCATGCTTTCATCCAAGCATTAAGCGATACCGGCGCCTATCGATACCATTCTTTGTTCCAACAATATTTAGAAACAAAGTGGTTACAAAAAGATCAAGCTCTTTACGTGGAAACACACAAAAGAGCCGCCGCATATTACAGTAAAAAGAATAATTTAGTCCAATCTATTCATCATGCGGTAAAAGCAAAAGATGATTTTTTTCTAGGTCAGACGATTGTTCAGTTTGCGGAAATGATGATCAAATCTGGACAATTCGATTGGTTGTTAGATTTGTTAAAAGAACATCTTTCTGAGGAAAGAAAAGAAGAGTTCTATGAGCTTTATTATTACGAAGGTGAATGTCATCGATATAGAGCTTTTTATGAAAAAGCTAAAAAAGCATATGAAAAATGTATCAACTTTGCCAAGGAACATAATAACCATTTGTATCATAGTCGAGGCAATGCTGGAATTGCGCATATCTATTTAGATACTATTCAACCGGCATTTGCAAAACCTTTTTTAGAAGAAGCTGTTAAATGGTCTGAGATGAGTACGGATATGACAAGGCATGAAATGTTGTTATTAAAGAGATTATTAGCGGAAAATCTAGTAAACTTGGGAAAAGCAAAAGAGGCAAATACATTTGTTCAACAAGAAAAGTTAGAGGCAGCTATTTTAAGAGAAGGAAATTTGGATGCTAGAATTCTGCTCCGGACAGGTATGCTAAATGAAGCACTGAAAATATTAAAAAATAGGATAAGCGATGAAAATAGTTTACCTGATTCTCATCGAGAGACAGAGGTTTTACTTTCCTTTATATATTCTTTAATGGGACAAGTAGAGCATGCAAAACAAGCGGCTATAAAAGGCATTGAAACTGGAAATCGTGAAAAGTCAGGTTTTGTTGAGGCGGTAGGATGGATTCGTAGAGGGCATGCAGAAATATTAGATAATCCATTTGATACGGAAACGCCTGAAACTTATTACTTGAAAGCTGTGAATCGAATGGAAGAGTTGAATGTTTCTAGGGGTAAAGCCGAACCTTATATGGGACTATCCATTTTAAAGTCTAGACAAGGATACTTTCAAGAGGCGATCTCATACGGTGAAAAAGGTCTCCGAGAAACGGACAAGGGGAATGATTATTGGTTATCTGCATATATTTTGATATGTTTAACAATAGTTTATTTTGAAAATAATGAACACCATCAAGCATTACAAACAGTTCATGAGGCTAATCGACTGTTTGTAATTAGTGGGGATGTTTATGGTGAAATGGTATCGAACTATTGGCTAATGATTATTCATCACCATTTAGAAAATCAAGACGTGTTCATTCATTACACTGAAAGATTTGCAACTTTATGTGTTCGTTTTGATTTCGTATTTTTTTTACAGAGAAAAACGGTTTTTGGACCATATGATTTGCAAATGCATTATCCTATCCTCCAAAAAGCGCTTATCGCAAAACCGGACTCAATTGATGTAAATACTGTATCTAATCTATTGAAGATAAATACAGTGAGTAATTACCCAGGTTATCAACTTACAATACACCTGCTTGGACCCTTTACTCTTTATATGAGCAATAAAGAGGTAAGCGAACGAAACTGGCAAAGAGATAAGGCAAAAGAATTATTAGCTTATTTATTTATGAATAAAAACCGCTTTGTCCCAAAGGAAGAAATTATCCATGCATTATGGGGAGAAAGCAATGAAAAAAACATGGACCGTGATTTTAAAGTAACCTTGAATTCTCTATTAAAAGTAATTGAACCAAATCGGTTAGCAAGAGAGGAATCCTTTTTCATTGTCCGCAAGCAGTCGATGTATCGATTGAACCCTAATGTATCGATTGCTAGCGATATCGATAATTTTCATCATTATGTTGATAAAGGATTAAATGAACATAACCCAGTGATATCTAAAGAGTCACTATTAAAAGCAGAAAAATTGTACAAAGGCCAATTGTATGAAGAAAAGACAACAATAGAATGGATTTCGCATGATCGGGAAAATGCACAACAACTCTACATTACAGTGTTAGAACGACTAGCACAAACAAGTACCAGGTTAAAGGAGTTCGAAAAAACAATTTATTGGGCTGAGAAACTCCTACGAATAGATCGAACTTGGGAGGAAGCATATCGGCTGTTGATGTACGCTTACTATCAATTACAAAACCGCTCCCAATCTGTAAAATGGTATGACCGTTGTGTTACTACACTTGAACAGGAACTTGGCATTGAGCCCATGGAAACTACCATACAAATGTACGAAATGATAACAAATTATGAATAGAAATTAGAAAAAGAAATATCTTTCATATAAAAGGAGTGTTAATTTGATTCGGAATATATTTAAAAGAAAAGATCCTATTGAAGCATTTTGGGAATGGTTTGTGGAACATGAAGAAGAATTATATTTGATACGGGACGAGCATTCTGTGAAATTGTTAAAAGAATTAGATGCGGTGACGAGTAAGGTAAACCGCCAATTATCATTTTCGATTGAATTAGAAGATAACAGAGACAAAAAACGCGAGCTGACAATTAGCGCATATGGCAATCCTAACAATTTCCCAGACGTGATACGGTTAGTGGAAGCTGCACCACAGTTGGAAAGATTCACTATTATAGCATTTAACCAGCGAAATGACGATGATATAGCAATTTCATCTAATGGGTTTGAAGTTAGTCGTGAAGATGTCTTTTTCACGTATGAGGTAGATCAAGAGAATGAAGAATTCTACCTTATTTTGTATATTAAAGAGTTCCGAGAAGACGTGGAACATAGTAACGCAGTATTGGAGTTTCTTGAAATCGTTATAGGAGAGTATGTTCTTGGTACGGAGATTACAGAAATAGAATTTAAAAAGTTTAATTCAGAAGAAGGTTTGTTGCCAATAAATGAATTACCAAATATATTAGATCAAGTTAAAGAAAACAAAATATAAGATTTTGATAGATTTTGCATACGTTCTATTTAATGTTACAAGAACTTGGGTAATTGCCCAAGTTCTTTTTTATGAAATCCTATTTATCTTGAAAATTTCTTATTTACATGAAACTTTTGATTTGCTTTTTTTGTAACTGATTTGTAACTACATTTTTGTACTCTATAACAGAAGCATGATAACGCTTACAAAAAGCTTTGAAGGGGGATTTACATGACAAAAAAATGGGGATTATTGTTAACGCTATTATTCGTTCTAATTGTCAGTGCTGCATGTAGCGAAAAAGCTACTACAACAACAGAAAAAGAAAAGGACGAAACAACTCCAGTTACAAGTGAAGTGACTGAAGAAGGCGGTACTATCAAAGTTGGGGTACTTGCTTCTTTAACTGGGGCTCTTGAGTCTTATGGTAAACAAACGAAAAATGGATTTGAGTTAGGTCTTGAATATGCTACCGATGGAACAATGGAAGTAGCAGGCAAAAAAATCGAAGTTGTTTTTGAAGACACAGAAACAAAACCTGAAGTAGCAGTTCAAAAAGCAACAAAGCTTTTGGAAGAAGATGAAGTAGATTTCTTAGTAGGATCCTCTAGCTCAGGTGATACATTAGCTGTCCTTCCTCTAGCAGAAGAATATGAAAAAATTATGATCGTTGAGCCAGCTGTTGCTGATAGTATTACAGGTTCAGAGTACAATCCATACATTTTTAGAACTGGTCGTAACTCCTCACAAGATGCTGTAGCAGGTGCTGCCGCAATCGCTAAACCAGGAGTAAAAATTGCTACGTTTGCACCAGATTATTCATTTGGATGGGATGGAATAGCTGCATTTAAAGCGGCTGCAGAAAAATTAGGAGCAGAGGTAGTGTTGGAAGAGTATGCTGATCCAGCTGCTACTGACTTTACTTCTAACTTACAAAAGATTATCCAAGAAAAGCCTGACTACTTATTTGTTGTGTGGGCAGGTGCAAACTCTCCTTGGAATCAAATTGCTGACTTAAAACTACAAGAAAAAGGTATTAAAATTTCAACAGGAGCTCCTGATATTCCTGCATTATCCGTAATGGAACCATTAGTTGGTATGGAAGGCTTCTCTGTTTACTATCATACACTTCCTGATAATGAAATTAATACTTGGTTAGTAGATGAACACAAAAAACGTTTTAACGGTGAAGTTCCTGACTTATTTACTCCAGGAGGAATGTCTGCTGCAATCGCAATTGTAGAAGCTTTGAAAAAATCTGAAGGAAATGCAGATGGTAATGAGCTGATCAAGGTAATGGAAGGTATGTCATTTGAGACGCCAAAAGGAACAATGACATTCAGACCAGAAGATCATCAAGCATTACAATCTCTTTACTCTATTAAACTAGAAAAACAAGATGGTGTTGACTATCCTGTTCCAGTTTTAATAAGAGAGCTATCTCCAGAAGAAACAGAACCACCGATTTTGAATAATAAATAAAAAAAATTGAGTGACGGCCTAATAATATTAGGTCTGTCACTCTCCATATTATAGAATTCTCTATGATATGGAGAGTGACAGTTGAAAGGAGTTAAGTGGAATGGAACCTATACTGAGAACTGAGAATCTAACCATTAAGTTTGGTGGTCAAACTGCTGTTGACCATGTTAATTTTTCTATGCCAGCAAAACATTTCAAGTCTATTATTGGACCAAATGGTGCAGGAAAAACTACTTTTTTTAATTTATTGAGTGGTGAGTTAAACCCTACAGAGGGAGATGTGTTTTTTAGAGGTGAATCAATGTCTAAATATTCCTCCGTTCAACGAACAAGAAAAGGGCTTGGTCGTTCTTTTCAAATTACAAATGTATTTCCTAATTTAACGGTAATAGAAAATGTTCGTTTAGCTGTTCAATCCAAAGAAAATATTCGTTATCAAATTCTTCGGCATTTTACATCATATAAAGACTTGCACATTCAGGCTGAAAAGCTATTAGAAATAGTTTTGCTTTCTAGTAAAGCAAATGCTTTTGCAAATCAACTATCACATGGAGAAAAACGAAAACTAGAAATTGCGATGTTACTTGCTTTAGATACAGAAGTATTACTGTTGGACGAACCAACTGCTGGAATGTCCTTAGAAGAAGTACCTGCCATTTTAGATGTCATCAAACAGATTAAACAAACGGGTGAAAAGACGATTTTATTGATTGAACATAAAATGGATATGATTATGGATTTATCTGATTCTATCATGGTTTTATTTAACGGTAGATTACTAGCGGATGGTACACCTACAGAAATTATGAATAATGAAACCGTTCAACATGCATATTTAGGAGGGTTGTACGATGAGCATCTTGCTTAAAGTAGAAAATGTTCACACGTATATAGGGCAATATCACATTTTACAAGGTGTTTCATTTGTAGCCAAAGAAGGAGAAGTAAGTGTTTTACTAGGTAGAAATGGAGCCGGAAAAACAACTACTTTAAAAACAATCATGGGATTGACTCCTGCTAATTCAGGTTCCATTGTTTTTCAAGATAAAGATATAACTAAAAATGCGACTCATCATATTGCTTCAAATGGCATTGGATATGTTCCGGAGGATCAAGGAATATTTGGTGCACTTACGGTAGAAGAAAATATCAAAGTTGCTATGCGAAAAGAAGATGATAGTGCACTTGCAAGACAGGATTACGTACTGGAGTTATTCCCAGATCTTAAGAAGTATTGGAAAAAGGAAGGCGGACATCTATCTGGTGGTCAAAAGCAAATGCTATCAATGGCAAGAGCTTTTGTTAACGAGAGTAAACTACTGTTAATAGATGAGCCATCTAAAGGCCTTGCACCAGTTGTCATCGAAAAAGTGATGGAAGCTATAATTGAAATGAAAAAACAAACTACAATTATATTAGTAGAACAAAATTTTATTATGGCTAGTAGAATTGGCGATACATACACACTAATAGATGATGGCGAGACCGTACAATCTGGTCAAATGAGTGAGTTAATACAGAATGAAGAGCTAAAACGTAAGTATTTAGGAATTGGGTGAGGGGGTAATAAAATGGAACTAATCATCAATTTATTGATAAATGGCTTAGCTACTGGGATGCTAATATTTCTATTGGCTGCTGGTTTAACGTTAATCTTTGGCTTAATGGATGTTTTAAACTTTGCTCATGGTGGGTTATTTGCATGGGGAGCCTTCTCTGGAGTCTGGTTTTATGGATTAACTGACAGTTTTACTATTGCCATCCTAGGAGCTATTTTAACGGGTATTGTGCTTGGATTTATAACGGAGAAACTTATTATTACTCCCGTTTACGGTAATCACATTCAACAAATTTTGATCACATTAGGTTTTATGATCGTTTTATCAGAAATGTTGAAGGTTGTTTTCGGACCAAATCAAATTGCGGCAAAAACTCCTCCTTTATTATCCGGGAGCTGGGAAGTTGGCGATGTCATCATTATCAAATATCGCTTATTTATCATATTGATAGGCTTTCTAGTATTTGGCGTTTTCCAGTTTATACTGAAGCGTACTAAAATTGGTTTGATCGTACGTGCAGGAGTTATGAACAAAGAAATGGTTCAAGCTCTTGGTATAAATATCAAACAAGTTTTCTTATACGTGTTTATGGTAGGAGCTGGTCTTGCAGCATTGGGCGGCGTACTTATGGCTCCTTACTCTGGGGTAATTTATGCAGAAATGGGTATGGAATTTGCGATTTTAGCATTTATAGTCGTAGTCATTGGTGGTATGGGAAGTTTTCCTGGATCTCTTCTTGCCGCAATACTTGTTGGTCTTGCAGGCAGCTTCATGGCGTACTATGTTCCAGCTTTATCACTTGCGGTCAATATGATGCTAATGGCAATCGTATTAATTTTCCGTCCACAAGGTTTGTTTACTGCGAAAGGATGATGCGAAATGAAGTCAAAATTCCAATTAACTAATGCTGTATTAATAATAATGGTAGCTGCTCTGACAGTTTTCCCGTTTGTTTCAGACTCTAGAACTTGGACAATATTGCTTACACAAATATTTATTTTTTCTATCTTAGCTATGAGCTATGACATTTTGCTTGGATATACTGGGATCGTCTCATTCGGTCATGCAATGTTCTTTGGGATGGGTGCATATGCTACTGCTATTATGCTTAATCATTTTGAAGCAACGTTGGGTATATTTTTCCTGTCTATCTTAGTAGGTATGGTCTTAGCAGCCGTAATCAGTTTTTTGGTTGGCTTACTCACTTTAAGATTAAAAAGCCATTTCTTTGCAATGCTTACAATGGCAGTGTCAGGTTTATTTTTAGTACTTGCAGAAAAATGGAGAACACTTACGTATGGTAATGATGGATTTACATTTCGTGCACCAGAGTTCTTTAAAGATCGTATGATGTTTTATCTTCTTGTTCTTGCTTGTTTAGTACTTGTATTCTTTTTCTTAAGAAGATTTGTTGAATCTCCTTTAGGAAGAGTCTTAATAGCTGTACGTGAAAACGAACAGAGAACAAAATCATTAGGATTTCAAACATTGCATTATAAAGTAATCGCTTCCGTCGTAGCTGGGGTTGTCGCAAGCTTGGCTGGTTCCCTGTACGCTATTTCTCTACGGTTTGTGAATACGAGTGTACTTACAATGGATATAACACTTGATGCTCTCCTGATGACTATAATTGGAGGCGTAGGAACATTAATAGGTCCAATTATTGGTGCAGGAGTAATTGAACTAGCTCAGCATTACTTGTCTGGCCTTGCTAAAGAGCATCCTATTTTCGAAAGATGGATTATTTTCTTTGGAATCATCTATATATTAGCAGTAATATTTTTCCCAAGAGGAATTGTTGGTACAATACGACATGCATTTTGGAAAAGAAAAAACAAAGGCGGCGTATCAGTAGCGATCAATCCAACTAAGAGAAAGGCGGAAGCAAAATGACTGTAGGAATTGTCAGTACTGGTGTGTATATTCCAGACAACGTCATGACAGCCGAGGAAATTGCCGCTCTTTCTAATTTACCTATTGACGTTGTAAAAAGTAAAATGGGGATTACACAAAAACCAATTCCCGGTCCTGAAGATCACACAGTAGCAATGGGGATCAAAGCAGCCGAAAAAGCATTACAAAAAGGGGCTGTAGATCCAAAAACAATTGATTTAGTTATTTATATTGGGGAGGAACATAAGGAATATCCATTATGGACTGCAGCTATTAAACTACAAGAAGAGATAGGTGCTTATCACGCTTGGGGATTTGACGTGGCTCTTCGTTGTGGGACGACAATTATGGCCATCAAAATAGCAAAAAATATTATGGAATCTGATTCGTCCGTTAATACTGTTCTACTTGCTGGTGGTTACAGAAACAATGACTTTATAGATTATACAAATGAAAGAACTCGCTTTATGTTCAATCTCGGAGCGGGTGGAGCAGCAATTATATTAAAAAAAGATCATCATGAAAATATTATTCTAGAGTCAGAGATTATAACAGATGGGTCTTTTTCTGAAGATGTAGTAGTACCAGTCGGCGGAACGAAAGAACCACTTACAGTTGACCATTTACAAAAGGGATTATATAGATTAGACGTGTTAGATCCTGAAGGCATGAAGGCAAGACTTGAACAAAAGTCGATGCAAAATTTTATAAAAGTCATTCGTAATGCATTATTTAAAAGTGGTTATTCAGATAATGATATTGACTATTTAGCTATTCTCCATATGAAAAAATCAGCTCATGATTTTGTCTTAAATGAACTAGGATTATCCAGTGAACAATCGATCTACTTGAGCGATTATGGACATATTGGTCAAATGGATCAGATTATTTCGATAGAGCTTGCACAAGAAGCTGGAAAGCTAAAAGATGGTGATCTTGCTGTTCTTGTAAGCGCAGGCATTGGTTATGCATGGGGGGCTGTAGCAGTAAGATGGGGTCAGCAAGGGGGAGAAAAGTGATGAGTTTACCAAAATTATCTTTAGCAAATGGAGAAACAATTGCGTATCGTTTACGTCCAGGTGGCGAAGAAGTGATTGTATTAGTACACGGCAATATGACCTCTTCAAAACATTGGGATGTGTTAATCGAAACATTAGATCAAAAGTATACGTTATATGCAATTGATTTAAGAGGATTTGGAGAGTCTACGTACCAAACGAGAGTTCAAAGTATAAAGAATTTCTCAGATGACTTGAAGGAAGTTGTCGACCTTTTATCATTAGAAAAGTTCTTCTTAATAGGTTGGTCTACAGGCGGAGCAATTTGTATGCAGTTTGTTGCAGACTATCCAGACTACTGTGAGAAGTTAGTTTTGTTAGCATCTGCCTCAACAAGAGGGTATCCTTTCTATGGAACAAATGAGGATGGAACACCAAACATGAACGATAGATTTCAAACGATTGAAGATGTAGAAAATGATCCATCTAAAACAAGAGCGATGCAAGGATTATACGACACTAATAATAAAGAAGGATTGAAGGCAGTATGGAATGCTGCTATATATTCTCACAAGCAACCGGAGAAAGAACGTTATGAAGCTTATTTGGATGATATGTTGACACAACGAAATTTGGCGGATGTCTATCATTCATTAAACACATTTAATATTAGCTCATATCATAACGGAGTAACTGAAGGCACAAATCAAACAAAAGATATTACCATTCCCGTACTTATTTTAAGAGGAGATCGGGATTATGTCGTGAACGAGGAAATGACACAAGAAATTGTGAAGGACTTAGGAGACAATGCCACTTATATACCATTAGTAAATTGCGGTCATTCTCCATTAATCGATGATTTGGAGCAGTTAACAAATCGTATCGAAACATTTTTAACGGAGGAGAAAGCATATGAGGTTAAAAGATAAAGTCGCTATAATTACAGGAGCAGCCAATGGAATAGGTTTAGCTGCAGTTCTTCGATTTGCAGAAGAAGGAGCTAAGGTAGTGATAGCTGATTTTGATGCAAACACAGGTACAAACCAAGAAAAAGAATTAATAGAAAAAGGATATGAAGTTAAATTTGTTCAAGTGGACGTTGCAAACCGCGAAAGTGTAGAAGCACTTGTACAACAGACGGTTGATCATTTTGGAACAATCGATATCTTAATAAATAATGCTGGTATTACAAGAGACGCAATGCTGTCTAAAATGACAGTGGAAGACTTCTCACGTGTTCTAGATGTAAATTTAACCGGCGTTTTTAATTGTACACAGGCAGTTCTTCCACATTTAGTGGAAAAAGGATACGGAAAAATAATAAATACTTCCTCAGTTAGTGGGGTTTATGGAAATGTCGGTCAAACTAATTATGCTGCTTCAAAAGCTGCGGTTGTTGGCATGACCAAAACTTGGGCAAAAGAATTAGGACGTAAAGGCATTAATGTTAATGCAGTAGCACCAGGTTTTACAAGCACGTCTATGGTAGCTAAAATGCCAGAAAAAATTATTGACCAAATGAAATCAGTTGTTGCCTTACAGCGACTTGGCATTCCTACAGAAATAGCGAATGCATATTTGTTTTTAGCATCAGACGAATCAAGTTATGTACATGGTCACGTCTTACACGTCGATGGCGGTATTATGATGTAATGAAAGGAGCGGTTGCAAAGTGTTTACAGAACAAGCTTGGATATATAAACGTGCAGCACTGTCTCCGACAAAAACCGCTTTGATCGACAGTAATTCTGGCGAGCAATGGAATTATAAAACGTTAACAGATCATATATCTAAATGGGTTCACTATTTTCAAGAAAAGCAGTATGTAAAAGGCGATCGAATAGTAATCCTTTCTCAAAATCGAATTGAGTTATTCGCAATCCTGTTTGCTTGTGGATTAAAAGGGATTTTATATGTTCCTCTTAACTTTCGATTGAGTGTTTCAGAGCTGAATTATATATTAAATGACTGTGAACCTGTATTGGTCATCCACGATGAAGAGCATCAAGGAATATGTTCCAAATTTGAAAAAGTAGATTGTCTGCTACTTACAAAGGTATTAGACGAGAGAATTGAATTTTATCCTTCTAAATCAGTATGGAGTTCAACGGATCCATGGTTAATCATATATACTGGTGGAACTACCGGAAAGCCAAAAGGGGTTGTCCTTTCATTTGATGCAGTGAATTGGAACGCTATTAATACAATTGTTAGTTGGGGACTAAGCGACGTGGATTGTACATTAAACTATATGCCAATGTTTCACACCGGAGGTCTAAATGCACTTTGTATTCCAATTTTAATGGCAGGGGGCACAGTCGTCACTGGTAGTCGTTTTAATGCTGAAGAAGCACTTATGGCTTTAAATACTTACAAGACGACGATGTCTCTATTTGTTCCTACTATGTATCAAGCGATGCTAGAGACTGATTATATTAAAAGAGCAACATTTCCAACTGTAAAAGCTTTTTTATCAGGTGGAGCTCCATGTCCAAAGACTATTTACAACCAATTTGAAGAGAAGGGAATTCTTTTTAAAGAAGGTTACGGTCTTACTGAAGCTGGACCTAATAACTTTTATATTTGTCCTCAAAGAGCGAGTAACAAAAAAGGATCCGTTGGTAAATGCATGCAATTTAATGAAGTAAAAATAATGAATGAGTTTGGCGAATTATGTAATGAGAATGAAATAGGAGAATTATATATCTCAGGCAAGCATGTATTCACAAAGTATTGGAACAACGAAGAAGAAACCAAGATAGCAAAAGTAGATGGCTGGTTAAAAACAGGTGACTTGGCTATGTTTGATGATGAAGGTGATTATTATATCGTAGGAAGAAAAAAAGAGATGATTATTTCAGGAGGAGAAAATGTATATCCCCAGGAAGTAGAGCAGTGTCTCGTTTTACATCCAAACATACGAGAAGCAGCAGTAATTGGTATAGAGGATGATAAATGGGGAGAGTGTGTGACTGCTTTCGTCACCTGTAAAGAATCGATCGTATCTTTTGAGGCTGAAATAATTACCTATTGTAAAAAATCACTCGGAAGCTATAAAGTTCCGAAAAAAATATTTATCTTAAATGAACTTCCTCGAACCGATGTTGGCAAAATAGACAAAAAGAAATTACAACAATTAGCTAGTAACGAAAAAAAAAGTGAAATCTGTTAACACGGAGTCAGTTATTCCGATAACTGACTCCTTCCTATGTTCATTCATAGGTTTACTTTTCAGCTTTTTATGTTACTTTTCTGTATAATATATATAGAGGTGACATGAAAGATGTATATAAGTGAAAAAGAAATAGAAGTGCGCTATGCAGAAACAGATCAAATGGGCGTTGTCTATCATGCAAATTATGTTATTTGGTTAGAAATTGGACGAACTCAATTGATTCAAGACTTGGGATTTACGTATGCAGGCCTTGAAGTAGATGGATATATCTCCCCTGTAACGAATGTCAATATTAACTATATGTCTTCTGTAAAATACGGAGAGACAGTAACAGTTAGAACCTGGATTGAGAGCCATGGAAAACTTCGTACTACTTATGGATACGAGATTTTACATAAAGATGGAACGATTGCATCAAAAGCTACATCCGAGCATGTTATCGTCAAAAAAGATAATTTCCGACCGGTTTCACTAAAAAAAATCAATCCGCAATGGGATTCGAAATATACTGAAATTGCAAAGGAACTTGTTTAATGGCTTTTGGAATTACACGTGATGAATTAAATGAATGGAAACGAAATGTACATAATGAGCAAATTGCATTTTTAACGCATTATTGGGTCGACAAACGTTTTCCAGGTTGTAATACGGTTACAAAAGTAGGCTGTAGTAATCTTTCCATTTTAATTGAGTGGGGTAAGCAGTACGGTTTAAAAGAAGAATGGATTGATTTCAAAGAAGGATATCCTCATTTTGACTTATTCGGTAAACACGAATATGACATTATGAAAAATGAAGGTCAACTTGAACAGCTTAAGAGGTTTAAAAAAGCGTGACAATAAATGTCACGCTTTTTTATAGGAGTAGGCTAATTCCTCCGTCTTGGTGTCTACATCTACATAAAGATCATGACCATTGAAAAACCATTCATCTTTCTCCTCGATAAAAAACAAGATATTTTCTATCGTTACAGTTACTGATGGAATTACGGGAGTATCAATTGTCATTCCTAAGGAGAACCCTTCGTTTATTGGACTAGTTCCGCCATAACGAGCATAGAAACGAATTGTGTCGCCATTCTGTACTTCCATTTCGTCATGGAACCATTTTAGTGCATCAGTGGAGATGAATATTTTCATGTGTAATCACCAAGCTTTCTTTAAAATCATTCGAGCATATTACATCTCATGGTAATAAGTGCGTAGTTGCTAAATCCATTTGACTTTCGGTTCTGTTCCTTCTTTGATTCGTTTTATATTCGTACGATGTCTATAAAAGATGAAAATTGCAAGAAGTAGTACTATACCAATCAATGGTAAATCGTGGTCTACAGTATAGTGATAAATAATAGCATATAAAACCGCAATGATAGAAAGAATCATCGACGTTAGAGAAACCATTTTAGTTAATTTTAGGATAATGAAAAATCCAACAACTAATAGCACAAATATAGGCCAGTTATATCCCAATAATATTCCACCTGAAGTGGCAACTGCTTTTCCACCTTTAAACTTCGCAAAAATAGGGAACATATGTCCTACAACAGCAATGATACCTAAAATTAAAGGATGTACATTAGCAGATTCAAAAAATGGTAACGCACCTAAAAGTGTTGCAGCTGTTCCTTTTAATATGTCCATGATTGTAACTACTAAACCGGCTTTTTTTCCAAGTGTGCGGAAAGTATTTGTACCACCTAGATTACCGCTTCCGTGCTCTCTTATATCTGTATTATAAAATAACTTTCCAACCCAAAGTCCAGAAGGGATGGAACCAATTAGATAAGCGAGTAAAAGTAAAATGAATGTAGTCATAGCATACTCCTTTTATTATGAAACTAATAATATAATGAACTTTTCTTAGTTTACCATGTACACAAAGCTCTCTTCAATGTTTAGTAAGTAAATATCTATTTAATAATACTAACCAAAAAATACTTTATAACGGTATAATTAATTATATATAATGAGCTAACATTAGAGTTAGGTAATATATAGTCAATTGATGCAGAAAAAATGTCTAAATTATTATGCTATTATGAACTTTGTTTAAAAAGTTATTGTATCACTATGAAGGAATAAGGAGCTTTAATAGAGAAAGCTATGGTATGGCAGATTGCATTACACTAGAAATTTATTTACAATTAAATTCTGTCCTATGTACTGTAAGTATTGACACATCGACAATCTGTTTGTAGGCTTAAATAGAAGTTAAGAACGGATGTTTTGTTTTTTTTGGAGGGGAACATATTTTGCGTAAAGATGAACTATTAACAAGTTATAGTGATGATGATATTCAGGTATTAGAAGGGTTAGAAGCCGTTCGGAAAAGACCTGGTATGTATATCGGATCAACAGATACTAGAGGATTGCATCATTTAGTATACGAAATAGTAGATAATGCAGTAGATGAAAGTCTTGCTGGTTTTGGGGACCATATAATTGTAACTATACATGAAGACCAAAGCATTACTGTTCGTGATTTTGGGCGTGGAATGCCAACAGGTACACATAGAACTGGAATACCTACTGCAGAAGTAATTTTTACAGTGTTACATGCGGGTGGTAAGTTTGGACAAGGTGGATATAAAACGAGTGGAGGACTCCACGGAGTAGGTGCATCCGTCGTGAATGCATTATCTTCATATGTTGAGGTAATTATCCATCGTGACGGCAAAAAGTTCATGCAACGCTTTGAAAATGGTGGTAAAGTCGTACAATCACTGACTCAAATAGGGTCTACTAAAGAAACAGGAACTTCTGTTCATTTCTTGCCGGATCCTAACATATTTTCAGTCATTAAATACAATTACGAGACGTTAAGCGAAAGATTAAGAGAATCTGCTTTTCTTTTAAAAGGATTAAAAATAGAACTAATCGATGAGCGAACAGGTGCTCATGATATTTTTTACTTTGAAACAGGAATAGAAGCATTCGTAGCATATCTTAATGAAGAAAAAGATGTATTACATCCGGTTTTCTATATGGAAGGCTCTCATGATGAAATAGAAGTTGAATTTGCTTTTCAATTTAATGATGGTTATTCAGAAACCATTCTGTCGTTTGTTAACAATGTCCGTACTCGAGATGGCGGAACGCATGAAACAGGTGCAAAAGCTGCTTTAACAAGAGTATTTAATGATTATGCTCGTAAAACTAATTTGTTAAAAGAGAAAGCTAAAAACTTGGAAGGTTCTGATATACGAGAAGGAGTTTCTGCAGTAATATCTGTTCGTATCCCAGAGAATATATTACAATTCGAAGGCCAAACAAAAGGCAAACTAGGTACAAGTGAAGCAAGAAGCGCTGTAGATGCTGTCATTTCTGAAAAACTACAGTATATATTAGAAGAAAACTCAGAGTTAGCTTCTTCTCTAATTCGAAAAGCTATTCGTGCACAACAAGCTCGTGAAGCCGCGAGAAAGGCACGTGAGGATGCTCGTAACGGAAAGAAACGAAAACCTTCAGAAATGTTATCTGGTAAGTTAACGCCAGCACAATCGAGAAATGCTGCCAAAAATGAACTATATTTAGTCGAAGGAGATTCAGCAGGAGGATCCGCAAAACAAGGTCGAGATCGAACATTCCAAGCAATCCTTCCTTTACGAGGTAAAGTTATTAATACAGAAAAAGCAAACCTAGCAGATATTATGAAAAATGTAGAAATTGCAACAATCATTCATGCTATTGGAGGCGGGGTTGGAGCAGAGTTCCAAATCGATGATATTGCTTATGATAAAGTCGTGATTATGACCGATGCTGATACGGATGGCGCACATATCCAAGTATTGTTATTAACCTTTTTCTACCGCTATATGAAACCATTGATTGAAAATGGAAAGATATATATTGCTTTACCACCACTTTATAAAGTATTTAAAGGAATAGGAAAAAAAGAAGTTTTTGAATATGCATGGACTGAAAAAGAGTTAGAAGCTGCAGCCAATAAAATTGGGAAAGGATACATGCTCCAACGTTATAAGGGACTTGGGGAGATGAATGCCGACCAATTATGGGATACTACCATGAATCCTGAAACTAGAACTCTTGTTCGAGTGACGATTGAAGATGGCGCAAGAGCAGAAAGGCATGTTACAACACTTATGGGTGATAAGGTAGAACCACGTCGTAAATGGATCGAAGCAAACGTAAACTTTAGCTTAGAAGATGATTCAAATATTTTAGAAAATGATAGATTACACACGGAGGATGAATTAGTATGACACAAACCGAACGTTATCAAAATTTACCACTAGAAGAAGTAATCGGTGATCGGTTTGGACGTTATAGTAAATACATCATTCAAGACCGTGCACTACCAGATGCGAGAGATGGGTTAAAGCCTGTTCAACGTCGTATATTATTTGCAATGTTTCAAGAGGGAAATACAAATGATAAACCATTCCGTAAATCTGCTAAAACAGTTGGTAATGTAATCGGGAACTATCATCCACATGGTGATAGTTCCGTTTATGAAGCAATGGTACGTATGAGTCAGGACTGGAAACTGAGACATATGTTAGTAGAAATGCATGGAAATAATGGTTCTGTTGATGGTGATCCTCCTGCAGCAATGCGTTATACAGAAGCAAGACTTTCTGCCATTTCTCATGAGCTACTAAGAGATATAAACAAAAATACCGTGGATTATATTGCAAATTTCGACGATTCTGATACAGAACCAGTCGTATTACCTGCACGTTTCCCAAATCTATTAGTGAACGGCTCAACAGGAATATCAGCCGGTTATGCAACGGATATACCACCACATGCACTTCACGAAGCATTAGATGCTGTATTAATGCGTATAGAAAACCCTGCTGCAACAGTGGATGAGTTAATGACTGTTTTAAAAGGTCCTGACTTCCCGACAGGAGGGATTATTCAAGGTGTAGATGGGATTAAAAAAGCTTATGAAACAGGAAAAGGTAAGATTGTCGTTCGATCTAAAACAGAGATTGAATCTATTAAGGGTGGCAAAGAACAAATTGTCATTACGGAAATTCCTTATGAAGTGAATAAAGCCAATTTAGTTAAAAAAATCGATGAACAACGTCACGATAAGCGTTTGGAAGGCATTGCCGATGTGCGAGACGAATCAGATCGTACAGGATTGCGTATTGTTATTGAAATGAAGAAAGATATAGATGCCCACGGTATACTACAATATTTATTTAAAAATACGGATTTACAGGTTACCTACAATTTCAATATGATTGCTATTCATAATCGTAGACCAACGATGATGACATTACCTCTCTTATTAGACTCTTATATTGGTCATCAAAAAGAGGTAGTAACCCGTCGTACTGCATTTGACTTAAAAAAAGCAAAAGAACGTCTGCATATTGTTGCAGGTTTAATGAAAGCTTTATCTATTTTAGATGAAGTTATTAAAACGATCCGTGCATCAAAAGATAAACGTGATGCGAAAAACAATTTAATCGCTAGCTTTGAATTTTCTGAAGCGCAAGCAGAGGCAATCGTTTCCTTACAGCTTTATCGTCTAACAAATACGGATATTACGGAGCTTCAAAAAGAAGAGGAGTCATTGAATGCATTAGTTAAAAAGTTAGAGAGTATTTTAGCTAGTGAGACCGTTCTTTTAAAAGTTATCAAAAAAGAACTACAAGAGGTAAGAAAACAATTTGCAGAACCACGTAAATCAATAATTGAAGATGAAATTGAAGAGATAAAAGTTACACTTGATGTCTTAATTCCAAGTGAAGAAGTAATTGTAACAGTCACGAAAGATGGCTATATTAAACGCACGAGTATGCGTTCGTTTACTGCATCCAACGGACAAGATTTTGCTATCAAGGAGTCTGATTACTTATTGTACCAGGAGCCTATCAACACGCAGCATCATCTACTTCTTTTCACTTCCAAAGGTAACTATATCTATCAGCCTGTACATGAGCTTCCGGATATCCGTTGGAAAGATCTTGGCCAACATATCTCAAGCATAATACCATTAGATACAAATGAATCACTTATTAATGTAATAGGAATTGAGACGTTTGACCTTGATCTATGTGTCCTTACAGCAACCAAGGAAGGACAGATTAAACGATCATTACTTTCTGATTATGTTGTTCAACGTTATGCACGTCCAATAAAAACAATGAATTTGAAAAAAGAAGATGAATTAATCCTTGCACAACTTGTTTCTCCGTCAGATGATGTATTGTTGACGACATATCACAGTTATTCTGTCCGGTTCTCACTTGATGAAGTACCAATTACAGGGGTAAAAACTGGTGGTGTGAAGGCTATAAACTTAAAAGATGATGATCTTGTCGTAAGTGTAAATGTTATTTCTCAAGATAGTCAGGAAGATATTACATTAATAACACAGCGTGGGTCAGTGAAAAAAATGGGGCTTAAAGAAATAGAATCTGGCGGACGCGCAAAGCGAGGAATCGTGACTCTACGTGAACTAAAGTCAAACCCTCACAGAGTTTTCGCTGTTATATTGACGAATAAAGCAGATGAAATTGTTTTAGAAACAGAAAAAGGTGTTCAAGAAGTTGTTCAAACGAATTCACTTCGTCCAACTGATCGCTATTCAAATGGATCCTTTATCGTAGATACAGAAAAAGACGGTCAACTTGTTCGAGTTTGGAAACAACCAATTGAACAGAAAGAGTAAGGGAATAATATGTGGAGAAATGCAAATGTTTGGATTGTGTTAGTAGGGGAAATGATTGCGGGACTTGGTCTTTGGAGTGGAGTCATTGGCAATCTAGAATTTATGCAAGAGAAAGTACCATCCGATTTTCATAAATCGTTAATCCTCGCAGGCGGTCTATTGGCCGGTGTACTAATGGGCCCACTAGCAGGGAGGATAATTGATCAATCTAAGAAAAAAACAGTGTTAATAGTATCTAGTGTAGGTAGGATATTAAGTGTTCTATTTATGTTCGTAGCAATTGCAACAGGATCTATTTGGTGGATGGTTTTATTCTTAATTAGTTTACAAATATCCGCTGCGTTTTATTTTCCTGCATTGCAAGCTACATTACCAATGATAGTGAATGAGAAAGACTTGTTACAATTAAACAGTTGGCATATGAACATTGCTACAATTGCACGTGTAGCTGGTACAGCTATTGCTGGCCTTGTTTTAGTCTATTGGTCAATCCAATATCTATATATTTTTTCCATGGTTGCATATGCTGGATTACTGGTATTTACGTGTATGCTCAAATTGGAGGAGAAAGAAGCTGTCACTGTAAATGGGGAGAAAGTAAAAAGCGGATTTAAAGAAATTTTTCCAATGTTAAAGGATAATACTGCAGTTCTTATGACAGTTATCTTAACTTTAATTCCATTATTGTTTTTGGGATCGTTTAATTTAATTGTCATTAATATTAGTGAAATTCAAGATTCCTCTTCCATCAAAGGTGCCATATATGCAGTAGAAGGTTTTGCCTTCATGCTAGGTACGTTGGTCATTAAATATATTGGATCTAAGTGGAAAGTAAGTAATATTCTATTCAGCTTTGTAATAATAATTGGACTTTCTGAGATATTACTATACTTTGCTGAAAGTCCTGCATTGACTCTAACGACTTTTGCTCTTTTTGGTTTTTCCATTGGATGTTTCTTTCCCACTGCAATGACAATCTTTCAAAAACAAGTACCCAAAGAGTTTCACGGAAGATTCTTTTCGTTTCGAAATATGTTAGACCGTGTAGCTTTTCAAGTAGTATTATTGTCAACCGGTGCACTTTTAGATATCATCGGATTGCAATATATGGTAGTTGTTTTTGGTCTAATTAGTGTTTCATTAACATGTATTTTCATGCTACAAATGAAAAAAAGTAAATTAGCATTCAATTAAGCAATATAAAAAGCATTTCCATCGGGTAATATACCTTGTTGGAAATGCTTTTTATATTTGTTCTGATACTGTTGTAATTTTTCCTTCTTTGTTTTCGTTTTTCGCACGTGCATACTAAATTCAACATCATTTCGGAAAGTTGTAACATCTTTACCAGTATTACGTAGTTGGTGAGAACGTTTTTTATGTGCTGCAGACTTAGCCATGTAACCACTCCTTAAAAATTTATATCTTACAAGAAACAGAGTATATTATTTTATACAAAAACACAAGAAAATGAATGTAAGAATGATATCTATTAGTATGTATGGAGCAAATGGGGAAGTGGTAGCAATGAATCCCAAGTTGTTGTAGAAAATAGTGTTTAAATAATCATGCATAAGTAGTTAGATATTGGAAAAAATACTGACTAAAGCTAAAAACAACAAAATGAAATCTAAAAGAACTTAATTTTTTTTAAAATAAACAAATCTGACCAGATATAATATATTAAGATGAAAAGCTATACAAAATCTTTTAGTGTTTAATTAGTGAGTGAGATCAATTGGATGCAATGAAAATAAATATAAACAAAAATATTGTTTGTAGTATTAAGTAATAAAATTGATATTAGATACAAAATTCTTTCTGATATCTCACTGTTTCAAGTATACTTCTTCAATGAAATATAACTTCGTATNTTATTGTAAATTAAATATAGATAATTATCTCCTTTTAGTGGAATTTGAACTTTAATTTGTTCATCTATATAATTCAAATGTTCCGATAGCATTACGAATACCCGACTTCGCTTAGTATAGATCTTTAATTGGTGATCACTAATTTTATCAAATAGTCCTTCTCGTATAAAAAGCAATTCAAATTGAATATATTTTTCACATATACTTGTTCCCTCTTTCCTTTTCATTACACGAACGTTCGTTTGTGTAATGAAAGAATATATAAACATTTTGACTGTATATTTTCCCCATTGTTAAATGTAAACAACACCCCCATCTAGAATATGAAAGGTGTTGTTTCTCTTCTAATAATCTAAGAGCTTTCTTTTTAACTTTGAATTGACTGTAAAACTCTTCCTTCCTTTAATTTTTCAATAGCTAATAAAAAATTACAGTAACTTTCTTTTCCGTACACTTCTTTACTACTTTTAAAAAAGTTGTTGAACATATAGGTTTTTGCTTGTTCTAAAGAATAAGATCTAGCTTCCATAACCAGTTTTAGATAGGAAATAAAATATTCTTTAGACAAATTAGACCCATTATTTACAGTCAAATACCTTCACCCCTAACATTTAGACGCTTCCATTCCGCAACATGATTGAGTAGAAATTTGTGATGTTAAATTAATACTACATACACCAGTTTCCGGTAGATCAAGTTCAACCTTTTTAGCTGATTTAAAGTCACCCGAAAGATGAGCAACAATAGATCTAACTTGCTCATAACCGGTAGCCATTAAGAATGTTGGAGCTCGACCATAACTTTTCATTCCAACTATATAGAAGTCTTTTTCTGGCTGTCTTAATACCTCTTCACCATGAGGTCGTACTGTTCCGCAACTGTGAAGGTTAGGATCAATTAAAGGAGCAAGTTCTTCAACGCTCTCTGTAGCAGAATCTATACTAAGTCTGATTTCTCTTATAAATGAAAAGTCTGGACGGCTGCCTGTGTTTGCAATGATTTCATCAACCGGAGAAATTGTTACTTCACTACCTTCTGATTCCCCAGTAATTCCGATTCCATCATTTGTCTTAGTTAATTGGTGAATAAGGAAAGGAGTATAGACTTTTACATGACTAGCATCAACTAATTGATGTATACGGCTACCTAATTCACCTCTTGCTTCCAGAGCGTCTTTATCTTCTCCACCGTACGCATCTTCTACGTTTTTCTTTCTCATGATCCAAGTAATTTCTACTTCATCATTTAACTGTGATAGTTCTAAAATTGTGTTAATGGCTGAATGACCGCCACCTACAACAGCAACTTTTTTGCCTTTGTATCTTTCCTTATGCTTTCCCTTAATATCAGGAATTCCATAATAAATGTGTTGGTTTAATTCTCTTTCTTCTTTTGTCCAAATACTATCTGCATTTATTGGATTTGGTTGTGACCAAGTTCCAGTAGCATCTATAACTGCCCTTGCTTCTATTCTTTTTGACATCCCGTTTTGTTCAATGTATATAACAAAGGAAGAATTTTCACGATTTGCAGTCTTCATTTTATCTAACCCTTTTTTACTAATCGAAACAACTCTTGTATTCAGTGATAAAAAAGGGTGTATTTCAGGTAAATTTGCTAATGGCTTCAAATACTCGTTAACTAATTCACTTCCAAATGGAAGTTGATCTAAATCAGGTGCATTCCAATGGTGTTTTTCTAGAGTTTTTTTAGCTATCTTATCGATGTTGTATTGCCATGGTGAAAATAACCGCACATGTCCCCAGTTTAGAATATTGCTACCAACACTATCACCTGACTCCAGTAGAATAAACCGTTCACCTTTATTCGCTAGATGGGCAGCAGCAGCTAAACCTACAGGACCAGCACCTATAATAGCTATTGGTAATTCCTTGTTTGAAGATGTTGTTACATCTACCTTTGTTTTTGCCGCGGGTGCGCAGCATCCCCCAGTGTTTACTTGTTTCAGTTCAATGTTATTCATTCTCTTACCTCCATAAATTTTTAGTTGTATTACCAAATATTAAATTGCTTATTAATTGCATTTTGCAAGTAATGTATATTTTTTTAAGCAAGACTTACTCTTGCTTAAAGTAGAGGTGTACAGCAAACGCTTGATTTGGACATAGCTTGATTTAGTAATTTAATAGAACGAATTACTGTTTCTCTTTCAAATTCATTCATATGGGAGAATACTTCCTCTAAATATGCATTCATCGATTCATCAATGGTTGTAGCCACAAACTTACCTTGCACTGTAAGAGATAAAATATATACTCTTTTGTCGGTTAAGGAAGGAGTTTTCTTTACTAATTCCATTTTTATGAGCGTCTGGATTTGTCGACTAAAAGTCGTTATATCCATTGCTATCGTTTCAGCAATTTGTTGCATGGATGGTGATGTTTGTTTATCTATTTCATAAAGAATGTGACTTTGTACGGATGATATTTCCACGGCTCCGATTGAACAACAATTTTTATTAAGAAGTCCAAACCTACGAGTAAGCAATTGAAATAGTTCACGTTTGTTTTCCATGTTTTCACCTCTTATATAATATATACAACATTTACTTGCAATGTGCAACAAATAACTTTAAAATTTCATTAAATACTTTTTATTATTTAAATTGGGGGAATCGGACATGACTATTTTGGTTAGAAATGCTACAAAGGATGATTGGGATGAAATTAAATATATTTATGAAGCTGGGATTTCCACAGGTTTAGCTACATTCGAAACCAAAGCACCTTCCACTTACGAACAATGGGTCTTAAAAGCTCATCCTGAATGTACTCTAATTGCACATGACGAAAATAAAGTTTTAGGTTGGTGCAAAATTACACCGATTTCAGAACGTTTGGCTTATGCAGGAGTAGGCGAAGTTAGTGTATATGTTCATCCTAATGCACAAGGCAAAGGTGTTGGTAATTTCCTCTTGAAAAATTTGATTACTCTATCTGAAGAGCAAGGTTACTGGACCTTACAGGCTTCAATTTTTAGGGAAAATAATAGCAGCGTTTATTTACACAAGAAAAATGGTTTTAGAGCAGTAGGAATACGAGAAAAAATAGGGAAATTAAATGGTAAATGGAGAGATAATATATTATTAGAGAGAAGAAGCAATTTAGTCGGATTAGAAGAAAATTATTAAGTTATTTTCACACGCCAATAAAGTGTAAGAATTTCTGCTGAATTAAAAGAAAAGAATCCATTATGGGCTAACTTAAATGGATTCTTTTTTTAGTTTAATAACTCCCGAATAGAACACTTTGCATTTAATTTAAACGATCAAGATAATGCAATAACTTTTTCACAACATACTGCGCGTCTTTCCCCACCCCTCTTAAGGTGGCAGAAGCAAAGGAACGTTGCCCTTCCATCCCCACATAATAGAGACCGGGAACTTCGCTTATTCCCGCTACATGTGAAGGCTTTCCTTCCACATCCAGTGCTCCAATGGCTTGAAGATATGGAAACTGTGGTCTGAATCCTGTTGCGTATATTATTGAATCAACCGGTTCTTTTATTCCGTTTGGCCAGATAACGCCATCTTCATAAAAAGAAGTAAACATTTGATGTTGATCTGGTTTTCCTTCAGCTAATTGCTTTTTGTATTGGCCAGTATCGTTCACTGCGCTTGAACTTGGTGCAGTTTTTCTAAATCTCCAAAATGGAAAGGTATCAAAACCGATTAGTTTAATCCAAAAATGCAAATCCTTGCCCAATACACGTTGTTTAACAAACTGGACAGGTCGTAATACTGCTAAGGACACTTGACTCACCTCTGCTAGCTCAACTGCAATTTGAATAGCAGAATTACCACGTCCCACAACAACCACTCTTTGATTTATAAATGGCTCTAAATTTTTGTATTTGGAGGAATGAAGACTTAGACCTTTAAACACTTCCTGCCCAGCTATATTTGGTATGAATGGATTGTTAAACGAGCCAGTTGCATTAATGATAGTTCGTGAATGAAATGTATCCCCTGTCATCGTACGAATCGTAAATCCTTCCCTATCTTTTTCTACAGATTCAACACGCTGGTTGGTTTCAACTTTCAATTGAAATTTCTTCTTGTATTCTTGTAAATAACGAACGACCTCATCTCTTCTCGGATAACGATCTTGTTCTCCTGGGAATTTCATACCGGGCATTGACGAATATCCTGCCGGTGAGAATAGTTTAAGACTGTCGTAATAACTTGGCCAGGAACCACCTACCTGATTGCCTGCTTCCAAAATTAGATATCGTAACCCTTTTATCTGTAAATGATAGCCAGAAGCAAGACCCGCTTGCCCTCCTCCAATGACTATTGAATCTAGAATACCTTTCACATAAACACTCTCCACTTTTTATTTGTAAATTACAAGTATTAGAAAAGAGAATTAATCATTAACATTTGAGCAACTGTGTTATTTTAAATAATTTGATAGTGTAAAGAGGAAGGGTGACCGATTTGCTAATTTATTAAAGGGGTTTGAACTAAAATATCTATTTAAAAATAACTATGCTATCAATTTTTCTCTTAAGATATTTATACTTTATTTATTTGTATTATGCAAACATTTGTTATGTAAAAAAGATTGGTTTAATGTATTTACAATTATAATTAATAGAAATGAGCTGGGAAATGTATCTCCAAGCTCATTGTATATCCCTGTCCGTTATTTACTAAAGCACCCATTAGTTGAATAACACTTTTCTAAACAATGCCATATCAAAGGCTAGGCTATAATATCACCTACTTTTAAAGTCAATTTTTTCCCCCTATATTTGAAATACATTTAAAGATAGTAGGAAAAACTCCGCCTCAATTGAAATGTGACATATATTCATAAGCTGTTGTACCATATACGCTTTTAAAGTGTTTATTTAAATGGGTTAAATCAACAAAACCACATTCTGCTACTGCTGAATAAATATCACCATTTTTCTCTATCAACCTCTTTGCACGTTCTATCTTGCAATTAAGAAAGTATTGGTAAGGGGAAATTCCAGTATGAGCCTTGAAAAATCTGATAAACTGAAATTTTGATATATTAAGCTCTTTGCATATGTGGTCCAGTTTCATCACTTTTTCTAAGTTTGTATGAAGCATTTCCTTTGCTTTTCTAATTAGAGCGTTATCTTTCTTAGAGTAGCTAGAAAGATTTGTTTGCATAAGACTGTTTGCTAGGGATAACAGTAATTCACTGCACAACGCTTCATCTTTTCCGCCTAGAATTGCACTTGAAAGACTTAATATTCTTTGTTCAAGTCTATAATCATATACAATAGGGGAGGAAAAACGCACTATTTCCTTTTTCTCCATAACCTCTAAAAGAAGTTGTGGCTCAATATATAACATAACATAATCAAGCCCTGATTTATCATGTGCCATTCCGTCATGTGCCTGTTCTGGATTAAAAAGCATTACACCATTTTGATAGGATAATTGTAAACTGCCATCCAAGTTATACTCTTGAATACCCCGCAATGTTACACCTATAGCATACTCCTTGTGAGAATGCTTTTTATACGTAAAATCAGTGATACTTGCTGACAACGCAGTAATACCTGCCGATTTTTTATAGATAAATTTGTCCATTTAATCCACCCCTTTATCTACATCCAAATCATTATAGCAGAATACGCTAAAAATAATGCCATAAGTACATTAACAAACTTTTGATACTTCTGTAAAAACACCTTGAACAATGCACCGAAAAGTACCCATGTAATAAATGCTAAAAATCCAATTACAGTTATAGCTATAACACTTATTGTAACAGCGGTCATTGAGACATGATAAGGCATAATATAGGTAGGAATTACAGTCATTGTAAATAGTACCACCTTTGGATTTAAGAACTGCAGAAGGAAGCCTGACAAAAACGTACCAGATTGGTTTACAGTTGGTTTTGTTGTATCCGTTTTGTAAACTTGATAAGCAAGATATAGCATATAAAAGCTTCCGATTATTTGCATAACAATTAAGATCTTCGGTATTATTGTTACCAGTATCGTATTCAACACAGCAGAAATAACAAGTAAAAAGCAAAATGCAATAGTTGCCCCATACGTATACTCCATTGCCTTTTTTGTCCCAGTATTATGTACTGTGGATAATATAACGATATTAGTGGGTCCTGGTGTAAAAGTTACAATAAAACAGTATAGTAAAAAAGATGTAATATTCATGAGGTACACTCCATTCAATGTATTCTCATAAATGATACATCTGACAATTACATTTCATATAGTATATTATTGCAAAATTTAGGTAGGCTCTTCTTCAACTAACCTACTTCATTAGTTCAATAAGAAAAAAGAGTTGCCTAAGCAACACTATGATCTTTACTAAAGCACTCGTAAGTTGAAGATGATAATGACTAAACTACTTATCAGATAAAGAAAAACCGTATTCAGTCATTAAAAATCCACATATTAAATTCCTCATTTTGTTCTTGTAAATACCATCCTGATTTATAATAATAATCATTTAAATAGGAATCAGTCGGACATAGTGAAATGATAGGTAAATCATTTATCGTTTTTAACAATTTTTTTAATAACCCCTGACCGCGATAAATTTCACTAATCGCAAATTGGTATAAAGATATATTTTTTTGTGTTTTTTTTCGGTAAAACCGAAATGCCCCTACTACTTGACCTTCTACTATTGCCACTATCATTTGCTTTCTTCTTATGGCTGCATTAATTCCAAGAGGACATAAAAACTCTTCAGAATAAACCGCGCTGTTATTGCGGTCTAAATTTTCGTTGAAGAACGACACAACTTCAGATATATGAGTTGGATTTGCTAAGGCTATCTGCATATTTCTCCCCCATTACCGCTTTTTAAGACAAAAGAGATTTATATATTTCCCCTATAATACCTTCCAATTGATGAACACCCAATTCTGCATTCGTCATTATGACCGCACCTTTCCCTAAATAGGGAAACGCCATCATCATACATTGAAATCCCACACCCCAACCGAGAGAGGTAATTTCTAATTCTTTTTCAGAGCCCTCAAGAAATACTCCTAATCCAGTCCAACTTTTACCTCTTTGTGGGGTTATCATTCCCTTTGCTAAACTTTCCGAAATGCTAACCTTGCTTTCACCTTTTACAGCATTCATTAGCTCTAGAACTAATGCAGCTAAATCCAAAGAAGTTGTCCATAGACCAGATGCTGCAGGATAAGGATATATAGGATATTTCCCCTCTTCTAATTCACCGTTTTTGTTATGACCACAAGAAAAATTTTGTCTATCTATTTCTAACATTGTTGTATGGAATTGGCTATTTGCCATTCCTAATGGTTCAAATATTTGCTCATTCATAACTTGATGAAACGGTTTTTCCGTAACATCTTCTATCAGTTGCTGAATGATACAAAAACCTGCATCTGAGTAGTGGAATTCACTCTCTGGATCGCACTTCACGGCAATAGGAACTTTACAGTAAGGAGTTTCCCCCTCAAATATTTCAACCATCGAAGGAATCCCTATATTGGAATTCAGTTCAAAAAAACTACCTTTAGGGTCTTTAATTCCAGATTGATGACTTAGTAAGTTTCTCAATGTAACTTTTTTATTTTTAGTAAAATCATTTACTGGCACTTTCCACGATACAAGACTTTCATTTACATCGACATCTAAATTAAAAAGTCCTTCCTCTACTAACTTCATAGCAAGCATCCCTGTTAAGAACTTACTAATCGAACACGCACTAAAACTAGAATCTTCATTTACTTTTCTATTGCTTTCCACTTCTAATAAGCCATAATTTTCTGTTCCACTAATTTTACAGCCCTCAAGCAATGTAATACTTAATCCTGGGACATTATAATGTTTCATTCGTTCTTCAATGTTAATGTTCTTTAATTTCACAATTATCCCCCTTGTTTGTATTATGAAATAAATTATAACACGAATATATGTTCTATTATAACTATATGTAAAATAAATTTTTCTTCAACTATACTGCTGCGTTAGTTGAAGTGTAACATTTCATATTGGATTGCAATCTACTTAATATTTTCCACATAAAAATAGACCATCGAAAATGATGGTCTTGTTTTACAAAAGAATTCCTTAGTTGAATAACTTATAAATCGGGTGAAGGTTGAAATTCAATTGATTTTGCTTGATACATTTTCTCACGATATTCATACACAATTACAAGTTGACCAACAAAGCCAGCTGGAGAAATTTGAGCTGAGATTGTAGCAGTAAGGAGTTGGTCTATTACTTCATACTTAATAGAACTTCCAAAAGAAATGTCTTGAAATAAGTTGGTAGGTTTTACTTCTAAAGGTCTTATATCAACCTTATATACTTTGTCACCTACTATTATTTCAGCTATTTCAGTAGTTAACTTTGTTTTTACATTTTTATTGATAATTGTGATAGGGTTATCAACAAGTATGTCAATCAATCCGTTCGTATATCCATAAACATATATTTCTTGCTGCAATACACCAGTACCATATCCTTGATTCAGAATGACTATTAACTCTTTCTTTTGATCTCTGTTAATGTCTTCATAAAATATTTGTGGGGCATAAGTAAAATTATTAGCTACGTTTATCCAAAAAGGTCTAGAGTAAACCTCCCCCTTGAAATCTAATTTGAAATCATAATATAAATCATTCATTTTTTTAGCATATAAGGTTATATTCTCTTTATTTGATTTTGCAACAATATCATATCCTTCAATTTCTGCCTTTGCGTTATTAGGTACAACAACAACAAGAAGAAATGCCATTATAAAAATGATGTATCTTTTCATTAGTTCAACACCTCATTTTAGTGTTCCCTAAGTTGGTTTCTTATTCAACTAACCTGCTCTTTAGTTTAAGTAAATATTGGATTCTAGTGAAAAGAGAACCAAGAGAATTTTCTCTTGGTAATGTTAAATTATTCGCCGGTTTCAGAAAAATGCTTGATTCTTTCTCCAATTTCATCACGAACTCGTTGGAAGGTAGCCCATTTTTCTTCATCAGTTCCTTGAGCTTTAGCTGGGTCGTCAAAGCCCCAATGATCCCGTTTCACATGAGGTGGTGTCATTGGACATTTATCAGCAGCATCCCCGCAAAGAGTAACTACAAACTCCGCATTATTTAATGTTTCCATATCAATGATATCTGAAGTTTGATCAGAAATATCAATTCCAATCTCATTCATCGCTTTAACAGCATTCGGATTTAAGCCATGTGCTTCAATACCCGCACTTAGAACTTCCCACTCATCACCTAAATATTTTTTCCCCCAACCTTCTGCCATTTGGCTTCTGCATGAATTTCCTGTACATAAAAAGTAAAGTGTTTTTTTAGTCATTTCTAAGTAGTCTCCTTTGTACTATTCTTTAAATAAAATTCAAAATTATATTACTGTTCTGCTATTATCGGTATAAAGATGGTTAATCAATTTCTCTCCATTAGAAAAATAATAATGAAATATATAAACCTAGAAGTGTAAGGAATAGGATTGGAATTGTTAGGATAATTCCAGTTTTAAAATAAGTGCCCCACGAGATTTTTACGCCTTTTTGAGATAAAACATGAAGCCAAACTAATGTTGCAAGTGAACCAATCGGTGTAATTTTTGGACCTAAATCAGATCCAATGATATTGGCATAAATTAGTGCTTCACGAATAGTTCCGGAAGTATTTGTTTCTACAATTGCTAAAGCATCTATCATAACGGTTGGCATGTTATTCATAAGGGAGGATAGGAAGGCAGCAATGAATCCCATTGACATCGTAGCCACGAATAACCCTTGTTCTGCAGCCACTTCAATTACTCCAGCTAATGCATTCGTTAGTCCTGCATTTCCTAATCCGTATACGACAACATACATACCTATGGAAAAAAACACAATATTCCATGGAGCGCCTTTTATAACAGTTTTTGTGTCAACGACGTTACTTCTTCTTGCCATTATTATAAAGAAAATCGCTATAATTCCAGCTACAATTGAAACAGGAATGTTGATGAATTCACTACTGAAGTAACCAACAACCAATATGGCAAGAACATACCATGAAAGGTGAAACATTTTTATATCTTTAATTGCTTCTTTTGGTTCTCGTAGTTTAGATAAATCATATGTCCTTGGAATGCTTTTTCTAAAATAAAATAGTAAAACACTAATAGTTGCTATCAGTGAAAATATATTAGGAATAATCATTTTCGAAGCATATTCCACGAAGCCAATATTAAAGAAATCCGCTGATACAATGTTAACTAGGTTACTTACCACGAATGGTAGCGATGTTGTATCCGCTATAAATCCACTCGCCATAATGAATGGAAAAATCATTTTTTCTTGGAAATTCAAATTACGAACCATTGCTAGGACAATTGGTGTTAATATTAATGCTGCTCCATCATTGGCGAAAAATGCAGCAACAATTGCTCCTAAAATACTTATATAAATGAACATTTTAATACCATTACTTTTTGCTGCCCTTGCCATATGTAAGGCTGCCCATTCAAATAATCCAATCTCGTCTAAAATTAGAGATATAAGGATTATTGCAATAAAGGATAATGTTGCATTCCAAGTGATGTCTACTACTTCCATTACATCATTAAAATCTACAACACCTACTAATAAGGCAATAACTGCTCCTCCACAGGCAGACCAACCTATGTTCAAACCTTTTGGCTGCCAAATAACGAAAACAAGCGTTACTATGAAAATAATTGAAGCTAAAATAATTGGCGACAAAGTGCTAACCTCCATTAATCACACGAGATACGTAATCCCTGTGCTTCTAATTCTTGTAGTTTAAAATCTTGGTTTGGAAGATGATGAATTAAGCTTTGAACCATTGAAAAAACTTCACTTTCTTTGTTCAATGAATACATAATCCATTGACCCCTTCTAGTTTCCCGTACCAATCCAGCATCTTTTAACTTCCGTACGTGCTGACTAATGGCAGGCTGACTAACCTTAAATATTTCAACAAATTCACATACACAATAATCATGAGTATCAAGCATTTTAAGCATTGTAAGTCTTGTTTTATCACCTAACAGTTTTAATATTGTCGCTGCCTTTTCTATTTCAACCGTTGATGTTTCCATAAAAGTACCTCCTTTCCATGTAATTATTAGTATATAACGATTTACTTATATAATAATATGCTTATATTATATTTACAACTATACTTCGAACAGAACTTGGACCATTATCAATTAGATTGACTGTCGCGCCCTGTATGGGTAGCACTTATGGGAGATTAATCCTTAAAGATTGATTTCCCCAGCCTTACCTTTATTTTAGAAAAAATGGGCATGTTTCTTGATTCACCTATTAACTCTATTATAATCATTCTGAAGGCTCTTCCTTATAAAAAATCTTATTCTAAGTCTCTTTTGTTATTCACATGTCCAGTTAAATATCCTTTTACTTCTTTTCAACATATAATGTTGAGAATCAAAATTAAAGGAGTGAAACACAATGGGATTTTTCCAGCCCGAGGGAACAATGGCACCACAATCCCCTCCACCACCTTTCATACCACCAAAACCTTCAGTATCCTATATAATTGACTGTTTATATCAAAACACGTATGTATGGCTTTTAAATGGGGACCAATACTGGTTCTACCCAACTCGTGTGGAATATGGTGAAGTATCTGGATATAGATGGAACGGTACCTTCTGGCAATTCTACGGAATTGACCCAAGATTTATAGATGCTGTTGCCTGTTATCCTACTCCTACCCTTTACTAAAATACAAAAAGCCTTTGGTAATTAAAAACCTCAAGGCTTTTTTTATGTAATAGTCTTAAATTGAATACAATTAACATTTTTTAGCATAAAAACTCATTTGCAATTTTTTTTTTGCAAATGAGTTTTTAATTATTAGCTGACATCTAGTTTTAATTTGAAATATGCCTTACTTTAATACATCTTTAATTATTTTGCTCTAAGAACTGGTAAATCGCCATTATTTCTTGTTTATTTAACTCACGAATACGCTTGAAAATAAGTAGATCTGCAACAGGCTCAAGATTTAAGCTTTGTGCAACAACATCACTTACTTTATCATTTAGCCATGTGTGCACGTCTATGCCCTCGACGATTTCTTTACGCCCTTCATCATTGATGCCACTTGCATAACAACTAACACACGGAATTGTTAATTTAAAGACGCCATCATGCAGGTTATCTTCTGAAATAACTTTCTTTCCTTGGCAGAATGGACATGGATGGCATTTTTTAATTTTATTTATTTGGGTAACTAATTTTTTGTAACCAAATGCTTCATAAACATATGTTAGTTTTTTGTATTTTCCATTAGTGAAATACTTATCAATGATGGTTTCTCTCGTTTCTGTGATATTGACAAAATCACAGATTGTAATCCGATTATTAATGCTGATTGCTTCGATATTGCCGCTAATAATGTCCCAGAATGGCAGGGCATTTTGTAAAACGATTTCATAGTGAGCAAAGCTTGCAAGCTCTAGTTCAAGCATTTTCAGAGCGACTTGTGTTTCTCTCGGTAATAAGGACACATCATCGCTTAAAGTCATATCACCGCCGACAATGTCTTTTAATTTTTCTAGTTGCTGTAACTTCCCGACTGTTTTCATCGCTTGATCAAGTGGCTGGTTAATAATCTCACGTATATCCGAGTCGTCAAATTTCAGCTTTTTATGGTGGTTTAATACGGTTCCTTCGCAAACGGGACATGTAATCATCTCTTTGGATTCTTTTATATGCTCTTTAATAATCGATTTCGATACAAATATATAACGCCCAATGATTAAATTAAAGCCTTCCCAAGTCCTTCTTGTCTTGCCTTCTTTATCATAAAATGACTTTTCCCAATACCCGTATAAAAAGGTATGCTTTTCTGCTTCAGACATGTCATTATAACTTTTACTTATATCCTGACCGAGCTCATTTTTAATCTCTTCAAAAAGGAATTCTAATTTTGAAAACTGATAAAATTTTAAAACTTCCATTACATCTGCATGTAATTGACCATCCCAAAATGGCACGGTTTTATCCTGAAGAACAACTTCAAAATCAAATTTTTCAATCATTCGACGGCCCGAACAGCATGGGCAATGATTGTCTTGATGATAGAAATCAAAGCTTCTCGTATCTTTATTGGTCGGATGAGCTGCTACAATATGGTTGATCACGCCGCCAAGTTCATAAAGAAAACTATATTGACTATATAAGTGACGTTCCAAGTCTAAAGCGATAACGGGTGCAATTATGTCTGTTTCATATTCACCATAAATCAAACGGGCCATGGAGGATAAGCTTTTTAATATACCGCCCTTATAGACGTTTTCTGCATTTTTAAAATAGGCAATATGGTTTTCTGTTAAAAAGTTTATGCCATTTGGTTGATTTAGTGTAGAAGAAATTTGCAATGGTGCAACCTGTTCTGGACCGTTTTGTCCGCGATAATAATCATCATGACTGACAACATCAAGACGCTCGACAGGTGCAATCTGCCTGTCCCCAAAATCAACGATAAAATCAGAGTTGTCTATCATATAAGCATTATGCTCAATCATCATAATAGAGACAGATTCATCTTGCAGAATGACCCTTACACTATCAATGAATTGATTTAAAATATTTTGTGATAAACCTTTGGAAGGCTCGTCAAAAATAAAGAGCGTATGTGGGTTTCTTGAGTTAGCAAACAGCTCAGAAACTAAATGAACACATTGAAATTCACCCGTCGATAAAGACTGCGTTTTTCTTTCCAACGTCAAATAACCAAGTCCAAGTTTGATAAATAAGCTCAAGCGTTTATGAGCAATATCTTCCTTTGGCAGTTCTTCAATAATATCTTCAATCGAACGCTGAAAAATATCATCAATATCTTCACTATATTTTGTAAGTTTCCTTTTAATATCAAGAAACGTTGCAACTGTAGACCGACTAGTAATCGATTGATTTCGATCTTGCCCAACTATTACGAGTTTATCTTTTGGATATCGCTTCTGAAAATCTTTGGCAATACACTCATTAACAAGTGTAGACTTCCCACATCCTGATTCCCCCGTAAAAGTGACAATTCTATTTTTAGGAATCTGAATTTCTTTCATTTGAATATTACGGCAGTAAAGATCTTGAAATTGATAGTATTCTATTGGCATTTCTTTATTTCTTACCGAAGTGATTGGTTGTGGGCGTGGGGATTCTTCTACAATTTTACCACCGTATTTTCCACTACCAGGTCCAAAGAATAATTGTTCTTCCGATGTGTTAAGTACCGTGTCAGAATGGTCAATTAGCCAAATCTGATTCTTGTAGCCCAATTGTTTAATCTCTTCTAAAATTTTCAATAGTGTTTGGTGGTCTAGACCTACTGAAATTTCATCAATAATAATAACAGTATTTTCACTTGTTGCCATAAATTCTGCCAAGTAAAGTCGTGTTATTTCTCCACCTGACAAGGTACCCATAATACGATTTAATGTTAGATAACCAATATTCATATTGAGTATATTTTGAAGAATATGTTGTTTTGCTTCACTAATATGTAATTCTTCTCTTAGGGAAAGAATCGTTTCAATACTTAAGTTGTTAATATCGGAAATACTATGTGGTTGATTCAATATTTCTATCTTATGTTGCTCCACTTCTGGATTAAAACGCTTGCCCACACACTTTTTACATTCGATATTTTTCGTAGTGCCTCGCCCTTTACATGCGGGACACCAACCTAATTCATTATTAAATGAAAAAACTTCTGGAGAAAGATTAAATTCTTCAGCAAGTCGCACGCGAATCTCTTTAAAAACGCCCGTATGGGTGCCTATCGTTGAACGTGGATTCGAAGAAATGGATGATTTTCCGAGAAAAAGTACTAGAGGCATTTCTTCCATTTTGATAGCACTGAAATTAGTTTCCATAATGTTAGGAAACAAATATTGATATTCAGCTTTTGGTAATAAGGAAACGAGACGCTTCTTGGATTCTTCTCCAATAGTTTGACAAAATGTTGTTTTACCTGATCCAGATAAACCAGCAATTCCTAACGATTTATCTACAGGTAGTACTACATCTAGTTTGTTAATATTGTTCGCTATTAATTGATTTACTTTCATAGTGGTATCATCTCCATTCTCAAAATTTAGTATTGCCATATTAGTAAAACTTCATCTTCGTCTGTTATCCGATAAATTAGATAAATAAGAAAGGGCACAATTCTTATTACCGAATTGCGCCCTATTGTTGAAGAATTCATTTTTACAGTTCTGATACCACTTTTCCGAGCTTTTCACCCATTTTCATCCAATCATATTTAGCTCCCTCAATTGCTCCCTCACGAGCTTTTGTTGCTTCACTAAATCCAGTTTGATCGAGATGTAGATGGATAATTCCATCTGAACCTTTTTTCAAAGTCCATGTAACAGTAGTGCTTTCACCGGCATTAACCCATGTGTAAGAAAGCTTATTAGGTTCATCCACTACTAATACTTCACTATCTACAATTCCATCCCACCATTCATTTGGCTCCACTCGGAATTGAAATTTATGTCCTACGATTGGTTTAAAGTCATTATTCCATATCCATTTCGCAAGAGTATCCGAATCTGTTAAAGCGTTCCATACTTGCTCAATTGAACTTGTAAATTGAAAATCTAATGATACGTCTGATTTCATATTTTTTTCTTCCAATAAAAGATTTAATTTAACCATTCTTCGTATCCAAAATCCTTCGTAAAAAGATATCCAATCTTGAATTTCTTTCAACGGAGAGGCATTTAACCGATACCTCGTTTCTCTACCAACTCTTCGAGTAATTACGAGATCAGCATCTTTAAGGATAGCCAAATGCTTAGATACTGCTGTACGACCCATTTGAAAATGAACCGTTATCTCATGTAGGGGTAATTCTTCAACATCTGCCAACATTCGAAGTAATTCTCGTCTAGTTGGATCGGCAATTGCATCATAGACATCCCTCGATTGACCTTTTTCGTTAGAAATAGTTCCCACCTTTTCTTTTCACTAGTATTTCTGTATTATCACCGTTTTTATTCTTAATAACCTAATATGACACCTTTTGTTGTCTTATTTATTATAGGACACTAAAAGGTGTCATGTCAAATTTCTAGCTATTACATTGTCTGATTCCTTGGAAATGATTATTTTTTTCTGCCCCTTTCACTATCCATGAAGCACAAAATCATACTTCACCAAAGATAATGAAAATGGTTATAAGGGTACATTACTTCAATTTCAATGAAATCCATAGACTTATTAATGTACTTTCTCCTCTTTTTTTAACGATTGTGCATAGGCTTTTAAAATGTTTTTATTTTTTTCAAGAAGAAATTTATTTTTTTAATAGTCAAAAAAAACAGCTGCCTATGCACCTTGATGTTCTTTAGCAAAAGCCATCGTGAGGTAAGTATAGTTTGCAGCTGATACTATATTAACTAGAACTAAATAAGTCTGGAAAGTCTGTTTCTGATACTAGTCTTTATCTCTTCTAGACTTATCTACGTCGTTAACTTAGTTTCATTTTCAGGGTTTGTTTTAGAAAATAAATATCCTGAGCTCGAAACCGAAGCTACTAGTATAGATAAAAACATAAGAAGAAGTATTTCTTCTATTTGCATAAAAGGACTTATTACAAGAATAGTTAAGAATGAAAAAATCATTACTACTAGGAAAAATAGATTGTATCTCTTTTGTTTTTCTGTTGATACAAAATAAAATATAGGTCCAAAAATAATAGAACTAATGCAAAAGAATACAAAGAATAAAAAAAACATAATTTCCTCCTATAGATTCTAAATTTAATCTTTNTATAAAATAACTTTTCATTCATAAGTTCTTTTCTTTAACTTTGGTTCTCTAGCAAGAAGAATCTACTGATGGTTGGACTGCTACAAAATTAAGTCTACTTGGAGCTAACTAAACCATTCCGGTCTTACATAGATAAGCAGATTTAAATATTATTAGATAACAAGGCGCTACTAATTCCTCTGCAATTTTTGTGGGAATAATTGTGAATCTCGTGACAAAACTATTATTGGGTAAAAAACTAAAAAAAGAATCCCCAGCGATAAGGATTCTTATTTTCCTAAACATTAGATCCCACCTACTTCCATTTGCCAATTAAAGTATTTGGTAAAATTCCAACCATCTGCATTTATAATTGGAACATTTTAATCTTCTTTTAGGGCATATACCCAGTCCCTTTATTTGACTTCAAGCCCAGTCCCTTTATTTGACTTCAAGAATACAATAACTAGAAAATTGTATTTGGGAGATGGTTTGCAATTGGATAACATGAACAATATTCGTCCAGACGACCTTTGTGAGAAATTTGCGGAAATTTTGGGGGCAGCTCCCTCTATCATTAATGGGGTTTGTACTGCAACAAAATCCCGGACAAATATTCATCCGGTTGTACTAGGCCGGAGAGCTGATTCCTTTATGTTTGTGCCTCAGGCATTTTCTTTTGAAAACCTTGATGAAAACGGAAAGGCATTGTGTCTTGGTGAAACTGTCCTCCTCCAGGAAGAAGCGAATCCATTTATGGCGAGGTTGCGTGAAGAAGGAATCATTGTAACCGCCCTTCATAATCACTGGTTGTTTGAAAACCCGCGATTGATGTATATGCATTTTGAATCCCTTGATGAACCTTTATCTTTTGCTAGAAAAGTAAGAAGTGCCTTAAAAGTCTTAACTACTCGCAATATTGGAGGTTCCCGAAGAAATCAAAGAACATCGGATAGACGGGGAGAAGAGCTTTGTGAGGAGTTCAATCGAGTTTTAGATGGCAGCATGCATACATTTGAAGGTGGCGCTTGTATTGTGATGAAATCTCGTACAAATATTATGCCTCGAGCTCTAGGAAGGCGAGGAACGTCATTTTTATTGATTCCACAAATGTTTGCCTTTGAATCGTTATCTTCTGATGGCAGAGCTCTTTGCAGTGGGGAAACGGTGATCCTTCAAGAGGAAATCAACCCATTCATTGATGAGCTTCTGAAACATGATATTATTGTTACCGGCTTTCATAATCATTGGTTGTTTGAGGATCCAAGGCTGATGTATATCCATTTTGTAAAAATTGAAAAACCAATTCGATTTGCGAAAGAGGTAAAAGATGCTTTAGAAGTGTTGACTACAAAGAAGGTATCCTTCGATACTAAATAATGAGGACATTAGGATTTTCCAGTGGGAGATCCTTTTTTATTGCCTCATCACATCTTGATGTTAAAGATGATTGGCTCCGAAGTGGTTTGTTTTATTATTCAGTAAATTAAACCATAAAAAAGTACCTGTAACTAAGCGCCATTAAATAAAGAAGCATCCTACTTTGCTAATTTTTTTGATGTGAAAATGTTTTACGAGTATGAACTTTGCTACCTCTATCGGTTTACTCATACAAATAATTTTTCTTTTATAAAAAAATTTAACAATATGAATTGAAGACAAATATAATATAGTAAATGTAAAGGAATGGAGTTAGAAGGTATGGGGCTATACATTTATCAAGTAAAAAAAATTCTACAAGAGGTAGAGTTTGATTTAGTTTTTAAAAATGTTGCGGAAATAGCTGGCGTTGTATGGGAAATATACTCGATTGTTGACCCTAAGCAAGAAAATTTAGTAGTTGCCATCCTTAAACATACGGAGGGACAAAATTTGGGTACCCAAAACTTTATTCATCCCAATGCCGAAGGTTTAGAAGAGGTTGTGGAATTCAGCAAGTCCCAATTAAGTGCTTTTACTAAGATTGTCGCTGCCAATAATTTATAAAAATCACACCAAACCATGGGTATGTTTTTTATGAGAATTATAATATTAGAATTCTTCAACTAAAGCACTTGTTAGTTGAAGAAACACAATACATTAGATTAGTGCTATGAAAAAAGTCTACCAAAGCTTAATTCAGTACAAATAGCTATAAATAAGATTTGATGCAATCCCTAGAGGATTAAGATGATTCAAAGGAACGAAATACTGCCATTCATTCCTTTTCAAGTATAGAGGTCGCAATAACGTTGGCAAGGTACTGTGTTTAAGATTACTTTTTTTGTTAATTTTTTTGTTCTATATGGATGACGACCTTTCCCTTGGCTTTTCCTTCTCCAAGATATTGGATAGCCTCAGCAACCTCACTTAACGTATATCGTTTATCTATTATTGGTACTATTGTTCCGGCAATAAAAAGGTCCTTTAAAAAATTTTGATCATTTTTATTTGGTTTATGAACAAGAATATTCATAGTCTTTTTCTCAATTTTCGAAATTAATGGTCCAAGGAAAATTATTTGGAGGATTAGAGAAAAGGAACCCCCTACCATAACATAAGTGCCATTGGGATTTAATAAACGCTTGTAATCAAAGATCGACCGAGATCCTACAACATCAAGAATAAGGTCATAACATCCCCTTTTCAAATCTTCTTGAGTGTAATCAATGACATAGTCTGCTCCAATAGACCGTAGCATATCCATTTTCCCAGTGTTGTCCACACATGTTACTTCAGCCCCGTATAATTTCGCAATTTGTAATGCAAACGTACCCACTCCTCCACCGGCCCCGTTTATTAAAACCTTAAGACCTTCCTGTATCTGTCCTTTGCGGAGACCCTGTAATGCGAGGACTGCTGCTTGTGGTATAGCTGATGCTTCTTCGAAAGTCATATTGGATGGTTTCAACGTCAATGCATCTTCACGAACACATACATATTCCGCAAAACCACCCCAACCACACCAGGAGATATCCCCAAAAACCTCATCGCCTGGATGAAAGTGCTTTACGTCTCTGCCAATCTCTTCAACCTGCCCTGCTATGTCAGCTCCAAGAATTTTGTATTTTGGTTTTAACAGTCCCCCAATACGAGCCAAAAATGGTTTACCTCTCAAGAGATCCCAGTCCCAAGAATTCACGGAAACAGCATGAACTTTTACCTTTACTTCATTGTCCTTCGGAGTAGGTACTTCTACTTCTCTTAGTTTAAGAACATCAGTTGTTCCATATTTATTGTAAACCATCGCTTTCATGAGGAATCCTCCTTTTTATTTGAATTTCATTAAGTCAATTATTAAGAACGCCATATATATGTGTCATTATTAAAATATTTCTACTAAATTTAATTAATTCCTTCTTCAGTTAAGCTGCCACGTTAGTTCTGAAACAAAGGGCTATAAGTTAACCATTTCAACAAATTTATTTAGGGTCATTATATATTGTGGTTAGTTATAATAATTGGTTTGCACAATCTTTTATAGTGTTTATAACGACTCTTGGCTCAGATAATTGTGGAAAATGACCGCTATTATCAGCAACTATATGTTTGCTCTTTTTAGATAATGAAAGATATTCCAATTGATGTTCTACTCTTTTTGTTCGAACTTCCTCTGGTATCATTCGGTTTTCCTTACCGCCTGTAATAATATATACAGGTATTTCAGGAAAAGCATCTTTTTGTTGTATTTGAATTACAGTATCTTTTACAAAATTAACTTCATTGTATTGTTTATAAGAGGACAAGGAATCAAACATTGTAAACAATTTGTTTATTGTTTTAATTGCCTTACCCTGAAATTCATTTAAACTTAGATCCTTCGGATGACTTGATTCTATAAAGACTATTCCAGCTACATCGTTCGGATAAAGTCGCGCATATAAATTTGCATATAATCCACCTAATGAATGTCCAACTAATAAGAGTGGTGGATCAAATCCTACTAATTTAAGTGCTTCATGGAGAGTTTTTACAATCGCCAGTCCATCTTGAGGTTCTTTCGGTTTATCACTTCCACCAATACCAAAACGATTATAAGAAAATACAGCGAATGTTTTCGAAATTTCTGGTAGTATTTTCATCCAAGCTTCTATTGGTCCAGAGCCACCATTAATCAGTACAATATTTGGTTTACCGTTTCCGCTAATACTATATTGTAACTTTCCTTTTAATGTCTCTATTTTATATTTCTCTATTTTCAAATTACACCTCACTCAGTTTGTCTTATTTAACAATGGGTTTAGTAATATATTCTCGTTGAATTTTGTTATTTCCTTCTTAACTAATACTACAGAGGTTTAAAATTTAGAGTAGCCTCTAGCAAAAATTTTTCTTCATGCCAAGTATGGAAAGCATCAATAGGTCCTAACAAAATAAAAAAGACATTCCTTAAAAGAAATGTCTTCTCAATTTTTTTTATACTAAACGTGCCCCACCATCAATTGCGACCACAGATCCAGTTGTAAATCCGTTTTTTGCCAAATAAACGTAAGACTGAGCAATATCTTCTGGTTGAGCGATTCGTTTTACAGGGAGCTGCTCAGCGATCCTATTAAACATCCCTTCACGTTGGTCATCTGGCATACCGGCGTAAATTGGAGTATTTACAGTTCCAGGAGCTACAACATTTACTCGCATTGGCGACAGTTCAATAGCAAGCCCGCGAACTAATCCTTCAACTGCTGAGTTTATTGCAGCAAACGTCGATGCACCTTGTGGTGGACGTTGACCATATACACCTGATGTAAACGTAATAGTACTCGCTTCATTTAAGTAAGGCAGTGCTGCATGGGCTGTAGCATATTGACCCCAGAACTTACTGTTAAAAGCTTCTTTCGCAGTTTCCACTGGCAGCTCTTTAAATAGACCCATAGTTCCCTCACCTGCAGTGATTACTAAATGATCAAAATTTCCTACCTTCTTAAAGAAAGCGGCAATACTTTCATTACTACGAAAATCTAATTCATACCCCTCCACACCTTTACCCAAGTTGTTTTTTGCTTCGGCTAATTTAGAAGTAGAACGACCCGCAACTACTACTTGAGCAGATTGATCGAGAAACGCTTTGGCAGTCGCCAATCCAATACCAGAAGTACCACCAACAACTACTACACGTTTTCCTTGAAATGACATAGAAAAGACCTCCCCATTCATCCATATTATTAATTACTTCTATACGTTATGCTTTTAATGCTTGTTGTACCAGTTATTTTAATGGCGTTTGTTGAACAATAATATTTGTTAAATCATAAGAATTTTTTTCTATTTCCCCTTCGCCTACTGCTTGGTAAATCCCTGAAATAATTTCAGCGACTGGAGCACATAGTCCAACACTGCTAAGATAATCCTTCATATCATTAAGTGAAACTTTTTTATGTGTAACTCGTTTACATGAGATTTCAGATATTAGTTCAGTAAGCTTATCAAAAGTCCAAGGCTTTGGTTTTACCTATTTGTATGGTTTACTATCATGCCTTCCCCTGTTAAAGCTGCTCCTGTAGCTAAAGCAAAATCTTTAAGACATACCTCGTTAAGACTGCCATTTACAAATTCGGCAGTCTCGTAGAATATTTTTACCTTTATACTTTTATATTTATTAAAAGATATCTCCATTGGGAGTGTCTTTTTTTAATGAAAAGATATATCAAATTTCATATCCTTTATCCAAATACATTTCACTATTAGCTAAGGATTTGCATACAATAATATAGTGATCATTATATAACTGGAGGGCAACTATTTGGTATTTAATCAAGATAATAACGAAAACCTCCAATCCGTCAGTGAATCAGCAAAACTCGCTGTTATTGCCGGAGTAGTGTCAACGTTTGGTGATCTTCTTTCAACTATATCAGCAGTGCTTGCAATAGAAGAAGAGCGTCAAGCAGAAAACAATAAAAGTGATAACAGTGATAATAAAAGTATGCAAAAACAGATTGACTATTTAAGCTCTGAATTAGAAAAACTAAAAAAACAAGTAAACAATGTAAACCCTTATTTTCATAAATAATTGTATACTCTCCTATATAAGCACAAACATATAGAAAAGCATTAATCCCATTGGATTAATGCTTTTGTCTTTAAAATCTTTTTATTGAGAAAGGAATAGCAATTGTCTTAAAGCTTTTTAGTTAATGGAAAGAAAACACAATCTTTTATCGTTTCACTATCAGTTAGAACCATTAATAATCGTTCAATACCAAATCCCCAACCTGAAATTGGAGGCATTCCATATTCCATAGCTGTTAAATACTCTTCATCCATCTCCATAGCTTCCAAATCACCATTACTTTTAAGGAGAGCTTGTTCTTCTAGCCTTCTTCTTTGCTCTAACGGGTCAACTAGCTCTGAATATGCATTAATAATTTCTGAACCGTTTACTACTAATTGAAAACGATCTGTTAGCGAATAATTATTGTCATTAGCTCTTGCTAATGGTGATAAGTCAATTGGATGTTGAATTAAAAAAGTTGGTTTTACAATTTGAGGTCTACTTATTTTCTTATAAAGCAGATCTATGAAGTTACCTCTACCTAAAGATTGAATATCCGAATGTTCTATTTGAATATTTTTTCTCTTCGTTTCCATGTATAAATCTTTAACATCTGGATAAAGATCTATGTCAATTCCTGTGTCCTTTAATATTAAATCTCTAAAAGATACAATATCCCACTCTAATGAAAAATCAATTTTTTGACCTCGCATCATAATGGAAGTTGTATTAAATGTATTTTCAAGAACAAACAGAACCATTTCACGCATTAATTTCATCGTATCTTCATAATTCCAATAAGCTGCATATCCTTCAACCATTGTAAATTCTTGAAGATGTTGAGGACTGATTCCTTCATTCCTAAAGCACTTTGCAAATTCAAATACTTTTGTAAAGCCTCCAACAATTAATCTCTTCAAATAAGTTTCTGGTGCAATTCGCAAGTTCAGTTCCGTATCCAAAGAATGATGAAAGGTCTTAAAAGGTTTTGCTATTGCACCAGATGAAGTATGTTGTAATATAGGAGTTTCAACTTCTAAGAAATTCTGTTCTTCAAAGAATCTCCTAATAGATCGAACCAAACTTGTTCTAGCTAGTAAACGATTTTGCGTATCTTTTGTCATTATTAAATCTAAGTAGCGTTGCCTATACCTTAACTCAATATCGTTTAATCCATGCCATTTTTCCGGAAGAGAATGCAATGCCTTCCCTAGAAACTTATAACTTTCAATACGTAGTGTTTTCTCATTTGTTTTAGTTGTGTACATAATTCCTGTAACTCCGATAAAATCTCCAATATCCAATAAATGATGAAATTGATTATAAGTAGGTTCACCAACTTCCTCTTTTTTCAATAGTAGTTGTAAACCTCCGTATATGTTGGATATAGTTATAAAACTTAAATGATTAAAGTTTCTAATACCTGTTATTCTTCCAGCAACTTGTACTCCAGAAGTTCCATCTTCCAGCATTTTCGCTTCAATAAGTTCATAATTTGTATCATATCTTTCAGGATATACTGTTATTCCCTGAGATTTAAGCAACCTTATTTTCTCTATTCTTCGTATTGTTTCTTCATTACTCATTTTAATCACTCCATACTTTTTATATTGTCACATGTAATTACTGTATTTATAAACAACAAAAAAACCCCCACCCCCAAGATTATTAATCTTGAGGACGAGAGTTATTAGCTTCGTGGTACCACCCCAGTTTATTGATATGTCACCATATCAACCTTTTCGGGTACGGCAATTAACACATTGATTATACCCTATCTCTATAACGGGAGATCCCGTCGCATTATCACTAAGATTATGTCTTAGATCCGTGCGAAGCTCCGAGCCTTTTTTCACTAGCATAATTAATACTCCTTCTCACCAATAGGAGCTCTCTGGAAATAATTAATCATAATTACTCTTCTCTTCATCGCTATTTTCCTATATTTTTTAANAATAATATTAATCGATATATTTAGTTTAGTCAATATATCTTTAATGTTTATTACTTTGTTTCTCTATGCAAAGTCACTTTACGTAATCGAGGACAATATTTTTTCAGCTCTATACGTTCTGGGTTATTACGTTTGTTCTTCTTCGTAATGTAATTGCGGTCACCAGTCTCTGTACAAGCAAGGGTGATTTTTAACCTCATTGATCTTCCTCCTAATTTGCGTACCAATTTCGGAAATGCTATGTGTCAAATAATAGTTCAATTTGAACTAAACGGAGGAAGTGGATCCGATAATTTTGTCCAGTCACTAACCATTTCCTCATCTGTTAATAAACATGAATCAAGACCGGTTTCAATTTCATATCTATCCATCTCAAGCCCAATCCATACCATTTCTGTCAGTCGGTCTCCAAGAATGTCATCCCATCTAGATGTCAAAGAAGAGTCTTCTTGTAATATCATTTGTTGTTCATCTTTCGAGAGAGATGCTACCCAATTACCAGCACCCTGAATTTGGATTGAAGATCCAGCTTGGGATAGTATACCTGACATATTATTACGAGTTGCTAACCAGAAGAATCCTTTGGACCGAACAATTTCTTGAGGAAAAGCTTTCAACCAATCGTACCAACGTTCTGGGTGGAATGGGCGTTTTCTTCTATATACAAAAGATGTTATTCCATATTCCTCAGTCTCCGGGATATGTTCATCATTTAATTCTTTAATCCATCCAGCACCTTGGCTTGCTTTCTCGAAGTCAAAAAGTCTTTTGTCCAAAATTTCCTCCGGGGCAACTGCCCCATTTACCATTGGAACAATAGCTGCTTCAGGATTTAATTTTTTTAAAAAGGATTTAAATGCTTGCAAATATTCAGGTGTGACTAAATCTGTTTTACTTATCAATAAAATATTTGCAAATTCAATTTGATCAATCAATAGATCCGAAACATCCCGAATGTCTTGAACATCATCTGTTTGTTTCCGTTCAAGAAGCGATTCTCCACTTTCATAATCACTCCAAAAACGGAAGGCATCTACCACAGTTATCATGGCATCTAACGTACAAAATTTAGATAAATCGATACCAACTTCTTCATCAATGTATGTAAATGTTTGTGCTACAGGTATAGGTTCAGAAATACCGGTCGATTCAATAACTAAATAATCGATATTCCCATTTTTAGCGAGCTTCTCGACTTCCATAATCAAATCTTCACGAAGTGTACAACAGATACAACCATTTGTCAGTTCGACTAATGTTTCTTTAGTTCGTGAAAAACCCCCGTTCTGGATAAGTTGAGAATCAATGTTAATCTCACTCATGTCATTTACTATTACAGCTATTTTCTTTCCATCCTTATTTGCCAATAAGTAGTTCAGTACTGTAGTTTTTCCTGCTCCTAGATAACCGCTTAAAACGGTGACCGGTATCTTTTTATTCATACATTTCCTCCTTCATTCATTTTAAATCGTAATGGTTACGATTTATATAATACAATTTATTTAATTAATGTGCAATACTAATGTATATTTTTATTTATTCGAAGTTGTAAACCAGTCAAGTACTACTCTTCCAAATTAGAAAAACTAAATCACTACATTTACTAGGACATATTCAAAATCAAATTTTCATATGTTATCTAAAAAGTTTAAAAGGGGAAAATGAGATTTCCAAAGTTAAACAAATTATTCGGCTTCGAACAATATGGATTGTAACTTTTATCATGTTTATAGTAGTAATGTTGAAATTAATTCACCTGCAAGTCTTTCAGTTTGAAGAGCTTACTTTAAAAGCTAAAGAAAGCTGGGATCGAGAGTTACCCTATGCCTCCATTAGAGGAAACATTTTGGACAGAAATGGAGAAGTGATAGTTGGGAACAAACTATCACCAACACTCTTTTATATGCCCTCACAAAATGATGATCCAAAAAAAGTTGCGGAGCAAATTGCACCACTTTTAAAAACAGAAGAAGAAGTTATTTTAGAACAATTATCCAAAAGAGCTTCCATAATAAAGCTGGCTCCTGCAGGTAAAAATATAACCTCAGAGCTTGCTATGGAAATTCAAGACAAAAATATTAAAGGTCTCTATGCCGGGATTGATTATATTAGGGAATATCCACATGGTAATATGCTATCAAGATTATTAGGATTTACAGGCTCTGATGCACAAGGTCTTGCCGGAATAGAATATCAATATGATTCCATATTAAAAGGAGAAGATTCTGCTATACGTTTATATACGGATGCTAAAGGCATTCCACTTCCTCACGTCGATGATGGTTGGAAAAATGGATTAACAGGAAATCATATTCAATTAACTGTAGATTTACATATTCAGCAAGTGGTAGAGCGTGAATTATCTCAAGCGATGCAAAAATATGAGGCAACTCAAGGTGTCGCTATAGTGATGAATCCTAATAATGGAGAAATTTTGGCTCTTGCTTCCGCACCAAATTTTGATCCATTATCGTACCAAGAGGTAGACCAAGCGATTTACAATAGAAATTTACCTGTTTGGATGACTTTTGAACCTGGTTCAACATTTAAAATTATTACATTAAGCGCTGCACTTGAAGAAGATGTTGTAGACTTAGAAAAAGATACTTTCTATGATCCAGGATATGCAATAGTGGATGGTGTAAAGTTACGATGTTGGAAAAGAGATGGGCATGGACTTCAAACATTCTTAGAAGTAGTCCAAAACTCATGTAACCCAGGTTTTATCGAACTTGGTCAGCGATTAGGAGAAGATAGATTATCGGAATATATTCGTAAATTTGGTTTTGGAGAATCTACCGAGTCGGGTATGGCTGGAGAATCAACGGGAATCTTGTTTAGTGAAGAGAATTATGGTCCTATCGAGCCTGCAACTACCTCGTTTGGTCAAGGTATTTCCGTTACCCCTATTCAACAAGTGCAAGCAGTTGCTGCAGCCATAAATGGTGGTTACTTATACAAACCGTATATCGTTAAGAACGTTTTAGATGGAGTGTCAAACGAGCTATTATCCAGTACTGAACCAGAAATGAAACGCCAAGTAATTCGGGAAGAAACATCAGCAAAAGTACGTGATGCATTGGAGCATGTTGTTGCAGAAGGTTCTGGTAGAAATGCATTTAGAGACCAATTGCGAATTGGTGGTAAAACGGGAACCGCTCAAAAAGTTAAAGATGGCAGATATGTCGACGGTGAATATATTGTTTCGTTTATAGGTTTTGCTCCTGCAGACAATCCCGAACTCATCGTATACGTAGCAATTGATAACCCAAAACATAGTGCTCAATTTGGTGGGGTTATAGCAGCTCCGATTGTAGGACAAATTTTAGAAGACACACTTCAAAAAACTGGATCCGGTGAACAAATCGAAAAAGAGTATAGATGGGGTGATGTACCACAAACTAGAGTTCCAAATCTAGTAGGTACTAAGAAAGAGGAAATAACTGCGTATATGTATCCTTTTTCAATCGTTTGGCATGGTGATGGTAATCAAATACTTTCTCAGTTACCAAAAGAAAATAGCTTAATTCCATTGGATGGAACAATCCATGTATATACAACAAATTAATAAATGAATCAGATTGCACATGATGAAATAATATTTCGTCATGTGCATTTTTCTATAAAGAAATACAATCATACCTCTCTCCAATATCTTAAATAATAAAGCACCTCCACCACTCAATCCTACGCAGTCAATAACTTTTCTAGTGATGGAAGTAACAGAATCAGTTATTTTCCCTCTCTTCATTGTTCTCATGATTGTTGGTCCAGTTCGTACCTCTTATATAAAAGAAACAACAAAGGTCAAAAAATATATAAGTATATTACTGTACCCGTTCTTTTGTTTTGTTTGTACATAACCAAATTCTTTCTGTAATCATATATAAAAAAAGCAAACCCACTACTTTGGGTTTGCTTCACTAGTTTATAATACCTTTTGTAAAAATTCTTTCGCTCGTACTGATTTAGGTTCCGTGAAAAACTGATCTGGTGGTGTATCTTCTACAAGCTGGCCACCATCTAAAAATAATATACGATCTGCTACTTCTCGCGCAAAATTCATTTCATGTGTCACAATAACCATCGTCATTCCTGATTCAGCAAGTGACTTCATCACAGCAAGTACTTCCTTTACCATTTCTGGATCAAGCGCTGAGGTTGGTTCGTCAAAAAGCATAACGGAAGGATTCATCGCTAAAGCACGTGCAATCGCAACACGCTGCTTTTGTCCACCTGACAATCGATTTGGATACTCGTCTCGTTTTTCAAATAGGCCAACTTGGCGTAATAGTATATCTGCTTTTTCTATTGCATGCTGTTTTGAAATTCCTTGCACATTAATTGGAGCATACGTTAAATTCTCTAGTACTGTTTTATGAGGGAACAAGTAAAAGTGTTGGAATACCATTCCTACGTTTTCTCTTACCTTCATAATATTTGTCTGTTTATCTGTTACAACATCATTACCAATAGTAATAACGCCTTCTGTAGGCTCTTCTAATAAGTTCATACAACGTAAAAACGTCGATTTTCCTGAACCGGATGGTCCAATTACTGCAATTACCTCTTTTTCCTTAATGACAGTCGAAATTCCTTTTAATACTTCATTTTTTCCAAATGATTTATGCAAATTTTCTACTTTAATCACTTCTACTCATCCTCTTTTCTAGCATTTTCCCAAGGAATGTCAAAATGAGCGTCATAATATAATAAATTACACCAGCAATTAATAATGGCTCCAAATATCGATATGTTGAGCCTCCGACAACATAGGCACGGCGCATAATATCTAGGGCTCCAATAACTGTTACAATTGCAGATTCCTTGTTTAGTGTAATGAATTCATTCATTAATGCTGGTAGAATGTTCTTTAATGCCTGTGGTAAAATGATATCTTTCATCATTTTAAAATATGGAATTCCTAATGCTAGGGCTGCCTCTTGTTGGCCTTTATCAACTGCATTAATACCTCCACGAATGATTTCCGAAATATAAGCACCAGAATTTAAACCGAATGCTAATATAGCAGCAGGCATTGGATCAATTTGAATGTCTAATAACTGTGGTATTGCATAGTAAATGATCATTAATTGTAATACGAGCGGTGTTCCCCGAAAAATGGATGTATATATATCCGCAATCCAGCGCAACAATTTAATACGTCCAATTTTAAATAAAGCTAATAAAATTCCTAATAAGAAACCAATGATGGTTGCGCACAATACGATTTGAAGCGTTATACCTATTCCTTCTAAAATATAAGGAATAGAGGGTAAGACTGCTGTAAAATCTAAGTTCACAACGTCCCCCTCCTTTCTTTACTTACTATTTATTCTTCCACAACAAACCATTTTTGTTGAAGCTCTTCAATTTTACCGCTATCAATTAATTCTTGAATTGCTTGATCAAATTGAGCTTTTAAGTCGCTTCCTTCAGGTAAAACAGCAACTTTATAATCTGCTTCATCTACCTCTACTGGGAAATAAGTTAGTTCAGCATTTCTTTGTACATAGTTTTCTGCTACAATATCCTCGATAATCGCTGCATCAAAACGTTTTGTCATTAATTCTTGTACTACTTCTGGAATAAGGTTACGGCTTTCTACTTTCATATCTACTATTTTAGCTACTTCATTTGCTAATTCTTCTTGAATAGAAGAAATTTGCACTCCCACGGTTTTACCAGCTAAATCTTCTACTTTTTCGATACCACTATCCTTTTTAGTCACTACCATTTGTACTGTTTCGTTATAAGGAATTGAAAAGTCTACTACCTCATCACGTTCAGGAGTTGGGCTCATTCCAGCTAATATAAAATCTACTTTTTCTGCTTGTAATGCCGGGATTAAACTGTTGAAATCCATATCTTTTACTTCTACTTCAAATCCAATTTTTTCTGAAATTGCATTAGCTAAATCTATATCAAATCCAATAATTTCATTACTATTCTCTGTATCCACAAACTCAAATGGTGCGTAGTCAGCAGACGTCCCCATTACCAATACCTTTTTATCCTCTGTTGCTGAACCTTCGCCATTTGTTGATTCTTCTTTTTCCGCAGTTCCACATGCTCCTAAAATAGACATAACAAGTACTAACATGAATAAAAATAGTTTATTTTTCATAATTGTTGACTCCTCTTCTTTTTCAGTTTGATTTTTCTTGAATAAAACGAATAATTGCTTTTTCTAACATTTCTAAGCCGTCATCTATTTGTTCTTTTGTAATAGTTAATGGTGGAATCATCCGAATAACTTCACCGACGTTTCCACAAAGGTAGAATAGAACACCTTCTTCTAATGCATAATCAAGAATTTTCATTACCGCTTGTCCATCTGGCTCGCCTGTTTTTGGGTTAGAAATTTCAATTCCAATCATTAAGCCTACTGAACGTACATCACTTACTATGGAATATTTTGATTGAAGTCTTTTTAAACGCTCCGTAGCATAAGCTCCAACTACTTTAGAGTTTTCAATTAGTTTTTCCTCATGAAGAATTTCTAAAGTTGTTAACGCTACTGAACAAGCTATAGGATTTCCTCCAAATGTTGTACCATGCATTCCTAAAGGCCATTGTTGCATTAATTCTTTGGAAGCAACAGTGGCACTTAACGGTAAACCAGATGCGATACCTTTCGCTATAGCCATAATATCTGGTGTTACGTCAAAATATTGCGCAGCAAACCATTCTCCTGTTCGTCCGAATCCTGTTTGCACTTCGTCAAATATCAATAAAATACCATGCTGATCACAAATTTCTCTTATTTTCTTTACCCATGCTTTCGGTGGAATGATGTAACCACCCTCACCTAAAACTGGTTCTAAAATAACACATGCTACTTCCTCGGGAGTAACTTGGTGATTAAAGAGTCGTTTAAAATCCTTCTCTAGTTGTTCTACACAGTAAACTTCAGGATCCAATCCTTCAGGACAACCCTTTACGTCCGCATAAGGAATTTGATAAGACAAATGCGAAGGTTGTAAAAACTTTCGATATTTACTCTTCGACGTTGTTACACCCAAAGCACCAAGAGAACGACCGTGGAAGCACCCGGTAAATGACACAACGTAAGGACGTTGGGTTACAAATTTTGCAAGCTTTAAAGCACCTTCAATTGCCTCAGTTCCACTATTTGCAAAGAAAAAGCAATCTAAGTTACCAGGTAATACATCACCAAGATTTTTCGCAAGTTTTAAAATCGAATCATACATTATGACGCCTGATGGTCCATGTACAAGCTGATCAGCGGCATCCTTAATGCTTTGTACAACCTTCGGATGACGATGCCCTGTATTCGCTACAGCGATTCCAGATGTGAAATCCAAGTAAGTCTTACCATCTACTCCATAGTAATAACAGCCCTCTTCTTTCACTATTGGAATATTCGGATGATCCTTAGCCATACTTGGTGCTAAATAATCTCCCATATTATCATAAAGCTCTAGCCAGTTACTCATGTTGTTCACCTTCACTTTTCTTTCAAGTTTGTTTACCGATTATTATGGACGAAATGGATTTTTATAATTGTAAATAAGAATATATACATTCAAATCATTCAAAAATAGATTTGNAAATACATTTGTGAACAAAAAAAGCCGTTGATGTTTTTAACTCACACGGCCAATTGATGGTTGCTTCTTTAGTATCATGTACGCATATAATTTTCTAAATTACTCCCTTCCCTTTACAAATAGGGCATTTTATTTCGATTGGAATAGGCAAAGTAATTTTAATTTTCCCAGTCCCTTTACACTTTTTACACATCATTTGAATCCCCTCTTACGTTATTTTTTTTCTGGTACAATACATTGATTGATTTTAGTAAATGATCAAATTCTTCCTCATTTAATTTGTCAATTTTTTTTAGTTGCTTCCTAATATATGTATCTAAATCGTCCTCATTGTTAACGAGTGGATCGTCTTCTGGATCAACTGTTTGTTCAATATTAGAGAAATAAATTGCCATACTTCCTGTAATAGATCCTATTAAACCAATACCTACTAACATAAGAATACTTGCAATAATCCTTCCTCCGATTGTGACCGGTGAGATATCACCATATCCTACTGTAGAAACAGTCACAATTGACCACCATATGGAATCGACCAAACTATTTATATTTGGATTCTCTCCCTTTTCTAAAATATAATTGCTAACTGCTCCCCAGGTCATGATTAGAAAAGTAAATATAAAAACATTTGATAATCCGCCTGACTTAAAAATTTCTTGTAATGTCTTTGATACTTTAATAATTCTTATTAATCGAACTAAACGCATAAGACGAGCAACTTTGAAAAAAGCATCAAACGGAATGAGTGCAATAAGGTCAAATATGTTTTCTTTCACAAATTTTTTCTTGTCATTTGAATTATATAATCTAACGATATATTCAATGGAGAAATAGATAATAAAACTATAGTCTGCCCATTTAATTTGTTGTGCTGTCAAAATTTCACTACCTGAATAGCTTGTGACAATTATTGTTAAGTACAATAAGATAAACAAGAAGATGACAAATTCATATATAATAGTCTTATTTTTCATCTTTTCACTCTCCTATATCTATCACGCCTTTCTCTCTATACCCTTTTCAATTGAAATATATTACTTATAAGATCATAAAAATAAATCTCACGAATAATTTTTCATCAGGATGGTAACAATATAATTAGAAAATTTTATTAATCCGAAGTAGCTCAGTGGTAGAGCAACCGGCTGTTAACCGGTTGGTCGTAGGTTCGAGTCCTACCTCCGGAGTATAGATAAAGCACCTCTTTGTATGAAGAGGTGCTCAGACTGTAGATAAACTCAAAGAAATTTGAAATTGTCATGGTCTTTTTTTTTATTTCAATACATAGTGAGAAATCGTCGATTTCCGTTTCAGGCGCTACGCTTTCCACGGGCACGGCCTCAGCCTTCTCCCTCGCTACGCTCAGTCCGGGTGCTTCGGCTCGTGCTGTTCCCGTAGGAGTCTTCGCGCCTTCTACTCCAATCGACTAGTGTTGGCAAATTTAAAAAGAGTTGAGTTTCTAAATCTTCTAAGACGATAGGTGTTGAATATCATGATGACTAAAAATCAAATCAATGAACGTGAAAATTGACAAAGTTCCCCAAGAGACGAACTCACGGGATACTTTGTCTGAGCACCTCTTTTTATGAAGAGGTGCTTTCTATCTTTTTGGATTGAGAGGATTTTTTAATAACACCTTATAAAACCCAATTAAAAGGCCATACTTGTATATATATAAATTTAATATGGAGGTACTGAAAATTGTATACAACTGATTCTAAAATAGCTGTTTTTGCTCTCGGTGGCGTAAATGAAATAGGGAAAAATATGTATGTTATACAGTCTGATGACGATATTGTTGTGATTGATTGCGGATCTAAATTTCCAGATGAAAGTCTACTAGGAATTGATTTAATCATTCAAGATGTTTCTTATTTAAAGGATAATATTGAAAAAATCAGAGGCTTGATTATTACCCATGGTCATGAGGATCATATCGGAGGTATCCCCTATTTCTTAAAACAATTAAAAGTGCCTGTTTATGCAACAAACTTAACACTAGGTTTAATTGAAATAAAATTAAAAGAACATGGCTTATTAAGAGAAACAAAACTTCTATTGATTGATTCAGAATCAAAACTTAGATTAGGTACTATTAACGCGACATTTTTCAGAACTAGCCACAGTATCCCTGATTGCTTAGGCATAGCTTTCCATACACCACAAGGTACAATCGTACATACTGGTGATTTTAAGTTCGATCTAACCCCCGTGGACAATCAATCTCCAGATATTCATAAAATGGCGGAATTAGGTCAAAATGGTGTATTGCTATTATTATCAGAAAGTACGAATGCTGAAAGGCCAGGTTCTACTCCTTCGGAGCAGCTTGTTGGCGATCATATAGAAGAGGAATTTCGTCGAGCGCCAAGAAAGATTTTTATTTCCACTTTTGCTTCCAATGTTCACCGTATACAACAAATAGTTCAAGCAGCTATTAAAACAAATCGAAAAATTGCATTGCTCGGCCGTAGCATGGTTAATGTTGTAGCAGTTGCAAGAGAACGTGGTTATTTAGAGATTCCAGAAGGAATGATTATTGATGCAAGTGAAGTACAATCAATGAATCCTGAAAAAGTAGTGATCATTTGTACAGGAAGTCAAGGAGAGCCTATGGCTGCTTTAGCACGTCTAGCCAGTTCTAATTTTCGCCAAGTAGAAGTTTTGCCTGATGATACTGTGATTCTTGCAGCAGGTCCTATTCCTGGAAACGAGCGAAGTATTTCTAAAATTATCGATAATTTATTTCAATTAGGAGCTAGAGTAATTTATGGCTCAGGTAGTGTTACTGGGATGCATGTTTCAGGTCATGCATGCCAGGAGGAACTAAAACTTATGCTAACACTAATGAAACCGAAATACTTTATTCCTATTCATGGAGAGTATCGAATGCTAAGACATCACAGCTTATTAGCAGAATCAGTTGGTGTGAAAAAAGAGAATATATTTATTGTCAGTAATGGCGGTGTAGTTGATATAGAAAATGAAGAAGCTAGACATACCCGAACTATTGAATCTGGAAATGTGTTTGTGGATGGTTTTGGAATAGGAGACGTTGGGAATATTATTTTAAGAGATCGAAAACTACTTTCAGAAGATGGCATGCTAGTTATCGTCACATCAATCAATAAATCTAACAATCAAATAGTTACCGGTCCGGACACTATTTCTAGAGGTTTCGTGTATGGTCCAGACGCAGAAGAATTAATTAATGAAGTAAATAATTCAGTTCGATCGACTATCAACCAGCTGCAAGATAAAAATAAAAATCAACGTGTCCTAAAACAAAATATTAAAAAATCTGTAGAACATCTTTTATATAAGAAAACGAAAAGAAGACCAATGATTCTTCCAATAATGATTGACATTTAAATCTCGTATGAACAATCCAGGAGGCTAGAATGAAGGATTATAAAATATACACAAGCCAAGATATTGATGTCTATTTTAATTTAAATAAATGTACTCATGCAGCAAACTGCGTGAAATATTTACCTTCTGTATTCAATGTGAATCGAAAGCCATGGATTCAACCTGATGCAGCACTAATTGAGGATGTAAAAAGAGTAATTGCTACCTGCCCAAGCGGTGCTTTGCTATATAAGGAAAATAAGTTCAAATAACGAAAAGTACCGTTCTATTTATAAATTAGAACGGTACTTTGTCAATTTTGAAAGCATTTGAGTTCAAAATTCCCCTGAATTTAATGAGTGAGTAAATCTCTACGAGACGTTTTCAACTTGCATTAGGCAGCTTCCATGTTCAAGTGGGTCCTTCGGTACAAGCTTCTCAATCGTTAGCATTTCAAGTTGTTCACTTTCATTGATTTGGTTTTTAGTCATCATGATATTCAACACCTGAAAGTCTTAGAAGATTTAAAAACTCAACACTTTTTAGATTAGCCAACACTAGTCGATTGGAGTGGAAGGCGCGAAGACTCCTACGGGAACAGCACGAGCCAAAGCACCCGGACTGAGCATAGCGAAATTAATTTTTGCGACGAGCTTGCGCAGGAGCAAGGGAGAAGGCTGAGGCCGTGCCCGTGGAAAGTGTAGCGCCTGAAACGGAAATTGACGATTTCTTACTATGTATTGTAAATAAAGAAAGACTATAGACAATTTCTAATTTCTTTGAGTTTGTCTACAGTCTGAAAGTACCGTTCTATTTATAAATTAGAACGGTACTTTTTGATTTTACAACGAAATTACTCCAGTAAGCACAGCAGTTATGGTCATGACAATCGTCGTTCCAAATGCCCACTTAAATAAAAACTTTTGATGCTCTCCAAAATCCACTCCAACTAGTCCAATTAATATAAATGTTGCAGGTACTAAAGGAGATAGTGGAAATCCAGCTGTTGAATGTCCAAGCAAAGCGGCACGTCCAATCTCTACTGGGTCAATACCAAAACCGGCAGCCGTTTCAGCTAGAATGGGAAGAATACCAAAATAGTAAGCATCCGGTGAGAACACAAAGCTCATTGGAATACTAGTAATAGCTACGATAACAGGCAAATGGCTTCCAAGTGATTCAGGAATTACAGAAACTAAAGTAGATGCCATTGCATCCATCATACCTGTTCCACTAAAAATTCCAGTAAAAATACCAGCGGCAAATACCATCGTACTGATCATAACAAAACTATTTGCATGGCTTAAAATCTGATCTTGCTGTTTCTGAGCATTTGAATAATTGACAAAAAGTGCTATAGCATAAGCTACCGCAAACAAAATGGCAATTGGTAACACATCCATTACAAGTAAAACCATAAGAACAATCGTTAAAAATAGATTAAACCAATATTTAGTAGAAGTCCCCTTACTTGTTGCCGCAATCTCAAGAGATGCAGTGGAAGTTTCCTCTAATTTAACAATGCCTAATCTCTTTCTTTCTCTCTTGCCTAATATGTATGCTACAAAAAGTGCCCATAATAGTCCTGAAACCATAACAGGAATCAATGGTATAAACAAGTCAGATACATCTACCTGAAGGCTAGCTGAAGCTCTAACCAAAGGTCCACCCCATGGAATAATATTCATCACTCCAGCAGCCAGTCCTACTACCGAAGCTAATATTAAGCGATTCATCCCAAGTCTAGTGTATAGAGGTAACATTGCCGAAACAGTAACCATAAACGTTGAAGAACCATCTCCATCAAGCCCAACTAAAATAGTAATGATAGCAGTTGCAACTACAATCTTTAAAGGATCCCCTTTTACGACGTTTAAGATTTTATTAACCATTGGATCAAACAATCCTACATCAATCATTAATCCAAAATACAAAATAGCAAAAACAATCATAACCGCTGTTGGTGTTACATTGAGAATCCCGGCCATCATCATCTCACCCATATCACCTGCAAAACCACCTATTAATGCAAATACAACAGAAACACTGATGAAAGCAACAACCACGGACAGTTTTTTAGTGATAACTAATATTAAAAAAATACCAATCATACAAAATCCTAAAATTGACAACATAAAATAATAATTCCTCTCTTTTTTACTTTTCTAATAACGCTTTAGCTTAGTAGTGTAATAAGTACATAGAGTATATTTTATGCAATATATTTCTCTAGGTCAACATAATTTTTAGAATATTAATAAATGTAAGAAATAACAAAAAACGTTCATATATAGATTAACTTCCCTACTGGAATTTCATACTTTATATATAGCTTAAGTGATTGTATTTTCAAAAAATTATTGTAAACTAAAACCAAGTCATTTATTTTGTATATATTAAAAGGAGAACTTATGTTAACTAAAAAGCAATTACTAGATATAGAAAAACTACAAAAAGAATGTGAGAATCATGATCACATTCAATTAAAGCTAAATTGGGAGATGCTTCGTAATCGTACTTCCAAAGAATTGGATTTTTTGCTTTATGAAAATGAAGAATTAATAGCTTTTTTAGCATTATATCCTTTCGGTTCAACAGTAGAAGTATGTGGAATGGTTAAACCAAGTGAGCGTAGAAAAAATTACTTTACTCTCTTATTTAAACAAGGTATGGAAGTTGTCAAAGAAAAATCTTTTAGAAGAGTTTTATTAAATGCTCCAGCTAGTTCAATTGAAGCGAAAGCATTTTTAACAAAACAAGGTGCAATATACAGTTTCTCAGAACATCAAATGACATGGGAAGAAAAGGTGTTAGAAACAGTAGATGGATTTTCCTTACGCCACGCAAATGACAATGATTTAGATATGCGTATCCGCTTGTCTGTTGAAGCATTCGGGTTACCCGCATTAGATGCCGAAGAAATGGAAGTCAGAATTACCCAAGATAAGGACTCCGATATGTTAATGATTGATGTTGAAAATGAAACAGTCGGGAAAATTCGCATAAGAAGAGAAGATGGAGAGGCTTGGATATATGGTTTTTCCATCTTACCTACACATCAAGGCAAAGGTATAGGAAGAAAAGTATTACAACAAGTAGTACTCGAACAATCTAACTCTGGACAATCTGTTCATCTGGAGGTAGAAACTAAAAATGCACATGCACTCAAACTTTATGAATCAATTGGATTCAAAGTGGTCCATGCGCAAGATTATTACGATTATCAATAACAAAAAAATAGAACCAAAGCGATTTTATCATCGCTTTGGTTCTCTATTACTTATTTGAGTCCTTTATCCTTTAAATATTGCGTATTTCTTCGCGCTTTATAGCGAACATCATTATTCTTCCACCACGCCCAAATAGAAACTAAAAAAGTTACTAAAAGCGTCACTCCTAATTCTAGCTCTTCATCATTAAATGGTAGTGGACTATACCCTTTCATAACTAAAAATTGATTGATCCAGGCTATAAAAAGAATAATAGACCGTATAATCATCATTTTATCGAATGGTGCTAGTTTATCATTATTTGACATTACAGATTCCCCTCCTTAAGAAAATAATATGTTTATATACTATAATCATATGTCTTAACGGGTTTCTGCATTGGACTATCTTTTAATGTCTTTTATTATCGCTATCCATTTGACGCCAATCTTTTGCAAGCATCCCATAAATAACATGATCTACATAGTGATCATATAACCACTCTGCTTCACGTACGCAACCTTCTTCAGTAAATCCTAATCTTTCTGGTACTGCTCTACTTTTTTTATTTTCTACAGCTGCCCGTATCTCTACTCTATTTAACTTTAAGTCTAGTAAAGCATAATGGACAAAAGATTTAACCGATTTTGTCATTAATCCTAAGCCTCTATAACCATCACCAAGCCAGTAGCCTATACTTGTAGATTTGTTGTTCCAATCAATTTTGTGAAAACCGATAACCCCTGCAATTTTTCCTTCATACCATATACCAGCCTGTAATCCATTATTCTCACTAAATTGCTTCATAGTAGACTGTATAAAATTTTGAGTATCTCCAATTGATTTCGTGTAGTCTATAAATGGTAGCCATTCTCTTAACGTATCTTTTGAACGAATAGTTAAATCATATACTTGTTGTGCATCTTGCAAGTCAAGCATTTTCAGCTCGGTTTTATCATCCATTTTGAAAGTAAACATTATTTATCCCAACCCCTTAATTTTACATGTTTCATAGAATTTAGTTTACATAATATTATTATTAAACAACTTTCACGGAATTCTATTCATGAACAGCAAACAATCTCTATGAAAAAATATTACCACTCACTTATGTGAGTGGCAATATTACTTAGTTTTCATGCTCGGTAGAATTGCAGCACCCATTATGTATGATCACTTTTACTCTGCATCCAAACTTATTAGCTCTGTTGGAACCGCACATGACTGTCTAACAACTAAATGATGAGGAATGATTATTCGTTTGACTGGTTCATTTTCATTCTCTAGCATTTGAATTAAACTCCTCGCAGCTTGATAGCCTAGTTCTACAATATGAATATCAATTGAAGTAAGTGGCGGCCTGGACATTTCAGCAAATAATGCGTTATTAAAGCTTACAATTGATACTTCCGTTGGAATGTCAATTTGCATTTCTGTCAGTGTATTAACTACTCCCAAAGCCATCAAATCATCTGTAACAATAAAGGCTGTAGGTGGAATGCTTCTTCTAAGAAGTTCCATTACTGCTTCTTGTCCACCCTCACGTAAAAATTCCTCGTGAATAATATAGTCTTCATTTAGGACTATGTTAGAATCCTTCAGAGCTTCTTTATATCCAAGCAAACGATCCATCGTTACAGTTAGACTAGGACTACCTCCAATAAAGCCAATTTTTTTATGTCCTAGACCAATTATGTATTCAGTAGCTTCTTTTGCTGCTAAATAGTTATCATTATCAACATGAGTAATTTTCTCCACAAAGTCAAAAGGTTTACCTATCACGACAAAAGGAAATTTTCTATATTTTAAATAGGAAAGAATTTTGTCGTCTATACGAGAGTATAAAAGGATTATTCCATCTACCCTTCCCCCCTGGACCATTTGCACAACTCCATGATATAACTCCTCTTCCGTTTTCCCAGTAGTCATTTGAAGTGCATAGTGTTTTTCATGCGCACCTTCACTTAATCCCTGAATAACCTCTGCAAAGAATGGGTTTTGAAAAAACACACCAGACGAGTGAGGTAATACAAGACCTATCACTTTAGTGGATTGGCTTGCAAGACTGCGTGCAATAAAATTAGGATGGTATCCTAGTTGCTCCATCGCTTCTCTCACACGTTTCTTCGTCGTTTCACTAATACGAGGACTATTTGCAATCACCCGAGAAACTGTAGAAGGTGCAACATTTGCCAATTTTGCCACATCTTTAATCGTAATAGCCATTAAAATTCCCTCACTCTCTTCCATAAATAACATTATACAAAATCATCGTTTCCATTAAAACATTGTATCTAATACTATATTTTTAAAACTGGGAGCCTCCATATACATTTCTTACTATTTGAATAAATATACTCTTACTTCATAAGGCTTTAGGAAAACATCCTTTGTTAATTGACTAGGAGTATCTTCATAATTAAATAGTAATAATTCAGCCTCAAGGTTTGGAAGATCATCTAACTTCAGTTCCGATTCATAATGCCGGAAATTACACAGCACAACTGCAAACTGACCCAAGAATGAGCGTGTATATATATATACATCAGGATGATTTTCAAGCCATACATCATATTCCCCATAAACAAAAATCGGGTTATCTTTTCGCAACTGGATCATCCTTTTGTAGAAATGATAAATAGAGTTTTCATCAATCAGTTGGTAATTTACATTGATTTTCAAATAGTTAGGGTTAACTTTCATCCAAGGGAGACCATCGGTGAATCCACTGTTTAACGTATTATCCCATTGCATTGGCGTTCTAGAATTGTCACGTCCATTCGTCCAAATTGTTTCCATTACATCCTCATGTGAACGTTCTTTAGCAATCTCGAGAGTATAGTAATTCTTCATGCCGATATCATCATAGTCTTCAATGGTAGGAAATTTGACATTTGTCATCCCTATTTCCTGCCCCTGATAGATGAAAGGAGTACCCTGCATAAGAAAATAGAATGCAGCCAACATTTTTGCACTTTCGTTCCAGTGCTCTTGATCATTTCCCCAACTAGAAACGCTACGTGGTTGGTCATGATTTTCTAAGAAAAGAGCATTCCAGCCTTTAAGGTGTAAACCTTTCTGCCATTTGGTCAGTGTTTTTTTAAGTCCGATGACATCGACCGTTTTATCTAGCTCCTTATTCCATAAGCCAAGGTGCTCAAACTGAAAAATCATATCAAATTTCCCATTTTCCTCCCCAACCCATTCATCAGCTTCATCCAAGCTGACTCCGTTAGCTTCACCAACAGTCATAATATCGTACTTTGAAAAAGTTTCCTCTTTTAACTCTTTTAAATAGTCTTGTATACCAGGTTGGTTTGTATGCATTTCAAAAGCAGAGACATATTTTACTCCTTGAGAATTAGGCATATCCGGCATTCCATCGCGCTTCTTTATATGGCTGATTGCATCTACACGGAATCCATCTATTCCTTTATCCAACCACCAGTTAACCATATTGAATAATTCTTCTCGAACTTCTCGGTTTTCCCAATTTAAATCAGGCTGCTTAATAGCAAACAAATGAAGATAATATTGTTTTGTTAACAAATCGTACTCCCATGCACTTCCAGAGAAGATACTCTCCCAGTTATTTGGAGCTTCATCTTCTTTACCATCTCTCCAAATATACCAATCTCTCTTAGGATTATCTTTGGAGGAGCGGGATTCGATAAACCAAGGATGTTCATCGCTTGTATGATTGATTACCAAATCTAGTATCAACTTCATGCCTCTTGCATGTACCTGTTTTAATAATTCATCAAAATCCTCGATGTTTCCGTACTGTTTTGAAATACCTTGATAATCACTAATATCATAACCATTGTCAGCATTAGGTGACTTATAAAACGGACAAATCCAAATTACATCTACCCCTAAATTCTTCAAATAATCTAACTTTGAAATGATTCCGCGTAAATCACCAATCCCATCCCCATTGCTATCCATAAAACTTCTAGGATACACCTGATAACATACTGCTTCTTTCCACCATTTTCTTTCCATATAACGAAGTACTCCTCTCGTTCTGAGCTTTACAAAGTATATTACTGTAATCAGTCGACTGGAGCGCATATGTTCGTGCCATTCGCTAATTCACATTTTGTTTTTTTCTCTTTTTAATCCAAACATATAGGGAGACTGCAAATAAAATAACTATAGAACCGGCTATATATATCCAAGTAATTCCACCGCGGTTTCTAAGTTCATATATTTCTGATTGGCCACTTTTAAGTTCAATGGAATATTGCTTCCCATCTGATTTAAAGTTTCCCCCATTAAGCAGACCTATTAATTCTTTTCCTTTTTCAAGTCCTTCCGTAAGCACTACCTTTTGGCTTTCTGAAGTATTATTGATTGCTACAACAACTGTTTCTGCTTGATAGGTACGTTTGAATACCGCCATTCCCTCTTCTTCATATAAAAGTTCCATGTTCCCTCTTGTGAGTGATGATAAGTCTTGCCTCAACTTGCCAAGCTTGGATAGATAGTTAATTAAATCGTCATTCGAATTAAATTCCATCATTCTACGATTATCCGGGTCATTTCCGCCATCCATCGCGTTTTCAGTTCCATAATAAACAATTGGTATTCCAGGAACCGTATATAAAAAAGTTAAACCTTGCTTCACTTGAGTAACCGGATCTTGGTTATTGTTAATTGCCAGATGAGCGAACCTCGGTATGTCATGAGTGTCCAAAAACTGCCCCAACTTTTCAGGTCTATCGAATGTCTTTTGATTACGATCATTATTTGAAAATAGCCAACCTAATGATTGGTCCGTTTTTTCAAAAGCAGTACGTAAACTATCATTCTGCGAAAAGTCAAGAAACCCATCAATACCTGTATCCTGATACCCTATAATTACATTAGGATTATCATGCCATACCTCACCAATGAGAAAGAAGGAATCTTTTTCTGATTTAACAGCAGCTGAAAACTCCGTCCAAAAATCCTTTGGAACATGCTTTACTGTATCTAATCTGTAACCATCAATATCTGTCTCGTTAATCCACCATTTTGCCGCATCTATTAAATACTTTCTTACTTCCGGGTTACCCTGATTTAAATCTGGTAGATCATAAAGCCAACCATTCTCCACTTCATTTGGATCGTCCCAATTAGAAATTGGTTTTTTTTCGTGAAACCAATCTTGTTTACTAGAATCGGATAGCCACTCATGGTTAGGTCCTACATGGTTAACGACAAAATCTAAAATAACCTTCATATCTCGATCATGAGCTTCTTTAACGAGGGTCTTGAATTCTTCCATCGTACCGAAGTGATCATTTGTTTTATAAAAATCATTTATCCAATAGCCATGATAGCCTTTTTCCGTATTTTCAATGATTGGTGTCAGCCAAATTGCTGTGAAACCCATTTCTTTTAAGTAGTCGAGCTTGTCGATGACGCCTTTAAAGTCACCACCGTGATACGCAAGCGGGTCATTTGGGTTTGCTTCGTTGTCATTACGAACATCTCCGTTATTGAATCGGTCCACCATAATCATATAGATGGTCTCGTCCTGCATCTTTCGCTCTTCGTTTGCATGAACAGGCTGAAATTTAAAATTAGTAATTAAAAGTAAAGTTAATACAAATAGTACAATACACTTTTTCATGTCTTTCCTCCCGGCAAATTCTTACCCCTTTGTACCACCTGATGTAAGGCCAGATATAAAGTATTTCTGGAAAGTCAAGAATAAGATGGTAATTGGAATAGCAATCAAAACCGAGCCGGCAGCAAAAGTAGTAAACTCATTACCGAACTGCTTGGATACCAATTCATATAAACCAACACCCATCGTAAATTTTTCCTCTGAACGTAGCATAATTCGAGCAAGGATAAAATCCCCAAAAGGAGCGATGAATGAAAATAGAGCTACTACCGCAATAATTGGTTTGGCTAGTGGCATAATAATCTGCCAAAAGATGCGAAGATGTCCAGCACCATCCATTCTAGCTGATTCATCTAACTCCTTTGGAATAGTATCAAGATATCCCTTCATCAGCCATGTATTCATTGGGATTTGTCCTCCTACATATATAAGAATCAGCCCTAAATGAGTGTCTAAGAGATTTGTTCTTTGTGCGAGAACAAAAATTGCTATAAGAGCAGCAAAGTTAGGAATCATTTGCAAGACCAAAAAAGTAAGAAGCCCATTTTTTCGTCCAAAAAAACGATAACGAGAAAAGGCATAACCAGTGAGAGAAACACTTATTACAGCTAAAACCATTGTGATTAAACTAATTTTCATGGAATTTATATACCATAAAATATAATTAGACTTTTCTGTATCAAACAGATCTAGATAATGCTTGAATGTAGGATTTTCTGGAAACATGGAGGATCCAGAAAGACTTTGTCCAGGATTAAGGGATGATCCTATTACCCAAAGAAGTGGGTAAATGACAACCACAACTGCAATAAGTAGGAGAAGATATGAAACTGTTAGTCTGATAATCTTTTCAGTCTTATTAGTCATTACATCATATCCTCCTCTTTAAATGAATTGGTCCGTTTGAATTGCCATAATGCAACAGCAATTATAACAACTGATAATAGCATCGTTATTGCCGCTGCCTTTCCGTATTGACCAGAAGTCATCGTTAATTTATAGATCCAGGAAATCAATATGTCACTACCTCCGGCATTTTGCCCTGGTAAAGCTGGTCCCCCGCCGTTGAAAAGGAAGATTACATTGAAATTATTAAAATTAAATGTATACTGCGTGATTAGAATCGGTGCTGTTGCGTATAAAACCATTGGTAAAGTAATACTACGAAATTTCTGCCAAATGGAAGCACCGTCCACGTTTGCAGCTTCATATAATTCATCAGGAATTGACTGTAAAACCCCAGTTGTCATTGCAAAAACAAATGGAAAGCCTAGCCATGACTGAATAAAAATTAAGGCTACACGTGTCCATAACTCTTCTGTCATCCATGGAAGGGGTTCAATACCAAAAAAATGGAGTATACTCATATTAATTACTCCGAAAGATTCATTGAACATTCCAGAAAAAATTAGAATAGAGATAAAGGCCGGTACAGCCCATGGCAGAATCAAAATCGTCCGAAAAACTACCTTTCCTTTCAAGTCCTTTTGATTGACTAATACAGCTAAAAAGATTCCTATTGCTGCTTGTAGTGTCGTTGCTCCGAATGTCCATACTATAGTCCATCCAAGTACTCCAAAGAATGTTTTTCTCCAAAGATCCAATTTGAAGATATCAATATAGTTTTGAATTCCTACCCAATCAACTAGTTTAGCAGGTGGAGAATGGTACAAATCATAGTTAGTAAAAGATAGTAGAATAACAAAAATGATAGGAAATATAACAACGAAGATTAACAATAAAAAACCAGGGGATATCATCAAATATGGAAAGCCATTGTCCAAGAGGTTATGATATTGTTCCTTCACACTGTTTAAAGAAAAGCCTTCATCTCGTTTTCTTCCATTATAATAAGCATCATAAATGTTAAAAGCATAGATAACTAAACCTATTATGGCTACAAGCAAAGCGATAATTCCATCTATTAGCAAGAAGATGGAATGGTCAAGAATTGGAATTTCACCAAGTGTGAATAATCCCCAAAATCCCCAACTTAAAGTTTGAGAAAAGCTACCAAAAAATGCTGCAGCTAATACGAGGAAAATAATACCCTTCACAATCTGTCTGTTATAAAATTGTCCGAAGCCAGGAATTATCGATAATATGCCCGCATTTCGTTTATGTTTGGTTGTGACATTTCTGTCCATTGCCCATGTTGCCTCCTTCTTTCCTTTGAAAGGAGAGTTTTCTCTACTATTGCGCAAGCATTTGCTTTTATTTTTTTGTATGAAAATACTAATATACAAGCAAAGCCATGCTTCCTGATGGAAACATGCCTTTGCCTTCAAACATTAATTAGGGTGATTTGTTTCAATATTTGTCTTAATCGTTTTTACTGCATCATCCATTGCTGCTTGCGGCTCTGCTTTGCCTGTAGCAATCGTTTGCAATGCAGATGCACCTGGCCCCCAAACCTCACTCATTTCAGGAATGTTTGGCATTGGTACAGCATACTGAGATTGAAGAGCTACAGCTTTTGCACCTTCATTTTCAGCAATAATTGGATCTTCAATCAACGTTTTTACAGGTGGGATTTCTTGTGTAGTTTCGAAACGAGTTTTAGCATTCTCTTCGTTTGTTAACCATTCCACCAATTTTGTAGACCAATATTTATGCTCTGTAAATGCTGTTACATGCCAACCTTTAACTCCCATAAACGTTTTCATATGCTCTCCATTTGGTAGAGTAGGCATAGCAGAAATCCCAATATCGATTCCAGCGTCCTTCATGCTTTGGAAAGCCCATGGTCCGTTCATTACAGAAGCAATTTTTCCTTCGTTGAAAAGTCCGTCTCTAGTAGAGCCACCACTTTCCCCTATGATTCCTTTTGGGAACAATCCTTCTTTATACCATTTTTGAATATATTCGGCTCCTTCAACTGCTCCTTCGTTATTCAACCCAACGTCTTCACGATCAAGTGCACCATCATTATCCTTAAATACATATCCGCCCATCCCAGCTATTACACCATGAGCAAAGTAAAAGTCATCCCACACAGCGATAAATCCAAACTGTTTACCATCTGTAAATTTCTTTGAGAACTCATATACTTCATCCATTGTTTTAGGTGCTTCTGGCATCAAAGCTTTGTTATAGATAAATACTGGAGTTTCAGTAGCTTTTGGTAATCCATAAAGTTTACCGTCGTATTTTTGTGCATTCACTGAAGATTCCGTGAAAGTTGACAGTACTTCGTCACTTACTTCTATTTCTTGAATTAAACCTTCTGTAACAACCTGACCAATTTGATCATGCGGTAAAGTAACGACATCTGCTCCAGTCCCAGAAGGACCATCTAAACGAAGCTGATCTCGCATTTTATCAGCCATACCTAATTCTTTAAACTCGACTTTAATACCTGTTTCTTTTTCGAAAGACTCAATTGCAGGTTTCAAAGCAATTGATTTATCTGTATCTTCCCATACAACTAGTTTTTCTGGTTTTGCAGGTTCATCTGATGCGTTTTCAGTATTTTCATTGACATTAGAGCTTACTGGAGTAGTTCTTTCCCGATCTGGTCCACAGGCAGCAAGTATTGCAACAATAAGAACAAGCATGGATATCATGGATAGTGACTTTTTCATTTCTTTAACCCCTCCTATTTGTTTCTTTCTCGACTTCCCCCAAGTTGGACAAACGCTTGCACAATTATTTAAATGAAAACGCTAACATATAATTCGTTAGAGAAATATATTTTTTCAAATATCTCTTTAGAACTGATTTCTCAAGGCATTAAGAGATTACTATTTACATAAAAATTATGAAAGCGATTGCACAACTTATGGTTTTATTATACATTTATTCTAAGAGTACACAATCCCCTTTTTTATTTTTTCAAAAAATATTTAATATTTCGTTATTCATTCGTATTTATAATGCTTCATGTATTACTATCCCAAAGCTTTAATATTGTACTGAAAGAGATTAAACATCAAAAGGAGATAAGTTATGGAAAAAGCAGCTATTTTTCACAGACCGAGTGACAATTTTGCATATTTACTAGACAATCACACCCTTCAAATACGGCTTAAAACGAAAAAAAGTAATATACAGGCGGCTTCATTAATTATGGGTGATCCATATATATGGGAAAATGGAGAATGGCAGTTTTCTGAAATTCCAATGAACCTAGTTGGAAACGACGATTTGTTTGATTACTGGGAAGTGGATGCTTATTCCGAGACTAGTAGAATTCGATACGGATTTAGACTAACATCCCTAACTGAAGAATCCATCTATACTGAAAAAGGATTTTATGATATCCCCCCTACTGACAGTGATTATTATTTCTGTTTTCCCTATCTTCATAAGAATGAACTTTTCAATGCTCCAAGTTGGGTGAAGGACACTGTTTGGTATCAAATCTTCCCAGAGCGCTTCGCTAATGGGAATCCTTCTATAAACCCTGAAAATGCTAAAGCATGGGGTAGCGAGCCACCAGCAGTGAATAATTTCTTTGGTGGAGATTTTGAAGGAATTACAGAACACTTAGATCATCTAACAGATATAGGCGTGAATGGAATCTATTTAACACCTGTGTTTAAAGCTTATTCAAATCATAAGTACGACACGATCGACTATATGGAACTTGACCCTCAGTTTGGAGACGCTGACTCTTTAAAGAAGCTGATTACTGAATGTCATCAACGTGGCATTAAAGTTATGCTTGATGCTGTTTTCAATCATAGCGGATACTATTTCCCTCCTTTTCAAGATGTTTTAGAAAAAGGTGAGAATTCTAGTTTTAAAGATTGGTTTCACATTCATAGCTTTCCGGTCCAAGGTGGATCAAAACCTAATTACGAAGCATTTGGTTTTGTTGACTCCATGCCAAAATTAAATACTTCTAATCCAGAAGTAAAAAAATATTTGCTTGAAGTAGGGACATATTGGATAAGAGAATTTGATATAGACGGATGGAGACTAGATGTAGCAAATGAAGTAGACCATCCCTTCTGGCGTGAGTTCAGGACTGTAGTCAAAGATGCAAAGCCGGATATTTATATACTGGGGGAAATATGGCATGATTCTATGCCTTGGCTTAGAGGAGATCAGTTTGATGCAGTGATGAACTATCCATTTAAAACAAATGTATTGAATCTGCTAGCAAAGAAAACGATCAGTTCTAAACAATTCGTAGAAAATATGAGTAAAGTATACTATAGTTACCCGAAGAATATAGTTGATTTTACTTTTAATCTAGTTGGTAGTCATGACACTTCAAGAATTCTTACTGAATGCGAAGATGATGTAAAGCGTACAAAGCAGGTTTTCACTATCTTACTAACATTTATGGGAACCCCTTGTATTTATTATGGTGACGAAATCGGTCTTACAGGTGAATTGGATCCTGGCTGTAGAAAATGTATGGATTGGAACACTGAAAATCATCATGATGAGTTAAAGAATCATATTCGTACTTTAATTACACTTCGAAAAAAAGAGAAATTATTGGCAAATGAAGGATCGGTAAAGTTCCTTTTCCCAACAGAAGAAAATGGTATATTTGGTTATCAAAAATACTCTGACAACAAATCAATTATCGTTTTACTTAACCCTAGCTCTTTAAAACAAGCTTTTCCTTTAGAAGAAAATCTAGATTATTCGGTTCTTTATAGTTCCGAAACGGAGATGGAGTCTTTACAAATTAATATAGGAGCAAATGGTTTTTGTATCCTCTCTTACACGCACTAAGCATTGAATAGACTGACATGAACATTAAATGAAAATAGAAGTGAATCGTCTCTTTAGTTAAGAGACGGTTTGCTTTTATTTTGATAATCTAAATCCATAAAATCATTTTAGTTTACATAATAATATTATTTTATTCTAAATGATNGCTTTTATTTTGATAATCTAAATCCATAAAATCATTTTAGTTTACATAATAATATTATTTTATTCTAAATGATTAAATGGATTATTATCGATTACTTGTTGAATCTCCTTATCCTCCACATGGGTATATATTTGAGTAGTAGAAACACTTGTGTGACCCAAAATATGTTGTAGACTTCGAATGTCAGCCCCATTCTTATACATGATTGTTGCGGAAGTATGTCTTAACTTATGTGGGGTTATTTTTTCTTTTTGTATACCAGCGTCTTCCTTAATTTGTTTAATAATCTTTGCAACGGTTTGACGGGTAAGTCTCGTTCCTTTTTGGGACAAAAAGAGCGCTTCAAGGTTACTTGCACCATGTATGTACTTTCTCTCCTTCTCTTTATATATTTCAAGAGATCTCAAGCATACATTATTCATAAATACTGTTCGTTCTTTATCACCTTTACCTATAACACTTAGCAAATTGCCTTGTATCGAATTAATATTTAAATTGCATAGTTCAGAAACGCGAATCCCTAAATTTAAAAAGAACATGACCATACTAAAATTACGGTAATAGTGATTATTTCTTCTAATTGCTGCTATAAACTGTTCAGCTTCCTGTTGATTCATATAAATTGGTTTCTTTTTCCCTATTTTCGGTGACTCCAATTCATCTGCAGGATTATACTCCAATAATCTTCTTTTTCCTTTTAAATATTTGAAAAATGATTTGATCGTTGCTGCCTTTCTTGCTCTAGAAGCAGTGCTATTATTTCTTTGGACCTCACAGTACTCCAAAAACAAGTAAATGTCCTCTAAAGTAACTTCTCTAATCCATTCAATGTTTATATCCGATATGTTTATCGTCTGTATTTCACCTGGATCTATGTCATCTTCAATCGCCTTTAAAAAACGAAAAAACAATTTAAGGTCGTACTCGTATTCTTTTCTCGTTCTTAAAGATTTTCCTTTAATAGTTGTTAAGTAAACTAAAAAGTCCTTCATTATTTTCGGTATCTCTCTTTGCAATTCTTTCACCTCACCTCTTTGTCTCCTATTTTATCACAAAATAAGGTTCCCAAATATGTATTTGGGAACCTTATTTAAAACGACGAAACGTTTCAAACACTTAAATTACTTTTATAAGTGCTGTGGATCTTTCTTCAATTTTTTCTTACGTAGCATATAAACCCCTATAAGCAGTATAGGAATAACAATTCCAACAATGCTTGACAGTGTTATCGCTAATTTTGAATCAAACTTATATTGATCCATAATATCTGGGAAAAATAGGAGGGAAAGTACAACCATAATGATTCCTATAGGTGACGTCAACGGGCGATAATCTTTTATATTTAATATTTGTGACAATCCAAAAATGGCAGCAAAGAAATATAGAATAGATTTAAAAAATAAACATAAAATCCAAAGGGTAGCCATTAATGACTCTATTCGTGTAAAAAAATCGCCTACATTAATCACTTTCGCTAAGGCATAGCTTGGATAAACTTGTCTTGCTGTAGTATTAGAACCTAATACAAGAATACACAAAAAGGTGATTAGGATGATCACAATACTACCAACAATATTACCTATAAAAAAGTTTCTCCTTGCTTTCTTAATCTCTTTCAAAAAAGCAGGAAAAATAACCAATAAGGTAATTGAATTCACTGTTGAAACAATAATCAACACAAACGATGCCTCAAGAATCGTAGTAGGTTTTGACTGAAAAAATGGCTCGATATTCTCATAATTTATCTGTGGAGTTATGGATAAACTCAGAATAATAAAAAGAATAAAAAAAACAAATATTAAAATTTCTGCAGAACGAGCAATTGTTTCTATCCCTAAACGAACCCCCATCACAATAATAATGGCCATTAAAATATTTAATGGAGCCATCGGTGTTTTTGGGTACATTTGTGTTATTAAAAATGTACCCGAGTGTGCGAGCAATGCGGATGAGTATAGAAAAAGCATAAGTACAAAGATTATTGAAAAGGTTTTACCTAACACTTTTCCAAAGACTTTTTCATTTACTTGAATGTAGGTTAGTTTCGGAAACCACAGAGAAATAATTGTATATAACCAAATAACAAGCAGCCCAACCAATGTGGCTACAATAGTAGCAATCCAAGAATCCTGCTCAATTTTAATAGCTAGAATAGATGGAACATAAAGGATGCTTGAACCAATTGTAAAAAAAATAACCAAAACTAAAAATTGAAAGGAACTTATTTTTTCTTTTTGCATCCTTGCACATCCTCTATCACTTAACTTTTACTAAACAGATTGTAAATTGGTTGAAGAATATAAGAGAGTATATCTACTGGTGACATCTTTTTCACATCAAACGAATATAGAATACCTGAAACTACTCCGATCACTAACAGAATTATAAATACTATTAATTCTTTTTTTAATTTTTTTTGTACAAGTGACGGAACCTCCATAATTACTATCACAGTCGCCAACAATAAAATACCTATACTACTTACCACAAGTTTCAATCCTTTATCGTTTTTAGAATCGGATTAATGACAGATCCCGTATGTCTAATTTCAACTTTTACCTTTATATTGACAGGTACTTCTTTAAACTCTTCATCCCAATTCTTCTTTAATTTTTTCCATTCCTCTGGATGATCTTGATGGATTTTCGCACCAAATCCAAAAATGTCTGAACCCAAATCCTCTTGTACAAATTTAACCGTATCATTTATATTTTTTTTAATTTCCTCTTCGTAGAGCTTGTTTAGCTTTTTAAAGGTTTCTTCTTTATTTAGATCAATTTGACAATCCACTTCCCCAACATTCCCAGTGAGATGAACACTTACTTCTATTTCTGGTTTCCCATTCGCCATTTTACTTTTTAATTTTGTCTTAGAAGTAATTCCATGCACATTTAATGTCCCTTCATCAGGGCAAGACAAGATTCCTATCGTATTTTTTACATGATTCGTTATACTGTTATATCCTTTACCTTCCTCTGGAGACAACCAGCCTACGAGCTTGTCATGATTAAATACAGCTATCTCTTCCAATTTTAAATATGCAGAAGGAAGTATAGTCTTCACATTCTGTTTACTAGAGCCGCTCTTTTCATCTCCTAACACTTTAATTCCTGTTAAAACACCTTCTTTACCCTCTCGTTCTAAATCAGTAATAAGTTTAACTAGTGTCATTGCAGTGGTACTGGATAAACTTTCTTCGGATGTTTTAAGTATATGAAAGAAATTATTAGCAGGTATGTTTTCTAAAGTAGTTTGCACGTTTAATATTTTTTCAGCAGTACTATCTTTTGCAATAGCTAAATAAAAATCTGATCGAACTTCCCAATATCTTGATAAATAATCTAAAAGGGAACCAATTCCCTCTTGCGCCAACTCCTCTCCAATAATCACCATTTGAAGATGTCCGAAGTACAATGTTCTTGGTGAAATGGATGTTACATTCCGAATCGCTTCATTAATAGTTTTACCTTTAGCTATAAACAGAGTAACAGGAGAACGACCAGTACCTCCCTTTATAGGAGAAACTTCTCCAGGTAAGACGACTTGAATAGAAGCAAGATATTCATCATCTATCTTATCTATTCCTAGCCCCATTACTAAAGCTAACTCATTTAATTCTCGTTTATCCCAACAGCCAGTTAACATCAGACTAAGTAATGATAAAACAATCAAGCATTTCTTCATTTACTTTCCCCTTGATTCTCTAGATGGTTTTGAGTAATTTTGTCTTCTTTTATTTTTTGATATTAAACTAGGACGAAATAACATCTTCCAAATTGGTAAACGAACAAACGTATCTTTTTGTCCAGAAGCACTAAATGGTCCTAGTGGAGACATGTAGGGAACCCCAAAAGATTTTAAACTAGATAAATGCAATAATAGTGCGATTAAGGCTATGAGTATGCCATATAATCCAAACGCACTTGCTATAATCATAAAAAGAAAACGTAGTATTCTTCCGGCAACTGCAATATCATACGTTGGGGATACAAAGCTTGATATAGCAGTAATAGATACAACGATAACCATTGCTGCCGAAATAATACCCGCTTCTACCGCAGCGGTTCCAATAACAAATGCCCCTACTATTGACATTGCTGAACCAATAACACGAGGCATTCTAAGTCCTGCTTCGCGTAATATTTCGAAGGTAAGTTCCATAATAACTGCTTCTATAAAAGCAGGAAAAGGAACTCCCTCACGTTGTGCTGCCAAACTAATGAGTAAATCCGGTGGAATAATTTCATGATGAAATGTAATAACAGCAATATAAAAGGAAGGAGCTAGCATGGATATTCCAAATGATACAAATCGAAGAGATCGAATAAAACTGGCCATGATTGTACGCTGATAATAATCCTCAGAAGACTGAAAGAACTGAACAAATAATGCTGGAATAATTAATGCAAAAGGTGTCCCATCAACTAAAAGTGCTACTCGGCCTTCTAATAATGCAGCTGAAACTATATCTGGACGTTCTGTATTATATACAGTTGGAAAAGGAGAATATTGAGAATCCTGTATAAACTCCTCAATATTTGCACTTTCCAATATTCCATCTATATCTATCCGTTTTAGTCTTTGTCGCAATTCTTGGATTACTTTTTCATCAGCTACTCCGTTTATATACATTATTGCAATATTTGTTTTAGTGCGTTTCCCGACTTCTGATGATTCCATCCATAAATTCTTGTCTTTTATAATTCTTCGAATCAATGCAGTATTAACTCGTAAATTTTCAGAGAATGCTTCTCTTGGACCTCTAATAACGCTTTGGGCTGATGGTTCTGTTACTCCCCGTTCTATCCAGTGCTTATTACCGATGATAAATCCAGTCGAATAGCCATCGACTAAAAATATCGCATCTCCAGATAACAAAGCAGTGAATAAATCCTCAAATCTAGTTAAATCTTTAATTTCACCAACCGTCATTGCGAAGTCCTTTAAGTTGTTCATCAGATTAGGATTAGTCTCTAGTTCATTATTTTTAAAATCCAGCATCAAAGTTTCCATAATGAAATTTTGTAAAGAACTTGTATCGCTTAATCCATCTGTATATATAATTCCGGCACTTATAGCACCACCTGGACCGAATTTAAGCTCACGAAAAATAATATCTGTGCTTTCTCCGAGGGAATCTTTTATAAGTTGTAAATTTTCTTTTAGGGTTGAATATAAAAAAGTCATGTCCTTTGACTCAACTTTCTTACTAGCGGGCGGAGACAAGGGATTTAGGACAATATTATGTTTATTTTTAAAGAAACTCATTATCTCCCTCAATTCTTTCCTATTATAAAGAAAGCATTACCAATCACTAGTTGTTTTAATCTTTTTTAACTAGAATAAGAATAAAAAAATACCAAGAGTTCATTTCACTCTTGGTATTTCAATATATATATTTTCACTCAGAAACTCTTACATAAAACACCTAACATGCGAATTTTTATGTTTATTCTGCTTCTATAGGTTTAGTTGGTTTAATTGAGTCATTCTGTTGATCTTTAGACTTGTCAAGAATTGTGCCAATAATAAAACCTACGATTGCTGGCACTAACCAGCTGAATCCATCTGAGCTCAATGGTAATTTTGTAACAAATGTCGATAATAATGGAACTTTAACCCCTAAAGAACTAACTGTTTCTATTAAACTAACGATAAATGTTAATAAGATTGTTCCTCTAAATGAACCAGCATTTGGTACAAAATTTCGGAAAGTACCTAATATAACTAATACGATTGCTACGGGATATAAAGCTGTGAAAATTGGCATTGTATAATTCACTATATTTTCGACACCAAATGAACCGATAACTACTCCAGTAACACAAATAATTAAAACCCAAGTACGATAACTTAATTTTTCTTTAGTAAGATCATTCAAGAAATCTGCAATTACTGCAACAACTCCAATAGCAGATGTTAAACAAGCCAATGCTATAGCGATTGCTAAGGCAATTGCACCAAAACCTCCAAGTGAAATATCGATTAACGCAGATACTAAAGCTGTATCTCCAATATCAGTTGGGAATAATCCGCTTCCTGATGCTCCAAGAAATAATAATCCACCATATACAACGAGTAATCCTAACCCGGCAATAATCGTTCCAGTAATAGCCATTCTACGTGCTTGTTGTCCCTTATACCCATAACTAGCAATAGCCGCTATAAATATAGGCGCACAAAATATTCCTGTTACAACATCTCCAGTTTGGTAAGCACTAATAAAAGCATTTGAAAAAGCATTTTTAATATTTGAGACTTCCGGTATACCAATTGGATCAAAAATACCTTTTCCTACGATAAATAGAAGAATAATGACTAACAAAGGTGTAAGGACTTTACCAATCTTATCGATTACATTTGATTTATCCATAGCAAAGTAAAAACAAATAGCAAAAAATACTATGATAGTCACAATGGAAGGAACGCCTGGAAACAATTGATGAACACCAAGTTCATGCGTCGTTGCAGACATACGTGGGATTGTAACGAACATTCCAATACCAACCATTAATAATAAGTTAAATACTTTATAAAACCAAGGGCTAATTGGTCTCGTTAAATCTTCAAATTTCCCTCCAGCATTTAATATAGCGATCACTGCTAGAAGCGGCAAAACGATTCCTGTAACACAAAAACCGATTAATGCTATAATCCATTCACTTCCAGAAGCGTTACCAATGGAAGGCGGAAAAATTAAATTACCTGCCCCAAAGAATATTGCAAATAAAGCAAATCCTACTAATAAACTATGTTGAACTGTTTTACTCATTTTTGACCCCTCTTTCATAAAACCACTTTGAAAACCCTTACAAAATTAACAAGAAATCAAGAGCAGTTCGTCTATTTTTAATTTTCTAATAGTTATCCTTATAATAATTAATTAGTGACAATAATAAAAGGAGGTAAATTTTTCACCCCCTTTTGTAAAAATATTTTTACCTTAATTCATATTTTTCCATTTTGTATTTAAGTAATTGTTTGGATATTCCTAGTCTTCTTGCTGTTTCGGCTAATTTCCCACCAGTATGCTGTAGCTCAAGAACAATCAAACCTCTTTCATATTCCTCCACTTTATCTTTCAAATTTATAAGTTTATCTGATTTTAATATATTTACCAATTTATTTTTGAATTTCGAAATTTTTGAAGGTATATCATTCAGAGTAATATTTTTTGTACTTGCATTATTATAGGCTGTTTCAATAGCATTCTTTAATTCTCGAACATTTCCTGGCCAGTTATATTGCTGAAATACAAGTAAAACATCGTCTTCTATATGATCGATTTTCATTTGCATATGACGATTATAAAATTGAATATAATAATTTGTAAGGACTCTAATATCCTCTTTTCGCTCTGCCAATAAAGGTAAGTCTATTCGGAAAACGCTTAAACGGTAATACAAATCTTCCCTTAATCCCTTTTCACTTACTAACTTATCTGGATCCTCATTTGTAGCAGCAATTAGACGGATATTCAAGTGAATATCCTGATTACTTCCAACTCTTCTGATCGTTTTGTCTTCAATTACTTTTAATAGCCTCGCCTGTAGTTTAATATCCAATGCGTTCACTTCATCTAAAAAGATAGTCCCGCCATTAGCTTGCTCTAACAAACCAGTAATAACCGGTGTTAAAGTCGAACTATCTTTTTCGGTCCCAAAAAGAATTTTTTCCAAGAGGTCCTCATGGATTTCCGCACAATTTATAGATATATATGGCTGAGTATATCGAGTACTTAAATTATGTATAGATTGAGCAACAATCTCTTTTCCGGTCCCAGTTTCTCCATAAATAAGAACGGTTGAATCAGTATTGGAAACTTTGCTAATTTTATTTTTTACTTCTTGCATAACAGTACTTTCAGAAATTAAATTATCGATTGTATAGATTGTATTATTTTTTCTATAAATTTTATGATCAGCAAATCGTTCAAGCTTCTCCATATCTTGTTTTTCGTAAAAATGCTTAGAAAATTCGATAGCCCCTATAATTGAATCTCCTTTCTTTATAGGAAAGGTAGCGCTTTTTGATAGATAAGAAAAACCATTCGTTGATGTCAATCGTTGTTCTATATTCCATAACGCTTCACCTGTGCTTAATACGGTCATTAAAGTACTATCTTCATTCGTAAAGTTTTGATAAAAAGATGTAACATTTTTTCGCAAAAACTCTTCTGGTCTAAGACCGAGTTGTTTTAAGATATTTAAATCTGCCAGATCGTAAAAAATTGTTATCCCGTTTTCATCGACTATTAATACATTGTCATAATCAGACAAATGATATATTTCATTGATATTCATATATTTGCCCGTCCTTTCTTTACTAAGCAACTCGAGAAGATTGGGATCAACTGAGATACAATATTTTCTGTTATTATAGTCTATTTAGATGTAGCGTAACCAATTATATGATACCCCTTAGTTCGTTAAACCACTGCGCGCATGTAAAAGAACGTTTCCATTCTGGATCATTATCCTCTATTCCCCAACATGCATATAAAGTAGACATTGTAAAGCCAGCTTTCAAAAGCCGGTCTTTGTCCAAATTCATCTCATCACAAAGAGAAACCACCCTATTCTTAAAGAATTGCTGAGGATTTGGTTTATCAAACAACTGATTCGTGAGAAAAGAAATTAAATCAAAATAGGTATCACCAATTACTCCTTTTGGATCAATAGCAATCCAACCGTAAGCTTCCGAAAATAAAATATTTTCATGATGTAAATCTCCATGCAATAGTTCATTACCTTTAGAAGAATCTGATATTTCACTATAGAAAGTTTTTGCCAAGTAGATATAATCATTTGATATTGGTCCCTCTTCAATAGAATAGGTCTCTAAATATCGATCAAATGCACTTAGCCAATTTTTTATGAAAGGATGATCAGAATTTCCTTTGATCGTTCTCCGAATCTCCATCCATACTTTAGCAAAATACTTAATAGCCTCCTGTTCCTCCACTGTATTTAACATAGTTCCAGGAAGTAAATGCTCTAACAGCATTACACCTTTTTCAGCATCGGCATCTAATAATTTTACACACCCCTTACCGTTATAAGTTTGGAGTGTTCGAATCTCATTCTTAAAATCGTAATCTGGAACACCTAGCTTTAAAATGGCAGGGTTTCCATCTTGATCTTTTACTTTTAAAACATAATTATAAGACAAATTATCGACTGGCCCCTCTGAAATTAGGTTCCATTTATGTAAAAATTCATTTATGGTCGTCTCCAAGGAATATAAGAATTCCTTTCCGTTTTCATCAAAAGCCCCTATTATTTTTTTCTCAAATCTTTCTGGGTACATACTATATGAAAACTCCTTTTCCCTAATTTCATTTTCAATTTTCATTTTAAAGTGTAACCCTATTCCACGAAACAGCAAAGACAAAAATGAGTAAATAAAAAAAGCTGATACCTTGGGTGGCATCAGCTTTCAATTTAATTCCTAGCAAATTTTCCGTCTACTTCTATTGTTTCAAATATGTTAATGAAAGCATTGTTATCATGCCTACGTACTATTTGTTTTATTTGCATAGTTTCGTATCGGGTAACGACCATCATCAAAATTTGCTTCTGCTCTAATGTATAACCACCGTATCCATCAGTAATTGTTACACCACGATAAATCGTAGTCAAAAGCTCTTTTCGAATCAGTTCCCCTTGTGTAGTAACAATTTGCATCGTTAATTTTTCATGATTCGTATAAATGGTGTCCACCATTTTTCCAGTAAGATAAATAGATAAAAGTGTATATAAAGCAATTTCCCAGTTAAAAATCGTACCAGATATTAAAACAATCAGTCCATTCATGGCAGTTAGTAACATGCCAACACTTACATTACTCATTCTTGATACAATAATGGCAATGATATCTAAACCACCTGAAGTACCTGAGTACTTTAAGATAATTCCTACTCCAAGTCCCCCTATAATCCCACCAAAAATAGATGATAGCAAAATGTTATTTGTAACTGGTTCAGTTGGTATTATATACAAGAAATAAGAAAGAGAAACAACGCATAAAAGCGTATTAAAGGTTATCATTTTTCCAAGTTTAAAATAACCTAAAATGATAATTGGTAAATTTAGGGCAAAGTTCAAGATACCAGTATCAAATGGTGTAATTATTCCAAGCAAAATAGCGATTCCACTGATTCCACTACTCAAAATACCATGCGGAACTAGGAAGCAATTGAAACCAAATGCTATAATGAGTGAACTGATGATAATTATTAAGTTTTTCATAAAATTAATACTCCTTCTTACCTTTTCATAAAAAAACTCGCCCTCATTAAAGGACGAGTTTTCACATCTTTTACAGGTTTTATTCATTATAAATTTAGATAGAATTTAATTTATCAGAGAAAATTAAGCAAGTCAACAAGAAGAAGCCGATAGATTTTAATCAATAGATCAGACTCTCGACAAAAGGTATCGAGTGGTCTTTCTCTCGATACCTTTTGCCAATAATTATGTATTTTGGCGAGGAAAAAACCAAGCTTAAGTTTAAGGAATACTTTTTGAGCATTTTTCCTTATACTTAAGCTCGTAGCCATTTCAAAGTGGTGAGTTTCTTCAAATTCAAGGCAGCAAATGTAAATCCATAACTTATATCATTGTAATTATCCAATATAACGATTGGAGCGGAAGCGGCTCGGCCCCGCCCGCGGAAAGCGTCCGCCGCGAGCGGAAATCGTAATTCTATTTATCATTTTTTTTATTTTAATAGAAAAAAGACTATAGAAAAACTCAAAATCCTTAAAGTTTGTCTACAGTCTTACCTATAAATTTTATACTCAAACATTTTTTGCTATTTTGTATTTTTAACCGTAATTTTTCCGTTATCTGTTTCTAACTTGATTAAGTTTTCACCGTTTCCAAATATAGATTGTTTGTTGGATGAACCGAAGATATCAATCTTACCGTTATCTACATTTGCATCAATTGTAGCATTTTGAGGTTCTTTGTCAGTTTGTATTTCAATAAATCCATTATCTGTTTCCAACTCAATAGATCTTTCTAAATTAGTTGAAAGAAATATGATTCGTCCATTGTTTGTTTCCGCTTTAATCTTACCATCTACTTCTTCCATTAGTATCTGTCCATTATCAGATTCAACATTTACGTTCTCTGCTTGAATATCTTTTAATTGGATAGAACCATTGTTAGTAACTAGAAATGCATCTTTGAAATGCGCATTATCCACTATGATACGTCCATTTTCCAACTCTGTTTTTAACTCATTGTATTCTTTTTCTGGTACATATACTGTTAACTTAGTATTTAGAGAGGAAAAACCAAACTGAATGAAATCCCAGCGTTTTTCTATTAATTCAATTTCCAACGTATCTCCTTTTACATCAGCGGAAAAATTGTATTTCGTTCTTTTTTTTGATTTTCCAGAGAATACAACTTTTGCTTCTTCGCTTTTCGAAGGTAAAAGTTCTACAGTAGCATTATCAGACGTTATCTGAATATTGTTGTATGATTGATCTTTCACAATTATTTCGTCTGATTTCAGCACGAGTGTATCTTTTAAGTTCAAGACAATATTAATTGCTGCTCCCGCCAATAAAATAAACAATGATATGATAGCAATTTTCTTTAGATTCATCTTCTATATCCCCCAATTAATGGTTTACTTGTTATAACCTTATTATACGGTAGGCAGAAATCATTCCAATGGCCTGAAGAAGTGAAATGATCTCAGCCTTAAGACGTATTTAAAAGTACGTATATAATTGGAGAAACTAAGTTGAAATACTAAATCTGTTGTTCTAATTCTTTCGTTTTTTCGTTTAATAGCTCTGTATATACGGTCAATTCTTCTTTGTTATTGGTTTTTATATATATTGGTTCACCGAAGATAATCGTTGCTTTTTTCATATTCCATAACTCTTTTAGTGTACGCGGTCCAACGTAAAGTGCAGGAATAATTGGTGCTTTAGCTAAATTGCTTATCGTAACAGCACCTCTTTTTAAAGGCACTTCCTCAGCAGTGCGTGTGCCGCTCGGAAATATTCCAACTACTTCTCCAGCTTTTAATAATTTTACAGGTTTCTTTATGCTGCTTGGAGAAGTATTTTCTCTGTCCACAGGAAATGCATTTATTTTTTTCAAAAATGAACCAACTATTTTATTTTGAAAAAGCTCTTTCTTTGCCATAAAATGAATCGGACTTGGGATACACATCCCTAGAATTACTATTTCTAACCATCCTCTATGTGTACAAGTAACAATATATCCTTCGTTTTTAAGTAACAAATGCTTGTTTTGAACCTCTACTTTCCCAAACAACCGTACAATTATTTTTGCTAATGTTAATGTAAATCGATACATAATTCTCACCTTTTTTATCATCTAGTTTTAGTACCTAGTGCTAATTATAAAGAATAATTTTAAAAAAACTAGACTTAAGGTTAAAAATAATTAGGTTTGTTGTACCATTTAGGAACGTCTAACGTAAAATTGTCAAACTGATCTAGTGTAAACCTTGTATATCCTTGAAACTTCTCCAACTGTTTAATTGCAATTTCATGGCCCCATACTTCTGCAGACACAATATGCATTGCTGCATACAACCGATGTAATTCCCAAAAAGAGAAAGGGATCTCCTCCATGTTGTGATAACCATCCACTACTCCACATGAATAGGCTTTACTTGTCTGTACATTAAAATATTCCATCTTATAAAATTCATTGATAGGATCTGCATATCGTATTTTTTGCATATCAATTAAGCCTGAAAATCGGTTTTCATCGATTAATATATTACCAGGATGAAAATCATAATGTTGAATACTACTTGGTCGATTTTTTAATAAATGAAGATTTTCCTTTATAAATGGCAATATGCATTTATATTTAGGATTTTTTCTAACAATTTCTTCAAACAGCGGTGCTTGTCTAGCTATTCTATTTCCCCGTGTTTCATCCCAACTTGGATACCCTACAGGAGCTGAAATACTATGCATGTTCTTAAGTGTCTTTCCTACCTGCAGGCCAATTTCGTATTGAGTCGTTTCGCTTTTAATCGGCAAGGCAGTTTCCCCATTTTCTCCATTTATATAGTCCAAAATCATATAGGCTTTCCCATTAAAAACTCCGATATTATGTACAAATGGAATATGGGAATCGAGTGCATGAACAGCATTTATTAGTTCCGCTTGCATTTCTAACTTTTTTATATCTGTTTGTGGAGAAAAACGAAGTAAGTATATTCCATCTACACACCATTTCTCGTCTTCCGAATAACCTTCATCTATTTTTTGATAAGATGTACATTTTTTTAGAAATGGAATATCTTGTTTAAACATCATTTACCTCCTTCTAATTTTGTTTTTTAAAAATTCCAACACTAGCATTAATATTACTAAATTATTACACCCAATGACACAACAAAAAAACCAATCTGCTCTTCTTTTAAAAGAAAAGAGACTGGCTTTTGAATGAATCCGAATTTTTTATACAGCTTTCAAATTCAAGAACACGTTTATAGCAAACATAATAATGCTGAACACAACTAATACCCCACCGATTGCTGTAAAAACAGTTGCTATTTGAGCTCCATTTAATATTAGAACTGCCAAAGCTATCATCATCATAGGAAGCCCAATATTGCTGCTCCAGAAGTGTAACTTAGCATACAAGTTGTTGCTTGTACTTGGGAATAAGTGATACACAAAACCAGCTAGAGCAAAAGAAGCCCATCCTATCAGATTGATGTGTACATGTACTCCTTTTAATGCATAGTCATGCACCATAGACATGTAAAGACCTAAGATCACCCCTATGGCAAAATAAACAACCGAAATCTTAATAAATTTAATACCCATTTTTCTCGTTTTCCTCCATTGAAATAGAATAATAAAATAAGTGCTTATACATTCTATTTGGAGAATAAAGTGAGTATTCTTATCACAGTTACTTATTAATTCCACGTATCATCTAATTTATCTGAATAAAAACGGATCGCTTTTTGGTAACGTATAATCTCTTCATCGTTTGTAGAATCCAGCAAACTGGATAGTAGTATTTCCATAGCCTTATTATGTTCGTTTAGGTTGTAAAGAGTCATCGAGTAAAATACTTTTAATGCCTTATTGTTTGGGAACAAGTTAAGCCCTTTAAGAAATATCTTTTTTGATTTCTCGTATTCTCCTAATGTTCTATATGTACTTCCCAAGCCTAATATAGCACCTTCTAATTCTTCTGTAGGGAGTCCATATTCAATCGCTCTTTCGTAATAGGGTGCAGCTTTTGCTTCTTCCCCTAAAACATCAAAGCTCCAGGCACATTGATATTGAAGTATAGCATCAGTAGGAAATGCTTCTGCTAACTTGATCAACAACTGATTTGATTCCTTATTCTTTCCTTCTTCTCTTAATTTAAGCGCAATCTCCATTATTTCATTCAACTTTTGTTCCTCCAGGGTTATGTAGATGGGATTTCTTTTTTTAAATAAGTTAATTCGTGTTTAACTTGAAATCCAGAAGCTTTGTATAAATGAACTGCTTTTTCATTTTCTGCTCCAACACATAAAGTAATTTCGATTAATGAATCCTTAAAGATTAGATGATTTAAAGCCGCTCGTACAAGCTTTGTGCCAACTCCTTGTTTTTGATATTCAGGATAAACCGATACATATTCTATCGAGCCTTCTCCATGTTTTGGGTCAGGGTCAGCTTCAACATACACATATCCTTTTATCCCTTCATCTTTATCCTTGTAAATTAATAAGTGGTTATAATCATTTATGCGACTTATGATTTCATCCGCTTTAAAATAAGTGTCTGGAAAAGATAGTTCATGTAGATTTACAAAAGAATCATAATAGGATGGACCATAATAAATAATCTCTTGTTCTTCTTCACAAACAATGTTATCTGCACTTGCATGCAAAATATAATAATTTCCATTTTCGATGCCATTCATATCCAACACAAATTGTCTTACTAAGGTGTTTTCTGTATTTATAAAAAATGAATACTTTTTTACGGTCTTTTGGTTTAGAATAGACAGCTTGCTCCATAATTGAGTTGCTATAACTTGAAACCTCTCTGGATCTTTAACATAAGGACCCCACACTTCTGCCTGTTTATTTCCTTCGTCTATATCAAGGCCTATTGCTCCTAAGATTTCCTTATTTTCATATGCGACAATGAACGAATTTGAAGATTCTAAAACAGAAAAATCGCTAAGAAGTGTTTGGTAAATTTCATTTTCATTTTCTCCACAATAACCAATATGGTAGTTCGAATTACTATTTAAGCTTGCTAGAAAGTGTGCCATTTTTTTTAAATCTGTTGGAATGGTAAATGTTATTGTCAATTTCTAACCCTCATCTGAAGTGATATTTGAATTCTCTGAAATTATTTATAATTTTAGAATAACAGAAACAACAAAAAATTTTCATTATTATTTTCTTTGGAGTAGTCGTATAGCTCGTTCACTTTGAATATGATTCTAAGACATCACATTTCGGAGGGCTAATAAATGAATTCTTTAATTACCTATTTCCTATTAGGTGTTTCGTTAGCAGCACCTATCGGCCCTGTTAAGGCAACATTATTAAATACTGGTATTAAAAATGGGTTTTATCATGCTTGGTTTTTTGGTTTAGGTGCAATTGTAACAGACATACTTTATATGCTAATGGTATATTTTGGAGTAGCCCAATTCATTGACTCTCCCTATATGAAGACATTTCTTTGGTCTTTCGGTTTTTTTGTCTTAACGTATACAGGGATTGAAAATATCATGACTCTCCATACTATATCAACGGATCCAAAATTTCGAAAAGTGATCCGTTTAAGACACTCTATTTTAGCAGGGTTCTTAATGGCTCTAATGAACCCTTTAACTATTCTATTTTGGTTAGGAATTTATGGTTCGATACTTATTGGGGGAAATGGGAATTTAACTGGATATGAAGTGATCATTTACAGTTTAACCATATTAGTCGGTATCTCTTTAGTAGACTTAATAATGTCTATCCTATCGAGTAGCACGCGAAAAATCTTATCGAGCCCTTTTTTGAAAATTATTTCCCTTATCTCCTCGTTATCCATGATTGGATTTGGAATATATTTTGGTATTCAAGCTTATCGTTCCCTTATAAATTTAATAAACTAAATTAACTATTTTACGTTTTTTGTAAAAATATTTTCAAGGATAATACGTTGGTGCATGGGAATCATACCTGTAACAATAAGAAGTTGAGGTGTGATAATGAATAATATAAACAGAGGGGATTCACAGGTTAGTGTATGGTGTATCGTCAGCTTGGCATCAATCCCCCTCGTCATGACTCTTGGAAACTCCATGCTTATACCCGTACTACCTATTTTAGAGAAAAAAGTTGGAATTACATCTTTTCAATCCAGTATGATCATAACAAGTTATTCAATTGCTGCAATTTTACTTATTCCCGTAGCAGGTTATTTATCTGACCGTCTGGGAAGGAAAAAAATTATCTTACCGAGTCTTATTCTTGCACTTATTGGTGGTCTGATAGCTGGATATGCATCATGGAAAATGGAGAATCCTTTTACATGGATTATTATAGGAAGGATTCTACAAGGAATTGGAGCATCTGGAGCTATGCCAATCGTATTACCACTAGTCGGAGACTTATATAAAGATGATGATGAAAAAACAAGCTCGTGTTTAGGAATAATTGAAACTTCGAACACCTTCGGAAAAGTGTTAAGTCCTATCTTAGGATCTGTTTTTGCAGCCATTCTATGGTTTTTACCGTTCTTTTCTATCTCTTTATTCAGCTTGATTTCCATTATCCTAATATTTTTCTTTGTTAAAGTGCCAAAAGATTCCGATGAACCTGTAAAACTCAAAGAATTTATTGGTAATGTAAAGAAAACATTCAAAAAAGAAGGTAAGTGGTTATTTACCGTATTTCTTAATGGAGCTTTCGTAATGCTTATATTATTTGGAGTTCTTTTCTTTTTATCCGAGATGCTAGAAATAACACACAACATAAAAGGGATTAAGAAAGGTTTCGTAATTGCTATTCCTCTACTGTTACTTTGTATTTCATCATTTATTACCGGTAGAAACATTAAGGGTGATATTAAGACCATCAAAAGAATGATGGTACTAAGTTTGATTATTACCTCTGCAAGTGTCGTCTTCGTCGGTTTTGTAAAAGAAAAACTTATTCTTCTATTAATCGTAACGAGTATTGTAGGTATTGCTATAGGTGCACTTTTACCCGTTCTAGATGCAATTATAACTGAGAACATTAGAAAAGAAGAACGTGGAACAGTCTCTTCTTTTTATAGCTCTGCAAGGTTTATAGGTGTTGCTGCTGGCCCTCCTATCATGTCCTTAGTAATGAAAAACTACCTCAATATAAGTTATATTATTGGAGGGATCATTGGCCTTCTTCTTTTATTTTTGGTATTTAAATACGTTAAAGTTGATGAGTTTGAAAGCAAATCGACGTCAAAATAAATAAAAGGATCGAACAGCTTATTACGCTGAAGCGATCCTTTTTATATTTAATCTGACTTTAAACTAAAAATGATAAGGAATATTCCTGCAAAAAGACAAATAATTCGTGTAAGAGATATTTTTTCAGCTAATCCGGATAGTCCAATTGCTGTAGTAACGATTAAAACAGTTGGTCCAACTAGAGCAAGTAATGTATTAATATAAAATGCTTTTTCTAAATCATTAAATTTTAGCATAAATAAAGCAGCTGTTATTTCTATACTTCCTGAAATCAATCTTAGTAAAATGATAAAAAATAGCGCCTTTTCTATTAAAATGAATACCCGCTCCCCAACTTATTATAACCCACTACTATATATATACGAGTTAATACAAACGATTATGCAAATTAAAAAGGTGCTAAATCTAAAGTTGGGGTGTGGTAATATTGTTCAAATAATTTCACTGCACCCTTTCTTGATAATGGCGCGATGATTTTCGCTACGGGTCGGACGCTTACCCCGGGCACGGCTTCAACTAATTTTTTTCAGCTCGTGCTGTTCCCGGTGGTGTCGCCTCCCTTTCGCTACAAACAAAGCTGCTATCCAAGATGATTTCCTACTTTTTTATATAAATGACTAAGTAAAATCTTCGCCTTAAAATACTCGAACTTACGATAACCATCGTCATTTCCATTAATAACTTTTGATGAATTATTAATACCTTCCAAAAAACCATTCGAATAGGCAAATTCATAATTATTTAAATCTCTACATGCAAATTTTTATAAGTATTAATCGTTGATAGATTATGATATGGAAACTTGTTTTTTGGAAGCTTGTATAAGCTCGACTATTTTCTCCTTGTTATTCAAGTGGAACGCTTCTACTATTGCACTTCCTACAATTACACCATCTGTAATAGCACCCATGGATACTACTTGTTCTGGCGAGGAGATTCCGAATCCTGCGAGTACTGGAATAGGACATAGTTCTTTTAATAATATTAAATGTTGCTCTAGCTGTTCATCAAAACCATTTCGAACGCCAGTAATACCATTTACAGTAACTGCATAAATAAATCCTTCCCCTAATGCAATAATTTTTGCAATACGCTCAGGTGGGCTTGTCAAAGATACTAGCGGAACTAGTGCTATATCAGTATCTTGAAGGGACGCTCTTAGTTGATTACTTTCTTCGACAGGTACATCTGGAACGATCAATCCAGCAATACCAATTCGTTGACAGTCTTTCGAAAATGTTTCTAAACCATAACTTAAAATCGGGTTGAAATATGTCATTAATATAAGTGGAATATGAACTTTTTCATGAAAAGAATCTAACGCTTGAATAATTAATCGAAGATTTGTACCATTGGCAAGTGAACGTTCTCCAGCTCTTTGTATGGTAGGACCATCTGCTACAGGATCAGAAAAAGGAATTCCCACTTCAATGGCAGTTGCTCCATTTTCTTGAAGAAAGAGAATTTGCTCTTTTAATAATTCAAGTCCTCCGTCACCAGCCATTATATACGGAATAAACGCTTTTTCACCTTTTGAAAGTACTGCCTCAATTTCCGCTGTTAGTTTTGTTTTAGTCATTTCCCTGCACCTCCTAACGCATCTCGTACTGTTTGAACATCTTTATCGCCACGTCCAGATAAACATATTACCAAAATTTGGTCTGCATTCATTTCCTTCGCTAATTTTGCAGCAAAATGAACAGCATGAGAACTCTCTAAAGCTGGAATAATACCTTCCTTTTTTGAAAGTAATTGTAGGCCTTCGAGTGCCTCTGAATCTGTTACAGATGTATATTTTACACGTCCAATATCATGTAAATAACTATGTTCAGGTCCAACTGCTGGATAATCTAAACCTGCTGAAATAGAGTGTGCTTCTTGGATAAATCCATTTTCATCCTGTAAAATATACATATATGCTCCATGCAATACGCCTTCTTTTGCTTCTGCAGTTGCTGAAGCATGTAAACCTGAAGCGATACCACTTCCACCTGCCTCTACACCGTATAAAGATACTGTATCATCCTCAACAAAAGGGTGGAACATACCGATTGCATTACTTCCGCCACCTACACATGCAACTACAGCGTCTGGTAATCTTCCTTCCTTTTCGAATATTTGCTTTCGAGTTTCAACACCTATTACACGTTGAAAATCTCGAACAATTCTAGGAAATGGATGTGGCCCAAGGGCAGAACCTAAAATATAGTGGGTATCTTCTACATTGGATACCCAGTACCGAAGTGCTTCATTGACAGCATCTTTAAGAGTTCCTGAGCCTTGATCAACTGAAACGACCTTCGCCCCAAGCAACTCCATCCGAAATACGTTTAATTCTTGTCTACGTACATCTTCTTTTCCCATAAAAACAACGCAATCCATATCGAATAATGCACATACGGTTGCAGTTGCAACCCCATGCTGACCTGCTCCTGTTTCTGCAACAATTTTATTTTTCCCCATACGTTTTGCAAGTATTGCCTGACCAATCGTATTATTGATCTTATGTGCTCCTGTATGGTTTAAATCTTCTCGTTTTAGGTATATTTTTGCTCCACCAAGTGATTGTGTAAGTCGTTCTGCAAAATAAAGAGGTGTTTCACGTCCACTATATTCCTTTAAATAGTAATTCAATTCTTCTAAAAAAGAAGGATCCGCAATTGCCTCATCATACGCTTGTTCTAATTCATTTAATGCGGTCATCAATGTTTCAGGAACGTACTGTCCGCCAAAACGTCCATATCTACCAGCTTTTACTTCCTCATTAGTTTTGACCATTTGCTTCTCTCTCCTCATCTTTAACAGCTTTAATAAATGCTCGAATCAGCTCGCTATTTTTTCTACCGTCTATTTCTACCCCACTTGAGACATCTACCATATAAGGATTTACACGTTTTATGGCCTCTTTCACATTTGTAGGATTTAATCCTCCAGCTAATATTATCTTTTCTTGCTTGACCTCGTGCCCTTTCATTAATCGCCAATCAAACACAATACCACTACCGGCTTGGGGTGCATCAAACAATAAAAAATCTGTGTCATACTGCTTGGAATGCTTAACATCTTCCTCACTTCGTACAGAAAATGCTTTTATGGAAGGGTAATTATGCACTTGAATAAATTCTGGCGTTTCAATGCCATGATACTGAACTATATCTAATGCTACTTCCCTTACAGTATCTTCTAATTCCTTAGCTGTTGGGTTAACAAATACCCCTACCTTTAATACGCCCACCGGAACCTCTTTAGCTAGTTCTTTTGCCTGTTCAATCGTAAGTTTTCGTTTACTTGGTGCAAATACAAAACCAACTGCGTCAGCACCAGCATCAATCGCTGCTCTTACATCCTCTTTTTCCATCAATCCACAAATCTTTACTTTCGTCATTTGGCTATAACACCACGCTTCACTTGTAAAGAACTTATTGCATTTTTGATATCTCCACTTCTCATAAGCGATTCTCCTACAAGGACACCACTCGCTCCATATCCTGCAACTTTAGATGCGTCCTCAGAAGTCCAAATACCACTTTCACTTATTAATACACGTTCCTCATGGAAAGGAAAGATAGATGCAATTTCTTCGGTACGAGCTAAATCGACCTCAAATGTACGCAAATCTCGATTATTTACCCCAATAAGCTTCGCATCGAGCTGTAGGGCACGTTTCAATTCCTCTACATCATGTACTTCCATTAATACTTCAAGCCCTTGATCTATTGCATACGAATAAAGTTTAGCTAACTCTTCTTCGCTGAGCGCCGCTACAATAAGTAAAACAACAGAGGCACCTGCATTTTTAGCGTAATCTATTTGAATAGGATGTATTACAAAATCTTTACACAATATTGGGATTGGCACAATTCGAGCTACCTCTTCTAAATCAGAAAAAGTTCCTTGGAAGAAGGGTGTATCAGTTAATACGGATATACAAGCAGCTCCAGCTTGGTAATAGGCTGTAGCTTGTTCGCTAGGATTTACACCTTCTGCTATCAATCCCTTCGACGGGGAAGCACGTTTTATTTCCGAAATTACTTGTAAATGATTATTTTGATACATAACTTCAAAAAGTGAAGGTCTTGTGATTTGTATATTTTTCTTTTGCAAATTCTCTTTTAACATTTCCTCAATTTGGTCCTTCTTCTTTTCTAGAATCTTATCTAAAATAGTTGTCATGACACAACCTCCTGCACAACCGCTTTTTCACTGAAAGCTATTACTGCCTCTAATTTTTCTAGCGCTTTTCCAGATAGAATAGTATCAGACGCAATTTTAACTCCTTCTTGGATAGAGCTCGCGATGCCGGTCGCAAAGAGGCCGATACCACTATTAAATAGGACTGTATCTAAATAAGGACTACTTTCTCCCTGAAGAACTTTTCGCATAATTTTTGCATTTGCTTCTCCGTCTCCTCCACGTATTGCTGTAACAGGGGCAGATGATAATCCAACATCATCTGGTGTAATGGTAAATGGGATAAGATCACCTTTGTCTACAAGAACCAATTTGTTTTTGCCTGCTAAGGATGCTTCATCCATACCTCCAGCTCCACTTACGACAATAGCTCTTTCTCTACCAAGTATTCGTAATACTTCTGCATATTCCATCGTGAAATCTGTTCTATTTATTCCTGTATATTGTGTTTTAAGTGCCACAGGATTCGTTAAAGGTCCAACTAGATTGAATATAGTTGGTTTTCCTATTTGCTTTCGCGCATTACTAATACGTTTTAACTTTGGATGAACATTCGGTGCATATAAAAAAGTAAGACCTTCTTGTTTTAACAGTTCAATTGATGCTTCAGCACCGATAGAAGGTTGAATTCCTATAGCTTCTAATACATCTGAGCTACCTGCTGCACTTGAGATTTTTCTATTTCCATGCTTGGCAATAGTCGCTCCGGCACTTGCTAGAACAAATGCTGATGTTGTACTAATGTTAAAGCTATTTAAACCATCTCCACCTGTACCACAGTTATCCATATACTCCCCAGGTGGTTCATTAAGCTGGATTGCCAAAGACTTCATTACTGTAGCAAGAGCAGCAACTTCTACAGCTGTTTCTCCTTTTTTCGAAAGAGCAATTAAAAAATCAACAATATCTTGTAAATTGGTGTTTTCTTGAAACATCAGACGAGATGCCTCCACCATTTCGTCATACAATAATTGCTCTTGCTTCTCTACTTTTTCAATAAAATCTCTCATCTCAATCTCTCCTCTTCTCATCTCAACTAATTTCTTATAATCAATATGCATTTGCATATCTGTGTCTCGATTTATTTAAAGTGTTGTTTCGTATAAAAAATCTGAGACAACTGCAAGTGCTTTGATTTCTAAAAAACAAAAAAAGCCCTCTTCAAAGGAATTCAGAAGAATCCCTTTGAAGAGGACGGTTTTGACCGCGTTGCCACCTCTAGTTGGAGCTTAATGCTCCCACTTCATTATCCTGTAACGTAGGAAATACGTCTACCTCTAAAACGAATAGTCGTTCTCAAGATAGCTCTCATAAGTCCATTCACACTAGATACAAATCAGTTCTCACCAACCACTGACTCTCTTCATTGCAAACTAATGCTACTCTTCTTATTCAAACAATTTCTCAGCTATGCTCATCTAGTCTCGGCTCGTCTGTTCAATGGGCGAAACCGCTCTCGGTTCCTTCTACCCGTTTCCGAACATAAAAGTTACTACTATGATAGTAGGAATACTTACAATTGTCAAATTATATTTTTATAATNTATAATAAATTATTTAATGTAGCATTTATTGGTTTGGAGAAGCGTTCGCTCGATTCCTACAGAAAAAGCTAGACAGACGTGACCCTGCAGGGGCCTAGCGAGTTACTGAAAAAATCCTCAATGAGATATCATGACAGTATGTGAACCAAAGTTTTCACATACTGATTTTTATGTTAGACCCGTTAAATTACGTTCCAGGCGGACGCGTTCCGCCGGCATGGCTTCAGCCGCTTCCTTCACTACGCTCAGTCCAGGGTCTTCACCTCATGCACCTGACGCTTCGCTTTCGGTGCAGAAAACATTTGCTATTCCGGCTGGAGTCGCCGCCTTCCACTCCAATCAACTATTATTTGCTTTTCAATTGGAAAACCATCATGCCATTAATAGAGCAAGTTTTTATCACTTATATTTCATTAATATTTATAGAAAATCGTTGAAAAAGGCGACACTCCTGCGGGAATAGCGTTAACCGAAGACCCCGCAGCGCAGCGAGGAGGCTAAGGTAAGGCCCGCGGAAAGGGAGCCGTTTCAACGATTTTCTTATTTATCGGTCGACATTATTTAGGAAAGTCAAATTCTCTATACTTTTTCAGCCCCATCAGCGTATTAGAGGAAGGAATGCTAAGGGCGCCTCGTCCTGAGGCGACGCCTTCATGACCAACATCGAGTTGGCCCAAGCGTGCTCACCACTCGCCCGCGGAAAGCGAGCGGTAAGCTTCTGAAAGCCTGATTTCTCTATCGCATCGTTTCAATTTGTTGGTTTAAGTTTTATTAATATTGTATGATTTCCTATTACAATTTCTGTACCAACCATTTCATTTTGAGTAAATGTTAAACTATTCATCAACAAGTTTTGTTGCAGCATATTCTTAAACTTTTCAATTACTCTTTGTAGCTCTTCATCCGTTTTTACTATTATATCTACACGCATATCGATTGGTAGCTTTAACTGTTTTCTATATGACTGTATCGCTCGGATTAATTCACGTGCCATTCCCTCTTGAATCAGTTCTTCAGATAATGAAAGGTCTAATGTAACTGTATAATCTCCACTTGTAGCAGAAGCATAGCCTTGCTTCGCTACTTTTTCAATCTGCACATCTTCTACTAAAACTTGTAATTCTTCAGCGTTTCTCATATTTAAATAACCAATTTGTATAAATTTTTTAACTTGTTCTTCGTCTAAGTTTTGTAGAAAAGTATTTATTGCATTCGACTGCTTTCCAAACTTCGCACCAGATTTTTTAAAATTCAGCTTTAATTTAGTAGAAACAAACTGATCATCATTATCTATCCGCCGGAATAGCTTTACATTCAACTCTTCTTTGATGATATCTTCGTATAAGTCCCAGTTTACATCTTGTTGCGAACTCATTAGAGATAAACTTCCTAATGGTTGTTTTATTTTCAATGAAGTTGTATTCCTTATACTCCTTCCTAACTCCACTACTTGAAGGACTGCATCCATTTCTTTCTCAAGCTTCTGATTTATGAAGTGTTCTTCAGATTTGGGAAAATCTGATAAATGTACACTTTTACCTGTCAAGTCCATAAACACATCTTCTGCTATAAACGGCGTTAATGGTGCTAATAATTGACTAGTTTTTGTTAAAACTTCATAGAGCGTTTTATATGCAGCTGCTTTGTCCGAATTCATGCCATTTGACCAAAATCGTTCTCGGGATCGTCTAACATACCAATTGCTTAGTTCTTCTAATAGCTTTGCGATTTCCCTTGCAGCGTTTGTAAAATGATAAGCATCAAAGTTCATTCGAGCTATTTTAATAGTGCTATGCAATCGTGATAATATCCATTCATCCAATTTGTTATTTTTTACTTCATATTGCGCATCTGGACTATAGTTATCCAAATTAGTATATAAAGAATAGAAACTATGCACATTATCTAATGTATCGACTAATTTGGATTTAGCCTCTTGTACAATCCGTTCTGAAAAACGTTTAGTATTCCATGGTGCACTGTCAACTAATAACGCCCATCTTAATGCATCTGCTCCGTATTTTTGAATTAACTCTACTGGATCTAGTGCATTCCCTTTACTTTTAGACATTTTTTGTCCATTTTCATCTAAAATATGACCTGTAGAAATTACACGTTTATAAGGTGCTTTTCCCGTAAATAAAGTGGATACGGCGAGTAAGCTGTAAAACCACCCTCGAGTTTGATCGATTCCTTCAATAACTACATCTGCAGGAAATTGTTTTTCAAATAACTCTTTATTTTCAAAGGGATAGTGATATTGTGCAAATGGCATTGAACCACTATCAAACCAAACATCAATTACTTCAGGTGTTCTGATCATCGTGCCGTTACAACATACACAATTCAACTTAATGTTATCTACATATGGTTTGTGCAATTCAATGTCATCAAAAGGCTGTATTGAGAGAAGTTTTAATTCTTCGATACTTTTGGGTGCAATTTCATGCTTACATTCCTCACATTCCCAAATATTCAGAGGTGTACCCCAATAGCGTTTTCGACTGATGTTCCAGTCTACCATCTGATCTAAAAAGTTTCCAAACCTCCCATGTTTAATATGCTCTGGCTGCCAAGTAACACTTTCATTATTACGTAAAAATTGATCTTTTAGAGCTGTTGTTTTGATAAACCAGCTTTCACTTGCATAATACAAAAGAGGCGAATCACAACGCCAGCAATGCGGATAACTATGTTCGTACTTTTCTTTATTGAAAAGTAATTCTCTTTCCGCAAGATTACGAACAATATCCACATCACAATCTTTTACAAACCTTCCTTCAAAGCCTTTTACATCAGAAGTATACATTCCTTTTTCATCTACAACATTGATGAAGGATAATTCGTTTTCTTTCACTACTTTATAATCCTCTTCCCCGTAAGCTGGAGCAATATGAACGATGCCTGTTCCACTTTCTGATGATACATAATCAGCCAATACCACTTTATGTCCTTTTTCCACATCAACAAAATTAAATAGAGGTATATAAGAAATATCTTTTAAATCTTCCCCTAAATGAATAGAAAGTATCTCAAAATCTTTTGTTAATACAGTGCTAACTAAAGCTTCCGCAACAATATATATGTTTTGCCCTTGTTTTGCTCGAACGTATTTCATCGAAGGGTTAACGGCCAATGCAACATTTGCTGGTAAAGTCCAAGGAGTCGTTGTCCATCCTAGAAAATATTCATTTTCTCGATCCGTTATTTTAAATTTTGCCGTAGCAGATAAGTCTTTCACAGTCTTATAACCTTGTGATACCTCATGTGAGCTAAGAGAAGTTTGACAACTAGGACAGTATGGAGAAACCCTATGACCTTTCTGAAGTAATCCTTTTTCATGAATTGTACCGAGTACGTTCCATTCACTTTCAATATAAGTGTTACTTAATGTTAAATATGGATCATCCATATTTACCCAATAACCTAGCTGTTCAGTAAAATTTCGCCACTGCTTTTCATAAGTAAATACACTTTCTTTACACTTTTCAATAAAAGCCTCTACACCATACTTTTCAATCTCGCTTTTCCCAGAAATGCCTAATTGCTTTTCTACTCCAAGCTCGACTGGTAAACCATGTGTATCCCAACCAGCTTTACGTATTACTTGATATCCTGTCATTGTTTTATACCTTGCAACGACATCTTTAATTGTCCGACCTAATGCATGACCTACATGAGGTAAGCCATTAGCAGTAGGTGGTCCTTCATAAAAGACAAAAGACGGGCTATCTTCTCTGTACTCAATGGATTTCTTAAAGGTTTCACCTTTCAACCATTGCGCTCGAATCCGTGCTTCTCTTTGTAGAACAGTTTCTTTTTCGTTCGATTTAACCATTCGATATCACTCCTATTTTTATTAATAAAACATACAAAAAACCCGTCCCTGTATAAAGGGACGGGTTTAACCGTGATACCACCCTAATTCTATTGGAACTCTCGTTACACAATAGCACTTAGCCACGTACAATCATACGTGTTCCTTTTAACGGTAGACACCCGGTCTCACTTACTCATTTTCAGCTCGACTTCTCAGAGAGGATTTTCATCTATGAACTGAACACCGACTTTCAGCATTTGCCGGCTCTCTTTGGAACAGTTTCAACAACTACTTTTTCTCATCAACGAATTTGTATGGTTTTATTGTGGATAAATTTAACATACATCAAATTGTTCTGTCAATTTAATATATGCTTAATTTGTTCCAGTTACTCAAATGATTTTCTAACTTTATCTACTCCAGTATTATTTTGAAAATAAATCAAAAAATCTGTCCATTCATCATTTTCAATAGAAAACTCTGATGAAACCATCCGATTTTAGTATATAGCCACCCGATTATTTGAAAGATCCAACCGATTAATCAGTTGAACCACCCGATTTTCCATGGGAACCATCCGATTCTCACTAATTTTACATAAAGATGAACCCAATTTATGTAATATGGTTAAAACTAACAAGACACTCATAAGTTTGTTGGAGCCAAGAGGAAGAATCTATTCAATGTCTCCTTCAAGCTAATGAGTGTCACGTTTCAGTACTCAAAATCTCTTCACTTGTAAAATTTTCAAATATACGAATTTTCTATAGTTGTTGGTCTTGGAGTTTCTTCTTCTACCATCTGTTTTGAATTAGTTGTAAAGCTCAAAGCTAAGATGGCCATGCTAGAAAGGGCTAAAAATACAATTCTCTTTTTCAATTTATAAATCCTCCCATTTATTAATAAATTTTTCTTTAAATA